>CAVYHV010000033.1:0-13152 GCA_963768425.1 Candidatus Bathyarchaeota archaeon | reverse complement strand
TTCAATCCACTGGGCGCCAAAACCATCCATTTCACGTTATTTTGCAAGATAAGAGTGCAATTGAGCTTGATTTCTTGTTTCTTGCTTAAGAAACTCAGGCTGAATTTCAGTAATGAAGTAGGATTCAGACCTGCCGTGGGATGAATCCGAAGAGACTCAAACCGTTTCGAGGCTGTGTGAAAACTCAAATTTAGTTTTAAAAATTTCTTCTCATATGTGAAAAACAGTCTATGAAGACCCTGATATATTGCAATAAAATTGGCAATTCCCTAAATCAAAATTAGTTTTACACCGTTCCTCTCAGGCTCGAATCCGATTAATTTTGGTTAGAATCCCACTTCTTTTGCGGCTGCTTGTTCGGGACAGATTGATTAACTGCTTTGGAGAATTACAAAACAATCGCTTACCACGAAATTGTAGCGAAAGAGAAGGCGATTGATTGGCTCCTAGTATTGAGCTCATTGTAGCGGCGTTTCTGCTTATGGCTTTCTTAGCCGCGGTTCTGTCTAACAAGCTCAAGATACCGTACACTCTGATTTTAGTTTTAGCAGGAGTATTAGTCACTGTCATCGCATCTTCGCTTACATTGCAAGGTGGATCTTTCCAAAATCTGATTTCTCAACTGAGATCAATCTATACTCAATCTGCTTCAAGGCGGTGGAGGCGGACTTTTCGTGGGTTTAGTGGTTCCACCATTGATTTTTGAAGCAATGATTCACCTTCGCGCCAGTGATCTAAAGGCTGTAATCAAGCCTTCATTAGCCTTAGCGACCGTGGGTGTCTTGATAGCGACTTCCGTTGGAGGGTTTATTTTATGGAAGGTCGTTGGTCTTTCTCCATATGTTTCTTTTCTTTTCGCTGCGCTAATTGCTCCAACGGACACAGTTACGGTTTTAGAGGTTTTTCGACGGGTCAAGGTTCCTTCTAAAGCTATCTACGTTACTTGACACCGAAGCAGCGTTCAATGATGCCACTGGAATTGTTATCTTCTCAGTAATTCTTTCAACTATCGGTCTTCAAAAAGTCGCGATAACGCAAACAATCTTCAGTTTCGGGTTTAATCTAGGCGCAGGTGTTTTAATCGGCATAGGAGTCGCATTTCCTGGGCGAATTGCTCTCAAGTCTAATAGAGGACAAAGTGGCAGAAACCATCCTAGCAATAGCGGTAGTTTACGGGTCCTACGCTTTAGCAACGGGAATAGGCGCCTCAGGACTGATAGCGGTTGCCGTAGCAGGATTGTACTTTGGTAACTTTACAATGCGATCCGCCATGGAACCCGCATCAAAAGAAGCTGTGACCACTTTCTGGCAGATAGCAGCCTTCTTAGGCAACTCGATAGCGTTCACAATCATCGGTTTCGAAACAAACCTTATCACACTTTCGCAATCAGTTTTGATCATTATTGCAGCTTACGCTGCTGTGACCATAGCAAGAGCTGCCACAGTTTATCCAATTCTCACAGTATTCAATAAATTCGGCGACAAAATATCCACAGTTTGGCGTAACATTGCTATGCTTGGCGGAGTCCGAGGGCTTTGTCCATTGCCTTAGTGGCAACAATAACAACTTCTGCAGTCATCTCTCAGGGAGACATTAACATGTTAAACACAATGGTGCTCGGAGTAGCCTTCATCTCAATCGTTCTCCAGGTGCCCTTGCTTTCCGCTACGTAAGTAAAAAAATACCGCAAACCGAAACTGTCTCAATAACAGAAATTGACGAACAATTCGAGCTAATGGCCTCACACATGCAAGAAGTGAAAAAACTAAAATCAGAAGGCAAAATATCCAACGAGGAATTCACAAAAAGAATAGAAGAAAACAAAAAGAAACTTGACGACCTGATCGAAACGTCGCCTATCACGGTTGAAACAAGAAAAATTATCCGAGCAAGAGCTTCTGCCCTATACAATTCTTTCCCAAAAATCCCTAAACGCAAAACCAAAAACAAAGAAACAAAAACCAAAACTGCTGAAAAGTAGCTTGCTGCAATTTTCAAAGCAAGAAAACATAAGATTTACGGCATTTCAGATGTAGTTTGAATTAAGTTCCGGAAAAAGTTTTAATGGTGCTAGAGCCTTTGGATTTGTTTTAAGAGTTATTTGTTGTCTACTGGAAAAACCAGAGATGCAGTAAACATTTTAGTCGAATAGAGGGCTTTATACGTGGAATCCGAAGAATCCAAAAAAACATCAGAAGAAGAAACTCCATTTTCAATCTATGTTAAGACTGGGCTATCCACCGAAGAAGTAGCCCGAAAACTACAGAAGTATGGCACTAATGAGATTCCTGAAAAGAAAGTTAGTCCTTTTCGCAAATTTTTGGGTTACTTTTGGGGACCTATTCCATGGATGATAGAAATTGCTTCAATACTTTCTATAATTATACAGCACTATGACGATTTTGCAATTATTTTCACTTTGTTAATCGTGAATGCAGTTGTGGGATTTTGGCAAGAACGGAAAGCTGACAATGCAATTGAATTATTGAAAAAACGACTTGCCCCTAAAGCCCGCGTGTTAAGAGATGGTACATGGCATGAGATTCCATCAAAGGAGCTTGTACCAGGTGATGTAGTACGTGTCCGCTTGGGCGACATTGTTCCTGCCGATGTTAAACTGATGAAGGGCACCTATTTGCTCGCAGATGAATCCGCATTAACCGGAGAATCCCTGCCCGTAGAGAAACACATTTCTGACATAGCCTATGCAGGAGCAATTATTAGACAAGGGGAGATGGACGCTTACGTCGTGGCAACAGGGGTAAGCAGTTTCTTTGGCAAAACCGCCAAACTGGTCGCTGAAGCTAAAACTGTAAGCCACTTCCAAAAAGCAGTCATAAGAATAGGAAACTACCTGATTATCCTTGCGGCAATAATGGTTTCTGCCGTTGTTATTGCAGCTCTATTTAGACATGCCAACCCCTTAGCTATTCTGCAGTTTGCGCTAATTTTGGTTGTAGCTTCAATTCCAGTAGCATTGCCCGCTGTATTGACAGTCACCATGGCTGTTGGAGCAATCGTGCTTGCCAAAAAAGAAGCTATAGTGAGCAAGTTGGTTTCAATCGAAGAAATGGCAGGAGTTGACGTGTTATGTTCAGACAAGACAGGCACCATAACAAAGAATGAACTAACTATTGCGGAAGCACAAGCTTTGGGCAAGTTCGAAATCGACGATGCTCTCTTGTATGGAACATTAGCTTCCAGGGAAGAAAATCACGATCCTATAGACGATGCTGTCATCAGCAAAGCCAAGTCGATCAGCGCAGTTGCCGATGCTCTTGGTCGATACAGTATAATTGATTTTAAGCCTTTTGACCCTGTTTTAAAAAGAACGGAAGCTGATGTGGAGACCAATAATCATGATCGTTTCAGAGTTGCTAAGGGCGCGCCGCAGGTTGTTTTGTCTCTTGTCTCCAACAAAACCGAAATCGAAAATAGAGTTAATGAGATTGTAAACACTTTTGCAGCCAAGGGACATCGATCCTTAGGAATAATCAAGGGAGACGAAGAGGGTAACTGGCAATTTGTTGGGCTTCTTGCAATTTACGATCCACCGCGAGAGGACTCTGCTGAAACAATAAAAACAGCCCAAAAGATGGGCATAAACGTCAAGATGGTCACTGGAGACCATATCGCTATTGCTAAGCAGATTGCTCAAGAAGTTAATCTAGGCACAAACATTATACCTGCTTCATCTTTCATTGACAAGCCCGACAGTGAAGCGAAAGGCATTATTGAGAGTGCAGATGGTTTTGCCCAAGTTTTTCCTGAGCATAAATATCGCATTGTTGAACTGCTCCAAGAGAAAGGGCACATTGTCGGCATGACCGGCGATGGAGTTAACGATGCACCCGCATTAAAGAAAGCAGACGCTGGAGTTGCTGTTGCAGGAGCAACTGACGCAGCTAAATCCGCGGCGGATGTGGTTCTAACAAAGCCAGGGCTTTCCGTCATCATTGACGCTATAAAAGAGAGCCGCAGGATTTTTGAGCGCATGACCAATTACGCTGTCTACCGCATCGCAGAGACTACTCGTGTATTAATTTTCTTGTCGCTTGCCATTCTTGCCTTCAACTTCTATCCACTGACGGCAGTTATGCTAGTCATTCTGGCTTTGTTGAACGACATTCCAATTATGACCATTGCTTACGATAATGTGAGGGTGCAAGAGAAACCCGTTCGCTGGAACATGCGCGGTGTATTGATTGTGGCTTCTCTGCTTGGCGCGACAGGTGTTGTTTCAAGCTTCCTGCTCTTCTTAATTGGCTTGAACGTTTTCCACTTAAGCTTTAGCACGCTGCAGTCGCTGATTTTCCTTAAAATGGCTGTAGCTGGGCACCTCACGATTTATTTGGCGCGAACTGGAGTGAACCATTTCTGGAAACGACCTCTTCCAGCCAGTATTCTTTTTGTGGCCACAGAGGGGACTCAAGTTGTTGCAACGTTGTTCGCTGTCTACGGTGTATTTATGAATCCGATTGGATGGGGTTTCGCTGCCTTCGTGTGGGGCTACGCTTTGCTTGCCTTCCTGATAACTGATCAGTTGAAAATTCACTTCTTCAGATTAATGGGACACGAAGAAGCAATATCTAGCAGAAACCAAATTTCCATTGCCTCATCTACATTTTCCAGCGTCAAGCAATCTTTTTTCAAAACCTATAAAAATCTTACAGAGCTGAAAATTAAGAGAAGCAAGAATCCTCTCCAGAAGGAGTAAAAAAGAATTTAGCAATATTTTTAGCGTTGTAGAGCTATAATCAGTTATTTTTTTCTTTTTAGAAATGTAATTATCAATTTTCTTCCACGGTTCCAGAAAGTTTAACCTCATCCAGTTTTGACCTAATCTCAACATTATAGACTCGCCAGATATCTTCTCGCGTGATTATACCTATCAACTTGAAGTTGCCCTCTTGTTCAAGGACTGGTAAGCGTCCAACCTGATTGCCCGTCATCTTATCAAAGGCTGTATAGAGGCTTTCGTTAGGAGTTGTTGTAATAAGCTCTTTCGACATTATGGAGCTCACCTTAGTAGCAGCTCTCTGATCTGGATGGACTTGAAGAACATCCGTGAGCGTAATCATGCCGACGAGTCGACTGTTGTCATCCAACACTGGGATACCCCTTATTCCGTTCTTTGATAATGTTTCAGCGATTTCTGAAACTAAAGCGTTTGCAGAAGTTGTGATTACATTTTTAGTCATTGCATCTTTCACGAAAAGTTTCTGAAGCAGAGGAATGGAGTATTCACTTCTGATGTGCAGGAGATTCAGCCCTTGATTGAACTTGGCTTTTATAAATAGTAGTCTTCCCTGCAATTACGTAGGCAACGGTGGTGGCTATCATTGAGGGAACTAACAGAGTAAATCCGCCAGTCATTTCACTAACCATGAGTATAACCGCAATAGGTACCTTGCCCACGCCTCCGAAAAACGCCATCATACCCACTATAATAAATGCCGCAATAACAATACCGAAATTTGGAAAAAGCATGTCAAGCAATATCCATAGAGCTGCTCCCAGCAAACCGCCTATAACCAGAGACGGTGCGAAAACTCCACCGCTACCTCCTGAACCTACCGTAAGAGAGGTTGCAACTATTTTAGCTACGATAATTATTGGAATCAAGATTATGGGTAACAATACAAAGTTACCCGTCATCGCTATCTGAAGCCAACCGTAACCCATGCCAAGCACTTGCGGTAAGAACATTCCAATGATGCCCACCAACAATCCTCCAAGGGCGGGCTTAAGGAAACGCGGCATTCGCAGCTTCTGGAAAAAAGCACTGCATACCGTAGAACCCTTTAACGTAAACTATACCTACTAACCCGCAGGCTATACCCAAAATAGCGTAAAAAGGCAAGTCAAGCGGGGCAGTGAAAGCACTTAGATTCAAGTAACCAAATATAGGCGTCCATCCGGCATATGACGCGAATATACTGTAACCAACTGTTGAAGCTATGAAAGCAGGTAGCAGCGTTTCTACCTCAAAGTCTCCAAGGTAAAGAATCTCCGCACTCATTATTGCTCCTCCAAAGGGTGCCTTGAAAATGGAGCCTATTCCTGAACCTATACCGACTGCAACTGCGATTCTCCTGTCGTGCAAGCTGAGATGAAGTCTCCTGCTCAAGAAGGAACCGAAGCCTGCTCCTATCTGTGCCGTAGGACCTTCCCGCCTGCACTTCCTCCAGATCCAATTGTTATTGCTGAAGCTACAAGCTTAACCAAAGGAATTCTTGATCGGATCTCACCTTTTTTATTGTGAAAAGCATCTATCGCTGCGTCAGTTCCATGACCCTCGGCTTCTGGCGCAAGCCCATAAACGATTATACCACTCAAAAGTCCTCCAACAGTAGTCACCAAAGGAATCAAATATAGACGCGACGAAATTAATGCCAAGGTTCCGCCTTCTCCAACCGGTGAAGGAGCAAAAAAACCCGCAACATCGCCGAGCAAGATTGTGCTTGTGAATCTAATTGCTTCGTAGAAAAGAATAGCTCCCAATCCACTGATGGTACCTATCAAAAGGGCAATCGGAACCCATTTTCTAAGATAACCAAATTCGCGAGAAGCACCGGGAGAATTCACGTGTAATTTTTCCTTCTCGAATACCCCTTGCACATTGAAGTCGGATATAAATGGCACGCAGCGAAACATCAAAAAAGAATAAACAAACTATATGATCGCTCTTTCGTGTAAGCAGGTGTGCTCCTGATCGGGATGAACAACGTAAGAGCGTCGGAGAACTTTCAGAAATCTTAACTATTTGAGGTCTGTTTTGATATCCGGGGAAACCTTAGGGGCGCTGCATCTTACAGTGGGATCCTGATCGCCAGGCACGTTTATTGGTTCGGTTAATCTTGGCTCCAATGAATTTGAAGGGAAAGTCTTGAAAGTTTGTCTGCGCTTTATTTTCCAAAAATAATCACCTCTAGAAAGAACTATTCAAGTTCAGGAGAAATCAAAGTTTAACAACGTCTTTACAAGATAAACAAAAAATGGGAGAAACGGTTTTTCTGTTTTCCGAGTTAAAACCCGAGTATAGACCTAGGCCTGGGCGCCAAAATCCTATATTCAAGACATTTTACGAAAACAGGTCCTTAACAGAGCTTTTTTCGATTTCACGATAAGGACCCCTAATGTCACCCTAACTGATTTGCTTAAAATACAACATTGACTGTTTTGGTCTAAATTTTACACAAACTTGAATTGAACCTGTTCAGGTCCGCAACTCAACCGACTTGCCCAAACCCGCATTATCTTAAAAAGCAAATGAAGTAAGCTATTATACACCTGCCTGTTTGGAGGTAAATTTGGTCATACACACGAAGTGCATGGGATTGGATAAAGACGAAAGAGGATCCATGTAATTGAAATTAATTTAAAATCATGTAACCCAATTGCAATATCGAAACTTTAGCTATTGCAGAGATTTATCCGAGTCTTTACAGCCCATATCTATTTTTGATTTTTTAAGAAAACAAAAAAAAGAAAGATGTTGATTTTGTTGTCGTTTGTTTGCTTTATGGTTTCTTTCTGAGCATAATCAACGCGAGTACTGCGCCGATTATGATTATGACTATAATGACTGCTGCGATGCCATATTCTAAGCTTGCAGTGGATGCTAAGCCTGTAAGTGGTGTAGCTGTTGGTGCTGTGGTTGGTGGAGCACTCATTACGTTGAAGCTGGTTTCTTCGCTTGATGGCCAGTAAGCGTTTGTGCCGCCGAAGTGGGCATAGACGGTGTAATTGCCCGTTATGGT
Organism: Candidatus Bathyarchaeota archaeon; assembly: GCA_963768425.1. Taxonomy (GTDB): domain Archaea; phylum Thermoproteota; class Bathyarchaeia; order Bathyarchaeales; family Bathycorpusculaceae; genus Bathycorpusculum. The sequence goes on along the minus strand of CAVYHV010000033.1, from coordinate 5,388 downwards.
GGGTGTCCATGTTAGTGTGTAATGCCGCTCTCGTCGGTTGTTGTGGTGCCTATGATGTAGGTGTTGTGATTAGAGTCAGTGACGCCTATTGTGACTGGAACTCCAATGAAGTTGGCTGGTCCTGGCTGCTGCTGATAAACGTAGCCCATCCATTGAGTCATGATCGAGTCAGATGCACATGGGACTCCGTTTGGAAAGTCGCCTGCCTGCTCAGTTTGCTTTGTGCCTGCGGAAACATCCATCACTGTGCCTGATATGACGTCGTTGCTTCCAAGGGTTGTGACCTGTGGTCCAGCGCTGACTGTTGTTTGGCTTGGTCCTCTGCCCACGACATAAATTTGGTTGTCGTAGCCATTGAACCACGTGTTGTAACCGTCGGCCATGGCGTAGCTACTAGTCAAGAATTCGCCTGTGTAGTCCGAAAGAGCCCAGATTTGTTGCCCTGTTGTTGCATTGATAGCACGTGCAACTGCACCCTTGAAAATCGGTGTTTCCTCAGTGTGTTCTGTGGTGACGAGGTATACTACTCCTGAACCAACAGCATTTATGAAGGTTGGATAATGACCGAAAGGAGTTTCAACGCCCGAGTTTGTACTGTTGTTTGATCCTGCTGGACCGTTACCGAATGTCCACAGTAAGTTGCCTGTCTTTGTGCTGTAGCAGTAGAGTATCCCTGCGTAGGCGCTGCTGTACATATTGCCGAAAGCCATTGTATCGCTTATACTACCTGACGCGTCTGAGCCGTAGTAATCAAGTGGCGCTTGTCCTGCGGTTGGACCCCAAACTTTTTGTCCTGTAGCTAAACTGTACCCGACGAACTGCTCAGTTTCCCTATAGTTTTCAACGAATACATTGTTAACTGGGTCAATTCCGCCCCATAGGACAGTGATGTTGCCTGGTGGTGGTTGAAGCGTGTTTGACCATAACTTTGCACCAAGGGTACCGGCGCTTGAATTGAGGTTGATTCCGAACCATTCATAGGGAGCGGAGCTTGGGGCGGTCATAGCGAATACGAAGGTGCCCGGATTGGGCAGATTGCCAGCGAACGCAAGCAATGTATCACCTTGGATACCTGCGCTAACAGTCATGGATCCTATGAGTGCGCCGTTGAGCGTTGCAGTGTTGAGCCATGGTAACGAAACGTTAAAGTCATATAAGCTTGGGTCGGCTCCATTGGTTATCGGCGGAGGAATATTTGGCGTTGTTGATGGACCAGAGTATTGATCGTCCCAAATCCTGGATGAATTCCATTCTTGCAGATACCAATTTGGACTCGTTGGTGTTCCATAGTTAGTGAGGAACGCTATCAGATATTCGCCGTTCGGACCCATCATTGTTGCTGTATTTGAAGCAGGTCCAAAGAATCCTTGCCCTGGAATGTTGGTTAAGGTGAATAGGTAGTCGCTTGTGAAAGCGTCATAAAACTTCCAGTTAGTCCCAAAAGTTGGGGGACCCGCGCTTACTGATGCAACTAGGCATTGGTGGCCAAACTCCGTGTTGGTTGGGGTCTTCGGCGTCGTATACGTAGGCGAATGATAGTGCAGGTATAGAGGAGTTCCAAATTTGTTGTCCTGTTTGTAGGTTAATGCATACGGTTGGTCCTGCTTGGGGTTCAGTTTGACTGATGTCTTGTGTGTAGATGAGCATTCCGTCCACAATTATCGGATTTTGGTATTTTTGATCGTATGCAGATCCCTCAGCGTAAGTGTTTGCTGTTATTGTAGTGGCAGTTTGTCCGACGACTCCGCCTGATGCCTCAGGCTTTGTCCACATGATATGAGAAGTCAGTGACCCTACGTTCGTCGATGGCCCGAACTCTTCCCCGTTGCCTCCCAAATTAGGTCCGAGGCCGAGCGCTATGTAGCCAGGTGAACCGAAACCTAGCCAGTTTGATCCGAGCGTGTACCAAGCGGTATTTTCACCGTATATGGGTCGCGTCCAGAATGCAGTCGGAAGCGGAGTTTGCGGAATTCCGGTTATTGGCGTTGATTGAACGGTAAGGCTTGTTGATGCAGTCGCTGGAAGATAGGTATCACCAATGAGGGTTGATTCGGGATCGTTGCTAGCAGTTACTGCTGTTTCCGGAAAATTGAAGGTGAGCATGTACGTGCCGACAGTGTTAGGAGTGAAGTAATAGTCCTGTGCTGAGGTTGTATCTGAGACCGTAGCAAAGGTTTCCGTTGTGTTTGTGCCGCCAGGTGCCGTGATGACCAGCTGGTAATTGTGGAATCGATAACTATTGGGTATTTCCGCGTTACCACCGAAAATCACATTGACCCACATGATAATTTCGACTCCTTGACCGACGCCTGTTGGGTTAGGCGAGGCGTTGATGTAGGCATACACCGGAATATTGGTCTGCGCGTGGGCGCTTGGCACTAGCATCATTGAAGCTGTCATTGAGAGCATAAAGAATACACTAAACGTTATTACTACAATTTCGTTTCTTAGGGTTTTCATTTTTCTCATTTTTTTTCCTTCTTTTTCTGTAATTAGCCTGTTTAGCTATTTCATATTTAACGCTTGTCACAATCGATAGAGCAAAACGATAAAATCGCCATTTTCTACTGAAAAATGCAACAATATACGTTAAAATAGTAAACGATTTCATAAAATGCGGCAAAAAAGTCAGCGCGCCAGTTTTGTTGAGGCCGTGTGAAAAATCTCTTATTTTGCTTGCTATTTACCATTAACCTTAAAGCGCGCTGGTTTGTCCCGAAATTCCTAACATTTATGTTTGGGGTGGGTCTCGTATTTTTTGAGAAACGTCCAAGCTTAGGAGGTGACCCCAAGCGGGACAAGATGAACACGAGACCCTAGAAGTCCTCTTTCGAAACGCAGACTTAAGCTTTGCCAAAACCGTGCTGTGTCGAATGACTGAGTGTTCCTTTCAGGTCCTTGCTTTGTTGCTTTTTGGTTTGGAGGTCAGTTTAGGTTCATTTTCATGAAAAGGTTGTAAATTGAAGCTTTCAGAAGCAACTCTCTGACTATGTTAGGCCACTTAACTGCGCAGATGTACTCTCCAAATATCCGCTTCAAAGATGAGAACGCTGACTCAGCCATCCACCGATAACCATAACCCCTCTCGCGTCTCCAATCAACATTGCCAAGCTGCTCAACTACAGCGAACTTGCGAGGCATACAGCCCCCACCCTTAAACGAAGCGTTCTTGCGCACCCTAATCAACGGATCAATGCCCATATCAGCAAGCATCCTGAAATTATTCTTAGAATCATACGCGCCATCAGCGATAACGCCACTCAAAGCGGCTTTACTGGCTGAGCCATCAACCAGGCGCTTAAGCATGCGTCCATCTCCCACGTCTTCTTTGGTTACTTCAATGGCGAGGATCTGCTTGGTTTTAGTGTCAACAGCGATATGTATCTTGATGAATCCACGCTTAACCTTCCATTTTTTATGGATCCATTCTCCTCGATTAGAGACCTTTATGCCGCTTGAGTCCACCGCGATAGTGACATCCTTGTCCAGCGCAACAGATGCGGCTAAATCGACCTTCATTTTTGAGATTCGCCACCAGATAGTAGTGTAGTCTGGCGCTTTGAGTCCATCAACGTATTGGCTGAGTCCACGTATGAAGCCTTCCAGCTGCCGATACGGCAAAACATACGCGTGTACCACCGCTAATAGTTTGATGAATGATTCTGGGTAGCAGTATCTTGCGCCTTCTTTGGATGAGTTCATTGCTTTAAGCTCTCTGGACCACCCGACAACAAAATCTAAATCGAGCAAAATCAAACCCCGTTTTACTAACGCTTCATTGTAACCTTTCCAATCTCTCAAATCACTCATAATCAAGCGTTCTGTTCAGAACTAATATTTAAGTTATTCAACACAGCACAAAACCGTTGTTTGCAGTAGCCTGCACACTAATGGTCCGGGAAGACCTCCAAGAAATCCCTTGGGCATTCTCAAAACATTTCTTGTCATGCGCATGAAAGGCGTTCGCAGTCTCAGGGAAATGACAAGACTCTTAGATGTTGACCAAAGGTTGAGAAAAATATGCCTGCTTAAACCAGGCGAAGCAGCTTATTCCAGAAGCGTTCTAAGCAGGTTCACGCGAAAGATAGGCGAAGACAACATCAACAAAATAATCGACGAAAAAGTGGTCGAGCTCTTAAAGTGCAACGGTACCCATGAAGTTGACGTTGTCTTGGATGCATCCTTTATCAAAGCCTGGAGCACACGCGAACCAATGGATAATCAAACAGGATATTCAGACAAAGAAGCAAGGGTTGGAAGAACAGGACGAAGCTATGCCTTAGGCTATAAGATTCATCTATCGATTGATTCAGAGACCATGCTTCCGTTATCTTGTTTGTTTGCTTCAGCTAATCAGAATGAGAAGAGGCATTCCTTAACTATTCTTGAGAGGGCAAAACTGGTTCTGAAGAATTCAGGAGTCAAACTGAGAAATCTAATTGCCGACAGTCAATACAGCGATGGTAGAATTAGAGCTGCAGTTGACAAGGCTGTGATTCCTTATCCGTCGAACCAGACGCCAGGTGCTAAAGACGTTTTGCGAGTGGATAAGAAGTTTAGGACTTCTGGCCCTGAGGATCAGAAGAGGGAGTATCATAAGCGACCGCCCATTGAAGCAGTGAATAGCTTCTTAAAGACTCAGTTTGGCATGGCGACGAATAAGGTTAGAGGTTTGAACCAAGTTACAGTCTACGCGTTGCTTAGCATACTTTGCTTGGTTCTTAACCGAGAAGCGGCTCAAAACATAAGAAGATTCGATAAAGCGGTTTCACCAACTTACTTCAACGCGTAATATTGGGACAAGCCAGCTGGCTTACCGTATGTTGTGGTGTTACAATCACAAATTCTTAAGAGCATTCAGCAATTAAATATGTTAGATTTTCTTATGAAATTAAAAAATGAAGGGTAAGAAAATGTTAAAAACTTATCCATTTCTTTTATTTGACGGCAACTGTGCTGAAGCAATGACCTTTTACCACAAATGTTTCGGAGGAGAATTATCTTTAACAAGGCTTGGCGATACCCCTATGAAAGATATGCTCCCACCAGAAAAACACAACAGAATTATCAATGCACATCTCAAAAATGGCGATATTGACATATCGGCTACTGATTGGATGGCATCTCCCACATTTAATCCAATACAAGGGAATACATTTGCCATATTTGTCACTGGCAAGACCTACGATGAATTGAAAGCGGTATTTGATAAGCTATCAGAGGGGGCAGACAAAACACCGGTTCGGTACCAAGAACTACATGATTTGCCCATTGGAGTCTATGGCCAATTTCATGATAAATATGGCGTTCCGTGGATATTTTTGGGGGAGAGAAAGATTAGTATTTAATCCCAAAATCTAGGGTTGATATTTTAGGGACAAGCCAGAG
>CAVYHV010000032.1:0-13326 GCA_963768425.1 Candidatus Bathyarchaeota archaeon | reverse complement strand
ATCGGCTCCATCATTTGCCAGAAAGTCTTTCAATGCGGAAGGTGTGTGAAAGGTTGCAACTTCTCTTGAACGGCTCCGCATATCCCGCAAATCTTGAAACCAAAAGACCTCACCATTTGTTGAGTAAATGAATGGGGTGTGGTAACCATTATAGTTGAATGGGCTACCCCTAAACCCGCGCGAATAACGTTGGGCTTGAACAAGAACGTTTTGAGGCCCAAGACCCAAGCGCTTTGACTCAACAATACCAACAGGAACACCTTTGTCAAACAAAACATAGTCTGCAGGGCCATTGTCCGTTGGATACTCCGTTACTGCCGCATGATCATAGATAGCATTTTTAGAATATTCTACTATAGGTGACCAACCTGCGCGAATAAGAGCTTTGTCTATTAGTTCTTTGCGAGTTCGAGCTTCGCTTGCCACCGATAGAGCCTCAAACGATTAATAGCTGTCAAATTGAATAAGAGTCTTGCTGATTGAAGATAAATCAAACTTTTTACACCCAACGGCATTGCCCCTGTCATAACATCGATGTTATGGTAGGGAGCTATTAGCACCTTGTAGCATCGAAAAATCAAGGTGTTAAATAGCCGAAAACCTCTTGCATTAAATTAAGGACGGGTAAAAATGTTAAGCAAAAACGAATTAAAGTTTTTGGAGTCCCCTGAGAGCTTTGACCCAGCTTACAGTCGGGTATTACGCCACCGCATAAGAGCCAAAAAAGCGGAATTGCTCAAACAACTTGCCTCCCTTGACGGTTCAGGATTAAACGTTACGGAAAACCGTAATAACGTTACGGAATTCTGTAACGGTCAACAAAATCAAGAGAGCTTAAATCAAGCTGCTTTTGGGAATCTAAAGTGGGCCGAGCCGGACTTGAACCGGCGACCTTTGGCGTGTAAAGCCAACGTCCTAACCAGGCTAGACGACCGGCCCGCACAGTTTGCTTATTCAAGGCTTGATTTAAGTTGTTTGGATTAAGAAACTGAGTCGATTCATATTAGAATTTTCCTTCTCCGAACCCCCGGCTTTGATTAGGCTTTGTTTTTTCGGTTATTAAAAGTGACCAGGAAAACGCCTATGAAAATCAGGACTGCGCCCACGATGACAGACGGGTAGAGTGTTTCGCTGACGAAAATTACTGCGAAAACCGCAGTTATCAGGGGTTCACCGAAAAGGAATGTGCTTGCTGTTGCTCCAGCCTTCTTGAGCACGTAAAACCAAATGTAGTAACCAAGGAGCGAGCAGGTAAAAGCCAAATAAAGCACGCTTAGCCAGTCACCGAGGTTCATGGTGAAGAGCTGCATGAAAGATCCTTCAGCTAACGAGAACGGAATTAAGCATGCTCCGCCGATCAGGCTTACGTAAGCAACAACAAGGAAGGCATCATACTTTTTCATGATTTTTTGTCCCAGCAAACTGTAGCCTGCCCACAGAAACGGAGTTGAAAGCAAAATCAAAGTGCCAATCAAGAAAGTCATGCTTCCCTCAAGGTTCAGAAGGTCAGCCAAAACAACCAGTAACGTGCCCGCAGCGGCGACTGCAACGCCGATATACTGCTTTCTTCTTAATTTGTCCCCAAACAGTTTTACCGAAAAAATTGTGATCAATATAGGTGAAAGCAGACAAACCATTATTGCGGCTATTGATGCTCCAGCCATTTGAATTCCCGTGTACTGTATTGTGAAGAAGAAAGTTACGCCTGTCAACGCCAGCGCCAACAAAACAAGCAGGTCTTTGCGCTCGACGCTTAGCCTGTAAGTTGGGCTTACCCGCTTTTTAATTGCAAGCGCGACAAGGAAGAGTACGCCAGCCAACAGGAACCGAAAAGTTGCTATTGCAATCGGCGTTAACCCAACATTCAGAAGCTGCTTGACAACCACAAATGAGCTTCCCCAGAAAATAATGAGCAAAACCATTAAGAAAGCCTGAAAAGGACTGATCGACTGGGAAGCCATGTCTAAAAATAGAGTCGATTACCTTTTAAGCGTTAAACCCGTCCGATACAAGTTTTAACATGAAAGGTATGTGCGCTTTATCGGGTTGGGCTGGATTTATATATCAAGCTTAACTTAGCTTTTTTAGGTGAAAGATTTGGTTTCTGAAAAACTCTTAGACTTTCTAAACAAAGCCATAGCCCGCGAACTACAAGTCAGTATTCAGTACATGTGGCAACACGTTCAAGTCACAGGGATTGACGGCGCCGTCGTAGAAGGCGTCTTCCGAAAGATAGCCATCGCCGAAATGAAACATGCCGAACGTCTGGCCGAGCAGCTTGACTACCTTGACGGTGTCCCTACAACCACGCCTGAGCCGATTTTCGTTGGAGGCAGCCTCATCGAAATGCTCACGCAGGACGAACGAGATGAAGAGGGAGCAATCGAACTCTACAAAGAGGGAATACAAGCAGCGGCGAAAGAAGGCGACTACACAACAAGGCGACTGCTGGAGGAGATTTTAGCTGATGAGGAAACGCACATTAACACTTTTGGGAAACTGATTGTCGGCTTGACCGAACCGTTTACTCAGCCGGAAATGTCAAATACGGGATAACAAAAAAGGAAAAGAAAAATTTCGCGTTTTCCGCAGTTTCATTAGAACCATTTCTGAAGCTATTGCAGTTCTTTGGTAACTTAAGCTTAGAAGAACAACAACCCAAAAACCGCAGTGTTGTTATTCTTTTTTGAATGGTAATTGATTCGCTATCAAATGACCTTAGATTACGGCTGAGTTAGAACTAAAATTGGTTATTTTTCTTGATCGGGTTATGGAATTGTTAAAAAAGCGCTTGAAGAAAACTTACAAAACCCTACCTGACTTTACGATACACGACGAGACGGCAACTTTTTCAAGCAAGCTGGGCACCATTCAAGATTTCAAATATCGCCAATTTTATTTGTACGAACGGCTTGGAGCACCGCCCATCACAGCAATACACATATATCAATGTGGGCACAGATGGGTGTCCTTCAGTGGTGCCAAGTTTGGTTGATCCTGTGTTTTTAAGATGCCCAGTTTGTGGAATCCAAATAGATGCAGAAAACTTGGCAACAAGAATAGAAGCGACATGCGAAAGCTTCGGTGGCAAAAAACACTGTTTCTGCAGCGAAAACTGCCGACGACACTTTTTAGAAGACCGCCGAATTGCCTACTTCTCGATGGAAATAGGTATTTCCAGTAACATGCCTACCTACAGCGGAGGCTTAGGCGTTTTAGCAGGAGACATAGTGAAATCTAGTGCAGACCTACGACTCCAGATGATTGCCATCACACTCGCAAGCAGAAAGGGTTACTTCAGACAAAAACTCACCGATCAAGGGGAACAACTTGAGTTTCCTGACGAATGGGACCCAGCCAAAACCTTAACTCGCATGCCAAACGTTGTCACGGTAACCATCGAAGGGCGCCCCGTCAAAGTACAAGCTTGGCTTCATGAATACCAGAGCATCACGGGCGGCATGGTGCCAATTCTATTTCTAGACACAGACATGGAAGAAAACTTTCCTGAAGACCGAAGAATCACAGATTCACTTTACGGCGGCGACAAGAGTTACAGACTAAAACAAGAAATTGTTCTCGGCATAGGAGGCACTAAACTCCTGAAAAATTTGCCTTTCAAAATCCGAAAATACCACATGAACGAAGGCCACTCCAGCCTACTAACACTTGAATTGTTAAAAGAGAACGGTATGGATGCAGAAAAAGTCCAAAACCTCTGCGTATTCACCACCCACAGCCCAGTGGAAGCAGCATTCGATCAATTCTCATATGAACTTGTACAGCAGATGCTTGGCAAGGAATACCCGTTGGCTGAAATGAAGCAGTATGCGGGATCAGAAAACCTTAACATGGCTTTCCTAGGCATTAAATCTAAGCAAATACATCAACGGCGTCTCCCTGGCGCATGTGGATTACTCCAGAAAGCTTTTTCCAGGTCGCTATATCCGAGCAGTAACAAACGGAGTCCACTCCGCCACATGGACGAGCCTTTACTTCAGACAGCTCTTCGACAAGTACATTCCAGGCTGGACCAACGAACCCATACTTCTTGCCAAAGCCAGCGAGATTCCCAATCGAGAAGTCTGGGATGCGCACATCAAAGCAAAAACAGACCTGCTAACGTACGTCGAAAAAGCCAATGGGAAAACATTAGATCCACAAGCATTGACAATAGGCTTCGCCAGAAGGGCCACAGGATACAAACGCGCAACCCTCATCTTCAGCGATCTGCACAGACTAACGGACATAAATCGGAAAGAAAAAATCCAAATTATATTTGCCGGAAAAGCGCATCCAAAGGACACCGATGGAAAAGGACTCATAAGGCAAATTCATGATTACGCACGTAAATTGGAAGGCCAAGTAAGTGTAGTTTATTTGGAGAATTATGATATGGACGTTGCAGCCAAACTTACTTCAGGCGTGGATGTTTGGCTCAACACTCCCTTGCCGCCCTTTGAGGCTTCAGGAACCAGCGGTATGAAAGCCGCCCACAACGGCGTCGTTAACTTCAGTGTTCTAGATGGCTGGTGGATGGAGGGCTGTATCGAAGGCGTAACCGGCTGGGCAATAGGTCCTCATCCAAGAGAGCTATTGGCGGAAGATGAAAGAAGAGAACTGGAACTTCAAGACCTTTACAGCAAACTCGAGTACCTAATTGTTCCAACATTCTACAGGCAAAAAGATGCTTGGATAAATCTCATGAAGAACTCGATCGCGAAAATAGCTTACTACTTCCAAACTCAATGGGTTGTGCGCAGATACATCACAGAAGCCTACCTCATCTAGAACCCAATACCGGAACAAGAAAAAACTAGTGGCTATTGCCGCCTATACCGGGGGTAGCTATTGCGACTATTTTTTGTGAACGATTTTTTTCTGAGTTAGACATTTTGTTTCATAAAAAGAAGAAAAAAAGGGCTGATTTAGCGGAGTTTCATTAGGACCATTTCTGCGGCTAAAACCATGGGTTCCCATGTTTCGCACAGCGGCGGGGCATAGGCTGTGTCGGCTTTCGCTAGTTCCCGAACCGTCATCTGCTTCTGAATTGCAAAGGAGAGGGCGTTTATGCGTTGGGTGACTTCTTCTCCGCCGACTATTTGGGCTCCGATTATGCGCTCCGACTCTTTTTCGACGATGAGTTTGACTTTGATGGGTTTAGCTGTTGGGTAGTAGTCGGCTTTGGTTTTGCTGCTAATCGCGCCTATGACCACTTCGATTCTGTTGCGTGCTGCGGCTGTTTCGCTTATACCTGTTGCGCCCGCTTCGATATCGAAGAGTCTGGTCACTGCTGAAGCTAGGACTCCTGAGAATTGTGAGTAGCCGCCGCCTGCGTTTGCTCCGGCAACTTTGCCTTCTCGAACCGCAATCGTGCCGAGTTGAGCGCAGGTAGATCTGTGTGTTATGATGTTTGGGGCTTCAGCGCAGTCGCCTACAGCGTATACGTCTTTAACGTCTGTTTCCATGCGCGCATTCGTTTTGATCGCTCGGGTTTCGCCCAAAGGTATGCCTGCGTCGGCGGCAAGTTTCGTGTTGGCTCTGACGCCAAAAGAGCTGACAAATAGGTCGGCTTCGATTTTTTCTCCTCCAGCCATGATAGCTGTAACTTTTGTGTCGCCGAGGAATTCCTCAACGGGTTTGCTCAGGAGAATAGTCATGCCTTTCTCTTGCAGATGTGCCGCAACCTGCTGCGCCATGTCCGCGTCAAGCAGCTGAGGCAGAATTTGAGGCAACATTTCCACAACCGTAACCTTCAGCCCACGCTCGATCAAAGCGACGCCAAGTTCCAAGCCGATCAAGCCAGCGCCCATAATAACCGCGGATTTCGCTCCTGCTTTGACAGCTGCATCGATTTTTTCGCCATCTTCAATGCCGCGGAGGCTTAGCACCCCGGGTTTTTCTCTGCCTTTGATCGGGGGAGTGAATGAGTCAGCGCCAGTTGAAATGACCAGGCTATCGTATTGGAGAACTTCGGTTGCTCCTTCTTTAGTTTGGAGGGTAACGGTTTTTTCTTTAGTGTTGATGGTCGTGGCTTTTGTTTCATTGCGCAGGTTCAGCTTAAGCATCTGGAAATAAGCTGCTGGGTAAACAACCAAATCACTGAAGCTTGGGATTTGCCCGCCGATCACGAAGGGCAATCCGCAACGTGAGTACCCAGCGGTCTTTTCCTGGGTTATGAGGGTGATTTCGGCTGTTCGGTCTTTTTTGCGTGCTGCTGAAGCTGCTTCGACGCCGGCAGCGTTTGCTCCGATGACGATTACGCGTCTTGCCATGGCGGTTGCCTTCAACTTATTTTTGTTGGACTTGACATTTGTGCCATTCGACGGCTTTGTCAAAATCCATCAAGTTGGCGAGTTCCGCCTGCAGGTTTGAGGGTTTAACAATGATTAACCAGGCTTTTCCGTATGGGTCCTCATTGAGGATTTCAGGTTTTGACTGGACTTCTTCGTTGATTTCTACTATGGTTCCGGTTGCTGCGGCAACAAGGTCTGACACGGCTTTGACAGATTCCAGTGTACCGTAAGGCTCGCCTTGCTTGACTTCAGTGCCTACGCTGGGCAATTCAGCATAAACGATTTCTCTTAAAGCCTTCTGCGCGTAGTCAGTGATGCCCATGCGGATTTTGTCGCCTTCGATCTTTATCCATTCAAAATCCTTCGAAAAATAGAGCCCCTCAGGCACTTCGTAAGATTCAACTTTAACCATTCATTTCAAACCTTCTAAATACTGTCAATATCCTTTTTCTTCTTCAAGCTAAAAAAGGTTTCACAGAAAGAAAAAAGGCTTATCGTTCTCTTTTGCCATCTATCCAATCTTCAGTCCACTGCCGCGCCTGCGAATCAGGAACCTGAACCGGCGGATGCTTAAACGCATAGCTTGGCATGCTTAGCAGGGTACCGGAGATTTTGCGGTCTAATGCGATTTTTGCCGCTCGAATCAGGTCGATAACTACGCCTGCGCTATTGGGGCTGTCTTCAACTTCAAGTTTTGCGCTGATGGTTATGGGTCGGTTGCCGAACGCTCGGGTTTTAAGTGAGATGTAGCAGATTTTCTTGTTCTTTAGGAACGGCACATAATCGCTGGGTCCAATGCGTGTTGGCAAGTTATAGGGCACCAGGCTTGTAACGGCTTCAGTTTTGCTGATGCGCTTAGACGTAAGGCGACTCTCCACAGTCATGTTTTGGAAGTCTGTGTCGCCGCCCAAATTAAGCTGATAAGTCTCATCAACAATCGTACCCCGATCCAAACACAATCGCACAAGAGTGCGATGCAAAATTGTAGCGCCAACCTGACTCTTAATATCGTCCCCAAGCACAGGCAAATCTGCTTTCTCAAATTTCTTAGGCCACTCCCCACTCTTGTCCGACCCGATAAACTCAGGCATACAGTTCACAAAAGCGCATCCCGCGTCTATTGCGCACTGCGCGTAGAATCGAACGGCGTCGTGGCTGCCGACAGGCAAGTAATTCACCAAAACTTGGGTTTTGCTGTCTTTGAGAGTTTTGACGATGCTTTCCTGTGTGGTTTTGGCGTCGTCGTAAACGTTGAATGTTTCCCTCATGTGGGGTGCTGCACCGTCAAGTATGATTCCCGGCGAAACCTTAACGCCCAAGTTGGGGACGTCGCTGAATTTTTCGCACACATTGGGTTTGACCCAGATGGCTTCGGAGAGATCTTTGCCAATTTTGTCTTTGTTAACTTCAAACGCGGCGACGAAGTGGATGTCGCGGATGTGGTAACCGCCGTAATTTACATGCATTAATCCTGGGACGGTTGTGTTTTCTTCTGCGTCCTTATAGAATTGTGTTCCCTGAATCAGGGCTGATGCGCTGTTGCCAACGCCGACTAATGCTACACGTATTTCAGGCATTGAGGGGTAACCATCCGAGTGTATTATGTTAGTGAAGGCTTAATGTTCACCTACGCTATAACTTTTTCTAAAGGGCATGGCAAAATTAAAAGGGAAGCGCTCACACACTAGCTAGCCAGCTAAGATGATTGTTATGAGTGTACCTGAAGTAAGCATTTCTTATTCGCCGTTTAAAGAAATCGTGGTTATGGAGAAAACCCTCTTCAACACACCTGAAGACATTGCAAGATTTACCTCTGTTATAGCAGGTGGCAAACTAGCAGGCCTTTACTGGGTTGAAGGCGTAGTCTTCCTGTATTTTCCCCTTCCAGCCTCAACAACAGCAGTTGCCAGGGAGCTGCTAGAGAACCGCAAGGTCTTTTGGACCTTTGTTGGCTACTCGCTCATGCCGAAATACGCGCAGACAATTGAAACCAAAGAGAAAATGATTGTCCCAGTAGTCGATATATCAACAGACCCTGTTCTGAAACAGGTTGCAATATGGCTAAAACAGCAGAAGTAAGCCTTAAATGAAGGCTATTTTTTGCGTCAAATAACCTTCAAAGGCACTGTTTTTTCTGGAAACGGCAATGGAAGAAAATTCATCGGTTTACCTTGGGTTAAGCGGCAGATAATAGAAAAACTTGGTTTTACTCCTTACGCTGGAACACTAAACATTTGCCTAACAAAAGAAAGCGCAATGCAGAAAGAAATGCTTGAAAAAGCTAAAAAATCCGAGATTCTGCCGGAGAAAGGTTTCTGCACGGGAATCCTAATCGAGGCGTACATTGAAGGCTTGAATTGTGGAATTGTGCAGCCGAAGGTACCCGGCTACCCAAAAGAGGTGTTGGAAGTTGTTTCCGCTTTGAATTTGCGGGAACGTCTCAAACTGGTGGACGGCAGTGAAGTCTGCGTTTTGGTTACGGTTTAATTAGACAGTATTTCTTTATGAATGCAATTCGTTCATCTGCAGCGCCGTTTCTTTCAAGGTATTCGCCCCAAGTTACCAGTGCCTTCATGGCTCGCGCTGCGCCTTCTGGCGAAGAGTAAGATGGCACGCAGAGCCTGTCGAATCTCGAGCGTGTGTAGAGCGCCATTTCTGTTTCGCCGATGTCGCACATCACGATGGGTTTAAGGTATTTCGAGGAGATTTTGACTATGCCGTCGATGTATTTTTCCCGCAGTCCAGGCATGTGATGAAGTCCCAGCAGGATGATGCCGTCGATTTCTGGGTCTTGGAACATCAGGTCAGCGGAGGTTACAAACTGGTCGTCGGTGACTGATCCTGTTAAGTCAACTGGGTTCGACGTTGCGGAAATCTTTAGAATGAGGTTTTGGTCTTTAAGCTCTTGGAACTTCTTGAGGATGTCATCAGAGAACTTGTTAACCGTCAAGTCTAAAAACTCGCATTCATCCACGGTCATGACGCCGGGTCCTCCTGCATCCGTGAGTATCCCGATGTTTCTGCCAGTGGCTGGCGGCTGCATAGCAAGGGCTTTACCCATGCCGAAAAACTCATCCATGTCTCTTGCCCTGATAACGCCTCCCTGCTTGAATGCTGCATCATAGATTTTGTCTGAGCCGGCGATAGCGCCTGTGTGAGACGCGGCGGCTCGAGCGCCTGCGGAGCTCCTGCCAGTTTTGATTACGACAACGGGTTTTTTGAGCGTTACTTTTTTCGCTATTTCCAGGAACTTTCGCCCATTCTTAACGTCTTCCAAGTACATGAGCGTCACGTGGGTTTCTTTATCGTAAAGTAGGTAGTGAAGGATGTCTGATTCGTCTACGTCGCATTTGTTGCCGAAGCTGACGAATTTGCTTACGCCCATTTGGCGACCTGTTAAGAAGTCTAGAGCTGCGGATCCGAAGGCACCGCTTTGGGTAATCATCGCGATGTTTCCAGGCATCGGTCTGGGTGTCGCAACGACTTCGTCTCCTGTTGTGAGGGTTTTCGTTTCTGGGAGAAAAAGAGTATCTATACCTGTTTTTGAGTAGTAAACTCCTAAGCAGTTAGGTCCCAAGACGCGTATTCCGCCTTTCTTGGCGATAGCGACCACTTGCTCTTCAAGTTCAACGTTCCCAACTTCCTTGAAGCCAGCGCTGATGATGACGCAAGCTTTGACTTTTTTTCCTACGGCTTCCTCCATTACACTTGGTACAACCGTCGCTGGAACGATGATGACGATTAAGTCTACTGCACCCGGAACCTCACTCAGGGCTTTGTAGCATTTGAATCCCAGGATTGAGTCTTCGTTTGGGTTAACAGGATAGAGTTCTCCTTTGAAGACTCCACGCAGTTTGCTCGTTGAGAAGTTTTTGAAGATAACGAATCCTGCTTTGTCAATTTTTTTTGTGGCTCCGACTACTGCAACTGCTTTGGGATTAAAGAAAGCATCTAATTTCCTTAATGCTTCTTCCATGTCACTTTTCACCTTGTAACCGTAAGTTGGCTCCAAATCTTGTTTTTATCTGTTACTGCTCGAAAACGCGGTTTTCCAATAGAACATTATTTGTCCCAGCTATTAACCTTGTTCGCCGAGGTTTTACGCACTATAACCAGAGGTTTATGTTTGATGGTGGACAGCATCTCCCAACTTACTGCGTTGACATCCACTTGAAACCGGGATGCCATATCCCAAACTGTTGCACCTGAACCGGGGCCTCTCGCTCTGTCAGCTATGTTTGTGATTGTTAATGCTTGGATAGCTTGAAGGCTGCATCCGGCGACGGCTAAAGGCGTTGAGCTTTTCTTCAGCTTAAGAACCCTGCCAACAATGTAGGTCGCTGCGCCTCCGAAGGAATTTATGCCCTTCATTGGTTTCGGCCTTGGCGTAAAAAAGAAATTTCTGAACTTGTAAGTTTTGTCGGTGTCAGCCACAATGACGCAGACATTTTTGTTCAACTTTTGTTGAATCTGTTTCTGAATTTCATCTGCCACTTCAGCTGCGTTTTCCAAAGGCAATGACACGTAAGAGTAAGGAAGGTTTGAGCCGTCGATGCCGCCTTCAGACCCAAACATAAGCGCCTGCAAAACACCCGCCCGTTCGAGCGTCAACTGTTTATGTCTGCTCCCCGATTCAAGCGGATAATTCCTCAACCTTTTCAACAATCTTTGCCCAAAGCGGCACATTATCCCAACAGGGTAGCCCCAGGCTATCCGCATCCAAAAACGCGCCAAACCCTTGGCTGCTAAATTAGGTTTTATCTCTTTTTCATCTATTATACAGCCTTTAGCAGTTGAGACTGCTTTTTCAGAGATGACCACAAAGTCCCCGTTTTCAATTCTCTCGGCTAAAGCATCGATTATCTTGGTTACGTAATCGTCTTTTGGTTTCCAGTAACTGGTACAGACCGCCAAAGCGTAGTACTTAACCATCAGTTTGGCACTTTCACAATGCAGTCTCCGGCTCTGCCCTAATAAAATGTCTTATCTAAACGCTTCAAACCCTGACCTATATGTTCTTTCTTCTTGTTTCCGTCGCCTTCAGCCCTTCTCAGAACCGATCTCCGATTTCCAATTGGTCTGTTGCAGTTTTTTAGCCCTAAAGTAGGAAAATCTTTATACCAAAACACGAGAAGACAAGTCAAGAGGCGAAAGACGGGGCAGTTAGCGAATCATGGTGCAGTATGGAAAAATCATAATTTACATGATGCATGACTACCCGTTCATATATGAATTCCTTGGGCACACAGCCGGTTCCTCGCTCAAACTTAGGGCGCAGAGAAGCGTAAAAACTGAGGAATTAATTAGCGTCATCTCCAACGTTTCCGCGCCTTTGAAACCGTTAGGTTGGAGCAATAGTCTTCAGCAGGTTAAAAGAGAAATAGGCACTTTGCTCTCGATGCTTCGAAAAAGAAACGTTAAGTCTATGATGGAGATTGGCACACGCAACGGAGGAACACTATTTCTGTTCAGCTGGACACTGCCATCCGACGCAAAAATCATCAGCCTAGATTTGCCCAGTGAACAGTCGATTAAACGCGGGTACGACCGCTTTAAAACTTCTCGCCTTGCCAGTTTCATCCAGACAGGCCAACAATTAACCCTTTTAAGAGGCGATTCCCACAATCCGTCAAGCCTGTCGAAAGCAAAGTCAGCGTTAAAAGGTGAAAAAATAGATTTTCTTTTCATCGACGGCGACCACACCTATGAGGGAGTCAAAAAAGACTTTGAAATGTACAGCCCACTTGTACGCAAGGGCGGCTTAGTCGCATTTCACGACATCTGTGGTCACGACTTAGGCGTCAGCGAAGTAGACCGATACTGGTCCGAAATAAAAAACAGATATCCCCACACGGAAATAATTGAAAACCCAAACCAAAAATGGGCAGGCATCGGATTACTCTACGTCTAAATCTAGCAGTTCCAGCTATATACTCTTTCAAAGGTTTGCATTCCCATCGTTCAGTCTGAATTACTGTCTTTCCACATGATTAAGTCGAGAAAACTCGTTTACTCGTCGGTTTTCTAGAGCAAGGAGTAGGGGTAGCGCAGGTTGGACTGGTATAGTTTACCTTTTATAGGGATTGCTTGTCCGCAGACGGGGCATCGCATGTCACTGGTGAGTTTCCACTGGGTTATGTCGAAGCCGTTGCGCCTGATTATTGCTTCGTTGCAGTTCGGGCAGTAAGTGTTTTCCGAAGCATGACCAGGCACGTTTCCAAGATAGACGTAGTTTAAACCTGCATGTTTAGCGGTCATGTATGCTTTCTCCATGTCGGGAATGCTTGTCGCTGGGACTGTAGTAAGTTTGTAGTCAGGGTGGAATCGAAGAAGGTGGAAAGGCGTGTCTGCCCCCAAATAATTCTTTATCCAAGTTGCCATCTCCAGAATTTTGCCCATAGAATCGCCTATTTTCGGCACAACCAAGTTGGTGATTTCTATATGGACGCCGCCAAGTTTGAGTTCTTTTAGGGTTTCGTAGATGTGCTCGACGTTTGGCACAGCCATCACGGATTTATAGAAGTCTGGGTCGCCTCCGCCTTTGAAATCGACCGTTGCAGCATCCAAGTATGGGGCGATGGTTCTGACTGCTTCAGGTGTCATGTAGCCATTGGTGACAAATGTGTTGAACAAACCTGCTTCATGCGCCAGCTTCGCTGTGTCGTAAGCATACTCCATGAAGATAGTTGGCTCCGTGTAAGTGAAGCTTATTCCCTGGCACTGGCTATCCAGAGCGGATTTAACCACTTCGTCGGGAGGGAAAGGTCTGCCCGCGACTTCTTTGTCTTGGCTTATCATCCAGTTGTCGCAGAATTGGCAGCGGAAATTGCAGCCTGCCGCAGCAACTGACAGGACTAACGCTCCTGGGTTGAAATGTGATAGGGGCTTTTTGCTGATTGGGTCCACGCCAGCTGACACGGCTTTAGCGTAGTTGAGCGTGTAGAGGATGCCGCCTTGGTTTTTTCGAACCAGACAAAAACCTGTCGAATCATCATTTATGAGGCACCGCCTGGCGCACAAGCAGCATTTT
>CAVYHV010000031.1:0-18040 GCA_963768425.1 Candidatus Bathyarchaeota archaeon | reverse complement strand
AAAGTTATTTATCCAAAAAAAATTGTATGGTAATAACGAGTGTGTGTGAGTGGTTAGACCCAAAGTAACTCCTTATGATGAGGTTGTAAAGGATTTACAGAAAACTTTTTGCGATATCCTAGCATGTGGACAAATGGCAGAACTTATAGTTAAAGATGATAATGGCCTTTGGCTTTGTTTCTGCGGGAATCATAACCCACACAAAATGACGATTGTCTACCCCGAGATTAAACTGAAGAATAAGAAATAGACTGTTCTTAAAATTTTTTCACAAAGCCAAATCTTAAATCTTAGTAGTATACAGAGAGCCTAATCGTCATTCTAAGAAAAGGAGAGCCTTAGAACGAAAGTGTACATGAAAGTTATGATCGGAATTGTTGCATTTTTTGTAATTTTGGTGACGCTAGCGGCTATAGGTCATTTGCTTCCAAATCAACAACAAAATAAGAATGCAAGTCCAAGCATAACAACATCGCCACAGTCAAACCCTAGTTCTACATCAACTCCTTTAACTGGTAGTCCTTACGTTGGGGTAGATTACTCAACAATAGGGTGGTTTATCAATAATCTCGACTCATACAATTACACATATCTTGTACTAAACGTAACGATAACCAATCACGGATATCAGCAAATAAACACAAATGGAATAAACGGTTTCGATGTTGTTATTAATAATGTAAAATATTCTGCAACTGCTGTCTACCCAGTTTTAGACACTGAATCTAATAACGCGATAAACGCATATTTTATGCCAAATCAGTTACCGTCAAATACACTTCTTAATACGGGAAGCATCACAGGAGGCATTATGTTCCAATTTGGAAACGCAAACGATATCCCCTCACCACCCCAAATAGTGAATGTTCCATTTATCCTGCAATATACTGTAACATACGGAACTAACACATTATTCCCACCTAACGCTAAAGTCATAATAAACCAAGTTGGATAGAAAGCGTAGAAATAGAATTGAAAAAATGGGAAACCCAGACTCGCATTGTTCGGTAAGAAGGAATAGTCTTGCTCACGCTTGCTAAGCCTCCAGGCAACCTAATTTCGTTTTCATAAGCTTTCACTCGGGTTCAAGCATCAGGTTCAAATCACTTGAAAATGAATTGCAGAAACTAATCTGCAGGAAAGAGGAGGGGCTAGTAAAAGTGAAGTTTTTGCAAATCATGCATTTAGTTGGATTTCTACCATATTCTTTAATACTTATATTAACTTGAACGCAGTAATCAGTAAAAGTTTATCGTGAGGAACCATAAGTGACCCAAAAGCTGCTACCTGTCACCACAAAAAGCTTCATATTCGCATGCACTAACTCATCTCAAAATGAGTGCTTTGAACGATTATTGTTTGGAAAAAACAAGGTTTATGGTGCCACCGCAATTAGGGTTAAAAAAGGTGATTTCCTATTCCTATGGAATTTAGACACTGACCTACTGTATGGAGTATTCAAAGCAAGTACTGATGCAAAAATAAACATAGTTCCTGAAGCTTGGGGGGAAACTATCCCTACCAAGTCAAAGTTGAGCCGCTCGGAAAAATGTATCCTCTGAAAGATGCCAAAAAGCTTCTAACTAATCTGAACATAGGTAGGTCATCGCCATTTGGCAAGAGCAAAACCATTACGGTTCTAGAACTGTACAGGCCCGAAAGAGTTCCAATCAACGAGTGGTTCGAATTCTTATCAGAAGGTAAGAAAACTGAAAAACTGGAGATATCCGTAGAGCCCAAATCTTGGCAAATGCTACCTCATGTCAAAAATAACAAAAAAGAGGAGGATGTTGAAGAAGTACCTCAGATGCAGTCAACTACACTTTGGGATTTTCCAAGGCAAAGTTATGGAAACACTCCAAAGGGCAACAACAAATATGCAGGCGTGACTCCCGCAGAGCTCATATGGAATATGGTTTGGCGATATACAGAGCCAGGAGACCTTGTGGTTGATCCAATGTGTGGAAGTGGAACTACCCTTGACGTTTGCAAAGAAGAAGGAAGGAAAGCAATATGCTATGACGTTTCCCCTCCACCTTACAGAAAAGACATTCTGAAGAATGACGCGAGGAAAATACCGCTTCCTGACAATTATGCCGATATGGTATTCATAGATTCGCCATATGGTGATAACATCAAATACAACGAAGAGCCTGAATGTATCGGATGCATTTCAAGCGAAACAGAAGAGTTTTACGATGAACTTGAAAAAGTAATAAAAGAATCCCATCGAATATTGAAGCCTGGAAAAGTCCTCGGCTGGCTGATAGGAGACCAGTGGGTTAAAAAGAAATTTACACCTGTCGGTTTCTTGTTGTATGCGAGGATGGCAAAATATTTCGATACAGTCGACATCATCTGCATTGCTCGAAGAAATCAATCCTCCAATACAGGTATTTGGGCAAACCGTGCTAGGCGTTTTAATTTCTATTTACGAGGGTTCAAGTATCTTTTTATCATGAGAAAGCCATTTCCAAATGACGGAAAAACTGAAGAACTTAGAGAAATTAACTGGACATATTACAAGAGAGGGAAAAGCAAAAAAGGCGAATAGAACAACCTCTTGACTATGAGAATCGATGATTTAATAGAGTTGTATGAAGAGAAGCGCAAAATCTACGGTCCTAACGTTTACAAGCATATCTCAGAGTTGTTTGATGAAGCCAAAGAGCTTCATCACAAAGATTGGCTTAAGAATCCTACAACGATGAATGATCATGAGCAATCGTGGCGAGCCTGGAAAGGCAAAAATCTTGAAAAAATAGTTTTGCATATGCTCAGAACAGAGATAGAATCGCTTGGATTACGCATAGTTGAAGGAAATACCCTAGAACGGACCAACGGTAAGAATCTACCAAAAGATTTGGGGCAAATAAAACGAAATCTAACTAGTTGATTTTGGAGAGTTTGGGTCTCATTTACCTGATGTTGACTTAGTAGTCTATGAACCAAAAACTTTGAAGGTCCTTGCGGTAATTTCCAGCAAAGTTACTTTGCGAGAGCGAATCGCTCAAACTGGATATTGGAAAATTAAGCTCTCAGGTGATAAAGTTACTGAGCATATAAAAGTATTTTTTGTTACTCCCGATGAGGATTGTACTCTAGCAATTAGAAAACCAGCCAAGAAAGGCAGAGCCATAGTAGAAGTGGATACTGATGGGAGTTATATAATGTGCCCTAACCCCATAGAAGAAAGCGATAAAGTAAAAATGTTTGACAAGTTTGTTGATGACTTGAAAAAACTCATGAATCCTCAAAAGGAGTCTTAGCGAGAGTCTTGAACACTGGCAATAAAGTTGTCGATGGACAAAACATCCTCTACCATTACTTGCAGAGCCTAATGCGAGAAGATAACGAGTTTTCCAAGGAATTGATAAAGCATTTACTTATTGACCTTTCAATTTGGATTCCAAGTAATTTCTATACCCAGCTTCCGATAATCTTACCATATGTTGTTAGAGATAATTCCTGCAGAACTAAAACATCCAATGGTCATGATGAGTGGGGATCAGCGAATTCGAAAGGTTACTTGCGTGACGATAACACATTACTGAAAGGGATAGTCAGAAGTTTTCCAATTAAGAGCGCAAATATCCCTGCTTATGATGGCAAAAAGCTTGGAACTGGTTTTGTGGCAAGCCATATTTGGGGAAAGATTACTGTCGATAACAACTACATAATTTCATCGAGGCATCACATGCTTAATTCATTTGTTCCGAATCTCGTATGGTTGCCAGTTCAAATATCTAAACTGACCGATCGAGAAGGATCATTTGCTCAAAGGCTTCTGCAAGCCGTTTCTTGCGAAATTTATAAAAATGTTAGCTTACCGCAAGAATTACAGAGCATTTGGGAAGCCTTAGTTTATCCAAAACAACTTCCGAAGATTAGTGTTAACTTGAGACAAATCAATTACTTTGATGTGCCTGACGATTGGCTAATTAAGAGAACCAACAATCTCATCACTGAAATTGATGCTATCATTTCGATAGACAAATCAGGATATGCAAAGGTAGGAAAAATAAAATCCAGTCGCTACCTGCCAACGCTAAAACAAATTCCACAGAAACAGAGACAAGAAATGAATGAGTGGCTTTCTAAGTACAAGAATGTGATAGCCTCCGCTAAGACAAGAAAATTAAATGCCGAAAAATAGGAAAAGAAAAAAAGCAAACTTAGTTTTTAAGTTGTAGGAGATGCTACGGGAACTGAGGCGGGCAGAGTTGAAGAAGCCGATGGTGCGGGTGTTGGATCCGAAGCGGGTATTTGTTTTGCCGCGTCAGCAACGATGTCTCCTATCTGGGATAGTGGTTGGGTTGGGACTTCTTTGATGTAGTTGAGTCCTTTGCTGAAGAGTAGTCCTGTTAGTGCTGATGCGAATGGGTTGACTGCGACGTTTGCTAAGGGTGTGCCTGTGATGTTGAATTTGAAGCTTTGACAGAGGAACATGAGCGATTAACTCGATGTTATGAAACCCCCGTTAGCCCCAGTCAATGGATAGAACCTGAGATTGGTATCAGGCAGTAATTTTTCCCAGCCACTTGATACAACTTACTTTTTTCTTTTAGAGGAGGGATAGGAAGAAAAATGAAAACCCGAAACATAGTGCTTCTCGTGTTAATGATCGGCTTAATTGCAGGTGCAGCTTCAGCATTGATTTATGCGCAGTACGTTATGACCAGCAACTCGGTGACAGTCACGGTTACTCAGCAGGCAACTTTGGCTTTAACAGTTAACGGCGCCGCCTCGTTGACAAGCGCCCAGGGAAATCTGCCAACAATCACTTTAACGGCGACTTGCAGCGACGCATCATTCAGCGGCACCGTAACTTTCTTGCAGGGCGCAGCCGGTTCAGGAACAAGCATAGGCACAGCAACCGCGGTAAACGGCGTGGCCACATTGACTTCTTGGCAGCCGTCTTCAACGGGAACATTCAACGTCTACGCAACCGCATCGCATAACTAAACACTACTTTGTTTCTTTCCCTTTTTCTTTTGGGACCATTCATGAAAAACAAATTAACTATAAGGGAAATCGGCTTAGCCGTTTCATTCGCCGTTTTAGGCTTTATCTTCTACACAAGAACTTTTCTGCAGGCGCTTAATGGGCTAAACGCAATTGAAGGCTTAGCCGTGTACTACATCGTTATTTGGACAAGTATCTTTGTCCTCAGCAGACTTGACCTCGTGATCTTCGGAGTCAAAATCAAAAGCATACAGCAAACCCTTGGGCTTTTGCTTATTACGTTCAGCTTTTTCGTAGTTGTGGATTGGTCATCACCTTATGTTCAATGGGCAACAACAGGACACTTCACCGGAGCTAGCGGAATTTTTTACCAAGATGAGGATGGCTTTATGTGGTCGGTTTGGTCTTGGATTATTCCAGCGACATCAAGTGCTGCTATTTGGGTTGATCGAGTTCTTGCTTTTTCTGTTTCCCCTGCAATTCTCGCAATTTTCGGTGGAATATTAACTTCGAAGAAACCACGCTTAGGTTAATCAAGAAAAATTTGTAGATTATGCTTTACTCCCATTTGTTTTCTTAACTTCAGATATGCTCTTTCTGGTAGCTCTCTTTTGGCTTGAGTTAGTATCTCTATAGTCATTTGAGGAAATTGAGCCGCTTCCTGTTTCTTTTCTTCGATATACTTAGCAAATTTATATTCAGGTCTTTTAGGTTTCGGTAGTCTTCCTTGTCGGACTGCCCTTCAAAAATTTGTTGAATTTCTTCTCGCACTTTCGGCTTTAGCATCGGGACTCCATGCAGACTCAATGGTAGGTGCGTGTTAACGTCTAAGAAGCCACGTTTAGGCCTCTAAGCTTCTTTTTTCTTATGAGAGCTGAAGAATTTGGTTACTAGAATCCAGAGTTGCGGACGTCATTATCTTCTTGGTCCTAACGGTTTTCACAGTGACTTTTTTTCTGCTGCAGGTCACCAACTCGAACTTGTTGGCCACAAGCTTCGGCAGCGCACTCATCATAATTGTCTACTGCATCATCGCCATCTTCAGCTTGGTGGTTCTGTTATTTGCTAACTTGTTCAGCGACGCCGGCAAAAACTACTATCAAAACCTCAAGCCCCTCTACGTCTTCTACATCTTCCTTTTCGCCCGCCTCATGTACCTGGTATCTGTAATATCCGCAAGCGTTTTTCCCGCTTCGCTGCAGCCTCTGAGCAGCATCCCCGGCCAAACCAGCGTCACAACAAGCGTAATCAGCGACATACTCTTCACGTACACAGTGGTTGCCCTCGCTGAGGAACTCCTCAAATTCGCGGGGTACACTGAGTTCAAGGCATACTACAAGAAGCTGGGGCCGTTCCTTATGTGGTTGATTGCGTTGACGCCTGTTCTGCTTTGGGCCGGATTCCACGCGATACAGGCCTACAACAACTTTTGGTACCTGATTCCCGCCTTCGTCGACGGCATGCTGCTGCTCGCGTTGCTCGAGCTGACACACGCGTTCCTGGCGCCGGTTATAGCACACGGCACCTACAACGCAATCCTCACCGTCACCAGCTACCTTACAACACCGTCGAATTTGCCGCTGTTCCCAACGGTTTTCACTGCCTCAGACGGAATTCTGGCTCTGCTATGTCTCCTCTGGATCGTGCTGGGCATCGTGATTCCAGCGTGGCTTGGCGCAAAAGAAAACCAAAAAACACGAACACGTTTCCGCTGATTCCAAATTTTTCTTTTAGTGGGGATAAAGTGAAGAAAGTTGTCGAGTACCCGGCAGATTTTTCTTTTTTTATCTCTTGAGGAAATTAACAAATGAAGAAAAGTGTATCCGCAGTCATGTTGTTTTTTGTTCTGTTGTGCGGAATCAGTTTGGTAGGGATGCATTCAGCGAAAGCTACAACATCCACCTTTTACTCAAGCGCCTCTAACGGCTACATCTACAGCTACTTAACTAGCTGACAGCGCGTCTCAATCTTCAAGTTCAGGAACGGTGGATAACGGCTACACTCAAATGATGTGTGGGCAATGGCAAATCGTTGCCGGCGGCACGTACTATTATGTTGACCGCAGCTTTGTCTTCTTTGACACGAGCTCAATACCAGTGGGAGCCGTTATCACAAGTGCAACCCTGAATCTGGACATAAACGCCTTGGGTTCTGGCGGTTCTCCCACTGTAGTCATTCAAAATGGGCAGCCTACTTACCCCCATGATCCGTTAGCAGCCGGCGACTTCTATAGCGGAAACTATAATGGAAACGGCGGGTCGGCTACAGTAAGCTCAACTGGCTGGAACAGCATTTCCCTTAGCAGCCAAGGCTTAAGCTGGATAAATGTCGGCGGAGAAACAAAGTTTTGCCTCAGAACTCCCAACGATATTAATGGCGTTTTCAATAATGGCGTTGACGCAGCGATCGACACCAGTCAATCAGGCAACACGCCGTACCTTTCAGTGACTTATCAATTTCCAATTACCGCAAGCTCAGATTCACATTCAACCATTAGCCCATCTGGAACGACCTATTATGACCAGGGTAGCTCGCCGACTTTCACATATTCAGCTAACACAGGGTACTCAATCAACAGTGTTTTAGTTGACGGCGGTTCAGTTCCAATAACGGGTTCTTACAGCTTTAGCAACGTCCAAGGCCCGCACACCATTTCAGTCTCGACGTCACCAATCACTTACACCATTACCGTCTATTCCAGCTATGGATCTCCAACAGCGTCGGGAAGCGCCAATTATGGAGGATCCTACGCAACAAGCGTTACTTCGCCATGGAGCGGAGGCAGCGGCGTCCAATACGTCTGCACCGGGTACAGCATCGACAACGGCGGCGCAGGAGCCCAGTACAGCGGAACCAGCTACACCTTCACAGACGTAACCGCCGCACACACGATCTATTATTACTGGCAGAAGCAGGTTTCTCTCACAGTAAGCAGCAGCTACGGATCCACGTCGGGCAGCGGATGGTACAACGTTGGATCCGTCGCCTACGCGGGCCTCAGCACCGGAACGGTTTCTGCGGGTTCAGGCGCCCAGTACGCTTTTACCGGCTGGTCAACCGGCGGCACAAACTACGCGCAATCCAACGCGATCACCATGAATACGCCGGTGACTGCGTCGGCAAACTGGGTAACCCAGTATTACCTGACAGTCAACAGCGCGTATGGCGTGCCCTCGGGTTCAGGCTGGTACACTCAAGGAACAACCGCCTATGCCGGCTTGAACGCAGGCACAGTCAACGGAGGCAGCGGAATCCAATACGTCTTCAGCAGCTGGAGCACGGGCGGCACCAGCTACGCACAGAGCAGCGCCATCACCATGAACCAGGCGCAGACGTCCACAGCCAGCTGGACCACCCAGTACCAAGTATCTTTTGCGCAGTCAGGCCTGGACAGTTCGGCGCAGGGCACTGTGGTAACCGCCGCCGGCAACAACGAAGCCTACTCAGCCCTGCCCTACCAGGTCTGGGTTAACAGCGGCAGCCAAGTTATCTTCAGCTGGACCAGCCCAGTCAGCAGCAGCCCCGGGAAACAATTCGTCCTGTCGGGTTCCTCGCAGACTTCGCCTTACACTGTTTCTGCAGCAGCCACAATCACGGGCAACTACGGAACCCAGTACTATTTGACGGTGACTTCAAGCTATGGTTCCCCGTCTGGCCAGGGCTGGTACAACTCAGGGGCTTACGCAACCTTCACTGTATCCACGCCTGCTGCAGGAGCAACCGGGACCCAGTATGTCTTCAGCGCATGGACAGGAACCGGCACAGGATCATACAGCGGCTCAACCGCTTCGGATTCCGTCACCATGAACATGGCGATCACTGAATCCGCAGCCTGGACTACGCAGTACCAGGTCACTTTCGCGCAGTCCGGCTTGGATTCTTCAGCGTCAGGAACCGTGGTGACGGTGAATAGCGTCGCCAAGGCCTACAGTGCACTGCCATTTTCCCTCTGGGTTAATAGCGGGGGAACCGCGACCTTCAGCTATGCGTCGACTGTTTCGAGTTCGAACAGCGGTGAAAGCTTCAATCTGCAGACTGCGTCGGCGACGTCGCCGCTGACAGTGAACGCTGCAGAAACCGTGACCGGTACCTACACGGCGAGTTATTCCCAGAGTTCAGGAAACTTAGTTTTGACACTGCAGGCTAAGGACACGGCGGGGAACCTGCTGCCAAACACAGTGTTCACGCTTAATGGCGCCACTTACCCGGCTTTGTCTGGCCAGATTTCCCTGACCAACATCACATCCGGTA
The DNA here is from genome assembly GCA_963768425.1 of Candidatus Bathyarchaeota archaeon. Taxonomy (GTDB): domain Archaea; phylum Thermoproteota; class Bathyarchaeia; order Bathyarchaeales; family Bathycorpusculaceae; genus Bathycorpusculum. Next base: position 8,824 of record CAVYHV010000031.1, on the reverse strand, counting down.
CGTCATATCAAGGATCCGCCACGTGGAAGGGGGTTTCGGTTAACGCCACCTTCAGCGTCACAGTAACCAGCAGCATGACGTGCCCTGTTAGCTGCACGGCGTACCCGTACATATTCAACAGTGTCACCCACCATGTAGCTGCCAATAGAGGCATAAGCAACGTCGCCTGGGATGGAACGGACCTGGCAGTGAACTTCAGCGCGTCGACCTCGACGTGTACCTTCGTGACTGACTGCGGGCAGGTCCCAACCTACGTGACTGGCGTCAGCTACGTGCTCAGCACCGCCTACACCGGTGGAGTCTTCAGTGTTTCCGTCGCCAACAGCAGCAACTATGTGTCAGTCAATTTTGATGCGTGGGGCAGCGGCTTCTACGTTGAAGAAGCAGATACGCCACTGTCGACATTGTCCTGGAACGGGGAAACCTTAACAGTCAACTTTGTGAGCACAGGCTCTGGCACGTTAGTGTTCAGTTGCGGCAGCTACGGGGTACCAGTAACTGTGACGGAAATGTCAGGAGCATACAACACCGCAACCGGGGTCCTCACAGGATTGTACAGCAACGTAGCCTCTGTTGTTGTCAGCTGGGCGTCATCTAGTTCAGGCGGGTCCGGAGGCTCAGGCGGATCCTCAGGCGGCTCAACATCGGTGACTTTGAGCAGCCAGAACCTGGGCACAGTGACAGCGAGTACTAACCAGACGGAAACTTTAGCGTTCACGTTTGTAGGATCCAACTTCAACGTGGAATCAGTTTCCTTCACGGGTTCTCTGACCCAGTACGTGACAGCGATTAATTTGCCAAGCACCTTCTACGGAAGTTCAGGGCAGGTAACCGTGGAGTTCAACCTTCCAGCTGGAACAGCCGCCGGCAGCTACAGCCTCACAGCAACGTTGACGGGTTTGGACGCGAACGGCGTGCAGCATCAGTCAACGGCCCCAATCAGTTTCAGTGTTGCTTCAGAAGAGTCAGGCTACGGCGGCTTTTCGGTTCCAACCGGCTGGGTTCCCTTCGCAGTCGTCGTCGCTATACTATCGGTTGTGATTGTTGGCTCCCTTGCTGTGCTGACGAAAAGGCGAGCTTAGCAGATTCCAGATTTCCTTTCTTTTTTCTTTTAGAGGGAATGTGGATTTGAATAGCAAAAAACTTGCGTTAGCAGCATTAATTATTCTTTCAGCAACTTTGATTTATGCGCCTTTAACACATGCAACAACAGACTGGAACTTAACAGTCACCGCCTCCAGCAGCGGATACAGCAGCACCACAACTTTCGGCATAAGCAGCACGGCGATTTCTGGTTTTGACGAATCCAACGACTTAGTTGTGCCTCCTGCGCCGCCGCAGGGCGTCTACAGTTACCTGTACGAAAGCGGAAACCCAAGTAGCCCAGTTAACCTGCAGGGCCTCAGCCAGGACATCCAGCCGGATTCGGGGTCTTCCTGGCTCTGGACCTTATACGTTGAGAACGTGGGGCAGTCAGGATCGCTGACTCTGAGCTGGAGCACAAGCGTGCCAGCATCCACATTGACTCTAACCCCTAGCGGAGGCAGCCAAATCAACATGTTGACTCAGGGCACGTACGTTTTCACGGCGAACTCGGGCACATTATACAGCTTCACAGTAGACGCGTCGGAGACGTCGACCAGCCCTTCACCGACGCCGTCTTCAGGATCAGGGTCAGGAGGCGGCAGCGGAGACTCAGGCGGAAGCAACAATTCGCCTTCGCCGACGCCTGCAGCTTCTGCTTCGCCTGCACCTCAGGGAGCCACTCATCCCTGGTGGATGTTCTGGTACGGCTGGAGCGTGGGCAATTGGAAGCTTCCGTCTTTCAGCGTCGGCGGTTCAGGCATAGTGGATGTATCCGTCAAAATCGCAGTGTTCGTTATGGCTGTGGCTGCTGTGCTGCTTGTGATAGCGGTGATTCTTAGAAGGAGAAAATAATGCGGCGATCAGTTCTTGAAAGCATATTTAAAGAAATGATGAACATACGCCAACGCCTTGACGACATCGAGAAGAGTTTCGCCGGGTGGAACCCCCAACCCGTAAAAATAACTGAATCTCAACTCATAGCTCTGCCGGACCAGGACAAGGAAGAGGGAGTTAATTGAAATTGAAGAAGAAAATAGCCACTATTGCCCTCGTCATTTTGGTTACGGCCACAGTCTTCTGGGTTTTCCGCAGCGAAAAAGGATTCCCAAACTGCTATTCAACTGTCAAAGCAGCCACTCCGTCTTTAGCAGTTTATTCAGATTCAGAAGCCCAGTCACCGCTTACAACAGTAAATTGGGGAACCGTCACTTTAGGAGTAGCAAGCACAGCCACATTTTACTTGGAAAACACTGGATCCTCTTCTTTCCTGTTAGAGTCTCCCACAGCATCCGACTTCGTTTATGAAGACGCGTCAGACAACGCCGTATCAGGCGATTACTCACAGGACTTCACATTAACGTTAAACTGCACCGGCGTACAGTTGAACCCTGGAAACATCATACCAGCGCAGTTATCCTTGGTTATTGGGTCCGGCATAGACTCAGAGCATTGTTTACTTCAGTTTCAACATTGGACTTGGAATCTCAGGCATACAATTAAATGCTGGCTGGAACCAAGTGTCGTTTTCAGCGGTTCCTGCAAACCCGAACTTAAGCAGTGTTCTCAGCGGCATCTCAGGGGCTGAAGCCGTAACTTGGAACGGATACAGCTACACGACGCCGACAACAGTCACAGCTGGGCAATCCTACTTGATATTTGTGCCGTCAAGCCAAACGCTGACTTTGATAGGCACCCCGCAGACCACGTGCACAGTGAACCTGAACGCCGGCTGGAACATGGTTGGCAGCGTATACGGGCAAACTGTGTCCGCTTCCTCAGTATTCAGCGGATATTATCAGCTTGAGACGTGGGCGGGCACAAGCTACCAGGCGGCAACCACGATCCAGGACAGCAGCGGATACTGGGTGTTTGTGCTGTCTGCGCAAAGCATAACCCTCCAATAGTTTCCTTCTTTTTTCTTCTGTGAAACAGTGTGCTCCACCGTGCAAGCTACCTTAGCGTTTTAGTCCGAGAAGAACAACAAATCTTTTTTTCTCTATTGAAGACTGAAGCCTCCGGCGCGTCTTCAATGACTCTCCCGGACGGCCGACTATTAAGCGTGCTTTCAATCAGGGTTATGTGCTCTTGAAAGGTTTGCGCAAGGTTAGAGGAGAGGTCGGATTTACAATGCTTGCTTACAATATGAGACGAGTCATCAATATTTTTGGAGTTGAGGCGCTAGTAAGTTTGGTGAAGAAGTAAAAACAAGTGAATGAGACTTGCAGGCAATAGATCAAATGCTCGATGCCATTAAAAATTAGCTCCAAGTTTTAACACACTCTGGAACAGGTTCAACTCCACAATATACGGCAAAGCTTTCGTTTCTCTAGCCATAAGCAAGAATGAGTTTCCCAGGTACTCAATATCTAGTGCAAGAAGGAGACAAAATCGTCAAGTTCAAAAATCTCCAGAGCATCGAATCCCATAAGAGCCGTCAACACAGAGGCCCAAAATTTTTTAGATTCTGATCAAAAAATTGGAAAAGAAAACTATCTAACTGTTCGCATTGATCAGCGATTGTTTTCGGTGCGCCACAGATAAGAAATGGGAGAAATTGACGAAAGATTATTGGGATAAAATGAAAATGTTTTCTTTATTAAAGTCTGTTATTGATATTTGGAACAAATTCAGCTGTAATTCAGTTTAATTTATTATATACTGTTTTTGGTAAAGTCTTATTAGATTAACAAATTTTTTCATATAAACTAAATGAAACTAAAGCAACTCACAGTTCTGCTCATTGCGTTGCTGGTTTTGCCGCTTTTCCTGAACGGCACGCAGACAACCCAAGCGGCCACTACGCAAGCTTCGCCTAACCTGTATTTTGGCGTCGATGTCGCCTTCGAAAGTGTAGCTACAACTGAACAATTAATCAATAACGTCAGTTCCTACACAAATTTCTTCGTAATCGGATGCACTGGAAACTACAATCTAACGAGACTCACTGTCATCAGCCAGTACATATACAACAAGGGTTTAACCATCATAGTTTACTCCGATGACCCAAGATATCCCTCAAGCCAATGGCTCCAAGAAGCAAAGAACAATTGGGGAAACAATTTTCTAGGAATCTATTACCTAGATGAAGAAGGTGGAAAACAACTTGACCAAGCCAAATATCCGATTGTCACTACGGCAACTAACTATAGTGACGCAGCGGAAAGCTACGTTAACATCATGAATCAGCTGCTACGCAACGGGTCCTTCGCAATTACCCAGAGATTTGATTACCCAACAGAATATCAATTGTTCACCTCAGACTATGGGCTTTACTGGTATGATTACCAAGCAGGGTATAACACGGTCTTTACAGAGTTTGGCTGGGAAACTGGCTGGACGAATGATAGCCAACAACTGAATGTGGCTCTTTGCAGAGGAGCAGCCACCGCCTTCAACGAGGATTGGGGGGTCATGATAACTTTGACGCAAAATCAGCAAATCGAGCCGGGTCCGGCACTTTATAGCGATATGTTAGTTGCATATGAAAATGGAGCAAAATACATTATCGTGTTTGATAGCAACGCAAACTTCACTCAAAATGTTCTACAGCAAGGGCAGCTCGACGCCATGAAGCAGTTCTGGCAGTACGTTCAAGCTAACCCTAGAACCATCACTCCGGTTAGTGACAGAACAGCATATGTCCTCCCTGAGGATTATGGCTACGGTTTTCGAGGACCAGACGACAAACTCTGGGGGATATGGAACACAGATTCACTTACCGTTGACATAGGCATGAGCGCCTCTACACTCTTGCAAATGGACGGCAATAACCTGGACATAGTTTACCCATCACAAGCACTTGAATCCGCAGGATACAACAGCATCATCTATTGGAACGATACAGCACTAATACCCACATCATCCCTTAACCCTCAACAACCCGCTCCATCACCGTTTTACGCAGATTCGGTTTACTTTTACGCGGCTGCAGCAAGCATCATAGTTGCTGTTGTGATTGCTGCCACAGTGTTAAAGTTTAGAAAAAATCGTCTTAGCAGGTCTTCAGGAGTATATTTTATCGTGCAAATTTGTCAAAGAATCAAAATTATATTTATGCAATTGTTCAGCAAAGTGCTATAACCTTTGTACGTCCATAAGCACTTTGAGGGAAACAAGTGAATAGAGAAGAGTCGGTCGCTCTTCTAAAAGAGTTAGGAGCTCACCAGCTTGTTAGCCCTATTGTTGTCAGTATTGAACATAGATTAGATATCTATCATTGAAAATTAAAGGCAAATATGACCTTCAAGCAATGAGGATATTTCTTAAGAACAAATTCTCAGTAGAAGAAAACAAAGACTATATAGTTATTTCCGAGCCTTAGAACTCTATACTTGGCTTCCAAACTTTTTCTTCATACATTCTTCACAAAAACTGTTCTTGAACTTTCTTTTTCCTCTGGTTTGAAAGAGTTTCCCGCAAATACTGCACTTTATTTGATTTACCTCTTTAGGCTCAGCAGTTTCAGCCTTCTCTCAATCTCAGCCTTAACCTCAGAATCATCCTCCCTCTCCAAAGCAGCTTTCAACAAAGCCTTAGCTCGTTGCAAGTTTTTGTCTCCGAAAAACATGAAGAAAAAGAAAACTGATCAAAACAGGTAAGATTTGGGCATGATTTGGACATTGCTTTAATAGTTTCGCCTCTTTTTAAGAGCAAACTTAAGCGGAACCAGCCCACAAGAAAAAACTTAAAAGAGGAAAACATTTTGCATTTCCCAAGAAGCAAAAAAACAATTTACGCAGTAGTGACGCTAACTGCACTATGTCTTGTGCTTTCCTGTTTTTCCCCAATAGCCCACTCTGAAACTGGCAGCAACTTCACCTTACCCTGCACAATCAACACATACGGAAACGCGTGGGATGGCAACATAGCGTTTGACCTATCAGGAAACACCTCTTATTTAGTGGTTATGAATACCAATGGCACCGTGCTAAACCTCCGTGAATCTGCGGGCACAGGAGGCTACAACGCCGCTTACTTCATTACACCTGATACCCTGCTGTTCCAAGGTGAACCAGAAGTAAATGTGGCTAACACCGTATGGGGAGTTTATGGTACACATATATGGAATTTAGCCTCAAACACAACAGAAGACTTCCCCAATGTTACTAGTGAACATGATATTCAATACAATCCAGTCAACAACACCTTTCTCACTCTGCAAGACTACGTTAGGCAAGTCGGAAGCAACTCGATTCTATTAGACAAAATTGTAGAAGTTGACGCAAACGGCAATGTCCTTTGGAGTTGGGACACCTATGGTCACATACCGCTTAGTGAAGCCTCCCCGTTTAGCGAGACAGCTAAAACCAAAGTCAACGATCTAACAGTGGAGGATTTCACACATGCGAACGATCTTGACTGGGACTACAGCAAAGGCATTATTTACCTAAATTTGCGGTGCACAAACACTTTCTATGCGATTAACCAAACTACGGGAAACATAATTTGGTCGTGCGGCGAATTTGGCAACTTTACTCTTCTCGGTGCTAATGGTCAGCCGCTTGTTGGCGCTAATGGCTTGCCACCCATTCTTTGGTACCATAGTCACGATCTGAAAGAAGTGGCTCCAAATGTCTTCACCATGTTTGACAACGATTACGAAAATAACACTAATCCCAATGATTGCCATAGCGAAATGTTAGAAGTAACTTTAAACGAAACAAGCATGACAGCGCACGTAAGTTGGAATTGGGAAGCCCCAATGCAATACTGGACCTACTATGGAGGCGCGACCCTGATTCTTCCAAACGGAGACTTCATTGGAGACTTCGGGGACCCAACACACCACTTGCCACAAAACTCAGAAAACGGAGAAGACCTATCTTGGAACTTCAATGACACAGGCGCGGTGTTTGTAGAAGTGAACCCTGCGGGGCAAGTAGTGAGAACTTGGACGTTCCCCGTCGGGTGGTATGTCTACAGAATTGAAGCGACAAGAGCTAATTTAACTTCCGCCATTACCGCTCCGTCGATGTTGCCGAGTTCAACTCCGTTAAGCTTAATCAATTCTCAAACAATTATCTCTAGCGTTATACTTGTGGCGGTTATCGTGGTGGCCGTAGTGTTAGCTGTCGCATTCTACATGAGAAAAAGAATTAGCAACCATAAAATTGATGCCAACAAAGAGACCCCTTAATTTTAAACGCTCTTTTCCAGATTTTCGCGCGTGCTATTTTATCTGTCTAAGCTGAATGGCTAAGAAAGAGTTGAAGAAACATGATAACACAAGGCAAACTCTACACTGAAATCCGTGATAAATTAGATGCATACATTAAAGAGGTTTTAGATGAGGCAAACGCAGATTTCCCTGATGAAAACGCTGAAAAATACAAAGATCGTTACGACCAAGACTATTATCGGCTCAAATACGACTTATTTATTGATGATCTTCAAGTGTGGCGAAAGAAATGGCTCGATAAACCAAAACCACCCAGCACAGAAGGCGTTAAGCCTTAACTTCTTTTTTTATCATAGTAATATTTCATGTCTGCGATAAGATAGCATTGATCTTCGTGAATATAGCGGTCTTTGAATAGTCTGCTACCCTTCGTGTTTTCAAGAATAACTATGTCACTCATTTTGATTCTCCATTTTTTATGTTCTATTTTGGGTATTTAGATTTTTTGAAGGATTAAACAATAGGAAGGCTTAACAAAAACAAGTTAATATAAAACTAAAGGAGCAAAGAAATTTGAAAAAACGCAGCGACAACTTATTCACTCTTTACTTTTTCGGAGAAGCTTTGGTTTTAGGTGAAAATATATGAAAGATTTTAAGTGTCCAATATGTGGCGGACCAACTGAAAAGGTTTGGGAAAACGCAACCAGAACAAGATATGGACTGAGATGCATTAAAGGCCACGAAAACACAGGTAACAAATCAGGGGGTTCAAAACAGTACCCCGTAATTCTTGTTTCAAGTGAAGATCTTGTCTAGTTGAGAATGGCTGCCTTTTTTGCTGGAAAATACTGCAGGGAAACTGTTATTCGATTTCGAATGAGGTTGATTTGCATTTATGAGCAAGGTTATTGTGCAAAGACTAGGAGTAGCCCTTTCTGAGTTTCAGCCAGATTTATCTCCAAACTTGTTTTGGCATATTTCGAGTGGCATTCGAAAACATAATTTCCAAACTAAGAAAACCACGCCTACGCCTACGCAAAAACCCAAACAAACTATACAGTAAATCCAAGAACTATCAAAAGAGGTTTTCTGCAAAGAATCGGAAACGGGTATAGCATTACTGCTTTCTATTTTTCCATTCTTCTTGAAGTTTTTTGGATAGATTACCATCTTCAAGAATGAATGCTCCACGGTAGCCACAGTTTTGGCACTGCCATAAAGACCAGAGTTGAGGCATGCCCTGCGCCCAGAACACATCGGTTGAACCGCATTTTGGACAGAACTTAACTGGAAATTTGCTTTTCTTATTTTGTCTCGCAGATTTATCCGCCAACAAGCATCACTAAAACCAATTAATGTTTAAATATCGTTTATTTGTTTCAACGGCGACCTGCTTTTTTCAGGATTTTCTTCAGTCGCTTCTTAGGAAGTTTAGGTTTCTTAGTTCTTTCTTCTTCGACCAAAACACATTCCCAAATCTTTCATTGTTTTCGCGTCTTTTAAGGTTGGTGTCAATCCATTTAACGCGATATAAGGTGCCCGCAGTTCTTACATCTCATAGGAGATGGCTTTAATTTGGGTCACTCATTCGGGACGTCCTACTTTTCATTATCGTCTT
>CAVYHV010000030.1:0-145901 GCA_963768425.1 Candidatus Bathyarchaeota archaeon | reverse complement strand
GACAAACCTGGAGTGAACCCCAAAAATGAGACACTAGGAGAAGGCACACTTTGCAGGGAAAGGAACTGCGAGTGGCAAAGAAACGAGTGGGGCGGTACCCGGAGGACTTCCGGCAGGTGGCAGTCGAACGACTGAAAAGCTGCGATAACATCGTGGCACTAGCAAAGAGCTGGGCGTGCATCCGGCGACTGCTTTACAGGTGGCGCGATGAACTGGATCCGAGGAGACCGTGGCGGAGAAACCGCCGCCGCAAACGTCTCGCGCATCCACCCTGCGCAAAGAGGTCAATCATTTGAAGCGAGTTTTGGCGGAGAAGACGCGTGGAAGTAGATTTTTTCAAAGGTGCCTTGCAAAAAGTCGAGGCTCGACGCCAGCAGAGCAGCAAGCTCTGGCGAGACGGCATCTACGACGAAATCCGGGAAGTGATGCCGATGCAAGGCAGCTTGAGTATCGAGCGAATGTGTCAGCTGGCCGCAGTGAGCCGGGCGGGCTTCTATCGCTGCCTGCAGGAGCACAGCCGGACGAGGAAGACATGGAAGTACGATCCGCGATTCAGCAAATCGCGCTGGAACATCGGCGGCGCTATGGCTATCGGCGGATTTCAGCGGAGCTCCGGCGTAGAGGTATGCTGGTCAACCACAAGCGAGTAGCACGGATCATGCGGGAGGATAATCTGCTCGCGGTGCAGCCCCGGCAGTTCGTGGTCACCACGGATTCCGATCACGAACTGGAGGTATATCTCGAATCTGGCCCGGCGCATGAAGCTAACGGGGATTGATCAACTCTGGGTGGCCGACATCACCTACATTCGGCTGAAAACGGAGTTTGTCTACTTAGCGGTGATACTCGACGGGTTTTCTCGTAAGGTGGTGGGCTGGGCCCTGGAGCGGAGCCTAGCCAGCCGCTTAGCCATAGTCGCGTTGGAGCAAGCCATCGTAGTACGACACCCTAGCGTGGGCCTGGTCCATCACTCCGATCGAGGCGTGCAATACGCCAGCGCAGAATATGTGGCGGTTCTAGAAAAACATGGGATGATTCCGAGCATGAGCCGCCCGGCAAATCCGTACGACAATGCAAGCTGCGAAAGCTTCTTGAAAACATTGAAACGGGAGGAAATTTACGCAAACCAGTACAGTGACTTAGAACAATTGCGCACCAATATCGAAGAATTCATCGAAAAATACTACAATCGGCAGCGATTGCACTCTGCGTTGGGCTACTGTTCTCCAGAGGAATTTGAACAGCAAGCCGAGCATTCCGATTCCATGACACAGTTTCGTAGTCCCACGGTGAGCTTTTTCCGAAGCATAGAGGAGGAAGATTCTACGGGGGTGCTGGAGCAGGGGACTCAAACGCCGTCCCCTGCTCCAGACCTCATCCCCGCTAAGAAGAGCGAAACAACAGCTGCTGTGCCAACCTAATCTGTCTCAACGGAGGGGTTCACCCCACTCCGCTGTGCCGGTTGTGGGCCAGATTTCTTCTGAGTACGTGCTCTGGGATAGGACCTTCAGCTAGATTCTCGGTGGGTCGAAGTTCAACGCGTACTACGTTGCGAAATCTCCTTGGTGCCTCCTGTGTGCTGACTCAAATACATAACGTGATTTGACTCCTCCGGTCTTTTGTTTCTGGGATTCTGCTGGAAACCATTGCGTCTTTCACAGCCCCAATGCCGACGAATTCTTTTTACGGAAATCTCGGTTTGCTTGCCTTTCGTCAGCCACGGTATGCTCGGGCGTCGCTACTGGCGAAAATGCAACAATCTCCGAAGATTGTTGCATTTTCGCCCTCGCGTCTCCGATGGGGTCTTGTCCAATTGCCTCCGGGATGGATCCTTCATCCGACGAATCTAGCCCAGACATCATCACGCTCAGCCGATCAGCGTCACTTTCCGTAACGCGATTGCCGAGACGCCGTATCCGAAGAAGGTTCTGCACTTGCCGCAGGTGCTCAGCCAGGAAGAAGTCGCGCGTCTGATCGACGCGGCAGAGTTTCCCTTTCATCGCATCCTGCTGATGACGCTCTATGCCACGGGCGCACGTCGCGCAGAAGTGGCGCACCTGAAGATCAGCGATATCGACAGCCAACGGATGGTCATTCATATCCGGGGAGGCAAGGGACGCAAGGACCGCGATGTCATGCTCAGCCCGAAGCTGCTCGATGCACTGCGCGTCTACTGGCGCGGGCTGAGGCGCAAGCCCACCGACTGGCTGTTCCCCGGCAACCGATGGCATACAGCGAGTCATCCTGTCTCCACCAAGGTTCTCTGGACTGCCTGCCAGCAGGCCGCCGAACGCGCCGGCCTTGAACACAAGCACATCCATCCCCACACTCTGCGCCACTGCTTTGCCACGCATCTGCTCGAAGCCGGTGCCGACCTGCGCACCATCCAGATGCTGCTGGGGCATCGCGACCTGGAGGAAACGACGATCTATCTGCATCTCTCCCGGCGGCATCTCAGCGCCACCGGCAGTCCGCTGGATGCACTCACCATCCGAGGAGAAGGAGAGCCGACACAGAGCGCATGAACCGGCCTCCTCTGGAGGTGGCCGACATCGTTCGCTGTGCAGGACAGTCCTTCGTTGAGCGCAGTCGCAAGTGGATCAACTGGCAACACCAAAAGGTGTTGCTGGCCATCACGCGCTGCCGCACCGCCGCGCTGGGTGGACATCGCGATCAGTGCTCGGACTGCGGACATTCTGCCATCTCGTACAACTCGTGCAGAAACCGGCACTGCCCCAAGTGTCAGGGCAACGCGCGCCTGCGCTGGCTCCAGGCGCGGGAACGGGAGTTGCTGCCCACCCGCTACGTGCACGTCGTCTTCACCCTGCCGCGGGAACTGGCTCCGCTGGCATTGCAGAATAAACGGCTGATCTACAACCTGCTGTTTCACGCCAGCGCTGCAACTCTGCTGGAGATCGCTCGCGATCCACGCCACCTCGGAGCCGAGATCGGTTTCTTCAGCGTGCTCCATACCTGGGACCAGCGACTGCAGCATCATCCCCATGTCCACTGCGTGCTGGCCGCCGGCGGTCTCGCTCCGGACCACTCCCGCTGGATCTCCTCGCGCCGCTCCTTCTTCCTTCCCGTCAAAGTGCTCAGCCGTGTCTTCCGCGGCAAGTTTGTCGCCGGACTCAAGACCGCCTTTCATGCCGGCGCACTCCAGTTCCACGGACATCTCTTACCGCTTGCGGAACCGCGCGCCTTCGCCTCGTGGCTGCGGGTACTGTTCCGTCACGACTGGGTCGTCTACTCCAAGCGGCCTTTCGGCGGGCCGGAACATGTGCTGCGCTATCTCGGCGCCTACACCCATCGCGTCGCCATTTCCAACAGCAGGCTGGTTGCTCTCTCCGAGGGCAACGTCACCTTCCGCTGGCGCGACTCCGCTCACGGCAACAAGAAGCGGCTCATGACTCTGCCTGTCGATGAGTTCCTGCGCCGCTTCCTGCTGCACCTGCTGCCGCGCGGTTTTATGCGCATCCGCAACTTCGGCTTCCTCGCCAACCGGAGGCGAGCAGAACTCCTTCCGCTTTGTTTGCGGTTGCTCCAGCCATCCGATCAGCCGGCAGCATGCGCCGCTTCGCTGACCACGCTCCCCGCTCACTCACTATGGAACTGTCCGCTCTGCGGCGGAACCATGCAGGTTGTCGAGCGCCTCTCCGCCGCGCAACTTCTCCTCCGATCTCCGCCTCATCTCAGCCGGTGCGCCGCATGAATCCACATCTCCAGCCTCGAATCTCGCTCGTGCTTCGGCGCGCACACTGGTTCTGTGTCTCCCACTCCTCAGAATGCTGTATGGTGGTGCGCTCCAGACTCTCCGATGTGCCGCCCCACGACCATTCTCTCTGCCACCAGCAACTGAAACCGAAGCGCACCGACAGCAACGCGCCATCTCGCAAACAATCAACGACCGGCTCATCCAGATACAAATCCCATAGTCCCCCGGGGCGGCTTCCTTCAAGTCGCTGTATCTGAAGCGCCCCTACACAGCGATCCAACTCCCAGCTCTTCGCTCGGGGGCGCTCCAGATACAGCACTAGGACTTATGCAGGATTGATCAGCGGAATGCAAGAGCAGCAAGAGAGTGCAGGGTGGTCTGTGTTTGGTGACGTGCCTTAGCCTTTGGCGATTGCCGCTCGACTCTTCTCTTGGGACCACCCGAGATAGCAGCATGTCGCTTACCGGGCTCTGTTTTCCACTAGCGCCTTCTGAATCGCCTTCTCCGCCAGGGGCGCCATGATCTTATACCCGGCATCAGTCGGGTGCAGCCCGTCGTCAGCCAGAGCGCGCTTCAGCATGCCTCGCTCATCTACTAGGGCGCTGAAGTAGTCGAGATACACGAGGCGGTTTTTGGCGCAGTAGTCTTTAAGCCACTGGTTCAGCGCCAAGATTCTATCGCGCGGACGCAGCGCAAAAGACTCCTCAGCATCGTGCGTGTAGTTGTGCACGGGGAGGACGGACGCAAACACCATCCGGATGCGGTAGCCGCGCGCCAGTTCGGCCATCGAAGCGTAGTTGGCCTCGATGTCCTCGTTAGACGTGCGCCCGGTGACGCCGGCGATGTCGTTGGTCCCCGCCAGCATGACGACCACTTTGGGGTGCAGATCAATCACATCCTGGCGGAAACGCAGCAACATCTCGGGCGTGGTCTGCCCATCGATGCCATTACTTTGTTTTCATCTTCCTTCTCATAAAGCATGGCTTCATGGAGTGACATATTTCTACTGACTCCGAAATACTAGAAGTGCTCTTTTGTTTAAAAGCATTAACTAAAGGGCTGGTAGCATCGCATATCGATTAGCGATATCCATTCATGTTGATAGTTATGTAGTTATATAGTTACGTAGTGAGATAATTGAGCAAATACACGACAATTTCAGTTCCGGTCGAGATAAAATCGCGTTTAGAAAAAGCAAAGGGTGACCTGGAGTGGGGTGAATTTTTGCTCGAAATGTGCACTGAAGGACAGCGGCTGAAAGGAAAGAAGGCTTTCGAAGAACTTAGACAACTCTTGTCGAAAGAGGACCTAAAAGCTATGCGTGAATCTAGCAAGGAATTTAGGGAGAATTTTAAACTCAGATGAACCTATTGGATACCGGCGTAGTTATCGACATTGTGGAAACTAACAATTATTTTCCAGCAATTATTTCTCCAATAACTCTTCTAGAAGTATTGAGAGGAGTTGAAGATAAAAAAAGGCTTCAGGTTAAGCATCTGCTGGAACAAAGTTTTTCAGTTCTAAACTTTGATAACAGCACAATTGAAGCTTATTGCAAAATTTATCGCCGATTAAAGGAAGAAGATAAAATGCTACCTGACGCAGACCTTTTGATTGCCGCGACAGCCATAGGACACGACTTAATTCTTGAGACCAATGATGCCCATTTTCAAAGGCTTAAGATTCTTGGGTTAAAACTGAAATAGCATGAAAAATGCATATTTCCAGTTTTATAGCATTTTGTTGAAGAAGCAGGTCGGTGCTCCAGTGTGGCATACAACCCCTTTCTGCTCTACAACGTACAGTAAGGCGTCGTAGTCGCAGTCGGTTGTTACTGAAATGATTTTTTGGGTGTTTCCTGAGGTTTCGCCTTTAACCCAAAGTTCACTTCGAGACCTGCTCCAATAGGTGGCTTTTTTTGTCTTCAAAGTTAATTCTACGGCTTCTTTGTTTGCGTAAGCTAGCATTAATGTTTCTTTAGTTTTTGCGTCTTGTACAACCACTGGGATGAGTCCGTTGCCTTTCTTGAAATCCAACTTGTCAATCATCTCGGAATTTGTTGTCATGTTCTAATGGTCACCCCCATCTTACGAAGGTAATCTTTCACAACTGGGACTGGGTATTGGTTGTAGTGGAAAATTGAGGCGGCCAACGCGGCGTCAGCTTTGCCCTGCGTGAGAACTTCAAAAAGGTGTTGAGGCGTTCCGGCGCCGCCGCTTGCAATGATTGGAACGTTCACGCGCTCCGAGATTGCGCGGGTTAACTCGATGTCGTAGCCGTCTTTTGTGCCGTCTTTATCCATTGAAGTCACAAGGAACTCGCCTGCTCCAAGCCGCTCCGCCTTCAGGGCCCACTCTATAGCATCGATTCCTGTGGGCTTTCTGCCGCCGTAAGTAACCACCTCGAACCATACTTTCCCTTCAGCTGTGTCAACCAAGATTTTGTTGTCACCGGGTGCGCGTGTGCAGTTCCTTCTTGCGTCGATGGCAGTGACTACGCATTGCCTACCGAATACGTCAGCCAAATCGGAAATTAGCGTTGGGTTTTCAACGGCTGCGGTGTTAATTGAGACTTTGTCGGCGCCGCTGCACAAAACCAGCCTTGCGTCAAAGATGTTGCGTATCCCTCCGCCTACGGTGAACGGGATGCTGATGGCCTTCGCGACGCCCTCAACGACTCCACGCAAAATATCGCGTTCTTCGGATGATGCAGTGATGTCGAGGAAGACGAGTTCGTCAGCGCCGTCGTCTGAGTAGCGTTTAGCCATTTCAACGGGATCGCCTGCGCATTTCGGGTTGAGGAAGTTTATGCATTTCACTACTTTTCCGTGGTCAACATCGAGGCAGGGGATGATTCGTTTTGCTAACGGCATTTTTAGGCTCCTATTTTGCTTATGGCTTCCTTTAGAGTGAATCTGCCTTCATAAAGGGCTTTTCCGATGACTGCGCCCTCCACTCCGATGTCTTTGAGAGCAGCTAAATCGCCTATGCTGCCGATTCCGCCTGCCGCAGTGATTTTGGCGTTAGGGTACTGAGCGGCTTGGCTGAGCGTTAGCAAGTCAGGACCATTAAGCATGCCATCTTGCGCGATGGAAGTTATAAGAAAATTCCGTACACTCATAGTGGTGTATTTTTCAAGTGCTTCGTCTACAGTCATGGCGGTCGCCGTTTTCCAACCCTCAACCATGATTTGCCCATCTTTGTTATCCAGGGCAACGATGACTGAGTCGACGCCGAATCGTTTTCGAATCTTGCTGATTGCTGAAGGGTCACTGAAGGCTAAGGCGCCGAGGATGACTTGAGTTATGCCCGTTTGAAAAAGTGTTTCCGCTGTTTCGCAGCTGCGTATTCCGCCGCCTACCTGAATGGGCAACTTGACGTTCTTGGCAATCTCAGCTATGACTTCGCGGTTATTGCCGAGTCCGAAAGCGGCATCCAAATCGATAATATGCAATTTCCCAGCGCCTTCATCGGTCCAACGCGTCGCCGCTTCAACTGGCGTGCCGAATTGTGTATCATAGAACTTGGCTGTTTTTGCTTCTCCACGAGTAAGCCGAACTATTTTACCATTCATTAAATCTATTGCTGGAATCAACTGCAAAATTGCTCACCTTACCACTGCTTTAGCGAAGTTTTTGAGGATTTTCAATCCCAGGTCACCTGACTTCTCCGGGTGGAACTGAGTGCCATAGATGTTTTTGCACGCTACCGCTGAAGTGAATGTGGTGCCGTACTCAGTTTGTGTCACAACTATGCTTTTGTCTGCAGGCACTGGGTAGAGGGAGTGCACGAAGTAAACGTATGAGCCCTCAGCGACGCCGTCGAAAAGTTCGTTTTGACTGACGATGTTGAGCGTGTTCCAGCCCATGTGCGGTACTTTAACTGTCTTGGGCAACTGGACCGTTTTGCCCTTGAAGAGCGCTAAGCCTTTTCCTGGTCCTTCCTCGCTTTCTTCAAAGAAAAGCTGCAGACCAAGGCAGATGCCAATCAGAGGCGTCCCGCCATCCACCTTAGACTTTAACGTCTCTTTGACTGCACATAGTTTTTTCGCTGCTGGCGTGAATGCTCCTACGCCTGGCAAAGCGATGGCATCTGAGTCTGCTAAATCTTTAGCTGAAGTGCCGATTGCCGTTTCTAATCCTGCTTTTTCCAGCGCGGTCTTTAGGCTAAGCAGGTTGCCGACTCCGTAGTCGAAGATTACTGCTTTGGGCACGTTTAGATGACTCCTTTTGAGCTTGGAATGCCTTTGCGTCTGGGGTCTAACGTTGCTGCCTGTCGAAGTGACAGGGCGAGGGCTTTAACTGCAGCTTCGGCTTTGTGGTGGTCGTTGCTGCCGTATTCGACGAAGACGTGGACGTTTGACACGAGCGAGGTCGCGAAGGATTCGAAGAAGTGAACTATGTCTTCGGTTGGCATGTCCTCAACTTTCTTGCCTCTTAGTTTTAGGTCAATCTTGAAGTAAGGTCGCTTAACGAGATCCACGGCTGCAAACGCTAGGGAGCAATCCATCGGCGCCGCCGAGTTCCCGAACCTTGCGATGCCCTCCCTTGTGCCCAGCGCTTTGTTTAGGGCTTCGCCGAGACTTATGGCTAAGTCTTCGACGCAGTGGTGTACCAAATCGCCTTTGACAGAGGCGGTTATGTCGATTAGGCTGTGGGTGGCAAGAGAAGTCAACATGTGGTCAAGAAAAGGCACGCCTGTGCCTATGTTTGCTTTGCCTTCCCCGTCAAGGTTTACTTTCACTTGAACTTCGGTCTCTTTGGTTTTACGATATACTTCTTCAGTCCTCATCTCTAATCACCTTGAATCTCCTTTAGAGCTGCAACCAACTTAGCATTCATTTCCGGCAACCCCACCGTGACCCGGAAACAGTTCTCGTACTGGAGGATTTTGCCCCATTTCTTGAGCATAATGCCCCGCTTCAGCAGCTTCTGATTAATTTCCTCAGCATCCATCTGGGTATTGACCAGAAGAAAGTCTGCTTGCGAATCGAACGCCTTCACTCCTACTATTTCGTTTAGCGACTTTATCAGTTTTCCCCGTTCTCTAATCAGCGCTTTTACAGAGGTTTTCATTAAATCCACGTTGTCAAGCATTTTGCCACCCATCCGCAACGTGAAACCGCTGACTGGGTAAGGCAACGGAGACTTTTCTGTAAGAACCTTCGCTAACTCAGGGTTTGCAACTGCGTAGCCGAGCCGTAGGGCAGCGAGTCCAAAGGCTTTGGAGAATGTCCGCAGAACAATCAGGTTCCCGAAATCTTTGATTCTAGGTACGAACGAGTAGGGAGCGAATTCCCCGTAAGCCTCGTCTAAAATGACGAGTCCGGGGAAGGCTTGGATTAAGGTTTCAACGTCTTCCATTTTAAATTGGGTTGACGTTGGATTATTTGGCGAGCAAAGGTACAGCATCCTTGTTTTGTCTGAAAAGCTGGCGAGCATGCCTTTTACATCGAGCTGCAGGTCGTTTTGAAGCGGGATTGCAACGTAGTCAGCTTCTTGCCTCTTTACGCATAACCGTGGGATGCTGAAGGTAGGCGAGAAAGAAAGTGCAACTTCCCCTTTTCCCAAGAAAAGCCGCATTAAGCGATCAATTAGTTCATCGCTTCCATTCCCCACTAAAAGGCAATCTTCTGGGACGCCTATGTAACCAGAAAGTTTTGAAAGGAATTTGGGAACTTCATCCTCAGGGTATAATCGCAAATCAAACTCGTCAGCCAGCTCCTTGAGGAGTTTCGCCTGCTTTGATTTGTCCATGAAGAGGTTTTCGTTAAAGTTCAGCTTCACTATCGCCTCGGGTTTGACGCCTATTTGCTTCGCTACCATTTCAGGCGTGGCTCCCGCTGAATAGCAGTCTATCGTTTGGAGCTTTGCTATTTTGTCTCTTAACCATTTTCTGTATGAGGCGCTCATTTTTCGAACCTTGCTTCTATCGCTTTGTAGTGATTCGGAAGGTTTTCGGCTTCAGCCATAACCTTGACGCTGTCTTTTACTCTTTCCAGACCTGTCCTTGAACTTTCAACTATGCTAACTCTCCGCATAAAATCAAAAACGGATAAGCCTGAAAAAGACTTGGCGAAGCCGTCTGTTGGCAGAACATGATTGGTTCCGCTCCCGTAATCGCTGAGGGCAACGGGGCTGTAGGGACCCAAGAGTATGAGTCCAGCGGTAAGTTTCTCTGCAATGTCCTTGGGCTTTACAGTCATGACTTCCAAGTGTTCAGGAGCAAACTGATTAACCAAGCTGATACCCTCTTCCATGTTTTTGCAGACAATGATGAAGCCGTATTTGGCCAGTGCCTCTTGGATTTTTTCGCGTCTTTCTGCTGATGCGGCAACAATCCCCAAGTTTTCTTGAACACGCAAAGCAACCTTTTCAGAGGTAGTTATGAGTCCTGCAACGCTGTCTCCTCCATGTTCAGCCTGCGAAACCATGTCAAAAGCAATGAACCGTGCATCAGCCGTCTCATCAGCCAAAATAAGCACTTCACTTGGGCCTGCAGGCATATCAATTGCGACGTCAGGTGAAACCAGAACCTTCGCTGCTGTCACGTATTTGCTGCCCGGACCAACAATTTTCCGCACTGGCTTTATGGTTTTTGTTCCGTAAGCTAAGGCGGCGATGGCTTGGGCTCCGCCAACCTTGTAAACCTCATCGACTCCGCAGATATCGGCGGCGACAAGAACAAGCGGGTTAACTCTGCCTTTTGTATCTGATGGTGAACAAACGACAATTCTTGGGACACCCGCGACTTTGGCTGGAACCACAGTCATGATAAGTGTGCTCGGGTAAGCGGCTTGCCCGCCTGGGACATAGCAGCCTACACTTTCAATTGGACGCAGAACAGTCTGAACCCATATGACCATCGCCCGAAGTATTGATTTCGGTTTGAGTGAGCAGTTGCTTTTGGAAGGCATACACTCTTTCTTTCATGAATTTCAGAGAAGAGAGTTGTTCTAGGCTAGTTCTACTGTAGGCTTCCTTGATTTCTTCAGTTTTGACTTTAAGGGTTCGCAGGCTCAATTCGGCTTTGTCAAATTTTTGGGCAAACTCTACCAATGCAACGTTACCGTTTTCTTTAACTTGTTTTATTATTTCTTTTACGCTGTTTTCAACTTCTCGAACTGCTTCTTCATCTGCTTTCTGCCGTTTAAACCAGTCTTGCGGCAGCTCTTCTGATTTCCAGATTTTCACTTGACTTTGCTTTTGCACGGGTTCTCCTCTCTTTTGCCGATTTCGTCTAACGCCAGAACCTGCCGCGGCTCATAAACTACTAAACCTTGGGCTAGTTTGCGGATTTTTGGCAAAAGCTCGATCAAGCAGTCCTTCTCTATAACGGTGTTTACGCTGACCCAATTCTCGTCTGCCAATGGGGAGATAGTTGGGTTCTTTAATGCCGGCAGCTCCGTCAGCAGCTTTTGCAGGTTTGCTTTTTTGACGTTAACGAATATGTGGATTCTCTTTGAACCATCCACGACGCCCTTGAGCAACGCTAATATGTCGTGGATTTTCTCTCGTTTCTCCGGGTCTTCCATCGCTTTCTTGTTTGCAATAAGGACTGCCGAAGACCTCAGGACAGTGTCTATGATTTTTAAGCCGTTCGCTTCAATAGTTGTGCCTGTTTCCGTTACATCCATAATGGCATCGGAGTTTTCCGGCGGTTTCGCCTCGGTAGCGCCAAAGGACAGGAAGATTTTGGCTTTCGGGTTGTCGCCTTTTTTCCACCAAGGCGTTACAAGCATAGGATCTGCGTCGCCGAAACGCTTCTTGTATTGAGATGTGCTTTTCAGATATTCCGAAGCTATGTTAAGGTATTCTGTGCTAATTCGGAAGTTTTTGCCTTGGCTCCATATGGACTCCATGAATTCACCCATTGTGGCGTTTTCACAGGTTTTTGGGACAGCGATTACAAGCCTGATTTTTCCGTATTCCAAATTCAGCAGGACTTCAACATCTGCACGGTTTTCTTTTACCCAATCTTCTCCTGTTATGCCTAGGTCCTGTAAGCCTTCGCTGACAAAGACGGGGATTTCTTGGGGTCTGAGAACCTTAAGTTCTATTTGCGGGTCGTTTATGCTTGGGCGGTATGTTCGTTCTGTTCCGCCGATTTTAAAGCCTGATTTAGAGAAGAATTCTGCTGTAGCTTTTTCTAAGGAGCCTTTCGGAATGGCAAATTTTATTTTATCCATAATTTTTCACCTAATTTTTTAGAGAAACCACTAAGGGTTTTTTGTTTTGACAAAATGGCACTTTGAACGAGGGCACATAGTAACAAGTAGTTTTTGGTTTTGGAAGTTACGCAGTTTGGATTGCTACTAATGAACGCAATCGCCTTGTATGAACGCAATCCCTCATCATATACCACTGAAAGACACCTGAATACTGTGTCTTCTTAATAAATCGTTTCCTAATATTTAACCTGTCAAAAAGACAAGGTAGGCTAAACTTGAGTCTGCTTATGTTTCTTTATTACAAAAACTAGCGGCGGCACCGAGTTTCTTGTTTCCAACTCGACGCATAGCAAGCCCTCCAATATGCCTTTCCAAATTTCGCATTCGTTAATGAATGGAGTTTTGAGAAGAAGGAACTTGTCTTTCAAGTAGAAGTCTCCGAAGCCTTGGGCTTTTAGTCTTTCGAAGACTTTTTCCCAATTTGCCTGTTCACTTGAGTCAACTCCTAGCGTGGACCCGATTGAAACATTTAGCGCATCACCCATTTGTCGACCCATGTTACGCCATTGGTCCTTGGGTATCTGTTGGGTTAAAAGGTTGAATAATTCAACGTTTACAAATGCCATGCGGCTTATTCCACAGTAGTATTCACCTGGGAAATGCCAGTCGTAAATCATCATGCTTTTGTATATGTCGAGCATTTTGGAGATGAGCGGTTTAATTCCTGACTCTTTCCCTTCTGCAATTAATGATTCAATGAATTCCCGTTCGTTGCTTTTCAAGAATAATTGTTGTTCTCTTTGCTGCTTCATTTTTCTGTTTAGGCATAGGATAAGGTGATCGACGGTTTTCCTGCATACAGGCTACTTCAATGTGCATATTTAATATGTCTTATGTATTGAAGAAAAGTATTGAAAATCAGTCTTGTTCCTTCTGAAAGCTCAATGAATAGCTAAATAAAACAGGTGCGGTCTATAGAAGCTTGCCGATGAAGAATCTAAACCGCTGATTTGATGATGCACCCTAGGGTATCTGAGGCAAACTTAGACTGTTATCAGCTTCTTTCGGATGAGAAACATCATTAACCCTAAACCCGCTATGAAGAGGACAAAGCCGATGCCTGATTGAAGTGATGTAACCTACTTTTAGCCTTAGTCAACAGGAGCGGTATGTAAGTTGGACCAACAAAGATTAGAAGCATTGAAAAAATAACTAAAGTTACTCTCCAGAACTTACTGTATATACCTGTAACCTTCAAGTTTTCATTTTCCATCATTCGACACCCAACTTACTGTTCTTCTGGTGCATTGTTTTCTACTAAACCTTCTTTTATCTCTTTTCCTAATGCCTTCATCAAAAACTTGAAAACAAGGAATCCAGCCTCGCGATCCGCCCTAAACCCCGTCGTTGTCCCAAGTAAACTGACCCCTTCAAGCTGCCGCTCTTTAGCCATCGCCAAAGTAAGCCCTGTGCCTCCGACGATTCTGCCTTTACTGTAGATAACCGCGCCTTTTTCCATAAACTCCCTTGCCAACCTTGGCGAAGTTGCGGCGATGTAAACCTGGGCTTTCTCTTCAGTAATCGGGATGCCACCCATGGTTATGATGAAACGGCAGCCTAAAGAAGCCACGAAATCAATCACTTGTTCGCAGACCTCGTAGTGAGCAACCACATCATCAAATGAAGGCTGAATTTCACCAGTCATGATAACCAAGTTGTTCTTTTCAAGAGGCGCATAATAAAACTCGTAGCGGGGCAGATGCGCTATGCCCTTGGAGGAAATGGAGACGTAATCGGGAAAACTCGGCGAATACAGCTCAGCGAAAGGTTTGGCGCTGCAGAACTTTATAAGCAGATGAGCCGCAATCCTCCCGACGTTCCCGAAGCCAGGCAGCCCCTGAACGAAAATCGGGTTCTCCAACGTAGGCTCAGACAGCTTACGCAAATACGCATTATCCATCAGCAAACACCAATCCACCATAGAAGTATAGTCGCCACTAAAATGTTTTTGCTGAACAACGAAACGAAACTATTAATATTTGACGAATCACGTAATAGGATACAAAAAACAAATCGCCACAACATACAGCGGGGTGGGGTAGCCAGGATTAACCCGCTGGGCTCATAACCCAGAGATCAGTAGTTCAAATCTACTCCCCGCTACCAAACATTGTTTCTATTCTTTGTATGGGCTATGACAAAAGTTAAGAGATTCTTTGGGTATGATTTAGCTTGTAGTGGTACCGAGAATTGTTAACGAAGACTGAGCATCCTCATATTCAAATAAACTCTGAGATCTGCCGCGGTTCCCCGGTGATAGCTGGAACCAGAATAAGGGTTGTTGACGTCGCTATGGAATTCAAAACTCTTTCCAACACTCTTTCCTATTCAAACCTTTTCGTAAACCCTATTTTGTAGGTTTACGTGTTTTTACTGAAAGTTAACATCTCTTTAGTTCAATTCACCGCCGAAACAATGTTGAATTGGTTCAATTTTTCACCGAGGTTCAGGCACTTTTTGCCTTGGTTTTGCAAATTCAACCCCAATTCAAGCCCATTTATGAAGGAAAATGCCTAGTTTTTTGAACCTGCAGGTTCAATTTAGCTTCAAAAATCCCTCTCCCTTAGGGGAATCTTCGCGGATCAGTGTCGATGTCGACTATTGTGGGTTTAGATGCGGCGAGTGCGGTGTCAACGGCAGCAGGCAACTCTGTTGGCTCAGTGACTTTGATGCCTAAGCCTCCTGAATGCTGGGCGAAGTCGGCGAAGCTGAAGTCGAACAGGTCGGTTTGCCAGCTTTCGTAGCCTTCAACCTTTTGCTCTTGCATGATCATGCCCAAGCGTTTATTGTTGATCACGAAAACTTTGATGGGCAACTGATATTTCAATGCAGTTAAGAAATCGCCTAAAACCATCGTTAACCCACCGTCTCCAGTTAAACACACGATTTGCCTGCCAGGGTAAGCCAACGCAGCGGCCAATGCGCCGGGCAACCCGAAACCCATCGTCGCCAACGTTCCCGACATCACCATCTTCTGTGACTTACGCATCCTAAAGTTCCTGCCGAACCACCAGCAATTCTCCCCAACATCCAAGGAAATCACCGCGTCATCAGCAAGCTTATCGTTTAAAACTTTAATTATGTACGGAGGCCTAATCGGCTTCTTATCTGCCTGAACTTCTTTCTCCACTTGGCTAAACCAATCCTGCTTCAAACGAGCAACCTCAGCTAAGTAACCCTCATTCTGTTTCTGCTGCACCAACGCAGTCAACTTCGGAATGAGCACAGCGCTGTTCCCAAGCAACCCTACCTCAACAGGGTACCTGCGTCCAATCATGAGCGGGTTGATGTCGATTTGCACAGTGCGTTTACGGGGAACATGAGTCAAATCTGAAAACGAAGAGCCGATTGCTATTAGCAAATCTGCTTTAGCCATAAGTTCGGCAGCAGCAGTTGAACCGAGGTCGCCGTGGCAGCTAACATACAACTGTTCATGCTCATCGACGACGCCTTTTGCTCTGAAGGTTGCCATGATGGGCGCTGAAATCTTCGACGCCAGCTTTAACAGTTTGGTGCCTTGGCCTCTTGCGCCGAATCCAGCGAGAATCACAGGTCGCGTGGCTTGGTCGACAAGTTTGGCTGCCTTTTCAATTAGCCATTCTTCCTGCCCGTAAGCGAGGTTTGGCATTCTGCCTTCAAACGGCAAAATCTCTGCTTCGTAAGGCAGCTTCTGTACGTCGTTAGGAATCCCGATGTGTGCAACACCTTGGTCTAAGAAGGGCATGTTTAATCGCCAGAGTAGCTAGCGATGGTGGTTTGGTCTTCAGACATTAGAATCTTGTTGAAAACGCATATTGGCTCAAAAAAGGCGTATTGATCGATCTCCTGAATTGAGCCTGGCCGATCATTTGCCTAGCCACTAAACCAGTCAAAGCCAAAACTGGCGCATGATCCAGCTTCGCGTCATACAAACCCGTTGCCAAGTTCGTTGCGCCTGGACCGGATATACCAAGGCAAGCAGCAACGTGTCCAGTTAGTTTTCCGTAGGCTGAAGCCATAAACGCCGCTGTCTGTTCATGCCGAACCTGGATGTACTTCACTTTTCCGTTGGTTTTACGTATCGCGTCAACAACGCCCAGGGTGGAAGTACCGGGGATGCCGAAAACATATTGAACGCCCCATTCAGCGATCTGGTTAATCAGAACTTCAGATACGGTGTGTTCAGCTTCTTTCTTCGCTGCTTTTTTCTCTTCAACCTGCTCCGCCAACAAAACAAAAGATGATTTGGGCGCGCCGCAAACTGGACAAACCCATTCCTTAGGTAAATCGCTGAATTTCAAGCCTTCTTTAACATCATCGTAAATGTAGTTGCAAACCGTGCACCTGTACCTCGCCAAAAAACTGCACCTCAAAACACGTTGTCTACAACAAATAAATTGACCTCATCCTTATCAGCTTATTGGCAAGGCGCAAAAAACAATCGAACAATTCATAAACCGCCCTAAACTTTATTCAATTAAAGAGATGCTTGATTATGGAGAACTGGGACATCATAATAATCGGCGCGGGTTCCGCAGGGTTGTCCGCTGGAATCTACGCTGTTCGAAGCGGGCTGAAAACCCTGATTTTAGACGAAAAATTGTCAGGAGGAACAATAGCCGACGCATCCACAGTTGTTAACTACCCCGGGTTTGCGGAAATCAGCGGCGGGGAACTTGCGGAGAAAATGACTTCTCACTGCAGAAAAGTCGGCGCCACCATCCACGAACTTGAATCCGTCACGGATATGGACCTTAAAAACGAAGAAAAAACCGTCAAAACCTCAGCGTCAACCTACAAAACTAAGTCAGTAATATACTCCACGGGCTCTCATTATCGAGAAATTGGGGTTAAAGGCGAAAAAGAATTTAGAGGCAAAGGCGTCAGTTACTGCGGTGTATGCGACGGACCCTTCTTTAAAAACAAGCGAGTGCTAGTGGTAGGCGGCGGAAACACAGCCTGCATAACAACGCTTTATCTTTCAGGTTTAGCCGCCCAAGTCAACGTGATCCATAGGCGCCAAGCTTTCAGAGCTGAAGAAAGTTTGGTTTCAGACCTATCCTCAAAGAACAACGTGGCTGTGCTATGGAACACTGAAATTCAAGAAATCAAAGGCGACACACAAGTCAGAACCGTAAGTTTACTGAATAATTCGACAGGTAAAACCAGTGAATTGGCTGTGGATGCGGTTTTCGTGCAAATCGGCGAAGCCCCGAACAGTCAGCTCGCAAAAGCTGCCGGAGTAGAAACAGATGAGCATGGCTACATTAAAGTTGACGTGAAGCAGCAAACGAATCTTTCAGGTGTTTTCGCCGCAGGAGATGTTACGAATCAGCCGATCAAGCAGGTGGGAACAGCAGTGGGTCAAGGCATCACTGCAGCCCTCGAAGCCTACAGCTTCATCCGACAACCATATTACAGGAAATAGAAAGAAAAGAAAACATAACTCAACTCGAATAACCCTTTGTTGCCTCTCGGTATTAAGAAATCCTGCATCATCGAAGTAACTCCGGCTGCAATAAGTTAGTAGACGTCCATAAACATATGTCCCAAAAGTCCCTGCTATGCCCTAGTAGTTTTTGTTTGGACACCACGTCTTAAAAATAACCGTCGAACCCGAAAATAATGGCGGGGAAAATATATTGAATATTTCATAATTTTTTGGGGAAAGGATTATATCATTCTGAAACCCTTTTCAGCCTTTAATAAGCGTTAAACTAACAGCTTAGAGTAGCAGCGTGTATAAAAAGAGGTTTCAGAATGAGTGAAAAATGTCTCGCTGTAGTTGAAATCGACCAGGACTTGTGCTGCCAATGTTACGTTTGCCAGTCAATTTGCCCTTTTGATGCGATAAAACGCGATGCAGCCGGGAAAGTGGAAGTCAGCAGCCAAGACTGCCAAGTTTGCGGTATTTGCTACAGCGCTTGTCCAAGTTCAGCTATCAAATCACAATATTACACCTACGATAACCTGTCAAACTTTGTTGAACAGGCACTTGAAAAAACCAAAAACGTCGACACCCTTGTCCTGATGTGTCGAGGAAACTCACCGTCAACAGGCGAAGTTCAAGACATCTTTAAGGAGCAGGGATTAAAAGTTGGCAACTATATTGCACTGCGTTTGCCGTGTGCAGGAAGAGTCCCTACTGATTTTGTTTTTGAAGCCCTGAATTTAGGCGTAAAAAATATTGTTTCGGTTCAATGTGAAGATCTGTTCTGCCGAAATAAAGAAGGCGCAAAAATTAATAATCGCCGGCTTGTCTTAGCAAAAGACGTTCTGAAACAGTTAGGCTTCGACGACAATGCAGTTAAGGTTGTAAAGTTCTCTCGCAAAGCAGTTTACGATGTGCAGAAATGCGTCGGCTGCGACAAATGCATTTTCATCTGCCCATACAAAGCAATAGAGTTCGAACCATTTGCCACTCCGAAAATAAACGAGGAAAAATGTGTCGGCTGCGGCGCATGCCAACTGGTTTGTCCACATCACGCTATCGAAGTTAAAGGCTTCGAGTTTGAAAACGTTGTTGACCGCTACGCTGATTCACTTGCAAAGTTGAAATCTCAAAACCAAGGTCCAGCAATTCTTGCATTCGTCTGTCAATGGTCAAACTTCTCAGCGTTAGACAACCCTAACACTGTGTTTGCAGGAAAAAACGTGTTAACTCTCGAAGTTCCCTGCTTCAAGTCTTTAGACCCAGTACACGTGGTCAATGCATTAAACTGCGGTTTCGACGGCGTAATGGCGGTCGTGTGCTCAGCACAAGACTGTAAGCTTCAAGAAGGAAGAGCCACTGCAGAGCGCAACTTGGCCGCACTGTTTACCGTGTTGAAGAAGAACAATCTGCTTGAGCGATTCACGATTTATGAGGAGTCACCCAGGTGTGCTGACGAGTTCAGTCAGAAACTGGATGATTTCTACAAAAAGATCTGTGCATTGCCAAAATGTGAAATAACCGTGGAGGCGACAGCAAAACGTACAAAATAGTGACTAAAAAAGAACTTGCGCCGAAAATAAAAATGTTTGAAGTTGAAGCTCCAGACGTAGCAGCTAAATCGCAAGCTGGACAATTCTTAATAGTCATAAACGGCAAAGAAGGCGAAAGAATACCTCTGACAATCTCTGGATACGACACCGCGAAAGGAACCGTATCATTTGCGTTCCATGAAGTCGGCAAAACCACAAAAGCGCTTGGATTACTAAACCAAGGCGAAAGCATCGACAACATCACAGGCCCACTTGGCAACCCATCTGAAGTGAAAAACTTCGGAAAGTTCTCTGCGTAGGCGGAAGCGTAATGATTGCACCTTTGCTGCTGCAAGCTAAAGCGATGAAGGCTGCAGGTAACAACGTAACGACGATTCTTGGTGCACGAACAAAAGAGTTCATAATGATGGAGGACGAAGCGAAGCGTTACAGTGACAAAGTTTATCTTGCAACGGACGACGGATCAGTCGGTTACAAAGGGTTAGATTTCCTCAAAGACTTACTTAAAAAAGAAAAGTTTGACCGCTGCGTAGTAATGGGTCCGGTAATCCTCATGAAGGATGTCAGCGAAATCACCAAACCCTATGGCATACCGACAATCGTAACCTTAACACCAATAATGATTGACGGCATGGGCATGTGTGGGGTATGCCGAGTCACAGTCGGCGGCAAAATGCTGTTCGGCTGCGTTGACGGACCAGAATTTGACGGTCACCAAACCGATTTTGACCAGTTGATTCTGAGGCAACGCACTATGTTGCCTGAGGAAAGGTTAAGTTCAATATTGTGGGAAATGCGTGGAGGTTGTAAGTGTGGCAGAAGTTAAGCCTAAACCAAAATTAAACAAGAAAGCCGTTGAAATGGCAAAGCAAGAACCTAAAGTTCGAGCTAAAAACTTCAGCGAAGTTGCTTTAGGTTACAACGAAGCAGAAGCACAAGAAGAAGCAAGCCGATGTCTACAGTGTCCTAAGCCCCAATGTACAACTGGATGTCCAGTAGAAGTCCCCATCCCAGGATTCATAAAACTTCTCAGAGAAAAGAAGTACGATCAAGCAATTCTATTGATAAAGACAAAGAACGCATTGCCAGCTGTCTGCGGACGTGTTTGCCCCCAAGAAGTACAATGCCAAAGTAAATGTGTCGTCGGGAAAATGGGCGAACCACTCAGCATCGGACGCTTAGAACGGTTCTTGGCAGACTGGGAAAGAGATAATGGCTATGCACTTCCCCCAAAAGAAGCACCAACAGGCAAAAAAGTCGCGATTGTAGGCGCGGGTCCAGCCGGCTTAACGGCAGCAGCTGACCTTGTAAAGCTTGGTCACGAAATCACAATGTTTGAAGCGTTGCATGTTGGCGGCGGAGTATTATCTTATGGCATCCCAGAGTTCCGTTTACCTAAAGCAATAGTGCAAAACGAAGTATCCTACATCCAGAAACTCGGAGTTGACTTGCGCCTCGGCAACCTCGTCGGCAGAATCCACACCATCCCAGAACTCATGAAAAACGGTTACGACGCAGTATTCATCGGTAGCGGTGCAGGCTTACCCCAGTTCACAGGCTGCGGCGGAGAGAACCTAGGCGGAATATACTCGGCTAACGAGTTCCTCATTCGCGTTAACCTAATGAAAGCATTTCAATTCCCAGACTACGATACACCAATACGCATAGGCAAACACGTGGTTGTCATCGGCGGCGGAAACGTAGCTATGGACTGCGCAAGAAGCAGCATGCGCCTTGGCGCAGAAGTTTGCTTACTCTATAGACGTTCACGTGCTGAGTTGCCCGCAAGACACGAAGAAGTCGAAAATGCCGAAGAAGAAGGATTGGTCTGCAAGTTTCTCGGTGCGCCAGTCGAATTCTACGGAGACGAAAGCGGCTGGGTCAAAAGCATGAAATGCATAGCGATGGAGCTAACCGAACCTGACGCAAAAGGCAGACGCGGAGTAAAAGAAGTCCCAGGCTCAGAGTTCACAATGGACGTTGACACAGTAATCATCGCCATCGGTCAGACACCTAACCCAATTATCCAGCGAACCACAGATGGACTGCAAAGCGACCCGAGACACGGAACAATCTGCGTTAACGAAGTAGGCAAAACCAGCTTAGACGGAGTCTACGCAGGCGGAGACGTTGCAACAGGCGCAGCAACAGTCATCAGCGCAATGGGCGCAGGCAAACGCGCAGCAAAAGCAATGCATGAGTACCTGATGAACAAGAAATAACTCAACAAACCACCGCCTCTTTTGAGGCAACAATATTTTTTATTTTAACTCAGACTTTTTTGTTTGAGGTTTTTACTGAGCTTTACATGGGTCCCTGACCAGTGCAACCCAGATGACTGTGCCTACTATGCCTAAGCCTCCGAGAATCAAAGCCAACGTTTGATAATTATAGAGGTCGAGGGCAAAGGCTGCGGCGAAAGATGCCAAGAGCATGCCTAGGTTCATGAAGGTTGTGTTTAGGGACATCATGGTTCCTCGGAATCTGGGAAGCTGTTCAATAACTAAACAGCTTCCTGCAGTAAGTGACATTCCAGAGAACCAAAAACGAAGAGCAGTCAACCCCCACGACAAGTTGAATGTAGGCATGAAAGTGAAAGACAAAGTAAGCAAAGCCGCGAACAAGCAAGTAAATGTTCCAAGAGTCTTGCGACCTACCCGATTGACAAATAGACCAGCGACGACCCCGCCTCCAGCCGACAAAATGTTGCCGACCAACATCACGATGGAACCCACTGCGATAGTAATCGCAAATTGAGACCTGAAATATGAGATAGCGTAGAAGCTAATGGATCCTTCAGCCATACTGAACATAGTAACGAATAAAGCGGCGACCGCTGATCTGTTCGTGACCGCCTGTTTGCAACCTTCCAAAAAGGGTTCCCTTTTAGTTGCAGCTACTTCTTGATTTGACTTGCTTGGAATCGCAACAAAAGATAATACCAGACCTGCCAAAGGAACTGGCAACGCAAAAAGAATCATGACCGCCCGCCAACCGCTGATGCCGGCAATCACACCTATTATCGGAGTCCCGACGATGTACGCCATTGCTGTGGACGCGACAATCCAGCCGATTGCTCTGCCTCTTTTTTCCAGCGGATAGAAATCCCCGATCAACGAGTAAGCCATTGAAGTAGCAAACGCTATTCCGGCTCCCACCGCAATGTTAGTGGCTAATAACCAAGCGAATGTGGATGCTAAGAAAAAGTTTACCGCTGCCAAACCGGTGCAAGCTAATCCAATCATTAAAAGTATTTTGTGGTTGAAACGCATGCTTATGACAGATAACAGCAGCCCAGCGGCGATACCGGACATGGAACCAACTGCGGCGACAAGACCCGCGGTTCCCACTTGAACGTGAAATGAGTTGGCGATATTGATCAGGAGAAGCTCAAAAGTGACTGTGACAAGCCAAGCAGAAAAGACTGCAAGTCCTAAAGCGGGAAGAAGAAGCTTTCCATGGGCAGTTTTTTCCTTTTCAACAGTCATGCTTGCTTCATTGAATATAAGCGCATTATAAAGATTGCTAATTGTACTCAAATGCCATGAAGATTTGTCTTCTTTTAAGTGAGTGACAATCACAAGATGCATTAAGGTAATATAGCATCAAGACGAAAAGGTCTCAGTGATTGATTCATGAGAAAGATGAAGGGTTCAGGAAGCTACCTGAAGAATCAAGTTAGAAAGAACCTGGCTAAAGCGACTTTTTGCTTTTTCTTGTTCCGCCTAATCATCTCGCTGTGGCTTTAAGCGTAGTTTTCGCCTGGACCTCGGTTATTCTTGACCTTGTCGGACTGCTTGTTTCCCTTGCACCGTTAGTCGCATTTTATTATTATCTGCGCAAGTACCGAATTTACAACGGCGGCTGGGCAGGCGAACAACAAGTAAGCAAACTGCTAAGCCGCAGCCTGAGCGACGAATATCTCCTCTTAAACGACATACATCTGCGCAACAGCAGCGGAGACATTGACCACATCGTTTTAGGCCCAAACGGCGTTTTCGTTTTAGAGACTAAGAACTGGAACGGCGAGATAACGTGCCATGGCGACGTGTGGCAAAGGGCAGGTAAACCCAACTTCAAGAGCAGCCCAAGCTTGCAAGTAAAACGGAACGCTGCCAAAATAAGACACATAATTGACTCTTCCCCGTCTTTGAAGCTGAACGGATTCTGGGTTGAAGGAATAGTTGTCTTCACAAACCGGCACGCGACCTGCGTCTGAACAACCCCACCGTTCCGGTTCTCAAGCTTCCCCAGTTGCCAACCACATTACCCAAAAAAAGCACTTACATTACAGTCGGCAGCAGCTCGAAAACGATTGGAAAAGAAATCCTAAAGCAGAAAAACTAATGATGGGCTCGCGTTAGGGTCGGGCGGAGTGATTTTAAGCCAATGATTTTCTTTTAGCGCAGGCAAACGATGTGAGGCTTGTCACCAGCAGTGTGCCCATTGTCAAGTAGTTGGCTATGTTTGTGGATGGATGCATGAACTTGAAGATAGGATGGCGATGAGCTAGTAGAAAGTGACGGCACCTGTTAGGAACTGCAGGCCAATGAAAACACTACGTATTCGGCAAGCCTGCGATTTTATTTTGTTAAGGGTCGATTCGACTCTTTTGAAACATCGGGCAGATCGTCGAGAACCAAAGTTAACCCAGTTAAGAGGAAAAATCTTCCTGTGTTAACCGCCATGTTTGATGAGTTCACAAGGAACAGCATCACTAAAGATACTGAAGTGAAAGCTATAACGTAGATGGCTGGAAGTGAATAGTACGAAGAAACCGTAGACGTAATGGTGGAATAGGAATCGACCAGTATGAAGTTCCTTCCGATGCTTGCACTTGGGAAAATATTGATGAACGAAGCTATGACTGCCATGATGAAGATGTTGCCGCTGATTAGATTTGGGAAATAGGGTCTCCATCCGGGCCAAGCAAAATAGAAACCGTATAGGATACCCGCCAACGTGGTTATCGTTATGAGTGCGTTTAGAATCAGGGTTAGACTGAATACTTTTTTAGTCATTACCCAAACAGCTTGGCGCTTAGTCAAATCTCAGAAACTACCCTCTATTTGTTTTTTCCTGCGCTCTGTCCTACTTTTATGGATACTTGCACCATCCCTTTATTAAAATTAACGCATATCAACCTGCAAAAAATACCTTATGGATTCCAAATAAACATCCTTGCGCTTGCTTATCCCCAAATTTGATCAGATGAAGCGGGTCTCCAAGCTCTTGGCGATATTGTTAAGTTGCCCAGCATCTGGCGACAGCTTAGTCAAATCTTAGTTGACATGATGTGGCTAAAGGGTTAATCTATAGGTAAAATAAGTCCAGCCTACTCTGTTTTCTTTGAGTATTTGCCGTCTTCTAAACCCATATTTTCTGATGAGATGTTTGAAGTATACGATGTCCCCTGACGTCCCAAAAGCCATCAGTATTCTTCCTTTATCGTTCAAATATTTTTCTGCTTTTTCAAAGAAAAGCCTCAGAGTGCGGTATTCTTTGTCTGCGCTGCTTCCTTCCCAATGTCTCTCGGTTCAAACCATCTGAACGGCGGGTCAAAAATTATTAGGTCAAACTTTCCTTTAACGTTTTCAAATAAGTCACTTTCTTTAACTGTTATCCGCGAGGACAATTTGTTGAGGTTGACATTCGCTTTGGCGCATTCTACCGCGAATGGATTTACGTCTACCGCAGTTACATTAGATGATTTTGAGGCTGCGAGGATTGACTGAACGCCGCTTCCCGTCCCCAGGTCTAAAACTCTATCTGTTTCTCTTACTTCTTTTAGAACGGCTTTAGCCAATAGATTGTGTTCCCACGGTACAGGGGAAAAAACATTTGGTGGGATTTCAATTGTTTTACCAAGGAAATTCATTGAAACAGGTTCTTTGCATTTCAGATGCATCTCGTAAACTCCGTTTTGCCAATCAAGTCTTTTTCGGGCTTCATCTTCCGACATCATAGGCTTATGTGTCAAGGTTGCTTTACCTGTCTAAGCTGAATGTCTTTTCGTGTGCAAGCTTCTCAGGCACCTGGTCCAGAATCATTTTTTCCGCGGGCTTGTTGGTTAACACGATGGGGGGTAGCTGCTTTGCAAGCTCCAGCGCCGACGTCAACTTGCTGCTTCGGTCTGCATAGATTTCAAATAACACGCTGTCTTTATGCACCGTGTCGCCGAGTTTGGCATGTAGAATCATGCCTGCGCCTTTCTCCTTGGGTGCGCCAGCTTCCCTTGCGATGCGCACGATGTTGTCGGTGCTGAGCCAAATGACTTTTCCCGCCCGGTCAGACTTCACCTCAAAGTGTTCGCAGCCTACTGGAAGGTCGTCGGGCTGCACCTTAGGGTTTCCGCCTTGGACAGCGATGATTTCCCGCATCTTTGCCTCCGCCTTGCCTGAGTCAATCATTTCTTCAGCTTTGGCTCGGCCGTTCTCTGCTCCAACCATCTCGAAAAGCATTCCTGCGAGGCTTACGGCTTTATCGCGCAGATCGGCTGGTCCGCCGCCCATAAGAGTCGCTAATGCTTCTCTTGCTTCCAATGCGGGTCCAATGCCGCAGCCCAATGGTTGGTCGCCGAAAGTCAAAGCGCATTGAATGTTCAAGCCCAAACGTTTGCCTAAATCCACAAAGTCTGAAGCTAAGGTGTAAGCTTCTGTTCGGGTTTTGATTTTGGCGCCCATGCCTGTGGGGATGTCGATGGCCACGTGGGTTGCTCCCATTGCTTTTTTCTTGCTGAGAATCGAAGGCAGTAGCATAGGGTCAATTCCAAGGGGGTACTCGACTTGGATGAAGAGGTCGTCGGCTGGCGCAAGCTCCAAGGCGCCGCCCCAAACCAAGCAGCCGCCTGTCTTTGCCACCGTCTTCTTAATCTCCTCTATGCAAAGGTTAACTGGGCAGAGGGTTTCGACTCTGTCCGCAGTTCCAGCGGGAGAAGTTATTGCCCTTGAAGAAGTTTTAGGAATCGTGTACCCTGCAGCGGCTATGATGGGCACGACCAGCATGGACGTTTTGTCCCCCGGTATCCCGCCGACGCTGTGCTTGTCAAGGATGGGCCCTTCGCCGAAGTTTAAAGTTTTACCCGTTGCAACCATCGCCCTCGACAGCGCCTCGTTCTCGCTTGCACTCAGCCCATGGATGCTAAGGGCAGTTAAAAACGCTGATATTTCCGCGTTACTCAAATGCCGTTCAACAACGTCCTTGACGATGGTAACGACGTCTTTTTCGCGTAAACGTTCCCCATGAAGTTTAGCCCTCACCATGAAAAGCGACTCAGGAAGAGGAGCCAACTGCACCGAAACAGTTTCGTCCTCTTTCACACCGAGGACTTTGGCGGTTTCATCGTAGAGCCCTATGCGCTTATTCGAAAAATATTCAGCGATGTTCGCGATGGCAATTATTTCTTGGTTGCCATATTTTATTCGTATTCTGTCGGAGCTGTGCACGCCCAAAGAGTCGGCGCTTCCTTCGCTGAGGATGGCGATTCTGCTTCCGCCTGTAAGTATGGGTAAGAGTTCAACCTTTAACTCCATGAGTAATCACTCTCTAAACTGATTAGATTTAGGAATAGTTAAAGATTTTAACCAATGCCTTGGTTGCCCCAGTGTTGCTTAGAAAGTGCCGATCGCGCTTAGGATGCCTTTGGCGCTGAAGCTGTCAACTTGACTTTTTTGAACTTTTGTGTCGTTCGCGATAAACTAACAAACCAGCAATCACAACCATTACTGATGCTGCTGAAGAAGCGGCAACAGTTAGGGTTGGAAAAGGCTCTGACTTAGTTAAGCTTGGTGGATAACTCTCAGTTAAGAAGGTTACAGTGGCAAAACTATGGGAACCGTCATGAGTGTTAGCGTAGACCGTTAATGTGTGGTTTCCATCAGGGATTTCACTAAAGTTTACAGTTATTGAAGCATTAAGTGCGTCAATACCATTTGGCTGGATGCCGAATATTTGGTGAATTCCCTCAATCCAATCTGCTTCGTAATAAACACTGTTAATTATCCAAAAGTACGAAGCTACGTTTACGTTTAGCGTAAAGTTGTTTGTTTGCAATACCGTTTGATTTTGGGGAGATGCTATTTCGCAGATTGGAGGTATATGTGCAAGTTGTTTTGCCGGTGGCTGGATAACAGGTGAATTTGTATGCCAAAGAGTAAAAGAAACAGTTGGTTCTGGCGGTGCAAGAGTTACAACAGGTGTAAGTTCAGGGGAAGGTGAAGGAAAAGCGGTAGGCTGCAAACCTAAGGTTGTGGAAAAAAGCCCTTTTTGCTGATTAGATAAATTAACTCCGCTAAATGCTAAAGCAATTAATGTAAGAAGCGTTAATGCCACAATTTTTCTTTTCAGGCGAAACACCCCACATTAAGAAAATACGAAGGAGCGCCTTTTAGCTCTCCCAGAAGAACAAAGTGTTCCGCAAGCAGAACAGTCTTTCATCTTAGACAAACCACATCAAAAGCAGAGGATAAAACCACACCAAACAGTCAATCGAGAAACGTTATCCACCTTGAGATAGACGTAGACAGTGATAGTTAAGGATTTCAAACTCACGCATTCCAATTTCAACTAACGTTTTTTGCATTTCGCAAAAAGAAATCTATCCATTTGTTGAAACATAATTTATTCGAAAGTCTTGAATCTGATAGTAGAAATAAACTAATCTTGGTCAAGACGGGATGTAAAGGATTTTCTAAGTAGACCTCCGATAAGCCAGTAGTGATATCGGAGGTAGGAGAAGTTGAGCGATGTGGTGGTTGGTTTGGATGTTCACCTGAAGAATACTCAGGTAACAATAATGAAAGTGAATGGTGAGATAGTAAAAACAGAGAGAATTAAGACAAGTAGAGCTGAATTGCGAACGTCTTTAGAGAATGTTCCTAAAGGCAGTAAGGTGGCGTTGGAATCGGTTGGTTTTTGTTGGCCTTGGATTGATTTTTTGGATGAATTAGAGTTTGAGCCTTTGCTGGCGAATCCGGTGAAAGTGAAATATCGTGCAGAAGATGTTAAAACTGATCGTGTGGATAGTAAGTTGTTGGCTGATTTAGTGAGGATGAATTGGTTGCCAACCTGTTATGTTCCTCCCAGCGAGTTGCGGTGGCTTAGGAACCTGCTAAGACATCGGTCGTATAGAACAAAGTTGTCTACAAGTGTTAAGAATAGGACCCGCTCCGAGTTTAGGAAGCGAGATATTAGTCTTGATGTTAATTTGGGGACTTTGAAGGGAAGAAGGGAAGCTTCTGATCTTGGCGTTTTTGAGGTTGAGCAGAACCTTGAACTGTTGGATGTTATGGCTGAGCAGACTAAGAAAATTGAAGCCATGCTGAGAAGGAAATATGGAAAGATTAAGCCTGTTGAGCTGCTTATGACCATACCAGGAATTGGTTTTTTGTCGGCTTTGACGTTGTATGCGGAGATTTGCGATATTAAACGATTTAGCAGTGCTGAGAAGTTGGCGCATTATGCTGGGTTGGTGCCGAGGGTGAGTCAGTCTGGTGAGCATTCGTTTGCTGGAAAAGAAGCGAGGGGTGATTGTTGGCTTAAGTGTATTTTTATTGAGTCTGCTTGGTCTCATGTTAGGTTTTGTCCAGAGGGTCATTTGGCGGCTGTGTTTAGAGATGCTTGTGTTAGGAAAGGCAATAGCAAGGATGCGATTAAGATTGTTGCTCGTAAGTTGGTGAATGTGGTTTGGGCTGTTTGGACTTATGAGCGGGATTTCACGGTAAAGTAGGACGGGCAGCTTGGGATGTCTTCTAAAGTTTGCTGCAGTTTATCTGCTTGGTCAAGAATGGAGTTTTCCTTGGCTGTTAGCTGAAGCCGTAGTGCGACTTTGTTCGCTGATAAGAGAATGTTGTCTGAAATACATTGGTGAAAGAAATTTAAGTGTGGATGGGTGAAGTAGAAAGGTAGTCGGAAGTCTGTTTGGTTTGGCCTTCGATCGTTTCCTTACATAAGAGAAACTTTGACTAAACCCAGTCAAGAAACTTTTACGAATAGCCTTTTATCCCAATGCTCTAGAAATAGCCTACAGCACAAAACATTAGAGAAAGTTAAACGTATTAGCGATTGGTGCTTATGAAAAGAAGCGCATTAGCACTGGCATTAATCGTGGCATTATTAGTTTCCACGATGGTTGGAGTTACTTATGTCCATTTTAGCAAGGCTCAAAGCGGTACGAACGTAAGTGGCATAATAAGCTCAGACACTATGTGGACGCAAGCAAGTAGCCCATATTTGCTTGTTGGAAATGTACTTGTCAATAATAGCGTTATGCTTACGATTCAGCCGGGAGTCACAGTCAATTTTAATGGATATTACCTGAGAGTAAACGGTACGTTAAATGCTACAGGCACGTCGAGTGATAACATAGTGTTTAACATACCCAATGGGGCTGGTAGTGGAGATGGAGCAATTGAGTTTGAGGGCAGTAGTCTAAGTTGGAATGATGCAACAAAATCTGGAAGCATAATTGAGAACGCATTTATCACTTCCACATGGGAGCTGTATCCGACTATACTGATAGATTCGGTTTCACCAAAATTAGACAATAATACAATTTATTGCACTAACCAAGTAAGTAACAATGATGCAATTAATGTCGAAGGAATAGCGGCCCCAATAATCTCCAACAACACCGTAGAGGGTCAAATTACGGCCAGTGGAGGAACTATTTGCAATAACACAGTTTTCGCTGCTCGCTACACTGGAATTTATCTCCTAGGAAATGCAACCGTTTACGGCAACTTGGTGTTTGGTTCTTACATGGGGATTTATGCTACTGCTAATTCGGAGTATACCACTCAATCTTTGATACAGGAGAATTTGGTTTTTGATAATACTCGCGGAATTGAACTGGATTTGTACGGCAACTATAATCCATTTACGATAATCACTCAAAACAATACAATCAGCAATAATACTGATGGAGTTTTCATAGGCTCGTATAGTGGGTCGGTCAGCTATTTGATTTCTGGTAACAACATCTATAACAACTCAAATTATAATTTCTTACTGGCTGGAAGTGTTAACTCAAATATTGATGCTACTTACAATTGGTGGGGAACAAATGATTCACAGGCAATTAGCCAAAAAATTTATGACTTCAAAGACAATTTGAATTTGGGAACGGTTAATTATGTTCCATTCTTAAATTCAAGTAATCCGCTAGCTCCTGTCTACATTCCTAGCGTGCCTAGTCCTTCGCCTGGTCCCTCTCCAACACCCACTCCCTCACCAGTGACCCCAACACCTCCATCATCTCTAACTTTTGTTTCAACAAGTCCTGTGTTTACGGGAACAGACAGTTTTGATCTCAGTGGAGTGAAAGACCCCTCTGTCATTTACGCTAACGGATCTTATTACATGTCTTTCAGCGCCACACCTACGGGAGAAGAATCTTCTGGAAATTGGACTATAGGTTTAGCGCAAAGCACCAATTTACAAACATGGACTGTAATTGGACAAGTTCTCACACAAACACAATCTTGGGAAAATCCTAACGGAGTTTCAGCTCCATGTTTAATCGTGAATGGAAGTACCGTGTACATGTTTTATGGTTCTGAAGTTGGTGGAGGATACAGTAGCATTGGTTTAGCCACTTGTCCAGTAAGTAGTTTGAACTCAACTTCGGCATGGACTAAATACTCAGAAAATCCAATTCTTTCTCCGCCGAATTGGGCTGGAAGCAGCAGCATTTTTAACCCATCTGTAATTCTTGTCGGAAGCACATACTACATGTATTTCGTAGATGGAAACGGCCAAGTTCTGTTAGCTACAACATCTGCTTCGTCATTTCCTTATGGATGGACAATTTATGGTTCGGCACCGATTTTAACGGCATCATATTCAATAGAAACTTCAGACGTCTTTACAGTTCCTACATCTAACTTGTATTTCATGCAAGCTACCCTTTTTGCAGGTCCACTACCAGTGATTTATTGGTATTACAGTTCTGACCTTATCCATTGGGATGCATATCCATCAGAGCCATACTTAAGCGGCGGACAATACATTTGGGACACTAACGGAGTAGGGTCTCCCGGAATCATAGTAGTTGGAGATAACGTATATACATTATTTGATGCGGCAAGCAGCAATCCAGGATGCATTGGATTAGTCGATGTTAGTGATACGTATTGGGCAAACAATGTGCCTTCTCCCACGCCAACCCCAACAGTTGTACCAACCGTAGTTCCAACTCCGACTCCAACGCCAACACCAGCATCAAATCTGCCATCTCCGAACTTATCATTCGTCTGCATAAGTTCCACGACAACCTCTGGATTTAACGTTCAAATTCAAGGTTCATTAACAGGTGACGGAGCAGGCTTGCCTGATGCTGGAATTCAGCTTTCTGACAGCGTCACGGGAGGAGCAACTTGGCAAGACTTAGCTTACTTAAAAACTGGCAATGACGGAAACTTTTCTTGCGTGTGGAATCCCTCTGTCTCAGGTTTTTATGGCATCGAAGCTACGTGGTCAGGTGACAGCGACTATTCAAGTGCAAGTGCAGTATACAACTTTGCAATAGAACCTTTCAACAGCCAAAATCAAAACGTATTCTCCGTTACTTCAAACTCAACGCTTACAAGCCTAACGTTTGACTCAACAACAAACGAATTAAGCTTTGGCGTTTCTGGACCTTCGGGAACAACCGGGTTTACTGAAGTTTGCGTTCCGCAATCCCTCATCCCAGATATTTCAAAACTCAACGTCACCTTAGACGGCGGAACAATTAATTATAATTCCATTTCGGAGGGAAATGTTTGGCTAATAAGTTTTACTTATCATCACAGTAGCCACACCGTAGTCATAACGTTTGGGTCACAGACATCAATCGTTCCAGAGTTTCCAACTTTGATAATTCTGCCACTTCTTGCAACAGTAATACTGTTATCGATTATATTTGTCAGAGAGAGAAAACCAAAAATGCCCGCTTGTCTCACATCAATTTTAATTAGAAATTATTGAGAAAACGTCAAACATTTCTACCTGCATAATTGTTTTATTAAGTCTTAGAAATAGGTTTCAATACTACTGGCAAAAGATTATAGACTGCCAGAAAATCGTCAAACATTCCATTACCACTTTCACCAGGAAATTTTTGCTGGTCCAGTCCGAGGTTTTTTAGACGCCTAACTATCACAGCAACAGAGAACACGGAAAGAAGCAAAAGCATAATCATCAACCAAGACAACTCTGGAACGGCAGGAGTTGTTATAGTAATAGGTGATGGACTTGTTGCAGCAGAACTTGATGGTATGGTTATTGTTTGCGTGCTGCTCCAATCGCTTATTTCACCTATAATAGAAAAGTGCTCGTCTAGGATGGTTGACACGTAAGTAGGCGAACCATTTGAGGCTTGGACTTGAAATTCTATTTTGGCTCCGTTTTCAAAATTGAGTTCTTGAAAACCAAACGGAAAGGAGAAACCGGCGACCGTGTCAACGAGACTGCCATTTTCGTATATTGGGAACGTATTGCTATTGCCGGTTAGAACCCAGATTGTTGTTGAACCTGAAGTTCCTTTAACAGTAGCATTCATAGGGTCTCCACCAATGTATCCCTCGATGTTACTCCAGCTTTTCATGTACGGTGTTGTCCATCGGATTATGTAGTAGGTAACGTCTGGTTGATTTTGAATGGTAAACGTAAGGTTTTCTTGATTGACAAAAGAGCCTGGCACTGTGATGTTTGCGCCTGTTTGAGGGTCAACGTAATGGCTAGGTGGTGTAGAGTAAGAGGTGTTTGTTAGTGTGACTGTGAAAGTTGGAGCAGTCAGATTTCCGATTGATTGAGCACTTGCATGTTTAGCTACTAATAGTTCAATACTTGAGATAGTCATAATGAGAATGAGAATCAAAGCGAAGGTTTTGCCGATTTTACTCATGTTTAGTGTTAAGCAAGTGCAGGCGATAAAAGCCTGTTCGTTAAGGATTATTGACTGTGGCAAGTCAAAGTTTCTTGACTAGACGTTATTGGGTGGGTTATAGTTGCTGTGCGACCAATCTACTCTATGTCTTTGGTGAAAGTCTTGCATGGGTTATCCAGTGAAGTTTAATCCAGATATTGTGTTTTTTCCTGCGGGTGCAAAGATCAATACGGGCCGAAATAATACTGCACGGGATAAAATTCATGAAGGCTTGCGTCTCCCTGAAAATAATTCACCCACACGATGTACGTCTGGTTATTTTGAAGAGTAACGGAATAATCGCTTAAAAGACCGTTTAATAGACCTTGCATCGAAGCATGTGGAATATGTATCGTTTGATTGGTGTTTGTTTGTTCGCTATAGAACACGAGTGAGGTTAGGTATCCATTCTCATATCCTGTGGACATCTCAATTCTCCCGGAAACTGTGACATTGGCACTAAGAACGGAAAGATCAAAAGAACTGGTTGCTGTTTGGCCATCGCCTGAGGCTGTTATACTTATGGAGTAGTTTCCTGTAGGGGCAGAATCAGTGATTTTTATGTTAAGAAAACTTGTAAAATTGTTGTGGCTGACGGAGGGCTCGAAAATGGAAATTATGCCGCTTGTTCCCGTTTGAGCATTCAATGTTATGTTTTCGGCAGGGCGATTTGAGGTTACATTAACTTCATCCTGAATTTCGCCCCCTTGCAACACGCTCGTTTGGTTTGAAAAAAGACCCAAACTCAGTTTTT
Organism: Candidatus Bathyarchaeota archaeon; assembly: GCA_963768425.1. Taxonomy (GTDB): domain Archaea; phylum Thermoproteota; class Bathyarchaeia; order Bathyarchaeales; family Bathycorpusculaceae; genus Bathycorpusculum. Next base: position 112,334 of record CAVYHV010000030.1, on the reverse strand, counting down.
CCGGTACCGTCTTCTCAACCGGCGAAGATTGGCTATTTAGCAGGATCAATGCAATAATAAAAGAACCCGCTACCACAGCAACAATTATTGAACCAAATAGTAAATTCCTCTTCCTAGTCATGGCTTTGATCGTTCTTGCTGTTGCAGCACTTTTCATTTATATTTAAGCTCTCTTGTACTGATTTCTTGACCGGGCTTAGTCAAGGTTTCTTGACTTGTTTCGATTCATAGCTATAGAAGCAAGCTCCTTGACTCATGGCGCATCTGTCCATACAGGTGTTACAGTCCAATTGGTAACTATGCCTTCATTGATGATGCTTAGAGAACCATAATAGTCAGGCGCACCACCAATATCAACTGTCTGGTTTCCATCCACAATCTCCCACAATCTTGAGCTGTAATGGTTGCTGTAGGTATGATTCGCTGGGTCATAATTACCATAGCCGTAGTGTTCTAAAACAAAAGTTCTGGTTGCGTTATCGATTCCAAATATTCCATCCAATGGAACTGTCATGTTTATTTCTAATGCGCCTGTCGCATCAAAAGCTATGACGTGTAGTCCAACATTGTATGCTGTGGCGTTTCCAACGTTTCTTATTGAACCAGTTATGTAAAGGTAATTATATGGAATTGGTGTAGCAACATAGCCACCCATATAGGTGCTTTCATTGCCTAACAGTTCAGCAATTCCCAATGAAGCCGTCATGTTGCGAGTTGATAAATTCGCTATTACTGCTTTTAACTCAGATACTTGGCTGTTTAGGTTCGCCATTTTGTCATTATAATAAGCTACCGTTCCTGCAATTGCGCTTACAAAGAGTAGAGCCACTAACAAGGATGTTATGACTAATCTTTTCTTACCCATAACAACGTTTGGAATTAGTCTGCCGATAAAAGCGTTCTTGTACAGGTTTCTTGACTAAGCTAAGTCAAACTTTCTTAACTGAACTCTTTTTCCAATTGTCTCTTTGTTTTCCATTGGTTGATTGCGGAAGGGGTTTCTTTAACTATGCTCGAATAGGTATAGTTAAAGATTTAAAACTAATAAAATCCAATTTTAACTAATATTTTTATCACTTGAAAGACATGCAGATATAGAATATTTTAAAAGGAATAACTTACTTAAAAATACTATGGAACTTACATACTCTAATCATGAGAACGATGGAATAATTCAGTTTTCTTGGAAACTCAAGAAGGATGGTTATTCTGAGAGAACTATATTGAATTACTCCAAGTTCCTTGAATTGTTAGTAAGATATGGGGCTGACTTGAGTGACCCTGAGTCTGTCAAAGGAGTCATCTCTCTTAAATCGGATTGGAGTCCATCCACAAAGGTGACTGTGGTTGCCACCTATGCTAAGTATGCGGAAATGAACAACATATCATGGGTTAGACCCAAGTACCAGAGAACAACAAAGTTACCCTTCATTCCCACTGAATCTGAAATTGATTCTCTGATTGCCTACTGTGGAAAGAAAACTTCTACAATTCTTCAACTCCTAAAGGAAACAGGAATGCGGATCGGAGAAGCGTTAGACTTACAGTGGACAGACATCAACTTGGAAAGAGGAGTAATCCTACTCAACAGACCAGAGAAACATAGTAATGCTCGTTGTTTTAAGATATCTGAAAAACTATCTTCCATGATACTTAGAATAAAAAAAGATGAGAAGTTTATTTTTGGAATAGGAAGTAAACAATCTACAATTTGTAACTTCAGGTTTCAGAGAAAGAAAGCAGCAGTTGCGTTAGCGAATCCTCATCTCCTTCAAATCCACTTCCACACATTAAGACATTGGAAGGCGACCACTGAATACCACAAAACCAAAGACATTCTTCATGTCATGAACCTCCTAGGACACAAATCCATCAACAACACCCTCATCTACACACATCTGGTTGCGTTCGAACAGAGTGATGAATACACCTCTTCAGTTGCCAAAACAGTTGAGGAAGCTCAGAAGTTGATTGAAATTGGATTCGAGTACGTTACAGAATTTGATGGAGTCAAGATTTTTAGAAAGAGAAAATGATAACCTATCAAACAGTTGAATAATTTAGGTTTCTTAGATAGGTCAAACAACATAAAACCACCCACTATCACAAAGTCAGAAACCATTAACCAGATTGGGAACAGAAAGAAATAATCAAACATAATACCATATTTACAAGAGGATTGTGTCTTGTTTTTGGAAAGGGCGGAATTGAAACCTCTTATTTTCAAATGAGAACAATTCCTTTTAGAAAGGGTTAATCAAATATTGAAATAGGCAGAACAAGGATAATCTCTGTCTAGCCATTATTCTATTATTATCTCTTTACAAGAGGAATAATCCCTATTTGCTCAAAGAACCTCTTTAATCGAATCTTTTGGTGTTTGATGGTTTTCTCATTGAAGATTGCTCTATCCTTAGCAAATCTGTAATCAATCTTGAAAAGATAGTCAAAATAAGTAATTGGAAGTATTTGGTAACGTGAGTAGTAAATATTAACTCCTTTGAGCGCTTTCTTGAGACCTGAAAGGAGTTTACTATTCATAGTCCATGTTGTTAAGTTTTTGTCGGATGTTACATACAAGACCTTGTAGCGTGCTCCCTTGAGATTGTCTTTTATGCCTGAGGCCCTTCCCTCTGAAAGATATGACTGTATCCACCAATTCAATACCTCCATCTTTAACAAGAGACTATCCTTTGAAAAAACAATTATGTCCGGACCTGTGGATGGAAAGTAGTTACAAGAGACTTCAATCTTCTCATAAAAAGGTTCTAGCAACTCTCTTATGATGACTGGAAGGAAGAACAGGGTAGCTAGCTCCACCATTTTGTTATATCTTTGTGGGACATCCGGAAGAGGAAACTTTACAAATTCTTCTTTCAGCTCTTTATAGTCAATGAAACCCATGCACCAATTGTCATAAACTGCATTGCTGCAGAATTGATAGGTTTTATATTCATTGTATTGTCTAACTATTATTGTCCAACTCCTTTGAGGGTCAACCCCCCTCTTTGGAGTTTCAATATCTGCCCTTTTGGTTTTTAAATTAGTATGGTGTCTGCTAGGATTTAGATTTCTGGAAATATCAGTCAGGGTAGTAGTCCTATCTACACTGTTGACGGTAATCTGATAAGGGTCTAGCAACAAGTTGTTGAGTCAATCAGGCTCTCTTTGGTTTGGGAAGAATAATTCTAAATGACACAGTCCTTCGCTCACACTACACAGCTAATTATAATTTATCATATGAAAGTCTTTGAGAGAAGCGTTCAAAAATTCTTTTTTCAATGGAAAAGAATGCATTTTAATCAACATGGGTCATGTTAAACACAGTATTTCAAGACCTTTCAACATTCCAAGTTGTGACTAAATATCTATTATTCTCTAAGTCTCTTTTGTTATTGGAATGTTAAAATAATTAACAAGTTATTTCTTCATAGTCAATCGTTGGGGTATACTTTATGACTAGTCTCAAGACATGGGTCTAAGTTACCTCAATCATCTCAAAGGTCTAAATCATAGTGAAAATCATCAAACATTCAACTACGATTTCAATTAGTGAGGTGTCAATTGTCTGGAGTTAGTGGTCTTTCGATGCCTTCTGTAAAGTAATAATGCGACAATGGCAGTTAATGCAACTACAATAACCACGATAATTGCACCGTTTAGTATGGAAAGCAAATTAGGTATTGTAGGTGTTATTGTAGAAATGTGAACTTGTTGACTTAGCGGATGCTCGTCAGTATTGTTTTGGTCAATAACATAAGTTCCTTGACCGCTGTAATCACTCCAGTAATTGCCAACCTTACCGCTATCCCATGAAACAACATCTGTTCCATTCCCTATGTATCCATTCCATGTGGCATCATTTTCGTCTGTATGCACTACTAAAGCGTTCTTGATATTGTCGATCAGGTTGTTGTTGTAAATCTCATTGCCTGTGCCCACACTATGGAAGATACCTCCGAGAAGATAATTATCAAGTTTTATGCCCACAGTGTTGTTCGTTATATTGTTATTGTGGATTGAAGCTTTGATGTTGCCCTCAAGCAAGATACCATCCCCAACGTTATTTTCGATATTATTTCCATGAACAAAGATGGAAGCAAAACTCTGAAGATCCAGTCCACCAAATTGCTCCGAATTCGAGTTTCCTCCGTTATCTGAAATAGTATTGTCTTGGATGGTCACATTCTTAATCTCAGACGTGTATATTCCAAATGAGTTTTGGTAAATGTAGTTATTAGAAATGATGCTGTTTTGACCGTCAAAACTTATCCCGCCTTTCGAGTTATCAGTTATGTTATTCCCAAAGATAACTAAATTCACGCCCCCTGCTCCGATTCCAGACAAATTTTTTACAATGTTGTTACCAGTAATACTAATTGAATAAGCGTCATTAACGTTGTAGATGTCGATGGCTTCCCAGGAGTTTGTTATTGTAAAGCCTGAAATACTGACATTTTCGTCAGATACCTGAATTGTTGGATATTGCCAATATGGGTATCGTTCGATTCCACGAATGATAGTCTTTTCTGGGTCTTCTCCAACTAACGATAATGATTTATCAATATTAAACCCTGTATTGTATGTTCCATCTTTGACGTACACTGTATCTCCTGAACTTGCATTGCCTATAGCATCTTGAATAGTTGGGTACTGGTCTGGAACAATGAGCGTTCTGGCTTGAGCTTTCACAATTGCAGATTGAAAGCTGACAATAGAGATCAGAAATAACCCAATAAGCACCAAAGCGGAAGTTTTCTTAAAGCCCATAATAATCAGTACGAATGGTTATCGATAAAAGGCTATTCGTAAAAATTCCTTGACTGAATTTAGTCAAAGTTTCTTGACCGAATTCTTCTTTCAATTGCTTCTCTGCTTTACATATGAAGGCTTACTTTAACTATGCTCGAATAACTTCCGTCTGATTATGTCTTTTTCCTGTTCTTTACAGATAAGACTCCAACGCACATAACTGGAATTTCAATGACAAAAAGGGTAATGACACCTAATCCAAGATCCGCACCATTGTTTGAAACGGTAAGAAGTATAACTCCAATGCAGATAGCGCTTCCCATTGCTCCAAGAGAAATACCTGCTATCCCGACCCATTTCCTATATCTTGGTGCGTAAAAATAGAGATTTGACACAGCAAGCAGAACAGCTATGCCTAAGACTAGGGCAAATGTCAAATATTGTGAGATAAGAACTTGTTGTTGCATATTGTCAAACGGAGTTGCTGTTGGACTACTCAGGAGAGTCATAACCTGCTATTTATAAAAAATTCCTAATATGATTTGCCACTAGATTGCAACCTGTAGTTCTTTGATTGATTTTTCCTTGGGTGATTATAGGAGGAGTTTCTTTAACTATGCTCGAATAGGGATAGTTAAAGATTTAAAATACATACAATCCAATTTTATCTTATATTTTGTTGCAATTGATTCACATGCACAAGTAGAACGTCTTAAAAGGAATACATGCTCAATTAAATTGTATGGAAAAGGCGTACTCAAATCTACAGACAAGCAGCCTGTTGCAGTTCTCTCTCCAATTGCAAAGGAATGGGTATAGCAGCAGAACGATAACTAACTACTCTAAGTTCTTAGAAATGTTAGTGAAATCAGGCGCAAAACTCTGCGATGGAGAGTCAGTGAAATCTGCAATTGCATTGCAATCAACATGGAGTTCAGCGACTAAAGTAACAGTTGTAGCAGCGTACAGAAAATACGCAACAATGAATAACATAGAATGGAATCCACCTAAGTATCGAGCTACACATAAGCTTCCATTCATTCCATTAGAATCAGAAATAGACCAGCTAATTGCGTATTGTGGAAAGAAAACTTCTACGATTCTGCAATTGTTGAAAGAGACAGCTATGCGTATCGGAGAAGCTCTTTCTCTCCAATGGACTGACATAGACTTCGAGAGCAGAATAGTTTTGCTCAATAATCCTGAGAAGCACAGCAACGCACGTCAATTCAAAATATCTGAGAAGTTGTGTGCTATGCTGATGCAATTGAAGAAAGATAACAAATATGTTTTTGGTACGGGTAGCGGTCAATCAGTCATATGCAACTTCAATCATCAAAAGCGTGCAGCAGCAATTGCGTTAGGTAATCCAAGACTTGCACAAATTCATTATCACAGTCTCAGACATTGGCGAGCTACAATTGAGTATCATAAGACGAAAGATATTCTTCACGTCATGAGACTGCTTGGGCACAAGTCAATCAACAACACTCTAATTTACATTCAAATGATTAACTTTGAAAGTGATGAGTATTCTTCTGCAATTGCACATACAATTGTTGAAGCTCAGAAATTGGTTGAGTCAGGTTTTGAGTTTGTCGTAGACTTTAATGGTGAGAAACTTTTTCGCAAGCGAAAATGACAAACATTCCATTGGGTTTTTGAGTTATCAGATTCTAAGTTTTGTGTAAGTGAATGTTACAATTGCAATAATTCTTCTGTATGTGTGTCTTACAGTAGTCAATATTACACGCTCAATGGCATCTGTTCAATAGGCGTGTGATCTATCTATGCTTGTCAAACACCGACAGGTGAAGCTAAAGAATCAAAAACTCAAAACCTCAAACCCAGAAGCCAAGACCTCTTCTCTGGACAATCTTGGCTCACCCATCCCCAGTAAGCTAAGGACAAGGACTGGCTTTTCTTTCTACAGTAACATCCTGAAGTAGGGCGTAACCCAGAAGAAAACGAAACAATTTCTGGTGAAAGATTCTCAAAAACGTCAAACATTCCCAAAGCAAAAAGAAGGCAATCAAAATGTCTAAACAACAATTGTCAAATCGTTCAAACATTCTTCCATCTGGAGCATTAGCAGGTTGGTATGACGATTGCAATGGAACTCATTGCAACAATTGCGGACTTGAAAAGCCAACTAAACTTATCTACAAAGGAATAACGAACTATGGCGTAAGAGTCGTCATGGCTCTAAGACTTTGTAGAAGATGCGAAGACATGTAGTCTCAGTCACCTTCTCCAATTGCAATTGGAGAAATTGACAAACATTTCCTAAGCAGTTTTTTTGAAAGTTAGACGAAGTGAGCAATTAGCTATAGAGTAAGTTTTTCCATATATTCGTTTCCGTAGTCGCAAAGAGCATATACGTAGTCATGCAATTACACCATTTTGCCAGTAGCGTCTTCAATTTGCTCATAGCTTGCTGACTTCTTAATTAAAGTTTCAAGCTCACTTTTGCTAATGTATTCGTGTCCATCGTACTTAGAATGTCTGTAAGCATTTAATACATCATCATCACTTTTACTTGCAATTGCAGCATCAACTTCTGCTTTAGACAATCCATTCATAAATGCATACACTGCAGCGTCAGCAGCCATTTTATTTCTCAAGTAATTACAAAATGCTTCTACTTTCAATTGCATTCACCTCACGAGACTGCAATGTTTGACTCTTCTTTCTTGTTGAGTGCTTTCATTGCAATTGCAAACAGCTTGATGATGTCGTCTAAGTCTTCAAATGCTATGTCAAACGTCATAGAACAGTCATCAATAAAGAGTTTGCAAAACATGTCTGGACTACACGGTGTTTCTCTGCATGTTCCTTTATCAAAGTGCAAATTGCTAAAGCATTGCTCAGTTTGTTCTTCTCTGCACGCAATTATTTTTGCAACTGAAATTCTGTCGTCATCTAAAAGCTTCTTCGCAGATGCAAATATGTCTGCAAGATTCTTGAATTCTTCTTCATCTACAGTTGCACTTACTCCAGTCATGCAAAAGAAAATTATTATGCTATCTCTAGAATCATTTAGCATAATGTAATTGTTGCCAACTTCTGCAATTGTACCATCATCTTTTTTCAATTTGTTGTCCTTCTGTCTTAAGATTTAAGATAACTGTAATGAATATATACGTATCCAGGGTTGCAAAGACACGCTCTTTGCAGCATGCGAATCTAACAATTGACCATACAAGTGATAGTAACATATTTGCATAGTCTACAATGGGGTAGATAGAGTAGAAATCATTAACGTAGAAATGAATGGAATGTTAGTCATTTCTTCTCCAATTGTGCAACTGCAATTGACGTTGACATCTTGCTAATTGCAGCTTCAAATTTGTTAGAGATTTCAATTGCAAGAGAAGTATCTTTGAAAAGTTGAATCAATTTGTGTGTAGATGCAATTGCTGAGAATCCTTGATGTCGTAAGTATGCGTAGATTTCTATCATGTGATGTGTCTTTTTCTCTTTAAGTTGACGCAGTCTAATTCTTTCATTGTGAATGTCCAAGTTGCTGCTGTCTCTTCGTACAATTGTTTCTCTTTGAGCAATTGGCTGAGGTTGGACGTAATCAAATTGCTGCTGACGATTGGGATATCTGAAAAAGTTTATTGTTCTGCTTATTTCTTTGCCCAATTAAAGTGCACTCCCATTGAGCATTGAAAAGGTCAACGTCTTCTATGTGACTGCCTTGCTGAGTCTCTTCTCGAGTTAGAACTATCAGCATAACTCTTTGCTTTCACTGCGTACGTTTTTGCTTTGGTGAACTCAGGATTTGCTGAGATGTGTACGCTGTTAGCTGCTTTGTCAAGTTTAGCTTTGCGTGCTTTAGCTAAATTATCAAGTCGCTCCTTACTTGCTGCTCTTGCATTCATAGAAGCTGTACGTGAGTCATTGAATAGTTTTGCGTCTTGCTCAGCGTTCTCAGCTTTTGCAATTCTTTCATTTGCTATTCGAGTGCGCTCTTTTGCTGCTTTCGTTCGCTCTTCTATATTGGTTTTAATTGTGTGCGGATCAATTTTGTTGTTAACTTTGCTTTTTATTGCACCAATTTTATGATGTACTGCAGTGTTTGCTTTTACTATTGTTTGAGATTTGCCAAGTTGTCGTCCGACGTGGAATGCACCAACATTTAGCGCTTTCTGCCCTGCTGCATTTATTTTGCTTGCTTTGCTTGCAATTGAATTTGCGCTGTGACTTGTGCCAAAGCGAGAATTGTTAAATGCATCTAATATTCCATTCTCATTTGCTGCGTACTCTTTGACACCCAACAATTGGTATGCACGCGCACGACTGCGTCCATCAACTACTTCTAATTTGCCATTTGGTAATCTGTGAAGAAGAACTGGAGGGATAACTTCGCCTCTGTGATATGCTTCCACAAACACTTGAGCACGCTCATCTAATTGTGCTTGCGTCTCATGGTCATTAAGTGGAATAACGACGTCATCTGTCTTAGCAGTAATCAGCTTCAAGTCAACTTCACGCTCAGGAACAACAACTGCAACGCCATCTTTAGTAGCATTAACTTTCTGCAATGGAATGTGCTCTGCTCTTATGCGCTGACCAAGTCTTTGCTCATGTAAAGTTGAAGCTGCGCTGTGGCTTGAATCAACATACAATGATGCTCTTTGGTCACCGCACCCTGGTATTATGCGAGTTCGTTTTTGGTTGTCTTTGAAGAACCGAGTTTTCTTTTTCTTGTAAGACATCTTTACGCCTTCTTCTTTGTTTTATATTTGCCACGAGGTTTGACGCGTTTGCCACGAATCTTAGCATTATAGCGTTGCATATACAGACGATGATATTCATTGCTGTGTGTGTCATCAACTCTTATGCGAATGTTTCTGCGCGTATTCTTCTTTTTACGCAAGCACGTCTGCCTCAAATTTAATATAATCAATAGCGTATTTAAAACTACAAGGCTTATGCAGCCACCAATTGAGAAAACAACTTCATAAACTTGCTATTTTAACAAATAATGACTAACAAGAGCATGTTTGCAACTATTCAAAATTGCTGCAAACTTAGTGCTATCTACTTATGCACTTATTTGATTGAAAACAATGTTGAATGGCGTAAAGCTTGTTTGATGACAATGCATAGTGAAAGAAGCAATTGTTGATGGAACTTGAAACACGACTGTTTCAGTGTATGTGTCACCATTAGACATTCCAAACATATTTTCTGCAACCATGGTGCCAATTGCTGCTGTGTGTGTAGCATCATACAAATAGTGAACGCCGTTAGCTATAACGTAGAATATACTTGGGTATGGCTGCGGAAAACTGCTATAACCATTGTTCTTGATTGTCATTGTGACTTCAAGAAATACGTTTCCCGCGTCAGGAGTTGATATGTACCCCCATAAGCTCATTGGCTGATTAGGAATAGAATATGAAATGTTGCTATGGTAAGAGATGCTGATAGCTGGTGATGTTAGTTTAATATCAGTCAATCCAATTGCACTTGCAACTATGCTTACTGCAAGCAAGTTTCCTACAATTGCAACCATTATAACAAATGTAAGTATGATTCGTTTTTTTACATTCATATGTTTTTGCGTCCTTAGTGTAAATAAACATAGAGAACTGTAATAATTATATACGTATCCCTGACTGCAAAGAGCGTGCAATCTGTAATACTAGCATACAGAAGTAAACATTCAATCAAATGTATTAGAAACGACTAACATTTCTTGCTGTAACTTAGCAAGTATTACAAATGCTACTTCAACAGTATGTTTCAAAGTCTTACTGTGCGTTTTACTCTTCGTCCTATTGCTTTCATTCTCTTGTCAATTTCTAAGTTAATTTCAGCATCAATTGTGACGGTAGTTCTGGATGCTTCTTTGCGATTTTGCGCATTAATCAGATGCTCAATTAATTCGCAGTATTGTTGAAATGTCAGCTCCATGTTTATTCCTCTCAACTGTGAGAGTGGTTGGAATCACTTCCACTCTCACAGCCGTATTTGCTGCACTACTTTCGTGGGGGTTTAAGAGAGCAAACTCCACAATAGAATAATCTGCTTCATTGCCTATTGAAAATATCTTTTAAAGCTGCATTGCGCGAGTGACGCTACAAGCATGAACTAGATAGAACGCTATTGTCAAAAGTAATAATAACAAAGTCCAAGAACAAATGCAGCTACAATAAAAATTACTATTGCAAGTATTCTGCAATCATAACGAGGGTATGCCTTATGAACTGAAAAAGTCATTGGCACAATAACGAATGACAAAGGAAAAAGCACAGCACTTACACTATTAGCGCCTACAACTTGCAAATACGCATTTGAAAGTTTAACATTTTGAAGTGATAACAAAATTGCTGCAATTGCAAGTATTTCCCATACTATAGCGTTCACTAAGCATCCAGATACTTGTGACTCAATTGCTTCTCTTGCTGCTTTAGAGAATTGATGCTTTCTCACAAAAGCTACAAGAATAATAAAAACAATTCCAAGTATAATTGCTGCGGGAGCAAGATTGCTTATTATTCCATTGAAGTTCATAAGATTCTATTCTGAATTTCTGCCATAAAAGACTGTCGAATTCAACAGCGCAAGAAAGAAACAACCATCAATTGCTGCAACTCAAAAAACACTGTAGAGAAGTTAGAGTCAAGAAGACTACAGCATTTCCAACAATTGCACTTACGCATCAACAGTTTAGCTTTTTCAGTATTTAATTATTGTAAACTTATGTATGTCAAAATCACGTATTTTCATTGCGTTTGTTGCGCCATGCTAACTCATCTTCAGTCTTCAAATCATTGCTGAAGTAAAACTCTCAAATTGTCAAAGCCTTTTGCAATTTTCTGACCCTTCTCAGTAAGAGAATAATGTGCTTGGATTGGCTTGGTTGTCACGATTCTCCTTTTGACTAGTTCTTCTCTCTCCAATTCTTTCAGATTACTGGATAATGCTCTTCTGCTAGAAAATGAGTTTTGTTAAGTCAGTGTACCTTACTTCTTCTTTTTCCCAAATAAACAGCAAAATCTTTACTGATGGAATGTCTAGCACCTTCGAGATCTTCACAGTTCAAGCCCTGATTGACTATGAGCTTGACTCATTCAAAACACCATAGCACGCAATTAAGAACTTAGCTCACCGAAAAGAACTTAAGTCTTGAGATATAATAGTTCATTATGCGCGTGCAAAGAACCACAAAAGTAATCACATTAGTTGCCATAGCCATTATCGCAATTGCAATCAGCGTCTACACATCTGGGTTGCTTCAAAATAACAACTTTCTTTCTAATGGAAATTCTCAAAACAATGGTTTTGCTACGTACACAGGTTATCTTGCGAATGCGTATTCATATCTAGCATTTTCTTACGCTAATGGCAGCTACCCCAATGGCATAGGCAATGGTGTATCAATGACATTTGCAGATGGCAGAACGTTTCTCGCTAATGAAACCTTAGCAGTGAATGCGCACGTTGTGCTAAATGCAACTTACACGGTTTACTATAATGTCACACAACCAAACGTAGCAATAGAGATTGTTAAGAAGTGATAGCGAGTAGCGCGTTAGTTTTGCAGATTTTTAATCAATCAGTTTGAGATAGAGCTTGTTCAATGTCAAAAGTCATCGGTTTGCTTGTAAACATCTTTCCTGTTGCATCTTGAAAATATCCTCTGACGTTGACCTTGCCACTGTATCCATTCTTCTTTAATTCACTCGCAAATTGTCTTTGAAACTTCCAAACAAGGCAGTTATTTCCTTCAGTCAACGTGTGAGGGAAAGTTACGTTACCTTGAGGCTCTAACATAATGCTTTTTCTATCGTCTGGAAACACAAAACCCATTGAGTTTAGGGTGATGTCTCTAAATCCCGTATTTATTGCTGTAATACTAATTGTGGCTGCACTGACAGTATTCCCTTGACTTAGAAAACCATAAGCAACTTCAACTTTTAGTTTGCGAGTATTCTTTGAATGGTCAGAAAGAACTTTATAGGTCGATAGAACTGCGCCCCAAACAGCAATTAGTAAAGTCAAATTCTCTAGCGTAAGTAAATTAACCAAGTTAGTCATTAGGCGTCAACTCTTACTTTCTCTTTAGTGATTAGCAAGTTTTAGTTTTAAGACTTATGCACATTATTGAATGAATGATTGCTCATGCTCAAGCGCGCAAAACTGTGAGTTATCAGACTGAATAAAAATTGTCAAAAAAGTGCGCGCGTCCAGAAAGACGAACAGCGACACTGCCTACTATAGACTAGAAAAACTAAGATAGATAAAGAAATTCACGTTCATATTCACGCTGAATAGATAGAGCATGATCAAATGCGTCTCCAAATTGATGCTCACGCCATTCTTCATACGCGTCTTGACTATTCGCTACACCACATTTCTCTCTTTTCTCTAATGGCATATACAGCGCTAAGATTTTTTGCTTTAATATGTTCTTTACTTTACGTTGTTGCGCCTTATCTTTGCCTACTTGTTCTCCTACCTCTAGAATGTGTATGTTGAAGTACGCTATGTAGTCTAGCACTATTGGGTTAGTGATATCGTTGAACGAGATAGTCAGTATTCTACGTCTACTAGAGTTAGCCAGTACTCCTATCAATGGCATTGCTTTTGCATATCTGTCACAGACATGAGACATAAACCACTCTGGGTCGTTGACGTATATGCAATCTTTGACATTTTTAGCTTCATTTTCAGAATTGTCAGTATAGAAGTCACAACCTTTACCTGTCTGATGATTGCGAGTAACGCTAAATTGCAATTCTTTGTATGCGTCTGCTAACGGATCTTCTAAGCAAATGCAACGTTCATAATTAGTTAGGCGCTCAGACATTATGCATCTGAGTCTCCCTTTGCAATTGGTTTTGTTAGCGTGACGTCATACTCATGCAGCTTGACTTTGAACACAAACGATTCATGAGTATGTTGACGATAGTATTCTTGTTTTGCTTCGTTGAAAGCTCTGTAAGCTAACTTGATGTCGTGCTTGCTAAAATAGATGTGAAGCATATGGACGTTGCTATCATGTTCATAACGCACTGTAAGAGCAGTTTTCTTAGCAATTGACAGAAAATCTTCTGCTGTTTTTGCTTCTACAAAAAGTTGAATGACACTGTTGCATTGGCTAATGAATGGCGAACGTGTGAACCGCAGATTGACTCTATAAGTTCTCTCAGACGCTGATTCTTTCTGCTGAGAAGTTAAAATTTATTTTGAAGTCCTATACGACTCATTCTCATCTAGCTCAACAATACTATTGGACTTCAGGGTTTAAATAATTATCCACATCTGTAACTGTGCTCTACTAAAACAATTGAGCTAGAATTGCGTCGTATTGAGCACAGTCACAGGTATGCAGCCATTTAGGAGAGTAGAGTAGTCTTTAGATACTTCTACACTGGTTGACATACAAGAGAATAATTGCTTTGAAAGAATAAATGACTTATCATGCTTGCAACTTTTTGCATAACGTAATCACTATATTACATGTATTTGCAAACATGGAATCCTTTAAAATCGCAACAAACAATTTAGAGTTATGTTGGCTGAACCAGAATATGCAATTGCTGAAGATGCAAAGAAGCTCGAAATTGCTCAATCAATTGAACGCTTCAATTGCATGACGTGCGGAAAATTGTTGATGATTACTGAAGGGCATTTTTGTTCTCACGAGTGCAGAAGAAAATATGCTAAGCTGCATCCACACTTTAAGCGCAAACGCCTTAAGCATTTGCGCTACGTTACAATTAGAAATTACAGAGCGCGCAACAACTTACCAATGGCATGCGATAAGTGCAAGATTGAACTAGTAGAATCAGATACGTTCGTTGTGCACAAACTTAAACTCTTCCATAAAGCATGTCATGAAGCAAGAAGCATTTAGCGCTCAAATCACCAATATGTCAGACTGCTTGAAGCTCGGACTCTAATTGCTCGAACTCAATTGTTTTGTGCTTTAGCTTTGAGTCTACTACTGTTACGTACATTGTATCAATTGTCACATGCACAGATAAGAGTGCTCCGCATGGACAACGTATTGACTGCCAATGTAACTCTACTCCATCTACTGATGCTAGATGTAGTGTAGCTCTACATACCTTGCATAGTATAGCTGTCATGTTAGATAGATGATAGAGTATAGCCTTTAATGCATACGTACAATTGCTGTGGTTGGCTACAATTGAAGGGAAGTTCTGCGAGTTCGAGCGAGTTTCTGTCAACACTAAAGGAATGCTGCTCAATTGGAGTGAACAACTGTGTGCCTTCTGCATCAATTGTGATTGTGTCTGCAACTGAGTGAGTGAGCTTATTGAGGAGTGAGCTGAGATTCGCAGCAATTGTGTACGAAAATATGCGTATACAAAGTGACACCGCTATTTAGACGCTCTACAACCCTAATTATATTTTAACATATGAAAGGTACAGCGAGATTTCGTTTTTTACATACGGAAAATGTTAAAGAATGTGATTTTGATAAACATAAACCATGTTAATCCACATGTTTCGAAGCCTTACAACATTCAAGCGTGCGCTGACAGTTGTTGAGTCTACACTGATGTACAATTAATTAACACAGAACAACTGGTACTAGCATCTACCATGTACTACATGCGTCATGGGCACTGAAACGCAGAGAGATTTACTCAAAAAGTTCTCTGAACTTAAGCTTGAGCCACTGGACAATTGCTCAAGAAAACGACACACATTCTCACGTCAAGAATCTAAAAGTCAAGGGCGACTAAGAAAGGAGAAGGAAGTTACTAACAATTGTAATCTCGTCCTTATTTTCCAATAAGGTTGAATCTGCGCGTGCAAAGTATTTTTGCACGCTCTGCAGCGAGAATCACAATTATTGTAATGAAGCCAGCAGCATTTGTGGTTGAGTCGTAAGACTCTAACTCTCACTGCTGCGGCAGTCAATTGTCCAGAAATTGCAGTTGCAGCTGTAATTCCCGCGAGTATGACTAAGATAATCAACATTAGAGCGAACCCTAAGGGTGTCTTAATCATATCCATGACAGAACCCGCCATGTCTTTGCTCATTGTAATCAACTCCTAAATGACTAATGGAATACTAATTCTGCATTGCAATGGTAAATATCATTCTTCAATTGCTGCAATTGTTTTTGTGTACGACAAATTGCGGAGTACTGCAATTGGTAATAAAGCTTAAGTAATCTGAATCAATTGCTGAAACATACTCAGTGATGACGCATGACAGAAGAAGATGAGGTGCAAATAACTACAGCTGAATTGATGTTGCTGCATGCTGTCTATGCTAACTCATCACCCTATAGAGGCTGCACGTATACAACAATTGAAACTCATTTGAACAAGCCACACAAAGAAGTACATAAAATTCTACAAACACTCTGGCGCAGAGGTTACGTTAAGAAGAGCGATAACACTTTCAAGAGACTTAGAGACGACCATGTATATTACATGCTTACTGATGAAGGCATAAAAATAGTAGAGACTTAACTTGATCAACGCCAAACATTTCTTCTTGAACTCTTTCTTCAATGGTGTCAGACTTTTTAGCTAGGCAACGCTAGTGATAGTTAAAGATTTTAAGGAAAAACCAGTTGAACCTAGCCTAAGAGTGGAAAACTGTGAAATACCTTGACTTTATCGACCCAACTTACAAACCTAAAGAAACCGACCTAACCTGCACCTTCTACGTTGAACCCGAAGGCATAAGCCTCCAAGAAGCCGCAGGCGGGGTAGCCGCAGAAAGCTCAGTCGGCACGTGGACTGAACTCACAACCGAGAAGCCCTACGTGAAACGTCTGGCAGCCCACGTTTTCGGCATAGAAGGCAATGTAATCAAAATCGCATACCCAATAGAACTTTTTGAACCCGCAAACATGCCCAATATACTGAGCAGCGTAGCAGGTAACGTCTTTGGGCTAAAAGCACTCAAAAACCTGCGCCTCCTCGACATTCATTTCCCAAAAGCCTTACTGGGCAGCTTCAAAGGACCCGCCATTGGCATAGCGGGAATCCGCAACCTTCTAAAAATTCCAAGCCGCCCACTGGTCGGCACAATAATCAAGCCTAAACTCGGATTGAAAACAATAGACCACGCTAAAGTCGCTTATAACGCTTGGAGCGGCGGATGCGACGTCGTAAAAGACGATGAAAACCTAAGCAGCCAAACCTTCAACCCCTTCGAAGAACGACTCTCACAGACACTGGAAAGCCGTGACAAGGCGCAGCAGGAAACAGGGGAACGCAAAGTCTACATGGTCAACATCACCGCCGAAACCAACCTCATGCTGAAACGTGCGGAAGCAGTTGTGGCTCAGGGCGGCGAATACGTTATGGTTGATATCTTGACGACGGGCTGGTCATCATTGCAAACATTGAGAGATCAAAACTTCAAACTTGTCATCCACGCACACAGGGCAGGGCACGCCGCATTCACCAAGAACCAGCAACACGGCATCGCCATGCGTCCCATTGCCACTGTTGCACGGGTAATCGGGGTTGACCAACTCCACGTTGGCACGGTTGTTGGTAAAATGAGTGAAACCAAAGCTGAAGTCCTCGAAAACATCGATGCATGCAAATCATCAATGGGCACGTTGAAGCCTGTTATACCCGTTGCTTCAGGAGGAATACACCCGCGCTTAGTTCCAGCACTGCTTGAAACCTTCGGCAATGACGTGGTCATCCAAGCAGGAGGCGGAATCCACGGACACCCCAACGGAACAGTAGCCGGTTCAAAAGCAATGCGGCAAGCAGTTGATGCTATTTTGAAAGGAATGACGTTGGAAGAGTACGCGAAAACCCACAGCGAACTAAAAGCTGCGTTGGAGCACTGGAAAGCCTAAATCTGCTTGAGGACCCATGGGTAGCTTCGATTCACGGTTTCAACTATTGATTGAGGTGCGATGATGCCTTCTTCGCTAATTAGTCCGTGAATGTAACGGCTTGGAGTAACGTCAAAAGCTGGGTTCCGCACCGACAGGTTCTTTGGCGCTTCACTCCACACTTCCGCTGGGTTTCGCTGCTCAATTCGTTCGTATCCCCCGTTGAGAGTTTCCGGATCGAACTTCAGCAGTTCCGAAACAACGTAGAATGGTTTTCTGGCTTCATGCGCCAACACTGCTATGCTGCTGGTGCCAATCTTGTTTACAACGTTGCCCTCGGAGGTGATGGCGTCGGCGCCGACAAAAACAATGTCAACGTCTCCCATGTAGGAACGAGCAGCTGAATCGACAATAAAAATTGTTTGGACCCCTAGTTCAACTATTTCCCGTGCGGTTATCCTTCCCTGGTAAGCAGGTCGGGTTTCGGTGCAAATTACGCTAAAGTTTTTGCCATCGGCTTTGGCTTTGGCAATCATGCGTGTTACCGTTGACGAGTGACAATGGGTAAAAACCAACATACCGTCGCGGATCCGTTTGGCCCCTATTTCCGCGGTTCGTTCCCGTGAAGCCTCAAGGTTCTGCAAAAACAAACTGACGTTTGAATCAACTAACTCGCCTAACACGTCGACGTTTTCGGTGCTGCTGTCTTCGGCTTGCGTGATAACGTATCGAATGGCGTTTCTCATCAAAGGTTCAGTTTCTCTTGACGCAAAAAGCGTGTTTTGAGCTTCTCTGAGTTCGCATAGGAAAGCATTCTTGTCTTTTGCCTTCGTGTTATCTGCGAGGGCTTGGACCGCTTTAAGGGCCGCGATCGCAACGTTTCGTGCCCCTTGAACTTCTAGTTTCCTTATTCTGTCTGCCGTCGCTTGGACAAATTCACTCATGATTTCCAAATCCCCAAGTGATGTTGGTTTCTGCTGTTTTATTATTTAAAGGAGAAGCATATAAGCAGATTTGTAACTGGGAAATGTTGCGAAGCACTATTCTGCTAACCGAGACTATCATCAAGTGTTTGGATGACAGAATGATTTTGTTTTAGACCTCGGGCTGAGACGGCTTTTTCTCAGGTGACGCTACTGATTGGATGTGCGCCCGTTTTCTTCCTGAAAAAGCGTAGTAGACGGAGCCGAGTATGACAATCAAACCTATCGCAAGCACCATGACAGCCAAAAGGGTACCTACCGCTATTGAGGGGTTAGTTAATTCAATTATCGCGGAAACGCCTACTGTAATTAATATTAACCCGCTGACCAGATATCTGATAAAGCCTGCCTCAGGTTTCTGCTGCTTCATAATCACAGGTGCGCCTGTCGGCGTCTGCTGTTGCGGATTCTCCTGAGCAGTCTGCTCGTTCTGAGTAGACTCAGGTGTGGGCGCTGCACTTTGTGGTGCGTCTTTGAGTTGGGTTCCGCATTCTGGGCAGAAAGTATTGGTGTCCTCGACTTTGCTTCCGCACTTCAAGCAATAGGGCATGCAGATCCTCCAACGTCACCGTATTCTATCCGCTGAGACTATTTAAAAACATGCGTTTTTTCCTTGCAGAGAAAGATATATGTTACAAGAGACTATAGACGAGTGGATAACAAATGGGCTTCAAAAGCAAGTTCGACATGTTGCAAGCGATGCCTGATAAGAAAAAAGAAAACTTGATTTCAGCCCTGTATATAGGCCTCATTTTTGTTATGCTTGCAGTTCTCTACTTTATCAACGACCGCTCAAACCTATGGAACAGCTTTAACCATTTCCTCAACAATTTCGTTTTAGCCACAGTCCCTGGAACAGGCCTTCAATTACCAGCTCCAGAAAACCCAGCAGCCTTCATCTCGCTGTACAAGGTAGCATTTCAGTTTTGCCTGGGCTTAGGCATAATTGAAGTCGGGGTTTTAGTTCTCAGAGTCTGGCTTTGCTCACCGCTTCCCAGAAAAGCGGAGACAATTGAAAATCTCGTTTTCTGGCTTGGAACAAGCTACATAGTACTCACCTATCTGGTGAATGTCACAATAATTAGTGAGTGGTTCGTGTTTTGGGCTGGAGTAATTTTGATCGGCGGCTTATCGTTAGTTGCAAGGTCATTTGTTCTTATCGCAAGTCGGCAGCCTTAGCCTTTTCTTTTAAGAGTCCACCAAAGCTCGGTTACTTGCCAAAACATGTTCCAAGAATCCTTAGCAAAATTAACTTTTGTACCTTTGCCGCTTGTCCATTCAACCTGGATCTCTTTAACCTTGAAGCCATGACGTTGTGCCCTCACAAGTATCTCCGTGTCCCAAAACCAGTGAGTAGCCTTCACCTCGCCCAACAGAGCCAAGAAGGCTTCTTTTTTGAAGGCTTTGAAACCGCATTGGTGGTCCCGCACTTTGGAGCCCAACATGCGTCTGACAAGGAAATTGTAGCTTTTGGAGCTTATGCTTCTGCGGGTTGATCGTTCAACCTTGCTTTCAGGAAGCATCCTTGAACCCGTCGAAACCTCGTACCCTTCAACGGCGATGGCGTCAATGAGAGGTTTTAGCGATTTGAGGTCAGTGGCAAGGTCCAAATCCATGTAAACCAAAACTTCGCCGCTGCAATTCTGGAACGCATTGTTCAGCGCTGTTCCTCTTCCCAGCCTTTTTTCTCGGTGTATATGCCTGACAAATGGATACTTTTGGGTTAATTGTTCGGAGAGCTCGGCTGTTCCGTCGGTGCTGCCGTCTTCAGCGATGACGATTTCGTAGGGGTAGCCTGCTGCTGTTAGGGCTTGACTTACTTCTGCCACAGCCGCGCCCAACTCATCCGCCTCGTTGTAAGCTGGAAGAACGACAGAAACCACCACCGTGTTGCCGAGGCTGTTTTGGATCATGGAGCAAAGAACCAACCTGGAAGCCACTTGAGTTTATGAATGTATGTTACGGGGGCGGGCATTCCTGAAATTACCGGGTAAAAAACTATGAATAGAATCACGACTGAAACAAATAGGGCTATGGCAGCGGCTTTCCCAAGACGAGTGTTCCAGTATTTGTTAATGAAATAAGTTGTTGCTAAGCAGAGAAGTGGCACGCTCAAATAGAAATGGTAAATGTAAGTTGACCTGGAAATTACGATGTAAGGAAGCCATGAGAAAAAGAACACAACAACAATGTACACTGCAGGTAACTCCAATCTAAATTTATTTTGCGCCCCCATTTTTTGTCCAGATAAATATTTCACAAACTTTTGAACCAACCCGGTTTCATACACCACAATTACGGCAAGCGTGAGCACGCAAACGAAGCCAATCCACCAAACAGCTGGATTACCCATCGTTGTGATTGTAGAGTCAACGTTATTTGGCAGGTAGGTTATATCAAACCAATGCGGAACCTGCAGATTTGGACCGCCAATCATCAAAGGCCACGACCACCATGGAGTCGAGGAATTTTGGTCTACCGTCCCTGACTGAAACCTGCCATTGCGTTCTGCAGATTAAGAATCGAACCAAAAGAGTCTCCTGCGAGCATGTCAGGAATATAGGTTGCAAAGTAAATTACAACCGCTAAACCTATGAACCCTAGCAGCAGGAAAAAGGGATAGTTAAAGAAAGCAACGTATTTTTCGCCAAGGCTTGCTTTTAGTTTTTTGACGCCTTTAATCCTGTAAGCCGCTAGCAGTGCGAGCATGCCAAGGGCGCTGAAAATTGTGAACCACTTTGTCGAGACTCCTAACGCAAAGAAGATTACTGCTAAGAATAACGGCAGGACAGAAGTTTTCCAACCGTCTTTAATGACTTTCATAAAGTAAACTAGGAAAAATAGCTGTGAAAGCAAAGAGAAGAATACTACATACGTATCTACGGTTCCTATTCTCGCCATTGTAAAATGCATAAAATCGAATGTAAACAGAAATGCCGCTGAGAAACCTGCAATCCACGTTCCAAAAAGCTTCTTTCCTATAAGGTACATCAAGGGAACAAGTAAAGTCCCGAATATTACGCCCATTATTCGCCAACCAAATGGAGTTTCGCCGAAAATTGCTATGCCTGAGGCTTGAATCAATTTTCCAAGCGGAGGATGAGTCCTCTCATCAGGTATCTGACCGTGCAGGTATTGTTCAGCAGACCTGGCAAAATAGACCTCATCAAAATACATCTTAGACATGTAATCAGGCGGGATCTGCAGTTTGCTCTGCTCATCAATCAGCTTAGATAAAGTTGGGTCTGTAGTGTTTTCGCCTGTAATTGTCAGGATCCGAATTTGCTTGTTATTCTGGCCTTGCAGACCAATTTCAGAGATTTGAATGAAAGGTGACGGCAGCCGATCCGAAGGGTTGGGAACACTCCAATAGAAATCAGGTCGAGAATCATAATTTGTTGGCTTAACATCAAAGCTCAAAAACTGAGTAACCGCATTAATTGTGCATTGTTCAAAAACTGAGTAATCTGTACCTAAGGGTTGAAGAATTAAATTTCCGACAGAAGTCCAGTTTTCTGGAGACCCAGAATATATCGTGACGGATGCGTTGCCGCTTTCAACAAAGAAATACACGGTTTGAACGTTTTGCATTCCGCCGAGGTTGACATAGAAGCTTTCTGGTTGAGTGGATTGCCAATTTGTAACTGGATACTGAATTGAACCCACGTTCCAAGAAGCTATGCCGAAGAAAACTACCGAAACTAAAATGATGGTTATTACGTCTTTCTTGTTGATGTTCAATTCAAAGTTCACGTTGGCTCACCTCGCTCGGCAGATTGCAAGGGCGGCGGCTGTTCAGCTTTAAGCCATGTCCCCTCGTCCCACATCACAAATGAAGCGTAAATGAGCATTAATAAATTAATCGCGCTCACCAACAAAACCACTGGATCACCAGTCAAGTTCGGAGCGCCAGGATAAGCTTTGTTTAGCCAGTACAGAACGTAGGCTTCGTTGACGAGGAAAGTCGCTGTTAAAACCGCGTAGATTGCCCTTGCCCTTTTTATGAAAGGAACCATCAACGCCATCGCACTTATAGCCGGGAACAGGTACCGTTCATGAATTCTTGTCGGAAGCATGAAAAACGCGAAGAGAAGCATGAACGCGGCATAAACAGCCATCCAATCATTTGAAGTTTTGAAACGTTTGTTCAACAAGTAAAGAGTAAAAACGGCGAAGACCCCAAAAAGCACCCACCCCACGATGTAGAGGTTTCCGTCTGGCACCCACATGCCCGAAATCAAACCCCACAAATTGAACGCATTAATTGAAGTGTACTTGTACCCGCTGTAAGCCACGAAGTAGATGTTGGTTAGGAAAGAGATTGGGCTACCTCCCCAGTTGAAAGGAAGAATAACCACGAAAACCGTTGCAGCAAAAGTAACAACGGAAAGAAGCAGCTCTTTGAGCCCGTTTTTCTTGTAAATCAGAAACGCCACCAGCGGCAACAGAGCTATCCCCTGGGGCTTAGTCAGGATCCCAAGGGCGAAGGCTACCGCGGAAAGCTTCGGTCTGCTTCTCAGCGCAAGCATCAGGGAAAGCACGAGAAAGAATGTGTAGATGGCGTCGAATTGCCCCCAGACAGCGGCGTCGTAGATTACGGCTGGGTTGAAGGTGTACAGCGCCGTCGCCACCAACGCAAGTTTGAAGGTTGATTGTTTGCGCACAAAAACGAAGATTAAAACCGCCGTGCCCAAATCGAAGATGTTAGGCGCCAATTTTACGATGTAGGCAGGGTTGATGCCGACTCTTGACGCCGCATTGGCGATGGAGCCGAAGAACCAGAAAATGTAAACATTAAACGGCGGGTAGTCAGCAAAGCCTGCCGAGCTGTAAAAGGGTCTTATTCCATGTGTTGCCGCGATGTTGAACCAGGCGAGGAAGTCGTTCGTGTCTATAGTGTAGCCTTTAAGCGGGAACAAGGCAACCCTGATTAGAAAGGAGACGGCGAGGACCGCGGCTAAAATGGAAATTTCCTGTTTCGCTGCGAATTTGATGGTTTTCCCCTCCGTGTTCTGAAAAATACTCTCTGTCTTGGGATAAGAAGGTTTTTCAAAATTACATGAATAGTTTTTAGGTAAACCATACAGGAGCAAACGGTTTTGATTCCCCAAATGTTCGGTAGAAAGGACCAAAATCCCACCGGAGCTCTCTGACCCATATCAAAATCGGTTCTAAATAGCGGCGCCATAACTACGGATTAAGTTTTAAGTGAAATCAAGTGTTTGGCGTGCAAAGTAGATAATCAATTTCTTCCCGGCAATCAGTTGGCCCGTGGTCTGCACGGAATTCGTTGATACGGCTCAGTTCGCTATGGAGCTTTATGTTATGTATTCGACTTTGCGCTTGTGGTACCTTTTGCATTCTTTTACTATTTTGCCTGTGAATTGCGGCAAGACAAAAGTGCTCATGCCTGCGAGGAAAGCAATCTCAGAGCTTTGATCTTGACGAATCTCAGTGTATTCGGGGCATCCGATGCACTGGTCGGGGAACTCTTTGAAGCACAAACGTTGTAACTCCAACACCATTCCTCCCCAGTAACAAATAGGCGATTTAGATATTTAAGATGTGCAGTGGCTTTGTGGAATCTTGTTTTAATGGCTTTTGCAGTTTTCCCTAACCCTAAACCGCACTATTTCCTGGATCAAGTCAAGCGGAATCGGCTTGTCAAGGGGAAACCTGACGGTTCCTTTGCTTATTTCGTAAGCCGACAGTTTCTCTTTGAATTCCTCTATGCCTGATGCTTTTGGATAAAACCCAATGTGATCTTTGAAAGCGGCAAACCAAACCAAGCTTCCCCTCAATGTGAAACCGGGAATCTGGTAACTAATCAGCTCTTTAGCGCCTGGCGCAGCTTCCCGAATAGCTCGCCATACCTGCTGCAAAACGTTTTGAACATTCTCAGGAAAACTAGCAATATATTCATCGACCGTTTGAAAATGCTTCCTCACCATTAACACATCACCAACGTTCCATCATCTAATTCTAATTAAATGCAATCTAATCTTAAAACCTGTCCTCGTTTTGGAAATGACAGCATAAGGGAAGTATCATACTGACTGGGAATTGGAGCCTTCGCCGGAATTCGGACCCGCAACCATTATTTACCAAAATAAATAATTAGTTGAAAAAAACTAAATACAACTAACTGCATATTTTCTGCTCGAGGATACTTTGAGCTTTCCTTATTTTAAAGACAAAATAGAATCGCTGAAACCTGAACTAAAAGAAAAGTTCAAAGTGAAAACTGTCGGTTTTTTTGGTTCCTATGTGAGAGGGGAACAGAAGAAAACAAGTGATCTTGATATTTTAGTTGATTTTTACGAGACAATAAGCCTTTTCAAATTTATTGAGCTTGAAGATTTTCTAAGCCAGCAGCTTGGTGTAAAGGTAGATTTGGTTATGAGAGACGCCCTTAAACCAAGAATAAAAAACAGCATATTGAACGAGGCAATTTACGTTTGAAAAGAGACTCGCGCTTGTACCTCGACGATATTCTTGATGCCATAGAAAAGATAGAAAGCTACGTTGAAGGAGTAACCTCCGAAGAGTTCTCTTAAGACAACAAAACAGTTGACGCGACAGTTAGAAACTTTGAGATTATCAGTGAAGCAACAAAACGCATTCCAACAGAAACAAAGGAGAAGTATCCTTAAATTCCTTGGAAAATGATGGCTGGAACCAGAGATAAGCTCATTCACGAATACTTCGGCGTAAACATGCAGGTGCTCTGGAAAGCTGTAAAAGAGGACTTACCGCCTGTAAAGCGCTCAATCAAAGCGCTTCTGGAAAAAATGGATAAAGAATTTTAGGAAAGCGATGGATGTCGAGCCTTCGGCAGGATTTGGACCCCCGGTCAAAATCGCAAAAAATAATTGAAGTGTTTCTGATTGTTCGTTGTAACGGAACACTTAAATCAAAAGGCTGTTCAAAATCTCTTACATGTCCTCGAGTTTGAAAAGATGTTGGGGCACAGAAAACCCTCTCTACACGGCTTATCATGATGAAGAGTGGGGTGTTCCACAGCATGACGACAAGAAGCTCTTTGAGTTTTTAGTCCTCGAGGGTTTCCAAGCTGGCTTATCTTGGTCGCTAATTCTTCAGAGACGAAACGCTCTTAGAAAAGCTTTCGAAGGCTTTGACCCAATCAAGGTTGCAAAATTCTCCGAAGACGACGTCAGCAGACTCATGGAAACTCCCGGGGTAATAAAACACAAAGCCAAAATTCTTTCGGCGATAAACAACGCTCAACAAATTCTTGAAATACAAACAGAATTTGGCTCCTTCAACACTTTCATATGGAAATTCGTAAACGGCAAAACCATTAACCACGGATTTACATCTTTTTCGGAAATGCCGCCTGAAAACGAGCAGGCCAAAATCATGAGCAAGGAGATGAAGAGCAGAGGCTTCAAGTTCGTCGGTCCTAGTGTATGCTACTCTTTCATGCAGGCAGTTGGATTAGTGAACGACCATTTAGTCTGGTGCTTCCGCTACAAACAAGTAAAAAACATTACGTAGCCAACATGCATTTGGGACATCATATTCAGTTTTGACAGAAACGATACATCTGTGGTTGTGGAGTCGTTGGCGGGATTTGCTCAAGCTTTGTTAGAAAGGCTTTAAAGTTTTTGCTGCACTTCGTTTGGTAGGCTAATCCGATGAATCCAGTTGTAATCTATTCGACAAAAAGTGGGAACACTGAAAAAGTTGCGCTCGAAATCGCCCAAGAATTAAACTGCAAAGCAATCAAAATATCGGAAGACTCAGAATTTTCAACAATATCACTTAAGGATTTTGACCTGGTGTTTATTGGGACATGGGTTCGGGGTGGGGAACCAAGTCCGGATATGCTTCGTTTCTTAAAGCGGCTGAATTTGGAAGATGGCAACAGGCAGTTTGCTCTCTTTATAACCTGGGCAGGCGGCGGCAAGAGCGATGTCTTAACCTTTAACCGAGTTAAACAGCTTTTAGGAGCTAAAAACCAGAGGTTACTTGATGACCGTTACAAATGTTTGGGCAAGACCTTTGGTTTCGCAAGGCGTGGTCACCCAAATGCACAAGAGTTAGCTGACGCTCGAAAGTGGGCTAGAAGAACGGCTTATTTGCCTGAAAAAATCATCTAAGTAAGCCTCTTATTTTATGTCATCCAACTTTTCAGCCTATACATCAGGCATCCCACCAAGGCCTTCCGAAAACTGGGGAGTTTAGAGAGAAAGGCTCGCCTGAATTTACCTTATCATCAGAACATATAAAATACGATAAAATATGGGTTGACTTATCCTATGGCCTCCTGTTTTATGACGGGCCCTCGTTCGGAGTTTATGCTTCTTGTATGGCAGATATTTCTTGCATGAGTTCCCGGAAACACCTTAAAATGGTTGTGCCTCGCTGAGTGACTGCGAAAACTGTGTGTCTCTTTTTTACTGTTCGTTCTTCTATTAAGCCTTGTTTGATTAGAAAGTCGAGATACTCTTTGAGGATGTTGCTGTTGAAGTTAGATTTGGACATAATGTGGGTTAGTTTCAATGGCCCTTTATTCGCCAATACATCGAGGATGTCCACGTACCTTTCTAGTTTTGACCGTCTTATCTTCGTGCTTCACGATTCTCCAATTTCACAGGTGGTCTTTCCACTGCAAATAACCGAGTATTTTTTTATAAACTTTTGCTATTTTGACGTTGCTGATTCCAGTCAATTGGCAAATTATGTATTTTGAATCAAAAAAAATGAGTTTCAAGCTATATGCATATGAAAGAAATGGCCAGGTGCGCTGTTTCAAGGATTCTGCTTGCGATTGTATCGCGCTTGCCAATTCAGCAGTTTCTCTATATGCCGCCCAATTAGCGAAAGCAGGCTACTCAGCGGTTGTTTAATTCAATAAACCAATCACTTTGTTCATAAAACTCTAGTGCGTAACCAAGAATGAATCTAAAACTACATAAATAAACAGAATTGTTAGCATGTTGTTGTGCCAAGCCTATCACAATTTCTTATATCCATTGCAGGCTAAATACTACTCTAATAATCTGGCAAAGTTAGGAATGAGAGTTCATGGCCAAAAAAGAGCATCCAAGAAATCAACTTTACTTTTGATCAAGACTACAAAAGCAAATTGGATTCTCATAAAAAAAGCATGCGAACTATCAGATGTGCATGCGGTTTTGAAATCTTGGTGTTGCCCGATGTGAAAGCCATGAACCGTGCCATAGAAAATCATTTAGCCGAACACAGGGTGGCAAGTGGTTGCTTAGAAAGTAATTTAGCGCTTAATTGGTTAAGGCAGTTCTTGACAGAACAGCTTTTAAGAGTAGCCAGCGAAATAAATCTGCCAACCGTAAATTAGCTTGAAGAGCCAACCAAGGCTTCCAGAAATTTACCCCATAGAGGGAAGAAGACCTTTTCACGATTAAGTTAAATCATCACAACTAAAAAAACAAATGGTAAAATTCAATTTGGTTTTCTACATTCAGCCCATTTCGTGATCGGCTTTTTAGCCCGCTCCGCTTTGCAAAATAGCCCACTTCAGTTCTCAAAAATGCCTAAAAGATACCTTGATCGTTTGACTGTTTTTAATGACCAATATGGAATCCTGTAATATTCACGATCGATTTGAGGCCTCAGTCAACATTTTTGTCGATCCGACTCAGAAGGCCCAAGTTATTGATGCCCTCGAAAAAGTCGAAAACATCGAGGAAATTTATGATGTAAAAGGCGAATGTGACATTGTCTCCATAGTTTCGGCTTCAAGCATAGAAGAGTTCCGCAACGTCTTGCATAAGAAAATCCTGAAGATCAAAGGCGTCCAAAGCACCATAATCTCCGTCGTGCTCAAATCCCACAAACAAGCATTTAAGAACCTTCACCTTCGCTAAACCGTTGCCTTGGCCTTCCGAAATCCGGGGTATAGAAGGAAAGGCTTGCCTGAATTTACTTTATAATCAGAAAATATAAAATGAACATAATTAATTTTCAGTTGACTTATTCTATGGCGCCCAATTCGTGAAAGGCCTAATGCCCCTCACACCGAGTGAGCTTGCCTTATATTCATTGACCCTTGTTGTTACTACCTATGAACAGAACCTGGTTAGTGCTTGCCTTAATCTTGGTGATTGCAGGTCAATTGATCGTTTTGTCCTCATTCCACGAAGTAAATGGACAGCAAGGATTTTCAGAATCAAATGCCATTATTACGGTTGCAAAATTGAGTTATGTTAATGCAAGGATAACCCTGTCAGTTTTTCCCATGGTCAGCAATGGAACAAGTAATGTCGAAATTATTTTCCCAAACGGCTCTTCACTAAATCTAACTTCGACCAATGGAGCTACTCCAAGCGTTTACACCAAGACCTTCAGTCTTCCTCGAACAGGCGACGACTTTGGTAACGAAGGCGGGAGCATGTCTGGAGGGAACAATTCCATTTCAGTGACTCAAGACAAGCCATTTGATATTTTCTTAAAATTCGATGTTGACGACCCTCAAAGTTATTTCTTAACTCATTCTGTCCAAGATATGCAAGTTTCTACCTACATCGTCTATGGCAGGGCATTAATCTCTATCAGCGGTTACGGGGTAGCGTTATGAGCGAAACTGCCGTAGTCGTTAAAGTAGAAGAGTTAATGAGAGCGCTTGATCAAGTGAAAAAATACAAGGCGCTAGCTCGACTAATGGTTGACTTCTTAGGTATAGTCTTGCTTTCCTTCGTTGCTTTGTTCTCTTTAGAGCTGTTTTTCAACTTCTATTACTTGACAGGCCATTTCCAAAGCTACTTCTCTTATCCTAACATCCTTTCTATCGTAACTCCGTCGGTAGGGGGATTCTCCAGTACCTCTTTTGTGGCTTTGATTTTCATCACCGCAGGAATAATTGCAGGCATTTTCTGGGTTGACCGCAAACTCAAAAGGATTAAGCTTGAGCAATGGAAAAGCACTCTCGATGAAGGCTTTGCTGGGGCAGTAAAGCTTCTGCAAGAGCTGAATTGGGATACCGTCTTTGTCGACATCCGTACTTCCGCTTTAGCATATGGATTGTACGCCGCCATAAGAATAATCGGTTATTGGGTAATTGTGATGGTAATTCTGGGTTTTCCGTATTCGATTGCTTTGAACCTAATTCATACAGACTTTAATTTCTACTTGTTTGCGTTTATTTCGTTGCCTTTTGTGTTTATCTTCAGCAAGAAGGACCTTCAGAAAAAGTATCGGCAAATAACTTCTCTAGATACTTTGCTCTGGGAGCTTCGGTGGTTCAACAGTGAGTTCAAATCAGCCGAATTCAAAACCTGACTTGTACGTCGTTGCCCGAATAATCAACGTACTGAAAAACAAGGGAGGAATGAAACGAACCGAGCTTGCAACAAGCACAGGAGTAGCCTACGATAGACTGACAAAATATGTTGATTGGATGAACCAAGAAGGCTTGCTGAAAATAGACGAGGAGGGCAACATTAAACTCACCGATTTAGGGCTGGAAACCTATGACAAACTGGTTAAGTGGATCTTACAATACGTCGGAAAACTAAAATTTCCAAGATTTTAGGCAATGCACAGAACATCGCCACAGAAGATCAGCCAAAACACGTTATCTGCTTTGGGACGTTAGTTTTTTTTGGACAGCCGTGCAAGCGATCCTATCCTTCGTACGGAATAACATTTCTGTCTAAATGGAATTCGGGTTAAAGATTTTCTGCTTTTTCAAGAAGTTGATTGATGAGATGAAGGTCTTCTTGAATGGTTTTTGTGGTTCGGCATCGAGCCAGGAGCGTACGGTAGCCGTCGAGTTTTTCACCTTTTTTCAGATATCTTTTGATTATGTGTCTTTCGCAGTCAGTCAGAATGTATTTTCTCATCTCGGTGACCGAGTATTTTTGAGTGTAGAGTAAAATATTAATGTTACTGGTGTTGTGATACTGTTACAGTAGCTGTTCTGTTTGAATGCTTTGATGGGAAACACAGAAGTGCCGATGCTTTTACGATTTGTTTAGGAAAAAGTTAAATACGATTCAGGATAAAGTGGGCAATCGGGAGAAGTGGCTCTTTGGAAATTACAAGTAGGCTTTTTGTTTGTCCAGAATGCGGTAAACAAAGTTTTTCAATACATAGAAAAACGTACGAAAATATAGTAATTGTTTTTTGCGATAATTGTCATCTTAATTCTTCATTTGAACCCTCAAGAGAAGCATATTATGACACAAACAGATCTTGGGAAGAATTTGCAGCAAACTATAAAATCCGCCAGATAAGCACACTCAGGTCATGATAAGTTCGAAGAAGTATGCAGACTTTAGTTAAGAAAACAATTTCTCTTTGTTCCTTGATTGCATCAATGAAATTATCATAGTTTCGGGTCATCTCTATATAATACGGAATAAACTCCTATATTTTCGCCAGGACTTACATACTTCATGTCTACTGTCAAGCAAGAATCAGCAATGCAACAAAAACCCCTCAAATGCCCAAAGGGGCGAGCCGCAATACGGTTTTAAACCATGTTTTGAAGCTGTCTTGTTTGACCTATTCGACACTCTAGTTCTAATAGACGACTACAATATCTCACTCGCCCAAAGCCTCCTTATGATGCATACCTACCTCTCACGCAATGGTCTTGATTGCTCTTTTGGCGATTTCAAATCGGCTTACATGATAGTTGAAAAAGAAATCAGCGCCGAAACAGCCTGCACGCTCGAAGAGCCGCATTTTTCAATTTATGTCGAGCGAGTTTCTAGCCAGCTTGGGGGCAAAGCTCAAAGCACAAACCCATCTGGCGATGCAAGCTGCCAAAGAGTTCTCCAAGGAATTCGCACAACACATTTCACTAGATCCCCAAGCGCTCGAAGTCTTAGAGTTTCTCCACAAAAGATGCAAAACAGCAGTAATTTCCAACTTGACTTTTTCCGAGTTCGCTTGGGAACTCGTGGAACGCTTTGAACTCAACAGACACTTGGACCTCATAATTGTCAGCGGAGACATAAACCTCCGCAAGCCTCATCCCCAGATTTTTAGCATGGCGCTTCAACACTTAGGCGTCCAACCTGCAAAAGCGCTATTCGTGGGAGACACGCTTGAAACCGACATCGCGGGCGCAAGAAACGCTGGACTAACATCAGTGCAGATCATGCGAAGAACCGCTATTAACTCTATCATTAAACCGCATGAAATGGTAACCGAGCTCAATCAGCTGATCAGCATCTTTGACTTTCCCAACGAGTTGGCCTCTGCAACTTTGGGCGAAGTTGACATTTCCTGCCAAGCTTGAATGCTCATCGTTCGTGCAAGGTCCCGAAGTGAAAACCTTTGGGTAACCGTTCGGCTGCAAATATGTTGTGATTAGTAAATGCTCCTCAAGCAGCTATGCTACCATTCAACTGCAGTTATCGCTGAAATAAGCTTAAAATGTGTATCTCGCGTCATAACTGCGTCGGCATGCGCTTTTGCAATTCCTGCCACAAGCATGTCGTTTTCGCCGATCAAGCAACCTTTCTTCCGAAGATCGCAGTAAATTTTCGAAGCTTCTTCGCAGGCTTGCAGTGTCAAGTCCAAAATCTCTATGTTTGATAACAACTCGCGAGCTTCGGCTAGGTTTCTCCGGTTCAGATGAAATATGGGCTCCCCTTAGAAGTTCATATGCCGAAATAATTGTGGTCGCAACTTTATCATCTTTTTCTTCCAGATGACGAACTGCTTCGTCTGCTGCAGATTCACCGTTCAAGAGTGCAATTAGCGCGTCAGTGTCAAGAATCACGGAAATAAGTCGACCTTTTCGTAAGCTGACCTCTCTCTGTCCTTCATTATCTGTGAAAGCACTTCATCGGCATCGTCGCCCACCCATTTGCCTGAAAACTCCAAAAGTGACTTCTTTTTCTTCTTCTTTGCGATTCTAAGAACTACGTCTGAAAAAGACTCACCGGGTTTTTTGGATTCCTTAAGAGTCTGATATGCTTCGTTGGAGAGAGATATGACTTTAGTCATGGCACTTTCTATGTGCATATGCATATATATGCATTTTTTGAGAATTGGAGCCTTCGGCGGGATTTGGACCCGCGACCATTACCTTACCAAGGTAACGCCCCACCGGGCTAGGCTACGAAGGCGCGTATCTGTATTCGGTGAAACAACGCTCCTAGCCAATAAAATGCTTACGGTCGAAAAGCTGGCAAAAACCAAAATGTTTTCCCGTACTACGGCTTCTTTTTTCAGTGTCTCTTCAATATCGAGCCTTAAGTCCGCATCTTCAACGTTAGGTAATAGTTGCAAAAGACGCCCCCGTGTGCTGGTCTCAGTTTTGCCTCCAAGACTAACCCAGTACTTGCCGTCTTTAAGCCAAGCAAGCATAACTCGAGCCTCTGGTTCCACATTTTCGATTTTAGGGGCTGATGGAAAGACCAGACCGTATTCGAGCGATTTGGACATGAATTTTTCAAAAGCTGAAGTTACTGTATAGCCATTTCTTGACGCTAATTCTCTAAAACTTCCGTAAAGTTGAGGACTAAATCTAAACGCTTTAAGCATCTTAGCCAAACCCAAGTCACCTGTATCAACAAACTGTATCAACAAAGTGTATATACATTGACCGACCGGTCGGCTTGTACACACAAGAGAGAACCTACCTCTCCGGTCGGAGACCTTTCTGATTTGACTTACGAGTTGAAATTTCATTTTTCAGCAAATTGATTGCATGGTCTAAACCGAATCCATGGTCATCAACGCAAATTCGACCGCCATAATATGTTTCTATGTAATTGTTGTATTCGTCGCTGTTTGGTATTTTTTCACCTCTGCAGTAAGAATACGATATTTTTTCGCCATCAAACTCTAATATTCCGAATGAAAGTACCTTCCCCATGTTTTTTTCTCCTTCAAATATTTCCCATAGTTTTTGTTTTGGTTTTTGCGGTTCAATCTCCGCCCATAACGGCGCCTCGACCGGGTGGCGCTGCTCTTGAAGCTGCACGGCAAGCTAATGCTAGAGCCATCAGTTGATCGTCGTGTTTTCCCTGCGGATGCCAAAATTTGAGGTGTATGCATTCCTGGGCTGTTTTAGGCTGCAGATACTCATATTGCTGCTCGTTGATTTGCGCGATTAGCGCTTTGTCATCTGCAGTGATCTTTAGCATTCTTTTTTCCATGAAAAGTTTAAGGGTGTTTAGCATGTTTTCTTTTTCTGTGTCGGTGAAGAAAATGCCTTCGACACCGTATATGTTGGCTTTGCGTAATTCGTCTACTATGGCGTCGCCTATTCCGCCTTTGTCCACGTTTATCCTTTCAAAATGGAAGATTTGGCTTGCCCTAGCTACGTAGCCGATGACTTGGGGGTAATTGGTGCCAAGCGGCAGTTGACGTTTATGCACAAGCTTTACTTCGCCGCTGTCAAACCTCTGTACAATTGCCAGTACACTGTAGTCGATTTGTTTGCCCAAGTCTAAGCCAGCGTAAAATTGTCCTCTAAGCTGCTCCGGCTTAGCTTTTTCCATGTCCTCAATGTAAGCGTTGGATGCACCTAAGTCAGGATCGACGCAGCCCACAATCAGATCCATAGAAAAGAACGTGTGCGTGGATTCTACCCACATTGCTTCAACCTCACGTTGCCATTCTTCACGGGTCATTACTTCTTTCCACTCGTCTAGTTGCGTTTCGCTGACAAGGGGGCTTTGGTAGCTTGCGTAATGATGTACGCTGTAACGTTTTGAATCTAGAAAGGCTTTGCGAAAAACATGGTCTGACCCCATGGGCGTTCCACCCATGATTAAGCTTGCTTTTGGCTTTGTTAGCATCATCATTATTTCGCTTGTTATCATTTCGCTTGGAACAATCGATGCTTCGTCAATGAAGATGTAGTCTGGGTGGTATCCTCTGAGTTTGTCTTTTGAGCAGGGCAAAGCAACTATTCGGCCGCCTAAGGGCGGTTTCAGTTTTATTATTGTGTGGGTTGTTCCGGGTCTTTGAACCATCTCTCTTAGCAGTGGATTGGACATGATGGTTGAGTAGCAGTAGTCAAACATAATCATCGATTGGCGCTGAGTGCTGCTTACTATCAAACTTTCTATTTTGGGTTTAGTGTAGAGTAACCAGAGATTTTTTCGGCTAAAGACGCGGCTCTTGCCCCATCCTCTGCCGCAGACCGCAACCTGTTTTGAGTTGACGTCTCGAAGAAGTTTCTGGTGCTCAGGCGCTTGAGTAAGCCATTTGTCGCCGCACATTAACACTGCGAAAAACACTGGGTCTTTGATCAGTTTGTCAGTAACTTCTTTGTAGGCCACCAGCTGTTTTAGCGCTTTAGGTTTCTGCAGTAAACCCTCACATACCGAAGCTGTAAACTCCATGTCGTTTGTTACTTTTTCAACGAAATTCGTCTCGTCCAATCTCTAAAGTCCCTTCTAATCCGTCTACGCATCGGCCCATCTGCATAGTGGGCTCCAGCAACAAAATCGCCCAAATTATCCTCATCAAACAAGGAGTCCTCACCTTTTTTCGATTGAAGCCTATTCAAAACCACAGCGTGATAAGCAAGAGCATTAGCAACCCGAACCCTCTCCAAAGTTGAAAGCGCCGGATCACCGAACATCTTTTTCAATTCAGCCATCACTTCACGCTCCATCACTATGAGCTCATCTAAATTCCCTTGATCCTCCGACATAACACACACCTTGCCAAACCCAACGTTTCGAAACCCAACGAGGAAACCAAAGTAAACCGTTCAGCCTTTTAAGGTATCATCGGAAACGACACTTCATAGCAGTGGAGAGTAGACTGAAAATGAAAAAAGCCAATGAAACAAAAAATGCGGTTTTCGCTTGCCATTAAAGAAAAATGCAACATCGTTTCGCTTTTGCCCGCTGACAACACTTCATGTTAATAAATTAGCAAGACAAAGAATACTCGAATCAACAAAAACAGGTGCAGGGGTCTCCAAGTCTGGTCAAAGGAGTAGGGCTTAGGACCCTATCGCGCAGGCGTTCGTGGGTTCAAATCCCACCCCCTGCACTTTTTGCTTATTTTCTGCCTGTTTCTAAAAGCGTTGCCATGGATTGGACGACCCTGAATTCGTCTTTGGTTTAAATCTCGCCGGATTTACCTTGAAAAATATCGGACGAACACTTTCATAGTTAGAGCGATTAGGGTTTTGCTCGTTAAATTTAGACTTGGGTTTAGATCTAACCCCATGCACAACCGCATTTTGATTTTGCAAGTTTGGTCGAAAGACGCGGCCTTCAGGCTTCACAATGTTGGCTTTTGCGACTCTAACTGTTAGAGTTTACAGGTCTAATTGTTAGAGCTATAATTCCAAAAGTTAGGGCTATACCGCGCATGACCATACCTATGCCTTCACAGAAAAAATGGAGGCATAAAAAATGAATATGATGAATGAAAGTTTCGAACACAGTAAAACGTTGGCTGGCGTCGGAGCAATCCTTCTTTTATTGGGCTTTGTTCCCTACGCCCGGCTGGGTATTAGCAATAGTAGGAGTGGTCCTTCTTGTCATCGGAATGAAGGAACTCTCAAAATACTATCAAGACCAAAACGTCTACCAGAACACGCTCACAGGCGTGAAATTCTACGTGGTAGCGGTTGTTGCAGCGGCAGCAGCCATAGTGGCAGTCATGATTGGCGTCGCATCGGCAACAGACTTCACATTCAAAAACTTCGTTCCCACAGTCGGGTTCGGCGTCGGCGTCGCGGCTTTACTGGCTGGCCTAGTTGTCGCCTTCGTATTCTACGTCCTCGCGGCATCGCATCTGAAAAGAGCACTTGACTCGCTCGCCCAAAAATCCGGTGAATCATCGTTTGCGACGGCAGGCACTCTACTTTGGATTGGATCAATACTTACCATCGTGCTCGTCGGGTTGGTACTGATATTCGTCGCCTGGATATTTGTCACCATGGGTTTCTTCAGCATGAAATCTCGCCAATACCAACAATTCACCCAGCAGCAGACAGGATACGCAAACACTCTCGCTTCCCCATCTCAACCACCAGTCTAAACAACCGGCGTAGGAGAGGGATTTGATGACTCAACAATCCACAGCGCAGACAGGCGGGAAAATGTTCCTCTCAAAACACTGGAGAGCCCTCGCCATATTCATAGCAGTAGGTATCACAGCAAGCATCGGAGGAGTTTATGTCTTTGCATGGTTCACCGGGCAAGCGCAGACTTCCAATCTGGTTCCTTCAAACTTGGGCTTATGGTCTATGGGTAATGTGGTGATGTTCATCCTGAACGCTGTCTTTTGGGAACTGCTGCTGGTCGGCATTCCAGCTCTCGTCGGCGCAGCGATAGCCTGGCAATGGTGGCGGAGACTGCCAGAACAGGAAAAAAGCGCATACAACTTTGGCAAGGGGTCGCGGTCCAGAAACGCGGGCGGTTTAATCTCGCCACTACTCTTCGTCGCATTCGCCATTAAGGTGTATGTTGACGGAAACTGGAACACTGCCATATCAACTTTCACGCTGAACTACGTGGTCGGGTCAATGATTACAATCCTGATATGGATAGCCGCCATCGCCGCGGTTCCCTCAGCTATAGGCCTCATCTGGTGGATACGCCACGAAATAAACAAAAACCCCTAACGCCCCTATTATTAAAATCGTAGAGTTATTTTGCAGAGGTTCGCGGGTTCGAATCCCGCCCCTGCACTAGCACATTTATCGTCACTGAATCGAGACTTCAGAAAATTTATATCGACTTCTATGATAAAATTTGCTGATGTTAAAAAATTCAAAGCTCTTGTTCGGTATTCTTGCAGTTTTAGGTGCTGTCCTAATAGGTATCTTCTTTATAGTTTTCTATTGGGAACAAACATGGTCGGCTAAGCTTCTGTCAGTACAGATATTATTAGGTGACTCGTATCTTGATTGGGCTAGACTTGATTCTTTCTTCTTTTTCACCATAATAGCTGGAACAGCCCTTCTCGTAGTTGGGACTATAGGTACTATCATGCAATCTCACAAGAAGCACAGGACTGTTTTTGCTATACTAACTGTTGTTCTAATTCCATTGTTAATTCTTGGCACGCTTTTTTCATCATCTTTAGTTCTCTCCTCCCAACAAACGGAGAAACTCGCAATAACCAACTTTAGAGTAGACAGCACTAATCCGCTCACATTTTTAGTTGACGCGAAATCCTTTTACTATTATGAGATTGATTTTGATAGAGCATTCGTTAAAGCTTACAATCAAACCATTGTGGCACAAATTAATAGCGACTGGGTTGAGTCTACAGAGCTAGATGGTATGGGGCATCATTATATGACAATGAATTTTCTTTACAGGTTACCGCCTGGAGATGAACAGACTCTGATTTTTGACTTTAACACTACTTTGCCTTCTGGAAACTATACTTTTTGGCTTTCTACCTATGGACAAGGCGGCTTTGTTTCCTTCAACTTTGCCATCCCATAGTTATAACAAACTCCATGGAGAAAAGAGGTTTTGGATCGTTAAATTTAACTTGAGTAATAACCATGGAATGTGTGAGGCGAAGTAAGTATATGAGCCATGGAAGTTTTGCTACCGCTATTAACTGCATGGATGGGCGAACGCAGATTCCAGTTATCGACTACATTCGTAAAAAGTACAATGTAGACTACGTTGATATGATCACGGAGCCTGGCCCAATCAGGGTTTTAGCTGAAAATACCGATAAGCCGACGGTTGAATCTATCAAACGAAGAGTTGAAATCTCTACAGGGAAACATGGTTCGGTTCATATCGTAATTGTTGGCCATCATGACTGCGCCGGAAATCCTGTAGAAAAAGCAACGCAGATGAAACAAATTCTAGAGTCGATATGGACAGTTCGGTCATGGGGTCTTAGGGCGGAAACCCTCGGTCTTTGGATAGACGAGAAATGGGTAGCGCACGAAGTCACGTAAAAACAGAGATTAGTCAAAGTAATGTCAACGCATGAACCAAATAGGATGACGAGTTGGGGTGTCGGCCAAAATTCGCAATCATATCTTTAGTACTGGGTCTTTTACTGATTTTTGCTAATTATTATTTTTTCCCAAAATTAGTTTTTACTTTTAATGAATTTAGGTTTTGGTTCGGAATCGGCGTTGTTGCGTTTGGTCTCTACTTGATGTTTTTAGCAACCTTTCAAGTACATCAAGCTTTCAACCATGGAAGGCTCATCACAGGTGGAATATACGCTTACACTCAAAAATCCAGTTTATGCTGCTTGGATCTTATTCATTGTGCCAGGTTTGTTCTTGGCTACTGGAGTTTTATTCTTGATGATAATGCCCTTCATAATGTATGTATTGATTAAGAGGCTAATAATTGAGGAAGAGCGGTACTTAGAACAAGAGTTTGGAAAAGTTTATTTAGATTATAAAAATGCCGTTAATTCAATAGTTCCTAAAATGTCTTGGAAAAGAAATGCCCGATAAAGAGAGCATAGAAACAACATGAAGCTCCACTCCCAGCACTTTTTGCGTGTTTTCTGCTTGTTTCTTGCTATTTCCTGCTTCTTAGCAAATAAAATGTAGGGTAATTCACTTTGGTTGGGCTTAAACCTCCAGATAAACAATACGGTTCGATATCGCCCAAGGTCCTCTCCTTAAATCAACCGACTAATGACAATAGCTATGACAGCGATTGTTAGCGTGAGGTAGAGTTCGCGGATTCTTTTTCTTCCTTCTCGCGGGGTCTGGCTTGTTAACAACCTAAAAGTGAAGTAAACAACACCTAGATCCGAGGCTGCCACTAAAGCAAGATAAAGATTGCCCAGCCAACCTGCTAAAAAAGGAAGAAAACTCAAACTTACAAAGGCAGCGAACAGCAAACCCGAAACCCGCAAAGCGAAATTCCTTCCTTTAAGAATGGCTAGACTTCGAGCATGCCGTAGCTTGTCGCCTTCAATGTCCATGGCACCGCCGGCAATCTCCTCGCCTAAATCGAACAAGAACGCTAAACTACCAAAAGTCCAAACAATACCACTAAACAAACCGCCTACCACCAGCCCTCCGAAAACAAAAGTGCTGGCCACTGAAAAAGCAACTATCATATTTCCAAGCAGCCCTGTTTCCTTAATCCGCCAATTGTAAAGGAGACCGATTGTCCATATGACTAAAGCTACAATGAGCAGGGTTAAATTCAAGAGTGCAGCCGCTAGAAACCCAGCAAAAGAAAACAAGCCTTCAACTAGGGTTAGCTCAAAAACAGTGATTCGCCCCGATGGCAGCGGCCTGTCAGGGTGGTTGATTTTGTCTACAGATAAGTCGAAGTAATCATTAGTAATCATGGCTGTTCCTGAAATAAAGAAGCCTGTTAGAAAACCTAGAAGTAGCTGAGCAAATGTTGGCAGGTTACCAGACGAAATGATTTCGCCAGCTATCACGCAAATGCCCGCTGCTAATGGGAGCTCTGGTTTGAGCAAGTCAGAAAACGCCTCCACTTTTCCCTTCGCATTCATCTAATTCAACCTCAATTTACCTACCCACATTAGTTTTCTTTATTTCTCTGCTGAGTAGCCAACCGCCCGCATATCCTTCGATAAGAGGAACACAAGGGAAATTACAGATATCCCTACAGCAGCGACTATAAAGTCGGTCTTAACACTCATGCTTTGGATTATAAAGGCACCCAAAACTTGCCCGACTGGCATAACCGCAAAACTCCCCAGTTGGTCAACACCGAAGTACCTGCCCTGCATCTCGGAGGGCACAATGAGCTGAACTGCAGAGAGCCAAGTTACGTTTGCATATCCAGAAATGACCCCGACGACGAGAAATAGCACAAACGCAACGATGAAACTTCGAGTGAACGCTGACAAAAGCATTGCCGCTCCCGCCAAGAGTCCAGTGGCTCCCCAGACAATGCCTGCATAAGCAACCGCCTTGGTTCTTCCCACAAGAAGCGCGCCAGGCGCCATCCCTACTGCAAAAGCAGCAAGCAAGGAGCCATAAACAGCCACGCCGCCGTTCAGCACATTGGTGGCGTAGACTACAACAAATGGTATTATCATGGCGAAGAATAGGTTGATAAATCCGGCTGAAACAGTCAGATAAAGCAGTCCCTTGTTAGAAGTTATGTATTTGACTCCGTCGGCGGCGTCAGAAACAAAACCTTTGCGAACTTCTCCATTAAAGCGCTGTCAGACTGGGTTTCACAAGAGCACCAAGAGTCATAGACATAGTAAGCACAGCAGAGATGGCGAATGTTGTCGCGTTAATCCCTAAAGCGGCCACAGCGCCTATTGTCGCCACTATAGCACCGCCAGCCGCGCTTGCTACAGATTGGAAGACCGAATTTGCAACCTGCACTAGACCATTAGCGTCAGCAACTTCATCAGATTTAAGAATCGATGGAATCACTGCTCTCTGCGCGGGGTTAAAAATTGTTGAGAAAGTGCCCAGAACAAAGGAGACTACCAGTACAAGGGGCAAGCTGAATCCTGCAAAATATAGATACACCGCGAGTACTACAAGCCCAAGGGCTCTTAGCAAATCAGAGAGTATCATCAGCCATTTACGGTTCTGTCTATCAACCAAGGTACCGCCGATCACGCTGAGTAGAACAGATGCTACCGTACTTGACAGAGCAACGTAGGCGACATCAAGCGCCGAACCAGTCGTGACGTATACCAGCCATGTAAGGGCCACCTGTCCAAGGGAAAAGCCCCCGGTGGAAGCGGCGCCCGCATAGAAAAGAAGAGTAAAGTTGCGGTTTCGGAGCACTCGAAGAGGACCCTTGGTCCCTTTCGATTTTGGTTCTGTCAAAGCTAAGTCATCTCCTTTTGATTTGTCCAACAGCTAAGCTTTAGCTTTGAAACCGAAAACGTTTCAGCCATTCAAGCGCCTGTTTGTATTTATCGGTGAACAAATGTAAATCTTTTATGAAAAGAACCCCCACTTTGTGAGCCGTTTCATCCAGTATTTTTGTACTGGCGGCCATCCGCAGGGTTCATGGGCTCAAATCCCACTCGCTGCACCAACATAAGCAAAAATGTAAAAGGCATATTTCCGCAGAAACAGACGCATCCTTATCCATGCTCTCATTATTTTTGTAAACAAGAAATTGATGACGAACATTAACAAGTGAGTTTGAGACACAAGTTTCTTTTCAATAGTTTTTTAAGGCGATATGCCAATAACTTTCCAATCACTGTAGGCATTTACCTATGGTCAGGAGTTA
The DNA here is from genome assembly GCA_963768425.1 of Candidatus Bathyarchaeota archaeon. GTDB lineage: Archaea > Thermoproteota > Bathyarchaeia > Bathyarchaeales > Bathycorpusculaceae > Bathycorpusculum. Next base: position 70,661 of record CAVYHV010000030.1, on the reverse strand, counting down.
ACCACTATCCATATTAGGGGATGCAAAAATATGAATAAAAAATTGCTCTTAGCCATTTTTGTAACGTGTTTTCTTTTTTCAGTTATTGTCTTTTCACAAATATCTTATTGTCAAACATCAACACCAATCTCTACAACACCGCCAACCCCAACCAAAGCATCAATATTTGGAGGTTCCAATGCCTTATTCCTTATCGTTGGAATCGTAGCGGTTGTAGCAGTTGCTGTTGGAGTCACGTCTGTATTTGTTTTAAAGAAGCGGGTGAATGAAAAGAGCCTCAGCAGAATTTCACCCCGTGACTTCGAAGCGTGGGTAATCAAAAAATTCAACGGTAAGCCAAGCGACCCATCTTCGGGAGTAAATGGGTTTACCGAGGGAGGTCAACCTCTTTTGATTAAACAATCTGATCCTGTCAGCTTGGCCGAGGTTGAAGCTTTTGTTAAAGTGTTAATAAAGGGAAGAGCACAAAAGGGCACAATTGTAGCATTCGATTATGATAACGATGCCCCTGAGGGAAAAATAATGGCTATGGATAATGAAATTGAACTTGAGTTACTACGCGTAAATGAACTAGTGAATAAGCGCTATGCTGATCGAATTCAGAGACCTTGCCCGTTTACAGGTTACGTTTGACATTGCACCTGCATATATGCCAGACGACCAAGTCACAAAAACAGCGACTTTTACTGAAAGAACGCCAAATGAGCCCCAAAAAGAAGAACTGAAACCTCGGGTCTTCATATCTAACAGCAAAACCCAAGTCTCTGACCAAATAATGAAAATGTTAGATTTTCTTCATTACGACTATGTAATGGGTGATAAAGAAGAAACAACTGTGCCAATTCCTAACAATAAATTTGGAGTTATGGAGGACTGTGATTGTGCAATAATAAATATCGCTGCCGCTGAACAGGAGAGAAGGTACAGTGGACTTTACATCATAAATTCAAATGTCACCTCTGAAATCGATGCAGCTTATCTGAAATATAGTAAGCAAGTTGTTTTGTTAGTTGAGAGAAAAATAGATCTGCCTCTAAATCTTAAGGGTCTAAGAAGAATTGAATATGACACTGATGATCTATCTTTCAACGCAGCAATGGATCTCAAGGACGCATTGGAAGACTTCAAAAAACTATAGTATGCTCATCATTCAAATCAAACTGGACCAAAATCTTTCCGCTTCCTAGGGTTCAAATCCACACCCTTCCTCCAAAATCGGACTTCACTTTCTTCGATCTGAAATACGAAAAACGGATGACACGCTTTCATGGGTTGGTTTCGCAAACCCTTGTTTATTGCAGAAATCGGAAATGCTAAATTGACAAATTTTTTAAGCAGCCCTTTCAACCATATTTCCTGCGTGAAAACTGTGACGTACAAAGCCTACATAGATAATGTCAAGGCTAAGACTGGCAAGGACCCAGAGTATTTCCAAACGTTGGCAAAGGAGAAGGATCTAGGAAAATATGGTGAGCTACTTGCCTGGCTCAAGGGGGACTTCGGGCTAGGACGCGGTCACGCGAACGCAATAATTTTGCACATTCAAAAGCCTGAACTTGCCAAAATGAAGATAGCCGAAGATTCAAAGAAAGAAAAACAAAAAAATAATTTAAAAAACAACTTTTAATCAGAGCTCTTCTAACAATTCTCTATACGTTAGGCGCTAACAGTTTTTTGGATTAACCAGAATGTTTACCGAACATTGAGTAGTTATAGGAGGTTTTATCAGTAAATTACTCCAAGAGGTAAAGGAGTGATTCGTTTGCAGTTTAAGACTGTGACCTTGAACAACGGGCAAGCGGCTTCTTTGAGTTGGCTGGAAGCGACAGACCTGCTTGAGCTTGTTGAGGTTCTAAACAGCGTAGTTAGAGAAAAAACCTATCTATTAATGGATCAAGAAATAACCGATCTTGACTCCGAACCAGAGTGGTTTGAGAAAAGCAGAGCAGCTGGAATGCGCGATCTCGTTGCCAAAGTAGACGGCAAAATAATTGGAGCAGCAAGCATGTCGGTCTTCAAAGGTAAGCAAGCGCATGTCGCCGAATTCGCAATTTATATTGCAAAAGGCTTCCGTAACTGCGGGCTTGGGACAATACTGATAAATGAACTCATAGATGTTGCAAGAAAAAGCGGTGTTAAGATTATTCAAATATCTGCATTTTCAACTAACAAGCGGGCTGTTCATGTCTACCAAAAATGCGGTTTCAAAGAATGTGGCAAACTAACGCATGATGTTAAGTTTATAGATGGAACTTACGCCGACAGGATTTTGATGGAGCTTCTTTTGCCTTAACTCCAATAAAGAGATCGTTCCTAACCATTGCTTTTGAATATGATGAGAAGCGACCGTATTTCCACTGCAGTGAGGGTGCAAATCTCATCTCTTGCACTGCTATAAGTAAAACCATGGGGAGTGCCACCCGGCAGAGATGTTTTTTGGTTTTTTAAGTCGTTAAAGCTTGTGTTTCCTGAATATTTTGGAAGTCTGCGATAAACTCAGGTACCCAGTTTTCATAGTTACAAAATCCATTTTAGTGCAAGGAGACGTTTCAGTCGGCTTCATTAGCAAAGAGAAATAGCGTCAGATAGCAGTCAACTCTCATTGCGAAAAAGTTATAGCTGAACCGACTTAACTATTTTGAATTGGTGTTCAGGTTGCTTGAAGGCAAAAATGTGAATCTGAGAGTTGTCGAGAAAGAGGATTTGGCGTTTCTCGCAGAATGGTATAACAACCCTGAGGTTTTCGGTAAATACAATCCTCTTATGCAGATGTCCAGAACAGAGATGGAGAAGAATTATGGAGAAAAGAAGTTTCAAGAAACCGAATTCTTCATTGAAGATAAAGATGGACGCAGAATTGGTGGCATGTGGCATTTCAACGTAATTCATCCTGCGGGAAACCAATTGGAAATAGGTTATTTCATGGTTCCCACTGAAAGAGGCAAAGGCTACTGCACAGAAGCCGTCAACATTATGGTGGACTACTTGTTTCTTTCAAACAGTATAGGGCGCATACAAGCCCAAACTGATGTGAAAAACGTTGGTTCACAGAAGGTTTTGGAAAAAGCAGGTTTCAAGATGGAGGGAACAATTCGCAAACCCTTTTTCCTCAGAGGACAACTCAGAGACTCTATTTTGTACAGCATTCTCAGAGAAGAATGGAAAGAACCAAAAATACTGACAAAAACCGCTAAAGGACAATAGTTTCCTACAATCACTACTCGTTGGTAAGTGAAGACATGCAGAATAAGCCCAAAATACGGTACGGTTGTGGCAATGAAGCTTTGCTAGATGGTATTAGGTCGCTTTGGCAAAGTTTGAATCAACATCATCTTGAGTTATCCCCATGTTTCAAACAGGATTATGCTGAAATGACTTTTGAAAAAAGGAAGGCTTATTGGCTAAAAAAAGCCGCGAGCGCCGAATTAAGAGTGGATATTGGTTCAGATGTTATGACAGGCAAGAACGTCGGGTACTGTGTAAGCAGCATTGATGAGGACAAGACAGGTGAAATTGAATCGTTATTTGTTGCTTCCAATTATAGAGGTTTGGGTGTTGGGGATAATCTTATGAGAAGGGTTTTGGCTTGGATGGATGAGAATGGTACAGTAGCCAAAATAGTAGAGGTTGCTGCTGGAAACGAACAGGCTTTTGGTTTCTATAATCGTTATGGTTTTTTTACTAGGAAAACTGTGTTGAAGCAAACAGCGAAAGGTTAAAAATTTCTATTGCTCTGTCAGCAGACCAATCTACACAGCAGTTGAAATCAGCGTCAAATTCAGTATTTACAAGGGTAACTCCATCAATATTCTGTCAGCGTAAGTTCCATCTGCAAATTTAACATCATGCGTAAGTTTGCCACATTCTTTGAAACCGCATTTCTTGTAAACATGAAACGCTCGTTCATTTGTTGTGTAGACGGAAAGCTGAATGATTTCGAACCGGCTTTTGCGGGCAATTTCGATAAAAGTCTTCGTTAGTTCTGTTCCTAAGCCCATGTTGCGATAGCCATCGCGTATGAAAATACCGAATTCGGCAACGTGCGAGCGTTTGCCAGTGAAAGGGTGAATACTTGCACCCCCGACGACTTTGCCATCGACCCTGGCTACTAAGTAATGCATGCCTGCTTTCGTACTTCGCTCGAACCACTCTCGTTCTTCTTCCATGCCGGTTATCACGGTGTTCACCAAGAGAAATTTGTCTTCGCGGATTACACCGTTAAGTGCGTCCACAAGTTCTGGTAAGTCGTCTTCTTCTAACCAATCAAGCGTCGCTGTTCTTCCGTCCTTGAATTTGAAAATCTTATAAACCATCCGACACCCCAATGTTTTTCATGATTTCTTATTTTTGAGGTTCAGAAGTGATTTTCGACTTCGATTCTCATTATGAAGGGTTAATGCTAGTTTCTCCTAAAAGTTTTCCTAAACAACTCAAAAGCTCATGAGTCAGATGCTTATAATTTTCGGATGAGGTTGTACTGGTGCGGCTTGAACCCCAAAGCAGTCCATGCTGCAACAGCTGCGGTGTTTTGGACATCAACGTTCAGGTCAACGTATTCAACTTCACGGTTTTTCATCCATTTCAAAGCTTCCTTCATGAGTGCCGCAGCGATTCCCCGACGACGATATTCTGAATTACATACACTGCCTCCTATATGACCAGTCTTGTGAATTTCCCTATTCGGATTAGTTGCTCTGTGATGCTGAACAACTCAAATAACCAACTATGCCTTTGTCTTGGGCAACGAGCACAAGCCCGTCTCCTGATATTGACTTTTCGATTTTATCCTTTATATAGACAAGCACAGCTCGGACACGTTTTCTTTAACTTCGTATATCAGAGTGATAAGAAACGTGGCAAAGGGCTAAGTTCGTTGTTAAATTCGAGCCATACGCTCTGAATCTTCAGGAGCCGCCATTCTCACAAGCAATTAATTCACCATCAAATATGCGTTAGATCTATTTCTACGCTATTCAGATTTAAGACTTTTTTATCCTTAGTTTCCTTCTTGCTCCCAAGTTTTGGGCAGAATATAGCAGCTCAATCCTTTAATTTGGCTAGCCTTTACAAGGTAATCTCTGGATATATTCCTGATAATGAAATATGCCTTTTAAGCGATGAATGAACATATTTTTTTTAAGGAGAAAGGAGAGCTCCTAACTAAAAAACGGAGGAAGTTTCCTCCCAGCCAAGAGGGAACACATCCCTCTTTTGCTTACTTTTTAAAACTGGATACCCAATCCTCATTAACCCAAAAAATTTAACACAATTTAAAATAACTAACATGCAGCCCACGAACACTGTGACAAATAAAGAATGAGTTGCGTAAGACTTAAGCGGTTAACTTTGTTTACACAGAACAAGGCAAGGTTTCTGCATGGTCCATAGAAGGGTTCGAGGGGGAAAATTCAAGATTAAACACGTTGAGAAGAAACCCCCAGTTGCCTTGGGTGACGAATTGGAAGTGAACATTACCGATGTTTGTCCAAGTGGAGACGGAATGTCAATAATTCAAGGCTACATTATTACGGTGCCGAAAGCCAAGCCGAGAGACCGCGTGAAAATAAAGGTGACCCAAGTCGGTGAAAAAGCCGGAGTTGGCGAAATAATCGATTAAATATTTTTGTCTTGCCTCCTGCGAAACCGCCGATGTCGTGCATCAAACTATTTTGCTGTTGACTAAGCAGTCGACCTTATTGAATGCGGGTTTCATTTTTAGGCTCAAGTAAATGGCAAGGCATAAAATTCCATTTGGCTCTCACTTTTTGAACGCTAAGTTCCTTATTGAGAAGCAAGGCTGGTTTAGTTGATTGAAATTTAGCAGGCCACATTGCGATGTCAAATTTTGCAAAATTCCTGAATAAAGTTCAATCGAATACAAATTCATTAAACATAAAAATGTCAATGTAAAATATTTTTTCAGTAATTTTTTGGCATATGCGAGTTAGCGCAAATGTTAAATATTGAAAGGTAAAATACCTTTCACCAAAATAACTTTAATAAGAAAAATCAGCGAAAGGGGAAAACACATGTCTAAAAGAGCATTGGGAAAAGCGATTTGGGCAATTATTCTGGTTGTAATTTTGATCGTAGCAATAGGAGCAGGAGTATATTACTATGAATCCACGAAGTCGACAAGCAGCAGCAGCAGTAGTGGGTTTACGCTGAAAGCCAGCGCATCGTCTACAACTCAAGGCACAGCCATAACCTTTACTCTATCTAACTTTGCATCAAACGGACAAGCCACAATCTACTTCGGAGACGGACAATCCGCAACTGGATTGACCGCAAGTTCGCCAACGGCAAGTCACACCTATCAATACGGTGGAACATTTTTCGTGACAGCTCAGGAGACAGCAGGAGGCAACGTTGTCGCTTCTACAAATAACGCCGTGAGCACGATTCAGATATCGCCTTCGATCAGTTCCTCAAACGCCCCGGTAATATCAGTCCCTGTAATTTCAATGAACACCACGTTGAATCCAAACGAACCAATAGTAACGGTGAACACTGCAGCATACTTCACCGGCGGTTACCTCGAAGCACCCTCAGCAAACAACGTAATCATATGTGAGTACGTGTGGGACTTCGGAAACGGCGCTAACCAGACGGTCTCCGCAAACAGCAACACTAACAATCCAGAAACAAACCCCGTCAAAGCAACCTATACCCAGACGGGTCTTTACCCTGTAAGCTTAACCATTGTAACGGAAAATTCAGTTACAAATCAGACGTACTGCACGACCATTGAACGCACTGTAGTAGTCAGTTCTTCTTCTCAACCATATGCTCTGTACACACAGTCCACCAAAGTGCCTAACGCCGGAGTTATAAACGTCGCCGAAAACGTGCCTGGAGGTCCATACTCATTTGACCCGCAAATCGATTACGAAACTGTCGGATATGAAGTAATTCTAAACACCATGGGAACACTTCTCGTCTACGACGGATCGTCAACAACTAACTTCCTGCCAATGTTAGCCGCATCGGTTCCATCCACATCTAACGGCGGAATAAACGCAAACAGCACCTCATACACCTTCACGATAAGAAGCGGAGAGAAATTCTCGAACGGAGATCCAATTACGGCCTACGATATCTACTATACAATGATCAGGAACCTGTTATTTGTCGGTGGAGCACCTGGAACGCCTGACTGGATTCTTAGCACAATACTTGATTCCAGGAGCAACCGCAGGAATACCCATAATGTCAAGCGCCAGCGACACAAAGGATTACAACGCGATAACGAACGCAGTCACATACGACAGCAGCAAAAATACAGTCACATTCACTCTTGTCTCACCCACAAGTTCAGCACAGTTCTTCACCGCAATAGCCTTCCCGCTTGGAACAGGAATACTAGATTCATCTTGGCTTCAGAGTGTCGGTGCTGGAATAACCTTCTCACCAGCTGGATTCTACAATTACCAGAGCCAAGGCAACGAAGGCAACTACAACACTAAGATCCAGAACAACCCTGTTGCATCCGGTCCCTACCAAATACAAAGCTATGTGCCGGGTCAGTCGGTAGTCTTAACTCCTAACTCAGGATGGAGTGGCGTATCTGGAATACCCACAGTAACAAACACAGTGTCAATACAATGGGTCAAAGATCCTGAAACAGCATACCTACTGTACACAAGCGGATCAGCCGACATCGTCACAGCATTACCAAACAGCGATATGCCATCAATCAAGTCAATGGTTACATCAGGCCAAAGCAGCCTCTATCAAGTGCCATCACTATCATGCTTCTTCTACGTATTCAACACAAACCTAGACACGTCGCTAATGAAATCAACATTCGGCAGCAACTTTAACGTGCCAACAAACTACTTCGCTAACACAGACGTACGAGAAGCATTTTGCGACTCGTTCAACTATACCAACTACTTAGACCAAATAGTGGGCAACAACGTTTACGGTGAAGACTTCGCAAGTGGATACGCGGGCGCAATAATTCCAGGCTTACCATACTATGTGCCGCCCAGCGAACTTCAGAACGTTCCAACCTACGACTTAGCCACCGCCACCAGCCTTATGCAGCAGTCAGGAGAAGCCAATGTGGCTGTCACCATTCCGATCATAGTCACAGCTGGCGATACAATCAACTACGCTGGCGCCCAAATGTGGGCCGCTGCATTGCACCAAATGGACCCGTCCATAACGGCAACCGTTGAGTATGAACCGTTCGCAACAATTATAGGCCGAGCAAGTAGCAAACACGAATCCTATGCCGGTCTACTATCTAGGCTGGATAGCTGACTATCCGTATCCAAGTGACTTCGTCAACGCACTCTATGAGCAGGGAGGAACTTACCCATCTGCATCTGGCTTCTCAGTCAGTGGCTTGACCGCGGCAGGATTTGCTTCAGAAGCGAGTCAATATCAACAACTGAACACGGAAATTCAACAGGCAGACGCCGCAACGACTTCAACTCAATCAGCTGCAGACTACAAGCTGGTAGAACAGAGCGCAATAAACCTGTACATGTACGTTTATGCTCAGCAACCCAGTTCCTTCTGGGTAATTAAGCCATACATGAAAGGATACAACGGGATACAATCAGAAGAGAACCCAATGATAGGCGGAGCTGCAGACTCAATCTTCTATTGGTGGGTCAAAGGATAAGCTCTTCCTAAGTTCCCTTTTTTTTCTTTGGAGCGATTCCATCATGCGCCTTTGGGTATACATCATTAGGCGGTTATTGCTTCTCATTCCGACTTTAATCGGACTTACTTTCATAGTCTTCATTCTATCCCACGTAAGCGGAACAAACGTTATTTTATCAGAATACATAAGCCCTAAACTAACAGGGGCTGCAAGGCAAATACTTGTTCAACAGCTCACAAACCAATTTCACCTTAATCAGCCAATTTACATTCAATATTTTTACTGGCTATGGCAAATACTGCAAGGCAACTGGGGCGTCACTAACACGCCCATATTCAGCTGGCAAGTAAACACCGCCATAGCACTTTTTCTCCCGAACACACTTATGATTTCCGTCGTAGCATCAATTTTGATCTGGGTAATCGGCGTCCCACTGGGAGTCTATTCAGCTGTAAACAGGGACTCACCAGCTGACCATACATTACGAATCGGATCCTTCACGCTGTATGCAATGCCCATATATCTCATCGGCATAGTGTTGATCCTTCTTGTAGGCGTCTACCTAAAGATACTTCCTTTCTCAGGTGTCGTTAACCCAGTTTCGGTTTCATCTGCATCGTGGTACGTCAACGGCATCTCATACCCCACACATATAATTCTCATAGACGCAATCATTCACGGCGCATGGGGCATAGCGGGTGATGCGTTTCTTCATCTTATCCTGCCATCTGTCACGCTTGCGCTGGCCATAGTTGCCAGCATGATAAGAATACTCAGATCTTCAATGCTTGAAGTATTAGATCAGGATTACATTAGGCTGGCAAGATCCAAAGGTATCTCTGAACGGTCAGTGATTAACCTTCACGCACGGAAGAACGCTCTATTGCCGGTAATTACTCTTTTCGGCTATACCGTAGCTGGCCTTTTAGGAGGAGCAGTCGTGGTGGAGACCATATTTAATTATCCAGGAATAGGCTACTGGACAACGCAAGCACTTCTCGTTAGCGATATAGGAGGCATCATGTCTGCCGCCCTGCTTTTCGGGCTCATTCTTATGTTTGCAAACTTGATAGTGGACATAGTGTACGCTCTGGTTGATCCGCGGATAAGATATTAGGAGGAAAAAAATGTCGGAAGCTGAACTTAAAACTAGAAAATGGGAAAACACCAGGCTTTCACTCTCCGTCTTTTTTGCAAATAAAGCTGCAGTCATCGGCCTCATAATAGTCATGGCATACGTTGTGGATGCTCTGCTTGTCCAGTTCGCCCCACAAGCAATAGGCATCCACAGCCCAGGTACACTCGTTGAGAACTTTTACAACACGGTGCCCTCACCGCCGTCGTTGGCACATCCCTTTGGCACAACATATCCAGGAGTAGATCTATTTACCAGCATGGTTAAGGCGGTAAGAATCGACCTGTTCTATTCAGTTCTTGTAGTGGCGATAGGCGCAGCAGTTGGGTCCATAGTGGGCGTCATCTCAGCTAATGTCGGAGGGCTCATGGATGAGATCGTAATGAGAATAACTGATGTCTTTTTCAGCATACCCTATCTTATTCTTGCTTTGGCAGTCGGCTTCATCCTCGGTCGAAGCCTGTTGAACATGTCGATCGCCCTCGCAATCGTTTGGTGGCCTCTATACGCGAGGTACACAAGGAGTCAGACGCTAAGCACTAAGGAGTTCACATTCGTTGAGGCGGCTAAAGCCTCAGGAGTCAGCAGGCTCAAGATAATGTACAAACATATACTCCCGAACGCTCTGCCGCCTGTTTTCATTCAGATATCTTTGGACTTAGGATCAATAATGGTTATCTTTTCAACCCTTGCCTTCATAGGCTTCATAGAGAATGCAAGCATTCCAGAACTCGGTTACCTTTCAAGCTTAGGCCTAAACTACATCCAAACTGCTCCTTGGACAGTCATCTTCCCAGGAGTAGCCATCACCTTGTTTGCGCTAGCTGTCAACCTTGTTGGCGATGGACTAAGAGACGTTATGGACCCAAGGAGGAGAAGCTGATTTGAGTTACACTCTACAAGTCTCTGACTTAAACGTGCAGTTTTACACTAGGAGAGGCATCTACAAAGCCCTCAACGGCGTGGATCTCAGCCTTAAACAGGGTGAAATATTCGGTGTAGCGGGAGAAAGCGGATGCGGTAAAACGACACTAGGGCTAACTATAATGGGACTTCTCCCCAAAAACGCGGCGGTAACCCAAGGAGAAGTTTTGCTTGCCGGAAACAGAGACTTGACAGCCTGTCTGAGGAATGCTGCCCCAAGCGAAGGGGAAAAGTTCAACATTAAACAAAGCGAGGAAGCCATTAAGAAATTGAACAGAGAGTCATGCGACATTAGGGGAACCAAGATCTCAATGGTTTTCCAGGACCCTATGACGAGCTTAAACCCGGTTCTTCAGATCGGTTTCCAGATAGCAGAAACCATCATCGCTCATCAGCCGATGCTAGCGGAAAGAAAAATTGCCTAGGACAAAGGTTACCCACGATGACCTTGGACAGATAATTAAACTACTTAAGGAAGGTGCAGACGAACAAGCTATCAACAAGTACGCTGAATCGAAGAATCTACATGGCATTGAGGATCAAGTTCTCAGTGTCTGGAGAAGAAACGATCTGGGAGAGGCTAAGAAAGAGAAAATTATCTTGTCGCTCCATTCGGAAAAGTTGGGCTCATTTGAGAAATTGGTTCTTGAAAGGGTTGGAAGCGGGAAGAATATTGGCGGTTGGATGAGAATCCCAGGTGTCAACAGAGCAGCCAAAAACGTGTTGCTTAAGGAGGGATACATCAAGGCGACTGAACTTCTTTCCATGCTTGAGGTTCCTAACCCCGATAAAGTAGTGCGAATGTATCCTCATGAACTTTCAGGCGGCATGAGACAGAGAATAGTAATAGCAATTGCACTTGCTAACAATCCTGAGCTAGTGATATTAGACGAGCCTACTAGTGCTTTAGACGTAACTGTGCAGGCTCAGATACTCGAGCTTACACGTCATCTTAAGCACAGGTTCAACACGTCATTCATATTCATATCCCATGATCTTTCTGTGTTATCAGAAGTCTGCGACAGAATCGGCATAATGTACGCAGGAAGAATAGTCGAAATTGCTCCCATAGACGCGGTCTTTAGCAGGCCTCTTCATCCTTATACGAGAATGCTTACAAAAGCTATCCCAACAATTGATGGAAATGAAATCCAAGGCATAGGCGGCACTGTTCCAGATATGAGAAATGTTCCAATTGGATGTTCCTTTAACCCAAGGTGTCCAGATGCAACAGAAAAATGCAGAGCTGCAAAACCAAGTATGATGGAAGTTGAAGAGGGCGATTTCGTCGCCTGCTTCCCAAAAGGTGATTAAAATGTTGATTGCAACGAGACAACTGGTTAAACATTTTCCGATCAAAGGCGAAAGCGCATTTGGAAAGTCGCTTACATTAAAGGCTGTTGAAGGCGTAAATTTACAGGTAAGAGAAGGCGAGGTTGTAGGCATAGTAGGAGAGAGTGGCTCTGGAAAGACCACTTTGGGAAGAATGCTTTTGGGATTACTCAAGCCGACTGCGGGTCAAATCTTCTTTGATATTCCAGATGAAGTCTTACAACAATACGATACTTGTATAGCGAATAAGGACTTGGACAAGGCTGCTGAAATCGAGAAACAATATTCGATATTTAGCAAAAACAGAGGCAGACAGAGAGAAATTAGAAAGAAAACAAACATTGTCTTTCAGGACCCATATTCCTCATTGGATCCCCGCCTTAACATCTTGGATATTATAATGGAACCCATCGTTGCCACGGGTTACCTTCGATCCAAGGAAGCCGTCCAAAGATGCATGGAACTCCTGGATGAAGTTGGCCTTCCAAGAGACTTCGCCTACAGATACCCACATGAACTTTCTGGTGGCCAAAGGCAGAGGGTTGCTCTTGCTAGGGGAATAGCGACTCTTCCCAAGTTTTTGGTACTTGACGAGCCAACCAGCGCGTTGGACGTTTCGGTTCAAGCTCAGGTTTTAGCGCTTCTTCGCAAGATAAGGGAAAAATATAACATTGGAATGGTGCTCATAACGCACAATATTGCTGTAATTTCTTACATGGCGGACCAAGTGAACGTCATGTATGCAGGTAAGATAGTGGAGATTGGACAAAAGAAAGACGTGATATTGAAGCCTATCCATCCCTATAACATCGCGCTTATTTCAGCTGTTCCGGGAAAAGCAGTCAAAGGAACTAAAATAATATTGAAAGGAGACACTCCGAATCTGGTGGACCCGCCTGGAGGATGCTCTTTCCACCCGAGGTGCCCTGTCTCCTTCAATCGATGCGGATGGAGTGCCTCTGAAGTTGTCTCTGACCTGAAGTACCTAATAGAAGACAAGTATCCAGACAGGTTCAAAGAAGGAACCAATGTGTCCATAAACATGAACGGTGACGTGATCATCACGAACACCGATTTAATCTCAGTAAAGGAATTGATTAGCCTGGAGAAAAAATGGACTAAGAGCCTTGCTGCCATAGATGATGTAAGCGAAACCAATGAAGGCGTAAAGCTGAAGCTCTCGCCCTGCATAGTACCCGAAATGTACCCACAAGATAACAGGTTAGTCGCCTGTTTACACTACGCGCCACTATAAAGAACGCTCCACACATCGAAGAGCGAGCAAACTAAACAAGAACCTTGTCTCAATGAACACAAAGCACCAATACAACTGTTATTTGCAGATCAATCTCAATGCAAGCAACTTTCTTTTGCCGTGCAATCATGAGCGTTGAAGTTAGAAGATGCTACTGTTGTTTCGACGACAAGCTCTTTTTTGCAGATCAACTCTGAGGTTTTGTTCAAAACCATCTTTTTCGGCGACAACAGAACAGCTAACACTGATCGAATGAACTTACGATTTTATTGGCATTCTCAGCAATAGAGGATAACAAACATTCAGCCCAAGATTGACTGCCCCCAGATTTAGCTCTAGAGTAAGTGCAAAACTTGTCGCGTTTTTTGCCTCAAGAAATTTGAAAAGAAGACTTTTAAAGCAAAGACCCCCTTGCTTTTTCAAGAGGTCAACTAATCATTTTAGGAGAAGAATGGAAATGGCAATAAAAGAAATGATTGATCTGCGAAGTGATACAGTGACATTGCCAACTGAGGAAATGCGGGAGGCAATTCGACATGCAGAATTAGGAGACGATGTTTACAGAGAAGACCCAACAGTCAGAAAACTTGAAGAAATGGCAGCCCGGAAAATGGGCAAAGAAGCAGCTCTTTTAGTCACAAGCGGCACGCAAGCGAACCTGGTGTCTCTGATAAATAATACAAAACGTGGAGACCTCGTAATCTTAGAGGCGGAGTCTCATATCTACTGGTATGAAGGAGGCGGAATTTCAGGTGTAGCTGGGCTGCTGCCTTGGCTGATAAGAGGTCACCTAGGGGCAATCGCGTCAGAAGACATTGAAGCCGCCATCAGACCCAAAAACATTCATTTTCCGGAACCCGCCCTGGTATGCATCGAGAATACTCATAACAGGTACGGCGGAACAATTGTATCGCCTAGCCAAATGCAAGCAATAAGCGAAGTGTCAAAGCGGCACGGCTTAAAATTCTACATGGACGGAGCAAGAATATTCAACGCCGCTGTAGCCTCACAGACCGACGTGAAAGAGTTCACGAAGCACGTTGACAACCTGATGTTCTGCCTGTCCAAGAGCCTAAGCTGCCCCATCGGCTCACTGGTCGTGGGCGACCAACAATTCATCGAGAAAGCTAGAAAAACCCGCAAAATTTTGGGGGGAGGCATGCGGCAAGCTGGAATAATAGCCGCGGCAGGCATCGTTGCCCTTGAAACAATGATTGATAGGTTGGAAGACGACCACAAAAACGCTAAGCGCCTGGCTGAAGGGCTGGCAAAGATTAACGGGGTCAAAGTTGACTTGGAGGCTGTGCAGACGAACATGGTACGCTTTGATATAAGCGGCTTAGGCATCCCAGACGAAGAGTTCGTTCAAAAGCTCAAGGAACGCAACGTTTTAGCCTCAACCATAGCCAAGCACAACGTGAGGATGGTGACGCATCGAGGAATAGAGAAAGACCATATCGAAAAAGCAATCAACGCAGTCGACAACCTCGCCAAGCAAACCCGCTCCAAGAAGAAAAAGTAGCCGCATTGAACGAATCGAAAAAAAGAGAATTTTGCTAAAAACTTTATCAATCAAAGTTGAAAAAGTTAGAAAACCTTAAAACCACAGATATCGAAACCACTTCTAACCAGCCAACGGGTCATCTAAGTGTTTAGCGTTTACAGAGGAATGTCGACACAGGCAAAATACCTAATCTATTTCTCGGTGCTGCCCTCAGTGGCTTACGGCATGTTTTACACCGACATAGCCTACTTCCTCACCACAGTTCAGGGATTAAGCTTCTACCTCATGGGGCTCATCGTAACAATTATGGGTATATCCACTTTCGCCACCAGCATCCCCATGGGAATCGCAGCAGACAAATACGGCAGAAGACGAATTCTCATATTAAGCAACGTAATAGCGAGCCTCATCATTGCGGTTTTCGCCTTAACAACCAACACGGCTTTGCTGATTATAGCCGCGGTTTTTGAAGGCATTTCAGAAGCAGCCTCATCAGCTTCTGTTAGCGCGTTACTTGCAGCAAAAGCCGACGACACAAAGAGAAACAGCGTGTTCTCAATGTTCGGCTTCGCCAACAGCACTGCTTTCGGCGTTGGCGCCGCTGCAATCTTGGCGACTTCAACAATGGCCGGGTTCTCTAACAAAGAAAGCCATATTCTTCTCTACGTTGTTCTTGCAGCGTTGAGCCTATCTTCAACATTAATTATGTTGAAAGTCACGGAACCAAGAACTCAGCAAAGCAAAAGCAACCTTAAGTCAACTGCTCCCTAGAAAATCAAAAAACGTTTTGGCAAAATACGTCATAACAGGCGCCATCATCGCTGTGGGCGCAGGCATGATTATTCCCCTGATGACGGCTTGGATGAAAGCACAGTACGGCATACCTGACTCATTAAGCGGTCCAATTCTGGGCGTCTCAAGCATCGTAGTAGGAGTATCCACGCTCGCTGCTCCTACACTCGCAAAAAGGTTTGGAGTTGTCAACGCCATAGTTGTTACAGAAGCCATTTCAACAGTATTCATGTTCGCGACACCCCTGTCCCCAAACTACATCATCGCCAGCTTCGTTTACACCTCGAGAGCATTTCTAATGAACATGTCAAGCCCCTTGGCGCAGTCGATGATAATGGGGTTGGTCCCCGAAGATGAACGTGGAGCAGCTTCAGGCATAAGCGCCGCCCTCTGGAGATTGCCGAACGCTTTAAGTTCATTCGTTGGCGCCTGGCTTATAGGCATGTCACTTCTAGCAGCCCCGTTCTTTTTGGCGGCGCTATTCTACCTGGTCTCAATAGGGCTATTCTGGTACTTCTTCAGGAACACGAAAATGCCAGAAGAAAGAGTTAGTCAAATAAAGAGTGAATAAATGACCGAATTTAGAATCGTCCTTGCAAAGGCTGGAGACAACGAACTCTTGGTTGAGCATAGAGTGGCATGTGGAAAGAAATACGTCCAGAATTTGCTGAAAAAGCAGAGGAACTAAAAGAGTTGACGCGCGCTTGGATCAAAACCAAGCTGTCTGAAGGCAAACTCATCGGGTTCATTGCAGAAACCCAAACAGGAGAGGTAGCTGGAAGCGGATGCATTTGGCTCCGAGAAGACGCCCCGCGACCATTCAACCCATGCTTGGAAGCACCTTACATTATGTCAATGTATACGGAAGAAGGGTTTAGACGAACAGGCGTTGCGAAAATGATTGTTCAACACGCAATCGACTGGTCCAAAGAGCACGGATACAGAACCATGAGCCTTCATGCTTCAGAGGCGGGAATTCCGCTTTACGGGACAGTTCGGGTTCAAGTTGACGACCGAAATGAGGCTCATGCTCTAAACTCCTTGATCAAAGTTCTCCACAAAGCTGCTTACTCGATTAATTTTTTATCCATAAATCTGTCGCGGCTCAAACGATAAGAAAAGCACAACAGTATTTTCAAGGTCTTAATTATTTTCTCTTGAACAAATGGAGGATGAACCCTCGCATGAGCAGAGTCACATAAAAAATTGGATTTAAGGTGTGTCAACTATTCTTGTGTTGTATGTTTTCAGGTACGCTTGATGCTGTGCGTCGGAGGGGTAGGTTTCGTTTGATGGGTATGGGAAGCTTGTCATCGTTTGGAATGGAAGCGGGTCAACAGTGAAAGGCACATAGGGCAACCCGTTGCCTTTGAACCAGCAGTTTGCAACAACAAAGTAGTCTCTCACCCAGCCTTTGGGAACAGGAGGCAAATCCGCTGGAAACTGGATTGAACCACGTCTCCTTGTCGCCCAATCACGAATTCGTCGTCAGCAGACTGTACAAGCGCCGTGACGTCCCCGTATCTTGTGAATGCTCCGCTGGATGTTGAGTTAGGAACATAAGCCTGTGTCAAGTCGGCTGATGAAGGCGTCAAAGTGTAAACATTCATGTCTTGCTGAGGCGAAGTGCTTACACCTATGTAATCGAACTGGAATCTCTTGGTAATAGTTTATTCTCAGCATGAAATTGTCAGTTGGGAACAAGCCGTCAAGTTAACCACGAAAGTCTGGTCTGTAGTCGCGGGAATAGGAAACTCTCGGTCCTGTGGAACGTTTACCCAGCTTCCGTTTGCAGCCATCACCTGCATGTACGGCGGCGGCGAAGGCATCACTCCAGGTTTGCTAGCGTAACTCATGAAGTTCTCTCCTCCGCGCTGGTGCTTGGCCATTCGGTGCGGGCTGCAACTACCAAGTCGATGTTCTTTGCGCCCGCCAAGTTGCCCAGATTAAGCGTCAAGTTATTCCATGTCCACCTGTTGGCGGTAGTGAAGTCGCCGTCAAGCTTGGAGATCAATGGAAGAACATTTTGTCCCTGCCCGTTGACCGCTGAAACTGGAGTGGCAAAGTCATCTTGTAAAGAATAGATTGTTCCTTGACCAGAGAGGTCGTAGACAAAAGTGCTTTTGGTCGAGAAAACATCCGTGCCCGCGGGATGATCCACGGCCAACAGTTTAACCGAGTCCAGATAGAAGATTTCGTTTGTGTCTTCAGCAATTTTTATGTTGTAAAACCCGTTGAGAGGCTGCAGCTGAGTCGAATCCAGTTTTATGTAATCGTATGGGTAGTTGTAGGAGAAAACCATTGAGCCGTCAGGGTTAAAGTACTCAAGGAAACCCAACCATCCAGTGCCGTCATTGACGTCTGCAGCGTAACTGTAACCTGTTCCGTTCCACACGTACAGTTCAGGGCACGAAGTTGGCGCTGTTCTTACATAATTTCCCACCTCATAAGTTAAACCTTCAACATTGAAGGTTTCACTTAGGACTGGTCGACCCGTCATTCCAGCCTGAAAACGAGTAGGTGACTAGTCCCCATTCGCTATTTTCAACCTGCTCTGAAGCTGGAACGGTAATGGTGTGGGATCCAACTGGCACCAGCCCTGAAAATCTAGTAGTGTGGGTAACGCCGTCCAAAGTGAAAGTAATCCCATCCTGGTTCATGATGACGTTCAAAGTATGCTCGCCTGTAGGGACAACAGTAAATGTGTTAGCCTGTCCTCCCGCATTCAAGTTGTAACTTCCAACGCTACTCTCATTTAATGCAGCAGTCACGTTCGTAGAAGCTCCTCCAGCAAGCTCAACTGGAACTTCTTGCACGATTTGTCCATTCACCGAGAAGGGAAACAGGTAACTGATGTTTCCGCTTTCGCCGTTTTCAACTTCAACTGTTGCAGTGATTGTTTGGTTTGGCCAAGCCTCAATCGGGTTTATGAGCAAATTTGAAACCTTAAGCGAGACAGGCATAGCAGTAGGCGGAGGAGCAGCAGTAGCCTTCGGGGGTGAAGAAGGAACAGGAGTAGGAGAAGGAGACGGCTGGTTGGGAACCAAAGTAATTGTTTTCATAAAGGTATGCGACAGTATCTACCGCTGCAATTAAAACTATGACTATGATGATTACGGCATGAATTTTGGTGAGTGCTGAACGTGAACGAGTAATCAAATTAACCTCCTTTAAATTTGTAAGACATACTTTTAAAATTGCCGCAGTATCGCTAAATCATCCGCAAATTCGGGTATGACCAAAGTTGCAATATCTTTAAAGGACCCGTCAGCGACTTTTGATTAACTCCATTTAACAGTTGACAACAGAAAGCAAAAGACTTGTCAACAAATTAGAGTGGAATCCGGTTGAAAACCAATAATGAAAAAGGAAATGAAATGGGCAGCAATCTTGCTTGGAACAATCGTATTGGCAACTTTAATTGTTAGATTTCAACCACTGAGTCCGCAAAATGAAGTTGAAGCACTCCCTACTCGAGTTGCATGTGTTGGTGACAGCATCACAGCGATAACTGGATACCCATCAGATCTACAATCGCTTCTTGGCCCTAACTACTCAGTAAAAAACTTCGGCGTCAACGGATCCACCGTGTTGCTAGATTCTTGGAAACCCTACATGGATCAACCCGAATTTCAAAATGCAATTAATTTCAAACCGAACATTGTTATCATCATGCTTGGAACAAACGATGACCTGGAGATGCTTCGCCCATCCAATGCAAGTTTCGAAGAAGACTACATTAAGCTCATTAGCGCATTCCAGCAGATTGAAAGTAACCCGAGAATCTGGGTTGTAGAGCCTCCTCCGATTTTCAGCAATAGCTCAGACCTCAGCATACCCTATTTCAACGGGGTTATTGTTCCAAAAATACAGGAGCTGGCAAACCAAACGAATCTACCAATAATCGATGTGTACAATGCATTTGGTAATCACTCAGATTACTTTGTGGATGGCGTGCACCCGAACAGCCAGGGAGCAGCATTGATCGCATCAGAAGTGTATAAAGCAATAAACCAAAAATAAACGATAAATAAAAAGCAACTCTTTGCGATAGCGCCAAGTTTTTAGCATTCTTCTGCGTATTATTAGGTTGAGGGTGAATTATGGCTGTTCTTGAATGCCCCTTTTGTTACAAACCCTTTGAAATTGAACCGCCAGATAAATTTCACACAGCGTTTTCAGAAGTAAAACCTATACGAAGCAGTTTCCACGGAAATGTCGTGAAAATCAAGGTTAAATGCAAAAACCCCGAGTGTCAAAAGACAATTACAGTTTTCTGGTATGCGCCTTTAGAGTACTTCAACAGAATCTGACTGCTTCAGGTGTTCCGGAAGCGAAACCAAAGAGTGGGTAATGGAAAATTAAATTTTTGTTTGAATAAAAGTTAAGCAGGTTGAGTCTAAGCCTTAAAGATGTTACGCGGCCCATTGAAGCCATGTCTTTGTCGCTTCATGGTCTTTCACCGTTTTGACCACGCCGCTCATAGCTTCCCTGCTACATAGCTACGTCCAGCCCATTAAAGCAAAGTCTTTGGTGCCCGTCAATTTTCCGCTGTTTTTATTGACGCACTCTTTGCTTCAATGCGTTTGCATTTAAAGCGTGCTTCTCAACCTGCAAGGTTGTAATAAGCCTAAGGTCTATAAAACATGTTTTTAACTTTCTTATGGCAATAAGCTCTTTGCGTGAGCGTGTAAAAACGTACTTTTTTATCTAAATCTCCTGAGCCTTCGAAAGGCGCTTTAACCATTCTTAACGGTGAACTAATTGTCTTTTCACATGAACTACGCAATTTGACATGAAGAACGCAATTTCTTTGCAAAACCACAAAAAACAACGGTACCTGCACCGTCATGTTTCCAAACCCCCGGCACCCCGATATTGCAAATTGGTGAACGTTTCATGGCGGCAGCAATTTTATGTAAGCTTTAAAAACGCTCCCCCCATTATTTGCTTCATCAAAACTTGCTGAGCATTCCCATGTCGTTGATACCCGAAGTTTCCAACCCGTTTCTGGCGGCGTTTGCAGGCGGATTACTTTACGGGTTAGCTGTTTGCACTGCCTCATGCCTCCCTTACATAGCAAGTTACATCGCAGGCGTCGGCACTGGTTTCCGCAAAAGCATAACAATAACAATGATTTTTAACAGTGGACGAGTATTGGCTTATACCCTTATCGGGAGCGTAGTCGGTTTGTTCAGTGGATTGCTCAGGCTGTTTGTCTCCAACTCAGCCATTTCCCCTTTCCAAACTTACTCCGCAATAGCCTTCGGTATCTTGACTATGGCAATCGGCATAACCATCGTCATCAAGTCAAGAAGCCCATGCGAGTTCAACGCGCCCAGTGACAAAAACGTGGCTACGCCAGCGAAAAATGGCAGATTCGGCTTTGACTTCAAAGCATTCACTTTGGGCTTGGGCAGAGGACTAATCATCTGTCCGCCTTTGATGGCGCTTCTGCTTTACTCCCTGCCTTTTTCAACTCCGCTTGGAAGCGTTGCTTTAGCTTTCTTGTTCGGGTTAGGAACCGCTTTGTCCCCGATGCTTCTGTTGGGCGGCGTTACAGGTTGGCTTCTTAACAAAGCGCCGTTGTTGCGTAAATGGATCTCAATCGGGGGCGCGGCTGTGCTGATTCTGCTTGGGATAGTAGCGCTGGTGAACGCGTTAATCCAACTATAAAAATAGAAACGGTAATTGCAAAAGCAGCAGTTTCCTCTGGTTTTTCAGCATTAAATTGACATAGGCAGCTAAAGTGTGTCAGTTCAATTCAGAGGCTGTTTTGATAGTATAGTAGACCTAAAGAGTGGTCTGCAAGAGATCCAGAGTGCGACCCAACAGGAGTGCCTGTTTTTGCTATTAATACCAACCATGAATACGGAGCAAAATCAACGTTGACCATATCGCTCCTATTCAAAATGGGGCAATTAATAGGAGATTGTAAAACAAAAAGCGTAGGCTGGGCGACTGAAAAATTGACCCAAGAAAGTGTTCAGTAGAAGTTGCGCGCTTCTTTTCTCTTTTCTGCTTCTTCGTAGAACCGCAAGACTTCGTCAATTATTTCCACGTTTGAGAGCAGCATGCGTCTGCAGCAGTAGCGTTTTATACCAAGACTGTCAAGGATGTCGCTCGCGTTTTCGCCTGTTTTGATTCGACGTGTAAATTCGTCCCATTGGTCGCCGACAAGTTTGCCGCAGGTGAAACATCGAACTGGAATTATCATTTTTTTCCCTTACCTGTAACTCTTCTGTTCCTTAGAACGTGCGCCCGCTCCACCGAACTTTTTGGTTTCTTTAGCTCGGCTGTCACCAACAATCATGGTTCGGTCGTATTCGCTGAACACGGTACGCAGATGAGTGCTCTTTGTCCACTTTAACAGCGCGTTTGCAACTGCAACTCGGGCGGCTTCTGCCTGTCCCATGTAGCCTCCACCGCTGGTTTGGATATCCATGTCTAGTTGTTCCCAGATTTCGGGGCCTGCCTGCAGAAGGGGCTCCATAATTTTTGCTTTTGCAACGTCGGGTTCGTAAATTTCAACTGGTGTTCTGTTTATCCGAACTTTCCCAATTCCTTGCTTGACTACGGCTCGGGCGACTGCGGTTTTTCTTTTTCCACTGACAACTAAAACTTTCTTTGCGGGCATAACTATTCACCTTTGCTCCAGCCTATCTCTTTCGCCAACTCCATAAGGGTGAAATGTGGCCCTTTTAAAGTGGCAGATGAGGCTTCTGTGAACGTGATCATTTCTTTTCCTTTAAGCTCCATAGGTACACCCATGAAGACTTTGAGGCGTTTATACGCGGTTTTGCCTTTAGGCTGCTTGTAGGGAAGCATTCCTCGCAGGGTCTTGCGCAGGTACTTATCGGGCCTACGATAATGAAAAGGACCGCGTTCAGGTGCACCTACCTCAAGAAACTGTTTGGCTTCGGCAACTTTGCTTTTCTTTTTTCCAGAGAACACGGCTTTTTCAGCGTTAAGGATTATTACTTCTTCCCCATTGAGGAGTAACTTAGCGACTTTGCTACCTAATCTGCCAACTATCAATCCTTCAGCGTTAACAAGGACAACTGGAGTTTTCGTGGTTTGCATGTTTTTCACCGGATAATTCTGACGTTTGAGCCCTTAGGATTCTTCTCCATAAGCTCAGGAATCGAAATGTATTTCCCTTTTGCAGCAACAACCTTGGACTTGGCTTTCTCAGAAGCACCAAACGAAGCCACGGTTAAAGCGTGGTTTAAGCAGCCTGAACCCAAGATTTTGCCAGGAACAACCACTGTCTCAGCGCGTTTTGTGTTCCTGTTTAAAGTACTCAAATTAACACTAATCCGTTGACTCCGTGTTTTAGAAAGGTATTCTGCTAGGTCAAGCCAGATGCCTGCTTGTTTTTCTTTGCTTTCTTTCTTGAGTAAACCAATAAGATGGATTAATTCGGGATTTGTTGATTTTGACTCTTTCATTGCGATTCAGCCTTTAACAATTCTTCAATTTCATTAAGTTGTTTACCTAACGTTTTGGAAGCTTCTTGGAGTATGCGTCCTGGAGGAAGCGCGCCTGTAGACTCGATGTTCATTACGAAAGCTTCCTTCTCCCACTCTACCTTGAGCGGCGAAGGCTTTTTCGGGCAAGCTTCAACGCAATCCATGCAGAGATTGCATGCCAAAAGGTCTCGCACATCGACTTTGTCATCTTTAATTTCGAGGACCTTTTTGGGACATATCTCGACGCATTTTGCGCATTCCTCGCATTTCTCTATTGGAACAGTTACTTTTGGGTAATACTTGTAAGCGCACATTGAAACTGGCTGCCACTTAGCGTGAACTTTGCCTCTTCCCAAACGGGCATAGGCTTCAAGCTTAAGTTTCTGGTTCTTAGCAAGCTTGATAATCGGGATCTTATCCGACACAGGGATAATCTCTGGGTTTTCAGACACGATTTCACCCGAATAAACCGTCCTCGTACCTTCCTTTGCTTCAGCGTCAAGTGTTAATGTTACGCGACATTGGGAACACCCAAATTCGCTTTGACACTCGCATTCTTCAGGCAGGTTATAGGCATCCAAATCAGTTTTCAGTGGGGTAAGACCAAGTCTGTGAGCTATAATTTCATCCTGCAGGATAGAGCTGTTTTCAATCATGACAACTTCTTCAATTGCCATGGTCGGCACCTCAGCAAGCGCTATGCGACGCAGAGCGTTCATTAACGGAACATCCGCGTCCCTGATAACCACGCGGAGGTTGCTATCGTTTTTTTCAAGGATTTCCATTTTCACTTGCTGAGACACTCCAGTAAGATTACTTTAACATTTTTGCGTTCAATAGAGATATGGTGCATTATTTCAATTTTTCTGTTTATAAAGAGGGGAAACTGAGTTTAGACTCTTCTTCCTCTTCTGCCGCCAGGCCTTCTTGTCCCATCATGGGGAATAGGTGTAACTTCCTCGATCCGTTCAATTCTGAACCCAAACCTAGCCAATGCACGGATAGCTGCTTGGGCACCTGGACCAGGAGTTCTTGGGCCACTGCCGCCTGGAGCTCTAACTTTAATGTGAATGGCTGTTATCCCCTTGTCTCTAGCTACTTCAGCTGCGCCAGTTGCTGCACGCATCGCAGCGTACGGAGACGACTCCATGCGGTCTGCTTTAACGAACATACCACCGCTGGTTCGAGCGATTGTCTCCGCACCTGAAATGTCAGTAATGTGTATCAACGTGTTGTTATATGAGCTGAAAATGTGGACGATTGCCCATTTCTCGTTTCTTTTGCTGTTGGCGCTCAGAACCTGCCGCCTCCTCTTCCGCCTCGTCTGCCTCTGGCAGGCTGCCTAATTTCAGGCTGCTTAGCCACAACTGACAGACCAGCACGCAATGGGTGGGCTTGGTTTGCAACAGCGCTTTCAGGTGAATAGATAACTTTGGGTTCGTCCAACTTCGCGACCATGTACCCTGGAACTGTGATTCGTCGGTTGTCAATGGTTACGTGTCCGTGAGTGATAAGTTGACGTGACTGGAAAACGGTCCTCGCTAAACCCTTGCGAAAAACAATTGTTTGAAGCCTACGCTCCAAAATATCTTCTATGCCTAAGTCTAAGACGTTGTCCAAAACCGCAGTTTCCTGCAGAATGCCGACTTTCTTGAGTTTTGTCAGCAACTCATTCTCCATCTTTGCTCGTTCTTCAGGAGTTTTGCTGATAAGTGAACGGGCGATGCCTCGAGTCTTAGACAGGGTCGTCTTGTGTCGCCAAAGTTCATGCTTGTTGCGCAAGCCATATTGACCCAGAAGTTTGAGTTCTTCTTGAAGGATGTCCTTGCGCCAGCGGAACCGTGGCGTATCGAACTTTTTACGTTGCTTCTTTGGATCACCCATGATTATTTGCCTCCTTCGGCAGGTGCTGCTCCCCCAGGTTTCTGCAAGAGAGTTTTCTTCTTGACGCCTAAAGCTTTGCCTGCTCGTCCTGTGGTTTTAGTGTGTTGACCACGGACTTTGAGGCTGTATGCATGGCGGTATCCACGCCAAGATCTGATGTTTTTGGCATCGTCAATATCCTGCTTCGTCCTCAGAACTAAGTCGGCGCTGAGAAGATGCATGTCTTTTCCTGTGTCAGAGTCTTTTCGTCTGTTAAAAAGCCAAGTTGGAAGACTGTACTTTGCAGGCTCCCGAATAACGTTTTCAATCTTTGATATGTCTGACTCTGTTAGGAAGCCTACTCGCAGGTCAGGATTCACTTCTGCCTTCTTCAAAATCGCGTTTGAAAGGCTTGAGCTAACGCCCTTTATTTGTGCGATAGCGTAAGAAGTCTTAAGGGTACCTGGAACGTCTGTACCCATAATACGAAGTATATGACGATATTCCTGTGACATGCTAAATTTTCATCCGTTTTTACATTGAAAGCATATACGAAATGAGACAGTGTTT
Source organism: Candidatus Bathyarchaeota archaeon (assembly GCA_963768425.1). Lineage (GTDB taxonomy): Archaea > Thermoproteota > Bathyarchaeia > Bathyarchaeales > Bathycorpusculaceae > Bathycorpusculum. Next base: position 45,197 of record CAVYHV010000030.1, on the reverse strand, counting down.
ATTTAAACCTTTTTGACTGGGAAAACTTAACTGCGATTGAGCTGAGAGATTCCTGCAGAGACTGTTAATCATCTTTTTCATGTGATACTTCTTCTTGTTGAGACATTTCTTGGCTACCCAACAACCGAGACGATTGAGGGTTGGTTTCCACGCTCGCAACTTTCTTCTTTCGCCTTCTTTGATAGTAGTACGCTGCAGACAGAACGGCTGCACCCACGACTGCTGAGGAAACCGCTATTGGAACTGCGATTGAAGCTGGCGATGTCACTTTGTAAGGACGCATCATTTCGTTATCTTCATGCTCAAGGAGATGGCAATGCCAAACATATCCTGGCCCAGCCGTTGCGTCAAACGGAAAACCTGAGCCGTCTTGCTGCGCGAATCTTACTCGGATTGTTACAACTTCTCCGGAGTTTACAGTAATCGTGTCTTTCCAACATTGCTCTTGCGGTTGTGGTTGAGTTACATTAGTAAACATGAAGGATGAAAGCGATTGAACGTTTTTTGTTGCGTGACTGAACGGCGGCTGCCCATTGATACTTAACCATTCGTCTACGTATGAACCGGGAGCGTTTAACAATTGACGCTGGACAAGTTGAAACTGCACCAAGTGGAGGTGAATCGGGTGAACGTCCATAGTTGGGTTAACAATCACCCAATCCTCAGTTGCACCTAGCTCAGGCGTTTCCGAAGTGGGCGCATCCCAGGTTTGCCCGTTAAGCAAAGCTTCAACCATTAAGCCGTTTGAATCAGCAATCTCGTAAAGTGTCAGAACTCGCTGCTTTGTGGGTTTTGGCAGGGTTGGAAAGTTCGATTCTGCAAGAGTTGGATTAAATGGTTTTGGCGCTGAAGCAATATTAAATGGAACAATTCCTTGCGTGTTGTTGGCTGTGAACTGCATTATTTGTCCAACGGTTTGTGCTTCGATACCAAAGGTCGAGAGCAACGCAGAGTTTTGCAGTGTGACTCTTTCTCCGGGTGCAAGATTTGAAAAGTCAACTATTATATCTGCACGTTCAGCAGGAGCTAAGGTCAAGGAAGTGAGGGCGACTGGGGCTTTCAGGTATCCGCCGTCGCTTCCTATCTGGATGAAGGTCATCGCGTTTGAAAAGTTGAGAGCGTAAAATCGCGTGTTTGATCCGTTTAGGATTCTGAGCCTATATTGTCCTCTGTCAACATTCATGTTAGGCCAGACCTTGCCATTTACCATTATTGCATTGCCTAGGAAACTGTTAACCCAGAAAGGATGGATGTCAGGAACAAAGCTGACGGATGGATAACTTAAGGAACCGTCGCTGTTGAATGTTCTATCCTGAATCACAAGCGGCATCTCGTATTTTCCATTCGGCAGTACAGCCGCGACTTTGTCATTTCCAATGGATTCGCGGATCAAATAGAAACCTGCTAGACCTGACAACACGTTTAGTCGAGTGACGCCTAAGGCATGATCGTGGTACCACAAGGTAGTCGGTTGCTGAGCATTAGGATAATAATAGACTGCGACGTTCGAACTAGCTTTTTCAGCCGTATAGTATGCTTGACCATGTCTTCCATCGGAAGTAAACCATTGGTTTGGACCTCCGTCAGAGTAAGATTGGTTTTCGCCGCCGTGAAGATGAGTGACAAGGGGAACAGGAGATTGCGCGTTTGGATATCCTGGCGGAAATACTGGGAAAGGCTGAGCGGACATTGGACTTTTGTTTGGGTTTGCCCAGTGAATTGTTGGGTCAACTGGTAACATATAGGGGGATGAAATGTTGTTTTGCCATTGAACTTGTATGGGTACGCCTCTTATGGCTTCAAAAGACGGTCCGGGAGTGCTTTGAACGGATCCTAAAGATGCACCAGTTAGTGCGTCCGTGGCTAAACCTGAGTAACCCCAAACAGGGGTCATTAATTTCATGGAGGGAGGAAGAATTTGTTGAGTGAAGCTTGCCATTGTCACTGTGTAGTCGTGTCGAATCACTTTGCCTTGGTTTGTTACGACATTAGGCTGGAAAACAGGAGGGGGGCCAACCAGCTCATTTTCGAACTTCGGAATTGTTGTAGGATCTAAAACGGTCAAAGCGGAATCTGCAACGGGCACCATCAGCCCTATTCTCGGAGTTACTTGTCCTGGGGCTTCAAGAAGCTGATTTGTTGCTTTCGAAACAAAACCCAACGGCTTCAGGGCGCCAGATAAAAAAACTGCGGCTAAGCCACCGCCTGCTGCTAAGGCTGTCAGTTTCAAGAATTCTCTTCTCTCCAGCCCCTGGCTGCTGACAGTCCGTCTTCCTTTGCCGAGTTGGGGAGAAATTCCATTAGAGTTTGAATCCTCTGCCTCGCCGGGTAACTTCTTAGATCGAAAACTCCGATGATTCAATCGCCAATTCACCGTTTCAGTAAGAGAACAAAGATTCTGAACCAGGTTGTACTCTCAAGGTTGAGAGAGCTAACTTGTTTTAAGAACATTTGTGATTGTGCAGCTACATCAACAACCCTCGCATGAAGAAGGCTGTTTGACTTGTAAGCGAAACCTAAATACTGTTCATTGGCAAGCTATAGGCGTAAGAGCATGATAGACACTATAACAATCGTTGGCTTAATCGCTGCAGCCTTTACCACGGTTTCGCTTCTTCCACAGTTGATGAAAGTTTGGAAAACCAAGTCAACCAAAGATATCTCAACAGGGATGTTTGCACTTTTCTGCGGCGGCGTTTTCTTGTGGTTCGTCTATGGTATCTTCATCAAAGACTTGCCCATCATACTCGCGAATTCATTAGCATTCATTCAAGCACTGGCAATCTTAGTTTTCAAAGCCAAATACAAATAACAACTACCCAAGCTTAGCTTCGCTTACTACATCAATAACATTAATCACCGTACCCATCCATCTCAAATAAGCGTTTAGAGTTGCCCGCAATGCAACAGTATCCTCCGCTTCAACTTTTAGCACGAGAGACAAGCCGTCTTCTTCAAGTTTCACAATGGCGCGTCTCGTCATAGTCGCTTTGGCTTCAGGATCGAGAGCCTGGAGAAGGGTGGTCAATTGTTCCTCAGACTGAAGTTTTAGCCGAATGTTGGCTTTTGCCCGCGCAGCCATTCAATATGCCTATTCTTAGAGGTGTGGTTCACGATTATAAATAAACTAGGCAAACTTCCCCGGAGAGTAGAGTCGATCAATGCTTAGCGTAATAATCTGCCACAGCCCTGAAAGATTCCTTTGGTTCCCAAGGCATGTCTGGGAAAGTCTTGCCGTGTTTGCCATTATCATAATATTTTACAAGGCTGAGAACTTTAATGGAAGATTACGGAGTCTGAAAAGCCTTATAGCTAAAAGAAATTATTATATGGAAAATGCGGGAGGGCAAGTGGCATTACTAGAAACGGCGCTGCATTTGGAATCGCCATAATCATTTTGGCGCTCTTTTTGCCATTTTTTTGTCCCAACTCTCTGGCTCAAAGCAGCAAGGCATTTGGGCCTGATACAAAATTCGGCATTCCCGCCTACAACGGCGTCATTAACTTTGGGGTAAGTGGAAACTACTCGTCAGCGACGTTTGAAGATAACAACTGGGTTTTTACAAATCTACACCTTATTGGCTCTGATCCTTTAGAAAACTTCACGATTTCAGCCAAGAACTCAAACGTTACCGTTTACGGGCATTTCGTTACAACTGTTTATTTTCCAAACGAACGCCTAAACTATATAGCTCAAGGCAAAGGTGAGCAGATAATAAACATGGATGTAGGAGTAAATGGGGGAAGCAGTGTCGACTGGGTCATCTTGACTAACGGTACCTTCGTAAGCAACGACTGGAGTGTCTCGCACGACGGAACTGTAACTGTGACTGGCTTAACTGGTAACATAACCGTAATTTATTTTGGCTTTTTGAGTCAGCTGGGAGTTTCCAACTTGCCTTTCTATGAGGCACATTCAGTTGCAATTGTTGTAACCGTGGCTGTCACAGTAACAATTGTTGTGGCTGTGGTTTTGAAGGTTGAGGTTAAGAGGCGGCAAGGGAAGGAGTTGAGCCAAATTGCTTAGGCGGGACTTGGCGGTTTCGGAGTCTGGAAGGTCGCGGAGGATTTTCCTGTGACGTGGCAGAACCCCAGTTACATAGTGTTGCCCATATATGTCGTCGTAGTTGTAGTCGGAATCCTCCTTATCTACAAATTGACCAAAGACAAAACTAAGAACATAAGTTCGCTCAGGCTTTTTGTCCAAGTTGCCGCTGTCTTTGCGTTTTTCATGGGGTTGATTTTAGGTCCATTCGATGTTCCGCTGTACGCGCCTCTGGGGATATCTCCACGCAGCCTTCTGCTTGGAGGCAACCTGCTAGGCAATCAGTTCCCGGACGGCATTTCTCTACCAGTCCTAGCTTGCTATTATCCCAATGGAAGAACGGTGACCTGTCCAATCTGGCAGATTCAAGCATATATTTTCCCATTTTGGAATTACGCAAGAGGCTACGACGTCGTTTACTCAACTTCAGGTCTTGAGAAAATAGGCATCGTCATTGGTTTGGTTGCTTTGGCAGCTATAATTTTAGGGAGGTTTTTCTGTGGTTGGTTATGCCCGTTTGGCCTCTATCAGGATTTGTTGACGCGCGTGCGGAAGGCATCTCGGCTCAAGCACTTGAGCTTTTCACAGAAGACTAACAAGGCGCTTAGTCAATCAAGGTGGGTAATAATTGCGATTTTCCTAATTCTAAGTGTTATTTTCGCGTCATACGAGATTTTCGGTCATCAACTGATTCCGGGCACAAACCCGGGTGGACCTGAAGGAACCGAGGCGGGCAACGTCGGGTTCCTCAATGAACCTTTCTGCTTGGTTTGTCCAATGCGCCCACTTTGCGTGTTGGTTGAGTGTGCCGTAGGTTCTATGAAGTACTCTTACGTTTCCCAGATCATTTATGGGCCACTAGCTATTCGAGGCGGCTACATTTCATCCATAAACATTATCAGTCTAATCGTAATCACAGCTTTGGCGTTAGCTTACAGGCGGTTCTTCTGCAGGATCTGCCCGTTGGGAGCCATAACCGCAGCGTTTAGTAGTTTTACGCCTTTCAAGCAAATAGCGATTACCAAATTGGAGAAAAATGAACAGAAATGTACGAAATGCGGCGTTTGCAAGCGGGTTTGCCCCACTCAAGCGACGGATGTTTATGAGAAGAAGGGAGGCGACGTAACAGAATCCCGATGCATCCTGTGCGCAAGATGCGTTGAGGCATGTCCGTATGAGGACGCGTTGTCTTTGAAAGTTGCTGGGCAAACAGTGATGCACTCGAGAAACTGGCTGGAAAAAGAATAGTTCATTACCGGAATTGTTGCTGGGAAAAATCCATCAACCCTCATTAGGCTGCTTGATCCAAACCTTAGCTTTCTCCTGCACGCTCACTAGCCCTTCAGACCGCATTAGCCGAACCTGCGCCTCTACAAACCTGTCGTCAGCAGAGTCAAATTCTTTTCTAATAGCGTCTTCCAGCTTGGGCAAGTTAACATGTTCCGATGCGCCGACTTGGTTCCAGAACTTTGCCTGTATTTTCATCCGTTTCCTTCGGGCGTCCATGTCTGATTCTTTAGTCATCTGCAATTTACCTGGCGCAAAACGGCGACTCATTCTTCGCCTTATGATAGTCCACGCATTCTTGACAATTAGCATGACGGAGGCAATCTTTCTTCGGGCACGGGCAGTTGGGCGCAGACATAACTAAACTATTCTTTTAGAACGCATATATCATTTTCGAACATCGATAAATGTTATAAAAACCTAATGTAAAGAGCAAGAAAACAAAGTGGCTGGGAAAACTATAGAAACATGCTCGCAAACTATTGGCTATGAAGGTTTAAAATGGCTAAAGTTATACCATCATTACAACGACTCTTCGTTTACTTAATCGTAACATTAGCTTTAACGGTTGCCGCCATCTACCTTTTCAACCAATTCATTGAACCTCAACCCATCAGTTTCACCCAGATCATAGGCGAGGCAGTGAGAATAATCATCATTATTGGTTTTTCTCTGGCTGCAATAGGAATCATACTGCGTTTTAGAGTTTTTATGACACAGCAAATGGGCACCCAAGCGTCAACGATAATCTACTACGTAATGATTCTGATCGCCCTTCTGTTCGCGACTTTTGGAATTCTAGAAACCATCGGTGTTCGCTCAACTGACCTACTAACAGGTGCAGGAATAATCTCCATCACCGCGGGCTTAGTCATATCCACGTTCGTCGGCAGCATCCTGTCAGGTTTTCTAGTTTTCGCCAACTACAAGTTTAAGGTTGGAGATAACGTGATGGTCAACAGCATCCCTGGAAAGGTCATTGAAATGACGGCTCTTGTCATGAGAATTCAAACAGATGTAGGTCAAATCACCATTCCAAACGGCGCCATCGCATCTGGTGGAGTAATCATAACAGCAGTCCGTGAAAATGAAACGCTGAAAGAAAGCAGACTACACTACAAGGTAGGCGATCGAGTAGTAACTTCATTCATGAACGAACAAGGCACAGTCAAAGAAATCACCGCACTCAACACTGCCATCCAATTAGATTCTGGAAAAGAAATAACCTTCCTCAACAACAGCATCTTGTCAGGCGGAGTAGTCGTTGCAAAAATAACTCAGACCCCAATACAAACGGAAACAAAAAACCGTACCCTTAATTAGCAAGCCCTCCATACCCCATTGAACCATTGGTGATACATAATGACAACTGCTCCGTTTGCAAGCACATTTGTCGCAATCGCTTTGATTCCCGTGGCTTTTCTGTTTGTCCACGCATTCTTAACTGGAAGAAGCAAGAAGCGTTTTCACCCGGTTTCCGGATTTGCAGCTATTGTTTGGGATCTTTCGGTCTCAATAGGCTACATGGTTTACCGAACATTTGGCGGAGCCGTGAACGGAGAAACATTGCAAATGACTCCTCTTCTAAACATTTACTTCATGGTTGTTCACGTGCCAGTAGCCATTATTGTCATGACCCTGGAAATTCTGGCACTTATTACGGGTTTTTGGGCACTTTGCGCAAAAAAACAAAACCGTTATCACCGCTTACTGACTTCACCTCTTTTCTATATCTGGTGGTTTGCGTTCCTTTCAGGAGAAATATTCTACATAGTAATGTACATGCTATGACAAGAATGAACCTTTGAAGCTTACATGAACCTAGTAACGGCTAAATAGTCCAAAGTGCAATTCGGTTGATTATTCAAGCGTGGGAAGAGCTTAAAATGGACAATTTCTCAGACCTATTCGAAAACTTGATTTCGGCGAGCCGCAAACACGAGCAATACCGCGAAAAAGAGTGTATCAACATGATTGCGAGCGAGGGACTAAAGTCTCCTGCTGTCAATCAGATGCTATGTTTCTCTCATGACTTGGCACAAAGGTACGCGGAAGGAGACAATGACCGAGAGGGCCATGTCAAAAAACGTTATTATCAGGGACAGAAGTACATGTGCCAAATTGAAGATTTAGCAACAGACCTGATGAAGAGCCTCTTCAAAGCTGACTGGGCAGACGTACGCTTAGTTTCGGGCACCCACGCGAACCTAGCTACTTTTAAAGGCTTGTCTTTAGCTTCAAAAAACAACAAGATGGTTGTCACACCTCTAAGCTGCGGAGCCCACATTTCACACGACTATACGGGTTTAGCAGGCAACATACTAGGCTTAGATAACATCAACCATGTTTACGACACAGACGAATTCAACATTGATGCAGAAAAATCAGCCTACGTCATACGAGCAGCCAAACCCGGCATCGTCACATTCGGCGGCAGCCTCTTCCTTTTTCCGCACCCAGTTAAAGAGTTAAAAGCTGTCTGCGACGAAGTTGGCGCATATGTAGCCTACGACGCATCGCACGTTCTAGGCTTAATAGCTGGAGGCCAATTCCAAGACCCACTTCGTGAAGGCGCTGATTTCATCACTTCCTCAACCCATAAAACTTTCCCAGGTCCACAGGGCGGAGTCATAATGGGAAACCAGAACAATCCAGCATTGGAAAAAGCGGTCAAAAAAATCCAATTCGCCATTTTCCCACTTACAGCGTCAAACACGCATCTGGGCAGGTTGCCAGCTCTCGGTGTCGCATCTTTAGAGATGAAACTTTTCGGTGCGGACTTCGCAAAACAAATAGTGAAGAACGCTCAGACCGCTGGGCAATACCTGTTTGAAAACGGTATCAAAGTCCTAGCTGAAAAGAAAGGCTTTACAAAGAGCCACCAAATCGCCGTTGACATCCGCAGTTTCGGCGGCGGCAACAAGATTGCTCAAGACCTCGAAGACGCAAACATAATCCTCAACAAGAACCTCTTGCCCTATGATGACCAAAGCAGCAAAGAAAATCCCTCAGGGCTAAGAATCGGCTTCCAAGATGTAACCCGAAGGGGCCTTGGAGAAGGAGACATTAAACACCTCTGTGACCTAATGCTCGACGTTATAAAAGGCAAACGGACGCCTGCACAGATCAAACAAGATGTGCAAATGCTGACAAAAGAGTTCAGCGAAGTCAAATACGGGTTCCAAAACATCGAAGAGGCTCTATCCTACGCAAGAAAGGCGTAGTCTCCAACTCTTTTTGCGCTATTACGAAACTAGGCAAATTTGACTGTGGACTTGAAAAAGTAAGGCTAAATATTAATAAGCAAAACATACTCATTTTGAAAACTGAAAACCAATGGTAGATCTTCTAATATTCTACGTAATAATTACCGCTATTGTTTTCATAGTTGTTTTTATGCTACTACCAAGGTACGGACCCCACACAATTTCGAGGTTAACCTGCCCGAAATGCAAAAGGCAATTTAATTATCATTGGGTTCCAGGAGCAAGCTTCATTTCCATTTACCGTGGAAACATGCGTCGGCTGCGCTGTCCCTACTGTCATGAAGTATCAACCTTTAATGTAGCAACTGCCCGTTTGAGCAAGCAACAAGTTGCTGCCTTGAAAAAGAAAATCTAACTCAGAATGAAAGCAAAAACGTTGCTTCTGAGAATATTTATTATCGTAGACTGCCAATCAGCTTAAATCACCAACTTGCTAAGCATAGGAGGAGTTGGCTAAAATGAAAGTGCTATTAAACGATGGTTTGGAAAAAGAAGGCTTACAACTGCTAGAAGAGGCTGGCATAGAAACAGACATGCATAAACGAGACGAAGAAAAGCTTTTAGCTGACATCGATGGCTTCGATGCGCTAATCGTGCGAAGCGCTACCAAAGTCACAAGGCAAGTTATCGAAGCAGGCGCAAAAGGCAAACTCAAAATCATCGGAAGAGCAGGTGTAGGTTATGACAACATCGATGTTTCGGCAGCGTCCGAAAACGGGATAGTGATAAAATCTGCCCCTTACGGAAGCACCAACGCAGTGGCAGAGTTAGCCATCGGATTAATGCTTTCGATCTCAAGGAAAACTCCCCAAGCTCATCAGTCGCTGAAAGGTGGCGAATGGAAAAAGGCGAAGCTGAAAGGCAACGAACTGTCCTATAAAACCTTGGGGATTTTGGGTTGCGGAAGAATCGGGCAAAGACTGGCTGCAATCGCGCATCGAGGCTTTGAAATGGAAGTTATCGGCTTCGACATCAAGCCATGCTTAGAGTCAGGCATAAAATTCATTACGAAAGAAGAGGTTTTGGCAAAAGCCGATTATTTGAGTGTTCACACTCCAGGCGGAAAGGAAGCGGTTATCGGCGAAAGGGAACTCGGTATGATGAAGCCAACAGCCTATTTGATTAACACTTCGAGAGGCAACAATATCAACGAACAAGCATTGTACAAAGCCTTAAAGGAAGGAAAAATTGCGGGAGCCGCACTCGATGTCTTCGTTGATGAACCCAAAGCTGAAGGCGCCGAATTCAAAACCAACCTCAAAGAGCTTGATAACGTAGTTTTGAGCAGCCATCTAGGAGCCTCAACTGTTGAAGCTCAAAAGGAAACGTCAACCGAAATAGCCCGGGTAGTTTCAGGATTCCTGCTGGGCGGCGACTTCTTGAACGCTGTTAACGCTGGAGAGAGCATCGAACTTGAGGAAAAACCCGTCTACACTCTATTCATTCATCACCGTGACGTTCCAGGGGTCTTCGCTAACATCGACAAGGTTTTGGCTGACAACGACATAAACATAAGAGCTAATTACTCGAGGCAAATAGGAAGCAGCGGCTACGCAATATCAGTGTATGTGCTCCACCAAAAAGTCAGTCCCGAAATCATAAAGGAGCTAAAGGCAATTCCCAATATCTGCAACGTAAAAGCTTAAAGAGCAATTTCGTCAAACAGGGATATTAGTCGGTTTTCTTTTTAAGTTAGCCATGCGACTGGGAGTTCTGTTTTCGGGTGGCAAAGATTCTACGCTTGCTCTTCACTACGCGGAAGAGGTGGAAAAAGTTGTTTGCCTCGTCACTTTGTTATCTGAAAACAAGGAGAGTTACATGTTTCACACACCTAACATCGACATTACGGCTCTTCAAGCTGAAGCCCTGAATCTTCCGCGTATCGCAAAGAGGACTCGGGGTGAAAAAGAAAAAGAACTCTTAGACCTCGAAGAAGCCATCGCTCAAACAGCCAAAGAATTCCAGATTGAAGGTGTCGTGACTGGCGCGGTCGAGTCGGTCTACCAGACGGAGCGCGTTCAACGCATTTGCAATAACCTGGGTCTTTGGTGTTTTAACCCACTTTGGAAACATGACCAGAAGGCCCTTTTGGAAGAACTTGTCCAAAAGCGCTTTGAAGTGGTTATCTCAGGGGTTTTCGCGTACCCTCTTGACGAGAAATGGCTTGGAAAACAAATCGACCCCAATCTTATAAGTAGGCTTTTGGACCTTCAACAAAAATACTCGATTAGTCCTTCTGGGGAAGGTGGCGAAATTGAAACCACCGTTTTGGACGCACCACTGTTCAAAAAGAAAATCGAAATCCTCGATTACACCTCCACAGCAAGGGGAAACTCGGGAGTGTTTAAGATTAACAGAGCGCGGCTGGTCGAAAAATGATCCTAATTGTTGACATGAATTGCAAGAAGGATTCATTGGGCTATTTCGAGTTCGTGTTACCCATAATTGAAATTGCCAAACCCTTAGACAAGTGGGTTGTCAAGCATTATCTTGACTTAACCAGCGAGGATCTTAGCGCGTGCGAGGTCATCATCCTTTCAGGAACCCCACTGAAGGATACGGCTACGTTAAGTCAGCCAGACAAATTTCAATGGCTCAAGGAAACGGAGAAGCCGACGCTGGGCATCTGCGCTGGCATGCAAACAATCGGAGTGGTTTACGGCATGGGTTTGAGGCGATGTTTGGAAATCGGGATGACCCCTGTGAGCACAGTAAAGGAAAACCCGCTTTTTTCAGGCGACTTTAAGGCTTATTCGCTTCACAGCATCTGCTTGGAACCCAAAGCGGATTTTGAGGTTTGGGCAAAATCGCCACTGTGCATTCAATTAATAAAGCACAAAAGCAAAAGCATCTACGGAACCTTGTTCCACCCTGAAGTTAGAAACCAAGAAATCCTAAGAAAATTCGTTCGAACACCAAAATGAAAATTAATAAGTTGATTTTTCTAAACATTTTTGCCCCCGGATATCGATTCATCGAATAGACATACATTTGCAGGCAAGCAACCCTTAATTTGTTTTTGCGCTCGCATGATCCTAAGTACATAGATTTTAAGCTAACAGAAACTTAATTACGAAGCAACCCTCATTAAAATTGTAACTGGTTTTGTCTGTTTAACGAAGTGACTCTGACATGGTAAACAAGTTGCCAATGGAAAAACTCAGAAACACATGTCCCCCTGACCTTATGCAATGTGAATCAACAAAAGAACTATCACCCCTTGATGAGATCATCGGGCAAGAAAGAGCCGTTCGCGCCTTAAAATTCGGCTTAGGAATAAAAAACCACGGATTCAACATGTACGTGGCAGGTTACCCTGGGACAGGAAGAAAAACAACAGTTAAAAGCTTCGTTGAAGCCCAAGCTAAAACTCAGCCTGTCCCCCCTGACTGGTGCTACGTTAACAATTTCGGGAATCAATACGAACCAAAAGCCATACAGCTTTCGGCGGGAAAAGGCAAAGAATTTCGAGATGACATGAAGAATCTTATTGAAAACGTAAAAAATGCGCTCCCAAAAGCTTTCGAAAGTGAAGATTACGCTGCAAGAAGGGAAGCCACCATCCGGGGCTTAGAAGAAAAGAGAAAACAGCTGATTGAAGAACTAAATGTAAAAGCTCAACGCGAAGGCTTCGTCATCCAAACTACACCCATCGGCCTGCTACTTATTCCAGTTTTAGACGGCAAACCTCTCAGCGAAGAAGAAATGTTGGCGTTGCCCCAGAAAACGAAGGATAAACTTCAAGAGAAAAGGGAAACGCTGGAGACAGAATTCAGGAACACGATGCGTCAACTCATCGATATGGAAAGACAGATTCATGATGCCTTAAAGAAGCTAAACAAGGAAGTTGCACTTTACGCCATCGGCAATCTTGTGGAAAGACTCAGGGAGAAATATGGTGATTCCGCGGAGGTGACAGAGTATCTTAAAGCTGTGGAGAATGACATGCTGGATAACCTTCAGCAGTTCATCAGAAGAAGCCAAGGAGGCGAGCAGCAGGAGCAGTTTCCGTTCCAGATGCCTTGGATGAGTGAAGACCCCTACAAGAAATACGAGGTAAACGTTGTCATCGACAACTCCGAAACCAAAGGCGCCCCTGTGGTTATGGAAACAAACCCAACGTACCCCAACCTTCTTGGCAAAACCGAGAAAGAAGCTCAGTTCGGAGCATTAACCACCGACTTCAGCATGATTCGTGCGGGTTCAATCCACAAAGCCAACGGCGGATACCTAATCGTCCCAGTTGAAGAGTTGCTACAAAACCCGTTCTCCTACGACGGCCTCAAAAGAGACCTAAGAGACGGAAACATGACCATAGCGGAACCTGAAGAACGCTACGGATTCCTCAGCGTCAAAACCCTCAAACCACAACCGATTCCATTAACAGCCAAAGTGATCCTGATTGGAAGCCCCTACCTCTACCAAATGATGTTCGAGTTAGACCCTGACTTTAGGGAGCTCTTCAAAATCAAAGCAGAATTCGACACCGTTATGGATAGAACAGAAGAGCAAAGTGATGCAGTACGCCGCTTGGGTATGCGCACTTTGCGAAAAAGAAAACCTCAAGCACCTTGACGGGACAGGCATCGCAAAACTTGTTGAGTTCAGCTCAAGAATTGCAGAGGACCAGTACAAACTGTCAACGCAATTTGCCTACGTCGCCGACGTAATCCGCGAAGCAAACTATTACGCTACACAAGATAACTCCGACTTCATAACTGGAGAGCACATAAAGAAAGCGATAGAAGAAAAAGTTTACCGCTCAAAACTCATCCAAGAAAAAATCCAGGAAATGATAAAACGCGGATTCTTCCTTATCGACACGGTTCAAGAAAAGGTGGGGCAAGTTAACGGCTTATCAGTTATGGGTATGGGCGACTTCGCATTCGGAAACCCTTCGCGGGTAACGGCAAGCATCGGCTTGGGCAGAGAAGGAGTAATTGACATTGAAAGAGAAGCCAAGATGGGCGGACCAATACACACCAAAGGCGTCTTGATCCTAAGCGGCTACCTAAACGATAAATACATCCGAGACAAACCTTTAAGCCTCTCCGCAAGACTGGTTTTTGAGCAGAACTACGAAGGCGTCGAAGGCGACAGCGCATCAAGCACCGAACTCTACTCGATCCTCTCAGCGCTCTCTGGGCTACCAATAAAGCAGAACATAGCCGTCACGGGCTCAGTTAACCAGAAAGGAGAAGTCCAAGCCATCGGCGGAGTAAACGAAAAAATCGAAGGCTTCTTCGAAGTCTGCAAACTTCAAGGACTCACGGGGCAACAAGGCGTCATGATACCGGAAAGCAACGTGCAGAACCTGATGCTCAAAGAAGAAGTTCGTTGAAGCGGTGAAAGCAGGCAAATTCAACATTTACTCAGTAAAAACAATCGATGAAGGAATAGAGTTTCTCACGGGAACAAAAGCCGGCGAATTACGGGCAGACGGAACCTTCGAAGAAGGAACAATCAACTATCTTGTCAACAAACAACTCACCGAAATGGCTGACAAACTAAAAGAGTATCCACCCTTCGAATGTAAAGAAAAAAACCGAAGACTAAACCAACACAAGCTGGAGGAAGTATAAACTCTTCCTCTTTTAGTTAGTTTTTTTAATTTTGCCGACCTTAAACGAAATAACTTTCTTAATTGAAATGGTTTTTGAGTATTCTTAGCTTTTGCAGAATAGCAGCTTATTCTCCTTTCGCATTTGTTGATTCTGAATCAATATTGCAAGTTATCAAAGCTTATCTTGCAAACTGCACAACGAGGTAATGTGTGCAAACTTGGCAATAAAGAACCGCAGGCGTAAACGCAGCAACATCGCACTTCTGCTTCTTCCAGCATTAATCTTTATTTTCTTCATGGGCTGGAGCCAGTACTGGATAGGCGACAAGAAAAGACCAAAACCAAAAAACCGAACAGCACCAAAAAAAGACAATGTAACCCTTTTACCAGCAGTTTTCGAAGAAGCACCACCAATTTTAAATTGATGATGAAACAAACAATCGCTACGTTCCATCATTTGCAACTCCACGAAATTAAACGTGGCTTCGCGAAGCATGCATGCCTGTTGTTGCAATTACACAACCACAATTCCATTTATACCGCACAAGGGATTGGTTATCTTGCGAGAAATAGCCATCCAAGAGGTACACCCATGCTTGGCGGGTCGCGGTCAAACAAAGCGCGGATTGTAAAACCCTTACAAACAGGTGCTTCTTCTGATTCGCGTCTCGGATTGGCAGGCGCGGTCCGCTAAGCCTACTTTTGGTTTCGCGGCAAATGAGACTAACCGTTTTACGGTATATGATTTATTAAGGGTAACATATAATGCTACTCTTTCGGGAAACAACTTGAGCTACAAAAAACACATGCATCCTAAAGTCAGCCAAGCAGAGATGGCATTATTCAACGAATTAAGCAAAGCTGGATTAACATCGGGAATGGTCACCCAGAAACCAATTATTCTCAAATCGACCATACCGGATTTCTGCTGGATAAACAAACGGAAAATTGTCTACATAGACGGCATACCTGTCCATTCAAGCGACAAGCAGCAACAGCGCGACAGCGAAATCGACGAGTTGCTGGAAGCACAAGGCTGGGAAGTTCTCCGTATTCCCTACCAGCCCCCAATTACTGCGAAAGGGTTGGCTGAGATGATGGTAACCATAAAGCGTTTTCTAAATGTGGATGAAGAAGAATAGATTACCGCACGATTTTTCAGCCCAACTAAAATCCTTGGCCGCTTTTGATTAATTTGGTACGACCTACGCGTTATTTGCTCAACCTTGGGAGAACCCATAAAAACATATTTATTTCTTAAAGAACAACCCTTCTGCGAATGCTCCGGTAGTATAGTCCGGTCAAACCTTACTAAGACTTCTTACTAAGGGACTAAGTATAGCGGCCTCTCGAGTCGCGGACCCGGGTCCAAATCCCGGCCGGAGCACCATAACTCTAAGTTAGGATTTTCCTGATCATGAAGACCAACAAAAAAACGAATAAATCTGCTCAGACTATTAGTCTTCCGTTTGCTTACGATTGCGCCTTGTTTGTGACTAGTGAAGAGCACTTCTCTTCAACAGTACGATTTAGGGTAAGCTCTGCCATGTTTCGGCTGTAATCCATTATTCGTCTGGAACTATCAAAGATCAACCTCAAAGCTGAAGCGATGTTGGGGTCCAGTTTCTTGCTTGATATTAACGTAACCAGTTGATTTTCAAGGGGGACAAAGGAGTCACATTTCAGGATAAGGTTTTCCGCGTCTTTGTATTCCCTTTTAAAAAGCGCCTTAATTGCATCATCATACGACTGCTGAGCAAGAGAGCTGAAATTTACCAGTTGGTTGTAAACTTCTTCGTCAACTGGATCTCGTAGAAAGAGTGTTTCATCATCGATTAGTTTTTGAATTGAACCGAGATTATTTATGATGTTTAGTGCGTTTTGGGCGATGCTTTCAATGTCGTTGACCGCTATGCGGTAAAGAAGGAATTCTTTGGGCGTTCTGAAACCGAGTTCCCGATACAGGTTTCGTTCTATGCCATATTTGAGTTGGCGAACAACATACAAGCCCAATCGGTTAACGTCGTTGTGGGCGTTAATGACTGCGTCAAACAATGCAGTGTTTCGGTCTTTGAATGCAGTGATTGCATCTCTGTTTGCAGATAATGCTACGATCGCCATTCTTCTAACAGCTTTCTCTATTGGGAATTCGGAATGTTTGATTAAGATTTGCAGAGTGATCTCATCTGAAGTTTCATCAATTATTTCTGAACCTAGAAAGCTGTCTCTAGCTAAGGTTTTTATTTCGTTTTTATATTTGGCGGCATCTTGGGGCTTTTTGATGTGGACTCTGATTATGTCGGCGCCTATCGCGTACAGCGCTTTTATCATTCTGAGGGTGGACTGTATTGTTTCTTTGGGGTCGATGCTTATGTAGTATTCTTTGGGTTTAGCTGCGTTGCCTCGGCCTTCTTTTTCTTGGATTTTTCTTGGTACCAGTAATAGGGTTGAGTCTGGTTCTATGTTGAATGCTATCTCGCTTCCTCGCTTTAACTCGAGGTCTTGCACCCATTCTTTAGGCAGGGATATTATGTAGGAACCTCTGCCCGTGCATTGGACTCTTCTATATCCTAGGTCTTTTTCTGCCAACGAATTCGCCTGATATATGTTTCATTTATATTACATAGTTCATGAACTGTCATATAAATGATTACCAACAAAGTTATATAGAATACATGTCATTTTAGTGGGCTAACTCCTTCAGGAAAGTGGTAAAAACGCCAGCGAACACACGTAAAATAATCTTGGAATGTGGTAAACAATCAACCACTACCAAAAATGTTCTATGCACAACCGACGTGGAGCTGCATATTTTCATGCTCACTTGTCCACGCTAAACATGAAAAATTGAGGCTAAGTTTATGGTCAAAAGAATAATCGCAAAACAAGAAAACTGCATGGGCTGCGGACTATGTGAAGTCTTCTGTACAGTCCAACACTCGAAATCAAAAGACATAATCAAAGCCTACAACAGTGAACGCCCCAAACCAATAAGCAGAGTAAGAGTAGAACGAAACAAACCTGTCTCATTTGCCATACAATGCCGACACTGCGAAGATGCACCCTGCGTAAACGCATGCCTATCAGGCGCAATGCGTAAAGATCCGAAAACAAGCCAAGTCACGCATGACCCCCAGAAATGCATGGGCTGCTGGACGTGCGTGATGGTTTGCCCATATGGCGCCATAATGATGGATAAGGAAGGACATGTAGTCGCAAAATGCGATTTATGTCAAGGCTTCGACGCGCCTGCATGCGTCGCTAACTGCCCTAACGAAGCTTTGGTTTTCAAAGAGGCGAAATCCTAAATGGCAAAGTATGTGATTGTAGGTGCTTCTGCAGCAGGCATAGGCGCAGTTGAGGCCATAAGAGAAGTCGACCCAGTTGGAACACTAACTGTTATCACCGACGAAGCGTGCTCCCATTACAGCCGCCCAATGATAAGCGATTTTGTCAGCGGCAAAGCCGACCTCAAAAAAGTTGATTGCCGGCACGAGGATTTCTGGAAAGAAAACAATGTAGAAGCACTCTTGGGCAAGAAAGTCACAGCCATAAAGTTTGAGGAAAAAGCAGTCCAGCTTGAAAGCGGCGAAAAAATTCCTTACGAAAAACTGCTCATTGCCACAGGCGGCAAACCTTTTGTTCCCAAGATGGAAGGCTCAGACAAAGAGGGGGTGTTCACGTTCACAACACTCAAAGACGCTCAGGTCATTGCAGTCAAAATCGCTAGCATAAACGCAAAGTCTGCAGTAGTCATCGGTGGAGGACTCATCGGGATAAGCGTAACTGAAGCCCTCGTGAAACGCGGCTTGAAAGTTACCATGATCGAGTTGCAAGATAAAATCCTAAGTTTGCTCTTGGACCCTAAAGGCTCAGATATCGTTGAAGCGGTTGTCCGAAAAGCAGGCGTCAACATCATCACTGGCCAGTCGGTTCAAAAAATCATAGGAAAACCAGACAACGAAAACACTGTCGGAGGAGTGATCTTAACCAAAGGAGACCAGGTGCCTTGCGACCTTGTCGTAGTAGCAATAGGTGTCATTCCACGCACTGAATTGGTAACAGGAACAGCAGTGAAGACTAACAGAGGAATCGTCGTTGACAACATGATGCAGACAAATGTTCCTGACGTTTACGCCAGCGGCGATGTAGCTGAAGCTTACGACTTCGTTCTCAACCAGAACCGTCTTCTGCCTCTCTGGCCACTTGCGGTGTTGGAAGGCCAGATTGCAGGCTGCAACATGGCAGGTAAAAAAAGCACTTATTCAGGCGGCACAAACATGAGCAGCCTCAAGTACTTCGGCATCCCAGTCGTCTCCGTCGGCTTAGCTAACCCAAAGGACGACCCCACGCTGGAAGTGCTGACCAAAATCGATCCTGAGCACAACGTTTACAAAAAGTTGGTTCTTAAGAACAACGTTATTCTGGGTATGACCCTTGTGAACTCGATTGAACGAGCAGGCATACTGTTCTACCTAATTAAGAACTCAACGAACGTGAAAAAATTCAAACAGCAACTTCTGGCAGACGACTTCAGCTGGGCATCTTTCCCCGTTACTCTGCAGAGAAAAATGAGTGTGGTGCAATAAAATGAACCGGCAAGACCAAAAAATAATCAGCCCATTTGGCGACGACAAGGACTTTTCAGGCTGCGCTATCTTTGCCATAATGAACACCGAAGGCAACCGTTTCAGTTCAAAGAACCCCGTGCGTGCGATAAAGAACATGCATGACCGCGGCAACGGCTTAGGCGGCGGCTTCGCCGTCTACGGGATATACCCAGACTTCAAAGATTACTACGCGTTCCACATAATGTACCTGAGCAAAGACGCAAAAGAACAAACCAACCGCATACTCGCGTCGAAGTTCGAAATGATCTACGACGAGGAAATGCAGACAAAACCCGCCGACGTTCATAATCCGCCGCTTGTTTGGCGCTACTTCGTTCAACCCAAAAAGGTCAGACCTGAAAACCAAACTGAAGAAGACTACGTTATGGAAACTGTGATGCGAATCAACACGGAAACCGGGAAGGCGTTTGTCTTCTCAAGCGGCAAAGATATGGGTGTATTCAAAGGCGTAGGCTTCCCTGAAGACGTAGCAGACTTCTTCTGCCTTGAAGACTACCAAGGTTACCTCTGGAGTTGCCACAGCAGATTCCCAACAAACACGCCAGGCTGGTGGGGTGGAGCACACCCATTCAACATCCTGGACTGGACAGTAATTCACAACGGTGAACTCTCATCCTATGGCATAAACCGACGCTACCTCGAAATGTACGGCTACAAATGCACCATGCAAACAGACACCGAAGTACTAGCCTACGCGGTAGACCTGCTAATGCGAAGGCAAAAACTGCCAATCGAACTTGTTGCCCAAATCCTTGCCGCGCCTTTATGGGATGAAATTGATCAGATGGAGCCCAAAAAAGCTCAGTTGCTGAGGGCGCTTCGCCAAACTTATGGAAGTCTACTTATGAATGGACCCTTCAGCATAGTCGTCGCTCACCACGGCGAAATGATTGGGTTAACGGACCGAATCAAGCTTCGGCCACTTGTAGCGGGCACAAACGGCGACTTAACTTATTTGTCGTCGGAGGAATCTGCTATGCGGTTGGTTTCGCCGCAGCTTGACAAATTCTGGGCGCCCAGAGGCGGAGAACCAGTCGTGTGTAGACTAAAAAACAGCAAGGAAAGAGCTGTTGAAGTTTCAGAAGGAGGACTAAAGCAGTGAAAACTTACGTTATTCCCGAGTATATTGTTGAACGGGATCAGAATCGGTGCATACGCTGCAAGGTATGCGTTAACCAATGCACGTACGATACACATTACTACGATGAGGAAACAGACACAGTTTGCAGTAAAGAGGAAAACTGCGTAAATTGCCAACGTTGCGTAACCTTCTGCCCGACACATGCAATTACCATAAGACGGAACCCGAATGCTAACCGCGAAAACGCCAACTGGACTTTTGAAGCCATACGGGACGTGAAGAAGCAGGCTGAAAACGGAGCAGTTATCCTAACGGGGATGGGAAACGACAAACCCTACTACACTTACTGGGATCGACTGCTGCTAAACGCAAGCCAAGTTACTAACCCGTCGATTGACCCGCTACGTGAACCGATGGAAATTAGAACTTATCTTGGCGCGAAACCGGACAAGCTGGATTTGGAAATTGAAAATGGCGGAGCTGCCCTCAAAACCAAGCTCACTCCGCAACTTTGTCTTGACACGCCGATAATGTTCTCAGCTATGTCTTACGGCGCGATAAGCCTAAACGTGCATGAATCTTTAGCGAGGGCAGCTACTGAATGCGGCACGTATTTTAACACTGGGGAAGGCGGCTTAGATAAGAGCCTCTACAAATACGGCGCACACGCTATCGTCCAAGTTGCATCAGGACGCTTCGGTGTCCACCCCAAATACCTTAACTCTGGCGCAGCCGTGGAAATCAAGATTGGACAAGGCGCAAAACCTGGTATAGGCGGACATTTGCCAGGCGAAAAAGTAACTGAGCATGTAGCTAGAACACGCATGATACCAACAGGAACCGACGCGTTGTCTCCTTATCCCCAACATGACATTTACTCAATCGAAGACCTACGCCAACTAATCTATGCGCTCAAGGAAGCAACAAACTATACCAAACCAATTTCAGTCAAAATCGCCGCAGTACACAACGCCGCAGCAATCGCCAGTGGCATGGTTCGCGCAGGAGCTGACGTCATTGCCCTTGACGGTGTCAGAGGTGCAACTGGCGCGGCACCAAAAGTCATCAGAGATAACGTAGGCATACCCATCGAGCTAGCTATTGCACAAGTTGATCAGCGGCTACGTGAAGAAGGCATCCGTAACCGGGCATCCGTGGTTGCGGCAGGCGGTTTTAGAAGCAGCGCCGACGTTTTCAAAGCCATAGCTCTTGGCGCAGACGCCGTGTACATTGCAACTGCAGCTTTGATAGCCATCGGATGCAGCGTCTGCCAACGTTGCCACACTGGAAAATGCCCATGGGGTATCGCTACAAGTGATCCTTGGATCAGCAAACGCATCAACCCCGACATCGCATCTAAACGGCTCGTTAACCTGCTTAACAGCTGGAGCGTTGAGATTAAAGACATGATGGGCGGCATGGGAATAAACGCCATCGAAAGCTTACGAGGCAACAGACTCGCATTAAGAGGCGTCGGGTTAAGCCGAACCGAGCTGAAGATTTTAGGTGTGAAAATGGCTGGAGAATAAAAGAGCATGCTAGAACAAAAAATCAAAGTGGAAATCGACGCAAAATACCTTCAATACATAAAAATGGAGGGCAACCTGCTAAAAATCAACGCTGAAGACCTCTACTACAAGGACCTAAATGCATTGCTAAGACAAGCAATCTGCACCGATGTGGAAAGAATAGAGATTCACAACGTCTGCGGACAACGATACATAGGCACTGACCTTGACACAAACATCCAAATCGACATCTATGGAACCCCCGGAAACGACCTCGGCGCCTTTATGAACGGCCCCAAACTCGTAATTTACGGCAACGGACAGGACGGCTCAGGCAACACAATGAACGAAGGACAAATCGTCATACATGGACACGCAGGAGACGTAACCGGGAACTCGATGAGGGGCGGAAAAATCTTTGTCCGAGACTACGTCGGCTACCGAGTCGGCATACACATGAAAGAGTACCAACGCAAAATCCCACAAATCGTCATCGGGCAAACGGCAGGCGACTTCTTAGCGGAGTACATGGCGGGCGGTGTAATGGTCATCCTGGGTTTAAACCTTAAAGAAAGCGAAAAATGCAAAGCCAAATTCGTCGGGACAGGAATGCACGGCGGAGTCATCTACGAACGAGGCGAAATATTGGAGCCAGTAAAAGGCACCAAAACGCTCGATGCTGGAAAACGCGATATAAAAACGATTGAAGCCCTCGTCAAAGAATACTGCAGCCACTTCGGAGCGGACCCAAACCAGATCATGGCGCGCAAATTCAAGAAGATACTGCCAGTTTCGAAAAGACCTTACGAGAAGCTATTCTCCCACTAAACCTTTTTCTAAATCATTCAGTTCCTTTAAGTAAGCTGTGACTTCCAAGTTAGTTCTTGGCGATGTGAAGGTCGATTCCAATGTTCTTAACAAGCCGCTCCAAATCCTCGTCGCTCATCCACTCTGTCTTCAAGTAGCGAAGGATTCGCTCGTCGCTTAACCCAAGCCGCTTGGCTTCTTTTACTGTGTAGCGGTAGGCTTCCACCTCAGTGGGTCGATTCACGTAGTCGTATCTGGGATTAAACAGTTCTTTCCCGTCTAGATGCTGCTTGACATGGCAGAGTTCATGGACCACGTCTAGGTAAATGTCAGTTTTGTCGCCGCTGTTTAGGTAGCTCTTGTTAACCATTAAATGCCCATCGTTGTCGTCGACGCCCATGTACCCGAACCACATGAACTGAACTTTGAGGCTCCTCAACACCTCATCGGTCGCATCGCCGAAAATGCCGCGCACTGCCCCAGATTTTTCGAACCCGGTAAAATAGTCCAGAAACAAGCCAGTTGAAATCCCTACACGGAGTAGCTTCGTAAGTCGCAGCGTTCTCGCTATCTTGAACATAGTCCATGCGAAGTACTCCGTCCACGATGCCATTTAGGTGCCTCTCTTCCCAATATGCAGAAGCAGTATTTGAACGCTAACAAGATTGGACCAAAGGCTGAACGGGCAAGCGATATCGGTTCACGAAACTAAAGGATCTTGGGGACAAAATTCTTAAACTCAACAGAAGAAAAGAAAAGACGGGAAACTATGAAGCCGAAAGAAGCCAGAACCAAGATAGATATGGCCAATGAATTCTAAAATTTCCTGTTTTCTCAAGTTGTAAGGTTGGAGCTCAAACTGCCAGAGTCAGCCGCCGAAGACATGTTCAACAGCCTTAACCGCTAACCGCAACTTAAGCCCAGAAGTTTGTTTTGAATCGGTTCTTATCGAGCACCCATGAAGTCGGTCAAAGTCAAGTTTTCGGAGGGAAATTCAGCGGTGCCTAACATGAAGAATGGGTGTTTCTCCAGGGTTACTTCCCGCGTGTACGTAGTTTTGCTGAAGGATAAGACTGTATTTGCTTTGGCGCAGGTCACTTCTTGAAGCAGAACGTTTCTTCGGCTGTCAGAAGGGAGGTAAGTTGCGACGACGACTATTTGGTGCTTTCTGGCAAAGCTTGAAAGGTAACTGACAATTTGGCTGTAAACCCTTTGCGCTTCTTCATGTGGGACGTCGTTGTCTAAGAAGAACCCGGCTATGTCGGAAATCACCACGAGTTTAGCATCGTATTTCTTCACGGTTTCTTCAAGTCTATCAAGTATAAGGGAAGTCAGCTGGTAAGCGGTGAATGCTCTTGAAATAAAGATGCGTTCAAGCACTTCCTGCGGGTCAAGCTGGTGAAGCTGGGCTAAACGGGCAATCTTGTACAGTCTAAACGTGTTTCCGCCGTCGATGAAGACAACGTTGCTTCCTAAGCCACCAAGCTGCGTAGGCACTTGCGCTCGGATGCAAAGAAGAGAAGTTAACGAAATAACTGACGGTGACCCATAAAGGACTGCGAAGTCGCCTGGAGCAAACCCAGGAAAAAGATCATCGACACC
This sequence comes from Candidatus Bathyarchaeota archaeon, assembly GCA_963768425.1. Taxonomy (GTDB): domain Archaea; phylum Thermoproteota; class Bathyarchaeia; order Bathyarchaeales; family Bathycorpusculaceae; genus Bathycorpusculum. The sequence continues at coordinate 21,407 of CAVYHV010000030.1, read as the reverse complement.
TGGCATGTTTAAGGAAAACAGCGGTTGCGCCATTGTAGGCTTCGCCAGTAGATTTTGCATCATTCCATTTTTGCACTCCTGTCCATTGAGGGCACTACGGAGGTTAACCCTTTTTAAAGCATCGTCCAAACGACGTTTAGGCATAGGGGAGGGTAGATTGAAAGTGAAGAGTCAAAACACGTAAACTTAGGATTGCTGCTGTTTGCGTGCCTCTTTTTGTTCCCTCAGAATTTGAGAGGCAATAGTCATCAAGAAAATCATTGAGAATACTATTGCAACAATGCTTACCTTGTACATGATGCTCATGTTAATGTATAAAACCGCGAAAACAGAAACAAGCATCAACGCAAGGATGAACGCTTCCTGAATGCCGCCAAACACCTTAGAAGTACCAAAACTCATAATTCTACACCAACGTTTCCAAAACCCATGCGCAAGCGTATAATATTAATTTTCTGCCGCCATTAGCCCAAAATCAGCCTAAACATCTTGAGCAAAAATGGCTTAAAATTCAGACGTACATACGCGAGCATTCAGAAGAAGATATTAAAAATTGCCAAAAACACGGTCATTTACTTCACAGGCAAGATAGACGCGATAACACTCAACACAACACAAACAACCAAATGATTACTTCAGGTGCCCTCCTGATCGTTGATTTAGCTCTATTGTAATTCAGCGTAGCAACTTTCAGCGGAGAAGAAATACTGACAAAATGAAAAATAGCAAACAACCCCACGAGAGTAGCGCAAATTTAGATAACCCATCAAAGTTATGGCCAACTGACAAAAACATTAATCTTTAATCTGACATATCCTTCACCTTGAGGAACACTAACTTGCCAATCCTACCCATAGACACTGGCCGCTACGGCACGCCAGAAATGCTGAAAATCTTCCAAGAAGAAACCCGAGTCCAAAAACTGCTTGACGTTGAAGCCGCCTTAGCCTTAGCGCATGCTGAAGTTGGCAACATTCCAGAGAAAGATGCCAAAAAAATCGCCGCCATGGCATCCACAAAATACGTCAAAGTTGACCGAGTCAAGGCCATTGAAAAGGAAATAAAACATGACGTCGCCTCGCTGGTTCGGGCTCTTGCCGAGGTTTGCGGATCAAGCGGCGCCTACGTGCATTTGGGAGCGACAAGTTACGACATAGTTGACACGGCTAACGCGTTGCAGCTCAAAGACGCATTGGCTCTCATTGAGGAGAGGCTTGCAAATTTAAAGGCGACTCTGCAGAAACAGGCTGATCAGCATAAGGGAACTGTGATGATTGGCAGAACCCATGGGCAACACGCTTTGCCGATTACTTTGGGTTTCAAGTTTGCGGTTTGGGGCTATGAAGTCAACAGACAAATCGAACGATTGAACGAGTGCAAAAAACGGGTTTTAGTCGGAAAAATAAGCGGCGCAGTCGGCACCCAAGCGGGTTTAGGCGAACACGCGGAGCAAATTCAGGAACTCGTCATGAAACGGCTTGGTCTTCGCCCCGCCGAGATTTCAACCCAAATTGTTCAAAGAGATCGTTACGCAGAACTCGTTTGTGTTTACGCATGGTTGCTTCTTCGCTTGAGAATTTCGCAACTGAAATCCGCGAGCTGCAAAGACCCGAAATCGGCGAGCTCTCGGAGGCGTTTGAAGCCAACAAACAGGTTGGCAGCTCAACAATGCCTCACAAGCAAAACCCGGAAACATGCGAACGCATCAGCGGTTTAGCACGAATAGTCAGAAGCCTCACTACCCCGTCGCTGGAAAACATGGTGACTTGGCATGAAAGAGACTTGACTCAGTCGTCGGCTGAAAGGTTCATTTTTCCTGAATCAAACATTCTTCTTGACTACATGCTCAGCTTAATGTGTGACGTTGTCACGAACTTGCGGGTTGACCAACAGCGAATGCTGCAGAACCTGACCCTAACGCAAGGGCGGGCTATGTCTGAAGCGGTTATGATGGCATTAGCGAAGAAGGGTGTTAACAGGCAAGAAGCACATGAGATGCTAAGGAAACTAACTATCATAAGTGCAACTGAGAAAAAAGACTTCAAACAGATCCTTCTGCAAGACAAATCCATTAGCGGCAAACTTTCACAAGCAGAAATCGACGAGGCATTGAACCCGAAGAACTATTTGGGCACGGCGGTTAAACAAGCGGAAAAGTTCGCGAAAAGCTAAAACTCAGAGAGCGCACTTTGCTTGAAATCCTGTTCCCTGCCGAGTTTTTCCCACGTATCTTTTTTCACGAAGCCGCCGACCTGCTCCTTAATCTTTTTGGCAAGCCTTGGACCCATAAGCGGCAGGTTGCTTAATTCCTCCATTGAGGCGCGTTTTATGTCTTCGATGGTTTGGAAACCCGCATTGAACATTATGCGTCCGCGGACTCTTCCCACGCCTTCAAGCCGAACGAGGGGCAGAAGTTCCTTCTTTATACCTTTAGAAACCCGTTCAACAAGTTCGCTGGTCAAGGGGCGAAGTTCTTTGCATCCAAATAGCCCTGCTAATTCGTCCGTCGCATGAAGAAGCCACTTCGCGTTCTCAATCGTGCGGTAAAGGTCGCCTGGCTGCACGTTAAACTGTCGAATCAGGTTTTCCTCGCTGACCTCTTCAACCCAACTCTTCATCACTAATGCGGTTTTTATTTCCCCAAGAAACTCCTCAAAGCCAAAGTGGTCCTCCCACTCGTTGGGTACTTCAACGAAAAGTTCGTCGCGATGTTGCTCCAAAGCAAGCGCCAGCGGATCAATTTCCTGCGCATAGGGGCGCATAACTGGCCCCATATCAGGCATATAGGAAATCAAGTGCAACAAACCAAAATCAGCTGGTTCTTTAGCCTTCTTCTTGAGTGCTTCACGAATAACGACGCCTGACAGAGGATCAATGTATAGTTCGCTTACTCGTTTGCCGAACATCGTAGCGTAGATTTCGTCCCCGTTTACGGCAATCATTTCCTCTTCGTAGAGGTACTTCAAAATTTTGCCGATAATGCCCTTGATTGCTTTAACGTCGTATTGGTAAGCGTAGAATGTTTTGCCGAAAAACTCGTAAATCCCATTCTCTGTATGTGCGAAATCCGACGCGACCGTTGCCAGCACATGTCCCCGCATGATTTTTTCAACAGCGAGCCTACTCCAAATCCGTTCAGGCTTAGCCAGAACGTAGCCTTCCATCAGGTAGTCTGCTTCATCTGAGGTTTTTGCAAGAAGGATTGATTCGCCTACCTTGTCGTATTTGGGTCGTCCAGCCCTGCCCGCCATCTGCTTGTACTCCAAAACGCTGATGGGATAATTGCCGTAGCCCGGCTCGAAACGCCTATAATCCTGAATTATGACCGTTCTGGCCGGAAGGTTTACGCCGAAAGCCAAAGTCGGGGTTGCAGTTAAAACTTTGATTTTGCCTTCTTTAAACGAGTCTTCAACAATCTTTCGATGAGCGCCTGACAAGCCTGCATGGTGAAAAGCCGTGCCGCACTTGACAAGCTCAGCTAAGGTATCGCTGATTTGGGTTCGTTCGCCCGCGGAGAGGATTTTTTCCGCTTCATGCTCCAACGTCCGCTTCGCAGGTTTAGACAGGACTTCGCCAGTGTGCTGAGAAATGGTTTTCGCAGCTGAAACCGCATTTTTACGTGTTGAAGCAAAAACTAAGGCTTGTCCACCAGTCTTAAGCGTGTTTAAAACGAGGTTAATAGTTGGGTAACGGGTCTTGCGCTCGATTTTTTTTGCGTCGCCGTCCTTGAACTGGATTTCATCCTGCAGAAGCACGCCTTCTTTTAAGCTGACCGGGCGCCATTCAGTCACGATGAACTTGGCGTTTAGCCAACCCGCGATTTCGTCAACGTTGTTTATGGTGGCGCTGAGCGCCAGGATTTGGATATCAGGGTTAACCTGCAACAACCTAGCCAAGACGATTTCAAGTGTAGGTCCACGTCCTGCATCGTTAAGGAGGTGGACTTCGTCGGCTATGACAAGTGAGATTTCATCCATCCATTTGGCTCGGTGCCGAAGAAGAGAATCTGCCTTCTCGTTTGTGGTGACGATTATATCATAGCGTTCGAGCCAATTGTCGGCGGTGTCAAAGTCGCCCGTGCTGATGCCGACAGAGACTTTCCTGCCGTCCTGCTTACGTATGGATGTGTATTTTCTGAATTCTTCAAATTTTTCGCTGGCCAAAGCTCGGAGCGGCGAGAGATAAATCACTTTTCCATTTTTTTCCAGCATATGCTTGAGACCGCAGAGTTCCGCAATCAACGTTTTTCCAGACGCAGTTGGGCTGGCTAAAACAATATTTTGACCATCCAACACTCCTGCCCGAACGGTGTCTTCCTGCGGCGGGAAAAGCTCAACTATCCCTATGTTCTGCAGGATTTCTTTAACTGCCTCTGGAACAGGTAACTCTGCAATCTTCAACTTGAACTCGCCATTCAAACAGCATATTGAATATGCTAGTTTAATAGTGTTAGCGAGGCACGCAATATTTTTCAGCTACATTTTTCTATTTGATTAAGATATTAAAAATAACGAGTTATCTAATCCCCACAGACGGAAAGGATATTGTATGGTTGAAAACGTAAAGGAACTTCTTAAACTGCATGAAGGCATAACGCATGAGGTCTACTTTGACAACGAGAACTCCAGCATTGTTCCACAAGAAATCGTGGATGAAATGTTGCCTTATTTTAACAAGAAAGCCTACGGTAACCCGACTCTTACCCACAAGCCAGGCTGGGAAGCTTTTGAAGTCATAATGAACTGCTTCCAGACCATAAGCAAATCCATCGGCGCCAAAAACCTTGAAGACATCACATTCACCCCAGGCGAAACCGAAGCAAACAATCTTGCAATAATGGGTTCATGCTTCGCGCGAAAAAGCATGGGCAAAAAAATAGTCATATCTGAAATCGAGCCGATCAACGTTTTGCAGGTTGCTGAAATGATGCAGAAATTCGGGTTCACAATGCAGAAGATCCCCGTAAACCCTGACGGCTTCATAAACCTTGAAAAACTCAAAGAAGCAGTTGACAACGAAACCGTTCTTGTAAGTGTTTCCTCTGTAAACAACGAGATCGGCACAGTGCAACCCATAAAGGAAGCAGTCGACATCGTTAAAGCCAAAAACCCCCAAACGCTCTTCCACACCGATGCCTCAGACGCTTACGGCAGAATACCCTTAAACGTACAAGACCTAAACGTGGATTTGGCAACGCTTAGCAGCTACAAGATTTTGGGTCCACGCGGAATGGGAGCAATGTATCTTCGAGACGGAGTAAACATGGAACGCATTCTTGAAGGGCAAATCGGCACACAGAAGCTTTGGCCAGGCGTCGAGAACACACCTTTAATCGTCGGCTTCACAAAAGCGTGCGAGTTAGCATTCCAAAACTTCGAAGCAAACGTCGCCAAAATGCGTATGCTCCGCGACAAACTTGTTGACGGCATATTCGCAGAACTCGACGACCTCCGCTTTAACGGTCCCAAAGGTAACAAACGAGCGCCGGACAACGCCAACGTTAGCATATTGCGAGCGGAAGGCGAAGCATTAACAATCGAGTTAAGCTTGAAAGGCGTTTATGTTTCCAGCGGCAGCGCCTGCAGCCGAAGACTGCTTCAGCCAAGTCACGTTCTCGTTGCTATAGGACGCAGATTCAGCGAAGCACACGGAAGTATCCTCATGAAAACCACACGTTACCAATCAGAACAAGACATCGATTACGTTTTAAGCGTCTTACCGCCATCAGTTAATCGTATTAGGGGAATAGTTGGCTCAACAGGAGTTGATTAAATGTCACGTATACCACTACCTTACAACCCGAAAGTTATGGATTTATTCAGGAACCCCAAGAACCTGGGAAAAATGGATGACGCCACAGTCGTGGCAGTTGCAGGTAATCCAGCCTGCGGAGACATGATAACCTTCTACCTCAAAATAACCGACAAAGACGTTATCGAGAAAGCAAGCTTCGAAAGCTACGGCTGCGCCGCAAACATCGCTACCTCCAGCATCGTCACGGAAATGATTAAGGGATTGAGCCTTGAACAAGCATGGCAAGATGTAACTTGGAAGAAAGTCACTGAGGAAATCGGCGGTTTACCCAGCGTCAAGTTTCACTGTGGAGTCCTTGCCGTTGGCGCCTTGAAGCGTGCGATACGGCAGTACTTTAAGCAAAAAGGCGCATTGATCCCCAGTTGGATGCCTGCGGAAAACACTTTTGAAGAAAAACAGGCGCTGGAGGAAGAAGAACTCGCGAAGCTGCTATCAAAAAGGCTTAAGACTGAAGAGAAGGCAGAGAAGTAGTCGTGGATATACAAGCGGTCCGTGAAGATTTCCCGATACTGAAACGCAGGATCAACAACTACCAATTAATCTATTTTGACAACGCTGCAACCACCCAGAAACCGCGCCAAGTAATTGAAGCTGAAGTTAACTTTTACGAAAAGCACAATGGCAACATCCACCGCGCAGTCCACACGTTATCGCTAGAAGCCACTGACCTCTACGAGAAGTCACGGGAAAGAATCTCAAAATTCATAAATGCCAAAGAATCCTCGGAGGTTGTTTTTGTCCGGGGCACAACTGAAGCCATCAACCTTGTCGCTTATACGTGGGGTCTAAGCAACCTAGGCAAAGGCGACGAGGTGCTGGTTTCCCTGATGGAGCATCACAGCAATATTGTACCATGGGAAATCACGGCTAAACTCAAAGGTTTCACAATCAAATATGCGAACGTCAAACCAGACGGCACACTTGATTACGAGGATTTTGAAGCCAAGTTTTCCAAAAAAACCAAAATCGCCTGCTTAAGCCAAGTCTCAAACGTCACAGGAGTAATCAACGACGTTAAAAGGATCACGGAGGCTGCTCACGACAATGGTTCTCTAATGCTGGTGGACGGCGCCCAATCTGTCCCTCACTTGAGTGTGAACGTCCAGGATTTGGACATTGATTTTCTGGCTTTTTCAGGGCACAAGATGCTTGGACCCACGGGAATAGGCGTGTTTTACGGCAAGAAGGCTTTGCTTGAAGCTATGCCACCGTTCCAAGGCGGAGGAGAAATGATTAAAGAAGTTGAGTTCAGTCGGGGAGTTGGCTGCAACATAAGCTTGAATGAATTGCCATGGAAGTTTGAGGCAGGCACTCCGAATATCTGCGGAGCCATTGGCTTGAGTGAAGCCGTAAGTTACCTTCAAGCCGCCGGAATGGATAACGTGCAACGCCACGAGAAAGATTTAACCAAGTACGCCCTTGAACGCCTGCAGGAATGTCGCAAAATCACAATCCACGGCCCAGGGGACATCTCTAAAAGATGTGGCATAATATCCTTTGGCATTGAAGGCTTATCTTCCCATGACGTTGCCCTAATCTGCGACAACTATGGAATAATGATAAGAAGCGGCTACCATTGCGCGCAGCCCCTGCACCAAGAGATCCTTAAACTTCAGTCATCCGCTAGGGCGAGCTTTTACATTTACAACACGCGCGAAGAGATCGACCGATTCATTGAGATTTTAAAGGAGATAGAGCAGCTTTAATGCCAACCCTCGAAGATTACGTAGCACGGGTAGAAGGAACATGTGGCGCGGAAAAAGATGTCATCGTGTTTTTTAAGTACGAAAAAAAGGATGAAATCATCTCCAACATCCTAAAGAAAGTGACTGTAAACAACAAGATCGCCGGCATAATTTTTGAATTAACATTTGAAAACTTTTCTTTCCGGCTCTACACAAGCGGGAAAGCCATTTTCCGCGGCGTCAAAAACCGGGAAGAACTTAATGCGCTCCTATCCAAACTTCTGCTTTAGTTGGTGGGTTCTGTCTTTCCCCCAACATGGGCTTTTGAACGTGCCCTGTTCCTGCTGACCCAATTCATGACTGGGATAAGGGAACCCTTCAAAGATTGTGGGAGAGCATCTTTAAACTCCCTTTGTAAGCCCAAGCGCACATCAACCTTGCCTTTCCATGTTAGAGGTATAAAGTAACGTGTTAGAGGATACTTGGCGAATCCGTTGCTTTCTTTGAACTTGTCAAGCGAGGGATGATTTCCTATTCGTCCATACATAAGCCACCGCTGGCTTTTGGATGAGCAGACTTCAACAGCCTTAGCAAGAAGCGCATTGTTCAACGCTTTGTCCCAGTGCTTCATCATCGAAAGTATCTGAGAAATAATCACGATGTCTTCGCCGTAGAGTAACTGAATAAAACCAACCAGTTCATCGTTCAGGTAGGCGCCGATGAATGTCGAGTTTTCCTTGGATCCGTACATGTTGCCAGCCACAGTTGCGAGTGATTCGCCGTAGTGCAGGAAAGCTCTCTCTTGCCTCACCGGCGTCTCATTGTAGATTTTCCATATCCCTTCAGCAAGCGTGTCGCTGGGCTCCACGATCGCCACTCTTACGCCGCATTTCTCCGCTCTGCGAACCATGTTTCGAGTTTTCTTCCCGACATTGCTCCACCATCCTTCATAGTTTTCGATTTGAAGCATAGCAACATTATCTTCTGTTTTTTTCCAAATGGCTGGCGGATTGTCGACGGGAGAAGACCATTTTCTTTCCAGAAAAGAAAAAACATCTATGCCTCTTTCACGGAGTTTTTCGAGGAAATCATCTGTGGGATAAACATTTTTTTGGTATTCCGTGCTGCTAGAAGCAACTTTGGCGAATCCTATTTTGCGAGTTCTTAAGGGATCAAGCTCTTTATCGACTTCCAAAAAACTCTTCAGCACCTGATAGTATGGGCCGCGTGTTCTTCCTTCCTTGAAGAGCCATTCTGGATGAATTGACCACGTAACCTCTTTGCCTGCCCATCTTTGAAGTGTTTCCATCATACCCTTATAGCCGCGCTTTTGGCTAAGGAGATCCAGTTGAAACGTGGGGTTATTGGTAGGATCAGCTGGAAGAATTCTAACTGGAAAGTCATCGGGGACTTTTGCCTGCTTAACCCTATGCCGCCAGCGTCCCCACAGCAGTTGGGCAACAAGCGATTCGGTTCCGTGAATAGTATAGTAGTTTATTGTACGGTTAGTTTCGTTTTCTAAAATCTTCCATTCTCTATAGGGGTTGACTACGACGTGCAATCCGACTTCGTGCCTGCTAGGGTTGAGCAGACCAAGAAACTTCGCGTCCGGAATCGTGTAAGGCGTGAAAAACCAGTAAGCCTTAACTTCTATCGGGGGACTCGTTAATCATTTTAGCGATAATTCGGGCGTTTTTCAGGTAATTGCCGCTTTTTCTTTTTTTAATCCGAAAGCCCACATACAGAAAGCTTTTAGCTCTCGATGGATAGGGATAGTCAACGTCGATTCTTAGCTTTATCATTGTCTATTCATTTGTTTTAAGTTGAAATGCGGTTTTGGTTATAAACCCTCTGCCAAGAGTTGAACGCTCGAGTTGGCGCAGTTTCACCCGCAACTATTTCGGCGGTATCTGATCAGCTAACCAGTTTTTGTATATGCGACCAAATATTGTTTTGGAAGTTTTGAGGATCGAGGTCTGAAATCTTGCTCCAAAGTTCGCTGCGTTTCTTTTGCCAGTTTAGGCTTTCATCAGTTGATTCCATGTATCTGACAATTTTATCCTTTAAATCCGCATAGTTTTCCCATCTGAACTCTTCTGGGATAAACTCTCTCATTCCGCCGCTATTGTGGGTTAACGTTACGCATCCGCTTGCCACACCTTCAACGGGCGCTATGCCGAAGTGTTCGCCTTCCATGAAATGCGCGTAAATCCGCGAATCATGGTAAAGATCGATCAGATCTGGCGTCGGCAGGTTCGTTCTCAAATTGTAATTTTGAGGCAAGTCTTCAGAGAATCTGTCGAACCAACTCTTTTCGTCTTTGATTAGTGCTCCAACGCTCACGAATTCATAGGAAGACATCTCAGAGGCCAACTTCTTCATGGTCTCATGGTTTTTTATGGGAGCGAAGCGAGCGACATAAACTACCCTTTTGCGTCTTTCAGATAAGGGCTTGTCGCACCAGAAAGCATTCAAGTTTACGGGCGGATAGACAACAGTATACTTCTTGCTGCCGGTTTTCCAGTAGCGTTCAAGCAGTTCTTTTGTGTAGTTGCTGTTGCAGAAAATTAGGTCGAGTTTGCTTACGCCTTGTTCAACCATTTTCTTGAATGGCCAAAGGTAAACTTTCCTTTTCACGCTTGCCCTTTCGTACTTGAAGTGAATCTCTGGAAAGTGGACGTAAGCGATATTTTTCTTAGCTTTATTCAGGAAGACTGGTTCAAAAGGCGGCGATGATTGAGTCGAGAACAGATAATCATAATTCAAACTGTTCCGATGCTCCTTTAGAGATTTCGCGAAATAGCGACGCCTTTTGTAAAGTGCAAAAGGAGGTTTAATTTCGATTCGTGCCCCCAGTGAGTGCACGGTGACTTCATGGGGAAATTCTTCGCCTATGATATCTCTATATCTTTCGCTGTCAAAGTCAAAAGTCAGTAACTCGACCTTTTGCCCATGCAGTATTAATGCTTTGATTACGTTGTGGCATACTTTTTCTCCTCCACCGTAAATGTCTAAATAGGGGTGAACAACGAGAAACGTCGCCAAGTTAGATCAGCCTTGAGTTTTACCTTTTTTGATATGCGGTATCTTTGTTGCGCTTTATGAAGGTTTACCCCAAAAAAATCTGAGAACCGCAAAAGCCGTCTGAAATTTCTGAAACTAAATATGCAAGGTTTACATATTTCGCTCTGAGCATAGTATTAGGTTCAACCGCATCTCGCAACAGGTGAAACCTCTGGAAAACCAAAAGTCAGTGGCAATAATAATTGTCAATTGGAACCAGAAGAAACTTTTAGACACCTGTTTAAGCTCTTTGAAAAAGAAGACCAATTACTCAGCCTACAATGTTGTCGTCGTTGACAATGGCAGCTTGGACGGTTCGGCAGAGTTGGTGAAGCAGATTTTTCCATGGGTGAATGTACTGGCATTGAACAAAAACTATGGCTTCTCTGTCGGCAACAACAAAGGCATTTTGTATTCCCTGAAGAAATTCAAACCTGACTACATATTGTTGTTGAATAACGACATCGAAATAGTGCAGCCCGATTGGCTGACCCGAATGGTTCGTGTGGCGGAACCTGATAGGGATGTGGGGATAGTCAGTTGCAAATTGATTTATCCAGACGGAAAAACACAGTACATCGGCACGAAGGTAACCGTTAAAGGACTTACTTGGCTTAACCCGCTGAACGAAGATACCCTTCCCCAGACGTTTGACGTTGACGCAGTTCTCGGCGCCTGTTTTCTGATTAAGAAGGCAGTTCTTGACAAAATCGGGCTTTTAGATGTTGGGTTTTCACCTTTTGTTCATGAAGAATCTGACTTTTGCATCCGCGCCAAGAAAGCCGGCTACAGAACCCGAATGGTTCTCGGAGTCAGTGTCGTGCATTTCTGGAGAAGATCAGTGGGCAAAGTTAATTCGACGTACGTTGAATTTGTCGTCAGAAGAAACCTTATCAGGTTTATGCTTCTGAATTTTCCTAACTCATGGCTTCTGAAGCGCGTGCCTATAGAAGTCAGGATTTTCATTGGCTGCTTTATAACTGGAAGCAAGAACAAGAGAGCTTCATTGCCGTTTAATCTTAGATCTGGCAAAGAAATGTTTGCTAGGCTACGGGTAAACTTCTCTGCTTGGTCAAGTAACCTTTTGAGCCTGCATGAAATCATCGCTAAACGCAGAGACAGAACTGCAAGACTCCTGTCAGCTGAATAGGCAAGGAATTAACCAGTCTGCACTTTTCGTATAATATCAAGTTTTGAGAGCCTCCTATGCAAAGAGAAATGTTATTATATAGAGTCAGAGGATTTTGCATGGTGCGAACGGACGCTGTTGGTGAAGGCATACTTGCAAGCGCCAAATTCACTTCCGCATCATTTCAGAAAAATCAGCTCGCCACACACGATGTGATTCCAATCATATGACAGATAAATCATTTGAAAAGGCATGGACTTCTAAGTCTAACGGTTCACAGTCCGAAAATGCGCTTTCATCAGATCTTTGTTTCGTTGAAGGGTGATTTTTTTGGAGCCAAGCACTTTTCCCGAACCATCGCGAAGCTTCCTACAAAGAGCGCGACGAGCAACTCAGACAATCCAAAAACAAGGTCTAAACTACTACGCGCAGAACTATGCTTACAAGCTGCTCAGAGACTATTTTAACCTTCAAAGAGACAAGATCCATTTCGTTAAGCCTGTCTGGCGTGAAATTAACTTCAAAGCTTTAGACATCAAAGGTTCCGCAAGACTATTACTGAATCCCTCAGACACAGGTTTTTCCAGGGAATTCAATGTCTACGGCTTCCGTGAGCCCTTAAATTCTCGCGCAATTTTTAAGTCTGTGAAGAGAACTAAACCAGCAGTTCTTGACATAGGCGGCAACCTCGGATATTTCGCCCTGTTGGAACGTGAAGCAGGCGCCAAGAAGGTGATAGTTCTGGAACCAGTTCCCTCCACGTTTGGCTTCCTTTCCAAAACGCTTGAAGGCCAAGACCAGTTTGAACTTATGAACGCCGCGATCTCAGACGGAGCTGATTTTCTGAATCTTTTTTCCACCGATCAACGAAACGTCACTTCGTTTTCAAAAGCGATCTTAACCACCCACGGTCACAAAGTTTCTGAAGAGATACGTGCTAAAGCAATCTCTCTTGATAAAGTTGCCGAGAAGTATCCTATCTCGATGATCAGAATGGACATTGAAGGTTACGAATACCGAATATTGGAAAAACGTCTTCCAGACAAAATCGAGACCATATGCATGGAACTTCACATCATCCCGCCCGGCACTCCGAACAAAGAAGGAGCCATCGCTTTTCTGAAAAAACTCGGCGAACAAAACTTCAAGGTGTCGATTGCCATTAATGAAATGATCTATGCATATTACCCAATCATTCACCATCTGGGGCTAAAAACTGCATATGAGGTTGTGACAACGCTGAACGCGCTTTCGCAGTATTGCCCTCAAGTTCAAGTAAACCCATCAGCAAAAGAACTAAGCGACATGATTCCTGAAAAAGGACAAATACACTTGATAATGCAAAGATAGACTTCTGTGGCACCTTTCGCAGTTTTGGCCAAGTTGATAGTCGCTGACCAAAAACACAACTAAAAACGTCATTATGTTCATCACAAAAAATAGGTCAATCAAAATAATTCAGTCAGCTAATGTTGTTTTATCCATGGTTCTAAATGAGTCTTCAACATAAAATGCACATTGGTGGAATGTTGTTGGTAGCTCTATGAGAGCTGCCAACTTCTTTTCAAGAATAGTTACTATGAAATTGCAGATAACGATGAGATTTTTTTGAATCGTTTTTATCGAAAAAATATAAAAGGAATACTAAAGTTCAATAACTGCGGGTTTGAGGAATGACTTGGGGAAGCAGGAAGAAGATCTCCTTTAGAATTGTTTTGGCGATTGCTGTTTTATGTATTGTTCTCTTGGCGTTCGGGTTTGGTGTGATAGAAAATCAGAAGGTGAGCATCCAAAATCAATTGGCGTCAAAAACGTCAGCGCTTGATAAACAAAACTCTGAGGTTTCTTCCATGAATGCCACAATAGCGAACCTCAGAAGTCAGATCTCAGCCGACAACGCATCAAACACAGAACTGCAAAATAATCTAACGACCGAAGAAACCCTGCAAAGTGAAACTCATGCTCAATTAGTGGCTCAGGACACAGCGTACCAGCAAAGTTCGCAGTCTGCTCAAGCCTCCGTGGGCGATCTTCAAAAGGAGTTGTCGGCGGATCAGACGCAAATTGCAAGTTTGAGCTCACAAGTGTCTAACTTGCAAACCCAGGTCACTTCGTTAGACCAAAGCATCCCCTTCAACGGATTTAGCATAGTTCAGATCACCGACACTCAATATTTGCCCCAAAGTACCCCGAGTCTCTTCTATGGACTCACAAACTGGATTGCGAACCAAAGCAAAAACCTGAATCTAATGATGGTAGTCCACACGGGTGATATCGTTAACTTCGCGAATCAACCTTATCAATGGGCAAATGCAAACAACGCAATGATGGTTTTGTACAACGACAGCATTCCTTATTGTTGGAATTGCGGAAACCACGACCAGTTGCTGCCGGGCGGTGTGATGATAGGCGACGGGAACCCTGATTCCGGCTGGTTGGGCGGGAACTATCTTGCTTTCAATGTTACGATCATGCGGCAAGAACCTTATTGGGTCTCAGACATTTTTGACGGAACGAGCACAGCTGTCGAGTTCAGTTATGGAAACTATAAATTTATGGTAGTTAACGTTGAATACAACGCCAATGACACAGTCTTAGAGTGGATGCAGACACTTATCAACACTAACCCCAACGTTAACGTCATCGTGGCAACACATAACTTTCTTAATGGAAACGGCACTTATGGCACCTTGACCCAAGCCGATGTGACCTGGGCGGTAAACTTCCAACAAATATTGAACAAGGACCCTAATGTGTTCATGACTGTGAATGGGCACGACATCGATTATGGCCCAGCATATCACACCGAAATTGATAACAAGGAAGAGATTTTCTTCAACAGGCAAGAAATCGACAACAATACGGGCGCAGCAACAGTTCGGATCTACACTTTTGATATGACCAATCCAACCAATCCAAATGTGTTCGCATCAACTTATCAGACCTACGGAACTCCGCAGTATCTTCTCGATGCAGCCAACCAGTTCAACTTCTCAACGCACCTTATTCAGTACAACCCCAACATAACATCAAACATTACTATTCCAGCTGGCACCGATTTTGTGGGCTCAAGCGGTTACAGCATCAGCTTTGCAGCTCCTGCAACCCTGCAAACTTATAGTCAGTACGGTGATCAGCTCACATTCACGGGCCTAACGCTGAATAATGCCACTTCAAGCTTTACAGCATCTGCCCTTGGCACCAACATCACAGTGGTGAACGTTAATTCGGCTTTGATAAGCTACACGGTTAGCGGAAACGGAACACAAACCTTCTCAGCCAATACTGCTCCAACATCTGTTGATATCGACGGCGTGGCAGCCACCAGCGGCGACGGGTGGAACTACTCAGCCGCAAACGCCCAAGTGACTGTAACCGCCGCGACCTCTAAAGTGGATATAAACTTCAGTTGAGGCTAAAGTCGGACGGAAAAATCTTCGGTTCTTCTGAATTATTTTTTTCAACAACTGGTTTTATAAAGAAGGACACCAAATCAGCGCTTCTCAAGTTTTTCACGTAGCCAAGTTCCGCTCCAGTGGCTAACACCTGAGGCATTCTTCAAATAGTAAAGCTGATCTTCCTCCATAGAGTTGGGATTTATATACCAATCTAAGTGCCTCGCCCAGTAAGGCGCATAAGTACGGTAACCCTTGGTTAGACGATGAAATTTGAAATGGCGTCGATACATTCCAAATGTCGTATCAACTCGAGCTAATTGGTATTGAATAATCTTGTTTCGCCACTGCAAAGTTAAGGGTTTCTTATGCCAAAATTGTTCGGTATGCCTCTCGATAACTTCCTGCTTCAACTGATAAAAATCAGGGATATCATCAATACGAAGCATCGGACCGACAACTTCAATGCTCCTTACGGTATCCAACAGGTAGGCGTAAAGCTCTAAGATATCCTCACAGTTTCCTTCCAAAGCAATGTCTGGATCAGTTACAACATAATGTGAAGCTGAGTGTTTAGTAAACCAATCATCAATAGTATCTGACACAGTGTCCAGTTGTTTTTCAACCGAAACACTCACGGCTGAATAATAAACCGATACACCTTCCTTTTCCAGCCGCTTGAGATAGTCCAGCAGGGCCTGTAAGTCGAATTGTTATCGTGAATTACCAGTTCATAAGGAGACCCTATACATTTTCTGTAGGAGCCAATTGCTGCTTGCAAGCAACGTAGTCTATTACAACTGATGATGAATATCGGTACCTTTTCAGTGGTTGCTTCCTTCCTCCTTTCAGATAGCAAAGACTCAGGTTTGCGCATTAATCTAAATTTCATTTCTCTCAACCGCACAATTCAGATCCTTTTTACCCTTTCCGAAGGTGTAAACTTGCTTCTTTGCCCTTGTAAAGAGAACGAGGTAATCAATGCAAGTCTTACATTAAAAGATAGGCAACGAATAAATTCTTTTTGTTCATCTCATCAATTTTTCATTATTTAACTGTCCATCTCCTTTGTTGCCAAAACATGCCGGGGCTATTGAAGATGGAAATGAAAAAATCCTTGTCTACCTTCAATTTCATTTCTCAATCTTTGCTTCGTCTTTTGCGCGTTATACGGACAATCACGTAGCTTAAACTTTTAATAATATCAATACGAGTCTAAATTCGACAAAGTAGGAAAGCTTCCTTGAGCAGGAATTTAAGGCTACAATACAGTGGATTGATAATATTTTCCTCACAACTTATAGGTGTAGCTACCGGGCTCATTTTTACGCTTTTGTTGACACGAAGCATGAATGTGCACCAATATGGTGTCTGGAGCAACATTTTTGATTACACTGCTTACTTTGCAATCTTTAGCGGTTTGTTACCGTTTTGGGCAACTAGATTTGTCGCGAGGAGCAAAGAGGGAGCAGCTAAAACCAGCACGGTAGCGCAACTTGTGATTTCGCTTATTTCAATGGCAATTTACTTTCCCGTTATTTTCCTGATTTATACTTTAGCCATAGCCAAAAGAATCGTATCTGAAGCTTACTTGCCGATCTTCTTGATCGCGGGTCTTTACATTTTGACGTTTTACATGATAACCAACTTTGAGAGCATTCTGCAATCGGTTAGGCCTCAAGCGCTCGGGTACGGCTTCTTGATAGAGGAGATTGTGAAAGTAAGTGTTGCCTTTGTTTTGATAGTCGGCTTTAAGCAGTTATTTCTCGGCGCAGTTTTAGCTTTAGTTCTTTCGTGCGTTGTTCAAATAGGCTACTATGTTTCGCTCTTGCGAGACGAGTTGAAGCAGAAAGTGAACTGGGGATACCTAAAAGAATGGCTGAAAGGGTCAATAGCGCTTGCCTACAACGCTATCGGAGGCCAACTATCATCCTTTACTTACATCTTGCTTTTCTTCTACGGCGGACCTAACGCAAGAGCCTATTTCCAAGCCGCGTCCAGTTTCACAGTAGTAATTGGTTACTCTATTTCCTTGTCAACGGCGCTTTACCCTAAGCTGTTAGCTAGAGGTTGTTCGAAAGAACAAGTCGGAGATTCATTCAGGACAGTGATGATGATGGCCATCCCATTAACAGCAATAACGTTCGTCATGTCAATTTCGTTTTTGACTATTCTAAAAGCAGCCTATGGTGTTGCTTGGCCCGTCCTGATTGCAATGTCAATCAACACCTTCATCAATACAATTTATCAATTCTATTATTACTGTTTAGCTGGTATCGAAGCCTTCGATGCTGAAGGAAAAATATCAATGCATCACCTTGTGAGAAGCAAAATCTTCAAGATGTTCACTTTGCAGTACATTCAGGCAGCTATATCGATTCCCTTGGCATACTTTGTTTTAACCATGTTGCCTATAGCTGGTTCAGTTCAAGCGGCGTTTTACGTTATAATTATACTTGTAGGAGTCCAAATCTCGACATTCGCTGTCCTCTACTGGCTAATGCGACGTGCAATCTGCGTACCTATCGCTTGGAAAAGCATAGCAAAATACGTTTTAGCTGCCGGAGTGATGGCGATAATTCTGTTTTTGGCTCCAACTACAATGACGCTGCTCGCGACTATTGTCAAAGCAATCATCGGTCTTGGCATCTACGTGGCTCTGTTAGTGGCAATAGATAAACAAGCGAGACATCTTGTCCGGTTGATATCGAAGGAATTCAGAGAAACGATGAGTCAGTTAACTTCTAAAAAACAAGATGAAAACGCTTTCGAAAATGAAAACGGAGCAGAAAAGAATGGAAAGTCGATGAGCACTTGACTGATCTCTTGTTTTAAACCCTCGCAAACAAGTTATCTAGCTTCGTACCAGCCTTTTGCCAGGCCGATGTAGTTTTCGAGTTGCTGTTTGCCTGCGGTAAAGTCGCCTGTTGCCATGATAATCCAAAGCGACTTGGGAACGGCTAACCCTACCCTGAGCAGGATTTGGCGGTTTGTGTACGATTTAACTTTACGCGCAAGCTTGCCGTTTTGCACGAACTCTTTCCAAGTCATGCCTTCGTGGAAGTAGTGGAGACAACAGGGGTCTCGGGTTTTCATCCACTCGTAACCTTTGGCAATAACATGTTGCCCTATAAAGTGATCTTCCCACTGGTGTAGGTCGGTGGGTATTTTGATGTCTTTAACGGCTTCGGTTCGCAGTAGCGTGTCATGGGTCAGATAACGTTTGAGGTTTTTTTGCGCCATGATCCAGTCAATCGTGTCTTTACGGTAGAGCATCGCCATCGCTTTGTTCTGGTTGTAAATGTGTTTATCGCCAGGAATGGTTACACCCCACAAGCCGCCAACCTTCGGGTTAAGGTGCTTTTGAGCCTGATTGAACCAGTCTTTGCATAGAACAACGTCAGAATCAACGTGCAAGTGCCAAGTTGTCGCCGCGGCTTCGATGCCTTTCTGCCTTGCGGCTGCCCTGTTGCCACCTGAATCATCAATTATTTCGCAATTCGCGTAACTCTTAACGACACCCAAGGTTCCATCAGTGCTTCCGCCGTCAATTACCAAAAGGCGCCCGACTGGAACGTTTGCGTATAAGGAGTCTAAGCATTCCTTTAGGCAAGGCTTCACACTGTTCTTTGTAAGAAAGACAACGTCAACTTTCTCCGTCAACACCGGCGACCTTTACACTTTGAGTTTGTT
This sequence comes from Candidatus Bathyarchaeota archaeon, assembly GCA_963768425.1. Lineage (GTDB taxonomy): Archaea > Thermoproteota > Bathyarchaeia > Bathyarchaeales > Bathycorpusculaceae > Bathycorpusculum. Next base: position 2,628 of record CAVYHV010000030.1, on the reverse strand, counting down.
CACTAAAGCATTAAAGACTTAATTTAGTTTTCTGGAAATAGTTGAAAGAACTGGGAAGTTGCAACGCGGATTATTGTTTTTTTACGCAGCTGCCTAGCCAACCCTTGAAAACTAATACATTACTGATAAAGTTGGTTTTGGACGCTTGGAAATCTCGGGTTACGATGAATATCCATGCTGACTTGGGAATCGCTAGCAGAACCCAGCGGAGAACCTGACTGAAGTGACCGTAATGATAAGTTTTTAGCAGATAGCCTGTCGTGACATAGCCCTGCGTACGCTCGTTAGGTGTAACGTTGTGCAGGCAGAAAGGTTCTGTGACCTTTAGGAATCTGTATCCTTTCTGAATTATGTGCTTGCCGATGTAGTCGTCTTCATAGATGTGCAGGTTAGGAGGGATCTTTACGTCTTTGACAGTGCTTGTTCGGATTAGCGTGTCATGCATCATGCAGCGTTCGCTACGCATCTGCCTAACCATCAAGTCTTTGACACTTATTCGGTACAGCCTAGACATTGCGTAGGTCGCGTTGTAGTAATGTTTCTCGTTAGGAACCGCCACACCCCAGACAGCTCCAACGTCGGCTGCAACGTTTTTCCAAGCTTTTCTAAACCAGTCCTCGCATAGAATAACGTCGGAGTCAACGTGAATATGCCAATCTGTTGCTACCGCGTCAATTCCCTTTTGCCGCGCGCTTGCTCTGGTGCCATGCAAATCCTCAATGATTTTGACATCAGGGTATTTCTGGAGAAGCTCCAGGGTGCCGTCGATGCTTCCGCCGTCCACGACAAGAAGCCTGTTGACGGGTACGTTTCGGTAAATCGATTCGACGCATTCAGACAAACAAGGTTTAAGGCTGTTTTTTGTTAACAACACAACGTCTAGCTTCATCGTGTTCACGTGAACGTTTTCCATTTATTGTATCTCTTTTGGTATTAATGTTATCATATTCAAAGATCGATCCTGCCAGAAAAAAGCGGCTGATGAAAAATCATTTTCAAACGCCAAATGTAGGCAGTAAAGCATCCGCAAAGGGCTTTAGCCGCACTGGTTTGGTTCTGTGATCTCGTTCTTTTCGCCCGCAATCTCCTTCTCCAACGCCACAGCTCTCTCAGCAACCTTCGCTACTTCCGCTTTAATATTCTCATCCTTAACTTCTTCTTTGCGCCTTTCGTTCGACTTCAAAATCAACCGCAGAAAATCCGAGTCATAGGCATCCATCAACAGTTCAGTGTTTGGGATTAGGCAGTGTCCGCCAATCACACCTGGAAACATCACGGGCCTGTCGAACCGTACACGGTGGGTATCTTCAAGGAAATCGACTGTTTCGTTAAAGTCGGCGCCGAAAGCTTTGGAAATCCGATGCATTTCTTGGAAACAAGCAATCATCCACGCACGATAAGTTGTCTCGAAAAGCTTCGCGAGCTCCGTTTCTTTGCAGCTTTTGAGAACCTTCACTTTTAAGCCGAGTTTTTCAAAATGGGCTTTGGCAAGCTCCGCAGCGGTCGCATCAGCGCCGCCGACATATTTGGTCCAACGCTTCATTTCCCAAACCATATGCTCAGCATTTTTGTGCACCCCGCGCGATGGGGAATGAGCAACTGTGCAATTACATTTTGTCGCAATCTTTAGGGTGGTTCCAGGAGGAACTGTGCTGTTGACAATAACAAGCTTGGGCTTGAATTCTTCAATGTAGCCTTCAACAGCATTCAAGAATTTTTTCTGTGATCCGTAGGGCAAGCAAACGTGTACAGTATCAACCTGGCTTGGAAGGTTTTTTCTACTTTGACCAAGCTGACACATTTTTACTTCATCTAAATCTAAGCCGTAAACGCTAAAGTCTTTTTTCTGTTCGTTCAGCAAAACGAAAAGAGTATGCCCAATTTCGCCTAAACCTATAATCAGAACTGTTTCTTTGGTCAAATTGTTGCATCCGCCTTTGGAAAATCAATGTTTAGCTTAAACTATTTAAATCTGGAGCCCGCAAGGTGAGTTTATGCTGAATCCAAAGAAAGGCGTAGGCATAGTTACAGGCACCAACGTTGAAATTGGCAAAAACGTTGCGATCTGGAATTACGTTGTAATAGGTGACGGCACCAAAATCGGCGACTGCACCCTCATTGGAAGTTTCTGTGACATAGGAAAAAACGTGGTCATAGGCAAAAGATGCAATATTCAGGCACATGTAACCATCTCAAACGGCGTCGTAATAGGCGATGATGTGTTCATCGCTCCTAACAGTTCAATTTTGAATGACAAGTATCCAAAAAGTGACCTTTTGTCTCCTCCAGTCATCAAAGATGGCGCGGCAATCGGCGGTGGAGTCACCGTGCTTCCGGATGTGACGGTAGGCGAAAAAGCGGTGATCGGCGGCGGAAGCGTCGTAACCAAGAACGTACCTCCCCGAACCGTCTATGCCGGAGTTCCTGCGGATGTCGTGATGAGTTTAGAAGATTATGAAGCTAAACGGAAAAATTTCATTCACACAAGGCATAAGGTGAAGAAATGAAGATTTGGTATGACGCTTGTACGGGCAAACACATTAGGTACGGGTCAGCTATCGGGCAACGACTAAGGAAAGCGGGGCACGAATACGTTTTAACGACGCGGGAACACCCCGATACGATACC
>CAVYHV010000029.1:0-98012 GCA_963768425.1 Candidatus Bathyarchaeota archaeon | reverse complement strand
CTAAGTTTCGGGACACAATATCATAGACTTCTTGGATTATATGAAAGGGAATCGAGTAAAGTAATATTCTTTTTCTGGTAGATTGCTCAATGGTTGCTATACGGAAAATTGCTGGATTCAAAGCTTTTTCTCTAATTGGAGATGTCAACTGCACAATATACTCAGAACTCTCCAGTAAAGACTTGAGTTCATCATTAATTAGAATAGAATTTATTCGTTCAAGGCAGCCCATTTCACTAACTACGTGGGGATAAATATCGAATTCTTCCGGCAGAGCTTCAATCTCCTCAGTAATTTTTTTCCATTCTTTGAATTCAAGAAGCTCAGCTCGATTGAACCTCAGCACAATTTTGTTTGTGGCTACCTTTGGGTTTTCCGGCGCTCCTTCTGAAACTAGCTCTAATTTTCCAACTGGCATTCCAAAATGCTGAGTGTAGTTTCTTAGCTTTTCAAAGAACCTATAGCAAAAATTATTGTCGTACTCCTTGGATCGTGCTTCCAGAAAACGCTTCACTCTTGTGGGATCCACTGTTCCGTATTGACGCTTAAGTCTGCAATCGGTATGGTCTAAAAAGGAACGAGTGGAAGATAGGAAATTCAGCAAACACCTATTTAGGTTTAAAATCATTCCATTAATGGCAACAGAACTCGTTTTGGGGTTGCTGGAGTATTCTTGTTCATACCTTTTCATGGTGACAATAAATTCTTCATAATTTAGACGAGTCATAGCAAACAGTTGTTGGTTTTTTGAGAAATTAAAAAGACAGCTAGCTGCTTCATTGTATGCTTGGAATTCAGCAGAACTAAGTGTTCTAACTGAAGTAATTCCCTTGCCCTCAGCGTTATAATAGCCCAATTCGTAGCTCAGTTGACAAATCCCCTAAGCAACAAGGACGAAAGAACTAACTGTGCATATAGATTTTGCGACCCCGTTTTAACGCAAAGACCTCATTTCTCTATGCGCTACACAGCAAAGTTATCATGGTCGATTTTTGCCGGGTTTTTCTATAGTGACTAAACAGATATTCTTTTTTATTTCCTTGGTTCAGAAGCATTTTTTCTGATTTTTACATGTATCAAGTAAATCGATGCGTTCTTGCAAAAAAATAGGGTCCGCTTGACGGGAGCTCCCCCTTGAAGTGAGATACCGCCCCCACTTTGGCTGACTTCGCTTCTTTTTGCGCTTGGGTGAAACATCTACGCTTTCTCGTCAGTATTAACTTGTCTTTTCAGAGGGGGAATTTAAACACCGAACTATCCGTATTTCTTCGGGAAATGAATGTTTTATCGTTTCTGCACCTTTAACAATGGTTAAAACTTGGATTTGAACGGTTTCATGCGCAAACTTTTAACCTTTAAGCAGTGAACTACTCGCCTCTTCCGAGGCGAGCATCCACATCTAATTTTTGTTGATATATTCCTCTATTTTCGCACTAGTAACCACGCCTGCAGTTCTAACAGCATAGCCCTCAGACCACAAATGCCCACCCCAAAGCTGCAACCTAATCTCAGGAAACTCCTCAAACAACAGTCTAGCAGAATTACACTTTAAAACACGCACCATCTCAGGAATACATAACCTTGGCCGAGCAGAAACAAACACATGAATATGATCGCCATGATGAACTTTGGCAGCCAGCAGTTGGAAGCCGTGTGCAGTAGCAATCGTTTTAAGTACTTCCTCCAACCTAACCTCAACTGAGCCTAGAAGTACCTTGCGCCGGTATTTGGTGGCCCAGATAAGGTGGTAGTTGGCTTGGTAAGCACATGATCTTGCTTTCTCCAGGTCTATCACCTCCTTACCTTATGGTGACAGACCTATCTTTTGATAGAGCTAATAGAACTACGGGTTGGACGCATTCATCCTGCCGCTAACGCGGCAGGTATTCTGCTAGGTTTTTTATAAAGGCAGCCCAAAGGGCTCCTTTAAGGATTACAACACTTAAGTAAAGATGACCAGCCGCAAAAAAGAAAATGGAAACACGGAATGGAACGGGATTAAACGGGAAAGAACGAGGAAAACGTGACATGCAAACGCCATGCAATACAACCAGCAAAGCAACCCGGAAAACAAAGAACAACTGATCAACCTTCGCCAAGTCGGGAAAGGTCAAATTCAGTCAAAAAGGGTCAAATTGGGTCAATTTAAGTCAAAAAGAGTCAGAATGGGTCATGACCTGCAAATGATTCAAGTCCCAAACAACAAAAGCAATCCAAAACACAAACAACAAAAAACCACCCCCATAAACATTCAGCACGAACGTTCAAACTCAGAACAGCCCCACAAACCTTTAATGCTCATTCACACAAATAACTGGTCGCTGACTTGGTATGGCTAGACTAAAATGCAAAAAATGCAACAACATTTTCGAAATCAGCACTTCTTCTGCAGTGACTCAAGGCTTGCTGGTTCATGCGGGACCTTATCAATTGATAAAATGTCCTGCCTGCGGCAAAAGAAGCTTGATGAACATTTTTTCTTCCGTCAAAGATCCGATAACTTGGCCTCCAGAAGCGGCGAAAGAACAGCAACCCGCAATTCAGCCCGAGCTATCGGAGGAAGAGCTGGAGAAGAAGCGCATAGAAGAATCCAAATACGAAAAACCGTAGACTCGATGTCTTCAAATGATTGACGCTGAAAACCTAACACGAAAATTCGGCAACTTAACCGCGGTCGAAAGCGTTTCTTTACATGTCGATGAAGGTGAAGTTTTCGGTTTTCTTGGACCCAACGGCGCAGGCAAAACCACCACAATACGGATGCTCTGCTGCCTAATCGGCAAAACCAGCGGGCAAGCGCGCATCGGCAACTTTTCTGTCGACAATGAGCAGGACTGCCTTGAAATCAGGAAAATAGTTGGTTTGCTGCCTGAAAACGTTGGGTTATATGAGAATTTGAGCGCTTACAGGAATCTGGACTTTTACGGTAAGCTTTATGAAGTTCCAGCGCAGAAGAGGCAAGAAAACATCGAGCGGCTTCTGAGGCTTCTGGGAATTTGGGAACGCCGAGAAGATGTTGTGGGCACATTCAGCAAAGGAACTAAACAGAAAATAGCGATTGCTAGAGCGCTGATTCATGAGCCGCAGGTGCTATTTTTGGATGAACCAACAGCGAATCTTGACCCTGAAGCAGCAAAAACTGTGAGAGACTTCGTCTTAGAGCTTAAGAAGGAAAAACGTACAATCTTTCTTAATACTCATAACTTGGATGAGGCAGAACGGCTCTGCGACCGAATCGCCATCCTTAAAACCAAACTTGTCGCGGTTGATTCGCCCAAAAACTTGGAGCATAGTCTTTACAATCGGAGAACCATTATACATTTAGAAGCCGTCAGCGACGCGATGGTTGCCGCTGTGAAGGAGCTTGGGATGGTCAAGAATTTACGAGTTACGGATAGCAAGTTAATTCTTGATATTGACAACCCTGAGAAAGATAATCCAGAAGTTATCAGGGCGATTGTGAAGGCGGGTGGCAACATCCAGTACGTAACTGAGTTGCGTTCAACACTTGAAGACGTCTATCTCAAGTTGATAAGGGAGGCTTCGGCGCAATGAGGCTGTGGAAATCATGGATTGTAACGCAGAAAGATCTAAGCACAATGAGCAAAAACAAATATGTCTTTTATTCGTTAATCGGTTTACCCGTATTGCTCGGAGCTCTTTACCCTGTTATTTTCATATTTGCGCTAAACAGTCAGATCACATCGCTTACCCATGCTCAACTTTTAGCTGCAGCTAACCAAAGTGTAGATATAGCCTCAGTTTTCCTCGTCATTATTCCAGCATTTCTTCCTTCATACATTGCGTCGTACAGTTTTGTGGGTGAAAAAATTGAGAAAAGCCTTGAGCCATTGTTGGCTACGCCTACCACCGACGGCGAATTGTTGCTTGGAAAATGTTTAGCGGCCTTTCTCCCATGCATGGGAGTAACGTATGTTGGTGCTGCTATTTCTGCTTCGATTCTTGATGCTTGGTCGTATACAAGAATAGGCGTTTTCTTGATACCTAATCTGTACTGGATCTTGACTGTGATTATAATTGCTCCTTTAGCATGTGTTCTGAGCGTAGAAGCGAACGTAATTGTATCTTCAAAAGTAAACGATATTCGAGCCGCTCAACAGCTAGGCGGTCTCGTATCTTTGCCGCTAATAATTCTGATACTTGTCGCCGTTTCAAGCGCTCAGCTTTCACTACTTTTGGCAATTCTTGTCTCCATAATATTAGCCGTGGCAGATGTCACTTTATTCTACTTGAGCAAGGAAACATTTCAAAGGGAAGAAATTCTGACAAAATGGAAATGAGCCTGTAACTTTAGGCTTAAAATGCGTGAGTTCACCTTTAGCGGCCTTAAGTTGTTTGTATGGGTTGTTGAACAGGGTGGAAACGCAGGTCTATTACGGTTGTGCCTGCGAACTTGTCAAAGTATCTCATGAATTTTTTGTCTGGGATTCGCCAGATTCCAATGACCAAGTCAAAAGGAAGCAGAGGCAAGATTTTCCCAAAGTTTCTAATTGCAGCATAGTCGTAGTTCATCTTTTTTCCGTCCGTCCTGACGACTTTTAACCCGGTGATGCGTTTGCCTATGCTTTGACCGTTGAAGCCTTCCAGCAGCGTGGAGTAAAGCCAAAGGAGACCTATTGTGATGAAGAGTACCGTGCTGATTCCTCCGTTGAGAACTGTTTTTATGCTCATGGAAAGAACTTCTGGAACAATAAAAATCGTAATTGTGATAGCTAACATTATTGCGAAATCAATCAAGAAGGCTGAGGCTCTTTTCTTTAAGGATGCAAGGGGAAGTTGGGTTGCTTTTCGTTGAATGTCAGCGACCTCTGCCCAGCCTTCAATGTCATGAACGATTCTAACTGCGTTTTCTCCAGCTCTACTTAGCTTGTACTTGCCTGAGGAAGTTTGCTCGATGAAAGCTTCTAATGCCCGAAGGTGAAAGCTAAGCTTTCCAGTATCAACCTTTAGAAAGTTCAGGAGATCTGTGAAGGATGACTCTCCTTTTTCGCTAAGATTAAGTAGTATTTCTCTCCGTAAAGGATGCGAAAGGATTGAAAGTATCTTGGAAACACTTTCTTGTTCTACAGCCATGTTTCAAAACCGTTGCTTATGATGTTTGCGAGTTTTTGGCGATATTTTATAAACATATAGTTGCTTCCATATAAGTCCAACCCAAAAAACGTCTCAATTACAGTGGGAATGGGTGGGTAGGCTTTATAGCGGAAGAGCAGCGCAATACTACTGTATGTCGAGCGCGGATATGTCGGTCAAGGTTTTCCGTGAGCTGGAAAGCGAAGATTTCAGAATACTGCAGATTATCGAGACTGCGATGAGCAAACGGGAGTTTGTGCCTGTTGAGCAGATACAGAAATACGCCAAACTGCCAATGGATCGCATACAGTTCACACTTGGTAAACTAAACAAGCTCGGCTTAATCTACAGGTCAAAAGGCTCTTACGTCGGGCACAAGCTAAACTATGCAGGTTACGATACCCTTGCGATAAATGCCCTTGTAAAAGCTGGAGTAATCGAGTCTTTCGGTCAAATTTTAGGCGTCGGCAAAGAAGCCGACGTTTACGATGCTTTAGCCCCTGGAGGCGAACGCATCGCTGTCAAATTTCACAGATTGGGAAGAACAAGTTTTCGGCAAACCCGCAGGAAGCGTGGGTACATTCGGGAGCACTCAACTTGGCTTTTTCAATCGCATCTTGCTGCGGAAAAGGAGTTTCAGGCTTTGGAGCTTGTTTACAAGGTTAGGGTTTCAGTGCCTAAACCAATTAGCCATAACAGGCATGTTATCGCCATGGGTATGATTGAAGGCGGCGAATTGGGGAAATACAAAGATGTTGGTGACCCGAAAAAAGTTTTGAAGGAAATCTTGCGCAATGTCAGAAAGACTTACTTAAAAGCGCATATAATTCATGGTGACCTGAGTGAATACAACATAATTTTGAAGCCTGACGGCCACATCCTCATTATCGATTGGCCTCAATACGTTACGATTGACCATGCAAACGCAGAGGATTTCCTTTTGCGTGATTTGAAGAATGTACTTACTTTTTTCAACCGCAAGTTCAAGCTTGATTTGCCTGTGAATGAAGCTTGCGACTACGTGACCGGGAAAGTCAGAAATTTATCGTTTTAATGTTTGTTTGCGTCTAAGACAATATAGAGTACGTTGTTTCCGCGAAGGAGCACATTACCGTAGTTAGTCATCAACTGCTCGTCTTTGAGTTCGTTGGCTCCTTCAAGCAGTATGTTCATGTGGCCGTCGCATTTTATCATTTTTCCCTTGTATTCATAGCCGTTCTTTAGGACAACTTCGATGTTTCCATGCAGCTGCTTAATGAGAACGTTTAAGGGTTTTTTACTTGGTTCCATCATCATAACTTATCGTGTCCTTTTAATAGTGCTTGTATTATGCATGAACCTACCACCATGTATAAAAGTCTTATGAAAAGCTGCGAGCCATATTTTGCTGCTTTGTTTTCAGACCTATTTGGTTGGCTGAGAGATTTGTGGAGAAAAAGGAAATGATGGGGTTGCTTTAGATCTTGGCGGCTATTGATATCAGCGCTATCACTAGAAAGGCAATACCTGTCCATAACAGGTCGCCAGTCAGGAAGTAAACAATGGCGGCTACGATGATTGCGGGAATCAGCACTAAAAACAGCCTTATGAGGATTATAATTATCAACCCCACTATAACGAGGATAACGAGTAGCGGCAAGCTTAGCCACGCTAGCCCTAAACTGCTAAGAATTGAATATATTGTTGTTATAAAGAGCGAAGAAAACATCAATTGACCTCAATAAAATTGTGTAGAACCAAAGTAATATAAGTTTTTGTTGCCGCACAGTTGTTGGGTTTTTTGTGGCAAATATTGGGCTCAGGTTAAGTGTTTCTGCTTAGGGCTTGTCTCGGATTGTTTTTTGGTTCATACTTCAATTAACAAAAAAGAGTGAAGCCTAAAGAAAATATAAAAATACAAACAGTCAAACCTTAGTTTTTGCTCGAACCTTCGGCACAACTTCCTTCTGCATCTGCACAACGCCATATGCCGTTATCCTAAACTTGTCATCAGCGGTTTTCGTCAACAACCCATTTTTTGCCAACTCACCCAGACGGGTACTGACTATTTTGCCGCTTTTTCCAAGCCGGGTCTGCAAATCCTCTTTCGAAACGGCGTCGCTACCAAGCATGCCTAGCTCATGCCCAAGATGCTGCGCTGCCAGCCAAATCGACAACGCCTCATTATCTGTCAGCTTGTTTTTAGGCGCCAGCAAACTGGGTCCGTCTTTCGAAAAAGCCACTAAACCGTCGAGGTCTTTTGCAAGCTGCTGAAGGTTAATGTTGAGCCAAAGTTTGCGTGCGATCTCGAAGCTGGGAATAAACTCTTTAAAAAACTGGTTCACCAAGAGCCAAGCGTGCTGCGGTTCAGCTGAAAACTCCTGCGCAACCTCTTTGTATTTTATTTGTATATGGATTTTTTCCGGTCTTTCGCTCAAGCCATCTTGCCTCGAAGCTTGGTGAGAACCTCATCTTCAACCCATTTCTCACCCTGAATCGTCAGTTTGAAATCGGGTTTGTTTGGATCAGGCTTGAAAACCTGTCCTCGTTTAGTCATTTCGTTGAGCCGTGCGGGTACCATACTTTTTATTCCGCTGGACTCCAAAAGCTTCTGGATCTGCGCCGCCGTGTTCTTTCGTTCCGTGGAGGCATACATAACTAAGCCGACCGCCTCATAATGGGTTAGGTTTTCCCGCGTCACGATGACTGGTCCTTCGGTTGTTGCTTCAATGATGCCTTTAAGCTGTGCCCCAGATGGGGTTAACCTGTCAGAAACGAAATCAGAGAGCTTCTCCACAAAGTTTTCAGGGATAAGCCCCAGCATGTCAAGAATCTCCTGCGGGTTCTCGCCTTCGACGATAACTTCCCCGAAAGGAGTTTTAATCCGTGCCTCAATGCGCTTCAACTACTTAGCCTCTTTAACTATAAGCTATGTCAAGCCTTTTTAGGATTTGCGGCTAACCGCTTCTTTTCCAAGAAAAACTGGGTCATTTTGAAGACGTTCCATCAGAAGTAACCAAGAATCAGTTGCTAAGTCCTCGTTTTTTAGATCCTGAGGTTGGTTATACCAAAATGTTTAAGCAAACTAATTCCAATGTGGAATTGTTTATGGCCATGTAGTTCCCCGAAGAAGCGGGGAAAAACAACGCTTCGATACGTTAGACTGGTAAATAGATGAAAGATAACCACAAAGTCTTGACTATTGCGTTGGCGTCGCGAATCTTGATTATAGCTGTCATGTTAATCAGCAGTTTCGTCTTCGCGTATTCTACTTCTGAACATATGGTTGCAAAGCAGATGAATACGCCTTTTGTCGGGATGTTCATGAGATGGGACTCCGAATATTACCTGGCTATAGCTAGCCACGGTTACCCGCTGGGTTACCCGAACATTCACACTTTCCCATCCTTGACGGCAACCGGAAGCCCCATGCCTCCAAAAATAGCCAATCACCTGTGGGCGTTCTTTCCATTTTACCCACTTGCCATGGCAGCCTTGGCTGTAGTCTTTAAGCGTTTTCTCACCCTAACCCCGTCGCTAATGGTTTCAGGGGTAATCGTAAGCAACATAGCATTCTTTGTCAGCGGATACTTCTTCTACAAATTAACTCAGAAACTCTTCGGCTCGCGAATTGCGTTGATTTCAACCGTGTTTTATTGCTTTTGGGTAGGCGGCGTATTTTTCTCAGCCATCTACTCTGAGGCGCTGTTCATGGCTTTAACGCTTGGCGCATTTTATTACCTAGAAGAAAACAGACTTTCCAATGCGGTTTTATTGGGGTTTCTGGCCTCATTTACTAGAAGCGACGGATTTCTGATATTCATACCCTTCTTAGTTTACGGACTGCTACAATTCAGAAACAGTAAACCTCAGTCATTCAAGCTTATGTTTTCTTCGGCAGTTGTAGCTTCACCATATTTGATCTTCAACATCGCGGGGTATTTCATGGCAGGCGGAGTTTTCCCCGTGCAGCTCATAGCCCGCGAATCAAACTGGGGAACTTACCCGCTCCTTACAAACCAGTTTGCTGCACCCTATGTCACTATCCCTAGCTACCAAGCTTTTGACATCGCAGGCTTAATCTTAGTGCTCATACCCATAGTTTACTTTCTTTTGACCGCCGAAAAAATATTCGCAGACGAAAAGATGACGCTGGGTTACTGGGCATTCTATGGCGCAATGGTCTATGTCCTGTTCACCGACTCCGTTATCTCCAGCGTGATGCGTTACGCAATACCGATGTTGCCAATTTACTGGGTTTTCGCCAAAATCTACACCAAAAACCGCTTAATTGGAGTCACGCTATTCGGATTATCCACCGCCATGCTAATCATAGCGGCGTACTTCTTAGAGACTGCTAACATATACTTCATGTAAATAGATTTTTAGCCAATCGCCAATTTTTGTGCAACCAAACCCGAAAAGCGAGGAAAAATTGAAAAGAAGCAGTTATTTGAGACGTTCCTTCAGAAGTTTGGCCACAAGTTCAGGGTTTGCTTTTCCACGCACTTCCTTCATCACCAAGCCCATAAGCAGCCCAAAAGCGGCCTTACCGAGTTTATCTATTTGTGACTTGTTTGCGTTTACCACACGATCAACAATCGGCGCTAAGTCAGCTTCCGTGAACATCTTCAAACCCAAAGCAGATATTGCGTCCTGAACGGTTTTGCTCTCGTTCTTTGACAACCAACTAAAAACATTAGAAAGCGCTTCTTTGGCAAGGTCTCCTGAGCCCACAGCTTGGAAGATGGCTTCTATTTGTTCTTCGCTGACAACCTCAACTTTAATGCCTTCCCGTTTTAATGCCTTCAACGTTTCAGTTAAGAATGCCGCTATCGTGGAAGCTTGAACCCCGCTTATCCCTGCGAGCCCTTCGAAGAGAAACGTGTAGTCTGAATCAGCAAGCTGCTTGGATAGTTTCTCGTTTAACCCATACTGCTTTATCATGCGCGCGACTTTTTTCTCGGCTGGCTCGGGCAGGTTAGCATTGATTTTCTGAATCAACTCGGCAGTTATTGGCTGGGGCGGGATATCGGTTTCAGGGTACATTCTTGCAGCGCCAGGTCTTGGACGCATATAACGTGTTGTCCCATCGTCCTTCGCCGTCCTTGTTTCTGCAGGAACACCTCTAACCAGTTCTTGTGCACGTTCAACCACGGCTTTGAGGGCATCCGCGACGTTTTCTGCTGTGTCAGCCACAAAAACGAAGGCATCCATCTCGCCTGCGCCAACGGATTTCCGCACGGCCTCAACTTCTTCGGGTGCGATGCCATAGGATGGCATTTCGTCAGAGTGGAAGATGCCGCCAACTCTACCCCAGAACTTGGCGCGGTCAGAAAGTTCTGTTCCGACTCGGAAATCAGGCATAAGTTCCCGCTTGAGTATCCCAGCAAAGCAAGGTAGTTTAACTGCCATTATTACCTGGTTTTTATCAACGACTTTGCGGATGACTTTGCATTTTGTCCCCTCAAAGACGCGTGAAACATCAATGAAATCCGGCTTGATTGCTTCAGTTTTGACGCCTCGTTCTGCGAGCTCCTCTTTGACGCTGATTAGTCCAAGCTGGCGATTAACTTCGTAATCTACGACCTTGGAAATTAATTCGAGCTCTTGGACACCTTTGATTTCAATTAGGGCTCCGTTTGGCAAAGAAACGTTAAGGTCTTGCCGAATTGTGCCTAAGCCACGCATGACTTTACCCGTGTCACGCAGAATCCTTCCTATAACTAAGGCGACTTCCTGAGCTTCCATCGGTGAATATATTACGGGTCCGGTGGCAATTTCGATGAGTGGAATTCCCAAGCGGTCAATTCGGTAACGGATCGTTTTGCCTTCATCCTGCGTTCCAGTTTTGCGGGCGGCATCCTCCTCAAGGAACAGAGCTTGAATCGGGATGACTTTTTCACCGACCTTAATCCAGCCGTCCGAGGCGATAGTGCATGTTCGTTGGAAACCAGTTGTGTTGGAGCCGTCAATTACTGTCTTCCGCATAACGTGAACTTCATCAACGGGTATAGCATTCATCATCAGCGAAACTGTCAAAACAATTTCTACAGCTTCCAGGTTTATCGGATGCGGTGGTTCCTCGTCCAACTCAACGAGGCATGAGCTGGCTTTATTGGCTTCATAAAGGATTCTAACGCCTTTTTGGAACTCGAAGTAGGCTGCGGGATCGACCTGTCCTAGCTCACTTTGGGTTGGACGCAATCGTCGAAGGAAAGTGATTTCTGGGTCTTCTTTGAAGAGTTCAGGGGGACAACCGCAGAATAGCTTGGTTTTGGCGTTGAGTTGCTGATGGATTTCTAACCCAACTTTCAACCCGACTTTGGCGTAGTCAATCGCCAACTTAATTGCCTCCTTCGATGATTTTGTCTTGAGGAAGCGTTCTGGGCGAAAATTCCCCTGCCACATTAGTCTTAAGCAGTTTAGCGGCTTCCTCAGGGTTGTCGGTTTGCCCAAGAGCCCACATGAGTTTAACAAGCGCCGTTTCTGGGAACATGTCGTCCGTTGGGATCACGCCAAACGAGAGCAGGTCCCTTCCTGTGTCGTACACGTTCATGTTTACCCGTCCCCAGATGCACTGGGAAGCCAATGCGACGACGACGCCTTTTGCCACGGCTTTTTTAATGGCTTCGAAGCAGAATCTACTAACATGCCCCAAACCTGAGCCCTCCAGCAGGATTCCTTTAATGCCTTTTTCGACGTACCAGTCAATAATTGCGGGGTCAAACCCAGGATAAAACTTGATCAGGGCGACTTTTTCGCAAAAGTTGGATTTCAAAACAAGCTTTCGATTGGGGTCTCGACCCTTATATTTTTCTGCAAGAATCGTTACTTGAGAATCTTTCACGCGTGCGAGCGGGAACCCATTGATGGATTTAAAAGTATCCCGCCTGCTCGTGTGGCATTTACGGACTTTTGTGCCGCGGTGAACGATGATACCAATATCAGATACGGTTTCATGCATCGCTAACCCGACTTCGGCAAAGGAACCCTCCCCAGCGGCTTTCACAGCACCAATGAGGTTCGTAGCTGCGTCACTGCTCGGGCGATCACTGGAACGCTGCGCCCCAACAACTATAACGGGCACAGGGAGGTTCTGTAGTGCGAAACTCAAAGCGGCTGAAGTGTAAGCCATCGTATCCGTTCCATGCGCGATCACTACTCCATCCACGCCTCCTTCGATGCGCTTGGCTACGGTTTCAGCAAGTTCTTTCCAGTGTTGTGGGGTTATGTTTTCGCTATATAAGCTGAAGACTATTTCTGTGTCTACACGAGCAACATCGGAGAGTTCAGGAACAACACCATACAGGTCACTTGCTGACAATGCGCTTCGGACGGCGCCTGTTCGATAGTCGACTCGGCTGGCAATTGTTCCACCTGTGCTCATGATCACAACGTGGGGCAGAATGGGATTCTGCTTTGGCAATGGTGGCGCGGCAAATGCGGGTTTTGCGCCTTTCCCAACTTTCTCGATTTTGTCCTGGATCGTTATACGAAGACCTATGTTGTAACCACTTTTGATTTTGATGATGACCACCGTGCAATCGCCGAGTTCTGAGCGAGGTATGAGGATGCCTTCGTAGATTTTGTCTTTGCTAGTAACCCGAATTATGTCGCCGACTTCGCAATCGGCATTCTTCAGCGCTTCTAACGCTGCGCCCCGATACCCTGAATCTTTTAGTTGACTCATCTTAACTCACCAAATGTTTGGAAACGTAAACTCCATCGCGCTCGTACCCAAAGCGCCTGTAATACCTTCTTGTTCCTAACGCACTAATAACTAAAAGCTTTTTGAGACCGAAGCCGTCACGTGCCATGCGCTCAGCTTCCTTAAGCAAGTCAGCGCCGAAACCTTTATGCTGCCACGCTTCCGCCAAATGCTTCCCGACAGGCACAAGCGGACCGTAAACGTGAAGTTCCCGGACAATGGCGGAGGGGGTGACCGTAACTTCTGCTCTGTGAGCCTTTTCAGAGGGTACTCGCAGGCGCAAGTAGCCGAGCAAAACATCGTTTTCTTGGTCTTCAGCTGAAATGAAAACTTCTTTGCCTTCCGAAGCGTCGTAGCAGAAACTCTGAATCGATACTTTTTCGAGTTCTGGCTTTACGTTGTCCACCGCTAATCTATGTCCGACTTCACGACAACGGATGCACTGACACCTAGCGCCTTGCTGTTTCAGCTTTTCGGTAGCTAATTGGCGCAGGTTGCTTTTCTTGACGCCTGCCTAGAATCAAGTGTGAAGGAATATCCCGTTGAACCCGCATGACCCGTATCCACGGCGGAATAAATCTTTTGACATCGGCGACAAGTTCCGCGGCTTCTTCAGTTGTGTAGGGCTTGTAGTCGCCTTTCTGATACCAGTCGTAGGTTTTTGTGTTTGCGATGCAAAGACAAGGGTAAATTTTAATCATGTCAGGCTTAAACGCGGGGTCAGCGAAAACCCTTCTAAAAGCAGCGATGTCTTTTTCCCTGTCGGAGCCAGGAAGCCCAGGCATCATGTGGTAAACGATCTTGAGCCCAGCGTCCTTTGCGATGCGGGTGGCTTCTTGCACGTCGGTAACTGTGTGGGTTCTTCCGACTAAGCGGTAGATACTGTCGTCGGGGTTCTGCACGCCGAGTTCAATGCGGGTGACACCCATGTCTAGAAGTGAGTCGATTTGGGGTTGTTTCGCCCAGTCGGGGCGTGTCTCCACGGTTATGCCGACATTGCGCAAGCGGCTGGTTTCAGCATTAGCTTTTGCTTCTTCCAAGCTGGCGGAGGCTTTGCCTGTTAATGCGTCAAGGCAACGTTGGATAAACCAAGTTTGATACTCTGGGGGTGTTGCGGGGAAGGTGCCGCCCATGACTATTAACTCGATTTTGTCTACAGTGTGCCCGATAGCTGTTAGCTGTTCAATGCGGCTTTGGACCTGCAGGTACGGGTCGAAGTTGTTTTGGGCGCCTCGCATAGCTGCTGGCTCATGTCCCGTGTAGCTTTGCGGGCTTCCCTGTGATGGCCCGCCTGGGCAGTAAGCGCATGGTTCAGGCTGCGGACAAGGGTAAGGTTTTGTCATGGTTGCAATGACAGTGACGCCTGAAATGGTTCGGGTTGTTTTCCTACGCAGAATAGGAATAAGCTGCTTGGTTTCTTGGGGTGTCAAAAGGCTGATAAGCTCCGAGTTCGACGGGACTTCTTCAAGTTTGTATTTGGCTGCAGCCTTCATTTTGAGCCGGTTCAAATCGTCACGGGTCGCCTGCGGCCTCTCTTTTAGGATGTTGATGATTTCCCGTAAAGCTAAGTCTTTGTCCGTCAAAGTCAAAGGGACCAAAATATGGTTAAGTCAACGGATAAATAAAGTACACTAAGGCTAAAGAAACTTTAACGCTTGAAAAAGCAGTTTGCTGGTTTTACATCCAGTTTTGTCCGGCTTTCCTTTGCAGGATAGTCCGTTTCTCGTAGTTACGTCTGTTTCTGTTTCTTGGGCTTGGCGCTGTTTTTTCTTGTGCCGTGATTTTCGGCGTTTGAGACCTTACTTTTCCAGCTTTCGATAAGCTTCCGTGAGTTGGCATTTAATGCACCGTGCACATAAAACATGAAAGGGTCACACTTAAATCTTTACCCGCAAAAAAATCAAAGAATTTTGCAATTGTTGTGGAAACTCTGCTTGTTTAACCTGTGAAGTTTAGTATGTAGATGCGTATGGGAGATTGGCCAAAAGTCTGCTCGGGTGTAACATGGGTGAAGTTGTTTGAGCGGTATAGTTGGGTGTAAATATCCATGAGGGTGACTGTGGAGTTGAAGTAGTCGAGGCGGTTTCCGCCTGTTTCAGTTGTGAACAGGAATTTCACGTTGTATTCTTTGCATCGGCTGATTAGAGTGGTGATGTTGAAGGTGGGATCTATGATTCTTGACCATGGATAAGTGTACGAATGGATTTGTGATACTCCGTCTTTTAGTAGATAAAAATCCACGATGCCTTTGCTGAAGTAGTTGTCAGGACAAAGAATCGTTATCGATTGGTTTTCGCAATCGTGGTTTATGGCATATTTTACGGCTTGCTCCAAGGCGAAAGGCGCTTTATCAGAGTTCATCCAATAAACTGCGTCGTTGACGCTGTAGAAAAGAGACAGACAGGTAAAAATTATCAGTACCGAAGCGCTTATTTTAGCTAAAGTCCTTCTGTTGAGGCCTCGCAATTTTGTAAATGTGACCGTGACGAAGACTGCTGCTGAAACCGCTAACACTGGGAACAGAGGGAGGGCGTAACGCCAATTTTTGTTGGTGATGATGGTATAGAAGACGATGACGGTTATGAACCATATCAAAAGGAGTTTGTCGGGCTTTTGTCTCCTGACAGCAAATAACCCCAAACCGAGAAACCCCAAGGCATACATGAGAAGCGAAATTGGATGAATGGCAGGGTATATGCTGTTCATTTCAGTCAGATAATAGAGTGGCTGTATAGTTCCTCCTGTGGTGTTGATTCCCATAACGTTCAGCCACATTCCAAGGTACCACTGAAAACTGTAAACCAGATAAGCAACGCTAGCCAACAACGCGAAGATCAGTACAATGTAGATTTTTCTTGAAAAAAGCCTTTTAAGTTGACTTCTACAGAAAAACAAGACGCAGAAAAACATTACAAGCACGGCGACGATAATTTGGTATTTTATTAAGAACCCAAGAATTACGGTTAATCCAATGAGAATTAACATTCTATCCTTGTATGTTTGAAGCCAAATGTAAAAAACGAAGATCGCCAGCACAAAAAAGAAGGTCATCGCTGTGTCCAGCATGGCTAAATGGGAGGCATAAAAGTAGCCCGGCATCACGCCCAAGAAAATAGATCCTAACAACGCAGTCTTGCCGTCATAGACCTTGTAAGTGAACTCAAAAACTACCCATAAAAGCAAAACCGAGAAGAACGCATCAACTATCCTGGCGGAAACAACGCTTACACCAAAAACGCTGAATGATAAAAAGGTCAAAACATCATAAAGCGGCGGATAAAACAGGTTACTTGAGAATTGCTTGTACATTCCAAGTTTCAGAAAGAGCCCGTTGTCAAGATGACCAGCTTCATCCCATTGGATTGGCATATTTGAAGAGTTCAATATCAAAAAGCCGACGAGAACACTGAGGTAGCAAATAGCAAAGACTAAGAAGGCTAATCTAAAGTTACAACCACTTTTCAAGAGCCGCAAACATTCCCACTCTTGCATGTTCTATGAAAGCTGACTCTTTGTTGGTGGTAAGTTGTTTCGATTGAAATTTAAGGTTTGTTAGAATGAGTCCGCCTTATAGAATTGCAAAAAAAGGTGAGTTGCCTTGATGACGAAACGGATGAAGCCACCTTTTACGATGGATGATAGTCAACTCTGAAAAAAGAAAGCAAGTCCATAGCAACATTTAACCAACACCCCCGCACCTATTTTTATTGCCTCGCCAAAATTGAGCACCCATAACGACGGACTCAACAGAGGTACGCAAGAAACACAAATCTTGCACCCATGACGATCGGGTTCTACCCAATTATGGAACAGGCGGGGCACGGGCGAAAAAAAGTCCCATGCCGAGAGAACTTAGCTAAGCAAAAGGCAACGCCCAGCTATGCGGTTAAGCGTTAGGTTACATGGGAGACAAACAGCCCGTAAAAACATCGTATTCAAACAGCCTTGAACTGATTAGGCTATATTAATTTATATGAATAAACGAAACAGATGTTTAATTGGGATTTTGGACAGCGCTTAGAAGCTCCACCCGATCATCTATTACGAAAGCATCCAACTGGCTAGGAAAACACATTGAAAGAAAAAGAAGAAACTTACACGTTCCGAGCAGGATGTTGTTATTTGTCAGTTTTTCCACTTTGGACAATTAACCAAAGACCGATGCCGATAAACATAAGACAAATAAAAGCAACAACGCCAACGCCGACGATGGGAAGGACGCGCGTAATATTATATTGCCCCTCTGTATTGGTAAAGTAATAAAGTAAGTAAGCTCCTCCAAGTGCGAAAAGTATTGCACCCACTAAGCCAAACTTAAAATCCACATTTTTCACTACTGTGTATCGTTTTGACCTTGGTTAAAAACTTAGTAAGATGAAACCTATAGCTCTTTTCGTTGACTAAACAGCCTTATTATACAATAGCCTCGGTTCGCTTTCGCCTTGACTAACGCCCCAGGCTCGTCCTAAAATAGATAGACATGATTGCTGCTGAAAAAATTAGGAAACATGTTTTACGCTACCCTTTAGTCTTTTTAGTCGATTTTTCATAAAGATAAGTCTTAAATCTGAATGACGTAGAACTAGAGAAAGCATTAAAGCCTTGGTTTTGAAACATGGCAGCAGATCAAGAAAACATTTCGAAGATACTTTCAATCCTTTCGCATCCTTTGCGAAGAGAAATACTGCTGAACCTGAGCGAAAAAGGCGAGGCATCATTTACTGAATTGATGAACTTGCTAAAGATTGATACTGGGAGATTAAGTTTTCACCTTCGCTCGTTGGAGATTTTCATTGAGCAAACCTCAACGGGCAAATATAAATTAAGCAGGGCTGGAGAAAACGCAGTAAGAGTTATCAATGATGTAGAAAGTTGGGCAGAAGTAGCGGATGTACAAAGAAAAGTAAGCCATCTGCCACTCGCTTCTTTTAAACAGAGAAGTTTAGCTTTTGTGATTGATTTTGCGTTGATATCAGCAATTACGGCGATTATTCTTTTTCCAGAGGTCTTTTCTGTGTCAATGGCAACTTTTTTAACTGTGGGAACGAGCACAGGGCTTTTCATTATTGTAGGTCTTCTTTGGCTTTACTCCACGCTGCTGGAAGGCTTCAACGGTCAAACTATAGGCAAGCGTATTATCGGTTTGAAAGCAGTTAGAACTGATGGCAAAAAAATGTTTTATGACTATGCTGCAATAAGGAATTTTGGAAAAATTTTGCCTCTTTTGCCTTTTGACTTAATTGTAGGATGGGGACTTAAAAATGCCAATTTCATGAGGTACTTTGACAAGTTCGCTGGTACAACCGTTATCGACTTGGATATTCATTTTCCATAATTTTTCTTATCATTTTTAATGTAAAACCTTTCTTGTTGCAAATACAATGGTACAATATTAAACGATTAGGGCTATTAAGAAACAAGTAACCAAAAATACCATTAAATGGGTAAGGGCTATCAGCGAGTACCTTCAAGGGTTATATGCGCTCGGCAAAACTAATTAATTAGCAGAAAGCATTAGAAACCATAAAACATAAGCATAATGATTAGGGGTTCAATAGAGTCTAAATATCAAGAATGTAGGTATTGGCACTCTTAAATTCCCAATCTGTTAGGCTATGAAGAATTGAGCTGAAGATAATTGGATTTAGAGAAGAAGATTGAGCTTATCTGCCGACCACCAACAGAAGAAGTCGTTACCCCAGAAGACCTACGGGAACTTTTGGAGACCGAAGAGCATCCTGTCGCATACAACGGTTGGGAACCGTCGGGTCTGGCACATTTGGGAACGGGAGTTATCTGCGCTTACAAAATGAAGGACTTCGCTGAGGCAGGCGTCCACTTCAAAGCATATTTGTCTACATGGCATGCATGGTTAAACAACAAGTTAGGCGGCGACTTGACTCTCATCCGCAAAGCCGCAGACCTCTTTAGGCATTCTTGGCTCAGCCTCGGCGTATCCGGCGAAAAAGTAGAATTCATTTACTCTGACGAACTCTACAAAGACATTGATTACTGGGCTAAAACAGTTATAATCGCAAAAAACCTGACGATTGCCAGAACAACCCGAACCCTTGAGATTGCTGGAAGACAAGAAGCTGAAGCCCATTACGTTTCGGACTACCTGTACACGCCCATGCAAGTCGCTGATATTTTCCAGTTGAAAGTTAAGATCTGCCAGCTGGGCATGGATCAACGCAAAGCTAACATGGTTGCAAGAGAAATCGGGGAAAAAATCGGCTGTTGGAAACCCGTCTGCATCCACCATCATTTGCTACAGGGTTTAGAGAAGCCTAAGATTTGGCCGATTCCTGAAGGACAGGAAAAGGAAGCTGTGGCTTCGGCGAAGATGTCTAAGAGCAAACCGCAGACATGTATATTCATCTACGATACACCCGAAGAAATTAAGCAGAAGATGGCGAAGGCTTTCTGTCCAGAGAGAACAATCAAGTTCAATCCAATCATGGATATCTGCAAATACATTATTTTCCGCGAGAAACCAGTGTTCAGAATCGAGCGCCCAACCAAGTTCGGGGGAAACGTTGAGTTCCAAAGCTTCCAGGAACTGGAATCTGTATACGCAGAAGGCAAACTGCATCCTATGGACCTGAAAAATGGAGTTGCATCAGAGCTTGCAGAAGTGTTGGAGCCAGTGCGGCGCTATTTCGCGAACAATAAGGAAGCCATGGACTGCTTGGAAACCGTGCGGCAAGCGAGGATCACAAGGTAGAAGCGTTGTCAACAAGGCTTAAAGAAAAACAGGAAAAACTTAAAGCGTTTGTAGCTAAGCTGGCGGAAGACGCTATGAAGGGCAAACCTATAGTTGTGGAGGGCAAAAAAGACGCTCAAGCTCTGCGCGAGTTAGGTGTTGAAGGAAAAGTGGTCACGGTCAAAACGGGCGGCAAATCTTTCCTTGAAGCCACCGTGGAAATAGAAAACCTTGGTGTGGGAGCTATCGTTCTTTTATTGGATTTTGACAGACGTGGCAAGGAAGGAACTTTACGTTTGAAACGTGATTTGGAGCGGGCTAAGATTAAGGTTGACATAGGGTTTTGGCGGGAGTTGGAGGCCTTAGTTGGCCGAGAAATTCAATGTATTGAAAGCTTACCTGCGTACATGAGTACTCTGCAAAAAAAGTCAACCTGACGGTTGCAGTGAATCCTTGATATAAAATGGCAATGCGTTTGTCGATTGCTGACCGCTGATGTATATGCAAAGTGTACCGACAAACTGTACCGTCAAAGTGTACCGACATTGACCCGACCGGTCGGTTTGTACACACAAGAACACCTGAGAAGGGCCAGAAGCAACCAATCTTCATCTAATTTAACCATAAATATCGTTGAGCAGAACTCTTTTTATAAAACGCTAATATCCATGTAGATGGCGAAGTTTTATGCCTAAAAACTATGTTTTGGAAGCCATTAAATCTCGGCGGGCTATCCGCAGTTACGAGGACAAACCCGTTCCCGAATCGGCGATTGAAACGATGCTGGAAGCCGCAACATATGCCCCTTCCGCAATTAACATTCAACCGTGGAAATTCACGATAATAACGAGCAAAGAAGAGATGAAGCGTCTCTCAGATATTGCAAAACCGGCTTTACTTCGAACTCTGCCTGATGCAGGCAACCAGGCAATGTCCGCCTTAAAGAAGAGTCTATCAGACCCAAAATACAACATTTTCTATGACGCGCCACTCCTCATCTTCGTGTCAGGCGCCAAAAGCCGCTTCGGAATCTACGACTGCACCATGGCAGCTCAAAACATGATGCTTACCGCATACTCACTGGGAATCGGAAGCTGCTGGATAGGCACTGCTGTGGCGTTGGCAAATGAACAGAAAATCAAGGCGGAACTAGGAGTCCCTGACGACCATGAAGTTCACGCGGCAATTATCTTCGGCTACCCAAAGAAAGGTTTCCCACAGTCCCCACCTAAACATCCAGCTGAAGTTCTCAAACGCATAAGCTAAGTGGTTCTTTATGGATGTCAAAGGAAAAGTAGCAATTGTAACAGGCGCATCGGGAGGAATCGGATTAGCCACAGCAAAACTGTTAGCCAGCAAAGGAGCCCAACTCGCCCTCGTCGCTCGCTCTAAAGACAAACTTGAAAAGCTCGCAAGAGAACTGCCTGAAGCCATCGCAGTTCCCGCCGACATGTCCAAGGTATCCGACATCAAAAGCATGATCAAAAAGGTTGCCGAACATTTCGGAAGAATAGATATTTTGGTCAACAACGCTGGTCAAGGATATGACACCCCAGTCGAAAAAACGGATATTGAAGTTTTCCATCACATTTTTGATTTAGACGTTGTCGGACCATTGGCCGCCATGAAAGAAGCCATCCCAATCATGCGTCGACAGGGCGGCGGAGCAATAGTCAACATTAGCTCGGGAACAGCATTGATGATCCTCCCAAACAACGGACCTTACTCGGGTCTGAAGAAGGCGTTGGCTCACTTAAGCCTAACAGCAAGAGCAGAACTTGCAGAAGACAAGATCGTTGTAAGCGCTGTTTACCCATTCATAACGCTGACCGACTTCGAGAAGAACACCATCAAAGACCCATCATTGCAGGAGCACGAAGAATCCCCTGAAGCAAAAGAAGCCTTCAACAAAGCTGATGCGCCCGAGTATGCGGCGCAACGAATCTTGGCTGCCATTGAAAGCGGAGAAGCAGAAGTTTACGCGCATGACTGGATGAAGCCAAAGCCAAAAAACGGAGCCTAACCAACGAATTTTCTTCTCACATGAGGCAGCGACAGGTAAGCTATCACAATGATACTGTAGGCTATCTCTGTGGGCGCAGCAAACGATGGAATTCCTGGAATGCTGGGCAAATTCAAAACAGTTAACGAATCCGCCACTATGACGAACAACAAAGCCGCAAAGGTGCCGATCCACCCAGCTTTTTTGCCATGCCAAATGTAAACAGCGAAAACCAGAATCAAGCTTCCAAAGGCAATTGTGTAAATATCGTAAGATAGACTTCCTTGATTGTTCACTATTTTAATGCCAAGAAGTCCTAACCCGATCAGGAGGTGTATGGTACCGATTAGCAGTTGGGCAACTGTCAAGGTTAGGATGCCTATGGTTCTACCTTTGTAGCTAATTGGTCCATGTTTGGTGCTCATGCAATTCACTGTTAACTTTAGGAGGGGTATGGGGCTGAGAAGTCTTATAACCTTCGGTGCTCACTCTGGAAATGGCGATTTTTTGGTTGCTAAAATGGAGCGAGGCGCGCTGTCAATGACGCTTTCGGTGCTTTTTGCATTGTTTTTAGCTCAGTTCTTTGTTGGAATGGCGCTAAACCTACTTGTTACTTTCCCGACGAATCATTTCCCAGCAGGCGGCGGCTCATTCACCGATGCACTCAGTTATGCTCTAACTGGCGGTAACTTACTTTTAGCCAGCCACTTCCTTATCGACATGACGGTGATAGCGGTCGGTGCTGTGAACCTGGCGCTTACTATCCATAAAGGCAACCTATTCAGAATCCTATCGTTGGTCAGTTTCGTTTTTGTGCTTTCCGCCTTCGTCAACGGCGCCCGTTTTGTAGCGTCAAATTTTGCCATAAACGGCATTTCTTACGGGATGGCTGGCGGGTTCATGGGAGCGTTTGTTCTCTACTTTGTGATGGCGATGCTCATGTACCGTGACATAGCCGTCCAATCTAAACGTTGAAAGAAGCGTCCAACGAACTCAAAGCTTAAATCTACTAACCAACTAACACCCAGCAAGGAAGCGCCTGCGTTGGACTACGCAATTGAAACCTCCGACCTAACAAAATGTTTCGATTCCTTAACAGCTGTAAACAAGCTTAACCTCAAAGTGCAAAAAGGAACGATCCACGGGTTTCTAGGTCCAAACGGCGCGGGCAAAACCACAACCATAAAGATCATAGTTGGACTTCTCAGACCCGATTCTGGTTCAGTCAAAGTTTTAGGGCAAGAAGTCCATACGGACGACGCTGATTCTCGGTTAAAGGTTGGTTTCATGCCTGAGTTGCCCAAATTCCCAAAGCACCTCAAAGGTTCGGAACTGCTTGATATATACGGTCGTATGTATGGGATGACGCAGCAGCAAAGAATAGATCAAATCCCCAAGCTTATTGAAATGGTGGGGCTAAAGGGAAGAGAAAACGACCTTATCGGAAAATACAGTAAGGGGATGCAGCAAAGAATTGGCATCGCGCAAGCGCTTTTGAATAACCCTGAACTGGTGGTTTTAGATGAGCCCAGCATTGGCTTAGATCCCGTTGGCATGGTAGAAGTTCGGGAGCTTGTAAAAGCGATTTCTAAAGAAGGCATGACTGTTTTTCTTTCCTCGCATCTGCTTTTTGAGGTTGAACAACTATGCGACCATGTTACAATCATCAATAATGGTACAATGTTGGTTTCTGATACGCCCCAAAATATTTCGCATCAACTAGGACCAGCAATGATGCATATAGAATTGGTTGATCTTTCTGCCCCAGTTATTGCCGCGGTCAAGAGCTTAGGGTTTGTTTCCGGCACATGGAAGACCGACAATACCCTACTTGTTCAGGTGAACACTTACAATGACGTGAGAGCACAGGTTTCCCAAGCGATAACAAGCGCTGGGGGAGTTATTGTGGGCATGAGTCAAAAAAACGCTAATTTGGAAGACATATTCATCCAGCTCGTGACTAAAGATAAAGGAGGAAAACCACAATGACGATTTCGCAGAATCCAAGGAACAATCGACCAAGCTGGTTCGCAAGATTTTGGGCAATAGTACGTTACGAGATGCTTTGGAACATTCGAAAGAAAAAATTCATTCTTATCCTATCGCTCGTATTTATCATTTCTACGATAATTCTTGTGTTACCTCTCGCGCTCAGCGTTTCACAAGGCGAAAAGATAACTGCTAACCCAACTTATGCGATAACATTCGGTGGATCAGGATTTGTCTATTTGCTCTTCGCAATTGGAACAGCAGTAAATACCTTCTCAAGTGAATTCGAAACCGGAAGCATCGTGCCACTTGTGACTAAACCCGTTTCACGAACAATGATCTTCTTAGGCAAGCTCTTCGGAACCTTCATAGTTTTGCTCATTTCATACATTATCTTGTACGGTTACACAACAGCTGCTTCACTCATCATTTATGGTCCACAAAACAGCCTCCAGTACATGCCCGTCATTGTGCTCGGAAGCTTAATCAGCACCTTCATTTGGGTAGCCTTGCTTTTTGCCGTGGGAACAATCTCCAAAAACACAATTGTAACGGTCATAGCAGTCATAATTTTGTTTTTAGCCTTCTTCTTTTCCGCGCCAATAATAAACGAGTTCGCTGGTCCATCCCCAGCGCTTAACTATTTCCCTGGAACGGGTGCCAGTGGCAACATACTGAGGAACCAACATCACCGTGAGTTCTGGCACAGATAACATAGGCCCCAACATAGTCAACTATGGAATCTATCCTTCAGCAAACGTCACATATTACAAGCTAAACATCACTGCGGTAAGAGTAGGCGAACGATCGATACCAACCGCAGGACTCGTGTACACGGAGCCAACGTCGCTGATTGCGCTTAGGGCAGCGGCGGTAGCGGCAGCATACATCGCAGGCTTGCTGGTCGTAGCTTGGATTGCATTCAAACGTTCACAAATATTGGAGTAGAAAGAGCGTTAGCTGCTTTCCATTATTTTTCCTATGGTTGCGATGAACACGTTGATGCGTTCATTTGTTCTGCCGTAGTCAGCCATGGCTGTTATCGTTGTCACAGGAGTCTCTGCAGTAATGGACATTTTTGTGGTTTTTTCATCTACGGCTGTCAAACTAATTTCCATTTCTGATCCGTAGGATAAGAAGGCACCTTTGGTTTTAATTTTGACGTGATGAGTAGCCAAGTCGGCCGACTCCACTTTCCACTCCAGCTTAGCGATTGCTTTGGGGATTGCTTGCCAAATAGCGTCAATAGGGTAGGAGACTTCAAAAGTTTCTTTTCCATCACGAGTGTAAGCCATAATTATTCCCTATTCACCTACCTTAGATAATGCTTTTTATTAAAGGCACATGGTTGTTGATTTTATCCATGTGTACTTTGCTGTTCCTGGACTTATGGACGGCTAAGGCAAGAACCTGTTTAAAGCAACTTGACAAAAAGCATTGCGCAAAGGAGAAAACCCAAAATCGACTAGGCAATAAAATGAGCAGCTTTTCCTCTAAGCAAATACCAATCAAAGGAGAGATTGCCGAAAAACGGTTTTCAGTTATTGCTTGATCAGTTCCATCAGTTTCGGCATCAATTCGGTACCGCGGTCAAGTGTGCCCAAGCTTCCTTTTGCACATGTCCTCTCTGAGAACTTCAATGTTTTACCGTCGCCTAGCTTTGCTGCCTGAAATCAAAACGGGAACTGGCGTGTCACTGTGCACTTTAAGAGCGCACGGCGTTGCGTGGTCGGCGGTTATGCAGATAAGGTTGTCTATTAAAGAAATCTGCTTTAGCAATGGACCGAAGAAGTACTTGTCAATGGCTGCAATAATCTGGGTTTTCAATATGCAGTTGCCGTCATGCCCCGGCTCGTCTGGACCTTTCAGGTGAATGTAGAAGCAGTCATGCTTTGGCAGCATGTCCAGCAATGTTTTGACTCTTAGTTCGCAGTCCTTCTGAAGGTTTCCAGAGGGGGGTGGAAGAAGCATGGAATCCATACCAGCCAACTGCGCAATGCCCCTCTCCGCCTGCATGTCGGCTAATGCTGCGAAGTCAACGTGATAGTGCTCGTCTATGTTGAAGAATTTGGGAAGCAAATGCCCTGCGTCCCGCGTCAGCACGACGTTTGCCTTTAGCTTGCCCTCAGCCGCTCGTTTCACGTTTAGGGGATGTTTGTCCCATAGCTTGTGGGTTTTGTCGATAAACTCGTTAACGAGTGCCGCAGAAACCTTAGCAGATTCCGTTTTGTCTGTGGGTTCGCAGGTTTTAAGAACCATGTCAACGTTGGTCTCAGCTACTCCGATGCCGTTCACGATTTTGTAGGCTGGGTCGCTGTTTGTTATGTGACTTGAAAGAGGCTTCGCATTGCTTTTTATCAGCAGAACTGCCCTGTGACCCAACGTGTTCTTGAATTCGAAGGACGCAGGGTAAGAGTCAAGTTTGACCTGCTCGTTGGCTGCTTTACTCAGTTCGGTGGCTTCTTCAGTGCTTAGGCTTCTTGCAACCCGACGGTCAAGTATGGTTTTTCCCTGCCCCAATGTCGCAAAGTTGCATCTCAACGCCAAATCGCCGTCCTTCATTTTTAGGCCGGCTCCAGCTACTTCAATGACGCCTCGCCCTGTGCTGCACTTGAACGGGTCATATCCTAAGAGCGAAATAACAGCCACATCACTCTCAGGCGCAACTCCTTTCTTCACCGTGTACATCAAACCTGTTTTGCCACCGGCGGCAAGAGCGTCCATATTGGGGGTCTCAGCCGCTTCTAGCGGTGTTTTGTTGTCTAAAGTTTTGTTTGGTAAATCGCCCATTCCATCTATTGCTACGTAAATTAGCTTCAACGGTGATTTTTCCTCCTTCAAGACGTTGCTAGCTCGGCTGATAACCTTTATTATTCTTTTGATAAGTCACCTTTATTCTTACAGCAAAACATGGAAATCTAATTTAAAAAATTGTTCGCATACGTTTTTCCGCAAGCGCAGGTTACCTTTGCGCATAACCGTCAATCAAGTCTGCTTTCTCCTCTCTTAATACATACTCAAGATTGGATATAATGCGAAAAATGGAATAAGCTATTTAACTTTTTGCGGCAGTGGTTTGTTTGGGAGAAGGAATCATTGCAAACTTCAGTAGCGACTTTAATGTTGGTAACTGCAGCTGTCGTGCTTTGTTGCATCGTTATCAATTACAGTGTAACCATAGCACAACAGACAGCCAATAATGCAACTAATCCGTATTACGGCCAAATGGAGAATCTTACACGTCAACTCTCGGATCAAACTACTCAATTATTTAATCAAACTCAGCAGCTGAACCCAGGGATACCGACGCCGTAAACTATTTTTTTCTGCATCCTTAACGCATTTTCTTACTTGCTACTTCACGTTTATCGGAAATATGGTTTCACGATTCATAAATCCTAATACCTTCCAGAACCAATTCCTCTTCGAAGGTTCATGTCTGCAGTCACAACAGAAGTTTCAAGATTTGATGCCGAAAATGCAACGGCTATGACAGTTGACTTCTTGAAACGGTTAGGGTACAAAGGAAGCTGGTTGCCGATGAAGGTTTCACTTGATGGGGAATTATACGTGGTTGAAATGATGTATCAAAGGTTAACCGCGAAAGTGCAGATAAATTCTAACACAAAAGAAATAAAAGAATACGAATTCCAAGAAGGAGAAGCAACATCAAACTCATTGTTTAAATCAAAAAAACTAATATTTCTTGTCGCAGCAATTTCAATAGCTGTTATTGCGATGAAAATGATTGGCTATTTCTAAATTAATAAATGTATTTTTTTCGAGATAGTTTAAGCAGTAAACAAATAGCGTTACGCTTTTTAAAAAAACTAATCATTCTAAATTGATTTAACACAAAATAACGTTCAAAATCTTGTAATATAACCAGAAAGACGCCAAAGTCAAATATTGCGTAACTTAGACTTATCTTCCACTGTCCAATGATCCAAATTAAATGGGTATTTGTTTAACGCCTAAAGAAAAAATTATTGACCATCCGGCAGGGCTGCTGAAAGAGAATCAGAACTCTTCTGAATTTCCTTCGTTACACTCGAAAGCATTTTAATCCGGTTCTCTAGCTTCCGTTTCTGAGCGCTTGTTAAACTCTTGAATTTTGGCACAATATCACCAACAACAACCGTCATGAGATCCCGGTTCTTTGCTTCGCTTAAATCTTTGAGTTCAACATGACCATCTTCAAACTGTAACATCAAATGCCCTGTTGGTGCAATGTGCGCTTGAACCACGTCACCAAGTTGAGCAGGAAGTGACAATTGGCTCACTTCAATTGAAGGGGCAATAGGCGTCATCAGTTTAAGAAGGGAGGAGAAAAATTGGGTAACCAATATCTTTTCTTCTGAGCTAAGTTCGCTAATTTGACCTATGTCATCTGCCGTGCTTTTCAAAGACTCAACAAGTTCCTGGACTGAAACTTGTTTTTTCTTTTCAACTTGTTTGAGTTCGGGTGAAGAGGAGATTTGTGCAGGCTCTTGCTTTACTGTTTCTTGAGTCATTTCAGGTCAAATGATGATAGCTCTTAAAACAGAAAAGTGCTTGTATGTCTCAAAGTTTATACACAAAATTTTGGCGCCCAGAGTTTCAAAACTTCATTATCAAAATTGTTCAAAGCCTTATTTGAAAAAAGAAAAGAAATTAGTTGCTTGCATCTTTTTCAAGGTAAGTGTTGAGTACCTTTGTGCGGTGTTCTATAAGTTCTTGAAGATCATTTTTAATTTTTTCTGTTATTTCTGCCATCCTTGTTGCTTCTGTTACCACGGTATTTGAATTCCTTCCTACAATTTCAACTTCGGACAATATTTCTTTGGCTGAGCTCTCAACTTTTGCAGCGTCATCTACCACACTCAAAGCGAGTTCGGCCATTTCTTTAGCCTCGCCAACGACGTTTTCAGTTATCTTTGCAACTTGCTCCGCAGTGCTAGAAACATCTTTAGCTATTGCAGCCATTTCCTCTGAAGCAGCTGTTTGCTCTTCAATTGCTGAAGAGGCTTCTTCGGACGCAGATGAACTTTCTTCCGCGATGCTTGCAACTTCTTCAATTGTTTTGACAACCGTAGCTATTGCATCAAGTCCTCGATCAACACCGTTTGCTAGATTGTTGACTTTACTTGTCATTTCGCCCATTATTTTCGCTATGCCTTCAGATTCTTTTATGGCCCCTGAAACTACGTTTGCACCTTCAGTTGCGCCTACTTGCGACTGCTGTGTGATATTGCTCGTCTGAATGCCTGCTTCTTTAATTCCTTTTACTAGATTGATAGCAGATCCAGCCGCCACTTTTGATTGCCCGGCTAAGCCTTTCACTGCGTCAGCAACTACAGCGAAACCTCTTCCTGCTTCACCCGCTCTAGCGGCTTCAATTGCAGCATTTAATGCTAACATGTTTGTTTGACTAGCAATATCAGAAACGGAACTAGCCATTTGGCCAACTTGTTCGACGGAATTAACCATCGATGTGACAGCATCTGAAACGCGGGTAATATTATTTTTAATATTCTCTATCGCTACAAGTCCTTTCTGACCTTGATCATTAGCGTCTCTTGACTTCTTCAAAGCATCCTCAGTAACGGCTGAAGCTTCCTTTGCAATCATTCCTGCGTCATCCATAACTTTCTTCAATGCTTCAGTGCTTCTGGCAGCGTTTTGCGATAAATCAGCTAGTTTTTGTGCACCCGTGGAAACCTGCTGAGAAGCACTACTTACTTGTTGCATACCGATTGCCATTTGGTTTGAAACGTTTGCTGCTTGTTTCCCCATCTCAACTACTTTTGAAGTTGATTTGGTAGCACCTTCCGCGTTTGCAGCTACTTTATTAGCGACTTCTCCAACGCTCTTTGCGTTAGCACTCACTTTACTAACGATATCACTTGCGCCCAATGACAACTCGGCAACTTTTCTGGCTGATTGCTCTGCTTGATACGCAAGATCTGCAGCTTTGGCAGCATTTTGAATCGTTTCATCTGTACTTGCACTAATTTTTTCGGCACCTGCTATGGCATCTTGAAGTATCTCAATAATTTCTTTTCTCAGGTCTTTGTTCTCCCCTTGCAAGCGTTTGTTTTCTCTTTCAAGTTTCTCTAACTGTTTTTCCAAATCTGGATTACGTTTTTCACGGGTTTCATCGGTCATTTTGATACTTTCCATTAAAGTTAATTTACACCTTGTTGTGCATTTTTAGTTATAAGTAAATTATGAAGCAATCGTAATTATTCTAAATCAATAAGGAAATTAGTTGCATGCTTTCAGTATCTCCTTCGGAATCAACCCCAAAGGAGCAACTAAATCAACGCAGCCCGTTTGAGCGGCAGCTTTAGGCATACCAAAAACAACGCTCGTCTCTTCATCTTGAGCTATAGTAAATCCACCCTTTTCTTTGATGGATTTAATTCCCTTAGCTCCATCTATACCTATGCCAGTCAAAACAACGCCTATATTTTTAAATCCATATCTTTCGGCCATAGAAATCATGGTAACATCAGCAGAAGGACGCACATAATTAACAGGAGGGCCTACTGTTAAACCAATTCTTTTCTCTTTAGTTACGACCATATGAAAACCTCCAGGAGCAACCAACGCTAAATTTTCCTGAATCTTGTCTCCTTCTTCAGCTTCTTTTACGTCAAATTTGCATTTTTCACTAAGCCCCTCTGCGAAGATCTTCGTCATACCTTTAGGCATATGTTGAACAATCAAGATAGGCGGTATGTCCGCAGGAAGTGACTTTAAAATCTGAGTGAGTGCAGGTGGACCACCTGTTGAAGAAGCTATTGATATTATCCTGTCGCAGCTTTTGTTTGACGCACTCAAAGGTTGATGGACTTTGGTCTTAGTGCTTGTAATATTGGCGAAAGCAGCATACTTGATTTTTGAAATGATCTGATCTCTAACTACCTCCATGTTAAGCGATACTTTTCCTGATGGTTTAGATACGAAGTCAATGGCGCCATATTCCAATGCCTTCAAAGTAAGCCGGGCTTCACTTTGTGTTAAAGCACTAATTATTACAACAGGAACTGGATCAGTCTCCATTATCCTTTGAACAGCAGTCAGCCCATCCATTCGCGGCATTTCTATGTCCATTGTCACAACATCAGGATGCAAAATACCAATTTTCGAGAGGGCTTCTTCTCCATCCCTTGCTGTTCCTACAACTAATATCTGTTCGTCTGATTGCAATAAATCTGAAAGAATCTTCTGCATAAACAAAGAATCGTCAACAATAAGTAGCTTGATTTGCCTCATAAAAACCACAAATTAGAAGCATGAAAAAGCGAAGAGATAAATGATGTCTGCTTTACGGTTTTGGTTGGTTCTGTGTTTGAATTTGAAAACCTCTAGAATCTTTCATATCTCCCGAGTTTTTTGACGCCACTTTCAAGAAATCTAGCAGGATAATGAGTTCTTTGTCGTGCTTAGCTACGCCCAAGACCGCTTCGGATTTGTCTACAATTAAGCTTTCAGGGTTCGCTTCGATGTCCTTTTTTGGAAGGGTAAGAACCTCCATAACTGAATCAACCATTATACCAACAGGGTGCTTATCTTGAACTATGATCATGATGTTTGTGTTTTCGTCGTTTGACCCGATTAATCCAAAACGTTTCCGAAGATCTATTACGGGGATTACTTCGCCTCGCAGATTCGTAACTCCCTTAACATAGTCAGGGGCATATGGGACAGGAGTGACTCCTTCAAAGTTTTTTACTTCACGAACCTGATGTACATTGACGCCATATAAAACGTTATCAAGTGTGAATGTTAGCATCTGGATTTCTTCTGTCAAGCCTGATTGATTGTTTACATTTGCCATTCATTTTCACCTAGGACGCTTGTTTAGCTATTGCTATCGCAAAGGAGTTATAAACTGCTTATGAAAAGCCAGTATGGATTCTGAATTCTTATCTTGACTAGCAGTAAAATGCTGATATCACAAAATCAAACTATGTATTCGTCTCTTCCACCTTTATCAGATTGGTTCTTTAGCCAGTCTTCACTCATGATGCACCATTGTGTTTTGGACCCTTCTATTTGCAATACCATGATTAAGTCAAACTTATCCAATCTCGCGTACTCCAATAGTATGTCATAGATGCTTTGGCTTATTTCAATGTCTAAATCCTGAGGCGCTTCATCGCCTGCGCGTTTGGCATGAAAAATAGCTTTGAGCTTGTCGATCCCGTCTTTGATTTGAACGTTGACACTATTAACATAGTACACTGTATTGTTGTAGCTGAGAATAAGGTTTCGAGCGTTCTCAGATTTTACTTCACTATGTTCCACTTCCCAAATCGCCTCTCCTTAACATTAAGGACTTAAAAGAACAATAAAGTTACCTTCCATTAACGAAATATTCCGAATTGTGACTGATTCACATTAATTCATTAAACGTCAATAATCAGCAATCATATTCAGTTACGACTCCTTTGAAATCGTTGCTTGTGGATAAAGAAAAAATAATCAAAGCTGCTAAGCAACTTATTTTCCACTGCTTTGCTTGAATACAGATCACAAAAAATCTTTTGAATCAGGCCTTATTCCGAACTTAGATTTTAACCCGTTACAAAGGAAGGAAAAACAAAGAGGTTTTTGTGAAAACCGAATTACTTGGCATTCGCTTCAATCTCACCGAGACGCTGTTAACATTCTTGCAAAATTGGTCCAAAGGCTATTCTTTCTTTCATTGTTGTGGCATTAATGGGATGTCATCTGGGTTGAGCCATCTCTTTCCCGCTTCAATAAGTTGTTTTTGAAAATCAGGACTTGGAATTATAAGAAAGAATCCGTTTATGGAACTATGCTCTCTTTTGAATAGAGTTTGAAAAACCAAAGCTGCTTTGGCCGTCATCGCTTGTTTAGCAAGAAA
Organism: Candidatus Bathyarchaeota archaeon; assembly: GCA_963768425.1. Classification (GTDB taxonomy): domain Archaea; phylum Thermoproteota; class Bathyarchaeia; order Bathyarchaeales; family Bathycorpusculaceae; genus Bathycorpusculum. The sequence continues at coordinate 65,653 of CAVYHV010000029.1, read as the reverse complement.
AACATCTATTATGGATTCAAACGAATCAGTCACAACACATGGTTCAGAAGGAACAAATGTCAAACCAGAGAAGTCAGCAATCGCGCTGAAAAAAGCACATATCATATTAGATCCCATTTCTTTCACTGCCGACTCTTCCATTTCAGGAGGGGCATGACTTAATTTTTCTGTCATTATATCAGCGATTTTAATGGCTTCGGTAGGCTCAAAAACAAGTAAAGCATCACAATCAGGTTTTGTTTGAAGACGCATATGAACAGCAGTAACCAGTCTATCCGGCGCACCGTAAAGCCTAGTTATAAGGTGCGGTGCACCAGTTTCAAGTTTAGGCAATTCAATTTGTATAGGTTGTTTGGCCAACTTGGACAGAACCGTTGCAGCCCGACCTGCACCAATATTCCCCATTTCACTGAGTATGCGCAAGTCAGAACACGTTGCTAAAGTTTCAAATAGTTTCTCAGGTTCAATCGGTTTAGTGACAAATGCTTTGGCACCTAATTCCATTGACTTATTAATCAGTGACTGCTGATCCAGGCCGCTGCATATTATCACTTTAGCTTTAGAATCAATTGAAACTATTTTTTCGAGAGCATCAAGTCCACTTCTCGCAACTTGCCCAGAATCCATAACTATATCCATCAAAACAATATCAGGTCTAACTTTCTCATAGAGACTGATAGCTTCATCTCCATTTGAAGCTTCAGCTACAACCTCGTACTCAGATTCAGAAAGAAGACTCTTTAACAAATTTCTCATGTACACTGAATCGTCAGCTAAAAGCACCGTGACCATTGTGATACCTTTGGAAAGGTAGTCTCTCATAAATAAATAAATTATGAATTGCAAGTTCGCATTCAGAATATGTTATTTTCAACTATGCACGATTGTTTCCGTCTCCTTCAAAGAAAACTTTTCCAAGCGACGTTACCCAAAACAGTGGATTGTGGGGAAGTTCCTATTTACTTTGAGTATTGGCAGTAGGCAGAAGTTACGATTCTATCTTTTTAGGCTCTTTTGTATCCTTTATTCACCAATTGCCCCACATCTAAAACTAACACAACTTGACCATCACCTAGGATTGTTGCTCCGCTTATGCCTTTGACTCCAGCAAACGTTTCGTTCAATGACTTTACCAGGATGTCTTGTTGCCGCAGGACTGAATCAACCACAATACCCATTTTCGTATTTTCGTCTCCAAGATAAGTTATGAGAAGTTCAAGCTCATCTTCGTTTGAATCTGGAAGACCCAAAAGCTGATGCAGATGAACCATGGGAATTACGCGATCTCGGACTATTATGGCGTTAGTTTTTCCAAGCGACTTAACATCGGTTTTATTGACTCTAACAATTTCTGAAACTTGGCTTGTAGGAATAGCAAATGTCTGAGTAGTATCCTTAACAAGAATCGCTTGAATAATTGCAAGTGTGATAGGAAGTTTAATTGTTGTTTTAGTTCCTTGGCCAACTTGGCTTTCAATATGAACGGTACCGGCTAACGCGGAGATTTTCGTCTTTACAACATCCATTCCGACGCCTCTGCCGCTTGTTTCAGTAACCACTTTTGCAGTTGAAAATCCAGGGAGGAAAATGAGGTTGATTAACTGTTCCTTATTCATTTTTTCCAGTTCCGCTTGACTCGCAAAACCTTTCTTGAGAGCTGACTCCTTTAGTTTCTCAGGGTCGATTCCAGCCCCATCATCTTGGATTTCTATAATTACTTGATTGCCATTTCTCTGAGCCGAAAGCTTAATCGTTCCAGTTTCATTTTTGTTTATTTTCACTCTATCTTCTGGAGTTTCCACACCATGGTCAACACTGTTTCGAAGCAAATGAATTAACGGCTCACCAATTTCATCCAATACTGTCCTGTCAACTTCAATGTCCTTTCCCTCCATAACCAAATCAATTTTCTTTCCTTTTTTTAACGAAAGATCTCTAACCAAACGCGGAAACCTGTCGAATACCTGACTGACGGGCACCATTCGGACTTCCATTACGAGATCTTGCAAGTCAGCGGTTAACCGATCAATGTTTTCTGTAACATGCTTCAATTGGTCGTTTCGATTATCCGAGGTTATCTGAAGAAGGGCGATTTTGTTGATAACAAGTTCACCTACCCAATTCATCAATTTGTCAAGCTGATCAAACTTTACTCGAACAGTTTGAGTAGCCGCCTGGTCCTGAAGGACCTTGACAATTTTTTTATTTTCAACAGTTATGACGTAATTATTCTCAGCCAAAAGGCCATCAAGAGTCTTCTTGACAGGGGGAGCAAATGTGTTATAAGCTGAAATGCTTACACTCTCTACCTCAAGAACGCTCTTAGCGCTTTTTGCGACTGTTTCTTCGTCAAGCTTGCCTAGTGACAGCCATTTTAAAGCCCTGGCTGAGCTTCTGCTCGTCAAATTCTTCACTTGCTGGAACAGACTTCACTATTCTCGCAACTTCGGCAATCTTGTCCAAAACCATACTTGCTCGAATAGTCTTGAAACTGCAATCGTCTGCAAATTTGAAATTAATTATGAAACATTGTTCGCCTGCATTTTCAGCCTTACTGATTAACTCTTTTTCGTTTTCGTTAAAATCAAGCCTATTATTTTCAAGCGCTGATTGCTTACTTTCATTCTCCTTTTGTGGTTGCAAGATTTGCAATTGAGACTTAGCCTTTTGCAACTTATCTTTGAATTGTTCAACTTCAATGTCGCCATCGACTTTATTTTGTATGTTTTCAAGTCGCTGTGATAAAGCATCTAAACATTCCAGAAGAGCTGTGATGAGATTACAGGAGGGTCGATTGCCCTTTCGCATGTCATCAAAGATATCTTCCATGTTATGAGTGAGCTCTTGAAAGTCTTTGAAGCCCATCATTCCTGACGAACCCTTTAACGTGTGAGCTGCCCTAAAAAGCATGTTAATAACCTCTTGGTTTTCGGGTTCTTTTTCTAAAATCAACATTGATTTAGTTATTGTATCTAAATGCTCTTTTGCCTCATCTATGAATAATTGCCTATATTGATCGTTATCAAATGACATTGCCTTTTCACCTAAGGTCGAATCTGCACCTTCGAATTTCAGATCTAATACAACAATCTGAGACAAATTAGGTAATTTGGTAGAGTGTGTCTTTAATCAGACACTCAGACCTTAAAGAGACATATTTGAAAGCAAGTATTTTGACGATTCATTTACTTGCTGGGTTTTTGATAAACTCTAACTTGTTGGTCCACCGCTAGAAATTTTGCCGCTGGTTCACCGCTCAAGATTTCTGATTTTCCAGTAATAAAGTAACCGTCAGATTTCAAAGCCTTATAGAAGCTCATGTGGATTTGTTGTTGACTTTCCTTTGAAAAATAGATCATTACGTTTCTGCATAAAATAAGATCTAGATTCAGGTGCACAGAAGGAGCCATTAAATCGAACTCGTGAAAATGAATGATTTGTCTCACAGAATTGCGAACTTTGTAAAGTTCTCCCTCTTTGTAAAGAATCGGTCCACTAAGTCCCTACTCAGGTTACTTAGCTGCCTTTGGGAATACTCGCCCTTTGCAGCAGTTGATAGCGCATCTTTGTCGATATCAGAAGCAAAAATTGTTACAGGATGATCACATATTTTTTCCCCAAGGACTTTATGAACCAAAATGGCCAAGGAATAAGGCTCTTCCCCACTAGCGCAGCCGGCACTCCAAATTCGGGTAGGCTTCGATAACTTGAAGATCTTGGGAAGAAGCACTTTTTCAAGATATGTGTAAACATCAGTATCTCTGAAAAACATGGTAAAGTTAATCGTCATATCATTAAGTAAGTTTTTGAATTCTTCCGGATTATTTCTTAAATAAGTAATGTACCTGCCGTATGAGTTGGCGCCAGTTGCTCTTAATCGGATTTCAAAACGCCGCTTTAAATATTCATCTCTGTAACCTGAACAGTTTACTCCGGCATTTTCAAACAGCATTTTTTTAACTTTTTGAAAAGCCATTTTATCTAAGAAGTCCTGCAAAGAATCCGTTTTGACTTGCTCGACCAAATATTTTTCTGCCTCAACCTTCTCTTTGCGTTCATTGAATTTCGATGACCGGTTTTGATTTCTTAGCAATCAGTTCTTTCAGTTCCTGGCTTGGAAATATCATTAGTATGCAATTTGCGTTTTCACCTTGGCGTTTAAAGCGTGTTTCAAATACCATTGCATTTTCGGAAAACATAGATTGCTTAATGAGAAAACCGTCAAGTATCGCGTCGAAGGTATCAACTGAGCTTTGAGGCGTAGTAGGAAGAAGGCTGATTCCAATGAAATCCGAGATCGCTGTCAAGAATGATCCTATGAGAATGTTTGCAAGCTCATGTATAGCTGATGTTTCCATTGCTGGATCCAGTTCTTCAATAGAAGATGCACAAGTCATCATAGCTGCTATCTTTTTCGCTTCCGTTAGCTCGAACATTAATAAAATGTCGCATCCGAACTCTGTCGTAAGTTGCAGATAGACGGCAATCGTTGGCATTTCGTGCATGTTGAAGAAAGTGGGAATCAAATGCGCTTGAATTGTATGAATTGTAGGAACATCGATTGATATGGGTTGCTGGAGTATGTCAGATAAAGAGGTTGCAGCATGCCCTGCCCCTATACTTCCAAGCTCTAAGAGAATACCTAAATTGATTTCTTTACCAACAGAGAGCTTGGAAGGTTCTTTGCTGTCAGATTCGGTGGTTAAGTCGACCTTGATTTGATTGTTCATAGCTCTTTTATGTCTCCGTTATACTGCTTGACAATTGTCTTGCCGGAAGCAACATTGAATGAAATTCTTCTTCCATGCAAGCCACCTACGTCCTCAGCGGCCAGCCATATTTTGTGTTCATCTAATGAAGTCTTAACTGCTTTAACATTTTTAGCGCCTATGTCTAAATGATTAGTACCTATGTTTGCGAACATGTTAGCGCCTCCTGCGATTTTAGCTGAAAGACGACTTTGTTTTCCAGTAATTGCGTGTATTTCCTTTATAAGAGCTGGAACAGCTGTGTTCGCAAATTTTGATGGAAGAGGTTCTTGCGATACATTAGCAGAGTTTGGAAGCATAATGTGAGCTAACCCCCCACATTTGTGCACGGAATCGTGCAAGCATATTGCTACGCAAGATCCGACACTTGTTAATAGCTCAACATTTTTGCTTTCTACCCTCATATCTGCCATGTCCACTCGAACCTCTTCCACCATTGGACCCGTATTAGCTTCTATGGTCACACATGGTGTTAACTCCAGTCGCTGATAGGCAACCTTAGGATTGCTCCTAATTTTACTGGGCGTGCTAAACCATGCTTTCTTGTATTCGTGACTCGCCGAAAGAGGAAACAACTGATTTGCCTCAGCAGTATTTTGTGATTGCTTCAATTACTTTTTGAGGTTGAAACGGTTTTATGACGAAGTCTTTAGCACCCGACTTTATTGCTTCCACAATTAATGATTGCTGCCCCATTGAACTGCACATTACTACTTTTGCAGACGGATCACATGCAACGATTTGTTTGAGGGCCTCTATGCCATCTTTGGCTTTTGGTCCAGGAGGCATGATTATATCCATAAGTACGAGATCCGGTTTTGATTGTTGAAACTGAGCGATAGCATCGTCCCCATTTGCAGCTTCAGCGATTACTTCGTGACCCGCTTGTAAGACTATTTTTTTCAGGACTGCCCGCATGAACGAAGCGTCATCCACTATCATGATTGTGCCCATTTCGGTTCGTCTCTAAGATATTGTTATCTTAAATCTTAAGATAACCATATAAAAGCGTTGTGTAGCACTACACTATAACATTGCACTATATTTTGGAACATAATTCAACAAGAAACGCAAATAAATTAAACGCCAAACGTTTAGGATCCGTGAGGTACTTTGCTTTAATGAAATCTACGAGGAATTGTGAATAGGCTTTTTCACATTCACATGTGTATATGACATATCAAGTAGTAATTCATAATACTTATTTATTCGGTTTCCAACTTTTATCGCGTTAGAGACGGCGCCAAATGAGTTATGGACATCAAGGGCTAAAAGAAAAAGCTGAAGCAAGTAGAGTTCAAGAGGTATCATCCCTCAAAGAAGACAAATTCAAGGTTACAGTATCCCTTGATAAAGAGCGCCCAATGTCTAAGAGCCCATTATACGAAAAATACAACATACAGAGATTTGACTTACACCCAAACTTCAGCTTCGCCCACTTGGACAGCATGATACCAAAAGGAACACCTGAATACTTAGACCATGGCTTTAACTACGTTGAACGGATTGTGCGCGCGCTCTATTATTTTAAACAGTGCAGCTTAATCGGACCGTCAGGAACTGGAAAAACCCATATCGTCTACTTGGTAGCTGAGCTTACGGGTTTACCAATTTGGGAAGTCAACTGCGGCTTATCAACATCATCATTCGACCTCATTGGACGATTTATCGGGCTTGGCAAAGAAAACTGGGTAGATGGACTATTAACCCAGTGGCTAAGGAAAGGCGGCATCATGTACCTCGACGAAGCAAACATGATGAAACAAGACGTAGCCACAAGACTAAACCCAGTTTTAGACACAAGAGGTCACTTGGTTCTTAATGAAAAAGACAGCGAAGTCATTGAACGCCACAAATACGGGTATATGATTATCAGCATGAACCCCGCTACAGCTGAATTCTCGGGGACAAAACCTCTAAACGCCGCCATGAGAAGACGCATGGCTGTCTGGATAAACTTTGATTTCCTAAGTGTCGGAGAAACCATCTCTCCAGATGAAGTGGACATGTTACAGAAAAGGACGAAGATTGATCAGGATACCGCTTATAAAATCATTCAAGCTGGCGCTGAATTAAGAAGACAATACAAAGCCGGCGACCTGCCTTATGGACCCTCGTTGGGTGACTTAATCAACTGGGCTACTTTAGTAAAAGATGGAAATACTCCTATGAGTGCAGCTGAAGAAACTTTAATTGGGCTAACCAGCGACAACGTTGAAGTCCAAGCAGACGTGAGGAGGATCCTGGAAGCAGTTTTTAATAAATCGCAATAATTAGGAGTTATTGCATTTTGGGGTTTATTGATTACGCTTGGTCGGTTTCACTACAAAAAGATAACACAAAAGTGAAAATACTTCAGGATCCTACTTTGGATCAGCCGACCCTGCAAATTGATAATGTTGGGTTCACCATTAAGCTCCCAACCGTTCGAATCTTAGAAGGGGGAAATGTTTCGTATCTTGGGCACAAATTTGCCCTAAACAATGGAGGCAAATCAAAAATTGGGCGATTATTTAGAGCAACTGTTCTGCACCTAACAACTCATACTTTAGAGCCATTTCCCAAAGAAAAAATTGCGCCAAAAAAATCAGATTCAATAGTTGAAGCGTTTGCTAAGTCTCTAATTAATGACACATACGTAAACGCCTACATTCAGGCATGGTATCCCGATAGGTTTTTTGACATTGCGTATGCAAATGCGTTGGCTTACCAGAAAATAAAGCCTTCAGAGAGAATCTTTACCTCCTCAACAAAACTTATGGCTGCTTTACTAACCAAATGTAATTTGGGCTTAATCAAGAATTGTCCAGGCGTTGAAGAGGAGAAAACGGTAAATCAACTGTTCAACGACTTAACAGCCGTTAAAGAAACTTTCTTAATGTCAATAGCCGACCAGGAAATTAAAGTGGAAGAGTTATTCGACGAAAAAGTAAAAGGCATAAAGCTTTTGCTTGAGCCTTTTGGACCTTTTTTGGAGGCGCCCTCACTTCGACATACTGAAAGCAATGGGAACTGCAGCATATACAGTGAAACGGATAGATCAGTTGATAACGATTTTGAAGGCTTGTTTGTACAGTCACTCATTAGCTTAGGAGCAAACGTGCCTACCGTAGACAATATTGACCAATGTTGGAGACCTGAACAAGAAGCAGAATCCTTACAAGCATTCAATTCGGACAGCTACCAGAAGCAACGTGAAGAAAAAATACTTTCGAAAATCAAACCCTATGTGACTATGACCAGATTCAAATCAGTCTCTATTCCAGAGGAAGATTACACTCAATATCTGAGAGCCAGAAATCTAGTGCAAGGAGCAAGTCGGCGACTTCTCGATATTCTAAGATCAGCGTTTAATTATCTTGATGAGGACCCAAGGCAAGAAATGGGTCAACTGGATTTGGCATCTGTAATTCAATCCTTGGCAAGTAATAAGCCAGCGACAGATGTTTTCGTGCTCGATGAGTATCTCAAGACAAGTTTTGCTTGGTCCCTGATTTTTGATGTCAGCAGTAGCATGCAGGTGAAAGGGGAATATGGTCGCGCGTTAGCCATAGCTGTTGCTGAGGCAGCGAAAGAATTAATGATGGACCCAACGTCTTGGACTTTTTTTGCCTTCAGTGACAAATTCTACATACTTAAAGACAGCAATGAGTCGTATTCAAAGAAAGTCAGGGCCAGAATCGGAGGATTGAGATTTGAAGGGCTAACATATATTCCCGACGCAATTCAGATGGCCGGAAAAATGCTGGCTAAAAGATTTGAAGAACAACGCGTCTTAATAGTTATCTCCGACGGTTGGCCATATGGCTACCCAAACATGCCAATCGCTTTGAAGGAATGCGTCGATGATTTACTGCGCAAAGGCGTCATCGTAATTGGAATTGGCGTAGAAACGGGAAGAATGGGAAATTTCTTCCAACTGCACTCTTCAGTTTACACTCAGAAAGACCTTGTGAACAAATTCGGGTCAGTTTACGCTAACGCTTCCGCAAAAGCACTTGAAACATAACCTAAAAATAGCCTTCTACGCTGCTAATCTGATTTGGGGACAGCCCTCCAAAAAGCTGCTTGTTTGTAAGTTTTAACCGAACATGAATTCTGAATTCAGATTTTCAAGTCGTAATCATATTATATATAAATGGTTAGAATTAGGAGACAAGACCTAAAATATGGAGAAAGGTGAACCCCAAAATGGTACTCGCAATGGAAAAGCAAGAACTAATAAAAGTGTACAATAAGCAAAACGAATCGTGGAGAACAGTAAAGAAAGATCAGACTTACACTGAGCAATTATCAACCGTTGAAGAGACACTCTCAAGGTTTGGACTACTTAAAAACGAGATCAAAGTTTACTTGCACCTTGCAAGAGTAGGCGAAATGAAAGCCGGAGAAATAGCGGAAGCAATTTCACTTCATCGGACTGAAACTTACAGAATCTTGCGGGATCTTGAGAAAAGGGGCATAGTGTTTTCCATTTTCGAGAAACCTCTAAAATTCACCGCTGTTCCATTAGACAAAGCTATTGACATGCTTGTAGATGCACAAAAAATAAAAATAAGGCTCTTAGAACAAGAGAAAACAAGTCTTGTGGAACTTTGGCAATCAATGCCTCAGCGGAAAGCAGTGGCGGCGAAGAAAGAGCTTTTCCAGATGCTTGAGGGTGAACAGCAGGTACTGATGAAGGCTAATGAAATGCTTGAAAAATCCGAAAAAGAATTCCAAGTCTTCGCCTCAGCCGACTACCTTGCACAATTATATTATAGCGACTTTTCGGACAAACTCAAAAAGCAAGCGGACAAAGCAAACATCACCTTGGTAACTGATAACTCTTTAAAAAGCGCTTATTTCATTGGACAACTACAATGGTTAAGTGAATCTAATCGCATCGTTGATGATCAAAACTTGCCATGCATTATGATTTCTGATAATAAAGAAGTATTGATCGCATTCCATGAAGATGCAGCAAACGATGAAGACGTAAAAAAGAAAGACAAAACAGCGGCAATCTGGACAAACTACAGTGCCTTCGTTAAGGTTCTTCGAATGCTATTCTCTAAACTAAATGAAGAATAAACGACTGATAAACCAATCATCATTTAAGATTTTTTAAGAGTTTATTAGTCGGAGTAGCTTCGGGCTTTTGCTTGGTAGTTTGTGGCTAATTTTTGAAGCTTGATTACATGTTCGCTCTATTACGGAGTCTTAATGCCACAAGTAAAACCGCCAGTACAATCGCAAATCCTGCAGTTGCATAAGAGATAAACTGTAAACTTGAAAACCAAGTGTTATTTTGAGGGTAGATGATAGTTACAACATCGAACATGTACCGAGCTTTACCTATTAAGGCAGGGTGCCCAGGAGGGTCTGTCCACCCCACCATAATATATTGGTTTTTTCCTGTTTGGATAACGCCATAAGCTTCTTGGTAACCCGAGTCGCCTTGAGTGCAACTCCATGAAACTTGTCCTGAATCGGCGATTTTAAAGAGCCAAAAATCCCGATTTCCTGCGCCGAAAGAAAAAGTAAAGCCGCCAACTAAGTAACCACCATCTTGAGCATTAGTTATGAAATAAGGTGAATCTGCGTTTTTGCCCCCGACTGTTTCAGCCCATAACATTGTGCCGTTCCAATCAACCTTCACTACCCACGCGTGCATTATTCCATCTGGTGATTGAGTGTTTCCAACTATTGCGTAGCCGTCAGGGGCTTTTGTCATGGCAGAGGCTTCTTGGGTACCTGTTTGCCCGTAGGTTTTATTCCACACCATGTTCCCATTCGGGGCAATTTGCATAAGTAGAAAATCATAGTTATTGTCTCCTCGAGAGTTTGTGTAACCTGCCACCATATAATTTCCATCGGGAGCTAAAGCGCCGCTTGTAGCGGCGGTGTCTGTTGCATCTCCAAATGTCTTGTTCCAGAAAACGTTTGCATTTGGGTCTATTTTGACTACCCAAGCATTTGATTGTCCATTTGCGTTGGAATAAGTTAACCCGAAAAGTACAAAGCCGTCTTGAACAGTAATTGCCGAGAAGAACTTGTTGACGTCTGCTCCGCCAATAATAGGCGTTTGCCACATTAATGATCCTTGACTACTTATTTTTGCAACGTAACCGTTTTCATCTCCCGAAGACAAGAATTCGTTTCCTACAAGCAAGAATCCATCAGTCAAATTAAGCGCACATCTAAGTTCAGTGCCGGATCCTTCGAGGAACGTTTGGTTCCAAATAACGTTGCCGTTACTATCAAGCCTTAAAGCCCAACCAACAGTTACACCTGTCTTATTCGATTCAGATGATCCGACAACTAAACATCCGTCACCAATCGGAAGAGCGGAATATGCACGGTCGTCATCTCCTACTACGCCGTAATTTTTCTCCCAAGCCACGCTTGCAGGCGAAACGCTCACTGATGTGCCAGTAAGCTTTGGTGAAGAATTCTGGACAATATTTATGCTTGCAGTCAAAATAATTGAAGTGGCTATTAGCAGAACTAAAATTTTAGTAGCTTTAGCGCGATTCATTCGTTGCTGCTTCTCCTTTCTTCAAACAGAGCAAGGCATTTTTGTTTAGATTTAACATTTTTAATTTTTATCCTGTGTTGGTACATGTCACGTTTGTTTCTACATATATACCGCGTTGATCTTGGCAAAGCATAGAGACAAGAACAGGGTCGTTCAAAGGATTTGGTTCAGTCGTAAAAGAAACCAGATATGTTCCATTTCCGAAGTTTGTTATGCTTGGCGCGTTCACTTTTACCCAATTTGGAGTTATCCAGGAAGGGTTACATTCAAAGTAAAAGGTTAAGTTTTGAGCTAAAGCTGGTTTACCTTCGTTGAATATGTTGATTGTTAATGTTACTTGAGTTAAGTTGCTTTTAGGTTGGAAACACTTTCCGCTCAAATCTGCCGCCGTCGTTATGTTTACATTATATTCCACGTTAGAAGTTGTTGAAAACCCTAAGCTTTTAAATGCCAAATTGACACAAGCGCTTGAGATGCCTTGACCAGCTGTACCCCAAGAAATCCAAATGCCATTTTGGTAGGGAGCTTCGTCCAGCGTATTATAATCCATTTGGACAATGGCTTGGTATGAATTAGAAGAGATGGTCGATTTCAATTCGTTTAGGTCATTGGTCAAAACGCTGGAGTCGCCGCCATTAGTTGCGTTTGCTAATGCACTTATCACGGTGTTTATTGTGCTTTGCTTGTATGCCGAGAAAACGGTGTTTTCGTTGGTCCCTGCTTGTGGTACTTCTTTTTCGGTTTCAATGACATAGATGGAGGTGGATAGTAAAAGCAACGCTACGAGTAAAGCGGTGATTATTATTACTTGGCCTGATTTGTTGTGCTTTAGGCTGCGCCTTTTCATGTTATTCCTTCCTCTGAAAGTTGCAGCCTCAGGATGTAGATTGCATATGTACTGTTTTGGCTTGCGCAAACATAGTTTACTGAAACAATTTTATCACTCAAAGTGCCTGCGTTGCAGATTGGAAAAGCGTTTATGATACGCATGTTTTGGTCGAAAACTGTTAAGTTAAACCATACTGTAAGCGGAAGAGCAGACGCCAGACAATCTCTAAGCTCTGCCCAGTTTTTGCTGTCAACCAAGGCTGTCAAGTGCCCGTTGCCATCTAAACTTAACAAAACATTTTGGGCTGTTGAAGCAAGATTTCCCGAGGAATTCTGGACGTTTGGCGATGCAGGAATGAGAGTCAGGCATGACATCAACAAGACTGAGGCCAAAAATGCTTCAATTATTCGAACTTGTCCTTTCTTATTTTTTAGCAGCCTCAGGAAACAACATCTCCAAAGCTTATGTTGACTTTATAGAGCACATTGTTTATTGTAACAATATAGCTGAAGACGTTTTGTTCCGAATCTTCAAAGTTTGAACCTGCTTTCAATGGGATTTGAGGGTAAGAAGTCCATTCTTGAAAGTAGGTATCGTTGTTGAAACCGCAGAGCACTAATACAAAGGGACTTTTGTCGATTTGCATCGGAATTTGGTACTGAGTTGTACCTTGCACGGAGGCAAGATTATCCTGATGCGCGTAAGTGAAAACGTAGCCATGTTGGAGTGTTAAATCTGTTGAATTTGTTAAGTAGCTTAACGTGTAGTTAAGGGGGGTTAGAGTTAGAATATTGTCGCTTGGTGCTGATTCCTGATTTGAATCGAAGTTGTAAACGGCATATGATGTTATTCTATCGTCAAAGTTTGCCCTCGCGAACACTACAAGCATTGCATTGCTTGTTGAATTGGTTGGGATTTGAATAGTAACTTGACCGACCCCAACGTCTGAGGTGTTACTGGTTATGTTGCTTAGGTAACTATTTGCTACCACATAGCAGTTTATGCTTGCACTATTGGGTTCAGAATCGATACTTGTTAAAATCGTGAAGACAAAAGATTCGTCATTGCCTACTGTGGTTGTGCTTGATTTTTCAATGTCTATGTTCATAACCTGAGAGACTGTTATGCCTAAAGCAATATTGTTTAGTTTAGCCGCAATGGCCATATCAGGATAGCTTAATGAGTAGTTGTTTAGGTTGTTTAGTCGAGAGATTTTATCTATGTCTAGTTCATAAGGAAGTATCGAAGAATTGGATGCTAGACCAAAGTCAACAGGAACGCCTTTGTTGGATCCCCAGTCAATGGGGGCTCCAGGATTTGCTATGATTCCGTTGGCTATGGCTTGTAGGTAACTGTCTTTGTTGATGTTTTGAGTGCCGTTCATGCTGGTTTGCAATGTTGAGCATAGAAAAGCGGTCGAAATTAAAGCTGCAGCTACAATGATGGTACATGCAAAAAAAGTGTCGATGGCGGTTGAAGGCAACGCATTGTTTCTCCTTTAACTGAACTTTAGTCCCCCAAAAAGACCAGCTAGAAGGAATTGAGAGACGACCAAAGATACATATGCTGTTAAAGCCAGCAATGCTGCGTGTTTGAAACCAGCACCTAAGTTGCCTTCGCTTATTTTTCCGATGAAGAAACCTGAGATCCAGCATTGAATAATAATGCCTACAGAGAACATGCCCATCTGACCCTGCATAGACGTTGCAGCCACTGACCCGAGGTCTGTGCCGTCAATTGTTGTCATCATACCGGTGGTTAAGTTAGTGGTTAAAGCTACTATTGTGGTAGTAACGGCGATCAATGCGCTCCACATCAAAGCAAGAAGAATGTAAGGTTTCAAAAGTTCCCTTCGATTAAGTTGTAATTCGCGTTCCTTTTCGCTATATTCGGAAAGTATCTCTAACGATTGAATTGAGTTGCCGCCGATTTCAATTGTTTCCACCATCATAGAAAAGTTAATTGTTACAAACCAACTTCGAATTTGTTTACGCATGTTGTCAAAAGTTTTTCTTAAAGGTATTCCCCATTCTATTTGGCTTCGCATTAAGTCTAAAAACTTGGAGAAAGGGCCGTAATCTTTGCGTTTCGTTGCTTGTATTATGCTTTTTTCTGGTGAAAGCCCCGTTTTTTGTGATTCAGTTACGTCTCTTATGAAGCTAGGGATTGATTCTTCTGCGTTGTAGTTGATTTTTGCGATGTGCCAATATTGGATAGCCATTGGTAACGAAGCTCCAACCAAACATATTGTAGTGATTGCAGGTAATCCTATAGGGCTTATCAACTGTGACAATGAAGGAACCATTGCGAAGAGCGCTATTACTGCGAATGCAGGTGGGATAAAGAATAGGGCTTTTCTGTAGAGATCTTTTAAATCAGGAAAAGCGCTCCTTTGCAGATTATGCGCCATCATAATGAAGACGCATGACATCACAGGCATAATGACAAAAGCTACCAAGTAAGACAATGTGGGCGAATTGGAAGCGAAGCTGCTTGAAAGAAGCGAGACTGCATTTGTTGATCCTAAGACTACAAAAAGGATGTAGGAGCATAACACAACGATTAACATGACTGAATAAGCTTCTACCAAAGTAGCTATTCTCTCAATCGATCGGTTCAGGTTGATGTATCGCAGTTCAAAGATCGCTTTCAACTGGCTTTTCATGTAATCAGTCATTTGTCCGCCGCTTCTAATCGAAGAAACAAAGCCCCCCAGAAAATTTCTGTATAACTTTGAGGTTGTTGTTTCTGAACGCTGTTGCATGACGGTTAGAGGGTCTTTGCCTAATACTTCAACTTGACGTATGACTTCATCTGCTTCCTTTTTGAATAGAGGAAGAAAGAAAAGCTTTCGCATTTTTTTCCAGCTGTCATATGGAGATATTCCACTTGCGGCCAAAAGAGTAAAAATCATTACGGCGAAAGGCAGTTCTTGTTCAGTTTTTTCTTTCTCTTCGCTGGAAGCTTTAGTTAGTTTACCGAATATTTTGCCTATGAAGCCTCCAGAAGCCATTTTTATTGCTCCTTTGATTTTTCTTTGGCCGCTAATTCCAAGAGATTTATTGAACTGTTTAATGCTCTGTGGACACTCCTGAAGTCACGGAGGTTTTTGTCAACCATTTTGAGCAGAATTTGTTTTCTTCGATCAAACTCTTGCTGCACAACGCTTAATGGAGCATCGAGGTTTTTTGCGATTTTTGAAAGTAAGTAGCTTTGATCTAGGTTTTGTTGGAAAGAGTCTGAAGACATGTTCCAATTGAAGACTTCGTGAGGAATACCGTTGTTATCGATTTCAGCGATTTCTACGAATTTTCTTGATGATAGTTTTCGTTCGTGTGGGTTAATGTTTGTTGTTTTGACTTGTTTGACCACTATTACGCAGTTCATTAGCGACAATATGTTTTGTGGAATGTTCATGGGCGGTTGTGTTAGTCGTTTAATGACAGTTTCTACATCGTCGGCGTGCATTGTGCATAGGCCTCCGTGTCCTGTTGCTAAAGCTTGGAACAGAACGTATGCTTCTTCGCCTCTAATTTCGCCTACAAGAATTAATGCGGGTCGGTGCCTGACGGCTGACTTGATCAGGTCGAAAAGGGTGACCTCGCCTTCGCCTTCCCCACCGAATCCTGTTCTTGCGATAGTTGACACCCAGTTTTCCTGCGGCAAGTTAATTTCTTGAACTTCTTCAACTGAAATCATTTTGAGTTCTGGCCTAACCAGACATGCAATAGCGTTTAAGGCGGTTGTTTTTCCTGCGCCTGTTGGACCTACAATCATGACTGACATTTTGTTTTCCATTAACATCCAAAGATACGCCGCGATTGATTCGTCAATTGTTTCATTGATAATGAGATCTACGATTGTTAACGGATCTTCTTTGAATTTTCTTATTGTAAAACTTGTTCCGGCAGGGGTTGTTTCTTTTCCGAATGAGACAGCAAGTCTGTGTTTTCCTGGAAGAGTTAAGTCTACTATTGGGTGCGCTATGCTTACGTGTTTTCCCTGTCGGTGTACTATTCTAGTTATGAAATCATCTAGTTCTTCCTCATCGGTAAAGATAATGTTGGTTTTTGCGTTAGCGTATTTTCTGTGATAAATATAGATAGACTTGTTTATCCCTAAACAACTTATATCTTCTATTAGTGGATCGTTTATGAGACCTTCGATTTTTCCGTAACCGATTAAGTCTTTTTCAAGATAATAAGTGATTTTTCTCAGGCCTACTTGATCGGTATCTTCGAGACCCTTTTGGTGCTCATCAAGAATGGTTGGAAGCTGTCTGTGAAATGAGGAAATGAGCGTTTCATCCAGCCTTGGGGCTTTGAGCTCATACTCAAGAATATTCTTAAGCCGCTTGTATGATTCTCTTTCTTCTCGGGACATGGGAAGTTCGTCAACAACGTAGAAAAAGCTTCCTTCGGCATCATCTTGGAATACCCATGCGTAGGAGAACGGCGGATTGAGCGGGTAACTTTCGATTTGCGAGTAGCCTTCAGGTACCTGATACCCCTGAATTCCTAAGTACGCAATCATTTCCTCGTCTGAGGTTTTTTCTTTTTCTTGGATTTCTTGTTTCTTTTTTCCTATTTTCAATTCAATCACTCACTAGTTAATGTTAATGTAATCGTTTGGTTTTGGTAGCAACATTGCAGCAGAGGCCTACCCCAACTGCTAACGAAAATGCCTGATGCAGAGATTTCGGCTGGTATGTATAATTGTGGTTGATTCAAGGAGGCCGTTGTTCCGAAGCCGGATTCAACCGACGCACTAAACGAGTCGTTCGTTAAGCATACCCAGTAAATTTGGTTTCCAATTTGCGAAGGAAGATCCAGAAATTGAGTGGTATTCTGGTTGTCTTGGATAGTCTGGCCTATGAGAGTCAGGCTTTGGGCTGCAACATATTCATCAACATTGGATAATTGTTGATTTCCTGCTTCATTTTTCAAGTTTACCATTGAAAGGCTGCAGCTTGAAACTAGAATTGTGCCGACGATGAGGGCTGCAAACAGCGAGTACACGTAGCTTGGAATAATCGATACCATTTAAGAGATCCACCTCTCAATTGATATGTTAGAAATGACAGTTTCTATGTTGATTATTGAGCCTTGAGGACCGCTTTGGATGGGGACAGAAATTGATCCCTGAGCACCGTTCAGTTGTGAAGATATCTCCAAGTTTTCAAATTGATTGGAAACTTGGTAGGTTTCAGTTGTTAATTGTGTGCTCGCGCAAGAGATTTGTAAGGGAAGCGCACCTTGCAGCGCAATTGGATCTGAAGAGTTCAGGTTGACTAAATAGATGCGAATGTCAGTGACAGCGTGATCATTTTCGAATCCAGCAGTCGCATATGTCACAGTCGGCCGATATCGCAACTGGATCACAGGTCCCTGAACACCATTTGTTAGGAAAAGTTGACTTGGTGACGAGCCACTTTGGTTGGTTATTGTTTGGCTATCACCTTCCAAGTAAAGACCTGTTTCGATTGAACCTGAAAATGGAAGATCATAGGAAACTTGCCCTACTGAGGCGTTAAAGACAGTTGCGTCGATGGTAGAGTTGTCATTAACGTCGATTGTTAGAGTGTCGTTAGTTGGCTGGACGTTTATTAATCCACCTGAGTCCGCCAAGTCAAACGTCGCTGAAGAACCAGGCTGGCCTAAAGTGGAAAGAATAACATTATCCAGAGATAAAAAGTCCTGTTGAGCTGTGGAAACTTTGAGAGCCTCGCTTTGTGAATTGATTCTTTCAATTGAAAAATAATAAGTAACTGAAATAATGCCAAGTGTAGATACCAACAGTATTAGAAATGTAACTGGCAAAGCTAACGCTTTCTTGGAACGAACAAACCGTCTGAACAATCGACTATGCAAATCTGCCGTCAGTTACATCTCCTCGTAAGCATGCATTTACTATAAAAACTATGGGAAACCGATTAAGCGGTTTGTGTGTATTAACAATCTACACATTATTTTCATATTAGAAATCAAGATTATAGTAAGCACAAAAATTGAAGGTTTGCTCAAAAGTTTGCTATATTGAAAAGAAAAAAGAAAGATTGGGGGGTTGTGGGGGTAGATTACTTTTAGATTACTTAATCTACGCTATTTAGCTGTATGCTTGGACGTTGGCTTCTTGATAGTACATCGCTTGCGAAGTGAACACCGTTATTCCAACAGTCAAGCCTATGTCGTTAATAGTGATGCTATCTGGACCTACAACGTAAACAACCATGCTATCACCTGATTTCAACGTAATATCACCTGAAGCAACAGCCATTGTCATCACCGGTTATTAATAGTATCGGCAGTTGTCAAAATTGCAACTGCATTGTTGGTTGTCGCATCTGTTCCTGCTATGTATGTAAGGTCTGATGTTACTGAGCCTACTGCCGAATAGACTTGAGCCCAGGGTGCTTCTTGTCCTCGAACCGTGATCTTGTTTATAACTACGTCTCGACCGCCAGTATTAATGATCACAAACGCTGCTTCAGCTGGATATTGACCTGTTGTCGCGCTTGCAGACTGCGGACACCAAACGTGTAGCATTTCCAACGATAAGCTTTCCTCTTGAACCCTTGTGCTGGTAACGTTGATAGCAAAGTAAGTAACGACACCTGCGAGCAGCACCGAAACCACTAGAATAATCAGCGTAGTAACGACCGTACTTAAAGCCAAACGATTCTTCAGTATATTCTTCATTCTCATTTTACATTTCACTAAAAAAACAAACAGCAAACTTTGGATAAGTAAACTTGTGCGTAACAAAAAAAACACATTGCAAAAAGGGAACCCCGATTTTTGTATCTATTCACTTGTTAGCTACCAGCGGGTTTTGATTGATAGAAAGAAAAAGCTGAAGTAGAATTGTGGCTGCGCTCAGCGCATTCTTTGATTCTTTTGTAGAAAAATGCTGCTCTAGTTTCCTTGAACTTGAAACTTGCTTTCGCTTTGGCAAATTAAATTTTAAAAACTAACGCTAATTGTAGCAATATTTCTTGTAATCAAAGATCTAAGTTTAAAAGAAAAAGAAGAGATAGTGGGGGGTTTTGGGTGGGGTCTTATGAGTTAAATATTTGTTGCCTTGTTCAATTTATCATGCTGCTTGTACGTTGGCTTCTTGATAGTACATCGCTTGCGAAGTGAACACGGTAATTCCAACAGTTAAGCCTATGTCGTTAATAGTTACGCTGTCTAGGCCTGCGATGTAAACAACCATGCTAGCGCCTGATTGCAAAGTTATGTCTCCTGTAGCTGCTGTTAATGCGACGTTGTGACCTGTAGTGCCATCCACTGCGAGGGCAGATGCGGGAGTGGCGGAATTTATGTATGCCAGGTCGGCGCTGACTGTGTAAGTTGCCGATACGCCATAATAGACGTTACCCCAGGTTGCTTGTTGTCCACGTATCGTAATTTTATTTATTACGACATCTCGGCCTCCAGTGTTCATTATCAGAAATGCAGCTTGACCTCTGGGAGCAGCTGAATCATACCATACGTGTAGTTTTGTTAGTTGTAGGCTTTCTTCTTGAACTCGAGTGCTAGTAACGTTGATAGCAAAGTAAGTAACGACACCTGCGAGCAGCACCGAAACCACTAGAATAATCAAAGTAGTAACGACTGTACTTAAAGCCAAACGATTCTTCAGTATATTCTTCATTCTCATTTTACATTTCACTTTGAAAAACTATTCAGCAAAATCAAGATAAGTAAACTTGTGCGTCACAAAAAAAACACATAAACAAAAAAGAAACAAAATTTAGGGTTTTAAAAATAACCCTGTGTTAGCATCTTGGACTTTAATTGGATAATTATGCTGTGTAGGCTTGGACGTTGCATTCTTGATAGTACATTGCCTGCGCTGTGTAGAGCGTTATGCTAACGGTTAAGCCGATGTCGTTTATAGTGATGCTGTCAGGATTCATTATGTAAACTAGCAGTGTATAGCCTGATTTGAGAACTAAGTCAGTTGTAGCATAATTGAAGACAAATCCGTTATTGCCAGTTGCCGTGCCACCTGTCAGAAGGAACTGTTGTGTCGCGGGTGTAACGGCTGTGGCTGGATCAGCTACTGGAATTGCCATAGTAGGCTGGAAGTACATGTCAGTTTGTATAGGCTGATTAGTTATTGAATAGACCAAGAATTGACTATCTAAAGGACCCGTTGCCCATGAAGTCCATGCGTTGTCTTGACCTCTGACAGCTATCTTAGTGATGACCACATCTCTACCACCAGTATTAATGACCTTAAGTGAAGCCTGAGAATAGGTGGCAGCCCTGCGGCAGCCAATGGGTTGAGCCATATGTGAGCATCGCTTAGCGAAAGACTTTCTTCTTGAACCCTCGTGCTAACTACGTTTATGGCGAAATAAGTGACTACGCTAGCCAGCAGCACGGAAATTACTAGGATAATGAGCGTCGTTACGACAGTACTAAGAGCGTACTTGTTTTTCAAGAGTTTATGGAATGAAATGCAATTCAAATTAGTCACCTCCCTTGTTTAGGGATGCGTTTGTGTGTTCGATTTGTTGTTGGTTTTTGTTCAATATTCCCCACTCCGAGTAACTTTTGTTAGGTCTTTTGTTAGGTGCTTTGTTTATAAATGTCTTCTGTAGTGAGATTTAATACAACCCATCCTTCTTAGAAATATGAAAAACAAACCATGTTCTAAAATAAGTATTTATAATAAACTGTGCGAGCCAATCCTGACAGACAAGTCGCTGCTTGATGAAATGTAAAAAAAATAAGTCCCGCAAATAAGAGGGGTTGTTATGAAACCCGACTCAGCGGTCACGTTTTGAATTATTGGTTTAACCTCGATATGGCTTTTAGGATCTTATTATGCTGTGTAGGCTTGGACGTTGCATTCTTGATAGTACATTGCCTGCGCTGTGTAGAGCGTTATGCTAACGGTTAAGCCGATGTCGTTTATGGTGATGCTGTCAGGATTCATTATGTAGACTAGCAAGTGTATAGCCTGATTTGAGCACTAAGTCAGTTGTAGCATAATTGAATGCGAATCCGGCTGGAGCAGTTGCTGCGCCACCAGTTAGAGCAAGTTGCTGTGTCACAGGTGTAGCGACGGTGGCTGGATCAGCTACTGGAATTGCCATAGTAGGCTGGAAGTACATGTCAGTTTGTATGGGCGAGTTAGTTATTGAATAGACCAAGAATTGACTATCAGTTGGGGGTGTTCCGGTTGCCCAAGAAGTCCATGCGTTGTCTTGACCTCTGACAGCTATCTTAGTGATGACCACATCTCTACCACCAGTATTAATGACCTTAAGTGAAGCCTGAGAATAGGTGGCAGCCCCTGCGGCAGCCAATGGGTTGAGCCATATGTGAGCATCGCTTAGCGAAAGACTTTCTTCTTGAACCCTCGTGCTAACTACGTTAATAGCGAAGTAAGTGACTACGCTAGCCAGCAGCACTGAAATTACTAGGATAATGAGCGTCGTTACGACAGTGCTAAGAGCGTACTTGTTTCTTAAAATCCTGCGGAAAGAATTGTAATTCATTATATTTTCACCTCCCATATCAGAACATCCTTTGTTGAATTGTTTGGAAGTTTGTTATTTTCATCATGTGAACTTCCCGTTAGATTAGCATGAACGTTTTTCATATAAGTGTCTTCTGTAGCGAGATTCAATACACAACATAATGCTTGCAACTATGAAAGTTAAAGCCAACTTCAAGATATGAATTTAAAATAAACTGTCTGAAACAATCCAGACAGACAAAAAGCTAGCAAACCAGAAAACGCCTGAAAACAAAGTTTCCAGTTAATAAATCTTGAATCAAGCCTAATCTTGCAAATATTGATTTAGCATTCATAAGCAATATGTCAAACATCCATAATACATAACGCTTGTAATCTGATTCAGCCATGCATCTGAAAATCAAGCGACAAGCTAAAATCCTATCACTAATTACAATCGTTGTCTTAGTTGTCAGTCCATTATTCATGGCTCAAGCGTCTACCTCCCAGACCCCCGCCTCAACTGTTCAATTAACCACTACGTCAGAATACACAAATTACGTACATAATTTCAATAACGCTGAAGGAAACTGCACTTACATTGAAAAACCAATGTTCCCAGTGTTAATTAAGAGTTCACAAATAGCGATCGGCGAAAACTGGACCATTATATGCCCATTATTGGAAGGCCATAACTACCACATTTACTTTTATGGAGCGTACATAAACACGTCAACCTCAGCAATGACAGACTACAACGTCTACGTTTATGACCCCCAAGGAAACTTGGAGAGTTCACATACTCAATCAGCAGGTCTTCCAGAACACTTAGGCACAACCGTTAATACCGCACTTTTTACTCCAACACAGTCAGGCAACTACACATTTGTTATAAACAACAATCCAGTAGACAGCGAGGGCGCTCAAGAAGCCACTTTCATGATCATTGAAAATCTCCTTTGCGACCAGTGGTATAATAGTATTGTCGAGGGCACAAACGGTGGTGTCGCTAATTTTTACACAAATTGGGCATATGAATTCGAAACCAACGCCTCATATGTTCAATTGTACGTAAAAGTTCCAAACACGTTAGACATGTATGAAGCTAGGCTTTACTTAATGAATAATGCTGCATCGCCGAGCTTAGACAATTTTCCACTAGCGTGGGAACCCGGTTTGTATGGCAATCTAACTGGTTCAGTTGGTGGTTACAATTTTGAACCAAATAGCTACCGAGGCGTGGCCTACGCAAGCTGCGAATACATGGGTCAATCAATGTCTCTAAATTACACTTCGCCAAATATTGGAGCAAATCTCTATCATGTGGTATTTATCGGAGAGGTAGGTTCAGGCAATATTCAGTTTATGTTAAAGACTAATTTCGAAAATTCTTCCTTGATACCATTAACTATTCCAAGCAGAGTTTATCCTGAGGAGCCAACCCCGCTTACTTATACGACGAACAATACAGATTTGGAGACAGCTCAACTATCATACACGACCGACAATTGGAACAACACTAAAACTTTGAATATGGACGTCAGTAACCAAACATGCATAGCAACAATACCGGGTCAAACCGCCGGAACGCTCGTTCAATACAAAATTAATGCGACAGATGTAATAGAAAATGGATTTTATTCATCGGGCAACTACACGGTGAAGGAACCGTTGACTCTTGACATCAACGCAGTTGAAAATAGAATACTCCTTGGCGAAAACATAACAATTAAAGGAGTTCTAACTCTGAACAACACTGATTCTATGGTTGCTCCAGACTATAATGGTTCCGTGGTTGACGTGCAATTCAGCAGCTCTAACTTCACCAAAACATTAGAATGCCCGGTGAGTGACAATGGAACTTTTGACGCAAGTTTCCGACCTAACTCTTGTGGACCTTGGGCTGTTTTCGCAACCTCGCCTGAAACTCAGGCGTCCTTAAGGTGTGACAGCCAAGAGTTATTTATAACCGTGACTGAACCGTCATTTTACGTTAGATATTCTCTGTTTATTATTGCCGGGCTAATTGGTGCTGAAGCTGCTATCGGGGTAGTTTATTTCTTAAAGTTCAGGGGAAGCTGACGATAAACAGACGATATCTTTCTTTCTAAAAAAAGGTTTTTGATATCCTTGATTTTTGTTGCCTCCTTCCAACAGGTTCTCGGGTATTTTTTGTTCCAAATAATACTGGAGCTGCAAAGTTTAATGAAATTTGTCAAAGAACCGTTTTAACTTAAGAAATTAAGTTTAGAATATTTCAAGTTTAAGGAATAGTTGTTCTAAACGGATTCCCAGCGCGCCATGGCTTGTAGCCTCTTCTTCTGGTCTTTGAGCTTTTGTATTTCATCATACAACTTCATTGCTTGAACGAATTGGGCATTGTATTTTCTGATTGTGTCTTGCATCTCTTCTGTCCATTCAAGAAGATGGGGATAGATTGGAATTGTTTTGTCACTATCCTGCGGATGTTCAAACCAGAATTCTTGATATGAACCTGTGTTTCCGCTCGCGATAACGTGGAATCTAAATTCCTCCAAAACGGTACCCAGATTTCCTAGCGCATGTCTTACGGCCCGATCAAGGATTTCAGGGTATTTGTCTGCTACTTGCGTGTATTGCTCGATTGAGTCATGAAGATGCGGCTTTTGGTGCCACCATAAATCGGGATTTTCTAACTCACTTTTCACTATTTTTTCCGAGTTTCCAATTAATTCATTAACTTTAGTTTTCATATTGGCTAGTTTTTCTTCACTCATGGTTAAAGTAACTTCAGGATATTTGGTAACGTATTCGTTCGCAGTTTTCTTGAACCATTCAGAAGCAAAATCCGCCGTTTCCATAATAAATTCTGTTTTGAGTTCTTCCATTCGTGAGCAAAAAGGCAAAAGCTTGGCTTCCTCTCTCTGAATCAAAATGTCCATATCTTCGCCCAAACCTCAGCAACCTCACAACTAACTTTTGCCCAGCTTTCACTGTTAGTCTTTCTATGCTGTTCAATAACATAAAAGATTTTGGATAAAAACAATTATTGCTTTTTCCTGAAAATAGTCATGAAGCCAGCCGAGCCATCTTCAATCAATCGCCTAAAAATGAAAGCAGATTTGCAAGATGTCGACTTTAAAAAGAGTATGTAATTTCTGCGATGGACAAATCCTATTATCCCAAAAATTAGACCTTGTAATTGTCTGAATGGAACAGTTTGATAAAAATTATGAAAACTGAGTGGAAAAAATGGGAACAGAAATTCAAACTTTCACCTCACTAAAAGAATTGACTGAATTCATAGCAAATCAAACGAGTCAATACCGGGCAACATTCGAAGATTATAGCCAATGGCTTGGGACACTATTGCGAGACTTCGAAGTATCACACAAAAATGACGAATGGTTCCAAAAATCAGCAGCCCTGCAAAAAAACATGCGTAGTCAATCAAAGAAACCACCTGAAAAAACGGATAAAGGAAAGAATGGAGCTAAAAAAGGAAAAGGCAAAGAAGAAGCCTCATGTTGGGTTCAATCAGGCGACATTGACATCTCATTTACTGAACAAGGACAAACCGAAATCTTGTTTGAAGCAATCGAAAAAATCAACATGAAAATTCAAGAAAACGAGAAATTCAAATCATCCGTGCAACAGCTCGCTCGGCTCGGACTGGGAACAACTGTTAATTACGTTGTTTACTTTGAAGATGACATTCCGAAAAAAATAGTATTAAAACCGAAACCGAATGCTAAGGGCAACGAAACCTTCAATTTCATGGGGGAGCTTTCCGTGCCAGCATTCTTTAGTCCAATAGAATAAAACCCGCATTAATGTTAAATCTTGTTTGAGATACAAAAGTTAAATACTAAAATGACGAGAATGATGTAAGAGAGGAATCAGACGTAAATCCACAGTATTCTGTTTCAGGGGTCATCGTTTCAATAAAGCTCACTAGTCTACAAGCTGAACGAACTGGGGAGTACCTCTCAAAAGACGAGTTGTTTTTTGACGTCAACGCAAAGCTGGAAGAACAGAAAAAAGGTACGAATGAAGTAACACTTTCATTTAGTTTGGCGATCTCAACTAAACCAAATGTTGTCAAATACAATATTGCGGGTACTGTAACTTTAGTTGGTAAACCTGATGACATAAAGAAAAAACTTGAAGTAAACCCCAAAACAAAGATCCCTCAGATACTCTTCACAATTTACCAGCACGTTTTCAATTCAATCTACATTCTATCGTCCAACCTGAACACTCCTTATCCCCCTCCAGATCTTCTTCATCCGATGGCAGAGAAAATACAAATATTGTCAGATAAAACCCAAAAACAACTGACTCCAGACCAGCCAAGCCTTGAAGCGGCTGCACCTGTTTCGCAAACATCTCCTGCAGATAAACAAGCATCGAACAAGTAACCAATGAAAAGAGAAGATTTCAACTCTGAAATTCTCGGCAGTTCCAATTCAATATTTTTGAATTGTAAGGATTTCTAAAGAATAGATTTGAATTAGAAGCACAGAGCCCCCTTAACCCGGGAAAAGGAGAAAGAGGGGGAAATGCAAACCATTAGAGCAAATACCGTGTCGAGAGGGCTCTGAGCGGTTGACTTCAACACCGCTATTATTATCATAGTGGTTATCTTCCGAATATTCATTTGTACGTCATGTTAGGATACGCACTGCTGTTGGCTGAAGCAAACGTTCTTTCAGAACGGTTTTTTATGTTAATGCAGAACAAGTTGAAGCTGTAAGATATTGGAGAGCACAACTTGAGCCGAAGCCATGCCTCCGATTAGGCCTCCGACTGTTATAATCTTACATACTGAGTTCAAACGTGTGGGAGCATACTTCTTTACTAAATAATATGTTAAGAAAAACATCACACCAACAGAAGCTACTATGCTGTATTTCCAAGCCATCAACCCCCAAAAACCGTAAACGCTTAACACTCCTTTTGCGTAAGTTCCCACTTCCGTAAGACCTAAATCAAAACCAATCTTAGTTGTTAAACCGTCTAAGAGCTCCCAGAAAATCAAGAAACCATAGGAAAAATAAATCCATTTCGAACTAAAAATAGGTTTCTTTACAAGTTCTGCAAGGTTTCTTGGGAACAGCATCACAATTTTTGGTCTCCTTTTCTTAGGTGGTTTCTAATAGTTTTCAGTAATATCTTTGATATTCCAAATCTGGAATATTGCGCTTAAGTGACACAATAAGACAAAAGAAGCAACAAGTCAAAACATGTTAAGAACGAGGTTAACGGCCTATTCTGTTGTCTTCCTTGTTGGTTTTTCGAGGAAAAAAGAGATTTATGGAGATTTTTAGGGCTTATTCAAGCTCTAAACCAAGAGAGCACCCCAAAACGCAATGGACACTCTTTTTAGTTGCACTCTTTCCCCTTCTCCGGATGCCTCTAAAGGCTACCTTTCGAGTTAACGGCATGTGGTTTTCTCATCCCTTTGATTTCTACTATTGTCAAATTTTGTCAAAAATCGTCGTTTTTTGTCAAATATTGTCAAATATTGTATCAACCTTCAAATGATTCAAGCTTCTCCACAAAAAAGCAACCCAAACCACAAACAAAAAATGCCGGATTTTCCAGTACGTGAAAGCAAAGAAAACACAAGAAATTTGTGGATTCTGTGAAATTCTTAAAGCCGCAACAGGAGGTTTTCAGTGTATTTGCATATTGTCTCTGCGAAATCGCCGATTGTTTCGGGCGTGTAAGGCTTGAGTGACTGGAACTTTTTGTCAAGCGTGTCTTCAGGAATGAATTGTTGGAGCACGTGAGTTTTTGAGCCCTTCACAAGTTCGCCGATGCATGTTGCGTCTTGCTGGGTGACGATTTGCGGCACCACGGTTGTCCGAAACTCGTAAGGAACCTTTCCCGTCTTTAGGATTTCCATGGTTCGCATAAGCCCATCTGTGTTTTGTGCGCCGAGGAGCTTGTATTTTTCTCTGCAAGTCTTCACATCCATAGCCACGTAATCCACGTTTCCCAAGCATTCTTCAAGGATGTCAGGGAAGAACCCGTTCGTATCCAACTTTACTGCGAAGCCCCGTTCCTTAAGTTTAGCAAGAAACTTGGGCAGTTCCTTATGCATGCATGGTTCGCCCCCAGTTATTACCACGGCGTCGACGTATCTTTTTCGGCTCTCCAAGATTTCTAGTGCGGCAGCTTCCTGCAGAAACGGAGGTTGAGGATCAACGGCTATGCGCCAGTTATGGCAGAATGGACAACGGAGGTTGCAGCCGGGTGTAAAAAGCACGCTAGCTACTCTATCTGGATAATCCACTAGACTTGTCTTTTGCAGTCCGCTAAACTTCATTTTTGGCTTATTCCTCTTTAACTTGTCAGGGGAACTGAAGCCATAATTGTTGATCGGTCAAAAGTCTTGCGCATTGCGAACTCGGCCTGTTTTCCATCGTTCCATTGGTCAACTGGACGAAGGTACCCGACTACTCGAGAGTAAACTTCGCAGTTTGCTTGGCAATTTGGACATTGTTTGTGTTCGCCGCTTATGTAGCCGTGTGTTGGGCAAACGCTAAAGGTCGGCGTTAACGTGAAGTAGGGCAACTTTGAGTTCCAGGAGACTTTTTTGATGAGTTCGGCAGCAGCCTTCCAAGAGTTAAGCCTCTCGCCTAGGAAAATGTGAAACACTGTGCCTCCGGTGTAGAGCGATTGTAGTGTTTCCTGGTGTTCTAGGGCTTCGAAGAGGTCGCCGGCAAAGTCAACAGGTAACTGCGAAGAGTTCGTGTAGAATGGTTCCGCATGGTCCGCTACTACCTGTTTTTGGTTAGCGAAAATGATGTCTTTGTATCGGCGCTTGTCTATGCGAGCGAGTCTGTAAGATGTGCCTTCGGCGGGGGTTGCTTCAAGGTTGTAGATGCAGCCAGTGTCCTCTTGATAATCCGCCAGACGGTTGCGCATGAAATCTAACATTTTAACGGCGAAGGCTTGTCCATCACGCGTGGCGATGTTTTGTCCAAGCAGGTTTATGATTGCTTCGTTGACTCCAACTATGCCTATTGTGGAGAAATGGTTCTTCCAGTACTTGCCATACCCTTCTTTCACATGCCGCAGGTAACGGCGGGAATACGGGTACAAACCGTTCTCCGTGAATGCTTCAAGCACTTTGCGTTTGATTTCCAAACTTTCTTTAGCAGTTTCCATCAGCTTTTCTAAGCGTTCAAAGAATTCGTCCTCATCTTTGGACAAGTAGCCAATTCTTGGGATGTTTAGGGTTACGACGCCGATGCTTCCTGTTAACGGGTTGGCGCCGAAGAAGCCTCCTCCTCTCTTGCGTAGTTCACGGTTGTCTATGCGTAAGCGGCAACACATGCTCCGCACGTCCTCAGGTTTCATATCGCTGTTAACGAAGTTTGAGAAGTAGGGGACACCGTACTTTGCGGTAACCTCGAAGATTGCTTGCGCCACAGGCGAATCCCAATCAAAATCTTTCGTTATGTTGTACGTTGGGATTGGAAAAGTGAAGACTCTGCCTTTCGAGTCGCCTTGACGCATAACTTCGGCGAAGGCTAAATTGAACATTTCCATTTCCTTAGTCATGTCGCCGTAAGTGTCCTGTGTTACTGTACCGTTGAACAGCACAGCCTCGTTCTTCATGAAGTCTGGCACAACTAGATCCAACGTTAAATTGGTGAACGGTGTCTGGAAGCCCACGCGAGTCGGCACGTTCATGTTGAAGAAGAACTCCTGAAGCGCCTGCTGCACCTCTTGCTGATTAAGATGGTCATGTCGTATGAACGGTGCAAGGTAAGTGTCAAAGTTGCTGAAAGCCTGTGCGCCTGCAGCTTCACCCTGTAGTGTATAGAAAAAGTTTACTACTTGACCCAGCGCTGTGCGGAAGTGTTTTGCTGGTTTGCTCTCAATTTTGCCGGCGACCCCTCCGAACCCTGCCATCAACAACTCGCTTACGTCCCAGCCGACGCAGTAAGCGCCTAAAACGCCTAAGTCATGAATGTGCATGTCGCCTGAAAAATGGGCGTCAGCAATGTTCTCTGGGTAGATTCGCGATATCCAATATTTGGCTATAACCGTGGATGACAAGTAATTGTTTAAACCCTGAAGTGAATAGCTCATGTTGCTGTTCTCTTTAACACGCCAATCTTCAACCTCAAGGTACTGGTCAACCATATCTGAGGAACTCAGAAGCGCGGCTAACTCACGCATGTCACTGTGCTGTTTGCGATACAAAATGTAGGCTTTCGCCGTTTGCGCGTGCCCGTTTTCGATCAAGCGCTTTTCAACGACATCCTGGATTTCCTCAACCGTAGGTACCCCGTCGTCCCCGTAGGTTTTTTGGAGTTCTGCGACTACTTCTTCGCTTACGCGTTTTGCCTGCTCTTTATCTCTGCCGCCACATGCTTTCGCAGCTTTCCAAATGGCGATGGTAATGCGTTCTTGATCGAAGGGTTCTAATTTACTATCACGTTTTAACACGAACTTCATTGTTTTTTCACCTCAAGGAGTAACCGCCTGAAATCTTCAGGCTCTTCAAACTGCTTGTAAACAGATGCAAACCGAATGTACGCAATGCGGTCGACGTTTTTTAGGTGCTTCATTATTAAATCGCCGATTTCCTGCGACGTGACTTCTTCGGTGTTTTTAAGCATCAAATCCTGCCTTACCTGTTCTGCTAACTCGTTGATCTGGCTCATTGTCACTGGCCTTTTCTCGCATGCTTTCTGTAAGCCACGGATGATTTTGTTAACGTCGAATCGTTCAAGGCGGTCGTCTTTCTTTCTGACCATGAGCTCGACGGTTTCAACGTACTCGTAAGTTGTGAAGCGTTTTCCGCAGTTGATGCATTCTCTTCGTCTCCGTGTAGTGTTTTCTGGAGATTCACGTGTTTCCAGAGTTTTGGAGTTTTCAGAGTTGCAGTATGGACATCTCATATCTTACACAGTTTTCATAGTTTGATATATAGGTAGTGCTAACGATCTTGACAACACACTATAGTTAGCGCATATATAAGTTGTTTCAACATTAATCTCGCAATATATCGTGAAATCAGAAAGACTACTCCATGAAAAATAAACAGAAAATTCCAAACCCAAAAACCAGAAAAAGTCCTTGTTTTGGAAAAAAACCGATTTCCGAGTAAATAATAGTTACGTTAAAGTTTGCGATAAAACAATCAAAAAAATGGATATACATATCTTACTTTTACCTTAGCAAACGAAATAAGCCATAACTGGAATATATCGGGCGCAGCAATACCGTTTATATTGCTTTGTAACAGTTGATTGTTTGAGGACAGGCGAGGAGAAGGATCGAGGAGAAAGGGAGAAGGCTTCTGTAAACCTCATTTCCTTAAGCAAAAATTAGCTCGTTTTCAAGTCATTCATAAACTCACTTAAATCGACCGTTGCGTCTCCGTTTTCATCTTTCAGCTTTTGTTTAGCCGGCGGATTCTGAATGTAGAAGGGGATTCGTTTTATTATGCGGTCCTGGTAAGTGGGTTCCAGCGGGTTTTGGTAAAAGACACCTATAGGGATTCTGTCGCCCCACTCGTGAGCTTTTTCCATGCCCGCAACTTTCTTCTTGAAGTCCTCGTTCCAATCGCGTACAACAGGATCGAAGCCTTCGTCTTCTAACTTGTAAAGCCTAGACTGCGACTTGCCTGCAGAGTCTTTTCTATCTTCGCCCGCGTACCAGTCCTTGGTATCAATGTCATTATAGGTGGGGCAAGGCTGCAAAACCTCCACTAGCGCCAAACCCTTATGCTGAATTCCCTGCTTTATCATGTTTTTCAGGTGAAGGACGTCAAATGCGTATGACCTTGACACGAAGGTGTAGCCTGAAGTAATGGCTAAGGAAACTGTGTTAACGGCTTGGTTAATGTTGGGCTTAGGAAGAGCCTTCGTTTTGACGCCTAGAGGAAGCGTTGGTGAAGCCTGCCCCTTTGTCAACCCGTAAACCCCGTTGTTGAATAGGAGGTAGGTCATGTCTATGTTTCTTCTCCCCGCGTTAACGAAGTGTCCGGCGCCTATACCTAAGCCATCGCCGTCTCCTCCTACGCCAATTACCTCCAAATTGGGGTTGGCGATTTTGATGCCCATTGCAAAGGGCAGCAGTCTTCCATGGAGTGTGTGAACGCCGTTGACTTTTATGAAGTGAGGCGCTTTGGCAGCGTTGCCTACCCCTGAAACTACGACCACTTTATGGGGTTCAAGATTAACGTCGGCTAAGGCCATTTGCATTGCGCTTGTGATTCCGAAGTCTCCGCAGCCGGGACACCAGTCCATGTAGACACTGGTTTTGTAGTCTGCCGGTTTATGAGCCAAGCATAAGCACCTGCCTTTCTGGGGCTTTGTCTGTTAGAATCATTTTCAGGGCTTCGTACACTTCGGTTGTCATCATTGGTCTTCCCGTGTATTTGAGGATGTAGAAGTTGGGTTTGATTGTTGTGCACTCCGTTATTATCCCGCCCAATTGCGCCGTGTAATTGTCTTCTATGTCGATTATTCGTTTCTTTCCTTCAAGCATCTGTTTGATATAGGCAGAGGGAAGCGGATGAATCATTCGGACTTGGATATAACCTAAGCTTAAGCCTTCTCCTTTTAGTTGGTTCAGCGATTCGATGATCGCACCTTTAGGTGAACCCCAACTTACAACGACGTTTTCTGAGTCCTTATCCCCGAAAAAGTTGACTTTCAAATCAATCGGCACTTCCTTATCGATCAAATCTAACTTCTTCATTCGCTTATCCATCATTTGCCTTCGAATGAAAGGTTCCTCGTTTATGTTTCCGCTCTCGTTATGCTCGTCTCCCGTACACCATTGAACAGCATTTTTTGTTCCGTAAAAGCCCGAGGGGAAACTCCTGTTTCAGTGAATCTGAACCGCTTGTACTCTTTGCCTTCAAGCTCCTTTTCGCCGACAATTAAGCCCCGGTCTACCTTAACGTTTCCGTAATTGAAGACAGGGTAGGTTTGGGAACAGTTGGCCATGGCTTTGTCAAGCAAATGGATAACAGGTACCTGGTATTTCTCGGCAAGATTGAACACTTCAGCAGCGTCATAAAAACATTCTCTTATGTCTCCTGACGCAAGGATAATTCTTGAAAATTCGCCGTGAGCTGCATGCATTGCAAACCGTAGGTCCTGCTGGCAGTGCCGTGTTGGTTGTCCAGTTGAGGGACCTCCGCGCTGGTAATACGTAACGACGACGGGCACTTCGTTGCTTCCTGCCCAGCCTAAGCCTTCAGCCATGAGACAAAATCCGGGACCTGACGTGCTGGTTGCTGCCCTCGCGCCTGTTAAGCATGCGCCTGAAGCGGAATTCACAGCTGCAATCTCATCTTCGGTTTGAATTACGATGATGGCTTCTTGGCCTTTTTTTGTTTTTAGGATTTCATGTGCCTCTAAATACTCGCTTTCATCAGCCGCAGGCGTGATGGGATAATATGTCTGTACTCTGCATCCGCCCAGCACTTTGCCCATGGCGACAGCTTGGTTCCCCGTCAGAAAAATCCTCGGTTCATTAACGTCTATTTTCTCAAGTTTGTATTTGAAGTGGTTTACATCGAAATTTTTTGCGGCGTAATCGTAGGCGTAGTCGACTGCTGTGACGTTCATGTCAGCGATTTTTTCGTGGAAGGTGGCTCGGATTGCGTCTTCAACTAGTTTTTTATCGTATTTGAGAAAAGCAAATGAGACTCCTATCGTGAGAACGTTTATCATTCTTGAAAGTTGGCTGACTTTTTCAATGTTGATTGCTTTGCCGATTTGTGCAAGCAAATCCATGTATGGAACAGGATAGACCTGAATGTTTTTCTTTTTGGCATAGTTCAAAAAATCGTTTATGGTTTCGCCGACACCGTTTTCTTTCATGAAAGCGCGAACTTGACTTTTGTATTCCTCTGAGAACGTGGGTATTCCCGTTAAGACGTTGACGCCTATGTCGCGTGAATCAACGATTATGCCACCTTCATTCACAACTTCGCCGACGTGCCTAACGATTGTTTCAGCGTCGAAAGCTGCGAGCAAATTTACGTCGCTGATGTTGGCTAAGGTTGGTTCTTTGGATACCCGTTGATGGAAGTAGCTGTGCATGGTTTTGATGTTTGAGTGGTATTCTCTTCTGCCGAAAACCCATAAGCCGCCGTATCCGCATGCTCTTCCAAATATTGTGGAAGCTGAGTCGACGCCGCTGCCTTGAGGGCCGCCTGCCATCCAGTTTATACTTTCAGTTACCATTTTTGCTTCATCTTCTCACGAATAACTTTCATTTTAGGGTGCGGTTACCCGCCGCCAGATGCTTTTTCGATGCCTATGCAGCAAGTGCACTTTGCAGTTTCCCCGCAGTATGGGCATACGCATTTACAATCGTCGATAAAATTTCCGCAGTTTATGCAACGAGGCAAATTTTCTTCTTTCATAGCTTCGCCTCTGCCATACTTATGTTGCATATACTTCGGAATTAAGTTTTCGCTTAAACCCCAATCTATCAATTTACCTTGAAGGTAAAGAAGATGGAGGTTTTATCTGACGTAGTCGTCGAATGTCCAGTAATGGTCTTCTTCTTGCAGAACGATGTCTTCAAAGATTCTTCGTGTCGTTGTGTCACCGCGTTTCATGGATTCAGCAATGATTTGTCTGTAAAGCGCGATGGTATCGGCTTCAAGTTGATGATCTAACGATAGAATCTCAAGTGTGGTTTTGCCGACAACTGGAAGTGGATTTGGCTTAGTTACTGCTTCGCCGTCGATAAGGTAGATGCGTTCGCTTATTTTTTCAAGATGCTGCATTTCCTGCATGAAGACATCTTTGAGGAGCTTGCTTACGACTCCTTGAGAGTTTGTGCCTTGAACAGTTTCCAAGGGAGTTTTCTTCATTCTGAGCTCTAGCAACGCAGCTTTTTCATGTTGGTTAGTGTACTGGATTATTCCGCAGATTTCTGCTGCAACCGCCTTGTTCAGTAGTTCAAGATAGTCCGAAGTGAATATTTTTCGCCACTCTGACAAAGGCACCTTGTCGGGTTCTTCTTTCTCGTCCTGGAAAGCTGTATATTCTTGGAACTTGAATAAGTGTTCTTCTTCTTCACCGAAGATTTTTTCGAACATCTCTCGTGTTTCCCAATCGCCCATTTCTGCCGCTTTGCCGATTATTTTTCGGTACAGGTTAAGGGCTTCTTCCTCTGCAACAACTCCCAGTTTGGCAAATTCACTTATTGTATTGCCAATGACTGGTTTGTCGCCTTTGGTGGTTGCTTCGCCTCCGAGATAGTAGATTCTCTCCATGATGGAGGCGGCGTGCTTCATTTCTTGGATTGATATTTCATGAAGCATTTTTCCAACTGCGTCGTAAGTTGTCTTGTCAAAAAGGATGTTTTCTGGGATTTGTTTTTTTATAATTTTTTCCATTTTAGCATGTTGAAGGAAGTATTGGACTGCAACTCCGAATTCGCGTTCTACCGCTTGGTTTAGCAGGACAATATACTCTGGGGTTACTTTAACAGCCATAACGTATCACAACTTCTACTCGAAAATGAGCAGACACCGAGATATAAAATTTGTTGTCGGCTGCAAATTCAGGAAACGGGGGGCTTCATTGCCTAATTTGTCTTCCGCAGTTTGGGCAATAGATCGAGTCATTGCTGATTTGCGCTCCGCAGTAGGAGCAATACAAGCTTGGAGTTGGGGTTGGCGACGATGCCGGCGGCGCATTATAA
Organism: Candidatus Bathyarchaeota archaeon; assembly: GCA_963768425.1. Classification (GTDB taxonomy): domain Archaea; phylum Thermoproteota; class Bathyarchaeia; order Bathyarchaeales; family Bathycorpusculaceae; genus Bathycorpusculum. Next base: position 30,378 of record CAVYHV010000029.1, on the reverse strand, counting down.
AAAAGGGGCATTTACGGTTGCTTTGGGTTTAAGCGAATAGAAACCTGATGCAGCAAAGATCCAAGCGAGCCATCCTATGATGCCGCCGACGCCGATGATTGATGTAACGGCGCCGATTAAGATGAGCAAGCCAGCAGTATGGAAGCTATCAACGCCTGATTTTTCGCTCAGTTTATTGAAAGCCCGCATGAAGAAGATTGAAACAACTATTTGGAGAACAATCGCGCCGAGGATTATTGCTAGGAACGAGAAGGCGAACGACGGAAGTACCCCGGAGGATGCACGCGAAGAAAGCAAGGCTACAATCACCAACGCAATTAGGGCTGCAACTCCCACGACAATGATGATTAGACCATAAATAACGTCTTTGAATATGCTTGGTTCATTGTAGTATTGGCTTAAACGATACATGGAAAAGATGAACAGGATGAAACCAGTTAAGCTGATTACGGCCAACGCAATAATCAGAAAAGGAATTAATGTGAAGGAAAGCAACGGAGTGCTTACGGCTCCGGTTGATCCAGATGTGGCGGCGCCAAGAAAAGCGCTAAACAAGGAAAGAATCAACAGTCCACCCATTGCAAGAATGGCTATTGGCACGATAACTTCGATTAAGCTGCCGACTAAACCTGATGTCCTTCCCGTCTCAAACGACATTTTGACTCTCTCGAAGGCTATTTGGTGGCGAGTAGGGATAAGCTTTGTGCATTTTAATTAGAAGCTTGGGCAGGGAGAGTTGTCTTCAGAGCTCTTGCTTTTCATGCTTCACTGCGTACCAAGCGACGATAACTGAGAGAACCGCCAATGTGAACACTACTGCTTCGAAAACCACAAGTCCGATATTTGAAGCAAAAGGAACTAGGAAATCAACAAACCCCATAGGCAATGCAATCAAAAATAACCGTTTTCTGTGGAGGATGACAGCCATGAAGCAGAGGTAACCCCAAGCAAAATGTATCATAATAGAGGAGACTCTCTCAATCGATCCTAACGCAACAGACCGTAAAGCTTCTGAGGCAGGCGCGAAAAGCCCGGGCGAATTTGCGTTTAGCTGGCTGTAAACAGTCTGGGCAAGTGTAGTGTTCGACGATAGAATGCTCCAATACGCAGTGAGGTTGATCAAAGAAAGAATGCCGAGCAACACAGCGTTTTCCCAGAAAGCCAAAGCAGAACCGTAAGCTTCCGCGTCTTTTCTTTCAAGCAACCCATGAGAAATTACGTACCAAGCTACAAAGTAAGCCAAGCCTACTTCGAAAAACACAGTTTGAAATCCGTAGTAGATACCTAACCCCACACTAACTGAGCCGAAATAGTTTGTTACAGCGTTTATCGTTGGGATTTGCACTGCATATTTGAGCGCGATGGCGACTGAGTAAGCAACCAAAGAATACACCAGCACCATCCAGTGAAAGCGGCGCTTACGATACCAGTATGACAAAAGAGCAATGCAGATGGCGATAACGATGACGGGTTGAAGTATAAGCAGGGGATCGATATTTTGCATAACAACCGTTATTTTGTTTTAACTTAAAAAGAGCTTGCTGGAGTTGAGTTTGTCGAATAAATGAATGACCCGTCTGCTCCAGGAGCTTTGAAGCGTCCGTTTATGGTTGGGAGAATAGACATAATCAAAGGGCAATGTGGCTATTTTTTCCATTGATTAGTTGCCCATTTGCTATAGCTTGTGGGCGTAATCTTGATAATGGGCACGTCGCCTTCTTTCCAGCCGCCATCAGCGGTGCGGTACTCCGGGTATTTTTCTTCCAGAAGCGAATGGGCGTAACGGTATTCTTCGCCTTCCCACATGATTTCTGCTTCGCCTTGAACGCGGATTCCTTTGACGGCACCCCAATTTTCCCGGTTGTAATCGTCGAAAACCAATGATATCTCCGGGTTCTCTTCGATTTGTTCAAGTTTGGGCATGTCTGGGTCGGATGCGAAGTAAATGAATACGCTGTCAAATACTGGCCAGATAGGCCTCACCACTGGTTCGCACTCTTTTGTTACAGTTGCTAGGCGACCAACTGGAAGTTGCTGAATAAATGCAACATCGGATTTTGACAGTTTCTCGACCATACTTAAACCTCAAAACGCTCAAGTATCTCTTTTTACCTCCCTCCTTTTATGTCTTGTTAAAACTGGAAGCAGTCAGAACATGGTTTTCTGGGTTTAGATACTTTTTCCTTAACCCCCCCTTTAGCTGTGCCGAATTATAGGCTGATTAAAGCGAAAAAGGATCGGTTGTTTCTATCTTATTCAGAGTTCTAAATTACATAATTACAAGTTTCCTCTATAATGGACCATTAGAATAATGCAGTATTCAGGTCTTGCCAGAGGTTTGTAGATCTTTTGAATCATCCAATTTTTGATGGTGAGGGACTTTAAAGGACGTTAGTGGACGCCTGAAGACTTTAAGCGACGTTAAAAGACGGTGAAGGACTTTAGACGACGGTAAACGACGTTAAAGGACGCAACCTACAAATGATTCAAACTTCTCCACAAAAAAGCAACTTAAAGCACAGGTTGGCAAAAAATCTTTTTTCTAACCTGTCCAGTTAACGGCGATAGATTCATCTTTCTAATTCTGTGAATTGTCAAATTATGTCAAATCAATGTCAATCTGTGTCAAATAAAGTCAAATAAAGTCAAATAAAGTCAAATAAAGTCAAATAAAGTCAAATAAAGTCAAATAAAGTCAAATAAAGTCAAATAAAGTCAAATAAAGTCAAATAAAGTCAAATAAAGTCAAATAAAGTCAAATAAAGTCAAATAAAGTCAAATAAAGTATCAACCTGCAACTGGTTAAAGCCCTATTCCAAGAAAGTAACTCAAAACGCAAACAAAAAATTCGTAGAATTTACCACAGTCATGTTGCGGCAGTTGATAACTTATTTTTAAGCCTATCAATGCTGTCTTATCTCTATAAAACGGTCGTTGACGGAAAATTCCCTGAATTTTGCTTTTGAGTTAGTCTATCTTTGTTCGTTTTGATTTCCCTGACCAAAGCTGAAGAAAGCCAAAAAGGAAATGGTTGGATACAGCCACATTATTGCTATCCAATATGCTTTTGGAAATCCTAATCCAAGGTTCAGAACCAGAGAGATATCATCTAAGCTTAGAAGGAAAAGGGCAAGCAAGAAGGCTGATAGAGGCAGTGCTGTCTTGACGTTGAACTTCAAGAACCCGTTTCCTTTTGTTCGACCATAAGCTATGAAAATAAAAATTGAAGCTAATGGATAGATAACGTCCATCAGAGGCCAAAATGGTAACCCAAAAATAGTATCTAAATTGCCGATCGTTGGGACCTGTGTGGCTATCGCCGAAATTTAGCAATATCACAAAGGCGCCGAAAAGAAGCGCTAAAACTTCACTCTTGAACTTCAATTGCAAGCTTAAACATCTCTTTTTTGTAAGACTTACAATCGCCGCTCTAAGCAATCTACCTTTCTATAAACAAAAAATCTCTGATGTTGCTTTTTGTAATCCTCAGCTGTCAAAATCCAAGACCAGAAACATTGAATTCTCACACTAATCCCGTTAGCTGATTCAAGAGTGTTCTGCGGCTGAAAGCAATAAGGATCGGTAGGTCAATTTGTCTTAGCGTCAGTTTTTTCACCGCGCCATGGACTATTTTTTCAGTAGTTCCTTTATCAATAACAAACCTTGAGAACCATATTACTGTTTACGCGCTTAGCATTTGTACGCCGTCTATTTGGCCGTTGTCTGCGAATATGCCTACTGTAACCTCGTTTACGGCTCCCGGATAAACTCTGCCCAAACCAAGGACCACGTACCAATATGGGATTAGCACTACGGAGTTGCCTCTTGGATGTGGTACCATTTGAACTGAAACTGGATTGTCGAGCACACTAAAGCCAGTGTATTTGGTGCCGTTGAAATTCCATGTTAGAGTTTGAACATAGTCTTTAGCCATAGTGATTGCTTGTTCCTGTGAAATAGTGAGTTCTGTGTTTCCGACGGTGAACAGGAAATAGCCGTCAGTCATTGTTACGAGAATGTTGTTTTGGAATGTCATCATTACACCTTTCGCTTGATAGTCTATCCCGTTCTGTGTGTACATCCACATGAACTCAGTGTTGTCTCCTGAAACGGTTATTTGAAGCGTCATGTTACCCTGGGTAACCGATGTTGGCCCAGTTGTGTTTACTGCGTCTATCAAGTCGACCATCTGGCTAAGATATGCGTCGCCTGAATAGGCTTGGTACCGTTCAAGCACTCCCTTGGCAGCCTGCACAACATCATCAGACTGAGACTGCGTAAAAACAGGCGAGCTTTCACCCATGTCAAGCTGGTAACGGGAAAAATGATTGTTTCTGAACCGCAGGTCCACATTAAATGTGTAAGGACCGTTAGTCAAAGAATACGTAAGCAGCTCCTCAGCAGCATTGAATTCTGTATTGAACTGCAAAGTGTTGCTTAGCAGAGAAGTCGTGTATTGATTCGTGTCTATTTGGGTCACATTCTGCAGGTAATTCACGACTTTGTTGGTGCCTATTCCCCAGGAAAGCAACTGCTGGTTCTCAGCTGCCAAAGACTTCTGCTTGCCGGACATATTCTTCATGGAAGTATATTGAAGAACCGAAAAACTCGCCAAAACCAAAACAGCAACCAGAAGCACCCCCAAAATAGCTCTCCATTTAAAGGACATCTGAACCCTGCGTTTGGGTTCAATCTCTGGGACATCTTCCACACCCTTCATGGCGCTGACAGTTGCCAACCCGAAAGTTGACAGTTTATACTGGCCGTTATCTATCTTGTTGATTAGGTCACCGAGGCTTTCAAGGTGATAAGTCAATTTAGAAGAGGAAATGTCAAGCTGCTCAGCTATCTCCATGAAAGTCATTGGTTTGATTGAAAGCATACGAATAATCTTGCGGCGGACTGGATGCTTAAGCGACGAGAACATGATTGAGTAGATTTCGTCCTCTGAGCTTGCCATCCAAAGACCTACATTTGTTACAGGGGTAATCGTCGAAAGAATATTTAAAACAACCGTAAAAAGCACCTTTGAGCGTTGTACAAACAAATACTGGCTCAGCTGCTTCCAACCATGCGTTCCTTGAATGCACTTTAAGAGGCGCAGCTTGATCCCAAATTCCGGAATCCCTATCTCCCAGGGGTTTTTACAAGCAACCGACACTTCACGGAGAGGATGGCCCTCCTCAAAAAACAACTTCTCGGCACGTAAGGGCTTTTGTCGGTTGCACAAAGAACTTATGTACAAACACTAACAAAAAAAGAGTGGCATTTAGAGCAGTGTTTGCCGCTCCACCGATTATCTTATCGCAAGCATCGCAAAGTCTCGATAGATCAACAATAACTCTTTTTGAAAACAAACTTTAAGATAAATTAGGAGCTAAAACAACTCTTCTTAGCCTATGTGAGATTTGAGTTAAAGCGAAAAAGAACGCTAAAAAGTTCCAATGGAAACAACGGCGTTTCCTCTGTCTAGCTTAAAAGAAAAACGCTGACGATATATTGAAATGGATTCTTCAGGTTCAATGTATACGCTTAACGGTGAGGTGGGCGAATGAGAAAGAAAAATCATTACATCGTGCTTGTTTTGTTCCCTTTTCTTAGTTTGCTTTTCCTTACAGGCTGGGTTATATCAAACCTGTAATTGATTAGTTGACGAAACAAAGACTGATGCAAACAAAAAAGAAAACGTAGATGTTAGTAAACAAGAATTTTTGACTCTGGCTTATCACCTATTTCTGTCAGGTTGCATATATTTTTGAACGTCTTTCAAAGACACATTATAAGAGCGATTCTCCACTCTTAAGGAAAACCAATGGCTAAAATAGGCATAAAATAGGCAAAAAAAGCGCCTAATTATCATAGAAAAAATGGAAGATGCGGCGGGAGATATTTCCATTTTGAGCAAAATTGTTTTAATAATACGGTTTTCAATAGTTACGAACGCTCAATTTAGAGGCATAGAAAATTTAATGCTAATCCAAGAAGTTATACTTGAAAACTTTATGAGTTACGAGTACGCTCGGGTACCCTTCAAAAAAGGCGTAAACATCGTCGGCGGACCCAATGGAGCAGGAAAATCTTCACTTCTACTTGCAATATCTGTGGGGCTTGGTCAAACCTACACCGAACGCTCAAGAAAACTAAGCGACCTCATCAGGTGGGGAAAAGACCAAGCCCGAGTCACACTAATCTTAGACAACAGCAAACAAGGCATCAAACGCCCCGTACAAAAATACCCAAAAGACCAGCTTTTTCTGACCCGCGTCATGCGCCGCGACGGCAAATACTGGTTCGAATTTGAAAACAAAGCGGCAAGCAAACAGGACGTTGAGCGCTTACTCGGCAAATTCGGCGTTGACCCCGACAACATGCTAATCATCATGCATCAAAATATGGTTGAACAATTTACCGTGCTAAGCAACATCGAAAAATTGCGGATGGTTGAAGCTGCAGTCGGGCTGGAACCCTTCCGAGAAAACGTGGTGCAGGCAAAAACCAAACTAACAAGAATCCTAACTCAAGAGGAATCCGTTACCAAACTGTTCGAACAAGCGAAGCAGACACTAAACTACTGGCGTGAACAATATGATAAGTACCAAGAGAAAAAGCAGCTTCAAATTAAAAGACGCTTTCTAGACCGGGTACTTACGTGGGCTGAAGTTGAAAAACGGGAAACCACGGTTAGAAACCTGCAGGCAACCCTTAACAAAAACCAGGAAACCCTCAACAAAATCGAAGAGGAAAAACAAGACATACTCAACCAGCTTAGCACACAGCAGAATCAAACTGAAACATTGAAAGGGAATATGAAAGCCGTTTTTGACGAACGATTGAACCTTGAACACGACATAGCGCAAAACCAATCAACCCAATCGCTGATTAGCCAGTTACTGGAAGAAACCCAAATACTGCAACAAGCCATCCAAGCCAACAAAACCCAGCTAAGGCTGCTTCAAAGCGAGAACTTGGAGGAAATGCTCAAGAACTCAGAACTTGAACTTTCTAGTGCAAACGAGCGGGTTGTGCAGAATCAGTCAGAAATGACTTATCTGGAAGAGTCCGCTGGCAAAGCGTCGGATGAAATGCTTGAGCAAAGAGTCAAGCTTGCTCTGCTTGAATTCAAACGTGCAAACGCGATCGTGAGCCTAAAGGAACTTGAAAAATCGCTTAAAGAAACCAAAGAAAACTTGGAATCAATGATTCTTAAGGCGAAAGAGTCAGGCGAACGGATAGCAGCAGTGAAAAGCGCCAGCGATATTCAAGATGAAATCCGCTTGACAGACGGCCACCTGGCGGCGCTTGCCGACGTTTCAGAAGACATAGAACGCCAATATGAATCATACTCAAAACTTTACTTAGAACTCAAAGAGAAAACTCAGCTTGTGGCAGAGAACCGCGAGAAAACGCTTGAAGAAGTCAAAACACGGATGCAATCGTGGCGAACGGTCATGGAAAGCCTTCTTGACAGAGTAAACGTGGAGTACCAGCGAATCATGAACCAAACATTGGCGACCGGCGCCGTACAACTATCAAACAATCAGGACATAGAAACCGCCGGGTTAGAAATCATAGTAGGGTTCAAAGGCGGCAAACCCGTTGCCCTTGACGCTTACACGCAGAGCGGTGGGGAGCGCACCACGGCAACTATGAGTTTTCTCTTAGCATTGCAGCAGCATGTACGTTCACCATTCCGCGCAGTCGACGAATACGACATTCACATGGACCCCAAAAACCGTGAAATGATTGCGAAAATCCTTCTCGCCGTCATCAAAGACGCAAACGCGCAGTATGTCGTCATCACTCCAAGCCAAATCACCTTCGCCCAGCAAGACGCCAACGTTATTACCGTGCAGAACATGGAAGGAAAATCCGTTATCCGTGAGGTAGTGGCTTGATGCAGAGGGCAAAGGAACCCAAAGTGTTAGGCAAGGAAAGGCTTGAACGCATTATTGAAATGTGCGTCGCCATCGAAACCCGTCAAACCGAACCCTTCACGTTAAACATCGATGAAATCATCCAGGTGGTTAGGGAGTATTTTCCGCATTGGCAAAACCCGGAAGAGCTCAGGCTTGACGCTGAAACCCTACATCACTTAGCCACAGTCATCAAAATGCAGAGCGAATGGGTGAAACATCGCTCTACAGCGCTCTATACTGACCCTTTTCTTTTGGAAGAAAAAATCATGCAGATTGGTAAGCAGGAAATAGTTGATATCTTCCTTCAAGCTTGGAACCCGTTGATAGAGTTTGAGCAAATCAGTCTAAACACTTTGGCTCAGGGGCTTCTTTACTGGGAAGCATTAGCGCCCATAAGTGAAAAATGGAAAAACTTTGAAGCGGCCGAAGTCTCAAACAGCTACACAAGCCGAGAGGAATTGATTAAGCAACGCGTCCTAAGCGACAAAGAATTCTCCGTCGAACTCAGCACGCTATGGCAAGAACTCAAGGACTGCGTAGCCATCAAAGGAAAAGAAGGCAAAGTCAACTACTGGGACTTCATTGGCGCAGACACCTACGAACAAACCGTCCAAAAAGCATTCTTAACCAGCTTCCTAATCACTTACGGGTTTGCAACTTTGGAAATCGACCGACTGGAAGAACTTGTTTTCATAACCCCATTCCAAGAATCCAAGAATCGAACCTTTAACACAGCAGTCAGCATCCGTAGCCATCGCGGTTTCAATCGAAGACTGGCGGAAATGGAAGGAGGCAAATTAGATTGAGCAAAAGAGGCGTTTACGGCAGCAAAATCAAGAAAGCAACCCAGATGCTATTCTATAAGCGGCATCAGAAACCAGGCGTCCGAGGCTCCGAACTGCACAAGGCATTGGGTTCAGACTACCCCAAAGTGCTCGACCTGCTTGAAGACTACCTCAAGCCGTTGGACCTTCAAGTCAAAACTGTTTTCGAAGAAGAAAAAACGCCCGAAAAACCAACTATTGAGGAATTGGACAAAGCAAGATTCTACGTTGCCTTGCGCGGCGACTTGGCGACAAAAGACAAACTAATCGGTTGGCGCATTGACGATTTAGCAGGGTTAGCTATAACGATTTCATTCGTAATAAGCAAAAAGGGGCAAGCACCGCGGAAAGACGTTGAAAAACTTCTCAGCGAAAAGATGCCTAACTGGAAAATCGGCTTAAACATTGAACGATATATCCGCTACGGATACCTTGGTCAAGACGATAATGGATTGTCTATCTTGACTGGCGAACAAGGGCGGAAGTAGACCAGAAAGCACTAATCAACATGCTACTGTCAAGTGAAATTAAAAAATCAGAAAGTTCTGAACTGCAAGGAACAAGAGAACTGGCGGAAAAAACAGAAGAAGAAAACGAATAAAACCCACTTAAAAAATCCTTGCTCTCTTATTTTATGCTAAAACCTTGCTTGGTGGGTGAGTGTAAACTTAACCTATATCAAACTACATAAACACTGGAAAGGTATGGGTCCATTGAAGATCAGAAAGAGCGGGGAAGGGATAAAGCTGCAGAATAAGAGTTAAAACAACTCATCTAACTGACACTGGCGGATCTATTGGTTGAACAGTTGCAATAAAGTTTAAAAGGTGCTTTTGAGTTTCTGTTAGGTTCTATCAGAGACATAAGCTCATGTGTAACATGCATAAGAGCTGTCCCATGAAAAATCATAAATCTCAATAACAGGAGGAAAAGAAATGTTGTCAAGAGACTGCGACGGATGTTCGCAAATGAAAGCATGCATTAGGCGCTTTTGCATTGTTGAAAAAGGCAATTGCGTCTATTGCCCAGACGGAACAGCCCACCTAGTAGATGGGCAATAAAACCGAACGGAAACAATTTTTACGCAAATTTTGTTATTTTTCCTTATTTCTTCTTATCTTATATTTTATAATTCCGACATGGGATAGACTTGTCCGTCATTAGATTTTAGACAAAAGAATTTTCCAAAAGTAATTAATGGCGGGCCCGGTGGGATTTGAACCCACGATCTCCGGCTCCGAAGGCCGACACCTTAATCCGTGCTAGGCTACGAGCCCACTCAGCAACCTGACAACACAAAGATGGGGTCGCATTAAAGTATTTACGGCAATTCTTATAAAGCAACATAATATTAAACTTGTTTCACAAAAAGCGAGGGCCGGTAGCTCAGCACGGCTGGAGCGTTCGACTGATAATCGAAAGGTCGCCGGTTCAAATCCGGCTCGGCCCACTAAGCTTTACTGCACTTACTCTCTCAGACATTTAACTTTTTCATGCAACTTTATTGCAAACCATTCAATTTGCCATCCAATTAAACCTTTTTCAAAACCTCAACTCCGCCTTCCGGAAATAACGAGAACTCAAAAACCTTACTAAAGGACGAAATAGGATGGACCGGGTTTGACTCTTGGAAAAGCAAGAAATTAAGCAAAAAAACTCTGGCAATCATCCGCAACATTCAGCGGTTAGTTTGACTTTTCACTTTTTCTTTTTTTGCGACCAGTCTTAATGACAATATTCACTTCTACGCTGTCGCCTTCGAGTTCTTCATTTCCCGGTGGCTTCTCCCCATTCTCTGAGATAGTTACGGACTCCTCCTTAATTGGTTCTTTAATGATTGCGGTCTGCGTTTTTTCACCTACACCTTCTCCAATAGAACCCCTCGCCGCTGCCTCAATTTCTTCTCCAACTTTCTCCAAAGGCTCGAATATTTTCTCTGCGTCCCCAGTCAAATGGTACTGAGGGTGCGGCCCGACCGTAGTAGCGTAGACTTTGGACATTACAGCACCGAATAGGACAATCTGGTTAAGAATATAGATCCAAAGAAGAATAATCATAAGGGAACCCGCTGCGCCTGCAATTGTTGTAACCTTGAAGGTCTGAACGTAAAAGCCGAGGATATAATTGACCACTGTGAAGGCGACTCCCCCTATTATTGACGGCAAAAAAACGTCTTCCCAATGTACTTTGTAGTTTGGAAGAATCTTGTAGATTAAAGCAAAAAGCAGAGTTGAAAGAGCAAACGACAGCAGTATTTGAGCTGCCACGAGAGAAATCAGGGTTAGAGTACCGTTTATAGAGTAGAATTTTATTGCCCGAAATAAAGCATCTGACGTTATGGTCCATGCAATAACAATTAGGCCGAGCGAAGAAACCACAAGGAACGGTCCGATTGTTTCCTCTACTCTGGTTGACAACTTTCTTGTTTTAGGCAGCTTGACTTTCCATATGACATTCATTGTGTCTCTCAGAATTGCGAAAGCGCCGATTGCTCCAGCTAAAGAGAAGCCTACGATCGTAACTGCTGCCCAAACAGAGTTAAAAGGCGATATTGCGCTTGCCAACAACTGCTTAAATAATCCAGCTATCTCAGGTCCGGCAAGTGAACTTATTTGCTGAAACAACTGTTGTGTAGCTTGCGTTTGACCGTAAAACAAAGCAAAAATAGTTATCACAACCAGCAAAAGAGAGGGCAAGGGCAGAATGATAAAGAAAGTTAGCGCAGCTGCCCGTAAAGGCACGTTGTCTTCTAGCCACTCTCTGAATGAACCTAGAAATAACTTGGCAAGCTCGTTTCGGTTCATAATTTACTCCGAAAAGCTCTTCAAAAAGAGTTCAGAGTTTCAAGTCTTCGGCGCGTATATTTATGTTGTGGTAAATGAGTAACCATAAGCCCCCCAATTTCTGGAATGACACGTTTACCGAAGACGTAAATAGAAATATATGATATAAACGCGGGCGTTCTCGTTTGACAGTAGTTGCATATAGTTCATGTTTTTAGAAAAATCAAATATGAATTATTGGTTAACAAGGTATAATTTGTTTAAGCCAAGTTAATTATTTTGGTTTCGAAATAGGCGATATGGATTGCAAAGAAAGTTTGGTTCCGGTCTCAGAACCTTTGATTGAAATTTCCGCGCTTACTAAGCAGTTCGGCTCGTTTCAAGCTTTAGTCAGATGTGAATTTGCGAGTGATGCCTGGCGAAGTTTACGGTTTGCTGGGTCCTAACGGCGCAGGTAAAACAACGACCATCAAGACTATCCTTGGGTTGTTGGAGCCTACGTCAGGGTGGATCAAGGTTGTCGGTTTAGACCCTGCAAAGAACCCCATCGAAGTCAAATCAAAAATCGGGTACGTCGCAGAAAACCCGATAGTTTACGATTCCCTTTCTCCTCGGGATTTTTTGGAGTTTGTGGCATCCATCAGGAAAACCGACAAAGCCTCCACCAACGAATTGGTCGCTCAACTTGCGAACGCTTTTGACATGGCGCAGTACTTTGACTCGCCCATAGCCACCCTTTCATTGGGAATGAAGCAGAAAGTCGCTTTAATCGCCTCGCTTATCCATCAACCGCCTGTCCTGCTGCTTGATGAACCCCTTAACGGTTTGGATGCTAAAAGCAGCCGAATAGTCAAGGAGCTTGTTGGGTTTCACGCGCAGAAAGGCGGCGCCGTCCTGTTTTCCACCCATATTATGGAGGTGGCTCAGCAGGTCTGCACGAGAATCGGAATAATCTACCAAGGCAAAGTAATAGCTGAGGGAACGTTGGATGAGCTCCGAGGCAAAACCGAAGGCAGCGGCGGCACGCTGGAAGAAGTCTTCCTCAAGTTAACTCATGAAGAAGCCGAAGTCGCCGACACGATGAGGATGCTTAGGGAGGCATTCTTCAAGAATGAAGCTAAGTGAAGCCTGGCGCCTAAGCAAGACATGCTATCGTGAGATGGTTTATCGTTCGCTTGCTGAAGAGCGGGGGCGGATGTGGTGGGGCGCCTTTGGACGCAACCGCCAAGGCAAAGAATCGCAGGATGACCTTGAACTGACCAAAGGGCGCTGCGAATCGCCAAGTTCGACAAAGCCGTTGTCGCTTTCTTCAACGTTATCGTTTCGCTGGCTCCCTTTGCCTCGCTGTTTCTTGGAAGCCCAGGTTTCGGGTTAACCAGCGCGATTTCGCTTAGCTTGCAGTAACTTTCGGGTTCACGGCGCTCTACGCGATTCAGACTCTTTCTTCTTTTATGAGCCCGGAATCTTCAGCTTTAATGTCAACTATGCCTCTGAATCGGGATGATTTCTCTCTGATTACCCTGTTTTCTTTCATCCGATCCTTCGACTACATGGTCATAGGCTCAATCGTAAGCCAAGTCGTGCTTGTGGCTTACCTGACGGCTTCTCCCATAGCAACCTTGATCATGCTTGCAGCCTCCACCGTGAACGCTCTGTTCGCCGTTGCCGTCGCATTGTGGTTTTCACGGATCTTCCAGAGGAACATGCTGCGGGGAGGAAGGTCAAAAGCCAACACGGTTCTGCGGTTGTTCTTCATTTTGATGTGGGGTTTGCTGCTTGTCGCCGTAGGCTTCCTGTTCAGTATTCCATGGTACATAGTGCCTAACCTGCAGAGCACGCTGCTCAGCGCCGGGCACGTGTGGAATTCGCTGCTTGGTCTTCTTTACCCCTTCTCAACAGGCATTGTCATAACCGCTTCAGTTTCCAACGTAACTTTGACAACGCTGCTTGTGGCGTCCGCCGCCATGGTTGGGTATGCTTTGCTTGCGGTTTTCGCTGGCAAATGGAGTTTGGGAACGGTGAGGCGCGGTGTCTCAGGGTGCTGGAGTGAACATTGCGCGGGTTACGGCTCGGGACTTTTCAGTTAATCCCGCGAGGTCCATTGTTGGGTTACGTTTTCAAAGATCTTAAAGTGGCTTCCAGAAACCCAGCTACCGCCTTCTTCTTTGCCTTGCCTGTCCTTGAAACCGTCATCATAATCCTGCTCGACTCCAACTTCGGCACACTTCGAACAGCCCTGGTGCTTTCTGGCACTTCGCTTGGTGCAGTCTTCGCTCTGCTTTTGCCCCTTGCCCTTCTAAGCGCTGAAGGAAAAGGACTTAGAGTACACCAAAACCCTGCCGATAAGCTCCCGCAGAATCGTCGTTCCCAAGGCGCTCGTGTCCACAGCAACCTACGTTCCCGTACCAATCGCTTTAGCCATTTTATCCCTGTTTAAACCTTTAACTTCGCCGTCGTCACTTCTCATTCCGTTCCTGATTGTTTTGTCTGTGGCTTCTGCAAGCATCTTCGAAATCAAACTTTTCCTGCGGACCGCTGCTAAAGGCAAAATCGCATCGGTGTTTAACGATTTTGAAAAGTTAACTGTCGGAGTAGTAGTCATATTGGTTCCCGAGGTTGCCTATGCGGTGGGATTCCTTGCAACGTTTAACCATGCCTTCGCGCTTTTAGCTATGGGCGCGGTTGCGTTTGCCGAGTTTGCGGTGGTTTCTTTGTGCTTAGACGATCTTAGCGAAAATGTTCATTCAATTTTCTGCTATTGAAAAACCGTCGAGTTCTTGTGAATTAGGTTGCTTCTTGGTTTAGAACTTGAGTTGTTTCAGGTCCGTCAACTAAAGTCCATTAAAGTTTATGTCAAAACTGGGCGACCTAAAAAAATAGAACCGTCTGGAAAATGAAATTTCAATCGCAAGTCAAATTAGAAAGGTTTCCTACGGGGTAGGTTCTCTCTTGTGTGTACAAGCCGACCGGTCGGGTTAGTGTCAATACGTTTTGTTGATACAGTTTGTTGATACAGCAGGCAAGCGTATGCCTAATGCGGTTGAGGCTGCAATTCAGTCGTTCGCAAGTTCCAAAGTTAGAGCGTTTCATCCGGCTCGTCAATGTTGACGTATCAAATCAGTTTCAGTGCAGGTGTGTTGCTGTCTTTTTCTTTTTTTAGGGGAAGCTTTTGGTTCAACTGTGTTTTCGAGGGTCAGCGACCAGTTGGTGAAGCAGTCCCAGAGCAGGCTTGAGCCTCTGTTGGTTTTGGCTTGTCGCTCATTTTTTACGCCTTCAGGTAATGGTTGAAGAACGCCAAAGCCATCGTCCATGCGTCTTCCGCTGCTTCTTTGTTGTAGCTGGGTCTGTTCTCGTTGAAGAAGGCGTGCTGCGTACCCTGGTAAATTTTCATCTGAAAAGTCTTCTTATGCAAAATCATAGCCTCAACCAGGGAAGTTACACCGCATGTTATTCTCACGTCTTCGCCAGCGTAGATTCCAAAAACGGGACAGCTGATTTTAGCGACCTCGTCTAGCGGTTTGGGGTTTGCGCCGTAAAAAGGAACCACCGCATTAAATGGGTACTTGGTTGCAAGCTGATAGGACAAGTCCGCCGCCGAGGCAGAACCCCGTGATTCCAAGCCTCTCCCCGATCCACGGTCTTTAGAGTTTTGGCGTAGTTTATGCAGCAAAGAAGATCTTCCGCCATGGTTTTTTCAGCTTTCTCCCGTCCAGTGAAGAAAAAGTTGACGATTTTCCTTTCGTTTTCAGAGAGACTTGCCATCAAGCTCTGGATTGCAGTTGGGTCGTTGCGTTTTTCAGGCGGGATACGCCACATCAGCATCATGGCTTTCTCGATAGCTTGTTCAGTGAGGTCTTTTTCGCGGCTGAAAAGATGCGGGGCAACGGCGGTGAAGCCTTCCTGGGCATATCTGTCGCAGACACCTTTAATCTGCTGGTTTAGACCCCACGCTTCGTGCACTACGATGATTGCTGGGTATCGGGCTTCAGGTTTAGGGTGGGCGACATAAGCAGTCATGTCGGCGCCGTCAGAACATTTGAAAGTTATAGTTTGACTTGAAAAATCCATAAAAGGTCAAATTAAACTTCTCTTAAAATGGTATTTAACCATTCCTCTTAAGAAAATCCGTAAGCAAAAGCGGCAATATTGCAAATCAATTAAAAGTTGCAGTTTCAATGCATTTTCTAACGATATTTTGCTCCGTTCACGTTTGCGTATAATTGGGGTATAATTGTGAAAAACTTTTTAATAACATCTTGGATTTAAGAACCATACTTAACTACGGAGAATCAGGAACATGATCTTTCAATTTATGTTGGTAACGGTGTTTTCACAGTTCAAAGAAACGCTTGTTTCCCAGCGGAGCGGATTTTAATGGATCAGCCTTCACAGCAACCCGAGAGTTCTCAGCCTTCGCCGCAGCCTGAACCTGTTCAAGAGCCACAGCAGCCCCCGCAACCTGAACCCACTCCGCAACCAGAACCTAATCCGTCATCCCAACAGCCTGATTCTGCTCCTCCAACTCAACAGCCCGAACAGCCCCAACCCACCCAGCAGCCCGAAGCTCCTCAACAGCCATCCGCGCAGCCAGAACCTCAACCTGCCCCGCAACCTTCACAGCCCCAATTCACGCCTCAACCTGAGCAGCCAAAGCCCTCCAAAAGAAACCGAAGGAACCGCCTTCTCGCAGCATCAATCATAGCTATAATCGCATTGCAGCCTATTCGCGGGTGTATTCGGCTACTGGATAGGCAACATGAACACTTCCAACAACCAATCCAACCTTCAAAAACAGATTACCAACTTGCAGAACCAGATTGCAAGCTTATCCGCCAACAGCGGCACTTCAGCTGAGGTTGTGCCCGAAAACGTCTCGCTCTCAAGTCTCTATGACCAAGTTAAAGATTCAGTGGTCGTCATAACTGATACGCAGTCAAGCACTTTTGTTGAAGGATCCGGCTTCATCGATGATCTTGATGGACGCATGGTTGTGGTAACCAACGACCACGTCATCAACACAGGAACAGGCATAAGCGTGACTTTCTCCAACGGAGACGGCTACGCCGCAACAGTTCTAGGCGCAGACAAATACGCCGACCTAGCAGTACTCTCCGTTACTGGAGCTCCCGCAAGCGAGTATCAGCCGCTTCAAATCGTCAGTTCTTCGACGCTTAGCGTAGGCGAATTCGTCGCCGCGGTGGGTAGCCCATTCGGGTTGGCGGGCTCAATGACAACAGGGATCGTGAGCGCATTGGGCAGAACCATAACGGAGACAAGCTCAGGAAACTACCCAATACCAGATGTTATCCAATTCAGCGCCCCCATTAACCCAGGCAACTCAGGGGGACCTCTGCTAAATGCGGCGGGTGAAGTCGTCGGCATTAACACGGCGGGAATCGAAAACAGCCAGAACGGCGGCACCGGTCAGGGCTTAGGATTTGCCATTTCGTCAGCTACGATTCTTCGCGAAATCGACTCGCTGGTTAACACCGGTTCCTACACTGCGTATCCGTATATGGGAGTAAGCGTGGCGGACATGAGTTATGACATCGCCGCTCAAGAAGGCTACAAAGTTACATATGGCTTGCTTGTGGAGTCGGTTGTAAGCGGAGGCCCAGCCGACAAAGCAGGACTTAAAGCCGGATCAACCCAAGCAACCATCGATGGAACCCCGATAGGTGTCGGCGGAGACATAATCATCGCCATCAATCAGGTACGGATGGTTAACCAAGATGACCTGTCAACATACCTCGCAGAAAACACGTTACCCAACCAAACAGTAAGCGTCACCATAATAAGAAACGGCCAACAACAAGATATTTCACTTACCTTAGGAACCCGCCCAGCGCCAAGCTAACCAAAATCAATCGAAAACCTGGCTTTCTTCATCCTTTTCGTTTTTTATACTTCCCGGCTTTGCAGTTGTGTGTTTGTGGTGGTTTTTGTGTTGTGGAAAATTCTGTGAATTTTTTGTTTGCGTTTTGAGTTGCTTTCTTGGAATGGGGCTTTAACCAGTTGCAGGTTGATACTTTATTTGACTTTATTTGACTTTATTTGACAAAAAATGACAATATTTGACAATTGGAGAATTAAAGCGAGGAAATCACAGTCGCCAATTTATGAACGCTTGTGCCCTTAAGCAATGACTTGTTCCGTTCTTCCTTCTGCTAACTCAAACTCTAGATGCAAGCTTGATTTAACCTGACTGAACATCGATAGTCGATTCTCAAAAGCAGTGACTAAATCATCTAGCAAAATGTCCTGCATGTCAACAGGCAAAACCTTAATTTTGTCGCTAAACACTTCAGCCAACTTGTTCCTAAGAGCTCGTCTACTCCTAACGTTAAGCCGCTTCGACACGTTAAATCCATCCCATGACAAACATCTAATACAGGATTACAAATAAATCGCTTATGCATTCAAAAATTGAATTCAAAATCAACAAGAAGTCCAGGCAAACGAATAATCACTGAAAGGACATAACAGCCACGTAACACTTCAAGTCTTCCCTATCCGCAAGAGAAGAAACATGCAGCGAAGTGCCATCCAGAACATCTAAAAAAGCGTTTAGCGCAAATGCTTTCTTCAACCCCGTTATAACCACTTTCCCATCTGGCTTTGTGACTCTTTTCAGCTCTTCCAAAGTTTCTTTGGGCTTAGGCATGTTTTGAAGTAATGTAAACGCAAAAACGGCTTCAAATGAACCCGCGTTAAATGGCAAATAATCAGCGTCTGCCTGCAACACATAAACGTTGCTCGCCCTCTTCGCTGCACTATTCGCCTTCATTAGGAGTTTTCGTGAAATGTCAATTCCCACAACGATGCTTGCACAAGACGCAACTTGACTGAAAAATAGGCCCGTGCCGCATCCCACATCCAAAACCCGTTTGCCAGCCAACTTGACATTTTCCAAGGCGGCATCGTACTTTGCCCGTTGCTCCTCCCGATAACGTTCCTCGTACATGTCCGCTGTCAAATCGTACCGCTGCATTACCCTGCGCTTATCTTTCCAGCCAGCCACCAAGGTTCCTTCAAGAAATCTTATGTACCCAAGCACTGTCTAAAATAGTTGGCTGAAAACATGCAGCAACCCAACAAACTCGCGGTCCTCTCACAGCCCACCCTGGCAGAAGCGGCGAAGCTGATTGAGAAAGCTTTCGTGCAGAGAAGAACCCTAATCGTCGCAGGTGCATGCCAAGTGCATTATGTCGGGCGCGCAAGCTCGACATTGGAGCCTGGCGAACGCATATTAATAATCAAATCGGATGGGTCGCTTCTTGTCCACCGCCCAGTCGGCTACGAACCAGTCAACTGGCAACCCGCAGGAAGCATCTTTCACGTCCAAGTCAAAGACGAAAAAGACCTGGAAATCCACGCGGTCAGACAGAAGCCAAGGGAAAACGTGAAAATCACCTTCACCGACGTCTTGATGGCTTCGGCTTTGAGCCTTGAAGATTCAGGCGAGTTTATGCTTTTTGCGTCTGAAGATGATATGCATCGAGCCATCATTTTAAAGCCCGAATTATTCGAAGAAGGTTTTAAGCCGATAAGTTGGGAGAAAAAAGTGGAGCCTGGATTTGTGGACATTTATGGCGAGGATAAAAACGGCAAACTCGTCATAGTGGAAGTTAAACGCAAAACTGCGTCAAAGGAAGCGGCACTGCAACTGGCAAAGTACATTGAACCCATAAAAGCCAAAGTCAACCGCGAATTGCGTGCAGTGCTGGTGGCCCCAAGCCTCGGCAAAGACGTGCAAAGACTCCTATCCACACTTGGTTTAGAGTACAAGGCACTTGACCCGAAAACCTGCGCTGAAGTTTTGCGGAAAACAGAAAACTCCAAACTGGAAAGCTTCTTCAACCAAGAGTAACATTAACAATTAGCCGCTACGATTTTTGGCTACGCCATGTTAGGGCGCTGAATGCCGAGAATGCGGTGAGACAAAGTAGGACAGCAATTTTTGCGGTTGCAAATGCTTGAACGGTCGAGGTGAGCAGGATTACGGCTGGCAAGGGTCCGAGTAGGGCGTAATAGAAGATGGCGACGGGTAGGTGATAGGTATATTTGTAGTCTTTGAGGCTGCGTTTGCCAAAGTACAGTGCGGCTAGTCTACCCATGCCGAAAGTGCATTTTTTGCAGTTGTAGCAGGGGCGCAAGCAACCCAAAAACTTGAGTACACCGTAGACGCCGAAGAGCAGGATGATGAGGAATGCGGCGCCCCAGGCGATGCTGATAAGCAGGATACCCAGCGAGTCGAGTATTATCCAGACAGCTAAAGCGATGTTTCCTATGATTGTGAAGGTTTTGGGGAATTCTATGGTTTCGCTGATTTAAGCCAGCTCCATGGCAACCATTATCGGGAATAAGATAAGTAGCTTTCCACCCACCTTAAACGCTTCCCAGCCTGCTTCTAGCAGTTTCTTTCTGAAAAGTGAGCGCTAACCTTTTATTCAATTCGCGTTTAAACTAGCATGCCTGCGGAGATTGCCAGTTTGGATTTCATCTCAGAACTAACAAGAGCTTTCGTAGCATTATTCATAATCGTTGATCCCTTCGGCAACATCCCCATCTTCGTAGGTCTAACCGAAAACATCACAGACGCCCAGAGGAAAAAAACCTACAACACCGCCATCCTAGTCGGCTTCGCACTGCTTTTGGTCTTCTCGTTTACAGGTCAAGAAATTCTATCACTCTTTGGCCTGTCAATCTACAGTTTTGAGGTTGCAGGCGGCATCTTACTCTTAATTATCGCCATCAGAATTTTGATTTCTGGCTTTCATGAAAGTAGCACTGAATCTCCTGAAAGTTTAGG
This sequence comes from Candidatus Bathyarchaeota archaeon, assembly GCA_963768425.1. Lineage (GTDB taxonomy): Archaea > Thermoproteota > Bathyarchaeia > Bathyarchaeales > Bathycorpusculaceae > Bathycorpusculum. The sequence continues at coordinate 10,043 of CAVYHV010000029.1, read as the reverse complement.
TGCAGTCCCAATCGCTATTCCGTTGCTTGTTGGACCGGGAGCCATCACCACAACCATATTTAACCTTCAATCCTACGGCACCATCATAACGATTCTGGCAGTTGTTTTCGTGCTGGCTCTGACATGGGTTATTCTTCGGTTCATAAATGGCTTCTACAAGATCTTAGGCAAAACCGGCTCCATAGTAATCGCGAGGGTTATGGCTTTGCTTATCGCCGCAATCGCTGTCCAGTACATCCTCACGGGTGTAACCCACTTCGTAGCCTAACATAAAAGCCGCAAAAGAAATCTACGAGGGAACCCTAAGTCGATTGCCGACTAATTTAAACACGTTTAAAGTTCCTTGTCAAGCTCCGGTTATGGCGCATTACATGTAAGGTTACGTATTGAGAGGTGAGTTCTTCCCCGAAGCTGGTTGCACAAGAAACTTCATTGTAAGCTGTTTTTGGATATCTGAATTTCTCTTAGTGTTTTGTCGAAGACTTTTTTGACGTCTTCCATGTGGAGAGCGCGTTTCTGAATTTCTTTCTGAATTAAACCTGCGGTAATCAGGCTTGCACCAACAACAGGCGTCACAGGGGTAGGGTCTGGAAACAATATAAAGGCAACACCGATCTTCATTAGTTTTGACTTGTTGCCTTTAAGCCACAGTTTTCTGACGGCTATCAACTCTCGAGCTGTGCCTCTTTCTGCGAAGAACAAGTCTTTGCCACTGACGCTTAACTCATCTAAAACTTTTGCTGCAACCTTGGCTTTTTCAGTCTCACTCATGTTCCTCGCCTTGATGGGCATGTTATATTGTTGAGAGTTAGAAAAGTCTTTTTCGTCAAATTAGCCTCACTTTGCGGTCTTCTTGCGTCCGAAATGTCTCTTTGTCTTTTTCAATTGAAATGGATATTTCAACTTCGCTATGTTGCAGTGATGAATCTTTAACTGTAACTGTTAATTTCTATAATCAGTCTCAGACCCGCCTTCAGTATTTGCTCCACTATTGACGTTCTGATGTGGTATTGATCGTTTTGGTGATTATTCTGTTTATGTGTTGTACTCTTGCATCCACGCGTATTAAATCTTAAATGTTTATATACACTACAGACTCATATCTTATTTCAAATCAATATCAGCAATTAACAAGGTATAACTGTAAAAGAAGCTTAAGATGGTGTAGAAGGAAAAACTGATGGCAGGTTCACTCTCAGAAAATCAAGAAACAGAAAGAATTTACTTAAACTTGGAAAACACAAGCAGCAGTCCCTTCAATTCCATTGCAGGAAAAGAAACTCGAGAAGAGAATAGCCTCAAGCTTAGTCATGAAGTCCAGGCAGGAGCAGTTTGATGACGTTTTAGTTCAAGCGATTGATGAGGTTTTGACATCGCTAGGTCTACCGGTCAAGAACGCATTTTATCAGCATTTAGAAGTGGACTTTAATATACCAAAGAAAGATATTCCTAAAAATATTGCAAAATTCTGCAACATAATCCACAAGATCTTTGGTTTGGGCGCATGCCGCCTCGAACGCAAGTTCATGCAAAACCTTAATTCCAAAGCTGCAAGCAAACGTGGAATGGCCTGAATGTGAGTGGTCACTTTCAAAATGGATTGTCATGGACACATCGTTTGAAGAAAACATCAACAACATACGCAAAAACTACGAAACCTCGGGACTAAAAACAGTCATCTAAAAACGGAATCGCCCAAATTCCATTTCACCTGATTTTCCTATTTCCGCATCTAGTTTGCTAATTTTGAAGCTTTTTTTAGTTTGAAAATTCCTTGTCCAATATTGTTTAAATGATGAAAAACGAGGCAAGTTAACAGTTATTGGACTTTTTTATCCCCGATTGATTATTGGATTCAGCGGATTAGGTTGCAGATTAATTTAGTTTTTTGGTTTTTTCCCCAAATCAGTTATTTTTCCTAATTTGTCGATAAACGAGTTCTTTGAGCCTTTTTGGTTTTTCATTTTTTCTTTCATTTCAGCTTCAATTAGCTTCATTTCTATTTTCGACTCAATTTGGGATTTTATTTTTTCTATTACCTCTTTTTCTTCAGCTGATCCTTCTATCAACAGAATTTCATGTCCCTGAGCAATTTTTTTAGCTGTTTCGTTTATGGCAGGCATAGCGACAAAAATCGGGATGTCAACCTTCACTTCGGACGTTTTGTAGATGTAGAGGATCAGCGGTGAGGAAGAAACTTCAGGTTCGCTAACTGCATGATCGAGAGCTATAATCATATCTTGACCTTTGACTTGTTTCTTAGCGATGAGGCTGAAGTGATGTTGCATTCCACTTTTTTCGCCCGTTGCAAGTCCTGGTATTTCAACACTGAAGCCTAGACCCACCAAAAGTTCCCTAAAGCTTTCCAAGCTAGCAACATTCTGCCTGATTTCTCTTTTTCTTTTTAGGTTCAGAGAAAACTTAGGTACCTCTGACAGTTGAGCTTCTTTAATTGTGAAGTCTTTACCGCAGCTTCGACAGTTTAGATCATATTCAGGATCTTCGAATCTTTCGCTGCAATCTCTGCAAATGAACCAGCGACCCATGTTTCTAAATTGTCCTTCTATCAGCCGCTCGCCACATTTTGGGCAAATGTTACCAACATATTCGTTTCTCTGATCAATGAAGCCACAGGGGATATGTTCCATTAGACTTGTCTTGTCAATGTTGTGGCTTTTGCATTTTGGACATCGACTATGAAGTGTGATTATAGTCGAAGAGCAACTTGGACAAACCGATACTGAATCATAAAAACTTTTGTTAAGTATATCTAGTCTTGCCAGATTTTCCAGGAAGTCTTTTGAAAGATAACTGTTCTCTGATCCGTCGGTTTTTTGTTCTGCTAGTTGATAAACAAAACCTGATGCCGGATTGTATTTTGGGATTATCTGATCTTTATCTTCACATTGAATTAGCTCTCTTAGGAGGTTACGTGTTTTAGGTTCAATGTAGGCCTCTCTTCGCTCCAGCTCTATCTTATCGTTTAATTCCAAAGTTTGCATGGTTTCTGTGTTCTGCACTGAAGTTTTGGCTGCTGTGAACTGTATGTCACTGCTTCTTGTTTCAAAGATTGATTCATTGTTTTTCTTCATTTTTCGCGTCTTCCAAGGTTTTTATTATTTTATCTATAGTGGCTTGATTTAAGTCTTGTTTCGTTATGGGAGGAAGAAGTAGAATGCCACTCCTGTCGCAATTGCAAGTACTGCTACATGTTTTAGTCCGTCGAGAAAAGAGTCTTCATTTACTTTTCCTGCGATTAGACCTCCAAACAGTGACTCCAACAGGGCTCCATGGAAGAACAGCCCACGTGATTCTGACTCTGTTAGAATTGGCTTTATGAAAGAAGCAGCGCCTGAAGTAGATGTGTGGGACAATGGGGCAAACATCATTTTTGAGATAACGATGATTATGAATAGAAACATGAATACTGAAAAGTAGAATATGGCTACGTATGGAAATGTCTGCATTCTTCTTTTTTCGTTCCAACCGTTCATGTTTTCTAGGTATTTTGCGGTTGAGTCGAAGATGTTGCTAAGGTCTCCACCGTGTTTTCCAGCTTCGTTGATTAAGACTGTTGCTCTTTTGATTAGGGGTAAATCAAGTCTATCGCTAAATTCAGTTAGGGCATCGTTAAAGTTCATGCCCCAGCTCATGTGTGCGACTAATATTTGTAGTTCGCCAGTTAAGGGCCCGTACATTCGTTTTGAGGCATGTTCTAAAGCTACTTGCAAGGGTATGCCTGTCCGTGATGCAGTCGCTAAATCTCGTAGGAATTCCGGCGTTGCTTTTTCAATTTTGGTTTTCCATCTGTTATGAATTACTTGTGTTATACTGGGAGGAACGACACCTATTGCAATGGCTATCACAATCATGTAATCGAGTGTGGGAGAAAGGACGTAGAATATTAGCGCTATTACAAAGAAAGTGGCCGCTGCTAAAGTAGAAATTATCGTTAATCGTTTTATTGTTCTGTTAGTTACTTTCATAGCGATCACTTTTCTAATGATGACATAATAACCATTAGTGTAACACCCAATATTGGGATTCCAATGTAGACCATCAGGTAAAGGAGGGATGCCATGCTTAGACCTCCAACTGTTCCGCTGCCTATCATGCCTAAGGTTACAAATAGAACGGAGAACAGCAAGGGAGCCGCGACTAGAAGCATGATGTATATTTCCGCCATTGCCGATAGCGATTCTAACATTGCATCTAGTTTTGTCATTCTTTGCTGAGTTATTTTGTCAGACGTAACTTTGAGGTATTCGGTTGGGTTTCCGCCCGTTCTTACTGTCGCTACGTAACCAGTTAGTAGTTCTCGAAGTGAATCATTTGGTGTCAGTTTGGCATTTTCTAAGATTGAAGACATTAAATCGTTACCGAAGATTTCGATGTCTCTAATGATGTTGCTGAATTCTAGGCGGGACTCTTTGAGTGTGTCAATTTTTGCAACTGATTCGAAAATAACGCTAGGTGGAACATTTGAGCTTGATAGTAGAGTGAGGAAGTTTGATAGGTAAGGCAAATTCTTGTCTATTGGCGTATTCCTGTTGTTTGCCTTTATTCCAGGATACATGTACATTAACATAAGGGCTGCCAACGCCGCTACGGCTGCAGCTGCTAAACTGAAAACGAAATTTGTTGCCGAAAAGAATGGGATTTTCATTAAAAAAGGAATAACTGCGAAAGATACGGGAAAAGCAATTATGAAAGCGATTATAGAGGTTAGGACCATGAAGGCGACGTATGCTTTGAATGCTATTAGCACGCCTCCTTTTTTTAGTTGAATATGTAACTCTTGAAATTGCGGGTATATTTTTTCTAGTTTTTTGCCAAGTTTCTGGTAAGCAGTGGTCCAGGGTTCGAGCTTCATCGTTAACTCACTTTTGCTTTTCTGTATACCTGCTCTGGATTTGAGAAGTAATCTAGGACCAGTTTTGAAACGTCTTCGTATGAGCGTACGTGTTTTCTTACCATGTAATCGAGAATTGTTTGTCTGATTTTTAGTTCTTCATCAATTTCTTCTGGTGCGTATCCCCATTGCGCAGCTATTTTATCTAGCAGTGGACTTCTACCTGTTCTTACGTAAATGTCCTTTTCTGCGTCCCAAGTAAATATTTCCTTAACTTCAAAGTCGTCTTTTTCTTTGTTCCAACCAACCATTTCTGAAACGCTTATGGTTCGTCTTAAAGAAACGTTGTTCACGACTAGCCTACGGACGATTGAAATAGTGTTCAAGTTTTCCACTTGTGTGTGCGGGATCATCATGGGTTTTGTTGTTAGCCTGTGTAAGACACCTTGCACGTTTTCAGCGTGTATCGTTGTTAAGCCTAAGTGTCCAGTGGCCATAGCCTGGAATAGTGCGTAGGCTTCTTCGCCTCTGATTTCGCCTACAATGATAAAGTCTGGCCTTTGCCTGAGTGCCGCTCTGAGTAGGTCGAACATGCTGATGCTGCCGATTCCGGCTTCACCCATTGCTCCAGCGCCTGTTCCCAAGCCTTGTCTTGTGACCATCATTTCCCAGTTTTTGTGCGGCAAGCGTATTTCTTGTGTGTCTTCTATGCTGACTATCTTTAGTGTTGGTCTAATGAATAGGCTAACGGCGTTTAACATTGAGGTTTTTCCTCCGCCGATGTCGCCGCCGATCATGACTGAGTGCCTATTTTCTATGATAAACCAGTAATATGCGGCTATTTCAGTTGACAAAGCTTTGTATATTATAAGGTCTGTGATGGTGAGAGGGCTTTTCTTGAATTTTCTTATTGTAAATGTGCTGCCTTTAGGGGTTACTTCTGTTCCATAAGTTACTTGGGCTCGGCTACCATCATTTAAAGTTCCATCAAGGATGGGTTGCGCGATTGAAATGTGCCTTCCGCAAAGGTAAGCTAGTTTGAAAACGAAGTTTTCCAGTTCTTGCGGCGTGTCGAACATTATGTTGGATGGGATGGATTCGTATTTGCGGTGCCAGACGAATACTGGAGAGTTGACTCCGTCGCAGGAGACGTCTTCTATGTTTTCGTCTCTCATTATTCCATCTATTTTTCCAAAACCCATAAAGTCGCGGGTAATGTAATACTGGTATTTTCCCAGTGTTTTGCTGTCAACACTAGTGTTATATTTAACTGCTGTTTCCAGAATTTTGTATTTTAAATAGTCTTCTGCTGCCTGCTGGTCCTTGAGGTTTTTAAGGTTAACTGAAAGTTCATCCCAAAGGATGTTCTTTAATTCAGTTAACGATAGCTTGTCCGATTCAGTTAATGTTGGTTCTAAAACTGTGTATTTTACATCGTTTTTTTCGTCTTCAACGATGGCAGCATAAGAGAATGGGACTAAAAGAGGATAATGCTCCTTGTAAGTTTCAGCGACATCTGATACTCCGGAAGTTTCCGTTGAAGCTTCTACGGCGGGGCCAGGTGTTTCCTCATCTATCATTGCCACATTATCGGCTGGTTTTTGCTGTTGCTCCTGTTTACCCTTTGGTTTCCATAGCTTCAAGTTAGCGTCTCCAAAATTAATTCCCGTAGAGTCAATATAAACCGTGTAAACTTCAAATTCACAACTCCTGTATTTGTGCTTGGTGCAATGGCTATCAAGAGTGCTGGAAAGTGGCCGAAGCAGAATTGGATGAAAGATCAGTAGCAGTAACCGTACGGGTATGAGTCCCCTCAGTAGGAACAGTGAATGTACAGCTGAACGTTCCAGAAGAAGTTGTAGTGACAGTTGTTGGATTGGTCGTCTGAGTAATTCCATTGTATGTGATAGTTATTTGAGATGAAGCGGCAAAACCGGAACCAGTTACAGTCACGGTTATGCCAGAACCGCCGGAAGTCGGACTCAAAGTAATAGAAGCAGTCACCGTGTAAGTTGCCGTGGCGAATTAGTGCCATCAGTCAAACTAACCGTTTTACTGCCAGAAGTCGAAGCAGGAACAGTAAACGTAGCCGTCAAACCGCCCGTTGCAGTCGTAGTTGAAGCACTCAAAGTAACCGCCGTACCACCGAAAGTAGCCGTACAACCAGCATGAGAACCAAGCATACCAGTAGCAGTAACCGTAACCGTCGAACCAACAATCCCAGTAGTAGGACTCAAAGTAATAGAAGAAGTCACCGTAAACGAAGCAGTTGGGCTATTCGTACCATCACTCAAACTAACCGTTTTACTGCCAGAAGTCGAAGCAGGAACAGTAAACGTAGCCGTCAAGCCACCCGTTGCAGTCGTAGTTGAAGCACTCAAAGTAACCGCCGTACCACCGAAAGTAGCCGTACAACCAGCATGAGAACCAAGCATACCAGTAGCAGTAACCGTAACCGTCGAACCAACAATCCCAGTAGTAGGACTCAAAGTAATAGAAGAAGTCACCGTAAACGAAGCAGTTGGGGAATTCGTACCATCACTCAAACTAACCGTTTTACTGCCAGAGGTCGAAGCAGGAACAGTAAACGTAGCCGTCAAGCCGCCCGTAGCAGTCGTAGTTGAAGCACTCAAAGTAACCGCCGTACCACCAAAAGTAGCCGTACAACCAGCATGAGAACCAAGCATACCAGTAGCAGTAACAGTAACCGTCGAACCAACAACCCAGTAGTAGGACTCAAAGTAATAGAAGAAGTCACCGTAAACGCTGCCGTAGGCGAATTAACGCCATCAGTCAAAGTAACCGTCTTACTGCCCGAAGTTGAAGCAGGAACAGTAAACGTAGCAGACAAGCTGCCCGTTGAAGTCGTGGTTGAGGGACTCAAAGTAACTGCTGTGCCACCGAAAATAGCCGTCACCGAATGCGAAGCAAGCATGCCAGTAGCCGTCAAAGTAACCGTTGAACCCACAGCACCAGTAGTTGGAGTCAAAGTAATAGCAGTTACAGTAAACGTAGCTGATCCAGTGTTACCGCTACCGTCAGTGGCAGAGACCGTTTGAGGACCGCCGGCTGATGCAGGAACTGTAAACGTCACGCCAGAGAATGAACCTGAACTGCTAGTTGTTACTGTACCCGGAATGGTCATCTGGGTAACGCCAGCAAACTTTATCGTAATTGTCGAAGAAGCGGCAAAACTACTACCAGAAACAGTAACGGTTGTACCTACAACACCACTGGTTGGACTCAAAGTAATGCCGGAAGTCACCGTAAACGAAGCGATACGCAGTATTGCCGCTGCTGTCAGAAGCTTGGACGGTGTAAACTCCGTGCACTGAGGAAGGAACAGCAAATACTGCGGCAAATGAGCCGACGTTGTTAGAAGTCGGATAAGTTTGTGCGACTCCATTATAACTTACTGTTACTATTGAGGAGGTAGCAAAACCTGTTCCTGAAACAGTGACTGTCGAGCCGACGTTTCCGCTCGTTGGGCTTAGAGTAATGGCTTGAATCACTGTGAATTGGGCAGATCCTGTGTTGGAGCTTTGATCAGTTGCAGTAACTGTGTTGACGCCAGCCGTGGAAGCTGGAACAGTAAAGGTGACGCCTGAAGGAATAGCGCCTGAAGCGGAAGTTGTAACTGTAGCGGGGCTTGTAGTCACTGTGTTCGTGCCGTATTTTACGGTTATTTGGGAGTTGGCAGCAAAACCGGACCCTGACAATGTGATTGTGGTTCCGACGTTGCCGCTGTTTGGGGCTAATGAGATTGATGGTAGAAGAGTAAATGTGGTGGAGGCGGTATTTTGGGTTGGAATTGCAGAATCTGAGAAAATTATAGTATTGCTGCCGGCGGTTGAAGAGGGAACGGTAAACGTCGCTGCGGCAAATGAACCCAGGGCAGTAGTACTTGTTGTACCACTAAGAATTACGGAAGTTCCGCCCTAGTGTTGCAGTCAATCCCGAGTTAGCTGCAAAGCCTAAACCTGAGATAGTTACTGATGAACCCACGACGCCCGAAGCACTTGTTGGGCTAGTTATTGTTATTGAGGGGGCAACTGTGAAAGTGGCGAAGGCTGAGTTTAAACTTGTGTCAAAGGCTGTGAAAGAGTGAGCTCCGGCGGTGGTTACTGGTATTTGATATGTTACTCCTGAGGGGATTTGGCCAAGGCTGTTGGCTTGGGTAGTGGCGACTGCTACTCCGTCAAAGTCTATTGTTATTGAAGATGAGGCCACGAAGGTACCTCCCGTTATTGTAACGGTTGTGCCGACTGGTCCGCCGGCGGGACTCAGAGATATCGTTGCGGCGGCGACGGTGAAAGAAAATGAGCCAGAATTATGGTTAGTGTCCGTTGCAACAACTGTCTGAACACCAGTATATGAGGTTGGAACAACAAATGTTGCACCGGAGAATGAGCCAGTTACATCCGTACCTATTGTCCCTGGAGAAGTCAAAATCGGTTGCCCAGCAAATGTTAAAGTAACAGCTGAATTGGCAGCAAAGCCCGTTCCCGATACTGCAACTTGAGAGCCTTTAGGACTGCTTGCAGGTGTGATCGTAATTGAAGGAGTGATAGTGAAAACGGTATTCGCAGAATTAACTCCGTCAGTCGCCGAAACTGTCTGAACACCTGCCGTACCAGCAGCTACAAAAGTTGCCGAAAAACCTCCGGCGGCGTTCGTAGTAACAATAGAGGGAGTCGTTGCTAGAGGATTTCCGTTGAGGTTGAGAGTAATAGTTGCAGAAGAAACAAAGTAAGTACCTGTCACCGTTACTGATGTGCCAACGGCGCCGTTCGGTGGACTCACAGTTATGCCAGGCGAGTTAACTGTGAAAGTGCCATTAGCATAATTGAACTTACTATCGACGACTTCAACTTGTTTGCTACCAGAGGTTGAACCTGCAGGGACTGTAATTGTGGCGCCAGCTGGGATATTCCCCGAAGCGGTGGTAGTAAAGCTGAAAGGTACTATCGAGCCTGCAAACGTTGCTAAAAGCGGAGAGTTAGCTGCAAAACCACTTCCAGAGACGGTAAATGTCTGACCAACAGGACCGCTATTAGGCGAAAGCGTCAGAGTGTTGGTTGAAGGAGTGATCAGTTGCACTGCATCCGCGGCAAAAGCCCATGGATCCTAGCTGAGTAAAAGTGGCATTTACGGACATGTTTGTTGCCGTTGTGTTTGTAATCATGGATTC
>CAVYHV010000028.1:0-102910 GCA_963768425.1 Candidatus Bathyarchaeota archaeon | reverse complement strand
AATCAGGTATATGAAAACGAACTCACCAACAACGGTTATGGCTAATGTGTGGTTTAGCTCTTCAAACAATACAATATATGATAACAATTTTGAAAACAACAGCTTGGGTCAGGTAAACCTCTTACAGGAATCTGGAGTAAGCAACTTTTGGGATAACGGTACGGTAGGTAATTACTGGAGCAATTATCGTGGGCAGGGAACATACGTCATAGATCAGAATAACATTGACTATCATCCGCTCACTCATCCGACGCTGATTTCTACTATACTGCCGATAGCCACTATTGCCCTTGGAGTAGTCGCAGCAGTTATTATTGCCTTGCTGGTTGTTTTAATGTTTCAAAAGAGATTGAAAAAAACCGCCGCTATAAATAACAGGTGAAAAAGAATGAACATTCTAAGAAAACTTCGAAGATGGTGTCCACAACCCACCAAACCTATTCTAAACAACTCGACAAGGCTATCTTCTCCAGTGGTAGCGGGTGTTTTGTTTATAGAAATTGTGGCTCTGCTTATAGCACCAATCGCGTATTTCGCATTGTTTCCACCACACGTCACCTATCAATGGGAAACTATTCCTTTGAGCAACAGTCAAATAGCAGCTTCCTGGCCAAATCTTCCAACGGCAAACCAAATAATAAGCTCAGGAACAGTACCCGTTGGAGGACCAGCTTTTCCAGTCAATAATTCCACTCAAATCGGCTTCATCGACGGCGGCTTTGATGGCGGCAATGTGCCGAATTTGGAATATACCCCAACGGGAATTCCAATTTTGTACCATATTTGGCTAAACTATAACGGCACTTGGATTCAAGTGCCGAGCACCTATCTTGCAACGGATAATCCGCCTCTAATTCCAACGCTTCATTCGGGTTTCTTAGGCAACGGTTTGCCCACTGAATATGTTATAATAGCGATCATTGCAATAGTGGCGACGTCGGCGACGGGAACAGCTTATCTTAGATTGAAAAAGAAAAGCGTTTTGACGTAAGCCAGTTCATTGATTAGCGAAAACATCTTCGAAGTGAAGCTCAACGTATTCACTTCTTGACCTTTTCTGACGTGTGGCTTCTTGATCTATTTTTTGCAGTATGCGGTTTGAGAGGGCTATGCTAACGGGGTGTTTGTGCATTTACTGGTTCTCTCAATATTTCTCAGGTTGTTAATATTTAACAATTGTTGTTAAGACCTAACAACAGCCTTTTTCTCTCCAAAGTCAAATTTTAAATTTGATGCCAGCTTGACTGAGAAAAAGACAACAATTCAGGTTCCGGAGGCTTATTTGCCTCTGGTTGCAGATATTCGCCTATTGAAGTCGGATGAGCAGAATCCGAACAAGATGACATTGAAGCAGCAAGAGCAAATTTGGCAAAGTCTTCAGAAATACGGTTGGACGTACCCGATCATAACGAATAAGGATGGCGTTTTTGCTGATGGCGAGCAGCGAGCACAGGTATGCAAGGCCCACAATGAGTTTTTTGCTCCAGTGTTGCGGCTGCCAGTCTCTGATGTTGACCGAAGAATGCTTCGGCAAATTCTAAACAAACTCAAAGGCAAGCATAGCAGGGAGCTCGACAGCGCCGAGTACATACGAATTATCGAGGCTGGCGAGAAGGATGATTTGAAAGCCTTGCTGGCTGCCGTTGGCGAGAAGCTCCCAGAGGAACTAGGCGGTCCGCGTGAGGGTTCAAACATGATCCCAGAAAACTATGAGCTCGTTATCGATTGTAAAGATGAGGCTGAGCAGAAGGCAAAGTTTGAGGAACTTGCCGCTAAAGGCTGGAAAGTAAGGGTGCTTAACTTATGATTGAAGACAAAAACTTGGAGATGCTAACTTTTGCCTAGTTGGGATTTTACTTACACTTGGCACGCAGGCAACACTTACCGCGAACAAGCAGTATCGGCACCTACGATTTAAAAGAAGTCAAATTGGAAAAGCGCATTAAAGGTAACATTCCGATTGAAGGTTTAAAGTGGCAAATCGGGGTTCTTGTCGGCAGCAGCGGCAGCGGCAAAACAAGCATCGCAAAACACTGCTGGCCAGAGGCTTATTATGCAGACCTCAAAGAACGCTACAAAGAACCCTGTTTCCTTAACGATTTTCCAGCTGCCCTCACACCTAGCGCTATCGGCGCCGCATTATGTAGCAGTGGTTTCAGTGAACCGCCCAGCTGGCTGAAAGCTTATAGTTACCTTAGCCAAGGGCAAAAAATGCGAGTTGACATTGCACATGCACTCTGTCTGCCTCAACAGCTCGTGGTATTTGATGAGTTCACAAGTGTCGTTGACCGAACAGTTGCCCAGGTCGGGTCTTACGCGATTAGTCGTGCGGTTAGGCATCAACCTGAAAAACAGTTTATCGCTGTAACATGCCACTTTGACGTTTTAGACTGGCTGGAACCTGACTGGATCTACAACACGGATACCGGAGAATTCACCGATTACACAACGGTAAAAAAAAACGATGTCACCCAACAATCAATTTATCAGTGCATAAATGCGGTTTATCCATGTGGCAGGTGTTTAGGGAGCATCACTATCTGAACACTAAGCGGCTTGGTGCTGGAGTGCGCTGTTATGTTGCAAAGTACGGCGAGAAGCCTGTTGCCTTTATCGCAGTTGCTCATATACGCATGAAAAGCAATTATTATCGTGTTTCGCGTTTAGTGGTCCTGCCTGATTATCAGGGTGTGGGGATTGGGAAGCGCCTTCTTAACTTCATAGCTGAACTTTACACGAGCCAAATTAACTTGCCATTCTACCTTTTGACAACTAACCCGCAGCTTGTTCACGGCAATCTTTCCAATTGGAAGGTTAAGCGTGTCGGTCATATTAGCGGCGGAAGAACCGACAGCCGAATAAATCGGGAAATTCGATCATCAAACAGCAAAAACCGATTAACCGTCACTCTGCAGTACATTCCCAAGAGTAAATTTGGAGGCGCAGTCAATGCCTAGATGCAAGGGCAAGGGCTGCAATAACAAACTTTCTCATTCAAATAAGAGTGGATATTGCCGTAAATGCTGGGGAAAACTTGTGCACACACTTAAGAAGACAACGAAGCAACCGTTAGAGCTTAAATAGCTTGTTCGTGAGGTATTTTGCAGGCTAACTCGCTAAGTTAATGGTTGCAGCCCCCCTTATCCAGCTTCACAGGGCCCAAAAGGAAAGTGGAGTGTACAGCTGTAACCAATAATGGAGAGGTGTTTCTTGGATGGGTAAACGCAGTAGTCTTGAGTCTAAACTTCGCAAGCAAGAGAGACGACAGATCAGGAACATTCTGTTAACGTACAGTTTCAAAGATCGGCTCTTGTCAGAGACGGTTTACACGCCAGAAAACGAGGAGGAAGTTATGGCTCAGTTGAAGGATAGGCTGGGTTTTACGCAGCATTTAGCTGAGTACGGTGAGGTTTTGACTTCCCCGCTTGGTGAGTCACCCACTACGATTAAGCTGCTTATTGAGGATGCTTCTTAATGGCTTATGACAAGGAATTGTGCGGTGATGCCTGCAAGAATCCTCATTGTCCCTACATCACGCAGATTAACCTAAACACTCAGGCGAATGCTGAAAGCCGCCAGGTAATTGTTCAAATTAACAAGGCGTTGGAATCGCTGCTTGGCGAGGATCTAACAGGATTGAACAGCGGCGTTATCCGGACTCTTTTTGATAAAATTAGTGAGCTCTACAAATGTCAACAGCAAGAACGGACTGATGAGGCTATCCAAAAGAGTTGGGTTAGCAACCTTAAAGCATTTGGCGCCCTGGTCGTTGGCGTCGCATTAACTGGGCTTTTAGAGTATTGGCTTCTGAAGGGGTTTTAATGCCTAAGCGTTGCAGTGATTGTGAAGAGCCTTGCGATAAGAGCAAAGATAAACAAGTGAAGGAACCTGAGAAATGACGTCTCTTCCAGCTTTGCCTTTTCTAGATCTTGAAGCTCAGCGACTGCGTAGGGAAAGGTCGCTTGCTATCATTGTGAAGTTGGAAAATGAGCTGAAATGCGCTGAAAAAGAAGACAAAACCTGGTCACGGATCAACTTTTGAGCTTAAGGTAGCTGCTCGTCGGCGCCGAGTTATCGAGTTGAGAAAGCTTGGTTACAAGATTTTGGATATTCAGCGAAGGATTGCTGACGAAACAGGCGTAACCTGGAGTGAAGCCACTATCAAACGTGACCTGCAGAGCATTACTGCTGAGGAAGAGCTTGAGGAGCTTAAGCGTCAGCAGGACGCTGATATCGCATTGGAAGAGGACCGCAAAGTCAGGCTTGAGTATCGTTACCGTCAGATTGAGCAACTTACTCCAAGGAAAAATCCTGAGGTACATGTGAATATTGCTCAACAAGTGAAGGTTGAAGGAACTGAAGTAATGGTTGATTTGAGTAAGTTTTCGGATGATGAGAGAAATGCCCTTTTACGAGCTGAAGAGGCTCTCACAAGAGAAGAGACAGCAGCTGGCCCGAAGTAGTCTGCAGTATTTTGCGCGGTATATGGGTTACGTCGACACTGCTTGGTTTCAAGATGAATGGTATAATCTGCTTCAGCCGGCCAATGATCCCGCCCATTTTAGCCCTTTGCCTTGGCATACGAAGGCGCTAAAACAGTTTCATCTTGAGGCTCCACGAAAGCACGCGAAAAGTGAGTGCGTTTCTATTAATTATCCCAGTTGGTTAATTGGGAATTATCCTGAAATAAGAATTGGGATTGTCAGCAAAACCGCTCCTTTGGCTGAGCAAACTGTCGCTGCGATAAGAAATCGAATCGAAAATGATCCGCGATTTATCAGTGTTTTTGGCGATTTAAAACCTAAGAACCCTCAAAAATGGACTGACAGCGAATTTTTTGTTAATCGCAAGGTCATCAGTAAGTTTGCTACCTTGTATGGTTGCGGTTTGGGCGGTTCGTTAACTGGCCGCGGCTTCGATGTGATAATCGCTGACGACATAATTGATGAGGAGAACGTTAACACTCCTAATCAGCTTGAGAAGGCTAGTCGATGGTTCTTTAAACTCCTGTTGACAACCCTGTTTTCCCATGGCGCAACTTTGGTGATTGGGACCCGGTGGCATTATGCCGATCTTTATAATGATTTGATTTCGCCTCCGGAGAAAGGCGGCAAAGGCTGGCCTTATAGGATTTACCGTGCGATCCAGAATTATGAGAACGTTGAGAAGGGCGAGGCGCCTCAGGTTCTTTGGCCTGAAGTGTGGCCTTATGAACGGTTAATGCAGAAAAAAGCCGATATCGGCACAGTTTACTTTAACAGCCAATACCAAAATGACCCAACAAGCATGACTGGCGATTTGCTTAAGGCTGAATGGCTGCATCCCTGGAATGAAACAGAGAATAACTTTGTGCCTTCACCTAACCTGCCAAAATACGCGGGGATTGATCCAGCTCTCGGCGAAGGCGACTTATTTGCCATCAGCACCGCAAGTTATGATCGGGTCCTAAATCGAGCATATCTTTATGACGTTTATGCTAAGCTCTTGCCGTATCCTGCAGCTATGCAGTTAATTCTGCAACTTCACGGGATCCACAACTACAGCAAAATTTACGTTGAATCAAACGCTTTCCAAAAAGTCATCATGTACATGCCCCAGCTGCAAGGCCTGCCGATTGTTCCCACAGTAACCTCAAAAGGCAAAGAAGAACGATTAATCCCACTCAGCAGCCATTTTGAATCTAAACGCATGACCATCAATCCCGCCTGGATGTATAGCCAAAGCGAATTCTTTCAGCAATGGGTCCAGTTCCCAAGAAGTGCACATGACGACGCTTTAGACTGCGTTGAAGTCATGGCTCGAAATCTACTTGGAGTAACGTCAATGCCTGAAGGAAAAGGCGTAGCCGTAGTTAAGAAAAAACCAACGTTAAACGAGGATGATTAAGTTTGGATAAAGTTTTGCTTTCTGCCAATGCTAAAGATGAAGTCATTAAGGTTCTCGGCTTGGAAGTTGCGAACGTTCGCATGGGTAAATTACGTTTTAAAATTAACGGCGTGGACTTGATGCGAGATATCGTAGTTGATGAAGTTGAGATATCCGCTGAAGTTGAGACGCCTAAAGTTGAAGAAAAGAAATAGGTGCCTAAATGCCTCTTAGAAAAGATCTCTCATTGACGATGCCTAACCCGCTACGCAACGTGCCAAATGCAGTAGCAGTTTCGCAGCGTGAAACAGAGGTCCCTGTTGCTTGGCGTGGCGACTGGAACTTAATGCAGTACGTCAACAATTACAACTTGGCAGCTTCAGGGATCGGCTTTGTCAGCAGCCCATACACGTCACTTTGGGATCGCATCTGGGGAGTCACACCCGTTGAAGACCTGCCGAAGTTCAAGGCATTATACTCTTTTGTCCCGCGTATCCAGGCTTCAGTTGACGTCAAAGTTAACTTGGAGATTTCAAACGGGTTCACTTTGGAAGGCGGCACAAACACCTTCCGCGATTTCTTAGAAGAATGGCTTGAATCCCATGATATGCTTGGATACAATGCGAAGCGAAGAGAAAGACGCGCAGGTTTTCGGCACCAGTTATACTGAGCCAGTGATGGATGAATATGGAGCCAAGGTACTGTGGCTAAAAACCCTTGACCCTGAATATATGCGGATTCGCCAAGACTGCTACAAAAACATTTTCGGCTATGCTCAGCTGCAGAGTCTACCCGCCTGTAGTTTTTGACCCTGAAGAAATCTATCGAACACTCAATAACGTTTCCAGCTGGTTCTTTGAGAATGCCTACGGGACCTCTTCCCTGCGTAGCATATTGCATATTCAAGCGTTAATTGATGACTTCCAAGTTGACATGGCTAAAATCATGAAAGTTTACACCAAACCAATGCTCATCGCTAAATGCGGTGGGAACGGTGCACCCGGGATGCCTGAGCCATGGAGCGACCCACAACTAGATGTTATGTCTAATACATTGGCTTCGCGTGATCAAGGCACGGATCTGACAGTAAGAGGCGACGTCGAGGTCACGCCAATGTCTTCCTTAACCAAGGACCTGAAGGCAGAATGGTGGATCGAATACCTTGAGAGGCAACGTGACAGCCAACTTGGCATACCTAAGATTTTTCTCGGGGATGTTGAAGGCGCAAATCGTGCCACGGCAGACATCGTAATGCAGGAGTTCATAACAAGGCTTCGTATGCGTCAGAAACACCGCAGCGGCGTCTATGAAATGCAGCTTTTCCCATTAATCTTACGCGGCGAATTCCCTGAAGCCTTGATCATACCGGATAAGATCCCGAAGATAAAATGGAAGCCGATTTGGGAGCCGCCCACAGACGTCAAGATGAGCCGCGTAATTGACCTATACAATAACATGTTGATGGGCGATAAAGAGGCTCGTGGCGAATTAGGCTTACCCGAAAAGATCGATGGAGTTTTGAAGTCTGTGCCCGCTCCGGCGCCAATGATGCCTGAAGGGCGGCAGTTTGAGACACCTGGAGCTCCCAAGAAAGCGCCTGGTGGGTTTCCCACGAAATTAGTCAAAGACGGAAACGGGGCGTCATATCTTGTGCGAGCTCTGCCTTGAAGCCGTTAACGCGGTTCGTGCTGTAAGAGCTTTGGAAGCTGCAGTTGTTAACCCTAACATGAAATTCTCTACCTGGCGCTTCTACAACTCCAAGAACCCTAACACCTGCCAAAAATGCGAAGATTACGACGGCGACGAATATGAGCTGGAAGACCCTGATGATTTACGGGATATCTTTCCCCTACGGTGAATTTGTCGCGGATGATACCTTCGCCTGCAATGTACACCCGAACTGCGCATGTTACTGTGTTAAGCAGTCAGATTTTCAAAATGCTTGAAGTTGTATGAGTGTGAAAGCTGGAAATAATGCAGCAATTGTCGAAAGCTTGTTGCGGATTCTGTGTCTGGAGTTCGACCAAAGTCAATTGCTTGAAGTTGGCTTACTCTCTCTGTAGACCAATGACGCTATAATGAGAGTCACGATCAATACGGGAGCGAAGATGTATTCGAGGTGGTTAATTGCAGGAGGGGTTGGTACCGAGAAGAAGGACCCGGTTCGATCTACCAAAACGACCAAGAGGAAGGCGACCGAGCTAATGATCACAAGACTTGAAGCTAATCTAACTCTGATTCTCTTGAACAGAAGGACAATTGACGTCAAGTCCAGTGCGAGACCGACAAAAATAGTAGTAATCGCAATGTAGCCGAGCGTCTTCAAGGCGGATGTCGGGCGGGTCTCAAAGCCGATTGGAGTCAAAAGGATGATTATCACGACGTTCACAATCATCACTATAGCAAGTATGAGGGCAACTCTGGAGAATTTTGTTCCTGTTCCTTTGGAAATCTTTGAGATCATGGTTTAACCTTCAACTAAAACTGCTTCTTTACGGTCCAAAAATATTACCACTAACTCAAAAGCTGCTGTTCAGTAAAAACATTTTGTTTCCATATTTTGTCAAGATCAAATTATCAAAAAAGTTAGAGAAAAACGGGTGTAGAATAAGCTTGGAATTGCTCTATGATGTTGATGTAAAAGCCAGCCTAGATGATCTAAGGAAAACTGGCATTATCGAGGGGCAAGCAATTGATTCTTCAGTTAACAAAAACCGTTGGCAGGTCCCAGAGCAAGATTTAGACTATTTTTGTTCTTCACTCGCAAAAGCTCAGCTCAGGATTAATCACGGGGATCACGTGGAAGACGTCAAAGGGCGTAGTTTCGAAAACTAAGCGTGTAGGGAACAAGTTTTTTTTGAGGCTGAAGTCTCTGGCGATCCCGTACTTATTGACCCAGATTGAAAAGAAATATCTCCATATGGTTAGCCCCAAAGTCGTCTCAGATAACATTGTCTGCAGCTTATGCCAGGGTAAAACCCGAGACGCCAACATGGTGATGATTCACCTCTGCGCCGGCGCCTGGGAGATCGTGCATCAACCGCGCTGCGTAGAACTCAGTATTGTTGCTGAGGGGGCTTACGAAAATAACAATTTTCATTTGAAGGGTTTTGCGGCTGCTATGGATGAATCGCAGCGCCAAGGGCTTGTTGCCTCTGTCTGTGAGTGTGCGGATAAGTCGCGGTGCCCTTGTGGCCTAAAAGATCTGAAAGCAAAGTTACAGCCTGACTTACACGGGCTTAACAAAATAAAAGGAGAAAAAAATAAAATGAGTTCAAGTGAAAATCAGCCACCAATCGCTCCGACAGCTCCAGGTGAAAAACCGAAAGCTGGCACGGAATTGACCTATCAACAGCTAGAAGACGAATTAACAAAGAATACAACGCAGATCATGGATGCCTGCAAAGCAGCCATTGCGGAAAATGAAAAAAAACTAGAGGCTAAGATAGAAACAACTGTCAAAGCAGCAGTTGAAGCCGCAGTTCCTAAGCCTCGACCAAACGGGAAAGGCATGTCGGGACCCGGCTGGTGCAGGCGTAGGGCGCCAGGAATCGATGACGCTCAACGACTAAACAACATGTTTGCATCGAAGGGCAGTTTGAAGAAAGCTGGGCTCGAATTAGCTGCTGCTGCGAAACGCATGGGCAGCTTAACCGCGGATATAACGCATACAGACCCTGAGGAGGGCAGAATAAAGTTGAGTTTTGACGGTGTCAGGACCTAAAGTAATTCCAGATTTAGAGCAGACTTTCCTAGCAGATTCAGGCTACACATCTCCCGCAGTAGGCGACCCAGTCTACGTCTCAAGCAATAACGCAGTCAGCTTATGCGCAGGCGCTAACGCAGCGTTCGTCGGCTTTGTCCAGTCAGTGCCTCCCGTAGACACTTTTGGCAATCAACTGCTTAACGTCTATGTCTTCGGTCACAGGATACGCTGCAAGAACACTTCAGGCGGCACATTATCAGCAGGCGCAGTAGTCGTTTCAGCTAACGGCGGCATAGCCGCTTTGGCAGCTACTACTGATGCAGCTCTTGGCGCAACAATCACAGCGAACACAACCACAGGAGTAATCACAGCTTCAGGTCTCGCAGCAATCATCAATGCCTTGTCGAATCGACGCGGAGTCGTAGTTGTTGGTGGCGCAAATAACGCGCAAGTTCAAATAATCTTCGGGTAACCGAGGATCACCCTTTCAGTTTTTTTGAAAGCGAGAAGAAAAATCAAAATAATTATTTTTGGAGGAAAAAAGAAAAATGAGTTTTGTAGAAGACGCTCTAACCTTTGTTGATAGTGCTGCGATTCAGTATCCAGAACTGAACCAGGTTATCATAGAAATGACTATGCCAAACCTGATTCTTGAAAAGACTACTCACAGATGACGTTTTGAAGCATGGCCGAACTAAGACTTACGCGATTGAAAACGGCTCTCACAGTGTAGGCATAAGCGAAGTTGCGCCAGGCACCGCTGCACCCGTGGATTACACACCTATGAAATACGCTACCATTAGCCCATACAAACGTATGGAAGCCGTGGAGATTCCTAAAGAAGTCGTTGAAGACGTTGACTTGCCAGTGGTTAATCAACAGCTGAAAAGTTTAGCCAGACGTCTTGGCGTATCAGATTGAACTTGACTGCTGGACCGTGATGCTTGCTGCAGTTCCAAGCGCAAATAGCATTGGATGCACCGGCAAAACAATCACTGTAACAGGCACCGAATTCACCAAGGCAAACACTGCAGGCATGGAAGACTTCAACAATGCTGAAGCTTTGATCAACGCCGGAGACTTTTTGATGGACACCATTGTCTGCAACCCGATCCAGAAACGCGACATCAAGAACCTACCTAACTACAGCCTATACCGCAACGAGATCTCGCCGATTACTCAGAAGCCGATCCAGATGCTGGGCGAATGGGAACTTTGCTGGTCAAACGTTGTTCCCGCAGGGACCATCATTTGCTTGTCAACAGGCAAGAACCTTTCTGCTTCCTATGCCCCTCTAGGGATGTTCCTCGTGAAGAGACCGCTCACAACCGATGTTGAGCTGCTCAAATCCAAGGAACTGGTGAAGCCGATTCTCAGCACCCGATATGCTCCGATCATACTCAACGGTCAATGCCAAGCCGCGATCACAGGGTTAGCAACTAGTTAAGCTTAGTTTGTTTTGCCCATATCTTTTAACTATGGACCGTAAAGCCGGCTTCAAATTAACCAATTTACGGAGACTTTTCACGTCAACTTACCCAGCGTTAACTTCGCTAGAAGAAGTTATCGGCTTTCTAAATGCTACCGGACCAGATAGCAACAGCAATTATCTGGTTTATGGGCTTTCTGTTTCAAGCAACAGCGTCCAAGCATTCGTTGATCACGCGAACACCTACATAGGCAGCTTGGTGCCCACCGTAACATCAACGGATCCGCGTTACTCGTTTGCGCAGTTAGCCGCCTTAGACCTTGCATGCATGAGCGTTTTAGTTGCTGCAAGCGGCGGCATGCTTTTGGGCGCGGCAGATTACAAGCTTGGCGACCTATTCGTAACCAAAGGCACCATTGGAAAATTCTCATTTCAAAGCGCAGTGCAAAGCTTCCAGGACAGTTTTACCCGAAATATGGTGAATCTTTCAACGGTTGCCATAGGCGCTGAAGCAAAGTTAGGGCATGATATTCCTCGGTGCAAGGGAATGGGGCTTTAGGAATGGTAAAACGAAAACTTGGGCTTCTGCTTATTCCTGTTGCTATAGCGCTTTTCGTGATAGGTTGGCTTCTTTATTATTTCGGCAGAAGGCGGAGGAAAGCCTAGGTGGCTGTAAATCAAGCCTTAACGGTTTCGGAGTTGCTACAGGAAAATTGGGAGCTATCAAGTCCAGTGGCTACCGCGAATATTTTGTGGCCTACAACTCGCATGGATGCAATTGGAATTACTCAGGGAAAAGGACCCTTGCAAGTAGCTGTCTATAACGCGAGCCCTAGCAAGCAGGTTGACGCCCTTAGCCGCGAATGCTACCTGGTTACCGAAAAACTTGTGGTCGACATAATTGTTGTTAACGCTAGCCAAAGCACAGCCGATTTAGCCACTGCAGAATCCACTTTGGAAGCATTGCAGGCTGAAGTTACCCGCATCATACACTTACAAGACCCAAACTATGCAGTAACCGGAGAGCCGATTCACAGTAACGCAACTGAAGTAACCCGCGTTATGATCAACATTGACGCCGTTTACTTCAGCATCTCAAGTTAATAGGCAGGTGAAGTGAATGGCAGAACTAAAAAGGGCGGCAAACCAGAAATTTAAGACAAAATTTAGCTCTTGGATTGTGACTTACAAAAACGGTTCTCAGGTTCTTGTAGAGCACAGAGTAACGAAAATAGCTTAGGAGAATGCAGCGGGACTGCATCGTTTTTTTCAAGCTACTAAAAAGGGGACCTTTATATTGAATTTTTGAGCTTTGAAGCAAACTCTTCAGCGTGTTTGAGGTCTTCAGCGTTAGGTCTGCCTTTATTCATTCCACCAAACCGACCATAGATGCGATTAGTGTTAAAGCCTTTGCAATTAAACTCATCAACAATAGTGTAGCCTTTAGATTGCAGTTTCTCCCTAAGTGCTGTGTGAAATTTACCTGAAGTTTTCCCAAATAACAGCGAATCAACACCCACAAAACTTGTTGAGAAAATGAATGCATTTTTATCTGTGACTTGAGGGAGTTTATCAGCCAGTTCAAGCAGACTTTCGTGGTGTTTTTCTCCAAATATTCCTGAGCCGAACCCTACTAAGTCAAACTGTTGAAGCTCTTCGGGGTTTGTTTGAAGTGGAGTCTTTATTTGTGCATCGAGAACCTTTGCCATAGCTTCAGCTACCTTCTGAGTGTTATTGTGATGGAAAGAGTAACAGACTATCAGAGACTTCATAGTGTAATCGACCTATCCAGCTTCATTATCTGCAACTAGTATTAATTTTCTAGCTAAGTTATTTGCGTGTAACTGAAGATTCGCTTCATTCTATTCCGATGGTTAGGGTGAATCAATATGGGTATTTCTCTCCAGGTTAATTTGTCGAATTTTGATGCAAAAAAGAATTGCCTGAGCTGTCTTTGTGAGCAGTATCCGGAGGCGGTTGGGCAAGCTATGATGAATATTGCCCAGAATATTTTAGCGACTGCAAACACGTTAGTTCCAGTCAGAACGGGCTACTTGAAAAGCACCATCGCAAACGACATAAGCGGTGAAGCACAAACTGTGGCCACAAGCACATTCTAGTGCTTTTCTATCTTTCGTCTGCTTAATTAAAAGTATAGTTCGCGATTCGCTATCTTCTATCCTTTCGGGTTAGCCTAAGGGTGCTGATGTTTATATTGCCAAAAGGCCATGTAAGGTGCTTGCAAACCCATCTGCCAGAAAGCAGCCGATAACTCGCCGTAGTGAATCATGTCCTCGATAACTATGTGGGTCAAAACTGTTTCAACGCTGATTTTTTGCTTATCGCCAAACGGAACAACCACTTCCCTTTTTAATTCCTCGTCAGAAAGCTTGGCCAAATAACTTTCCGTGTTTTCCGTTGTCTGCTGCATGCATTTTTTCAACGCATCAAAATCATTGAAAGCGTCAAAATCTAAACCAACCCACTCTTTTTTGCTTCCAAGAATAACGAAGCCAATCCATCTGTCCTCAACCACAGTTAAATGCAAAAAAACGTCACGCATGGAATCAAAACTCAAACCCCGAGGCTCAACAACCGCTGCCCAAGGCAACTTAGCTATAGCGTCAAAATAAAGCTCGCGAACGAAGAGGTTGTAGCGGATTAAATCCTTAATTTGCATAGGACGGTGTGGTCCCAATTACTATTTAAAATTTGGCAACTTAAATTTGAGGTTTGGGAGATTTGGGGTTGGAGCTAAATTTAGTTTCAACAGCCAATTTGGGGTTCAATATTCCTGCTGCTGAATCGTTTTAAGATAATGAGGTGATTTGATGAGTGAAGAAAAATTTGATGTTGAAGGTTTCGAGAAGTTTAAAGCTGCATTTGATGAGTACGAGGCAGAGCAAAAGGAGCTTTTCAAAAACTTTAGCGTAGCCTGCTCAAAAAAAGTCCGTGGAGCCTTTGTCTGATTTAATCGGCGGCTCCTGTCAGCGATGTACATTTTGAGCAGCTAGCTTGCTTCTGCGTCTATTAAGATGTCAAATCGTGCGTAGGAGAGTTAGCTTCTACTACTTGCCATCGGGATGCCCTTCAAAGAGACCGGATTAGGTTGGGTACCACCAGTTAGACCCGGGATCAGCTAACTTTCTACGTTAATTTCGTTGATGGTTTAATGGTTCTTTTTAGTATAAAGTTTATTATGGGGAGTTATGTGGTAATTATAGGCGATGTATAATGAGTGAAGAAAAAGCCACCACCATACAACTCAAAAAGTCTATAGTCAAGGAGCTAAGAAGCATCAGAAAATACCCCCGAGAAACCTACAATGAGACTATCTCTAACCTCATAAAAATGGCAAAAGAATCCAAAAACAGAAGACAATACGATGAATTTATCCACCAGATTCAACAAGCAAAAATGAAGGAACTATGGGACAACACCGAAGACGAGGCTTGGGAAAATGCCTAAAGCCGGAGACCTAATCGTTGCAACTGTGCAGTTTACGGACACCGCCGATGTAAAGACCAGACCAGCGGTAGTCCTGTTTGAAGAATTTGGAAACGTTGTGATAGCAGGCGTAACTAGCAACCTCAAGATGAAAGGAATACCATTAACAAAGAGTGAGGGAGCCATAAAAGATAGTGTAATAAAACTGAACTACATCTTCACAATCTCCAACGAAATGGTATCTAAAATCATTCTTCATTTGAGCAAAGAAAAAAAGCGTCTCGTATTCGAAGAACTTAGCAAAAGACTCGATGGACTCAAAACATAAAATTTCTGTCTTATCTTTTTCAGATAAAAACACGTTTAACAACGCCAACGCGCTAACTCTAACGAGAAAAACTAATGTTTTTCTCTTATTTTCCCGTTCGCCATATTGTATGAATATTGTTTTCTTTTTTCTCAGCCGTAGGGCTTTTTCATCGCTATGCAACAAAAAATTGTGGAAGAACAAACTCTGAGAAGGAACTGTAGTAGAAACTGTCGAGTACTGTTAGGAATGATTTGTCTCTGTCACAAACTACTTCTTTAGCTCTACAACTAGAAGGTCAATATCTGATTTGCTATTGTTAGTTGCTTCGTGGTCTTGCTCTTTGAGAAAAACAACTGATCCCTGCTTTAAGTCTAATTCCTGAGTTTTTCCTTCAGAAGTGAGTTTTAGGCGTCCTCCTTTTAAAACATAAACTACGTGTTCAGGGTGATGGTGCATCTTCGCAGTATCCCCTGGTTTAAAAATTACTTCGAGAACTCTAACCCGGTCGTTTTCATTAATAAACTTGTAAACGTTAGAAGCGACCTTCATTGGATCCATGTTAGTATCCTTTTTCATCAAAAAATTTCACCTCCACAATAAGCTAAGATGCAAGACTGATTTTTCACTAAAATAGTTTTGTTGTTGCTTAAGCGTACAACTTGGTTCTAATTGATGATTTTCAAGTTTACATGATCAGGCCCAATCTGGACAAGAGGAGATCACATTAGGTTTAATCCTTTTTCCAAGGACGTTCCGGTGAATTGTGTATTTTAAGTCTGTAGTTTGGCTTCATACAGAATATATATTGATCACGCCATTTTCATTTGAAGGTTTAATCATGACAGATACCGCCAGAATCCTCCTAATAGATGACGACAAAAACATTCGTCAAACATTGTCAATTGTACTTCAAGAAGAAGGCTACATTGTTGACACCGCTGAGAATGGAAAAGAAGCCGTTGAAAAGAGCTATGCCAACTTCTACAACCTTGCGATCGTAGATTGGCGTTTACCAGATGTAGATGGAACAATACTGATTACTCAACTTAAAGAAACGACACCGAAAATGGCCAAAATAATGCTCACAGGCTACCCTTCAATGAACAACGCTATAGAAGCAGTCAATCAGCACGCCGACGCCTTTTTGGTAAAACCAGTTGCCGTTGAAGAACTATTGAAAAAAATCCGTGAGCTGCTTATCCTGCAAGAAGAAAACAAAGAGTTCGCCGAAACCAAAATAGTATCATTCATCGAAACCAGAACCCAACAAATCCTCCAGGAAGATAACATGCAATCTGGAAAATAGAATAAAAAAGAATGTCATCAATTAGCAATCCTTTTTTGTTCTCTCAAAATCAAGTTCATGATTTCTGTTCTTGCAAAATTTCAAAAAAGCTAATCCCTGCATTTGAGTCCTTTATGAGCTTGCAAAACCATTGATGTGACTGTGCCTTTTACTCCGTTAATTTTCATGATCTTGTTTTTTAGAATGTCCCGGAATTGTTCAATATCGGCGGCTGATACAAGGGCTACTATGTCAAATTCTCCTGTTACCTCATGAAGCTCTTCAACGTTATCCATCTTGGAGAGCGCTTCAACTACTTCATCCATCAGTTGGGCTTCAACAAAAACATCAACGAACGCGTGAAGATGCGTCAACTATCTCACCACTATTGCATGATCCATTTTTTATCTACTGTTCCATTGCTTATTCGAAGAATATATGTTTTAAGTTCATGACATCGGTACTGGACCACACCGACTATTTTTCAATCGGTACATGCTTCTGTAGGAAACCCACTTTCGTCGAGATGTAAGGCAGGAGTTTGGTGACCACGAAGTAGGCTGCTGTTGCATAGATTATCCCTGCAACGACGTCCGTGAAGTAGTGTTCGCCGAGGTATACTGCGCTGAACCAGGTGCCAACGGGGATTGCTAGTACCGGAAGCGATTTCCATTTCCAAATCCTGAAAGCAAACAGGAACACTAGCCAAGGTATGGCTGAGTGCATGCTTGGGAAGGCAGCATAGTTGTTTGGACTTAAGAAGTCAAACAGTGTTTTGTAAACTGGAAAGCCTAGGCTGGGGTCAACCGAACCAGTTAAGACCCGTATCACTTGGGGTCCAGTGTAGGATGGGTTGAGGACGGAGTTGAACTGAATCCAGGGGGGAGCGACAGGATAAAACAGAAATGTTATCAGCGCAGAGTATGTGAGTACGCCGAACGCAACGGTGTATTTCCAGTAGTTTTTTGGGCTTTTCCTCCAGACCACGTAGGCGAATATTGTTGGTACAAAAAAGTATATTGAATAGAAGAAAGCGCCCATGTAATCTAAAATTGGCAGCCTAAAGCTTTGCTGAAGGATGAGACTGGGGACTTGACCAAACAGGTACGTGTCCACAAATTTTGGTCCAGAATGAAGATTACCTGACGAAACCGTACCAACAAAACTGTACATTACTTCGTAAGAAAGAAAAACCGTGATGAACGGAAGCCAATCTTTCAGGGCGCGGTAAGTCTGTTTATTGTAAGCGGCGATAAAGAGAATGCCTAAAACCAGAAATTCAGGTCCTGGAATGATCTTGTATTCTAAACAGAATATCGTTATGGCAACTATGTAGACAATTAAAAAAATCAGCGAAAAGAAACGCGAAGAATGATAATCAAAGCTGACGTCAACTTTAAGTTTGTCAAGCTTTGCGTTCTTCACTTCCGCTTCTTTTGTTTCTTTCTCCGCCATTAATAACCATGACCCGTACTAACTGCCTTCTTTTTAGTTCATGCTTACGTTTGCTTTTTAAATGCTTTTCCCCAATTTACCCCTAGATCATCACAGGATAAGAACACAATTCACGGTTGTTTTCACTTTCATATCTGCCAAAAGAAAATCAATCAATAATCTAGGTGCTGTTTAAGCGGGCATGTAGAAGTTTGAGCCGCCGAAGTAAGCCACGTTTCTCGCCATTGCATGTGAGCCTTGACAAAGCTTGCCTATGTTCGCCATAAGTTGGTAAGACGCTTTTAACGCCAGGTTCAAGTCGTTGTTTGTTAAGAACTTCGCTTCTATGTTAAGCGTTGTTCCTTGAATGTTCGCGGCTATTTGGATTCCGCCGTCTTCAGTGATCCACTTTAACGTGACGCCGCGATTGTTTTCTGAGATGCCTAGCCAACGCAGCATGCCGAACCATTTGCCTCTGAGGGAAAGTATAAGGTGCTGTGTCATTAGGTCTGAGGGAAGGAAAGTTTGGATCAGCGTTGTTGACAGTCTCTTCATTGCGTGTTTGGTTAAGTTTCAGCTTGGTTATTTTTGGGCTAACCCTGTAGCCTTCATGCTCTTTCTTGACTATGCCCTCTTGCTCAAGTCGTGCAAGGATACGGGATAACGTTTCAGGATGCAATCCGGTTCTTCGTTTTAACCCGTCAAACGTGAATATGGTTAAGTCTTCCGTTTCTATCAGCGCTATAACGTCTGCGTCGCGTCCGCTAAAGTCATATTCTGATGGAAGGCTCTCCCAATTAACGTTCAGAATCGGTACCATTGTTCTATTGAATTGCCCAAATGTCTCTTTTGAATATTATCCCAATTCTATGGAAAACGCCATGATGGGCATGGTAAATTGGTCGCAACTTCCTTTTTTCACTGCGTGGATTAGCAGTTGGATCCACGATTTTTCAGTTGGTTTTAGTGTTTTCGCCTGTTTTTCCGTCTATATAGTCTATATAATTATGTTGGGAATCGATATAACAACAGAATCTACATTGTCGATTGTAAAATAGAGGTAAAAAAATGAAAACTACATACATGATAGCCATTGCAGTAGTAGTTATCGTTATCATTATAGGCAGCGTATTCGCTTACACATATCTATCTTCAAATTCATCTAAGACGAGCCCAACTCCAAGTCCAACGCCAACCGCAACACTTACCCAACTGCATCTCCCACCGCATCCCCGACAGCCAACCCAACAGCTAAACCAACCGCAACGCCAACCGCTTCTCCCACTCCAACTCCTTCTCCAACTCCCGTCCAACAACAGCGCCATCGACCCAGATTACTGGGGTCTGGAGGTACACTTGTCGCCCCTCTAATGGCAGATTGGCAAGTAGCTTACAATCAGTATCAACCAAAAGTCGAAGTAAACTACAATGCCGTTGGAAGCGGTGCAGGAATCACTGATTTTCAAGGCGGAGTCAACAATTTCGGCGAATCGGACGCGCCACTTCAAACAGCAGACATCGCAGACTTCCTGCTGGCCCAACTGCCTTAACAATACCATTATCCGCCAGCGCAGTTGTGCCAGCTTACAATCTAAAACTTCTCAACGGTCCAACATGCAAAGTCTCAACTTCACCGGACAGTCCTAGCAAACATCTTTTTAGGAACCATAACCAATTGGAACGACCCGCTATAATAGCGTTGCAAAGCCCAGATGTAGCTGCTATTACCAATCTACCGCAATAACCGTATCCACAGATCTGACTCAAGCGGAACAATGTTTGCCTTCACCGATTTCTTGTCTGACGCAAGTACAGCTTGGAACACCGCTTGGAAAGTACAAGCTTCCATCTGGCCAGTTGGTACAGGCTATAAGGGAAACGGCGGTGTTGCGCAGGACATTGGTGAAAACACTGGCGCGCTGGTCCGCTTGAAATCGCTTATGAATTGAAAATCCTGGCCAAATCTCCTACGGAACCGTTGAAAACGCTGCAGGCAACTTCATCCTCAGCCAACGTGTCAAATATAGGAGCAACCTTGGCAGCCGGAGCAGGTATGCTTCCAGCAGGAAACGCATTTTGGTCAAGTGTCTCTATCATTGACAACACCTACAACGATAAAACCGACACAGGTATCTACCCAATTGTTACCCTAACTTACGGTTTAGTCTATGAAGCACAATCCAATTACAACAAGGCGCCGCTGTCGTCAGCTTCTTCACATGGGTCATTAACCAAGGACAATCATACAGCACAACCTTAGGCTACGCTCCATTGCCAGCTAACATAGTCACCATCGACACCGCAACAATTGCGCTGATTACTTACAACGGAACCCAAATACCGCTCTAAGCTAAACTTAAAAGCAATCTATCTCTTTTTTTTATACTAATCAAGAAAAAGAAGCGATGAAGTGAAATCACACTGGTAAGAGGAGATACAATTGTAAAAATAGGTCTTGCAGCAGCAGCCTTTTTTATTATTGGTCTTCTTGTTGCTCTTGCTTTAGGACTCTTTATCGGGTCAGCTGCTTCAATATCCAATTCGGGCCAAGTTTCTTGGTTGGGACAAAATGGGACCCAGATCATGAACTATTTGGTGCTTTGCCTTTTATTTATGGAACTTTGTTGACGTCTGCTATTGCTATCCTGATTGGGCTTCCAATTAGTCTGGGAGTAGCTATCTTTATCACGGAAAAGCTAAAAGCTCATCGAAAACTGGTTACGCGCTTGGGAATATTGGTTGATCTTCTGGCAGCTGTGCCCAGTGTCGTTTATGGTCTTTGGGGGTTAGTTGTTCTAATCCCCTTTTACAGAAATATGTTGAGATGCCTTTGACATACTCACTTGGAGTCTTTCCCTTATTCGCGGGTACATCCTCTCGCAAACGAGTTTTTTTACCGCTGGAATCATGTTAGCGATAATGATTATTCCGACGATGTCTGCAGTTTCAAGGGATGTCTTAAATGCTGTTCCAAATAGTCAGCGAGAAGCTATGTACTCGCTTGGCGCAACAGACTGGGAAGTTACACAGAAAAGTGTCCTGCCATATGCCAGGTCAGGAATATTTGGTGCCTTCGTTCTGGGCTTAGGACGCGCCGTTGGCGAAACAATGGCTGTGACCATGGTAATCGGAAACACCCCTAAGATTTCTGCAAATCTGTTTTCAGGCGGGATACACTTTAGCTTCCCTGATAGCGAATGAATTTGGCGAAGCCCAAGGGCTTTTTCGATCGTCAATAATTGAGATTGCATTGATTCTGTTTGTTGTCGCTTTAATAATTAATGTTTTTGCCCGACTTTCTGCTTTGGAGGATGAGTCGCGGATCAGCAGGTTAAAGCTTGAGGAGATGAAACAGTCATGGACAAAATCTGATTGCCCTCGAGTATTTCGCTTCGGCGAAAAATCGTTAACAAGTCTATGACAAT
Organism: Candidatus Bathyarchaeota archaeon; assembly: GCA_963768425.1. GTDB lineage: Archaea > Thermoproteota > Bathyarchaeia > Bathyarchaeales > Bathycorpusculaceae > Bathycorpusculum. The sequence goes on along the minus strand of CAVYHV010000028.1, from coordinate 82,009 downwards.
TTTAATCCTCGTCGCAGTAGTTCTCGCAGTCGTGCCTCTTGATTCTCATATTAGGAGACGTATCAGTTCGAGGAGCACCAGCCATCAACATCGCCTTCCTGACTCACTTACCTACCGCACCAGACATTTCCAGGCGGAGGAATTGCCAACGCAATAGTAGGATCTGTTACGATGGTGGGTATAGCCGCCCTTATCTCTGTACCAATCGGTGTTGGGGCAGGCATCTTCTTTTCAGAATGGTCCACATCGAAGCTTATCAACAGTTTCAGGTTTTATGAATGATGTATTAACTGGGTTTCCGACAATGGTTATGGGGCTCTTCGTTTTCATTATACTTGTCTTAACCACGAAGCATTTTTCTGCTTTTGCCGGCGGAGTTGCTTTAAGTTTTATAATGATTACCCATAATCGCGAGGACAACAGATGAATCTCTTAAACTTGTCCCAACAACCTTAAGAGAAGCCTCAATGGCTCTTGGCGTTCCAAGATGGAAAACCATGTTTAGAATCGTTATAAGCACAGGGAAAAACGGGCTTTTAACTGGCATTGTATTAGCTATTTCACGCGCAACAGGAGAAACGGCTCCATTATTATTTACTGCAGCGACCAGCACTATTTTGCAACAAGCCTCTTACGCAGCCAACAGGTTCACTGACGGTTCTCATTTACAATTACGCTCTATCTCCCTACAAATCTGGATCACTGCAGGCTTGGGGAGCAGCTTTGGTTCTTGTACTTATAATGCTTGGACTGAATCTTTTCGTTAAGTTTGTCTTAGGAAGAAACTCAATAGCAGCAAGGATGGAGTAGAGAAGTTGAATGATGACAAATATGTCAGAATTAACTCAAAATATAACGTTTTGGAGGAGCAATACAATTGAGTAAGCAAAATCGAGAATTATCAACCTCAAAGATGGAAACGAAAGATTTGAAAGCCAAGTATGGCAAAGTACAAGCGCTGAAAGGGATCAACTTAAGATTCCCTGAAAACCGCGTAACCGCCATTATGGGTCCTTCAGGATGCGGAAAAACCACATTGATTAGATGTTTAAACAGAATTCATGAGTTAACTCCAGGCGCAAAAGTCGAAGGAGAAGTTATCTTAGATGGAGTAAACATCTACTCTCCAAATGTCGATCCAGTTGCGATTCGAAGAAGAATCGGCATGGTTTTCCAGAAGCCAAATCCGTTTCCCACCATGTCCATCTACGATAATGCGGTAGCCGGCCTGAAACTCAACGGTGTTCGAGATAAAAAGAAACTTGACGAGTTGGCGGAAAAGAGCCTTCGAATGGCGTTTCTTTGGGATGAAGTCAAAGACGACTTAAAAAAACCTGGCACAGCTTTGTCAGGGGGGCAACAGCAAAGGCTGTGCATCGCGCGTGCTCTTGCTGTTCAACCTGAAGTCATCTTGATGGATGAGCCTTGTTCAGCTCTTGACCCAATAGCCACCGCCAAAGTTGAGGAATCAATTGTTCAGCTCAAAAAAGAGTTCACAGTAATCATAGTCACGCATAACCTGCAGCAGGCTGCGCGCATATCAGACTACACGGCGTTCATGTATCTTGGGAAACTGGAGGAATTCGGGGAAACAACAGATGTGTTTGAGAATCCGAAAAATGAGTTAACCGAAAAATACATTACAGGGAAATTTGGTTAAGGTGAACAGTATGGAAAGACTCATAGATGCTGGATTAGAAGAATTGACCGTGATGGTTTTTAAGATGGGAGGGGTCGCTGAGAAAGCCCTTTCTGCATCAATAAACGGCTTTGTCGAAGGCAAAGACATCTCAAAAGATGTCCATGAACTCGCGGAAATACTCGTAAACAGAGCCGTGGAAGTTGAAGAGAAATCCTTCAGTCTAATAGCAAAGTATCAGCCAGTCGCCTCTGACTTAAGAATAATAAACTCTTACGTGAAAGTAGCCTACGACTTTGAACGTTTCGGAAGATACGCCTGGGACATATCTTACGTCTCAACACGTTTTAACGCAAAAACTGCCAAATGCGACCAATGGATATTTGAGTACATTGGAAAAATGGCTGAAAAAGTCCTCCGAATGGTCGGCGTAAGTATTAACACGCTCAGACGCTTAGACCCGGAACTTGTCAAAAGCATGACTGAACAAGAGAACCAGAGTTGACAAAGCCTACTTTGATTTTTTGGATAAACTTGTCGAGCAGGCAGGCATCACAAACGAATGCACCGTCTCCAGCGTCCTCGTTGTAAGGTATCTTGAACGTATCGCTGATCATGCTATGCACATTATGGAAGCTGTGGTTTACATCGCAACAGGTGAAAAAGTAACATTAAGGTAAGCGAAAAAAGAAATCCGCATGGCAGCGCAAAGCTGCACCAGATTTTTCTTTCCTCAGAAAATTTATGAGTACTATGAGGCTGTTGGAAAAATATCGGAGAAATAGCTGAAAAGACTATCCCAGTACCGATTCAACGTTTAAGTTCAGAACAACCTCTGAAATGTCGCTGGCGTATTCGGCGGTTCTTCGCACGCTTTCAATTGCCAATCTTAGGTTCACAGCATCTTCAGTTTTGATGTTTTGCATTGAAAGAACAGTTTCCTTCTCCAGCTTATGCACTTGGCCTAATTTCTCAATTACTGTTTCAGCCAGATTAAAGTCCCGTCTGAATAACGCATCCATGGAGTTTTCAAACATCGATATCGCCAAGCCGCTGAGATCGCTTAGCTTTTCCGAAAACTCCCCGTTATCTGCTCCTTTAAAGCCATGTGTTTTCAGCGATTTTAGTCGCGTGATCCGCAGTTCTCTCTACTGCTTTAGCTATGAGCCTGTAGCCAAGCAGTCTCTCTGTGAGTTTAAGCCGATTTCTTTTACGACCCGTGGGTTTGAAACCGCCAACTTCAAAAGCCTGACTATGTACAGCCCGAAACGGTTTACTTCACGGTCGGTTTCAATGACGGATTTTGCCGCTGAATAATCCAGTTTTTTCAGTGCCGCCAAAGCTTCTTTATGCATTGATGAAGCAATTATTGACATTCGACTCAAGGCGTTCTGAACCGTAAGCTCAGGATAATTAAGGAGCACCTGAAGAGTCAATTCCGTCGGGCGTGTCGATTACGATTTCTGTTCCGACTAGATAGTGTCTTGCAAAATTTTTGAGGTGGTTTCGGACTTTGGATGAGATCACTTTTTGGTTTGGCGCTCTGATATGCAATATGTTGTAGCCGCTCAAGTAGGCTGAAATGGCTGTTCTCATGATGGCGTCTGGGTTGTCGCTGCCTGAGGCTTTGATGAAGGCTTCGTCTTGTTTTTCTTTTTTTACAAATTTTGAAGGCGCAACGCAAAGTGATCCGTCGTCTTCTTCACGGACCACCATTGAGCTTCCTCTTTTAAGCTCGTTTCGGATTGCCCATTCTTTGGGTAGGGAGAGAATGAATGTTGATCCACCGGTTACTTGGAGTTTGCGTTGTTCTTCGTTTTGTTTTTCGACTTCCGTAGTCAATGTGCACACGTCAATACGCTTTCTATGATCGCCTAATTATATTAGGTATGTCTATATAGACTATATATTTTATTGAGTTGCACTATATAAAAAACGTGGTTTACCAAGGCAAAACAAGAAAAAGAATCGAAATAACAAAAATAAATACCTGCCAATCATGATAGCGTCCTTGAAGCTTTTTTGGTTTCACATATTGAAACGCTTCAAAGAAGCAGATTACGTCTTGGCTTTGCTTTATGCTGGACGTTATCAATCAGGTGCGCCGTTCCGTCTGGGCAGTAAACTTTGTCGCCTTTGATAGCTTTCTTGTAGCGGACGCTGCATTCCTTAAGCATGATGCAGCCGTCGCAGTCTCGTGAGAGCATTCTTTTTTCACCTCTTCCACATGTTCAACGATGTAAATGCATGAACGCGCCTATAGAGATTCACTTAATAAACTATATATAATATATAACGTGAATTGAATTGCCGCATTGAAAAACACAGGCGCTCGCAAAAGAGAAAATTTAAGTAACAAACCAGCGCTTCTCAAAGAAGGGTTCAACCATGGCTTACGACGTTGACTATGCTGCAGGCGAAAAAGCAGGATGCTCCTCAAAAATCACAATCGCCGACAGAATCTTCTACGTCAAACTTTTCTCCGCTTCAAAGTCACGGTTTTTTTCAGGAGACCAAAAAGGCATCATCCAGAAAGAAATTTCAAAAACCGAGTTCGAGCTCTGGATCAACATTTTAGCTGACAGCGAAGCAGACGCCGTCGAGATTGGACAAAAGTTGAGCAGTCGGAAAAAAATATTGACTGCTTAGACGTCTTTCCAACGTGTCTTCTTTACTGCGATAAACAGGATAATCGCGCACACTCCACCAAGATTACGACCCAATCGAAAACTACCAAGTTGAAAGAAATTCTCAGGTAACCCGTTGCTGAATGCATGATTTCCGCCGCGTACGTTGTCGGCGACAGATAAGCGAAGTAACTGAATGGCGATGGAATGTAGGTTATCGGGTAATAAACTGGCGGCAACGTGGCAAATAGAAGTGAAAGCAGCCTGGAAAACGCGTAGCTTTGAACTACATCAGCTGAGAAAGTTGATAACATGAAGCCTAAAGCCACTGAAATTGCAAACATCACTAGCAGCACAACGGATAAGATTGCTATTTGGAGAAGCGACGGATGCAGGTAGATGCCAGTTAGCGCGATGAGAATTGCTATGCTTGGGAGAGAGTAGACGATTTCTGCAAGCGCCATCCCACCCATGTAAACTCGTGAAGTCGTCGGGGAGCTAACAATCATGTCCTGAAGTTTGAAGTCATTTTTTAGGTGGGAAAGATCAGATTGCAGTGCGATGCCGCTTGAGAAAAAAGTCATAATTAAGCCGCCTTCGATGGCTGTTCCAAAAAGGGCTGCCTTTGCTTACAAATGTGACGACGGCAAGAAGGGAAAGGGGCGAGATAACGGTGCTGATTAAAACGATAGGGTAATTTTTCATTTCGTACACGGCATTTACGAGCACGCCCGCTAGGATTTGGCTGAGTTTGCTGCGTTTCATTTATTCATCCCTCGCTTTTTGACCGACAAGAAGGAAAAATATGTCGTCTAAAGTCACCGGGTTGATTGAAAACCTTAGTCCCTTGCTCAGAAAGCAGCTTGGCTAAGACGGAACGCTTCGTTTTCGTTCGTCATTATCTGAGTGTACCCATGTGTTTCTGTGGTTACTTCACCGTCTGTTAAGTCGTGGAATCGGCGCGTTGAGAGGCAATTTAATGCTGTACTGGTACTTTGAGGCTTTTCTAATCTCTGAAAGGGTGCCGACTGAAACCAATTGTCCATCTTTTAGAATGCCGATTTTGTCCGCCAGTTCCTCCGCCTCTTCCAAGATAATGTGTTGTTAGAAAAATGAATCGTTCTTTGCCAAGTTTCCTTAGAATTTCCCACAGTTCCCTTCGTGAAATCGGGTCTAAACCTGTTGTGGGTTCATCAAGAAAAATAACTTCTGCCTCAGACGCCATCACCGTCGCGATAAGAACTTTTCTTTTTGTGCCACCTGAAAGGCGACTGGTTAAAACGTTTGCGTACTCTTGCAGGTCAAGTTTTGCAAGCGACTCATCCGCAAGCCTTTTTGCGTCACCGTAGCTGTAGCCTCGCCAAAGAAGATACGACATAACAGTCTGTTTAGCCGTCATCCATCTTATAGTTCGGGCTTCCTGCGGGACAATCGCGATTTTCTCCCTCAACTTCCCTCTCCTGCTTTAGAATGTCAAACCCGTTGATGCTTGCAGTTCCGGCGGTTGGCTGAAGTTCAGTGGCGAAAATTCGGATAAGAGTTGTTTTTCCCGCTCCATTTCTGCCGATTAACCCGAAAATGCCGTTGGTTTCCACTGAAAAAGTTACGTTTTCCAATGCTTTGCGGTGATCTTCGTAAACCTTCGTTAATCCATTGCATTCGAGTTCGCCCATGAACACTGTCACTTGAAAAAATGACATACAGCAGATGTGTATTTTAATTTGCTTGTCAACCGCAGTTGTTTGAGTTATTTAGCTTTTTTATTTTTCAAAATAAATATGTAGACTGAAGGGCTACGTCGCATTACCCTTTTCTATGGTGGTCATGCATTTGAAAATGTTTTGAAGCTTAATGTTCTAAAATAAAAAAAGAAGGTGTTGATAGATTAGAAGAATCGACTGACTGTAACCTTGACTGTGGTGCTGTGTATCAATGCGCCGCTTGTGCCAGTGACTGTAACCGTGAATGTTCCGCTTCTCGTTGAGGAAGGTACCGTAATCGTCAGTGTCGAGGAGCCTGAACCAGTAATCGATGACGGGCTGAACGTCGCTGTTAATCCGCCTCCTGACGCGCTAGCAGTAAGAGAAACTTTACCTGCGAATCCGCCTATACTTGCAATTGTTACTCTCGAGGTGCTCTGCGATCCGCTTCTAATGCTCATGCTGCTTGGTGAGGCGGAGAGGGAGAAGTCAGAATTTGCGACAATGACTGTGATTGTTGTGCTATGGCTTAGTAGGGAGTTGCTTGCGTCTGTTGCCGTTACTGTAACGGTGTATGTTCCACTTGCCGCTCCCGATGGTGCCGAAACGGTGAGTGTTAGAGTGCCAGCGGTGGTTGATGTGACACTAACGGACGTGGCTATTGATGTCCATGTGGCTGCATTTCCTGAAAGACCCAAGTTCAATGTGCCGCTATAGCCATTGAGCGATGTTGCGGTTATGGTTGAGGTACCAGGTGAGCCAGCAGCTTGAATATTCACGGTGGATGGAGAAGATGTCAGCGAGAAGTCAGGTGTCGTTACCGTTACGGTAACCGTTGTTGTGTGACTTGGCGTGCCGCTTGTGTCAGCGCCTTGGATGATGATAGAGTAGGTTCCAGCTTTGGTTGAGGCCGGAACTGTTATTGAAAGTTGCGCTGTACCAGCTCCTCCCAAAAATTGATTTGAGCTAAGTGAAGTGGTCCAACCTACAGGGGGCGTTTGAACGTTTAGGTTTATTGTGCCAGTATACGCGTCAATTGAGGTTGCAGTTATGGTTGAGGTCCCAGGCGAGCCACCAGCTTGAATCATCAATGTGGATGGAGAAGCCGATAGTGAGAAATCAGGTGTGGCTGAAGCTGCGAAGTTTGTGGTCAGTGGGCTGCCTAAGCCTGTTGCTAAGTCATAGCCTGTCGTTGCGGAATAGACAGTGTTTGATCCAGATTTTATGTCTTTGAAGTCTGCTGCATAGGTTGATGGTTGAGAGTAGTCATTGTACAGGTTATTGCTTGTTACTGAGTGTCCTATTGATTGGATAGCTGCCCATTGTGGTGATCCTGCGCTTGTGCCGCCGACAGCATACCAACCGCTGTATCCGTAGGTGTCTAAGACTAAGAAACCTGTATTTGGGTCAGCGTTGTAAGCAACATCTGGTGTTGCTCGGTTGTGGTATCCTAACGAAGATTGGCTAGCGGGTACTGGTTCATATGCACTTACTCCTCCGCCGCCGCTGCTCCAAGCTTTTTCTGTGTAACCTGTTTGTGTTTGCGTGAGGGTTGTGCCTCCAACGGAAATCACGTTTGTTGAGCTTGATGGCCAAATTACGGCTCCGCCGGTGTCTCCCGCTGAGGCAAAGAAGGTTGCGCCGTAATTGCTTGTGAAGTAGCTGTCATATGATTGTTCGCCTGAGAATTCGTTTGTTCCCCAACTCATTGAGATTGCAACAACGTCTGATCGACTGGCTGCGTAACTAACCGCTGAGAGAAGGTCAGTTGTTGAAGCAGAATTAGCTTCAACTAAGAGAATCTTGGCGTTTGGAGCTATTGCATGTGCCCATTCTACGTCTAAGGATTCTTCCATTCCCCATCCAGAATTAGACGTTATCAATGATGACATCTGGTGAATCTCCAGGTTTGGAGCTGCTAGTCCCCATTGGCTGCTGAATGTTGCTAGGTTTGAAGCTATGTTAGGGTCGCTGTATGCATCTACAATGGCTATAGTGCCTGATCCGCCTGTGGCTGGAAGATTGTATGCGTTTTTGATGTCGGCGGGTGTGTAATATGGATTGTCTGGACCTATTGCGTTGGGATCAATTCCTGCGGTTTTGATAACGTACAAGGGATTTGCTTGCAACGATGATGGAGCTGTTGGTTCAACACTTGCAAAGACTGGGTAACTGGCTAAGAGAAGCATCGTTGTTAGGACAGATGCGATTATAATGCCTTTTTGTAATCGGTTCAAAATATTTTTCTCTCCTAATTCCAACTGTTATTATGTTGGATAAAATAATCAAACGCCGACTTCCACTTATAACCATTATCATGTAGCGTAACAAATGAATTAAGATAGTAAAATGATGCAAAAAGATACTTAGTATAGCTTAAACATTTGGTTCGTGGCGAGTCTCCTTTTTGCGTGGAAAGTGTGAAAATGTCGTGGATTCTGATGAGCTGAAGCGAACGCCCTTGGTTTGTGCCTTAAATAACTTGAGCGCACTGTCGGCGTTTTCTTGAATGGCGGTTTGAAAGGTTACACAAAGAACTAAACTTGGGAAATAATTAGAGACAAAATAGAAGCTAAGAGTTATATTTATATTGAGTTGGGAAAGTCATTGGATGCAGGTGAAATGTGTATGACAGTTAATTTAGTCCCGTGGGATCCTTCGCGCAACCTTTTGGAGGAGGCTAACCGTCTCTATGACGAAGCAGGAACCTTTGATTGTGTGCAGAAAGGCGACCTTGTAGCGGTCAAGTTACATGTAGGCGAGCTTGGGAACCCATATTATGTGCAGCCTTTTTTTGTCCACGAGATAGTGCGCAGGGTTAAAGAGGCAGGCGGAAAACCCTTCCTCACCGACTCAAACACGCTCTACCACGCACTACGCTACAACGGCTACGACCACACAATTACAGCTTTAACCAATGGTTTTGGTATGGCGCCGTTTTTTCCAGCAGACGGGCTTAAAGGCGAAAACTACCGAACTGTGTCAACAAAAGGGATACTCAACGAAGTCGAGGTGTCAGGAATGATTGCTGAAGCCGACGCCATGATTGTTGTTTCACATGATAAGGGTCATGAACTCAGCGGTTTCGGAGGAGCCATAAAGAACCTCGGCATGGGATGTTGCCCCGGCGCAGGCAAACTTCGGCAGCACAGGACCGTGGGCATCGAAATTGATCAGTCTAAATGTGTCGGCTGCGGCAAATGTAAAGAAATTTGCGAGTTGCATCTGCCTGACATCGTCGAGGGGAAAGCCCACAATAATTCGGCCCTTTGTATGCGTTGTCCAATGTGCATGCACGGCTGCCCAATGGACGCCATAAGTTTCACTCATCAAGATGATTTCCTCAGGGCGCTTGCATCAGCCGCTTACGGCGTACTATCGACTTTCAAACCCGGCAAAGTGTCATTCGTCAGTTTCGCTAAAGACATTACCCCATACTGTGACTGCTTACCGATGCCAGGCGAACCCGTCATGAAAGACGTAGGAATTTTTGCATCCGACTCGCCAGTCTCAATCGACGCCGCATTCCTTGAGATGATTGATTACAAAACATTCAACGAAACCTCACATGTCGACTGCATGCTCCAAGTTCAGGAAGCAAAATCCCTCGGAATAAAAGGCGACGTTAAACCCAAAATAACAAAACTAATCTGAAAACCCAGCTTCTTACGGCAAGTGCTGTTGCTTCCGCATTTTTCTGCGTCTAACAAGTAGGTAACCCACGACCAAGATCACCAAAGCCGCCACAGAAGCTACAATTAGATAACGGGATATTCCAGCAACCTCCGTCCAATTCTTGCCCAAATACCAGCCTAAGTAAACTAAGATTGCATTCCAAAGGAACGATCCAGCGGTGGTGTAAACAAGGAATTTCTTCAACGGCATTTTTGCGGCACCAGCGGGAAAAGAAAAGGTTGTTCGAAAACCAGGGATTAGTCTGCTTACAAAAACAACTACGCTGCCGTGTTTTTCAAACCATTTTTCAGCGAGCTGAAGCTGACCTGTTGATAAGATGACTTTTCCCAAGATTTTGTGTTTAACTAGGGATTGGACGCCTTTTAACCCAATGTAGTAATCAATTAACGCACCAAATATTCCTGCTACCGTTGCAACCGCCACAACGAAATAGATGTCAAATTGCCCCGTGAAACTCAGGTAACCAGCAAAAGGAAGAATAACTTCACTTGGAATAGGCAGAGAGCTTGTTTCAAGTAGCATCAAAATAAATATGCCCGGGTACCCGAATGCCCGAACCGTAGAGGTGACCCCTCGCACTATGGAAACGACAAGTCCGATGAGGGGTTCACTTGTGGCGGGATTGCCTTCGATAACGATGTCATCCAAAATGTCAAGTACAAAGTAAAGAATAACGGCGATAGCAATGGCTATGACTATTAGTTGCGGGGCTTTCTTACGTAACTGCCCAAACTTTTGTAAAGACCCCAAGACCATCCGCTTAACTTAATTTCTAACTTGAATATATTTTAGGCTATTTTAGCATATTCCCTTTATTTTTCTACGGAATTATTGGAATAAAACTCAGGGTGAGTTGTCTTTAAGAATAGAAATTGTGAAAAACAGTTTTAAGCAGGCGGGTTTGTCGTTTTGGCCCTGCCGAGTTGCCTCATTTTTTGTATAGATACGTCGCAATTTGTTTGGTAATCTCTCTCGGGATTGCGCTAATTTTTCGCTCTGACCAGTTCGCAAGAAAGTCGACCATCTTTTTTCATTTTTCAATTTGCACGTTTGAATTTGTTAATGACGATTTGGTAGGTGACGACTGCGGAGTAGAAGCCGTATGGCAGCAGCAGAAGGGGACGGCGAAGAGCGAATTTGAGGTCGCTGACCAATAGTTCCACGTGTTTTTTAGCCGTCCAAACGGAATCTGCCCGAAAGTGGATGCAATAGGGTTCGTACACGCCTAGTACATTGTAGCCCTTTTTCTCAATCCACGATTTAATGAAGGCGTCCTCGTAAGTGTGCAGCTTATATGGAATCTTGATGTCTTCAACCGCTTTTCGTCTAATCAACATGTCGTGGGTTCCGCCTCGCCGCTCGAAAATCTTCATCGTAACCCTCTCGAATAGTGCCAATATCTTTTTTCCTTTAAGCACTGACCAGATTTCAATTCCCCAGATTGCGCCGACGTTCTCATCAACTTGTTTTTCGGCTGAGGCAAACCAATTCCTTGAAAGAACAACGTCACTGTCTACAAACATGAACCAGTCGCCTCTCACTAAAGAAATTGCTGTCTGCCTCGCAGTGGCTCTTGTTCCCTTTTCCCGGACAAACACCACGTTGCTGAAACGTTTTTGGACCTCTTTCACAATATCTGGCGTAGCGTCAGTCGAGAATCCGTCCACTACAATCAGTCTTTTTACAGGAACGTTAATGTAAACAGAATTGATGCATTCCCGCAGCTTCGCGGCGCTGTTAAAGGTGAGTATTGCGACGTCAATGGGCTCCATTGCAGGATCAACCCATTTCCAGAGGCATTCTCAATACCCCATTAAGCCACAGCATCGGGAGCAAATTGGAAAAACGCCGTTGTCGCAGCTTCGAAGAGCGCGCCTGAACTTGCGGTGTTTTTCGCTGTTGTATATGTCGAGGATCGGCGACTCCGTAATGTTTCCGGTCACAAAGTCTGGGAAATCCCTGCAGGTCACTACGTCTCCGTTAGGCATTACGTCCAGTTGGAACCAAGGTGAAACACATTTTTTGTACCCGAAGAAGTTTTCTGGTTCGGTGTAGTAGGTTCTGATGTCTTCTAATTTAAGGTCGGGTACGAAAAGGACGTTCCCAAAATGTTTGTCACTTTTTATTGTCTTTACCTGCTCAACAATCGAGTCTATGTCCAACGTTGAGGTGTCGCGGACATAGCCTTTCCAAGCGAAGGGCGTTATGCCCAGCTTTTCATTGGCTATTTTTGTGTGTTTTTGGCCTATCCACTCTCGGGTAAACCACGAGTAATAGATTATTATGCCAGTGGGATTCAGTTTTTCCGCTTCCCTCACTGTGTCGACCAACGTGTATTGGTTGTTGCTGGAAATTGTTGTTAGGGTGAAGATTGCGGGTTTTCTCTTCTTTTTCTCTTTCTTGAGCTTTTGAATTGCCGATAACCCCTTTATTGCTGTGTCCATGGCGCCTGGGACTCCTCGGCATTTGTCATGAACTTCTCTTGGTCCATCAAAAGAGACGCATATCATATCCCATCCGTTGTCAACGATTGTTTCAGCGTTGCGTTCTAACCCGACTCCGTTGGTAACTATCTGAACTGTTAAGCCTTTCTTTTTTATATAGTTAACAAAAGGAACCAGCGACTCGTAAAGGAATGGTTCTCCACCCGTTATGTAGACATGAACTTTCTTGGGTGCGACTTCATCAATTACTTTCTTGTAAACTTCAACCGGGACTTCTCCAGTAACTTTGGGGGTATCGTCCCTTGCGTTGTATCCGCTTTGACCCCACTGCGCACAGATTGCGCACCTGTGATTGCAACGATGTGTAATTCTTAGGCTCAGAAGCCAAAGTGCAGAACTGGATCCATCCTCATTTCGGTAATCGAGCTTAGATTTAACAAACTCTCGATAAGCACCCCTACCGAAGCTCATAACCAAACTAGGATTTGTGCATACTGAACCAACGAATTGTAATGGAAGTCTTCTCATTAGAACGTGCCTTAGTATGTTTTAGTAGTTAAATTTTACTATCATCCATGACGTTCGCTGGGTTCCAACTAAAATGCATTAATTGCTCCATTTAGTTGAATTCTTTTCTTTCGAACAGTACCAAGCCTAAGACAGAGCTGACGATGAAGTATATGCCCATGATGGCGAGCCCTTCGGGTATGGTCGCGTTGAACGTGTTGTAGGTGACTGTCTGGCTGGCTCTGAAGCCAGTAGTAGTTACCATTGCTTGATGCGTTGGGTACGGTGATGTTAGGACGTTTCCTATTATTTGGGACCCATAGTTGATGAGGAACCATGGTTCGATTTGAACAAACCTTACGATTATCGTGTCGATAAGTGAAAAGACAAACAAGCAACAAAATGGCACTTACAAGTATAGATACTGAACTGCTTTTGAATAATGAACTAAAGAAGAAAGTGAAACCAAGAGCTGCAACAAGGTAGAACCATGTGAAAAGCAACGATTCACCGAATTGGTACGGTACACCCGAGAGCAAAATGGACACCGTTAGCGACCGCAATCACTGTGAATACCGCAAGCATTATTGCAGATGCTACGAAGTGCGGCAAAATATTTTCCAATGTATATTGATGACCGTCTAATCGGGTTGGGTACACCGAAATAGCCTGTTTTATTTTGGAATTCGCCTGAGATTGCGTCGCCTCCCACGAAAATCGCTGATAGCACGACTACAAATGGTGCGGAGATTCCCCACCAAGTTGAAAAGAATCCGAGTTGCGTTGCGGGGAAGAATTGAGGTCGATACAACGCTACAATTGTAAGCAGCAATCCTATGATAACAGTTAATGCCAGCAGGATATAGAACCTACGTGACCTGATGTATTCGAGAAACGTATATTTCATTGTAATTCGGACTTGCGCCATGCTGTCAGGCACTTTATTTGCAGAGTTTGTTTGCGTTTCAAGCATGTTTATCACACCGTTTCCTTAATCAGATTTAGATAGACATCCTCAAGTTCTGAAGACGCCACTTTGTAACTTATTACTCCGATGTTCAAGTTTACTAATTGAGAGAGAAGCCGTTCTTGCACATCTATGCCTTCCCACTAAACCTGATCCTAATGTCCTTTTCATCTAATTTCTCCGCTGACACTACGCCTGCAAACTTGGAGATATTCCCAGTGACAAGTTGGGAATCAATTGGGCGATTAAGGGAAACTTCAACCACATTTGCCCCTCCAGAAAACTTTGCTGTTACATTTGAAATTGTGTCGTATACAAGAAGTTTACCGTGGTCAATCATTGCGACCTCGTCGCATACCTCCGAAACTTCAGATAGAAGATGAGAGCTCATGAAGATCAGTCTCTTCTTGCTCTTGAGAGTCTTGACTATGTCTCTGACTTCGCTCATTCCTCTGGGATCCAGTCCGTTCGTAGGTTCGTCTAAAAGAAGAATCCGTGGGTCGCTGAGAAGTGCAGATGCAATGCAAATTCTTTGTTTCATTCCTTTGGAGAATCTGCCGACTCTCTTGTCCATCCACTCAGACATATGGACTTCGGAGACGGCTTCTTCAATTCTCTTTTTGATTTCTGCAGCCGGAACTCCTCTGATTTCTGCGATCATTGACAATCCTTCACGGGGTGTCAGTGAAGGGTAGATTTCAGGGGTCTCAATAAGCGCAGCTACTGATGCCAAAGCTGCCTTCTTGTTAGTGTGAACATTTAAACCGTTTATCAGAGCTTCTCCAGAAGATGGACGAATCAAATCCGTGAGCATCTTAAGCGTTGTTGTTTTTCCCGCGCCGTTCGGCCGTAGGAAACCAACGCATTTTGAGCCTTCTATTTTTATGTTCAAGTCTGAAACGGCTGCAAATGAACCGTACCGTTTTGTGAGCTTTACGGCTTCAATTGTTGGAACATCTGTAAATGGCATAAAGTCATCTCCCGAGCAAAAGAATCCGCGTATCTTATAAATTCTAGCTACAAAGAATATTGTTTAGCTGTTTGTATGATGTTCGACTGGCTTGTTTCTGCTCTTGTCCGGCGTTCTTGTGTGCACAAGCCTACCGGTCGGGTCAATGCATATACATTTTGCTTATACACTTTGCATATACAGGCAAAAGATCGTTGACTCTAAATAGGGCTCTCAAAAGTTGAGTATTCACTAAAGGAAAAAAAATAAAAATAAGGAAGAAAAAGATTCATTTATCTATTGAATCTTAATGGCCCTATGTGTTTTTCAGTTCTCCGTAAGAACGCGCTTTCAACGCCTGTGATTACAGCCATAACTGAAACGGCGCCTTGCAGTTCCTTGTCGACTCTTGCACCCCAGATGATCTTTGTTTTCGGCGGCAACGAACGTTTCATTATTTCAGCTGCTCGGTTGACTTCGGTGAGTGTTAGGTCTTCTCCGCCTGAGACATGGATCAGTAAGCCTTTGGCCTTGGTTACGTCTTCTATATCGAGTAGTCGTCCGTTCAAAGCTTTTTCGACTGCCTGTTCAACTCTTGTTTCGCCAGTGCCTTCGCCGATGCCTATCGACG
Organism: Candidatus Bathyarchaeota archaeon; assembly: GCA_963768425.1. Lineage (GTDB taxonomy): Archaea > Thermoproteota > Bathyarchaeia > Bathyarchaeales > Bathycorpusculaceae > Bathycorpusculum. The sequence continues at coordinate 66,849 of CAVYHV010000028.1, read as the reverse complement.
CTAAGCCTGACCCAGTCATGATTGCTTTTAGGTCCGCGTAGTCCATGTTGATGAGGCTTGCAGTGGTTATGGTTTCAGTTACTCCCTTTACGAATTTGCCAACGGTCGTGTTTGCTACACCCAGCGCTTCTCTGAACGGCAAGTTGCCAGCAACTTTTACCAGCCTGTTGTTGTCTATCACTACGACGGTATCGCACGAGTCTTTGAGCCGATTCAAGCCTTTTTTAGCCGCATTCATTCTTGCAGTTTCAACTTCAAATGGAAGAGTCACTACACCTACAAGCAACGGCGCCATCGGTGAGCCTGCGGTTTTTCTGTGTAATGTTTCAGCTAAGCCTACGATTGAGCCTGTTCCTGTTCCTCCGCCTAAGCCTGCTATCATGAAGATAATGTTGGCTCTCTGTAGTTCATGGATGACTTCGTTTGCTGTTTCGTAGAGTGCTTTTTCGCCTACTTCCGGGTAGCCTCCGCTGCCTAGGCCTCGGGTGAGTTTTTCACCGATCAGGATTCTTTTGTCTGCTTTGATTGTTCTCAAGTGTGTGGCATCGGTGTTTACTGCGACAAGTTTGCCGCCTGTGATGCCTTTTTCTTTGATCCAGGTTATGACGTTGCATCCTGCGCCGCCTAATCCGACTGCGACAAGTGTTGGTGCTGCCATTTTAGCGAATTTTTCTATTTTTTCATCCTGTGTTTCAATATATGGTGTTTCAGCGTATTCAAACGGTTGTTGAGCTTCTATTTTTATACCCCCAATTTATTTCCTATATCGTAATTCTCACTATATACGAATATAAAGATTGTGAATCCTGTTTCAAAATGCATATTTGTAGAACATTCACACACATAACTTGTTTCGCAATATACCTTATATAGCGCCTGCTCCAACAACCAAATGAGGAGAAGACCAAATGAAAAAGATAACCCTAATGAAGCGCTTCATGAAAAACTTCGTAGGAAAAAACTTCCACCTAATCATAAAAGACAAAGACGGTACCTTCAAAGTACACACTATAGAAATCATGCAAAAAACCGACGAAACCTGCCCAGTCAAAGACATTACAGTCGGCGACTATTTCCTTCACCTGCTCGCCACCAATCCACAGGGAAACGAAGCTTCAATAGTTTGCAACTGGACAGACGAACTCCTAAAAAACCTCATGACTAACTACAAGAACGCAAAAGACGCAGCCTACTCACAAATAACAATGTTCAAAGACCCCATGTCCGATGACACAAACAAGTGGCTCTTAACGTGGGGGGACGAACCTAAAGAACCCGGGCAAATCTACACCCCAATAAGGTACATCAGCTAAAAACACTACGGGGCAGTCGAACCTTAACTATTGAGTGGTCTTCAAGGCTAGCTTTAGGTCCTGCGTCAAAGATTGAAGTTGTGCGATTGACAGGCTGTTTTTTAGTGTTAATTCGAAAATAAATTTTCCATTGCCTAATGCTTCGCTGGCCCATGCGGGGAAGGTTTGGTTGTCTAGGGTCATTGTGGCGACAGGATATTTTTCTACTAGGGGCGCAAGGAGACTGTCAAGTGTTTCGCTGGATGCTAACTGGATGGAGTTGTCTGCGCCTGTAATGTTGAAGACGTATTGGATGTCGTTGGATTGGGGTAGAAGTTGGTCTGGCTGCTGCTTCCAGTATGTTACGTTGAAGCCTTCGTGTTTTGGCTGCAAAGTTATTATCAGCAGGGACGACGCCACCATTATTGCGACAAAAAGCACCGTAGCCACAAGCGTCAGCTTTTTCACACGCGATTTCTGCTGTTTTGTGCGTGGTTTTTCTTCTAAGAACTGATCAAGCAGTTGGACTGCTAAGCGACCTTTCTCTGTCAAGCCATATTTGCCGTCAACTTGTTTTTCTATCAAGCCGTTGAGGATTTTTAGGTGATAATTGAGCCTTCCCGTGTTCGTAACCTTAGCCTGCGCCATCAAATCGACATAAGACAAAGAACCCGCTTCACCAAGGCATCTAATGATGTCTCTACGTGTTGGGTCTTTGAGGATTTTGTGAAGATTTGAAAACTCGACCGTCATAGGTGGCTACTCCGCCTTCTTTCGTGTATAAGGATTGCCATCACAGCTACAAATGCAGCTGAAAAGATGGCGAGGAGCAGAACTAAAGCGACGTAGATTTCGGAGGGTGTGTTTGATGAAGCGGGATTCTTTGTCGATGAAGAAGTAGGTGTTTGAGTTGGAAGAGCGTAATTCGATGGGCTTGCGTATTCAGCGGGGGTCGGGGTTGACGTATTTGGAGGCGGCGCAGTTGGTGTGGGTGCTATCCAGTTTGTGTTCAGGGTTGTTTGCGGGTTGGGTGCGGTTAAGAAGGGGATAAAGCTTACTGTTCCCAGATTGGGGTCGACTTTTGAGTCGTGGATTGATTGGCTTATTGACTGGGTCTCTGTTGTTCCTCACCAGTTGTAGCTTGCGTTGATGTTGTTTGAAGTTGATAAATAAACGCTTTGATTGTTGCCTACTATGTTATTGTAAGTTATTGATGATTCCGCAGAAATGCTAATTCCTTCAAGATTGTAGCTTATGGTGTTGTTGCTGATTTCCGCTGGATAACCTATGTAGACGCCGCGAGTGTTGTTGGTGAATAGATTTTCCTGCATGACCGTCGCAATTGTAAGTGTGCCGTCTTCGATTGGGTCGACGTCGTTAACTTCGACTCCGTTGTAGCAACTGGAAATACTATTGCTTAAAATTGAAACGGTGCCAGACCCTGCGGAGACAGCGATTCCTGCACCGCCAACGAAACCAGTAATTGTATTGTTTGCAATGTTGGCTGTGATGGTACCTGTGTATCCTTCTGTTCCAAAACCGATACCATCGGGCACTTGACTTACATATCCATTGAATAGGTTGTTTGATATGATAACGGAAGCATTGTTGCCGACGAAGATCGCTGCGTTATTTCTGTCATAACGTTGAGCATAGACACCCCATAGATAATGGGCTTGTTGGGAAATCATGTTGTTAGAAATCGCTGCTGAACCCGCATAGACGCCGATTCCACCCTTAATGTTATTGTTAGAGATTTCGGGTGATCCTCCATAAATGTCGATGTTCAAAAAAGCATCATTGCTTATTTTTGGTGCGCCTCCGCTAATTACCAAGTCTTCTATTACGGCATTTTCAATGATGCTGCCCGACTGCGTCTGTTGGTTCCACCTACTACTTGATGGCGAGAAAATAACGTCCCCGCCACTAAAATCTCCAAATAGGAGGTCGAGTCCGTTTGGTACACCTACGGGCGCGCCGTCGTTGAAGTTTATCGGCTCGTTGATTGTACCGCGAGCGTTTATTGTGCCATTTATCAGAAGATAGTTCAGATAACTAGTGTCAACAATGGTTCCAGGTTCTATTGATAGTGTTACCCCAGGATCAACTGTGACTGGTCCAGTTAAGTTGTAAGGACTATTTGCTTTGGTCCATGTAGTGTCTGCATTAATTGTTCCATTAACGTTGGTTCGAATGGGAAATTCAGGAGTTGGTGTAGGTATGGGAGTGGAATCTTGAAAGGGGGTTGATGAAGATTGAGATACGGGTGTCAGCGTTGGAGTTGGAGTAGCAATTGCAGAATTTTGCGCCGCCACAAAACTCCAACTACCCGTTAACATTAAACTGATAATTATTGACACTACTAAGAATGTGTTTAGTAGTGACTTCACAGGATCACATCCATTTTGACACTATGTTGATATTGATAAGTTGGGTAATTTAAGAATACTTGACTAAGAATTTTATCAAATCTTATCATGCCCGTTTGAGGACTATTTTTCGCTGAATTCTGCAAGCATCTGTTTCATTTCTTGTAGGCTTGTCTGTGTTGTGGGTTTTTCAAGTACCTGGACAAACGCCAGCACATGTGCATAACCTGCAAAGTCAGTTGGGTCGCCTTCTTTTGGTATGTCCTTATCAAACGTTGCAAAGTCGCCGTAATTTCGTTTTGAATCTTAACATACATTCCAAATGCTGCCAATCTTTCAAGCAAAGCTACGCTGTTTAGGAAAAATGGGTATTATGGGACCCCCCTCCGTCTGTCTCTGTCTGTGATACCGATCAGACATGCTCTGAGTTAGACTGTTTTATGATAATTTGGTGGGGCCGGCCGGATTTGAACCGACGACCTTTACCCAAGACGACGCTATGTTCATCTTTGCGGGTTTCTCTAAGACCGCTCCAGAGATTCGTCATCCCTTTCGGTCAGCAAACCCTTTGCTTGCTTTCTGGAGCCCGCCGTCTTAGCCTGGCTGGACTACGACCCCACCGTGGTCTAGTCGAAGCAAATAAGTGAACCCGCAACAATAAAAGTTATTCGTTTTTGCAGAAAGGTTCAAGCTTATGAATTTGCGTTTTCGGGAACAAACCGTCTTAGCCTTTGAAGTGACTGCAGTTTTTCCTTCTCGCCTATTTTTGCTTCCTGCACGGATTGCCTAAGGATTTGAATCGATTCGTCCATTGCCTTGCGGTCTACTGGGAAGGGGACGCCGTCTTTGCCTCCGTAAGCGAAGCTGAATTTGACTGGGTCTTCCCAACTTGGCTTTTCGCCGTAAACCAGCTCGGATACAAGGGCTAAGCCTCGAACGGTGGCTGGTCCAACCCCTTTCAAGCTTAAAAGTTCCTCGTAGTTTTTGGGTTGGAACTCGTAGACGCGGTTCAGTGTGTCCCAGTTTATGTTTCGAGGCATGCTGAGGCTACTTAGGGTTTGAAGCCATGGGTCGTCGGTCTGTGGCATCCACTTTTGCAGGGACGATTGGTTCAATGGTTTTGCCGCGCATTGAATGAGATTCATAAGTTTACGTGTAGGCTCCTTGGCCAAATCGACGGATGCTTTGCGAGAACCTTCACTTTCTTTCGCCACCATATTCAGCGCCCTTTCCCGTTTTATATCGCCAACTATAGCGTTTTCAGGTTCAACAACAAAATCGGTTACTTTGTCGGACAGCCAATGAAAACGCCTTGCCGAACGGTCTTTCTCGCTCATGCCCTGCTGGATTACCGCCCACTTCTCATCCCGAGTGACAAGAAAAGCATGATGATACAGCTGGTAACCTGCTTGGATGGCAGTGTTGTCAATTTTCGCAGCCATTTTGCTACTATAAGTCAAGGTTTCGACGGTTTCTTCAGAAAAACCGAACTTTGCCCCTGCTGAAGCGATGTCGCCCGGCGTTTTCCTGGATGTTTTGCCCTTGCCGCCGCAAACCGCGATTCCGTGCTCTTCAGGCGTAAGTGCCGTTTTTAGGATGCCTGTGACGACTGTGGTTACTCCACTGCTATGCCAGTCGTAGGCTAAGACGCAGCCGAACGCTTGAAACCAGTAAGGGTCAGACAAGCGTTCAATAAAAGTTGCCGTGCCATATTCTTCAATCATAATGTTAGCAATTTCCTTGGCCAATTTTCGCATTCGCACTGTAAGCCAAGAAGGAGCTTTTCCGCCGTGAAGCGGCAGATTCGCAACGCCAGTCCTATACATCAAGTCACTTGCTTCTGATGGATTGCCATGGGATATATGGTTTTTTCCATTGACCTTCAAAAAGAGCGAAAAAATATTTGAGATGTGTTTCAGCCTAAGAGGCGGCTTATTTGCTTTGCGTGAGCTGCATTAGCTGCTTCTTTGTTAACCCTTCCCCTGGCTCAGCGTCAAGACGCTTGTCTACTTTGCCTTTTTTGAAAAGCAGCACCGTCGGGTAATAGTCAATTTGGTATTTGTCGCATACGTCTGGCTTATCATCAATTAAAACGCTTATGCATTCATCCGGGTGTTGTTTAGCATACTCTTTGAAAATCGGCAAGAACGCTTGTGAAAAATGGCACCATGAAGCATAAAAAAGCACATACGCCTTCTCCTTAGACTTCACACTTCGCTCAAAACTGTCATCTGCCATTCATTTCACCTCTCTATCCTCTTCTGGATAATGGCTGCTGTCACAAAACGGTTTATTCTGCGATTTTCCACAGCGGCAAAGAGTCACGCGGTTTCGCATCTCATAGAGTTTCCCATCAGCAGAGTAAACTGGAATTCCGCCCCGAACCCAAAGCGGTCCGCTTGTTCCGATGGCCGGGTCTTCGATGGCGCCGATCGATTTGTCCAACACAGGCTCAATCCTCACTCCGGTTTTCTTGTCGTAAGCCACAAGTCTGCCAGAAGGGCAGTCGGAACTGTTTTCAACAACGTTTTTCTTTGCCTCAGGCATGTCTGTGCGATGAATCACATCCCAGATGTCTCCTCCCCTGTGGCAAAAACGGGCTGAAGCACAAAGCGGCACGGCATCATAAAGCTTCATTTCGGGGCCGTCGATTTCCTGTGCCATTTTTTCGAAGGGCTCATTTTGGCTGGTTTCCGTTCCGTCAAATTTGACTTTTACGTGGCTGCTATCGCAGAACGGTTTTTTGTTTGATTGTCCGCATCGACACAAGAGGTAGCTTTGGGTCGTGGTGAACTTGTCCCCTATAGCCCACTTTAATCGGGGTTCCTTTTCCGTCGCACGCTATTGTCATGGGGAATAGGGGTATGGGTCCTACAATTAGGTATGATCCATTTTTTATTACTTTAACGCTGCGTTTGTCTTCAACTTTTTCGCCAGAATTGCTTTGCAAAATATTGCGCCTCAGCCTAAACTGAATTGGAATGAAGTATTAAAGTTTTGAAAAAGGAATAGAATAGATTTTGAGAAGACATTTATTTTTAGGGGAGTTCCGTGACTTCAACTTGCCTTATTTGCCGTTTTATTAATCCGGCGAAAACCTTGTAAGCTTGCTTGAGCGGAACCCTATATCCCTTATCCATAAAGGACATAGTCTAGAATGTTGTCTACCCAGCGAAGGCAATGCTCTGCGCATTTAAACATTAGTTCCTCATGAAGCTTGTTGACTTGTGTTTCCCTGAACCATTCCTTGTTTTTCAATCTGCCCAACGGAACAAAGTACAGGGGCACGATTAGGCTTCTACAGTCTTTAACATCGTCCAAAATTCCATCGTTTTTATGATGTCGTCCTCTGTCTCTTCAGGGAGACCAACGATAAGTGTTGCTGCGGGAATCAGCTTGTGGTCATGCATTATCCCGAAACCTTGGCGCGCAACCTGAGGCCACTCTTCAACTTTGAAAGGGAAAGCTTTGGCAGGCATAATTTTTTTAGCGAGCTGGGCTGAACCTGTTTCAAGCCCGATTTCGGCTCCCCACCACGCCTGCTTTTGAAGAATGATTTCCGAGAGTTTAGCTACAAGTTGGGGTTTTGAAGCTACGGCGGCAAGCGAACAGTGGCTCCAACTTATCGTCTTTACTTTGCTCATTACGGTTTCGTGGAGTTTAAGCAGTTTTTCATCGTCCGGCACAGCGTTTTTTGAACCATACAGCATGACGTCTTCGGAATGCAGGCATATAACTCTCTGTTTGCCCACTTCCACGTTGACCGCGATTTCCCGAATGATCTTTTCAAGCGGGTACCAACGCAGAGGTCTTAAGCGTGACGTTGCAGAATTCGCATCCTCTGCAGCATCCCCGTCCAAGCTCAACCAAGCCGTTAACAGACGGATTCACGATATCTGGGATTTCCTCCAATGTTGGGTACGTCTTTAGCAGGGACTTCAAAGTGGCTCGGAAGGCTCTCGCCGTTCAGAGCAGATTTGAAGAGTTTCCCGATTACGTTTTCAGCTTCCCCTTCCATGACACAGTCGACGATTTTCTTCTCTACAAGTTGAGGTCTGTAGCGGAATTGCCATGCGCCGGGACCGCCTACTACTACTTTTGTTCCATTTTGTTTTGCTTCTCTAATGATGGGACTGGTGACTAAACTGTGGAAGTGCCTTGATAGGAAGGGTTCTTTTTGGAAAAGTGACGCGAGAGTGGTTGAAGCAGGACCGAACCCGAATGGGTCCATAGTGTGGATACCGATGACTTTGCGTCCCGTTCAGGTATTTTCGAAGATGCTGCGGGCTGACTGTTAGAACATTGAAGCCTTCTTTAAGCAGTTGAGCTTCAATTTTTCTTAATCCGTATGGCGCAGAAGTCGGCAGCCCTTTGTTTGTTTTTACCGGCGGAAAAAACAGGTAGCTATAGAGCACGTCTGGGATGAAGTTAGATGGCGCACATGTGCCAAACCCCAAGAACTGGTTGCCGTGATAATTGCTCATTAGGGTTCTGTCAGCGGTTAAGATTATATCTACGCTGTTGTTTGCCATGCGATTCATCAGATTAAACCGTTTTTGGGGATTGAATAGATTATCCCACTTACGACAGGATTTATTAAGTTATACTGTGCAAGGAAATAAACTTTGCAGCTGTTCCGTAATTTTAAGTTATTTGTCAACAAGGAAGCCTCCTCCTTCTTGTGTGTACAAGCCGACCGGTCGGTCAAATGTATATACACTTTGTCAATACACTTTGTTGATACACTCGTGAAGAGCGTTGCCCAAAATTTAATCCCCCTTCGTTTTCGCCTGAAGCTTTATGCTTATTTCAAGATTTGGGCGCTTATGACAAATAACCTAACAGTACGCTGCTGTTCAGCCCCTCCTCTGTGGGCCATCATGAGTTACCTCTTCGTCTAACCGGCACAGAGGTTTATACTGAGTATTGTACATTCGTTAAACGTCCATACATCGATTGTCTACTTGACACTCTTGAAACTCCAACAATGTTTACATTGTTTCAATTTCCGTGCGGTGATGTTTATATATTCCTTGATTTACTAAACAAACGTCAAGCAAACCAACGGGGCGTGAGAAATTTGGGCTTAAAACCCAAAAAAAGCCCAACAAACATGTCAGACACTCTCGATATGCAAATAATACGCACATTGGAAGACGATTCACGTCTAAGCCTACGCAAGTTAGCTCAAAAAGTAGGTGTAACCCCAAACATTCTCCATAATCACCTGCAAGCCCTTGAGCAGAAAGGAGTGATACTTGGGTACATTCCCATCGTTGACTCTGCAAAAATGGGGTACGCTCTAACTGCCATAATCATGATCCAAATCGAAGGCGGACATATTCGAGAAGTTGAAGACCAAATAGCCAAAGAAGGCAACGTACTCTCCGTTTACGACATAACTGGGGAATACGACGCGGTCGTCTTCGCGAAGTTCCAAGACAACCCCACCCTAAACGCCTTCTTAAAGAAACTCTTAACTGAAAAATTCATCAAGAGAACCACCACGCTGGTGGCACTCAACGCCGTGAAGGAATATAGTAAAGTGATATAGCGTTAAATCTGATTTTACTCGTCTCCTATTGCCTTTACCTTAGGTCGCGTTTTTGGGGATTGTCGAAATTTGTAAAGTTTAATATTGCTTAAGCTTTCATTGTTTTAAGGGAGTGGCGTTTCGGTTGAAGAGTCTCAAGGGTATCTTGGTTGTTGGCGAAAAAAATATTTTTGGCGAGCTATCTCAGATAGTTGACATAGCGACTGAGGCTAACGCGCTTCTGGGAAGAATGTTCAAAATGGATCCTACGAATAGCCAGCTGACTGAATCCATGCGCGCAGTCCAGACGCTGCAGAAGAAAGCCAGTGAAGTTGGCTTCAAAGTCAGCGAAGACATCACAGGAGGCGCAGTCAGCCCCAACGTCATCGACAGCCTGCTTAAATGCGCCGCGTTAATCGGCGATGTTGTTCACACATGTCTTCACATTAGCCGTGAGCTGATAGAATGGCAGTAGCATATTCCGCTGGGCTTGAAATGCACCATGCCGACTGGAATTCTGTTTATGATATCATGCTTGGACTTGTAGAAAAATCGCTTGCAAAGCTCAAGCTGGCGCTCCTCTCTTCGGATATGGCAGAGATTTCCACGCTACATAAGGATATACAAACCTTAGAGGAGCAGGGAGACGACATCAAGGACCAAGGGTTCGACAGGCTGTATGCCATAACACCGCAGCTGAATTACCTGGAATTTTACCACTACGAAAAAATGCTACACAATTGCGAAGACATCTTAAACGACTGCTCAGACTTTTCCTCTCTGATTGTGTCTGTGGTTACGTCAATCCTTAAGTGACCCTGATGATTTGGCTCTCCACGGCAGTTGTCCTCTTAACTTTTGTTGCAGTTATGCTAGTTGCAGGCAACAACCTGTCTGCATGCGTCGGTCCCGCTGTGGGCTCTAGAATAATAAGTAAACGGTTCGGGATGTTGCTTGGCGCCGCTGGTTTTTCCCTAGGACTTATTGCCCAAGGAGCAGGAATGACAAAAACAGTCAATCTGCTGTTGCCAAGCGGCGCTGTTCAGTTTCGAGCTGAAGCTTTGCTTGTCGCCACATTGATTTTTATTATCGCCGACTTGATTAGGGCGCCAATGTCTGTTAGCATGTCGCTCGTCGGGATGCTTGCAGGCTTGTCTGTTGCACAGGGCGCTTTTAGTAGCGGCATGTATGTGGCTGAAGTTGCGTTTATGTGGGTTGCTGCTCCTCTGATTGCCATTGCCTTCTCGTTTTACCTGCTGCGAATCATCAATAGAAGTAAACCGAAGAATTTTTGGCGGAGACTGCAGATCTACAAGATTATCCTTATAGCTCTGGCGCTTTCTACTTCGTATGTGTTGGGGGCAAACACCCTTGGCTTAATAGTCGCCACAGGCGGGTTTTCATTACCTTTAGTTTTAGTAGCTGTGATTGCAATTTTCATCGGTGCTTTCTTTTTGAGTGCCGGTGAGATTCGTAGGGTTTCAGAGGAGCTTTTTCTAATGAGGTACCCGAATGCGACGGTGTCTCTTTTGACTTCCACGGTTCTTGTAGAGGCGGCTACCCTGCTGAAGATTCCTCTGTCTAACACACAGGCGCTTTCTGCGTCGGTTTTCGGTGCAGGGATATCTTACAAGTCCAAGCTCGTTTCTGCTAAGCCGTTTCTTATTATTGTGTTAAGCTGGGTGCTGGCTCCGCTGTTGAGCTTTTCGATCGGGTTGTTGCTCGGTCGCTTTTAGCCTTTGGATTTGAGTTTTCGAAAAATATTATGATATGTTTAGAGTTTAGTGTTTTTATTGAAAATAATTTTTATTTCTCTTAAAAGTTATGAACAAATATTAACTATGTTTATATTTGTTTTAACGTCTTGATTGCTAAACTTGAATTGGTGTTACAATTGAAGAAAGTTACCAAAGAGACAAAACGAGATGTTGAAGAACAAGTTATTCTGGACTCTCGAGGACAACCGCACAGCATCTTTCGAAAAAGAATTTTAAGGAAAAAATAAGTAAACAGTGAAACAGAGGGCACCCCTAATTTGTAAGCTGGCAGTTTTTTTGTGTTTTTGTTTGCTCTTTTGAAATGGGTTTTGGATTGATTGTAGGTTGAGTCTAAAATAGTCAATAGCGGTTTGTAACAGCCGTAATGATAAAGTTGGGAGTGAAAAGCCGATTTCCTATACGATTGCATCTCCACTATCTCTATTCAAGAATGCTTTTTTTAGAAGAACAACAATAATCTGGAAATGCTGAGCATTGTTATTCTTCTTATATAACAAAAAAGGGAAAAATGGGGTTTAATCTTTTTTCCAGAACATTAGGGTTCTGGATTTGACAGCCTTCGTTGGCTCGCTTTCGTCCTCATCTTTGCCTGGGAACGGAAACAAACCGGAAGGCTTTGATTTTGAGTTAAACCGGAAATAGATTAACCCTATTCCCAACCATATTGCCGTGCCAGCTATAGCAAAGATTCCTTCTGATGCTGAAGCCCCTCCGCCTGCAAAGCTGAGGTACACAATAGTGGCCATCATGACTGCGTTAGCAGCGAAGCCTGCGATTGGAATTACTCTGCGTTTTAGTATTGAAGCTCTCTCTTTAGTGAAGGCGATCAGTGCGACAATGTTTGTTAGTCCGTAAAGCAGGAAGGTGCCAAAGTTAGATAGCAACGTAATAGATGTTAGGTTTGTTATCGTCAGTACTCCGAAAGATCCTATGGCGGCTGCAACGGCGGTCATTACCCAGATCCCGATCGCTGGAGTAGAGTATTTTGGGTTTAGCTTGCTAAGGTGATAAGGTACTTCGGTGTCTCGGCTAATAGCGTAGGTTACTCTAACACCAGTGTTCATGCATGCGAGGGTAGTACCTAATATTGCAGCGGCCACGATTGCAGCTATTATTAACTCTAGTGTGAAGCCGTTGCCTCCGAGGAATACGTTCCCAAGGTTGCGAACCATATCACCAATGGGAGCGCTTGAGACCGCAGCAGCGCCAAATCCTGAATAAATCTTGCCGCCAGAAGTTATGGTGTAGCTGGAGTTCATCCATGCCTCAGCTCCGAAGTACTCGAACAGATACGCGAAGGCTCCTTGAATAATCAATGACAAGATGATTGCTTTTGGAACGACCTTGGGATCTTTGGCTTCTCCGGTGTAAGCAGTTGCGGATTCGAATCCGACTAGTACTAAGATAGCGATGGTTGCTTGAAATAGCACGAAGCTGATATCGTGAGGTGTAACTATTCCGCCAAGGCTAGTGAAAGTGAAGCTTACATGTTGAGGGTTCGTAAGACGGAATGCCAATGCCATTCCAGTGATGACGACAAGCATCCCGATTTGAACTACGTTGAGAAGAAGGTTCGTTTTCGTTGATCCTTGAATCCCGCGGTACGCTATAGCACCTGTAACGACTGCAAATACACAGGCAATAGCTATTTCGCCTAATGGAGAAACGCCGAAACCTAGTACAGATAAAATCCATGTAAGCAGGATAGACATTGCTGCAACCATGACCCCTGGATAAACCCAGTAGTAGAGGTGAGAAATCCATCCGACACCGAACTTGGCGTTTCTAGCTCGAAGTGTTGCTGGCTCCGTTGTCTAGCAAGGCTCTTTGAGCAAAATAATACGAACTGCCAGGACCAGCATCGGGGTAACGTTGTGCTAGCCACGAATAAGAAGCGGCAGTTAGGAACGCCAAAATTAATGCTATTGTAAGGCCAAAAAATATGTCGTTAGCTGTTGAAGCGCCAGCCGGCGAGGTCTGGGCTGCGTTTATCTGGAAAGTGAGCCATAAGAATGCTCCTGGAGCAATCAAGGCCATGGCGTTTATCGTAACGCCTCCGAGGCCGAGAGTTTTTTTCAATGCCGGGGACTTCTGCGTTTGTTCACCTGTAGAGTCAGTAGGTATCTATTTTCCCTCCTCTAAATGGCAAGCTGGAAATAGCGGGAAATACTTTTTTCCCTTTTTTAACGAGTAATGCGACGTGCTTTCTGCTTGTCTTTTTCACATTTGGAGATTCCATTTCCTTTTTCATCTAGTAACACCGAACTTTTAGTACAACATAGCAAATCTAGGAAATATAAACTTGGTTAAGATTTGTTCATAATAATTATGAATAACTGTAAGTATTTTGGTTAAATCAGTAAATTAGTGTACAAAATACCATTGACGGATGTTTTTGTTGAACAAACAAAAAATTAGTTACGTGCAAGAAAAGAGGACAAAACAACGCGCTTCCTATAGCAAAACCTAAAACGGCCTATGACCTTGAGGTCTATTGCCTTGCCATCGCTTACACAAACATTTCGAACTGCCATAAAGATTGGCTATTTTATGCTGCTTCGCATTGCATATTTTGGCTCTTTTCAATAAAAAATGGTAATATTGGAGGTGTAAACAAAGGCGTGAATTTTACGGCGTTACTTTATTCTTAGCTGTAAACGAATCTGGTAGCCAATCGTCGCAATTGACCCTAATATTACGCATGTCCAGACTAAATCTAATAATCCAAACATTTTTCCACCTGATTTAAATTTTATTGAACAATCTCTATTGATAGAGCATCCTATATAAATGTAATTGTGAATCGTTCATAACTTTTATGAAAAACAAAAAAGCTGTGACAGAGATAAATTAGAAACTTAGACGTTTGGCTGAGAAATTGCGATTTGTTTGGACATGTGCTGTAGTCGACATCTTTCTTGGATTTAAACACATCGCCTTTGCGAATTGGAGGTAAAGTTTCCTCTTCCAAATATGGTGTCTAAAAGAAGTGCCATCCTAAGAAAATCTTTGAAACATCTTTACGTGTACTAATTCCACCTTAATAGTTCCAATTGGCCCGGACAAACGCCTGGCTCCTCCTGACCCTTTTAGATTGGACAGTGCTTTGCCAAAATGGCTGACCCACTGGTATATCAGTGGAACAGCACGAGCATGCATTAAACAAACGCGCCAAAAACTACTTGAATGCTGGAAAATGGCGCAACAAAGTGCTGTGAAGACGGTTTTTCGTTCAGTGATTTAGGTAGCTCAACCAATAAACTTTCAAGTTTGTTCCTTTTGTCTATGCTTTTTTTCTAACTTTTTCAATTATTTTCACAAAATGTTCATGACATTATTAAGAAAGTATGAACAAATCACAATCAACCTTAAATAATGGATTCCATACCCTATGTTAAAAGGAGAAAAAGAAGGCTCTAAATGCAATACTCTAAATCAGAAATCTCTGATAGTGCAAAAGAAGCAGTCTATTTTTCAGCCTTCTTTATCAAAATAGGAAAGAACCTCAAAGAGGTTCCATGAGAACTCTCCTCGGAATCGATGATTATGTTACAACTTAAATTGTGTTTCAATGTGTTCTGTTGTGTTGATGGAGGCGGCTTAAAATGAGCCGTTTCTTAGCTTCAGTCAACATCTTCGCCGAGTCAACACAAATAGACAATGTATTAGCTGCTCTGTCAAAGCTTAACAACATTGAAGAAGTCTACGAAGTCGCAGGCGAATACGACATCGTCACCCTAGTTTGCACTTCAACGCTTGAAGAATTTCGAGATATTCTGCAGAAGCAAATCATGAAAATTAAAGGCGTAAAAAGCACCATAAGCACTATAATATTGCAGCCTCATAAAGGACCAAGGTGCCAAGAAAAAACCAACATTACATCAACCACTTAGTTGGGGATAGGAGCCATAGTGAACACAAATGTTATTTGGAGTTTCGGATTAATTGATCGATGCAGTTCAAGCGCTGTCAGTTATCCTTATACTTGGAGTAACAATACTCTTAGCTTGGCTTATAGCGCCCTACATCACCGGAGTCTTTAAGCGAAAACCAAGCCGTCTAGACAAAATATTCAATCCAATCGAGAACTTCATCTACAAAATCACAGGCGTAAACACAGAGCAGACGATGGGTTGGAAACAGTACTTCCTTGCAGGCTTGCTGCTAAACGTTGTTATGATGGTTATTGGCTTTCTGATCCTTGTCTTCCAAGGCAATTTGCCGCTTAATCCCATGGGTTTCCCCGGCATACATCCTGACCTTGCCTTCATGCAAGTAGTCTCGTTTGCAACAAACACGGATCTGCAGCATTATAGTGGCGAAGCCGCTTTTTCATATCTTAGCCAAATGGGCGTTCTGCAATGGCTTCAATGTTACCTCCGCAATAACGGGACTTTGCATGGGCATCGCATTTATCCGCGGATTGGTCGTTGGCTCCAAAGACATGGGCAACTTCTACGTTGACTTCACCAGATCCATAACAAGAATTTTCCTGCCACTCTGCCATTATAGCTGCAATAATCTTTCTCGCCTTAGGCGTACCCCAAACCCTCAACGGCTACACCACAGTAAAAACCATAGAAGGCGCCGCGCAAACAATTTTTGTTGGGCCAGTGGCTTCTCTTGACTCCATCATGCAAATAGGCACCAACGGCGGCGGATACTACGGGGCAAACGCTGCCTACCCCTTCATGAATCCCTCGCCGATTACCAACATCCTCATGATTTCTCTTATGCTTCTGCTTCCCACAGCGTTAATCTTTGTTTTCGGACAAATGATTGGCAAAAAAACCGAATCCAGACCGCTTCTGTGGGGCGCTTACATTCTCTTCGGAGTAAATCTTAGTCATAGCGTTCATTCCAGCCCTTCCCTTGGTGGCTCCAGGCATTGAAGTCCGGTTCGGCGGCTTCATGTCCAGTTTCTATACTGTCACAACAACCGCCGCTACAACAGGCTCGCTGAACTCAGCTTTACTGGGAAACCATCCTCTGACGATACTTTCTGGGTTTCTTGGGCATGTTTATTCAGTCAATTCCAGGCGGAAAAGGCGTAGGCATGATGTACATGGTCATGTACATTATAATAACAGTCTTCATCGTCGGTTTCATGTCGGGAAGAACCCCTGAATACTTAGGCATGAAAATCACAGGACGCGACGTTAAACTTGTAATGATTGCGTTTCTTATTCATCCAATCATCATACTTATACCTACCGTGGTAGCCTACGCGTCAGGTGCAGTATCTGCGATAGGAGTGAGTGGAAACTCTGTCGGGTACACGCAGATTCTCTATGAATTCACCAGCGCCGCCGCCAACAACGGCTCAGACTTCTTAGGTGCCTCAGCAAACACGCCGTTCTTCAACATAGCAACCGCCATCGTGATGCTCATTGGACGCTATGCTCCCATAGCCATATTGTTGGCGCTTTCAGGTTCAATGATTGGCAGAAAACGCGGCGGAACAACTTCGGGTCTAAAAACTGACACGCTGATATTCACTATAGTCTTGGTTGCCAGCATCATCATACTGGTGGTGTTGACGTTCTTCCCGTTCCTGGCAATTGGACCAATAGCATCATTCTTCAAAGGATTGGTGAACGGCTTTGGCCAATGAAAACCCGTTGAATTCAGAGAAAGCAAAGAATCGGCGCCCACTGGAATGCGGTCAGCCTTCTCCAGAAAAGTGCTAGTTGACTCTGTCGTTCGCCTCAATCCTAAATCTCTGCTCAAAAACCCAGTGATGTTCATCGTTGAAATCACATTCTTCATCGTCGCAGCGATGGCTATAGTCCCACAAGCATTCGTGCCAGTAGCTAGCCCCAGCCTGCAAATCTTCTACATTGAAGTCGCCGTCATCCTCCTAATCACAGTCTGGTTCAGCACGCTCTCTGATGCGCTTGCAGAGCAACAAGCAAAAAGCACCGCTGGAAGCCTCGGAAAACTGGAAACAGAAGTGCCCAGCAAGAAAATAATCACTGAAGAATGGACTAGAAAAATAGTGACTGTGAAATCAACTGAGCTTAGAAAAGACGACCTGGTCCACATTGAAGCAGGCGACATTGTTCCCTTAGACGCTGATGTTATCGAGGGAATTGCGATGGTTGATGAGTCGCTTGTCACAGGCGAATCAGCCCCTGTCAGGAAGGCGCCTGGAGATTCGCTTATCGGAGGTTCACGTCTTGCCAGCGACACTTTGACGGCGAAGGTTACAACTAACCCTGGAGAAACCTTCATCGACCAAATGATAAAGATGGTGGAATCCTCCAAGCGACCAAAGACTCCAAACGAAGTTGCCATAACCATGGTTCTCATCGGCTTAACCGCCATATTCACCATAATCATAGTTGCATTGCTTGGCACATCAGTAACGCTTGGCCTTGGAGCCGACTTGTCAGTGCTCATTGCACTCTACGTTTGCCTTCTTCCCACAACCATAGGCGCCCTGCTGCCAGCCATCGGTCTCTCAGGCATGTCCCGACTCTACAAAAGCAAAATCATCGCAAAATCAGGCAAAGCCATAGAAACCGCAGGAGACGCAGATGTTGTCCTCTTAGATAAGACAGGCACAATCACCGTGGGCAACCGACAAGCCATAGAGTTCGTTCGCGTTTGAAGGCTACACGGAAGAAGATGTCGGCGAAGCAGCGTTCCTGTCCTCTTGGCACGATGACACCCCTGAAGGACGAAGCATACTGAAACTTGCCTACGAAAAAGGCTTCGTGCCAAAAGAACTAAACTCACTTGCAACCTCAGAAGTATACCCCTTCTCAGCTGTCACCCGAACAAGCGGAGTAAAAATAACTCACATCTGGTCTCACCCTGCCAAAAGGCGACAAGTCAGGAAGAGAGCGAATGCGAATTCGAAGAAAAGCCTCTATTGCAGCTGGAAGAAACTGAAGCTGACATGCTTGAACCCGAAATTGACATTATGAAAGGCGCTCCTGAATCAATCAAAAAACTGTCAACTACTGTTCCCAAAAACTATGATTTAGTTGTGGAAGGCATTTCTGCAGCTGGAGAAACCCCCATAGCCATCATGCGAAACGGCGTAGCTATCGGAATAATCAGGCTTAAAGATGTGCTTAAAGAAGGCATCAAAGAAAAGATTCAAGCGCTCAAAATCATGGGAATTCGCCCCGTCATGATTACTGGCGACCAGCCGCTTACTGCAAAAAGCATCGCTGCAGAAGTTGGAATCGACGAGTACGTTGCTCAAGCTAAACCTGAAGACAAATATAAAATAGCTAAAAGAGAGCAGGCTGAAAACAGAATCGTAGCCATGATTGGCGACGGAACCAACGACGCGCCAGCACTTTCAGCTGCAGATGTTGGGTTAGCAATGAACTCTGGCACTGAAGCAGCAAAAGAAGCCGCAAACATGGTTGACTTGGAATCTAACCCAGCAAAAATAATCGACGTTGTCATGTTGGGAAAACAACTGCTGATGACCAGAGGCGCAGTTACAGCTTTCAGCATCGCCAACGACTGTCAAAATACTTCGCAATCATGCCAGTTATCTTCGCAGTCGCCATTCCACAACTGAGCAGCCTTAACATCTTGCATTTGGGTCTTATGCAAAGCGCTGTGTTGTCAGCTCTCATCTTTAACGCAATAATCATTCCGCTTCTGATTCCGCTTGCTATGCGCGGCATCGCCTTCAAACCAACCAGCACCATGACGCTGTTCCTCAAGAACACTTTAATCTACGGTGTAGGCGGAGTTATCGTGCCATTCATCGGAATCAAACTAATCGACCTGCTTCTCGCATGGAGTATTTCATGTTTAGGAGAAAATGACATGACTGAAAACAAAAAGAAAAATGGAACTTCAAACCGATCATCGGATTAGCATTGGTTTCGCTGCTGATCTGCGGACTACTTTACCCGTTTCTAATCACAGGCATAGGCCAAGCTTTCTTTCCCAACCAAGCAAACGGCGACCTTGCTAAACTTAACGGGCAAACAGTCGGGTCAAACCTTATAGCGCAAAACTTCACTCTGCCCATTTTCTTCCATACAAGAAACGAAACCTCAGATCCCATCCGCATCAGGCGTAGACCCAGACATCACGCTTCAAGATGCCTATTCGCAGATTCCAGGAATAAGCAACGCAACAGGTATTTCTGCTGACTTCTTTAACAAACATTGTTAATCAGAATCAACAGGGAACATTTTGGATTTTTGGCAGCCCATACGTTAACGTTTTGCAGACTTAATTTGCAGCTGATAAAAGATTATCCTTCTGTTTACAGTAATTTCACCGGTAAATGGTTAGATGCACTATTTTGAGTTCAGCTCGCTGGTGCTAAGAATGTTAGCGGCAGCTTTTTTAACATTGTCCAACTATTAAGTTGATTTGCTGTGCAATTGTAGGGCAATGATGAAAGTAATTGTGCTGCATGGCGAGAAAAGTATAAATATCCGAACTCATGTTCAGATAAGCAAGACGACCAATATGCCAAAACTATTAGCATTCGTGGACATATTTGTAGAATCCCCAGAAATGGACAATGTCTTAATCTCGCTTGCCCAACTAGAACATCTTGAAGAACTGTACGAAGTCACAGGCGAATTCGACATCGTAACCCTGGTATCAGCAGCAGACATCGAAGAATTCCGTGATATCCTCAAAAACAAAATCATGAAAATAAAAGGCGTAAAAAGCACCGTTAGCTCCATCGTTCTTAAAGCACACAAAGGACCAAAATGTCCAGAAGAAATGGCCAAGCTCCTCCAGGACAACTGGAGCTGAAAACCTCAAATTTTGTTATCAACATTTTTTCTAGAAATAGTCTTTTAAATTAAAAAAGAAAAAATTGGGTTTTGGTTGTCTTCTATTCTAGCTTCTACATTGGTGATAGCACGATGGATGTTTCTGTTCGGATGACGTTGGGGTCTTTTTCGATTATTTTGTAAACAACTTGGTTTATTTCTTCGAGTGCTGGTGCTTCCAATATTACTATTGCGTCGTATCGGCCGAATATGGCGTCTGCGGTGATTGTTTCTTTGACTTTTTCTTTTAATCTTTGGACGACTTCCAGTGAAGTGCCGGGTTTTGTGCTTAGGAGTATGTAGGCTTTCATTTTATTTTTCCTTCTGTTTTAGTTGATGTTATAATGGTTGTTATTCCATATAAATTTTCTGTTGGGATTTAGACGGTTGTTTAGTGTTTATGAAATATTATGAACAAATCACAACCATATTTATATTCAGCTGAGCAAGTATGTACTTATAAAATAAAATGGTGAAAATATGTTTGGAATAATTGATATAGCCTCAATAGCAGCAATCTTCGCTTCAATAGCTGTAGTAGTTTACAACATCAGATTAGAACTCAGGACACAACCCCTCAATTAAGAATACCCCACTTTCAACAACCTTGGGTTTCAACCCTTATCATTATCTAACTTTCTTAAGCTAACTGACTTTTCAAGTATGATCATTCATCTTGAGTGTTTCAAGGTTTTTTTGCAGGATCTTCGATTAAGGAACTTTCAGGCTTCCCCAGCAGAAAATAGTTGCCCTTGCCAGCGATAACCGAAACATCCAATCTGCAAACGCAAATTGGGCGTTGTTAACTTCGACTTGTTAGGTTTCTGTTAAGAAATTGAGAGATATGCCTTATTTTATCGCCCGCTGACACCCAGGACAAAAAGCTGCCTCGTCTAAAACGGGGGTGCTACAGAATTTGCAGGCGTTCTTGGGGAAAGATATGAAACCTTTTTTTACCCCTCCATAACTACCACCTGTTGCTTCTGCCTCTTTTCTTTTTTTGCGTGTGCGGTCGATTCTTCGGCCGAAAAAGATTGCGACTTCGAAGACCACCACGAAGGGCGCCATGATGATTAAGCCTGTGACAGGGGTGGGGTCGGGGCCGAATATCCAAAATATCATCAGTAGAGCGATGTAAGCGAAGATTTTGTTGCGTCCGCTCACGTATTTAACGGGGAGAACTCCAACCTGGATAAGCATAACCACGAAGATAGGGATGGTGTAGAAGACACCGCATAAAACAAATATCGTGTAGATCCAGTTGTAGAAATCCTTGATGAAGATAGACGGTGTGGCGCCTCCTTGGATAGTGAAGTAAATTAAGATTCGAAATGAAATTGGAATAACAACAAAGAAAGCCATAACCACACCTAAAACCAACAGCCCAATGAAGGAGCCCAAGTAAATCCCTAGAACCCTCTTCTCGTTGTCGTATAATGCGGGTTTGATGAATGCTACGACTTCATAAAATATCACTGGGGAAGCTAACAAGATCCCAACAATCACAGATAGGTAAGCCATTGCAAACACTGTGTCTGCCATTCCGCCTGCGATCAAAGTTGCTTGCTTAGGAAGAAACTCATTCCTTAACTGCACCATTAGAGGCGCAATCATGGGTTGATAGGTTCCAACTGGGTTTGTGATCCCGGCCAAAGTAGTAGGAATCCATCCGACCCCGATGCCGATGATTAGAGCAACAAGAACAATTTTTAAGCGGCTGACTAGCTCATCGATGTGCCCCCAGAAACTCGTGACCCAACCCTTAAGTGACTCAGGTTCAGAACTCATAAAACTTCAAACCCGCAAGAAAACACAGAATTTCCTCTTTTGACTCCGACAGCAGATAAAGTGTTAACCATCCTCTCCCTACAAGCGTGTCTCTCATTGGCTGATAGTAAAATCCATAAGCAGTCAAGCGCTTAAAACAATTTGTTGTAGTATAGCAACAATCACGCAGCAGATTTTTTGACACAAAATTTTTCTGTTTGTATTTTGGGTTGCTTTTCTGTGGAAAAGCTTAAATCATCTGCAGGTTGAGTCATACTTAGACAATATTAGACACTTTAAGACAAAATTAGACACTATCAGACACTATTAGACAATTTAAAGTTAAAAGGAAGAATATACATGACGTTAACACGAAAAGTAACCTTCAAAGGGACACTTCAGAAAAGTGAAAGAGTACAAATTCCAAAATTGATCATAACGGAATTCAAGTTGGAGCCTTCCCAGCTTCTAAAAGTTAATTTCAGTATCCCAAACAGGTTCAAAGGCTGGCAGTCATTTTACGCCAAAATGGAAAAAGCCGGACGCATATACATCCAAAAGGCAACATTATCCCTCTGGGAAGATGAAAGAGCAAGCCTGCCCGGCTGCATCGTTGAAGTAACGCTTGAACCCACCTAGCCTTGGCAAACTTAGATTCACTTTCAGCTTCCTCTCCACTGCTTCAAAATGAAGTTTCAACGTTTTGTTTTTAAGCGTTTAACTCTAGGCAATAGCTCGCGTGAAAGTCTATGGAAAAGAAATTGTGTTGCTTGGAGGCTTAGCAAGCATGGGAAAAACTGTTCCTTCTTACCGAATGGCTCTGGAAGACGAAATTGGCAGATGGAAAAACTTTCGAAACGGCCTGCCAAACGAAGAAGAAATGCAGGCTTTTGATGTACTTATGGATATGTGCAGAAATCTTGCTTCAGCGAGCAGCTGCGCATGCAAACCTATAATCTTTGAGCCGATGGCGATTAGTATACTTATAGCTCAACAGAAAAAGATCAAGCAGCTCGAACAAAAATTAAACGAACTGCTAATGCAGAGGAGCGGAGGGCAAACAAGAAGCAATGAACCTGCTGTTCGCGGCAATTTTGAACCTTGAAGGAAAGGCTGTTAATCGCATTCCAATAACCGTCTTTGGGCTACTCTACTTTATCTCCATAATCTTGATCATAATATTTTCAATCGCAAACTCAAGACAAAGGGTTCTTCTTTTGAATTGAAAATAAACTGCAAACTTGACGACTATTCACGAAATTGCTTTGGTGCTGTTATTGAGAGATATAAATTAGCGATGAAAGAAACGTTTAACTTCGTAACCATTTATCGCCCTAAGAACTTAACAGAAGCACATGAGCGCATGCTATCTAATGTGTGTGGAGCGCAATCTCAGTGCGTTGAAATTTTGCTTGTTTTCCCTTTGAGTTTTTCTTCGAGGATTCCTATCAGGGTTTCTGGTTTGACAGGCTTAAGCAGAAAAACGTCTGCCTCTCTCATCGCCTCGTTGCGCGTAGCCTCCGACATGGGTGTACCCGTGAATATAATCTTCAACATGCTGGGGGCTACTTTGTTCATCAGAGGCAACAGGTCTGTACCTAGCGTTTCACCTAAACCAACGTCAATCAAGGATACATCAAACGTTTTGGTCGACAGTTTTTCCGAAGCTTCTTTGCCCGTTCGCGCAGAATAAACATCGTAACCTTCTCTATGCAAGACTAGAGTCATGGTTCTCAGAATAGAAGGGTTGTCATCAATGATCAATATGCTACGCTTATTCTCAGCCATTAATTAAACAAGTCCTTCAAAAACTATTCAATGTAGAAAAATACTGAGTTAATAGTAAAACGCTGATGTTTAAACATTTGTTACTGCAACGTCACACATACATTTGCTCTGCCAATTTATTAACGACCAAATTGGCCCCTTACATCGGTCGCGAAAGCATAAGCCACATTGTCGTGATCGCTGGTATAATGTTTGAATTTGCACGAAGGTTGATTCGATAGTAGGATTGCAGTGGCGTTTTCAGCGTTTTTTGTGGATTTGTTGTACAGTTTCTAATGGGCAACATTTACCTTTGAATTATCGCGTTCCTCAACAACGTGTTATGTATCAATTTGTTTTTGCGTTCGACAAGAAAGGTTCCTGAGTGTATTTTGATATGCTTGGATTATGTGCGAGGGTTTAACTGGCGGTTTGCACACATTGAAAACGAAGGAAATATGTCTCAAAAAGATATATTGAATTCTTGTAGAACACAACTACAGAGAAGAAATCTACATGAAAAACAAACGCATTGGTGTTAGCAATTCTTCAGGCAAAAAGAATACGCCGAAACATCAGCTCGAAAAAACAGAACCTGGTTTTAAGCAATTAGTAACTGATGCTGGGTTTTCCAAAAAAACTGCTGATGAACTCTCGAAATGGTATGAAGATTTAGAATGACTGATGTGGCAAAAATTATTAAAACTCAATCCCCAAAAGATTATCGATGCCTGGAGCTAGAGCTCCCCTGCCAAGTTTCGGCGCAGTATTGCTATCCGGTCCTGTAGCATTTAGATGAGTTATCACTTCATTTAGCGAAGTCAAAGTTGGATAAGACAAATAATATCTTCTGAATTTTACATTAATTTTATTTCTGCATTTCCCTTTTTCCATAAGGCTTAAAAGACATGTTTGTTGCTGTTGGCAGGTGACAAAATGATTACAGATACCCATATTCTTATTGTCGTTGTTGCAACTATTGTTGTCATTGCTATCGTAGCACCATTGAAATGGTATTTTGGAAGACGACGTGCAGATAATAAAAGATGAAACTTTTCGTCTGTATGACTCAGGTTATACGACGTTAATACTTTTAGGGTTAGTTGCTAAATTTCAACCTTTTGCGATAGCAATGCACTTTCAGGTTTTTTGAACTTCTTTTCCGTCCACGAGTAGTTTGATAGGCGAGAACGGCCCAGCGCTGATTTCCAAATGATGCTTTTCGGAATTCCCCACGTCCAACTGGAACTTCTTTGACAATGGCTGAAAGTTTGCTACATTAACGACTTTTTCGCCATCCACTTCTATCTTGATGTATTTTAGAAGCGCGCTCGCATTAACAATAATGGTATGTTTTTCAGTCTCACCTATTTCAAACTTGGCTTTTGTCATTTACTACCACCTCTCATTAATTGTGCTTTTCACTTCTAGGCAAAGATAAAGAGCCTTTACTTCCATTTTGTCAGTATTTCCTCCCTCTGGAATGTGACCCTGCTGACAAAGAAGACAACTATATCTATTACCAAGATAATACCTGCCAAAATCAGCAGATTCGTGTCACTGAACGCAAAAAATCCAACTTCAGACGCCACGTATAATCCAATGAAGGGGAATGCGGCCAACATTCCCATTTGTTGTGCTGTTCGCACATCGTCTATTCTAGATGAGATAATGATATTTAGTTCAACGCTGAGAAGACATATCAATGGCGCCACAAGCAAAATCGCCCCCATATGCCAGTTAGGATAGTAAAGATAGCCCAGTTTGCTTTGGGTCACCAAATCCATGAGCAACATGTATAACACTGAACCGGCATAGATCGCCGCTAAAGGTACGACAAGCCCTGAAATAGTTTTGCCCAACAGGATTTCACCGTCAGTCATTGGCGTTGCCAGAAGCGGTTCCAAGCTCTTTTGGATCTTCTCTCCTACTAAACTGTAGGAGGCTATAGTGGCGGGAATTATGGCTGCTCCTATGAGAAACCATACCGAGAACGCGTCCATGTACCTGGGAACAGTTAAGGCGGTTATTCCATGACCGCTGCCAATGTGCAGTGCATACTGAACAATCAATGGGAACGCAATTCCGACTACAAGAGGAATAGCAATACATGCATAGATGACTGTACTCTTCCTTTTGAAGATCTTGAAGTCTTTTGCGGCAACTGCCCAAGCGCTTTGCAGATCCATTTTTTTATCCCTTCACTATTTTCAGGTATACATCCTCTAGAGTTGACCCGACCTCTGTTACGAATTGAACGTGCCCGCCCGCAGCTTCAATCGCCTTTAAAATTGCTGGATTTTCTTTCTCAGGGTCATTGACATCGATAAGAAGGCTATTGTTAGTTACCTCTGATATTTGAAAGCCGATTTTCTTGACCGCTTCTACGATTATGTCGTCAACGCGCTGAAGTTGAACTTTTATCTTTCTGCCAGACATCGAACGCCTCAGCTCTTGCGGGGTACCTGTTGCGATTAGTCGAGTGTTTAGAATCGCAACTCGGTCACAGATCTTTTCAGCCTCATCCAGAAGATGCGTGTTTAGGAAGATTGTTCTTTTCTCCTTTTTCAACTCGAGGATGAATTCTCTAACCGTCTTAGCGGCTTCCGGATCAAGGCTTGCGGTTGGCTCATCCAAGAACAGGACTTGTGGGTCATGGATAAGGGCGCGGGCTATGGCGAGTTTCTGCTTCATACCCTTGGAAAATGTTCCTGCTGTTACGTTTCTCTTTTCCCACAGGCCCAGCATCTTGAGAAGGTACTCTATTTGCTCTTTCCTTTTCTGTAAGTCCAGCTTGTAGAATCGACCGTAAAAATCCAGATTGTCATAGGCGCTCAGTTCTTCGTAGAGCCCGACATTTTCAGTCAGCAGACCAACCATCCGTCTTATCTTTTGTTGATCAGATCTGTTTCCAATTTCGTAATTTCCTATCCTCGCAGTGCCGCTGGTCTTTGATATAAGGCAACAGAGCATTCTGACAGTTGTAGTTTTTCCAGCGCCGTTGGGTCCGAGAAAACCGAAGACTTCGCCATCGTTAACATGTAGCGTAAGGCTTTCAACGGCTGTAAGGTTACCGAATTTCTTAGTCAGGTTCTCTGTGTCGATCAATTTAACATTACCAGATTGCTGTGCGGATGTTGATTACCGTTTGGTAGGAGCATTCGAATATTTAAGCGTGAATTTAAGAAGAGGTATGCTAAGCAGACATAGCCGAAGCAGCCGTCAACACTCATAATAACGCCAAATCAAAAAGCATCAGATGCTTCGCAAAGTGATTTAGGAAAAACCACGCGCGCTTTTTTCTCGCGGGTCCTTTTGGGATAGTCATATTAGGAAGCGTTTGCCAGATTGATTTGGGTGCTACTACATGGAATTCATGGATGTTATAACTTCACGAAAAAGCGTACGGGATTTTTTAGGCAAAGAGGTTGAGGAAGAAAAGTTGATGAAAATCTTGGAGGCTGCAAGGCTGGCGCCTTCGTGGGGGAACAAGCAGGGCTGTAAATACGTTGTTATAAAGAACAAGGCTACAATTAACGAGATAGCCCTCGGGTTCACCAGTTGGCTAAGCGAGGTACCCGTTCTCTAGCCGCATGCATAGACCCTAAGGGCTCCGGTTCACACAACAACATGGATTACTACTTAGTTGACGTAGGTATATCGATGCAGCAGCTTGTTTTGGCGGCAACGGATCTGGGGCTTGGAACCTGCTGGATAAGCGGATTCGACGAGGAAAAAGTCAAGAAAGTTTTGGAGATACCTACCAATGTTAGGGTTGTCGCTTTGACTCCTCTGGGGTACCCTGCGCCGATTGGTGAGAGAAGCAAAAAAGTGCAAGAATTCGTTAGGGCGTCTAAAAGAAAACCGCTGGAAGAGATGATTCACCGAGAAAAATGGTGACGGACACTCGGAGTTGGCGGCTAAAGTTTTTCGCGTCTTGCATGGTTCCTCGTTATACGCGCGCAAAAACATCTCAGAATGAGTACGCCTCCTAATGGGCACCTTTCGCAACATTGCAATAACTTTATCTGGATAACTGTCCATATGGAGACAATTAACTGAGGTGAAAGCAAAATTGTCAACATTACTGGCCGCATTGGCCTTACGAATTGAACAAGCAAAAAAGAAAATGTTAGAGGCTGGAGCTATCTCACCGGAAACTGCGAAGACGGCTAAAGAGTTAGATGTGGAAGAGCGTCTTATAACAACGCGTATCGGCAAGAAAAAGGGGATAACCAAGACAGATGATGGACGATATTATGTGAAAGCCTAACCCCGCCAAGCGCAGGGATCGACAAAATTAAGCCAATTTTTTTCTTTAGATTCGATTCCAGAAACCTTTTCAAAATATTTAAGCGAGCCTTACTAGAAAAATGAGTGACACCTTTTATAACTAGATAAACACGATAACAAGACAGGGAATTAAAGCGCGACGCTCACGGAATGACGCCCCGTCAACTTTTTTCGAGAGTGGCTTTGGTGTAGGCAGCAATCATCTCCGTCAATATATCGCTGGCCACCACAATTCCGTTCCGTCAGGTGCCTTGCCAGCAAGGACAGCATGCCTGATCGCCAGCAAGCAAAAATCAATTAAGCAACCGGGCCTAATATTTGAAATTGAGTGTGGTGGAAGATTGGTTGCTGTCGGCGAAGAGGCTCCGGACTTTACTCTGGAGACAGATGAGGAAAGGCAAGTTTCCTTAAAAGATTATAGAGGTAAAAAAGTTGTGCTTTACTTTTATCCTAAGGATGGGACATCTGGATGCACGACTGAGGCACTTGAGTTTAAAGATGCAGCTGACCAGTTTGCCCAAGAAGGTGCCGTGATATTGGGTATCAGCAAAGATAGTGTTGCGTCTCATCAGAAATTCAAAGAAAAGTATCAACTGCCGTTCACATTGCTCAGTGATCCTGAAGCTAAAGTGTCAAACGAATATGGAGTTTGGAAAGAGAAGGTTCTTTACGGAAGAAAATATATGGGAACCGAACGAACAACGTTTCTAATCGATGAAAAAGGAATCATAAGAAAAATATACACAAAAGTAAAACCAGAAGGACACGCTCAAGCCTGTCTGCTAGATTTAACAAAGGAACCTATGCTCTTCTTGCCTGAATGAGCGCCCAAAAAGCTTCTGAACATAGTGGGGTTTATTGCCCAACGACTTCAAACCATGTTAAGGTTTAGGAAAATGGCGTTAATCTTCGAGTAAGCAAAAAGACTCAATCCCATTTTAGGTATGGGAACGGGCTGTGGTAAACCTTGGCAAAATTTGCAAAAAAGCATTAATCAATAAATTTTAACTAAGGGACTAATAAGCGTTTGAACCTAAGGTATTTTTCAAAATGATTCAAGACCTGCAAAAATTCAGGGGGAGAGAACTCTATAGAATCTCCGAATCACGGTTTGATCGCAGTTGGTTGAGATAGCAAAGAAAAAGTTGAGGAACGTAACAAACCGATTTATCAAGAAACCTAGCTACTTGTTTGATTTTTACGATACCTGGTTCGGGTTATACTTAACTCTCAAGTTCTTTTACGTGTGCATTTATGATCTCAAGAAGTCTTAGCCTTAGTGGTTCCCCTGCAAGGTTTTTTTCAACCTTTTCGATTGCTGCAGCCAATTCTGCGTCTCCAATAGTTTCTGCTATCCACTTTTGAAAGTCCGCTCTTGCGAAATGAAAATTAATTGACTCAATCGGGGCAACTTCAACGTCTCTGGCGAATGTAGCTAAACTGATTGCTGTTTCTCCCGTGTATCGACCTACCTCAGTAAAGAAGTGGAAACCGTGATCGTATGGGACTGGCGCCAAATAGGCGCGTGCGTCGTCTTTGTTTTGCTCCATATTCTCTTTGCTCATTTCCATGGTTCTGTTCCTTTCTCCATTTGCTCCTTCTCTGCCTCTTCTCTGTGTCTTTCTCCATTGACTCTTCAGCTTGCTCCATTGCGTGATGCTTGGATAAAGCGTGGCTGATGTACGCTTCTCTCGACTTGAAAATTCCACTGCACAATGGGCAATGAAGTTTGCCATCATCGCCGATTACAGGTTCTATAATTTCAGTGTCCTGCAAACCTCCAGGGCGTGCAGTTTTAATATCATTGTCTTCATTAAAATTTGATCCTGGATTAATTTTTGACAAAAACTCGCCTCCACCAAGAAAATAATGAATGAATGCATTCTTAAACATTTTGACTTCAATCACCATTGCACTGGTTTGAAAGACGATGTCAACCCATCGATTCAAACTGAGAAAGAATCAATGGCAAATCGAATGCGAAAGTCTTCTTGAAAAGGCTTGACGGAAAGTAATTATTTGCCGCTGCAATTTTTGTTATGAAGGACGCTTGGATTTTCTTGTCTGTGAAAGACCCGGTTTGTGGAATGCGTTTAGACCCTGAAAAAACGCCGTTTAAAACAGTGTTTCTTGGCAATCAATACTATTTTGACAGTGAATACTGCCTCAGCAGCTTTGTTGAGGGAGCCAAAGTCGCTTACTTCTCTTTGGAAATCGGCGCAAACAAAGATATGCCCACCTACAGCGGAGGACTCGGTATCCTTGCGGGAGACGTTATAAGATCAAGCGCGGACTTGAGAATACCGTTAGTTGGGATAACGTTACTCTGCGAAAAAGGATACTTGAGGCAGAAAATTACGCTTGATGGACAGCAAATTGAGTACCCAGAGGACTGGAACCCTTCCAAATTCATGAAACTGTTACCCCAAACAGTCTCCGTTAAGATTTCGGGAAGGGAGGTACACGTAGGTGCGTGGGTGTATGAACAGGAGAGTTTAACCGGCGGCACAATTCCAGTGCTTTTCTTGACGACTGATGTTGATGGTAACAGCCAAGAAGATAGGCAAATCACTGATTTTCTTTATGGCGGAGACGACTTATATCGGCTTAAGCAAGAAATTGTATTGGGAATAGCGGGAGTTCGATTCCTTGATGCATTACAGATCAATGTCAAAAAATATCATATGAACGAAGGGCACTCTAGCCTTTTAACTCTTGAACTTCTGAAAAACAACCAATTGGATGCCGATAAAGTCAGGAATTTATGCGTTTTCACAACTCATACACCTGTTGCAGCAGCATTCGACAAGTTCTCCTATGACCTTCTTTCCCAATTACTTGAGCCCGAGGTATCTTTAGAAACCCTCAAAAAGTATGGTGGGGAAGACGAATTGAATATGACCCTTTTGGCCCTTAATCTGAGTAAGTACACCAACGGCGTAACAGAGGCTCATATGGAATATTCACGGAAGCTTTTTCCAGGATATCATATTCAAGAAATTACTAATGGTGTTCACTCTTACACGTGGACATGCTTCTACTTTAGAAGGCTATTTGACAAACACATTCCTCGGTGGGCTAACGAGCCTGAACTTCTTGTGAGAGTTGACGCTATACCTGACGAGGAGTTGTGGGAAGCTCATATGAATGCAAAAAGAGATTTACTCGGCCTTGTTCATGACAGTTCGGGCCTGCAAATGGATGAGGACGTTTTGACTATTGGTTTTGCTAGGAGAGCTACAGCTTACAAACGAGCAACGATGATTTTTTCCGACATCGAGAAGCTTAAGGAAGTCAAGAGCCAAGGCAGGATACAGTTAATTTTTGCGGGAAAAGCGCATCCAAAAGATGAAGTTGGAAAAAGCCTCATCAAAGAAATCTACCAATATATAGACCGTTTAAAGGGCGAATTGAACATCGTTTACCTTGAAAACTACAACATGGAAATAGCAGCAAAATTGACGTCTGGAGTTGACGTTTGGCTAAACACACCATTGCCACCTTATGAGGCATCTGGAACAAGCGGCATGAAAGCAGCGCATAATGGTGTCATTAACTTTAGCGTCTTAGACGGATGGTGGATTGAGGGCTGTGTAGAAGGGCTCACAGGTTGGGCTATAGGTCCATCTCCTAATCAATTGCTAAGTGAACAAGAAACAAGAAAAAGAGAAACAGCTGATCTCTACAACAAACTCGAATATCTCATTATCCCAAAATTTTACCAGCAGCGGGACACATGGATAGATTTGATGAAGAATTCAATAGGAAAAGTCGCATATTACTTCAATACTCATAGGATGATGCGAAGGTACGCGACGGATGCATATCTCTGATTTACCCTGAAGAATCAAAGGTCAATAGATCTGGGAGACAGCAAAGCATGGAACAAAATTCCTTAACCACCGGCGGATGATTCGGTAGCGCAAAAATAACCGACCGCCAATTGCCCGAACGTAATCAATTAGGTTTTGGCACGACACGTGTTTTCATTTCTTGTATGTCGCAATTCTGCTTGTAAATTGCCATAGTGTTGGCCGGCAAGTCACGTTCAACCATGAAACCAGGTCCAACCCAACTATTCGCGCCGACTTTTACGCCCGGCATGAAAAGGGATTTAATCCCCGTTTTAACGTTGTCGCCGAAGACTGCTCCGAGTTTTCTCCTGCCAGTGTTTACAACTTTGTCTTTGACCATCATTTTTATTGAGCCTGCGTCAAGGCGGTAATTAGCTGTTACGGTGCCCGCGCCCAAGTTGCAGTGTTCGCCCAAAATACTGTCGCCAATGTACGAGAGATGCCCGATGTGTGTGTTGGCCATGATGATGCAGTTTTTGATTTCGCATGCGTTTCCGACGCGGACTTTTCTGCCGAGGCTTGTTCCAGGGCGAATATAGCAGTTCGGTCCGATATCGCATTCTTCATCTATAAAGCATGGACCTTCAATGTAGGCGCCTGATCGGATGCGGGCTGACTCAGCAACCGCTACTTGGCCGATAAGGTGGGCTCCCTGCTCAATTGTGCCTAAGACTTTGTTGTCCATGCGTTTGAGCGCCCAGTTGTTAGCGTCGAGCAAATCCCACGGTCTACCTACATCGAACCAGTCATCTTTTGAAAGTTCAGCAGCAAGAACGATTCCGCCTTCGCCTGCAAGAAGCGTTACAGCGTCAGTAAGTTCCCATTCACCCCGCGCGGAAGCCTTGGTTTGGCGTATCTTGTCAAAAACTTCATTAGTAAAAACGTAGACGCCTGCGTTAGCAAGATTCGAAGGAGCCTTTGCGGCAGCAGGCTTCTCAACTATACGTTTAACCCTTTTCTTCTGATCCAACTCGATTATTCCGTAGCTCTCCGGGTTGTCAACTGGGACGACTCCTACGACCGCAGCGGTTTTGCCATGCTCAAACACTTTAAGCGTGTTTTTCACCGCATCTGCTCCGAAAAGAAGGTCCCCGTAAACGAGAACAAAATTCCCTTCTACATAGGGCTCAGCCATGGCGGCTGCGTTTCCCGTGCCTAAAATCTCTTTTTGTTCCAAGTAGCTTATGTTTAAACCGAGTTTTTCGCCATCTCCAAAGTAATCTCGGATAGCGTCTCCCATGTAATGCGTAATGACAATTGCCTCGCTTATTCCTGCATTCTTTACCGCTTCCAAGCAGAACTGCAGGATAGGTTTGCCGCCTACCTTGATGAGGTGTTTGGGGCGCGTTGCGGTTATGGGTTGGAGCCTTACGCCTTCGCCAGCCGCTAACAATACAGCTTTCATGTCACTTCAGCCTCAACTTGCTTAAGTATTAATGCAGTAGCCTTTTGAGTTATATCGTTTGCCACGGTTACAGATTTCCCTTCAACGGTCAAACGGATAAGAGGCTCCGTTCCAGAAGCCCGAACCAGGAGCCACCCTTCCTTGAGTGCCAAACGGACTCCGTCAACTGTCGAGAAATCGATGAAGTTTGGAAACGCGTTTTTCAGGGCTAACTCCAGTTTTGCTATCGCCTTGTATTTTTGGGCATTCTTCACTGCAAAGTTCTCTCTCCGGGTTATGTACTCAGGCACAGAAGCAATAAATTGGCTCAGTGTTTCGTCTCGATTTTCCAAAGCAGAGAGCATGAGAGCTGCTGAAAGCGGTCCATCAGGGCAAAAATGGAATTTGGGATGGACCCATGCGCCGCAGGGTTCGCCGCCGAAAATTGCACCGGACTGTTTGATTGCTTCGGAGACATAGATGTCTCCAACTTTAGTGCGGATGACTTTTCCACCATTTGCCTGTGCCATCGTTTCGACACACATTGATGCCTCAACGTTGGTCACCACTGTTCCGCCTCCCGCCTCTTTGAGAGTGTAAGCGGAGTAGGCGGCAAGGGAACGATCGAAATCCACAAAGGCGCCCTTCTCATTTACGAAAGCTACTCGGTCACCGTCGCCGTCGAAAGCAACTCCGACGTCTGCGCCAAGTGCCTTGACGATGCTCGCTAAATCTTTGAGTGATTCTGCTGTGGGCTCGGATTTTCTGGCTGGGAAATGCCCATCGGGTTGAGCGTTAATGGCTGTGACTTTGCAGCCTAAGGTTTTGAGCAGCGTTGGGGCAACGTTGAAGGTCGCGCCGCATCCCGGGTCAACGATGACTCGCCATCTCCGTTTGAGGCAAACAGCTTTCAACGCCATATCAAGGTAGATTTGGCTTGCGTTAACTGGAATGTTTTTGCCCAATCTGCGCCAATCAGCCAATGCATAGGACCCGGCAGCCACGTTTTTCTCCACGGCGTCTTGGTCAATGTCAGTGTACGATAAGCTGTCGGTTCTGAACACTTTTATTCCGTTGTACTGAGGCGGATTGTGTGAAGCCGTTAACATGAATCCCGCGTCCGCCCCCAGCGCGAGAGTAGCGTAGGCTAAGGCGGGCGTAGGAACAATCCCTGCTAAATATACGTCCGTACCGCTTGAAAGCAAACCCGAAACCAATGCGTCCCGCAACATGTCCCCTGAAACGCGCGTATCGCAGGCAACAACTACTTTTTTGGCTTTACAGTAGGTGGCAACTGCCAAGCCCACTTTGCAAGCTAACTGGGGGGTTAAATCAACGTTTGTCAAACCCCTTACACCTGAACTCCCAAACAGCTTAGCCATATTCTCATCTTCAAACGAAGTGTTGACTGAATTGCTAGATGCATGTTGTTTAAATTTTTTGTGTGTCCGCCTATTTCAGAGAGGCGCGGGTTAGCAAAGGCTAAATAACTTCATGCGGAAACAGAAATGGGTAGGTTATGAAGTTACTTCTTGATGAGATGTACGCTGGCTTCAAAGAGTATTTCGAAACCATGGGCTATGAAGTGCTGACGGCTCAGGAGGCTGGGTTGAAGGGTGCGAAAGACCGAGAAATCGTGGAGTATGCGGGCGAACACAAGCTGCTTTTAGTAACAGAGGATCAGAAACCCGCTGAGTTGGCAGAGCTGCTGGGTGTCAAATGCGTGTTCATCTCCAATCTGATGATAGCCAAGTTGATTGACGAAAAAATCAAGCAAATGAGCTTTTAGACGCGGATATGGCGCAGGTACTTGTTCCATAGATAAGCCGCAGCGTAACCCGCCACAATTCCCGTGGCTGGACCGATAAACAAAACTAGCATGTCGAGCATTGTGCTTCTCTGGATGAATAAGCCGACGCTTGAAAACTCTCTTGCAAGAGGAACGAACTGTGGGAAAAGAGCGAACGCTGAATAACTGATTAACCCGATCAGCATGGTTGACAGCGCCATGGCAAGTATGAGTCTGTTGCGGTTAACGCCCTCTGAGGTTGCGTTGATTCTGAAGAGACGAAGGGAACCGTCGGTTAAGGCTCCAAATAGAAACGAGAAAAGGAACGTGAATGGCCCAAGCGCGGGGCTGCCCAATGCTGTTAAGAGTCCGCCGACCGCACCGACGTACGTTGCGCCCAATTCTTTGACGAATAATCCGCTTAAGGCGAGAACGATTGCCTGAACAACGATTAGAACGTAGTTTATCGGGGGCGGCAAAAACGCGTTGACGACGAAGATTATTGAGCCGAAAAGCGCGGTTATGAATAGTCGATTAAGTCTCTGCATGCTTCGTCCCCCTTTGGTATAGCACTTGGCGCGGTGTCTAAAAAGTTTAATGTAAAAGACGCGTAGTATGCTGCCTCAGGTCTTTCTGCACTTTTTTGGAGTGGGAATTCATGCCCCGCCTCTTTAGACAGAAAGCCATAAATTCAATAGCTGCGATATTAACTAAATGTCGTTTAATTAACTTGTAAATGTACAAAAGGGGATAAGGTCGAGTTGAGCACTCACGCGGAAGATTTGAAATTAAGGCTAATGACTATTGAACTGTTGCGCACTGCAAAATACAAACGAAACATCACTTACCGCGAACTAGCCTCAAAAACCGATCTACCTGTCACCGTTCTCAGCCGATATGCAAAAGGCCACGTTTTACCTAACACCGCGCGTGCCAAACAGCTCTGGCGTGTCCTAAACAAAATGGTTGGGTTAGAAGCAGAGTTGCGAAACAGAATAAAATTCGACGACGCAGGCTACTTTGACAATACCGAAATCGTAGGCGACTACAACATCCTCCAGCAAGCCGCCAACCACGCCCTCGCAAACTTCGCGGGAAAACGGGTCACCAAAGTTTTAACCGCCGCTGTAGATGGTATCCCATTAGCCACCATGGTTGCCAACGCGCTTGGCGTGAACTTAATTGTTGCGAAACGCAACAAGGAAGTCGGAGTTAAAGCGTTCATTGATGAAACGTATATTCTCGGCAAAGATTCAGGAGTAACCGTCACCCTCTACATCCCCAAAGAAGCCATCAAAAAACGCGACAGTGTACTGATCGTGGACGACATGATCAAAAGCGGCGAAACCCAGGAAGCTCTAGTCACTCTTGTAAAGAAGTCGAAAGCTGAGGTCTCAGGCATCTTCTCGCTTATCGCAGTCGGGGAAGAATGGAAGAAACGTCTGAAGTCAGGGGAAGAGTCACCCGTCGAAGTTGTTACCCATCTAAAATCGCCATTTGACAACTCAGCATAAACCTCGGCTTAAGCTTTTTAGCTTAGGCAACCAACTTTTCATTTGCAAGATAGGAGTAATATGGATGAAGATTGGTCACGTTACGTTATTAGTGAAGGATTTTGATGAAGCCGCAAAATTTTACGTGGAAAAGCTTGGTTTTGTGAAGCGGCAGGACACTAAGTTTTGGGGAGATATGCGTTGGGTTACTGTTTCTCCGAAAGAACAACCTGATCTCGAGTTAACGTTTGTTTTGGCAGATACCGAGGAGAAACGGAATGCGCTGGGCAAGCAAGCGGGCGACCATGTTTTTATGACTTTGGAAACAGACGATTGCCTCCGAGACTACAAAGTCATGAAAGCGGGAGGCGTGAAATTTTACGATGAACCTACGGAGCAGGCTTGGGGTGTCGAAGTTGTTTTCGAGGACCTTTACGGAAACCTTTACGACTTAGTCCAACGGAACAAGCAGTAAGAACAGAAAATCTTTAACTTAGCCTTATCTAACTAAGCAGTAACCGACATAATTCGAGGAATAGAGAAAATGCGGATGATACAGTGGCGAGACGGTACAGTTATTACGCCTGACCAGACCAAGCTTCCACTTCAAGAAGTCACATTAGAAATCAAAACGGTTGAGCAGATGGCTGAAGCCATAAAAACGCTCCGCGTAAGAGGCGCTCCACTTTTGGGTGCAGCGGCAGGTTTCGGAGTCGCGTTGGCAGCTTACCATTCAAAAGCTAAAAACAGAGAAAAACTGCTTTCTGAACTTGAAGATGCGGGAGCGATCATTAAGCGTCAGCGTCCCACAGCTGTAAACCTTTTCTGGGGCGTTGACCGCGTGTTGGGCAAAGCCCGAAGCGCAGAGGGCAGCGTTGAAGCGGTTAAGCAGGCGGCTATTTTGGAAGCGCAAAAAATAGCTGACGAAGACGCCGATCAGAACCGCGCCATCGGCAAAAATGGCTCTGTGCTTATAGAAGACGGGGACACCATTTTGACTCATTGCAACGCAGGCGAGTTGGCGACCGTGGAGTACGGAACAGCGCTTGGCGTTATCCGCGCAGCATGGGAAGAAGGCAAGAAAATCAGTGTCATCGCCGACGAAACCCGACCGCTACTTCAGGGTGCACGACTAACAGCGTACGAGCTAATGCGTGACGGGATCCCTGTGACTTTGATAACCGATAACATGGCGGGCTACGTTATGAGTGAAGGTCTCGTTGACAAGGTTATCGTGGGTTCCGACCGCATTGTCCAAGACGGCGTCGTCAACAAGATCGGCACTTACTCAGTAGCTGTGCTCGCGCATGAGCATGGGATACCGTTTTTTGTTGCGGCGCCAAAATCGACGTTCGACCTCGCGCATAAGGCGTCGGACGTGGTTATTGAGGAGCGAAAACCCGAAGAAGTCACCCATATCGGCTCAGTTCAAATTGCGCCTGACGGCGTCAAAGTCATGAATCCAGCCTTCGACATCACACCGCTGAAGTACGTATCTGCGATAATCTGCGAAACCCAAGTTTACTACAGCAAAGACTTTGGCTCATTCAAAAAAATGGCATCAGTCAAGTGACAGCGTTCCGTGTCAACTACTCTTCCAATTAAACTGGAGGAGCATGTCGTGGTTTCCTTCCGCCTTATCTTGGTCTGTATCTCAGGACAGCGGCAAGACCTCCTAAAGCTGCTAACTTTGCTTTTTCTTCTGACTCAGTAGATATTACTTCAACAGTTGCGTTTGTCTGTGAAGCCAAATCTTCCAAGACATCCACTATGTCTTTCTCCTCCACCTCATAATCAAACGCGCCGCATTTTTTACAGGGGCTCGATAGCATTTCCTGAACAGTTTGAGTTTTCTCAGCTTTGTGTTCAATCTTTGCCTTTGTCTGTCCGCATTTTTTGCACAATGCAACAATTTCAATCCTTTCTGTGGAGTCTGTAACCAACGCTACTTCAACTTCACCTTTCTCAAGTGCATTTAACACTGAATCTAATCCATAAGTGGCTAAACCGTTTTCTTTGTTCATCTCTGCTAGAAGACGCTGCATAACCATTTTCTCTTCGGGCGCACACATGTTCTTGATTGTCTCAGATGATTTGTTAAGAACCTCTCTAACGCCTTCTTTGCCGGCGGACTGCGTATCAACTACGGCTATAATGGCATTTTTTAACTCATAGTGAAGGTAATCACCAGCTGCGAAAGCCTGTTTTGTTGGACCAGGCCCTCCGATTACTAACGCGGTAACTTTGTGTTTCTCGAGAAAATCCGCTGCCGCATGCTCCGCGATCCGATGGAAAAAGTAGGTAACTGACATGTCACGTTCTCGCTCGTACCTTCTCTGGCTTGACCCGCCCTTCCCAGACTTTCCTGGAATCCCTGAAGTGATATTTTCGATAAATTCGAAACGTTCACCATTGAGTAATCCGAAGCTGGCTTCTTTGGAATCCAGGGCGATGAGGCCCACCACTTTTTGGTTTCTGAGCATCTCCCTTAGCGGCTCTAAATCAAAATGGTTTTCAACCACGTAAAGATAAGCGGTGATCGGCTCAGGTGGAAGGAGTTCTTCGACGTTTATGGATTCGCTTGCCGAAGCGTTAGCGGCGAAAGATCCAGCAAAAAGTGCGAGCCCATTTTCTGGGATTTCCTTTTGCAGCTTCATGTGTTGAATTACATTTTTGAGGGCATCTTGACGGCGTTCCCAAATGTCTTTGAGGCTTTCACTTTTTGTATCAGCAGAATCGGACTCTGCTTTGAGGGTTGCGACTACTTGATCGATCGGTGTCTTTGGAGGAATATAGAGTGAGATGAATTCCGTTCCCTTTCCCTCTTTCCCTGAAAGCGACGCAACAAGCTTTCTAAGCTTATGCTGCTTCACGGATTTAGACGTAGCCAATTGACAACCATGAAAATGTGTTATTCTTTCAGAAACCAATTCAACACCTTAACATTCAGCTACGGCTCAAACTAATTTATCAGTTTCTCACAGTTTGCACAAAAACGGGTTTTAGCAAAGCATAATGTTAAAGAGTTAACAACTCCAAAATGAAGTCTATTGCGGTTGATTTACTCATGACTGAGAACAAGAAATCTGCTCCTCCCGAATTTCGAACAAATGGTATCCTTGCAAAAAAAGGCGTGGTCGTAGCCGACCAAAGCAACATTGATGCGTTGACTTCACGGGGTTACGGCACGCTGGAGGACAAGGTTTTCACGCTATCTTTCTTTGAGGCTTTGTTCCTTGCGGACAAGGGGATGCTGGAAGTCAAAGACGATAAAGGCAAAAAGGTGGATTTCAAAGGTCTCCTGCGCTGCTATGAAGCCGTAAACGAGAACGCTTGGGTCAGCTACATCGTTTATCGCGACCTGAGAAGCCGAGGTTACGTTGCACGGGAAGGGTTTGGCGGCGGCATTGATTTTCGGGTTTACGAACGTGGAGCTTACGGCAAAGACACTGCGCCTTACCTTATTCTCAGCATACAGGAAGGGAAACCCTTGGGTATAGACCAGATGGCAGATGCGCTGCGGCAGTGCCAAAGCCAAAAGAAAGAGATGGTCCTCGCAGTTATGAATCGCCGAGGCGAAATCGTCTACTACTCCGTTTCACAAATGGCCTTCAAATAAGCAGGCGAAGCAGATGGCAAGCCAACCTTACAATTGGAACGCTCAAGACTACGCTAAAAACTCGGCGAACCAGTTCCAATGGGCAAAGGAGCTGATCCCGAAACTGAAACTTCGAGGAAACGAAGCCCTGTTGGACGTTGGCTGCGGAGACGGGAAAATCACGGCGGAAGTTGCAGAGTGCCTTCCAGAAGGCAGGGCTACTGGCGTTGACAGTTCGGAAAAAATGATAAACTTGGCAAGAACCTCTTTTCCACTGAGTAGCTTCCCGAACCTGTCCTTTCAAGTTATGGATGCGAGAAAACTAACTTTCCAAGAGGAGTTCGACGTGGCGTTTTCTAACGCTGCACTTCACTGGATTGTTGATCAAAAAGCAGTACTCGCGGGTGTTCAAAGAAGCCTAAAGCCAGGCGGCAGATTGCTGTTTCAGATGGCGGGCAAAGGCAACGCAAAAGACGTTCTAAACATCATAAACGAGCTTGCGGATGTGGAACCGTGGAAAGGCTTCTTTAGCAAAATGGCGTTTCCTTACGGTTTCTACGACCCCGAAGAGTACAAAGCG
Source organism: Candidatus Bathyarchaeota archaeon (assembly GCA_963768425.1). Lineage (GTDB taxonomy): Archaea > Thermoproteota > Bathyarchaeia > Bathyarchaeales > Bathycorpusculaceae > Bathycorpusculum. The sequence continues at coordinate 26,581 of CAVYHV010000028.1, read as the reverse complement.
TTCCTGAAGGAAGCTGGCTTAGTCGCTGGACGGGTTGAGCTCTTTCCTAAAGACATGAAGCATAACGGTGCAGAAGGCTTAGCCGGGTGGGTACGGACAACATGGTTGCCCTTTACAGACAAACTTCCCGCCGAACTTAAGCCAAAATTCGTAGAGCAAATAGTTAAACGCTATCTAAAGGAGCACCCGGCAGATGCTGAGGGCACAGTTCACGTTTGTATGAAGCGCCTAGAAGCAGAAGCATGCAAGCCATAAGGCGTTGATTTGGTTACTTGAAAGAATTCAGCATTTCGGTTAACATTCGAAACGGTTTTTTCAGAACTCCAAAAAGAAGCACAAAATTCGACACTTACAGGAAGCAAACGTTGGACGACAGCCTTGTTTTCGCAACGCATGTCCTTAAAAAAGTAAAATTAACATCGAAGGTCAGGGTCACTCGTCTAACTAAGGTTGCTTTTTCGTGCAATAAATTTCCTTAAACTTCGAAGTACAAAAAAACCATCAAAAAACCCTTTATCGAAAGATCCTGGTACATGTTAAACGGGAAGAATGTTCCCTTAAAAAGGAAAACGTTTGAGTGGGTCAACATTGGCAGGACACGGAGGCTACTTAGCCCAAACTTGAGAACCTTGCGCGTCAAGACCAAAACGTGCTTTGACCTACCAAACACACTTTTCCCTATTTTTTATCTTTCCTATTTCGGGATCTTTTATTGTTTGAGGCTTTCGTTAACTTTTTTTTCTTATTTTTTTAACGTTAACTTTTAAAACGCGTTGGCCGTCTTATGAACAGGTACGTTTTCGTTTGCTGAGGCAAAAGGCTTGATAGCTCTCAAAAAGATGTGGAAAAACAATTACTTCAAAACACTAGTTGCCGTCATCCTTATCGTGGCAATAGTTTTAGGTTTCTTTTTAGGCTCGCAGTTAGTTCTCCACACAAATTCTCCAACCTTGGTAGTTATAAGTCAAAGCATGTACATACCTACTGCTGGTAACTATTACGTAGGACAGGCAAAGACCGGAGAGATCCTTCCGACGGCACATAACCTTTGGATAAGCTTCACTCATCCTTTCTCAAGAACCTTAGACGTAGGAGATATCGTAATCATAGAGGGTGTAAACGCTAAAGATTTAAACGTCAATTACCCCCATAGCGACATAATTACATTTCACAGTCCAGTTAATGGCGAATTAATTGTTCACCGAATAATCAAAGAAGAAACCATTAACGGCACAATGTACTTCCAAACCAAAGGCGACGGAAACGGCAACCCCTGGCCCCAAACACCAACTTCAGGCCAAGACCAGTGGGACTTTAGTAACCCACCGGGAGTGCCTCAAAACCTCGTTGTTGGCAAAGTGATTATGCGTATTCCCTATTTTGGTTGGATAACAATGATCATGCAGGAAAGCTCTTGGGGCTTGCCGCTAGTAATTGCGCTCATAATGTTGCTTGTAATTGTGGAATTCGTAATTCCTATTCTGAGAGAAAAAACACCAAAACAAGAAAAACCAAAGCAATAACTCTTGTTTGCATTGCCTATCGTTGCCACAGTGTAGTAAATATTATTATAATGTTAGAAATAAAAGGCTAATTCGTAAAAGTTCCTTGACTAACCTTTTAGCTTTCGAGCTATTTCTACGCCATTCAGTTTCAAGTTTTTGCCCTTTGCTTTTTTGCAATCACTTGTCGCAGGACAAAAGGTCTACTTACTCGCCTAACTCTTTTGCTCCAAGATAAATAAGCGCAAATCCAAGAATTCCGAATGTTACGGCAATCACACTTGCGAACCATATCGGTACGCCATTTACAATGAAGTTAGGAAAGCTTCCATAATATTCCGAAGTACCAAAAAAGCTGCTGCCTGTTATGACACCGAACCCTAAAAGCAGTGAAGCGACTCCTAAAATTAGGATTATTTTACCAAAACCTTTCTTATCCAACGTTCAATCCCAATCTGTTGTAATCAGTAATACTTTTCTGCATTCAATTTTTAAGGTTTGCCATCGCTTGCTGTTTCCAAAGTGACCAGACCTAAAACTTCTTGATGCCCAAAATAACCATGAGAACTCCGATTACCATTAAGGCAATAGCTATTACCGCGTCTCCAAGGTAATTTGGGAGAAGGGCAGTCGGTTCGGACGTAACGTTATGTGCTAAGCCTGCTCCAGAAAAAATTCCCATAACCAATCCTACTATGAACAACAGTATTCCTATGCCCGTAATTATGCTGTTCATGAAACGTTATTTCTGCTCCATGACGTTTTAAGTTTTGTCATGCGTTTGCTATTTACAAGTTACCGGTTTTTCGATGCCTAACTATGACAGCGACAAAGAAGAGGAATAGAAGCAAAGGAACTATTACTAACAAAGATAGCTCTGGAACGGCAGAGGTTGATGAGGGAGTTGAAGAAGGTCTTGGATTAAGAAGAAGAGGTGGGGGCGTGACAGTTGTGCTCGGCTGTGGCGAAGGAAAAATAGGAGTTTGAATAATGTCTGGGAGGGTTAGATTTGTCCAGTCGGGCAGTTGGATTGATGCCGTTGTAATTTCATAGTTGGTCATTAAGGGATATGAATCGGTGTTATTCTCGTTTATGATGTAAGGAATGCTGCCTACCCCAGTGCTGTTCACTTCGGTTGCATTAGGATACTTTGCTAGGTAGTCACCCCAATAATTGCCCAAACCATTATCGTTCCAGATATTTACTGAAAGTGTTATTCCTGTACTTGCATAGTTTGGGTCGCTGGATCGGTCATATACATATGGGATATACGGATGAGGAGTACCATAGAAATTGTTAAGAGTAAACAAATTATTGCTTGAAGCAGCGAAGCAAAGACCTGCATCCGTAAAGCCTGTGACATCATTTGCTTCGATCGTGTTATTTGAAGAGTGCCAAAAGCTGAAACCGTAACCATAAATCAGGCCTGTTATTTGGTTTTCGTAAATAAAGTTGTTAGTGCTCCACGATATGTCAATACCCGCTGGCTCATAGGAGTTACCTAAAATATTGTTTCCGAAAAATGCGTTATTGCTGCAATAGCCCAAGGCTAAGCCTGTGCAAGTGTTGTCTTCAACATAGTTATAGGAACCACCCAATGATCCATTAACTTGACTAACCCCTACGTCAATAAAGCATCCAGAGTTATCATCAATTTGATTGTAGTTTCCAGTTACCAGGATGGTTCCATCCATCACATTATTTGTTACTCTACAGTTAGAACCTTGGATGTTTACTCCTGCCATTACGCCAGTCATTATTTTGTCGTTTGCAATAAGAATTTGATTTCCTTTAGCAGTGACATATCCACCAGTCGCTATCTGCAGAGTCAAATCTTGCAGAAGGCATGAATTAGCTGTTATCGTAATTGCATCGGTGTAACTATACTCAGGCTGGTCAAGAATCCAAGTAACGGAATATGCAGGATAAAGATTTACAATTGTTGCTTGAGTGTTTTCGCCAATAATAGACAAAGACTTACTGATTACAAGCGTACTGTTGATCGGGCCATCATATGTACCTGACCGCACAAGAATGGTATCACCACCTGTTGCGTTTCCTATAGCAGCAGTTATTGTAGCGTAGTCATCTGGAACAATAATAGTTCTTGATTGGGCATTTGCTTTTGGCAACGACAATAGTAACATAGCAGAAAATAAAACAAGAGTGACCATTAAAGCCAAACTCTTACGCATACTATTCCTCTATAGACTGCCTGAGAATGTTAGTGATAAAAGCGTTCTTGTTCAGATTTCTTGACAGGATTTAGTCAAAGTTTCTGGACTAACTTCGTTTTTGTTTACTTGCTTTTTTGGAGTCTGTATGCTAAGCATAGGTTTACGAATATCACGAATAAGAGTATAAAGAGACCAAAATTAGCATCAAAAAACGCCACTAAACCATTTCCATCCGGGGTGCCACTAAACTGAATATACCAAGGAAAGTGTGCACTTATAGCTACTTGGTATAGAGGGCTTAATGTTGAATATTCATTCCAATTCCAAAGCAAATAGAACGCTGCAAACACGGCGTTAAAGAAAATCATTAGTTTAAACTCAGATTTCATGCTTCCACTAATCTCGTATTTGTTTTGACCTTGCTTAAATGATTTTAGAAACCTATTCAGATTCAATACTGAGTCCAGCTTAGACTTGCTATGAGTATGTCTTGCAACTGCAATTTTCCTAGTGCAATTATATTGCCAGTTTAGATGCTGCTCTTTTGAATGGCCGCAAACACATACATTGATTTTGTTCACGGCAAAAACTCTAATTTCCCACATCAAGGGCAAGTATAAACAACAGCTGGAAACGTGTCTTCATTGATATCTCCCCGTCTTCCAAAAATAAATCCGCCAACTTTAAGATTCATTTTACTAATCTCCATTTTCACAGAAAAATCAGGACAGTTTCTTACTCGATTTCCACGTAGCTTATTTCAATGCTAAACAGGTTTAAGATTTTTCAGTCAATCTTTTTTTATGTTATTGTCACTCGGGAAACTTTGTGGGAACAAGAAAACAAAAGAAGGGTTACTGACCGTTCGTGCTAATCGCAAAAGAAAAAGAAGGGAAGTTATTGCTGAGGCGGTTTGTAATCTTCTTCTTTGAAGCGAAGTTTGATTCCGCCAATTCTCGGTGCAAGAAAATTATAAAGAACTGCAATTATGATGCCTTGTATCAGACCGCCTATGAATCCCAGTATTGGCATTATTATTACTGCCCCTACACCAAATAGAATGCCTAGCAAACCAAGACCAGCGACTCCAGTATTATGAGAGACTGTAGAGAGTATAACTCCAAACACTCCCGCGTAGATGATTCCGATTATTAGTCCTATAACCGCCGAGATAACAGCTATCATCAATGCGAAGGGCATAACAGGTATTGATTGTATTGTTTTTTCTCCCATTCGATTCGCCATCAATCCTATTTTTACAGAGTGAGTTGCATATAAGATCTTTCAAGGCTGTGGATCTACATTATCTCCTCTTACTCTCTTCGCTTTTCTTTTTCAATATTTAGCCCGTTATTCCGTCATGCGGATTTAAGACCTATCTTCATGAAAACTCCACTGAGAATTCAAAGATTTTTTCATTAAATCCGCAAAAGAGGAATTCAATGATAAAATGATTACAAAAGAAAGATAAGCACAAGCTTCAGTGCTAAGCGTTCACAGCCGCTTTAGACGGTTTGGTTCCAATAGTAAACATGCAGGTATCTTTCCGCTGTTGGGTATGCTGGGTCATTGTAGATGATGTCAAGTTTTGAACCATATTGGGCAAGGGATTGTTGCACTGAGTTCCAAATTTGTTGTGAACTGGTGCCGGGTTGCCATATGCCCCATATGGTGTCATTTTCGTTGCGCATACCCCAACCGTAATCATTAGGCAAAATCAACGCAACCTGCGCCGTCACGTTATTAGTTTCTTCAGGATTCTGTACGACATCCTTCCAGAACTTTTGAATCGTAGAGAACTGTTGGTCTTGCAAAAGACCGGTGGCGTTATCATACGGCGAGTAGTTAAATACTACAGCATAATCGGCGCCGCTCAAATAAGATTGGTCCAATTCATTGTACAGTTGAGTTCCACTTTGTAAGGCAAGCGGCAACTGACTCGATGGCTCAAGCATCACTCCCCAACTTTTATTCTGCATGTCGGCGGCACCTCTAACGCAGGCTATGGTCTGAGCATCTGTTTGCCCCCCAAACAACTCAGCAAACACAGTATTGTAGCCTCCAAGGTAATCGAACCAATAGAGACCATAGTCTGAGGTGAAAAGCCTAACATCTGATTCATTGCAAATCGAAGTCAATGCAGCATGCTCGGTATTCACAAAGTAGTTTGCTGCTTCAGTGTAGGTTTGAATTGGATTAGAATCCCAGAGTTGCTGGTAAGGTTCAAATTGAGAAATATTGCCTTCATTAGCCACGTATGTGCCGTTTTCATACTGCACGGTCCCATCTGGAAAGTAGTTTAGCGGTCCTGTTGTTGAGGTGCCGTTGTCAAACGTGCCGCTAATTGTCCCATTAGGGTAATAAGTCAAAACGCTTGAAATAGATATGAAGTTGCCCGGAGGGGGACCGGAATTTACGATTGTTCCATTTGGCAAGATTTGAAAGTCGTTAGGTTCTGGAAGAAGCGGGGTTGTAGTTGTACTACTGTTTGTTGATATTGCGGTTGAGGTTTGCAAATTGATTATTCCTGAAGGTTGAAAAGAAACGTTGACCATAGTGTAATTTGATCCTTCTGAGAAACTATTTGCTTCCCAAATTGTTCCGTTTGTGTCCTTGGTGAAAAAATGGCGTGTGTGCCAACCTTATCCATTAATCGGTACTTGGGAATCAAGCATGTTGCCTCCTGGTTCATCCTGGTAGTATAGCCCCAAAAAATGGCTGCCCCAACGAGCTTTAGCAAGGTTGAGCAGAGACACACAAGTACTAGGGTCGCCGCTTTTACCATAATACAATATTACATTTAATCCTGCGTTAACGGCGTAATCACCAATCTGTTCTGTAGCGGGTACGTTTTGCATAAGTGGACCAGACGCCAATACAAACAGGTTAGTGTAATCCTTGACTTTATCAATCAATTGCTCCGCATCTGCGACCGAATCGCCGCCGAATGTAACCCCCACATAAAATGGCTTCTTATCAACTGCAACATAAGTGGAAGAAGGTTGGTAATCTTTTATAGCGGCAAACGATGAAACTGCAATAACGGTGATTATCACAAGCGATAAAACTATTGCTAATTGTTTTTTCACCTTAACTCTCCTGCTCTTGTAAATTTACCGTTAACATCTCGGAATCAATGTTTGGCATTACTTAATGCTACATGTTAGAACATGGCAAGCCTAAGAAGTTTATCGCTTGTCTACCAAACTGGACTAAGCATTAATTGACGTTCGGATTGGTCTACAAAAGAGGGATTAGATAGGCTTTTAGATATGAGTTGAATATGGCCGCTTGAGGATGTGCGAAGGTGGAAGACGAAAAGCAGATTGAGCTGGACAAGCAACGTGCAGAAGTATTCGATCCATTAGGTCATCCAACACGCATACAGACTCCAACGCAACCCTCCCTTTGGCACAGTCTCCAAGGACCTTCGAAGCTCAGCCTTACACGTCTTAATTCGTTCTTTCTTAACAACCTCACCATTCGACTTCATGACGGTCACCTGAGCATTCTTCAAGTGAACGTCCAAACCAACCACTACCTCACTCACATTCCCTACCTCCAATATCATTACGGCTTATCGGAGGTCTAATCAGAAAAAGCCTTACATCCCGTCTTGACTAAGAATTAAACTGTTTCTAAGCGATGCAGTAAAAATTTGAAATAAAATAGTTGGATTACTTCACTAAATTTAACTTGTAGATTAAAAACTTTAATATTACTTTTGTATTACTAGTTATTGGTAACCAGAATGACAATTGGTAAGGATGGAGTTGATTGGGATGACCCTACGTTACAACGTTGGCTCGGCGGAATGTCCAACGAAAAGACGGTCAAAAGCTACAAAGTGTCTTATCGTTTATATGCATTGTACACTGGAAAAACGGCTTCAGCACTTATCGATGAAGCGGTAGAGGATTTTAAACGAGATCCAAGAGAACGACAAGACCTAGTTATCAAAAGACTAATTGGTTTTTATAATTGGCTAAAAAATGACCACATTAAGAAGCTGGGAAAGTACAAAGGCAAAAAAGGCACGACAGGGCGGTCCGCTGAGTTAGGGGTTAACACCATACGCAGTTTCTATGCTACGTACGACATAGTCGTAAAATTGAAGGGGAGAAACAAGCTTCCTAAGTCTAAAGTGGAAAATAAACGCATTATTTTCAAACCTGAGGATGTTTGGAAAGTTAAGGTATTAGTGGATAACGCTCGAACGCCAAGAGATAGGGCTATTGTGCTCTGTCATTTTCAAGGTGGAATGGATGTTAGCACAATGTGTAGTTTGGATTATGGCGACATAGCGGAAGGATTGGCTAAAGGAGAAGAGCCTCTTAGAATTCAAGTTATGCGCGTGAAAACTGGGATAGAGTTTTACACGTTCATAGCCAAAGATGGAATAACTGCCTTGAAAGCTTATTTGGCTGACGTGCAAAGCAGAGGTGTCAAGTTTGACAATAGAACCCCGCTTTTCCTTCAAGACAGAGGAAAGAAAAGACTCAGAACGGCCAACATTTGCGAAATGATGAAAGAATTGGTTGTAAGGTCTGGGTTTGTAACAAAAGAAAACAATGGAAACGACTTCAATCCTTTGGGTACTCATAGCTTGCGGGAAAGTTTTGGCTCTTTAATGATAAACAGCGGTGTGCCGGATACTATTGTTGATTTTTGGTTAGGTCACGAGATAGGTGAAATGGCTGAAGCGTACAAGACCGTACAGTACGACAGTTTGCGTAAAATGTACATGGAAAGGGAGCAATTAATCAGCATAAACGCCCCAAACAAGGAAGGTGAGCGGCTTAAGGAAATAGAATCTGTCACCACTGATTTAGTTGTTAAACTGAAAAGAACCGAGAGCCAGCTTGCAGAATTAACAACCAAACACCAGGCGGAACTAGCCCAACAGAAGGAAGAAATAACAAAAACACAAAATGACTACAAGTCCGTTAAAGGCACCCTTGATTTATTCTTAAAGTATGTTAACTTAGCTGACGTTGTGGAAACGGAAAGCGACGCTCAGCGGTTACTGGATTTTCTGGAAAAGTTGAGATACGAGAAATACGTGAAAGAAAAAGTGGAGCAAAGCAAGATTAGCGCTTAATTTTCAAGCAACTGTGGGGTTTTAACAACCCTTGTTTCGCTCAAGATCATTAACTCTCGTTTAAACCGTCAGTTCGCTTCTTGCATTTTTAAGAATCTTCCTTTTTAATATGTAATCCTATGGGTTGTTTTGGACCTAAAAACGGGTGATATATGTCTCCAGCAACGGATTTCCAAAACCAGTCCAGTTTCTTAAGGGGGAGTCCGGTGGGATGTTCTTGATTATTTAGGTGAATCCCAAATTTAACGAGCAAGTGTGTAATTTTACTCTGGCGCAGAGACTCGAAACTGGTTAAAGTGGACTGGGGGGATTTGAACCGCGTAGGGTTCGGACCGCTCCTGATTGTGAGCACTTATTGCGAAAAGACTTATCTCATAAGATAGAAGGCAGGCATGGAGAACGGATTCGAACTCATCTTGACTAGTAAATGTATGAACTGAACGTCATTAATTCGAATTTCTGTGGCAACATTATTTGTTTGCTGCTTTTTTTGTAATTGCTTGATTGTTTGTGAGGCTGTATTCTTCTGCTTCGTTCCAAATTTTGTCAAAATGATTTTGAAATATTTTTATGAACGCTGGATGATTAGTAATTAGCTGGGTTCTTCCTCCTTTTGCTGTTAAGTATGGCAAGACGTCTACATGGGCAACCTTTTTGTCGAGAATTGCCATTTCTGCCTCAGGCGCCTCGGCAATGAACCTAATTCGGAAGTTTGGTTCCGACATAAACATGGCAAGTTTTTTTAGTATAGGCTTCGAACATGTTTTTTCGACAACCATCCGGTATTTAATTCCTCGCTTAAGACAGGTTAAGTGTTCTTCAGCTAAATCAATCACAGTATCACAAAATGTGTGTTTGTTGTTTACAAGGTCGAAACTTTCATGAGAACTTCTGCAGACGTCAATTACCAATTTGATTGATGATCTTTGTCCCATCATCTTAAGTATCTTGAATTCGTATTCTTTTCCGAAAAACCCAGAATCATCTGGGAAAGCCTTTTCGCATCAATTTTGTTGCAACTTTTTGCATTTTTTCAAATTCGTTTTGTTTGAGATCTATCAGAATTGAAACAGCATCTTTGACAGGAATCGCTTGATAGATATTTGGTGAGCCCAACGTTTCTTCGACTAAACCAATATTTTGTAGGTGAAGGATTGTTCGATAAGTGTTTGATCGGTCTACGTTTGCAATTTTTGAGATAGTTTGTATTTTTTCTTTCCCTGCATCTAAAACAACCGTGTAGATTTTTGCCTGCAGCATAGTTAGTCCAAGCTTTTGCAGGTTCTCCAATAGACTGTCATTTGACTTCGACATTTTGGACATTCATCATGATGCACTTTCTTCTATTTATCTTAGATTGATTTCAAAATATTCGATTATTATTGCTGATTGTTGCAACATAAAGCCCTGCGGGGTCGATGATACACCACTCGATTTTAAGAATTTTCAGCCCACAATTTGTTCTTTACAGAAAAAAAGGAAAGAAAAAAAATGAAAAAAATAAAGAATAAAAGTATAGCCATTATTATTGCTACAATCTTAACTTTGTCAATGACAAGTTCACTGATGTCAATACCAAATGCTAACGCGGTAACTCTGGCGCCAGGTAAAATATCTATTCCAACTTATGCTTTCATTAACGTTGCACCTAGCCCCGCAGGCCTTGGCCAAGCGGTTAACATTGGTTTTTGGCTTGCTCAGCCGCCACCTACTGCGAGTGGTCAATATGGTGACAGATGGCAGAACATGACCGTGAAAGTAACTGAACCAAACGGCAATACTCAAACATTAGGTCCCTTTACATCCGATGATACAGGAGGAAGTCATGCTACTTACACGCCTACTACAGTCGGAAATTATACTTTCCAAATGAGCTTTTCAGGGCAGATATTAGCAGGCAACAACCCTGCTCCACCATCTTCAGGTGGTGCATATATCTTCCAGTTGATCTACGGTGTCCCATTTATCGGCGATTATTATGAACCTAGCACTAGCACCGCAGTAACACTCGTTGTTCAACAGACTGCAACGCCATCTTTTCCGGAAGCTCCGCTCCCGACAAGCTACTGGACGCGACCAATCGAATCAGTCAACGACATGTGGGGCGCTATCAGCGGAAACTGGCTTGGACTCGGCGAACTATTTGAGGCAAACACAGGAATGTACAATGCCAGTGGAGATTATAATCCATATACTACAGCGCCGACCACTGCACACATTCTGTGGACTATTCCTGAAGCATTCGGAGGAGTTATTGGCGGTGAATTCAGCACAAGCGGCAGCCCAGCAACCAATTATTACTCAACAAGGCAGTATGAAAGAATGTTCGCGCCCGTAATAATGCAAGGCATTCTCTACTACACAGAATACCCGGAAGTTCAACAACTCCAACAGGCATAGTTGCCGTAAACCTGAAAACAGGGAAAACAATATGGACTGACAGATGGCGCCAACTACGGTGGCGGTTCTTCGACCGCAAACTGCTCTAACATCAGCTGGCGTAGTTACTGTTCTACGGTGCGGTCAAATGCTCGATTACGTTTCGCCGAACCAATTCGGGGCTATTGCATACTTGTGGAGCAACCGGAACACCCGCTGGTCCTCGCATTAACGTCTGCCACATGGAGTCAACGCACATGGAACATGTTTGACGCCATGACTGGAACATACATACTCAGCATTGTAGACGGAACCGCATATGACACTTACTGAAGATGCAAATGGAAACTTAATAGGCTACTACGTTAACGAAACCGCTGGCACGCAGACAGTGATGGGCACAATCAACATTAATATTGGACCTGCACCTACCCTCGTTACAACTACTGGGCCCTCCTTAAATGAGTGGAACTCAACAGAATGTATCTTGGCGGCCAGTTGGGCTGCACAATCCGCAGGGTGGGAGTGGAGACCCCCACAAGGCGGCATCATTCCTTTCGGTGATGGAGTAGTTTGGAACACTCAATTAGATACAAGCATCACAAGTTTTCCATCGCTACTCTCCCCTCTTGGCTCTTGGGGAAACGGAATGGATGGGCCTATCAACAGCGGTGTAATACTATTATGGTCTTACAACGCCGCAGGAGCCTTCTACCAAAGCGGATTCATAGATGAGGCAGGCTACAGCACAACCACCGGGCAACTGCTATGGATAGCCAATCGAACAGAAGCGCCCTTCTCAAGAGTTGACTTCATGCCGATTTCGAATGGTGTCTACGTTGAAGTCAACCAAGAAACAGCCGCATGCAATGGTTACAGTATCAATACGGGCAAACAATTGTGGGGACCAGTCACACTTCCAATCGCTGATTCCTACAATTCAATTGGTAGCTATTACGGCCAAGTTGCCAACGGTATGCTCTACATAAGTGGTTTCGGAGGAGACATATATGCTTTTAACATAAAGACAGGCACCATCATTGTGGCATACTACTACAAACGCAATCTCTGGTCCTGCCGGAACTGACAGCCCTTATGGTGTATGGCCACTTTGGCCATTCGGAAACCAAGGGGCTCTTGCTGATGGAATGCTATTCCTGGGCGAAGGACATGAATACAGTCCACCGCTGTTCCGCGGAGCTAGCTAAATTAGCAATAAACATTACTAATGGACAACCAGTATGGAGCATATTAGGCTTTTGACGTTGATGGCGGTTCAGCTATTTCCGATGGAGTTTTGGTGACAGAGAGCTCATACGACAACCAGATATACGCGTTATGGCATAGGACCAAGCATAACCACTATTACAGCACCTAACATTGGCGTGACAACTTCTACACCAATTACAATAACAGGCTCAGTGATGGACATCTCTGCCGGCTCATAGCAAGAAGCAGTCGCAGCAAACTTCCCCAACGGTTTACCATGCGTCTCTGACGCAAGCATGACACAGTTCATGGAAGCAGTTTATGAGCAACAGCCAATGCCAACCAACATAACAGGAGTTCCAGTTACGCTCTACGTCTTAGACAGCAACAACAACTACCGATCAATCGGCACAACAACCACTGATGCAAGCGGCACTTTGGCTTACACATGGACACCAGACATCGCAGGCAACTACACAGTCTACGCCACTTTCGCAGGCACAGGAGCATACTACGGATCATCCGCTGAAACAGCACTTCTACGCCAGCTCACCAGCAGCAACACCAGCACCAACTGCAACACCGCTCAACGGCTTAGCCTCAAACACCACAGTCGAATACGGAATCGTAGCAATCGCCATCATCATAATCGTCATCGGCGCAGTACTCGCAATGCTCGTCACAAGAAAACACCCATAAACGAAAAACAACAAAACAAATCCCCTTTTCCCTTTTTTTAGTCCTTTAAAACCATGAAAATGAAGAGATGAAAAGAAATGGGGCTGAGAAGGCTCTGGTTAAATTCAAAATAGCTGCAATTGAAGAGTTTGCATTTTTCTTTTTTCTCCTAAAAAGAAATTTTCTTCCTTAGTTTCCAGAGCCTCAGCAAACCCATTTTCTTTCAAGACAGACAAAACTGGATTTTTGAGGGAGAAAAAAGCAGCGTACGTGCACTTGCAAAAGAAATCAACTTTGGAGTGCCCTATGTGCGGTGAAAAGCTACTATTTCCTGAAGAATGAGATTTTTGTTGATGTATCTCTGTCCTTTTTCGCATAAAAAACTAGAGCCTGAAAAATTACTCTAAATCTAATTCATTATGACGCAAAAATGTTTCTCTTGATGGCGGCCAAACGTTGAATAACCTGGTGACTTCTATTTCCACATTTGTTACTCCCAGTAAATTCATTATTTCTTCTTGCATATTCATCAGGTGCTCGAGGTCTCTAATCATAAAGATTGCGACAGCGTCAAATTTTCCGCTTGTCTTGTATATAGCATTAAAATCCGGATATTTCTTAAGGAATTCTAAGCCAGAATGCAGGTTCGTTGAAGAAAAAGCTAAACTAATGAACGCGAAACTATAGTAACCGATTTTGGTTGGATCTATCTGAATAGTGGGAACTATTACGCCGTTGTTTTTTAGCATTTCGTATCTTTTAACAATATGATTTGTCGAAACACTTAGGTCCTTTGCGATTTTGCTAAAAGGGATGCGCCCATTTGCTGCCAGTCTCTCGATAATACCTTTATCGGTTTCATCGATTTTGATTTCTTCGCTCCCCTTTTGCACCATATTTTCATTTTGCTTGGTAACGGGGATATTATCTTCTTTTGGAAAAATTGATAGGTTGTAGGGAGCGGTTCTCATTCCAGTTACGATTCTAGTGTCCATTTCTTCGATGAACGGGATTTTTCTTAATAAATAATTTATTTTATTAGCTCCCTATGTTTTTTAGGACTGCGGCAGCAAAACAGGTTCGCTTAACTCTATAGGGATAAGCGACGCTGATCCCTGGAATTTTTGAAACATATTCACATATTTGAATCAATTTTTGGGGTTGACTCTTAATAAAGATAAGAACAATAAAGTTACAACCATAGCAAATAACACTGTTTCTGATGCTTGACCCAACAATTACTCCTTTTTTGGTCATTTTTTTAAAATGGTTAGCGATTATCTCTTTAGTTGTATTGTGTTCATTTGCAATTTGAGTGAAAGTTTTACAGCCGTTGAGGAGAAGTTCTCTTAATATTATCAAATCGAAATGATCAATCTTTATTGACATTCAGGGTTTATTGTTCTTAAAGCTTTATTAATGTATTTTGAAAAAGCCTTATTAATTATTTTAGAATTGCCTATGCAAATATCTGTATCTTTAACATTTTTTTTAGAGCTATTTTAACATAATGACCTTTTTTTGGGAAAAAGATATATATTTGAAGCAATAATAGCGCGTAACATCAAATTTAAAGGAGATAAAAAAAACAAATGAAAAATTTAAGAAAAAGAATTGCGACTATTGCAATCGCTGCATTCTTAATGTTTTCAATGTCTGCTTCAATGTTGCTAATACCAAGCGCTAACGCAAGCACCCCAATGCAAATACCGACATCAGCCTATGTGCAGGCTACGCCTAACCCCGTAGGCGTGGGTCAGACAGTGATCGTTTATATGTGGATAGATGAAGTGATGTATGGCGCAGACTTGAGCAATAACATTCGAGCACACAACTATCAACTCATCATCACTGCACCGGATGGTACAAACACAACCGAAAGCTGGGCAGTGGTGTCAGATCCCACATCAAACCAAGCTTATTCATTTAGCCCTACCCAGACTGGCACTTACACCTTTACCTTCAATTATCCTGGACAGATTTACACTTGGAGCGGAACTTTCGTTGGGATGTTTCCTTTTGACCTAAGTGCCTATACAAACGATATTTATATGCCCAGTTCATCGACAACGACTCTGACTGTTCAAAAGGCCCCAACAGGCACAACTCCCGAAACTCCGCTTCCGACCTCATTCTGGACATTCCCAATCTACGGTGAAAACACCAATTGGGCACCCATAGCCTCAAACTGGCTAGGCACCGGGTACCCAGGATACATGGGAGGATACGAAGGATGGGACGTGGGAAACCCAGGCGACGCAATCGGGTCTCAAACAGCGCACATTATGTGGACAACACCACTTCAAAGCGGCGGAGTCGTAGGCGGAAACAACTCAGCGATACAAGGCGACACATACTTCGATGGATCAGCTTACCTCGGCAGATACAACAACCCAATAATCGTCAGCGGAATGCTAATCTACACTACTCCATTATCGTACGGCGGCGTCTCAGACGCAATGAGTCCACAACCATATGGCCCAACGGTCTGTGTCAGCTTAGTTACTGGCAAAGTTATCTGGTCCAGTTCAAACGTTGCCCAGCACCATCCTTCGCCTACATTTACGACGTACAAGACCCCAACCAACATGGTGTCTTTCCACCAATGATATTCGCAGTTTCAGGCACAACTTGGGAAGCATTTGACGGGGATACAGGTACACCACTGTTCAACGTCACAAACATTCCAAGCGGCGTAACTGCTGCCCGATGGGTGAAATTCTATCGTATTCATTCACAAATTATGGAACCACCATAGAACCTAACTACTACCTAAGCCAATGGAATTCCTCACGACTTTGGGAACCCAACTACGATGGATCATCAACAGTCATTAGCGTGGTGCCCCCTATTACTGACGGCTCAGAACCAATCATGTACAACTGGAACATTTCCATACCCTCATTAAATGCAATGGTTTATCCACCTACAATCCTACAAGCCATTAGCGGTAACATGCTACTATGCTTGGAAGGCAACCTTCCAGGAATGTTTGCCTAGTCTTGATGGACCTACACCAGTCACTTCTCCGTACACATACTTTGCAATTAATCTCAACCCATCGAAAGGAGCAATAGGCTCCATACTTTGGAGCAACGCGGTCCAGCCGCCTTCTGGCAACCTTACCGTTGGCTACAACGGAGCAGACGCAACCGCTGACAAAGGCGTCGGGGTTTTCACCGAATATTACGTTCAAACAATGCAGTACATTGGATACAGCATGGCCAAACGCCAGAAGCTTTGGGGTCCAACCTCCACCGAAATACCAATGAACTACTATAATTGGATGGCACAGAAATCAGCAACAATCGCTTACGGCAACCTATACGTTGGCGGCGTAGGAGGACTTGTATACTGCTACGATTTATCCAACGGAAACCTGCTTTGGACATACGGTAACGGCGGAGAAGGCAACAATACCAGCAGTGGACTGCCATATCCTGGTCAGTATCCAAACTCATTAGTCGCAGTAGGCAACGGAATACTCTACATCGTATCAAGCCAACACCAAGTAGAAACGCCAATCTACAAAGGCGGACTCGTAACAGCTCTCAATCCTAGCACTGGAGCACAAGTCTGGGCACTCTCAGACCTAACAAACTCCTACTTCTCTTTGTCTTCGGCAATCGCAAGCGGTTACATGACTTTCTTTAACAGCTACGACAACCAAATCTACGTAACAGGCAAAGGACCAAGCGATACCACAGTTAACGCTCCTGAGTTGGAGTAACAACATCCACACCTGATCACAATTACTGGCACAGTAATGGACATTTCCGCAGGCGCAACCCAAAAGCAGGCTGCAGCCAACTTCCCACATGGCTTCCCATGCGTTTCTTGACGCAAGCATGACAGTTTGGATGGAACATGTATACGAGCAGCAAGCAAAACCAGTCAACTTACAGGCGTTCCAGTGACACTTTACGTCTTAGACTCTAACAACAACTACAGGTCAATCGGCACTACCACAACCAACTGCCAGCGGCTTTTACAGCTTCAATTGGAAGCCTGACATACGCAGGCAACTATACTGTAACCGCAGTGTTCGCAGGCACACAATCATATTATGGCTCTTCCGCTCAATCCGCTTTCTACGCTAACGCTCCTTCGACAACAATAAGCACCGACAGCATCACCGTTCAAGGTCTAGCCTCAAACACCACAGTTATGTACGGAATCGTCGCCATCATCATCGTCCTCATCGTAGGCATCACGCATGAGTCGCAATGCTCGTCACGAGAAAACACCCATAAGGAAAAAAATGACAAACACAAAACCCTCTTTTCCCTTTTTTTAGTCCTTTAAAAAACAGAAAAAATGGAGAGATGAAAAGAATGGGCTGAGAAGGCTCTGGTTACATTCAAGATAGCTGCAATTGAAGAGTTTGCATTTTCTTTTTTCTCCTTAAAAAAAGAACTTTTCTTCCTTTAGTTTCCAGAGCCTCAGCAAACCCTTAATGCTCTAACATCTCATCGATTCCTTTTTTCTTTTTTTTGGGAAAAACTTCTTAATTTTGACACCTGACATTATAAAAGAAGATTTTGCCAAGTCTTCAGAACCGCAAACAGCCCAACGAGACCCGAATGAGTCTAAACTCAATACCCAAAGCCCTACATGATAGCTTTTTACGGAACTCAACAAGTCCACGTTTCAATATTTGGATATTTACTTAACCGTGTTTTCAGCATCTAATTTTGCTCCAAATAGCGACATAACAATATCGGCTTATGGTACAATGTCAGAATCCTTCAATAATAGTGGCCTTTTCTATATTCAAATCAGTTATGATGAAGCAGTTCAATATCCCCGAGAAACAGGTTCAGGTAATCCCTATCTGTACCTAAATACAGTTAACAATAGCTCACTTGTTGCTGGAGCTACGATTGGTTCTCCCGTTTAAGTCATTTTGCGCTATACTCTTTGTATTAGGATTATTCCACAATGCCTCAAACTGAAATTTAGCCAATTCAACCACTTCTCTTAAGTTAGTTAAGAACGTCGCACCTTCCTCTCCTGTGGACGATGAAGCGACTATCCAGAGTTCGTTGAAATCTATGAGTGCCATGGGTGAAAAAGGTATATCTTTGAGTGTGAGCGTTTTTATCTGATAGTTTCCCTTGACCCATTTCTTGAGTGCTTCTGCTTCTTCAAATCGTTTGTCTTTAGAGAGCGACAGAAATCTTATTTTTACGCCTCTTTTTGCGAGTTTCTTAAATTGTTCCTCTCCATAATCAACACCAAGTTTACGGTAATTTGGACTCCCCTCGATCATTAAAGAGTCATATTCTTTGTCCAGGCTGTCGAATGCTAAGTCGACTCTTGATTCTGGTGCTTCTTTGTCAAAAAAAACAATAATGGGATTATTTTTCTGTTTATTTTGAGTGTCAGGCTTGACATTTTTTCTTCTTTCCGCGAGGATTTCTTCACAGTTTATCTTTAATCTTTCTATTTTTTTAGAAGTGTTAGATTCAATTGATTTCATTAGCTTTGGTAAGGCTTTCTCAACTGGGATTGCCTCAATTGTTAGCGGTTGTGTTTCGTTCTTCAAGCTAGCTCTTTCTCCCAATGAGGCTACCACTTTGTAGACATCTTGAACGTGAATTCCAGTTATCTTCGAAATGTCGGAGATAGTTGCAACGTGGACCTCGCATAAATATGAATAGACCTTCGCTTGATTAGGGGTTAGAAAACCTGAAAGCCTTTCAACAAGCTTTTCTCTTTCCAATCTTACGCAACCAAATAGAAGTCTCCCTGCTTATCTTTTAAAAGCTTTTTGCAAGAGGACTCTTTCCAAGAGGTGATAAAACTGTTGTATCGTACAATGTGCATTATGGTGAAAAAATGAAAAATACAAAAAAACTTGGAAATCCGACAACTGCAGTAATAATTAGTGCTTTGCTGTTAATTTCAATGCTAGCTATGATACAAACTTCACAATTCCTTCCGCTAAGGGACAAAGCAGTTCAGGAAGTACCATTAGCCCAAGCTTAATCAACGACATATATGCTTCACCTGCAGGAAATGACAGTCGAAGCTTTGCAGCTATAGGACCAGGTCCTACAACGACAACATATTGTGGACGGCGCATATTCCAGGAGTTAATTACCAAGTCTTGGCGACGTGACGGCTTTTGGTGGCTACGTCTTTGTCGAAAACACAACGGATACAATTGTATTGGACGGCGGATCAGGAAACATCGTTTACACCATTCCTAATTTCTTTGGATTGCAAGGATCACCATTATACTTAGGCGGCAACTACATGCTATTAGGTTCAAATTGCTATACAGTTGACACAGGAACACTTGTTTGGAAAGCCCCCGCAGGCTTTTAGTGCAGGGCAAGAAATTCTGAGCGGCGGCGGAGCGCTTGTTACAGACCCCAGTAGTTACCAGCACCAATGTTTTTCGCAAGTGATGCGGTTGGGAACTAACCAATCCAGCACAAGCCACCCACAGTCTTGTGGAACGATACTGGAAAACCAAATGTAGTAGAGACTTCGAGGTGTCAGCATTATGGCGACGGGGTAATAGTCTCTGGCAATGGAGCAGACCAAACATTCAGTGGGTTCAACGCAGCAACGGGGGCATATATATGGACAGTCTATGTTCCATCTTAGTGAATTTTGCGGTACTACATCCATTGACGGCGTTTTTGCTTTCGGAAGCAGAAGACGGCTGGATATATGCTTGGAACATCACTACAGGACAACTCCTATGGAAGTTTAATCCAGGAACACCTGACAGCAGTTGGTCTTGGAGCCTAAGTTCAAGCTACGGAATGATCTACGGACACAACCAAGATACACACTTCTACGCGGTAAACGCTACTACAGGAAAAGAAGTTTGGGTTGCATTATAGCGAACAACGGCGTCGGATACTCAGGCACTTTTACAATAGCTGGAGGATACATATACGCACAGATGGGAGACAATCAATACCGAAACCCATACACGGGAGCCTATGGGAGTAATGAGTTTGAATGCTTTAATGCTTACAACGGCACAGAAATTTGGTCACTTCCAATTGCAACTGGAGCGCCAAATAACGCCCAATGCGTCGCTTACGGCAATCTTTACATGATACCCACAACCTCATCAGCAACACCTGGAAGTTACACGTACTCAACAGCTACAGGCGCAATTGGCGGCACTGGATCGGATTGCTCGGAGAAGTAGAATGTATCGGCAATGGAGCATCACAGAGCTGGCCAATGTACATGAATGACGCTGCGCATGACTCAAGCGGTGTAGGACCAACAAACTTAACAGTACTATGGAATAAACCCTTAGGCAACGAAGCAGCTTTTGCAAGTTCACCTGTTTTTGCTAATGGCATAGGCTATATCGGTTCAGTAAACAAGAACATCTACGCATTCAATGCAAGTAACGGCGACGTGATTTGGAACTATACAACTAATGCTCCAGTCTATTCCACACCCGCATTTACTGAACGGTTATGTCTATACTGGCGCAGATGACGGAAACGTCTACTGCTTAAACGCAGCTACAGGCAGCTTAGTCTGGAAGGTAGCAATACCAGCAGGAGTTGCCGCTAATTTCGGCTTTGGAAGCGTGGGAACACAAGGTCCACCGTCGCCGATGATTGTAGGCAACGACCTTTACATTGGAGACAACAACTACATCTATTGCCTAGATGCAAATACTGGCGCGACAATTTGGTCGTACACTTGGGGTAACAATGGTGGTAAACCTGCACCTCTAATCGGAACACCGACAATCGTTAACAACATCGTCTTTATTGCACCTGACACTGGTGACGGTTCTGTAGGTAGTTCGGGCACCTCCAATCCTAACGGTTTCCTCTACGAACTTGACGCACAAACAGGAACACTGATCACCAACATAACAATTCCCTATGTCGAGAACCCATTCAAAGCTGCTGGATAATCCTGTCGCTTCTTATACAGGAGAAGGGATACTAGTCACCAGTAACAGTCGACACAACAGACAATCTTGCCTTTGTACAACAGGTCAACCATGCTACATTTGCTGTGAATCTATCATCTGGAAAAATACAATGGACTTACAATGCATACTACGACCCAGGAACAGCAATCCAATGGGGTACAGAAACGTAGCAGGCGTACTCTATGCAGAAGGCAACGTATACTTAAACGAGTGGTATGATATCGTTTGTCTCAACGCAGTTTCCGGCAACGTCACTTGGAACCTATATCTTAACAGAGAATCAGACCCACCATTATCCTACTACGCTGGAAACCTCTATGATGTCACTGAAACCTTCAACGTCTATGTAATTAACGCTGCCACTGGAGCAAAAGAATCGTATCGTCCCTGGCAACGAACCAACACACCTGTACCTATACGCTGGCGACCTCTATGTTGCGTCCGGCAGACTTAACATCACATGCTACACCCAAGCAGCCGCGGTCCGGTAACACCGACTTCAACGCCTACTCCAACTCCAAGTCCAACTCCGACACCATCACCTGCCATTGCACCCACAGCAACGCCACTATCGCTATCTCCAATTGGCTATTCCATTCTGTACATAGCCATCGCCATCATATCACCATCATAGTCGCAGTAACAATAGTTGGCGCGCTTGTGCTGCGAACACTGAAAAAACGACCATAGGCAAGAAAGTTGGAAAACAAAAAATTCCCTTTTCCCTTTTTTTAGTCCCAACAAAAACAATGAGAAACAAAATAATGGGCGCTGAGAAGGCTCTGGTTACATTCAAGATAGCTGCAATTGAAGAGTTTGCATTTTCTTTTTTCTCCTAAAAAAGAAATTTTCTTCCTTAGTTTCCAGAGCCTCAGCAAACCCTTCGCAATAGAAAAAACATTGCAAATTGAGAATGTTCTTCTCTTTGCTCCAAAACATCTTGGGAGTTATCGGAGATTTTTGGCGTTTAATGCATACACGATTTTTTACCATTTTTTAATTTTTTAACGATTTTTAACGGCGTTTTCCAGACCTCTCGACCAACCGTTAGCTCTGTTATAAAACAATTTTTTACCCAACTTTACTCCCTGCCATTAAAAAATTGTCGGTTTTGACATCGAAATACGTAATTACACATTATTACAATTTTGTGTAACATAGTTTTTTGAAAAAAATCATGCAACGCTACCATGTTGATTCAAGCAGGACTGTAAGGGTCCACATAGTCGCTCATAACGTGAGCATAGGCAGAAGCGGATTCTGCGCGCCATGCAAGCGAACTCAAAGCAAATTCTCAACTGTTATAGCTGGAAAAGGCTTTCTTAGCTCTGCTAGGCTACCTTTTGAATACGCGCTGAAGCAATACCTAAGGATTGTGGCGGGTTCCGATTCTGGGGTGACTCGGACCGAATCCTGTTTTTATTGTCTTCCATTCACCGCTTTTCAGTAAATATTTCTGTTCTTCCTTTTTCCGCATAAAGCGCGCGTGTTGCCGCATATTATTTCCTAGCCAACGCATTTCCATTCTGGGATAATTCGTACACAACTTCTTCACCAAGCACTGATTTCAATACGAGTTCCTTTTTCACTAGAAACCTTGAGCTGCTTAGCAACAGTTACGGCACTAGGTTTTGATGCCGGTCCAAAAGCAATAGTGTCAATTAAATCTCCTGTAATATTTGATATTTTTTTATCAAATAAATAGCAAATAATTCTTACTTCTGAGCTTTCAGGTTTATAATTTTGTTCCACGTAAAATACTGAATATTCCCCTTTTTCACTATCGAATTTCCATTTCAGTGCTCCAGAAATTACTAATTCATTAGTGAGACTTTTTGCCACATCGGGTGTAACATGAGCTCTTTTGGATAGCAATTCAAAAAGTTGAGATTCACGCTTTCTGCTGACAATCCCTAAACGCCTCACAACTTGCAGAAACTTCTGCGCTGATTTTGTCACAATTCGTCTGTCCCTTAAAGATTATTTTATTAATTTTGCTTCATAAAACTTTCGCAGCATTGCGTTTTTCGCTTAATAGATTTTATTTGTAGGAAACCTGTAAAACTACTTCCGCTATATGTGTTGCACGTAAAATAATCGCCTAAGAAAAAGCAGGGAAAGAGGTAAATTCGGTCTATAGCTTTGGCTTCTTCGAAGTCACCTGAGCCTCCCCTTTTATCCTCCCAGCACCCCTGCTTCTTAATAGGCATTATTTTACTTAACTATCACTCTTAGTATATTAGACTTGTTTTCTGGTAGTGGTAGATTTCTTCTATTCTTGAAAACTTAACTTGTTTGCTTTGTCTAATCACTTTCAAAATGGTCTCTACTGTGCTGCAAAGTAGTTTCACGACTTGCTTTAAAAATCGTTTGAGAACTTAGTGTATTCTATGGTTGATTTATCGAGACCTTGCGATGCTTGCGGAAAGAGTATAGGCGGAGCTGGTAAACACTGCCCTAAATGCCAAATATACTTCTGTTTTGCTTGTTCATATGAATTAGTGTCTTCCAAAACAAATTCCCTGTGAATGCCCTATGTGCGGTGAAAAGCTTCTATTTCCCGAATAATAAATCTCCAAGTTTCCAGCTTACCGAGACCATCATAGCACCTTAATTAGTAAAAGGAAAAATTACATATCAGTTGCAATCTTAAGAAAAACTTAAACCTGAAATCGCTCAATATTGATTATTTAGAGGTGAGAAAGAATGAATGAAAACGAAGCAACGAGAGTAAGCAGATTACGGTTTAAAACTTTTTGGGGAAATTACTATTCGATGTCTATTTGACAGGAAATTATATGATTTTCATAAGGTCTTTGGATAAGACAGCATTAGCAGCAACCCAGTCTGGTGGAGCTTTAGGTGGCATGATTGGAGCTGGTATAGGATCTGCCGTTAGCAATGCATGCAAATAGGTAGAAAAGCAATACGACAGTGACAAATTCAAAATTAATTTGGAAGAATTAAACGAGAAAACTCGAAAGGACCAAAGGTTCTTTCCGATAGCGCATGATGATGTACAAGAGATTAGAATGCGAGAAAGCACTTATGCAAGTCTTAGCGAAATCTACGTTGACATTTTAAATTCTGGAACTAAACATTTTTGGACTGAGAAAAATCAGCTTGAGCAACTATATAATGCGTTAATCACCATCCCAATACTTCAGGGAAAAATAAAACTGTTCAAATGATGTTTTTGCATTTGTTCCTTTTCAGATTTAAGACTTATCAGTTAGGCACTAAGTTCTCTGTGAAGGTGGAGACACCCAATGGAACGTAAAATACATTGTAACTCATGTATGGGTAAAATGTACCATCAATAGTATTTCCACCACCTGATTGAACGCTGACGTCATATGATTGTCCACCTAAAAGCAATACACTATATCCGCTATTTGTAACTGTAGCACTTGTTTGAAATGTTCCATTTAGATTAGAAAAATACAAAGTACCGCTTGTTTTATCTGGTACATTTCCTGATACTTGCACTTGGTCATTCGTTCCTGTTCCGCTTCTAGTTGGTAACTTGATAACTGTACTAACAGCGAATCCTAAAATTAGCCCAACAACTAAACCGATTACGATTCCTGTCACTAATTTATTCATTTGAATAGGACCACTCTTCTATTCTATGCTATGCAGATTTAAGAGTTGTCACCCCAAGTTTCCAGCTTACCGAGATCATTAGAAACTTGATTAAATGGATGTTTTCTCTGCAGATTCAGCTAATGCCTCAAAGAGAACATTAATCATTTGAATTAGCTTAGTTTTATTTTTATCATATATGTTCCCATCTTCTGGAAATGGTAATTCAACTCCAAATTTTTCTTTAACAATATTTCTGATTATTTCTTTGTTCGCTTCTATGCGTATTTTCTTAGTTTTTAATTGCTTTAAAATCTCATTGTCTACACTCATTTTCTCACCCTGAATCTATTTCTACGCATAAAGATTTAAGATTTATTAAAATAACACATAACATTAACACTTAGTTTGTGGAAAGTGAGTAATAGCCTTGTCAGAAATAACACTTGGAGTTGACATAGCTACTCTTTTGATTGTTCTTTCTGGTGCAATATATGGTGTTTATTTTTGGTATAAAAGGCGAGTAGAGAACAAAGAATACGAAACAATAATGAAAGACCCAGTGGATTTTCATTTCTTCATTCCTCACAAGAGTATGGGAATTGTTCTAAAATATTACGAGCAAGATGAGCAAGACCATGAAAAGGATGAACTTGTTATCCCATCACATTTTGAAGATGACATCATTATTTTGGCTAAACCTAAACTTAACCTACTAATGAATGAATGGTATTGTGGTTTCGGAACGCCCGATGGCAAGTTACCTGAACTTTCATTTTCTGACGTTTATGTCGTAAAAAGTGCAAATCGAAATTCTCAGTGGTACGTTGATAGGTATGGCTGTATACATTTTGAAATTAAGAAACAAATCTTCAAAGATGATGTTGGTCTTCGCAGCATCCGAATTAATACTAACGAGAAAGGTCGTTATCCCTTAGAATTAGTCTACTTTGTAATAGGTAATGAATACAAAGAAGTAAAGAAAGAGAAAGTTAGAAAAGTTATCAAACATCTTTGGTTAAAAGTAGAATAAACAAGTGTTACCGAGAAGAAAATACTCGGTATAGGGATAAGAAACTTAGCATCTAATACCTCGTTTCTTTATGTCGAAACCGCAATTCTTACATTTCTTCTCGTCTGTTCCAAGAGAACGAAAACAGATAGGGCATAGATTCAAAAGTCTATGCACCTTCTCCAATTACCGTTTCCCCAGAAAGCTTGATACTTTGCTTATCCCTGTCTTTTTCTCTACCGCTTGAGATATTGGCTGTTGTGGTTGTTGCTGCTCTTCTGCATCCTTTGTGTCCTAAAACCCTTCCCATGTTTCCACAGTCCAACAAATAGAACTCCCATATAGACAATACTTCATCATCCGATAAACTGTATAGCCCAGCTTTCTTGATGTTTTCGATTGCCTCAAGGTAGATTTGGTCAAGTTCTCTGTATCTTTTCACATGTTGTTGAATGAGTTTGGTAAACTCTTCTTGGTCAGGTACAGGCATTAACTCTACTTTCTCAACACCTATATCCTTAACAAATTTTGATTATCTCCCTAGGCCTTGGATAGACATTTCTTCCTGAATGGGTTTCATCGATTATTACTTCAACAGGTCCTTGGCAATAGGGACATTTTTCGTTATAGCCTTGTATTCGTAAGTCTCCACTTCTTTTGCATGCTTCACAGTCTGAGTAAGGATATAGCACATGATTTCTTACCAGCATTTACTTTGCTCCACCGATTCCCTATAATTTATTTTCTTATTCTTTTGCATTTAACACTTTGTCCAGGTAGTCTAATAGACATTTTCTCGTTAGCGCGTTTTCCTCTCGGCGAAAAAGATTTCCTCAGTGTATGTTGAGGATGTCGAGGTACTTCATTATTTTCATCTAAAAGAAAGAGGCAATTTGTTTTTGTCCATATTTTGCAACGTTGAACGTTGTTAAACAAAATATAAACTTGTTAGATATAGAAATAAGAAAAGTAATATGGTTTGCTTAGCCTACAAGTTTAACTTACTTC
>CAVYHV010000027.1:0-6455 GCA_963768425.1 Candidatus Bathyarchaeota archaeon | reverse complement strand
TTCAAGCGTACTTGCCGACAACAATTCCTACACTTGCATTTTTGTTCAGCTTCTCGATCCCAGTGGAAATCCAGCAAGGGCTATACAAGATACACCCATAGGTCTGTCATCTTCTCTCACTAACATTGGAACAGTTCAACCGTCAACAACAATACCCAAAGGAGCAACTTTTGTCTCGACAGATTTCCACTCAACATTCAGCCCAGGCACAACAACAATAGCAGCCACAGCGACAGGATTTGCAACCGTGCAATCATCCATAACAACGGTGGGACCAATTCCCAGCGCAGTAGCGGTTTATGGGTTCCCATCAACTTTGCCCGCCAATGGTAAGTCTTATAATGCTATATTGGTTCAACTGCAAGATTCAAGCGGTTCGCCAGCAAAAGCGCCCATAGGAGGAGTTCAAGTTACGTTATTATGCTCCGACGTTGTCAACGTTGGATCAGTTACGCCCAATGTCGTTATTCCCGAAGGAATGACGTATGCAACTGCTGATTTTACGACTGTACCAAATTTTACAAAAATTCAAACAGCGATTGTCACAAGTGTTGCTCAAGGATATAAGTCCGAACAACTAACAATCACAACAACACCTGTTTCAACAAATCCTACTCAAGTCAAAATCTTTCCAGGACCGACGAATGTTCCTGCTGACGAAAACTCATACCCACAAATTGCCCTTGAACTCCAGAACGCAACAGGTTTTGTCTCAGTAAATCCATCGGACACCAATATTACAGTAGGATCAACAGATCCAACCATAGGTCAAGTTAACTCTCAAAATACGATTCTAGCTGGTCAAACCTATTCAATAGAAACTCTCAACACGACATACAAGGCGGGCACTACAACAATAACCGCGGTAGGGACAGATCTGTCGAGAAGCCAACAAGCAATAACTACAACAGGCTTTACGCCATCAAAATTAGCTGTTTTTTGCGTCCCATCAATGTTGCCATCAGATAACGCGACATACAGTACAATCATGGTACAACTTCAAGACTCTCAAGGAGATCCTGCAAAAAATCCAACAGCAGATGTAAGTGTAAACTTGTTTTCGTCACAGCCAACTGTGGGAAGCGTAACTTCCACTTTAATAATTCCCTTCGGTCAAACACAGGCCGCAGGAACCGTTAGCGTGACAAATTCGCCTGGTTCAACTTCAATCACTGCCCAAGCTTCTAGCTATACAACTGGTCAAGCCACTATGACAACGTACTTCATAGATTTCTTGCCTCTTCAGATTAAATTAACGCCGGACTCGCAGACCCTCAATAATGGAGCCGAAACAAACATAACTGCATACATTACAGCTAATGGCGCTGCAATAACAGGCGCTGCAATTCAGTTCGCATCAGATAGCGGAGGAACATTCACAACAACCAAAGAAGTTGGAAATGGATACTATAACACAATCTTTACCGCCGCCAGCTTCACAAAAACAACAACCTGCACAATTACAGCCACCGCCTCAAAAACGGGATACCTAAACTCGCAAACAACAACCCAGATAACTATCCAACCCGCAAATACCACCACAACTTCAAATTCAACCACCAGTCCAACCGCAACTTCGAATCCGACCCAAAACTCAAATTCAAACTCAAACGGGCCAACGACAATACAATTTCTCTTCAAAGATAGCCAAGGAAACGCTCTGAGTGGAGTAAGTGTCTCGTCAACAATCCAACCGGAAGGAGCAGAAACCCTCTCTGGCACAACCAACTCAACCGGCTACGTAGTCTTCCAAAATGTCACTGTTGGAAACTACACGTTTAGAATAGTTAAAGCCGGATACGATCAAACTATCAAGCATTTTGACATGAAAGGCCAGCCAGTAGCGGTCACATTGACCCTTTCAAGCAATGTCTCAAGTTCAACAAAAAGCAATAGCTCTTTTTCAACAATCTTAATCGTAGTTGTTGTAATCCTTGTAGCTGTGATTGCAGTAGTTTTGATAATGAAACGTAGAGGATCGAATCCCTCGGACGAACCGACTTCAAGTTTTTAGCAAAAATCGATGAAGCAGAAGCCACTTGCCTCATGGCGCCTTAATGAAATATCATGCACATTTTTTCAAACACGTTTTATTAACTCCAAGAGAAGTTAAGTCATTGTGAAACACACATTGCAAACTAACTTGCATGCTGACCCGAACCATAAACATGAAATAAAGAAAACGCATGTCACATTCGTTGAATACGATGACGTCAACTTCAACAAATTAGCCAAGGACATCAAATACTTCGGTGAAGGCAACTCAAAAGAGCGGGTTCTAGAGTTCGATTTTGAATACTGCCTTGGCTGCAGCCTAAGATTACTTGACGGTAAACCAATAATGACTAGAGATATTCTGGAGAACGAATTCGAAAGATTAGTGAGAAAAGCAAAAAACAACAAATACGTCAGCTCTGAACAAACAACAATACAGCATTCAGATTTTGAAACATTAGAGCGATTAATCAATAGCGCTTTAGAATTTGGCAAACTAAACGAAACCAAAACTTGAATTTACTCCAGTTACCAAATCGTTTATTTTGATTACTGAATACAGCGAGACACATCAGCTTGAGAAAACTCAAAAAGGTTTTTTCTTAAAAATGCCGAAGTTATTGTAGGGGCTGCCAGTTCCCATTCCAAAAGGGTCCAAACCAAATATGCTAATCCAAGCTGAGAGAGAAACTAGCACCAATTTGCCAGCAAAAAGACACTCATGAATAGCCGGACAGGAGATCAATAACCAATAAGGTAGCGCAAAGATTATTAATTTTAAGATAATTAATTATAACTGGTGATTTTATGAGGATAAAGTACACTAGCGTGTACGTTAATGATCAAGGCAAAGCACTCAAGTTTTACACTGAGACCCTTTGTTTTGTAAAAAAGGCAGACATAACAGCAGAGAAATACAGATGGTTGACTGTCGCTTCGCCTGAAGACCAGGAGGGTACCCAGTTGGTTCTTGAGCCAAACGAAAATCCAGCTGCAAAGACATACCAGGAAGCGCTTTTCAAGCAAGGTATTAGGGCAACATTACTCGTTGTGGACGATGTCCAAAAAGAGTATGAACGGTTGAAAAAGCTTGGCGTGAAGTTTACCATGGAGCCAACAAAGCTAACGGGTGTGGGTTCGACAATCGCGGTCTTGGATGACACTTGTGGCAACCTGATACAGATTGCACAATTTCAAAACTAAACTTCAAAAAGAAATATTTTAGGTGATATAATGACCAAAGGGCAAGTAACGCAGAAAAAGAGTGGTGTGCAGAGTGACGAATCTGCATCTCGACTGATAGACGCGAGAATCCAAGAGCTAGGCGACTGGCGCGGAGAGATGCTTTCCCGCCTCCGCGCTTTGATCAAGCAAGCCGACCCTGAAGTCGTCGAGGAAGTAAAATGGATAAAGCCGACCAATCCGCTGGGCGTCGCGGTTTGGTCTCACGCCGGGTTGATCTGCACCGGCGAGATCTACAAGAATGCTGTAAAGATGACATTCCCCAGCGGCGCCTCGTTGGATGACCCCTCAGGTCTCTTCAATTCTTGTCTTGAGGGTAGCGCGAGGCGCGCCATCGACTTTCATGAAGGCGACAAGGTTAACGAGGAAGCTTTGAAAACTCTTATTCGCGCTGTCGTGGCCCTGAACACGTCCTCGACCTCAGATAGCTGAGGGAATTCCACTTCGGCTAATTCACGAACTTATCGAGGCATGCAAATTACTTCCCTGATTTTCTGGCCGTACAGTTTTAGGTCCTTCATCGTTTGCGGATAAGTGAAGAATTCAGTGCTGCCTAATGCTTCGATTATCACAGCCGTGTCCGCTCCCCATCCTTTGCCATAACTTTTGCCGCCTGTACCTGCGATGGCTATCAATTTCTCTCCTGGAACAATGTAACCTTGATCCACTGCAGACATGGTTATCTGTATGCAGACTTTCATGCCTTCGCATATTCTCCTGTAAGCAAGCACGGCTTCCGGAGGGAACGGAACAGCGTCTTCATTGGTGTAAATTACTTTGTGTCCTGCTTTTTCAACTTCTTGCCAGATTTCTTTAGAAAAGCGGTCACATCCGTTACAGGCATTGCACGTGGCCATCAGCAACATAATATCCGTACTCTTGAATTTTTTTAGTGCCTTTGATGCTGTTTCTCCTGTTATTGAAGCAATAATTATTGTTTTAATTCCTCTTTCCAATGCTCTCTTTTTTGCCAATTCAAGGGTTTCATCCGAGTTTTCTTTGCCGGCTACATCAAAATAGGTTATTTCACATTTGGTACTGTGCGAATTTTTCTTGGTTTTTTCATCGCTTATTTCTTGCATGTAAATCAAGCCTGCCAAGCCATAAGCGTCGCCTTTGACTTCACCAGACAATTGATCGTCTTTTGATTTCTTTGATAATTCTTCGAGATATCGGGAATACTCTTGATCGGTTGCCTGCCTTATTATTCTTCCATTCTGGAAGCGATATATTATAAACATTTTTTCACTTTTACCCTAATTTACTTAAGCTACTAGCTTTACTTACGAAAGCATATAAATCTAAGCTGAAGTTAGATAAAGCAAGTAACCCAGGTGAAAGCGTGGGCAAAACCGTACCAACCACAAATTGTCCCTATGAGCAAGCAATACAACTAGTAGGCAACAGGTGGAGTCTGCGAATAATAAAAGAACTTCACTTGCGCAAACAACCGCTAAGATTTAATGAGTTCATGAGAGCCCTCAAACCCATCAGTTCAAAAACGCTTTCTGCAAAACTGAAAGAATTAACAACCTGTGGTGTCATAAACAAAGAAGTCATCGCGGAAACGCCCGTCCTAATAAAATATTCGTTAACACCGAAAGGACAAGAATTAACTCCAATCCTCGACGGCATCGCCAGATGGACCATAAAATGGCGCAACAACAAACAGAAAAGCGTTTGACTCAAGAATTTACTGGTGGGGCTGCCCGGACTCGCTCCCTTCGGGTTTAGGAACGCGCAGCTTAAAACCTTGGTCAAGAATTTGCGAAAATATCCTTAACCGGCAAGTTTGAGTAAAGGGACTCAGACCGTTTCGGGGGTAAGCCCGGTCCCGGCCCATTTTCCTATTTATAAAAACCTAGCAGAATACCTGCCGCGTTAGCGGCAGGATGAATGCGTCCAACCCGCAGTTCTATTAGCTCTACCAAACGATAGGTTTGTCACCATTAGACAAGGAGGTGATAGACCTGGAGAAAGCAAGATCGTGTGCTTACCAAGCCAACTACCACCTTATCTGGGCCATTAAATACCGCCGCAAGGTACTCTTAGGCTCAGTTGAGGTTAGGTTGGAGGAGGTACTTAAGACGATTGCTAGTCAAAGTGGTTTTGTGCTGCTCGCTGCTAAGGTTCATCGTGGCGATCATGTGCATGTGTTTGTTTCAGCTCCACCGAAAGTATGTATACCTGAGATGGTGCGCGTTTTGAAGTGCAATTCGGCAAAGTCGCTTTTTGAAGAGTTTCCAGCGCTGAAGGAAAAGCTTTGGGGTGGACATTTGTGGTCAGAGGGATACGCTGTAAGAACTGCAGGTGTTGTGACTAGCGCGAAAATCGAGGAATACATCAACCGGTCGTAATTGGGGATGCTCGCCCCGTAAGGGGCGAGTAGTTCACTTTGTTGTAAATTGGCGACAAAATCCAATTCGCACGCTTCATAATTGTTGACTAATTATTCTATTTGACATTATGATACAGATTTAGTTACTACGTCAACTGTTGAAGGTACGAACCCTTTCGGCGGCGCCACCCCCATCCACTTTTATACTTAAAGACAGCACTTTTTTTCTCTTTTTTCTTTTTTACTTAAACTTAATTCTTAAATTCACAAACGGACAATTAACAAAAATCATATCATACAATATTTTCATGACTCAAACGGAATCGAGGAAAAGCGGTTGAAATCACAGAAAAGCATGGAAAAGTGGCCGAGGTGAGGTACTCTTTTTTGTTTGGGTGATAAATTCAACATCATCCGTAACCTTTTTCCTTTTTTGTGTGTGGTCGTCGTGACTGATGCTGAGTTTTTGTTTTCAGTCTTTAAGCGGCCCAAGCATGGACCAAAAGCCCTTAAAGGGAAACATCATAATTACCCAAAGATCCGAACGAAGTGGCTGTAATTGGGTTAACTATTTAGCGGGAGTTCCATTTGCATAGAAACTGTCATATACCATTTTTGCCTCCTATCCAGCGGTTAACTAAAATGGACCAAAAATGCCCCAGATGCGGAACCATAACAAAACAAGGCTTGATTTATGATAAGGTAAACAAGAACTTACTATGCCTAAAATGCGCGAAAAAACAAAACCCAAATTTAAAGGTACACCCTCGCAGATAACGTTTGCCGGGTGTTTCATCGTGTAAGGTTCCTCTGCAAAAATAGAATTTGTAAGGAAGATAATTCCCAAATTGAAAGAAGAAGCAGAAGCGAGCTAAAACTA
>CAVYHV010000026.1:0-15378 GCA_963768425.1 Candidatus Bathyarchaeota archaeon | reverse complement strand
AAAATCGCGAACAGGGAAGGCATAGGCGACATTTTAGCTGAAGGAGTATACCGAGCGGCAATTAAGCTTGGAAAAATGAAGGGCAAAAACCTTCTACCATACGCTGTAACAGGCAAAGGCATCAGCATCGGCGCGCATGGAATCCGAAGCGGCATGGACTTTTCACGTGAAATAGGCTATGCATGCAGTGTGCAGGGTGGCGACCACACGTCCATGACTGACTTACCCATTGACGGGTGGGGCAGCGAGATTTGGACGATATTTAACGATTCAGCGGTAATGTGCATTTTCACCTCGTTCAGCCTAACGCCGACTTTCCGATACGAATTCTACAACGCCCTCACAGGCCAAACCTTGACCCGCAAAGGATGGCTTAACGGCGGCGGAATGAAAACACTGGAGATACAACGGGCTCTTCTGCTTCTTGGCGGACCTGACTTAACGTGGAACCCCAAAGCTGACGATGACAACCCGCAGAGATTCTATGAGCCACTACCGACTGGACCCTGCAAGGGGCAAGCCGCGGATAGGGCAAGCGTGAAGGAAAAAGTGATGCAATACTATGAGCAAGCTGGATGGGATCAAAACGGCGTACCAATGTCGGAGACGCTGACCAAGCTGAAACTGGAACGCGTTGATGAAAGCTTGAAAAGATTACGAAAATGAGGACTTTATCTTTTTAGTATACCACTGAACCTTTGACACTTTCTTATGAATTTTCCAAATTTCTTCCTTACTCTTAAATGCATGACCGAAGCGCTCGGCGGCAAGGTGAGTTTTGATAGCCAAAAAGAGAGGGAAGCAAGTTCATCGTTTGCTTGTCGAAGAATCCGAAAAGTGGAAGACGCGCAAATATCTAAGTTTTAACCCATTATTGTTGGGTTGATGTTTTCTTCGTTTATGTGATGCATAACGTGAAGGGCTAATCCTGTTGCAGCTCCTGCTGAAAGCCCTATAAGTAAATCGTTAAGAGGTGCATAGTTTCCGACCAACCCGAAAACCACCAGTACATCGAAGACCACTGCCACCGCCAAGTAGCCTACGCACCACATTTTAACGCTCATTCCTCTAGGCTTCTCGATACCTATGCCACCTAAGAACGCCGAACATGATTAGGAAACCTACCAAAGCGTAGATCCAATCGAAATTCAACATTTTCACCTGTTAGTCTGGCTATGTTGGTTTAGCGCCTTATTAGGTTATCGAAGAAGATGCATCGTAACATAACATGGGCAACACCGCTAACCTTTTTTACCATCAACCCATGAATCAATACTACCTCAAGGACGTGGATGCATTAACAAACTTCGACCCCAAACAATGCCACAGATGGGCGCAGCTGCTGCTTCTAAGGCAGCAAAAGCTTAAACAAGCATTAGCCGCGATTGAGGACGAAGATTTTGATTTGGCGAAGCGTCTATCATCAGAAATTTTCTCAGGAGTAAATGGCAAACTGGCTGACCCTGGCATGTCGGGTTCGCTGCTTTACCATATGGCTATGGTCACAAAGATGGAGGCGGAAACCAGTGTGCTGCTAAACGAGTTGCAACTGTGTTTACCCGACGTATCCCTAAAACTTGAGAGTATCTATAGTGATTTTCAAGCAGACGCCAAAGAGCTCACCGGAGAAATCACGCCTTTCACTTTAAGCGCCCAAGAAATAGCGTCAAGCACACATCTTGAAAACACAGACAAAATTAACCTTTTCAATAAGCTAAAAAAAGAAAGAAAAAACGTTGAAGAGCCTTTAACTAACAAGGATCCCAAGGCGTCTGAAGCGTTGGAAAAACTGTTTCTTGCTTGGACAGAACAGATTATTCGAATGCGGCTGATCCAAGAGTATGAGACAATTAAGGGTCTACTGGTCACGGCTAAGCTGGCTGAGGATTTGGGGGTGCAGGCGGTTGAAGATGCGATGGAGAGGGTGCAGGACAGGTTCGGTCAAGAAACCGTTGAAATCGCGCTTGACGTTACACTTAAAAGTCGGGATGCGAAGGGAAAAGCTGCAGTCAATCATGCTAAGCGACCACTTGATCAACTACACGATGAGCACTGAAACGTTGGATGGGCGCATGGAGTTCATGAATTGCCCGATCTTTGGAAGCCACAAATATGCCGAGGAGAAGTACGGCGTAAATCCCGAAGCAGCTTCACTTTTTTGCACCCATTTCTGTTTTGCCCATGCCAAAGCAATGTTGGATACGGTTCTGCCTTTCCCATTCACCCTTTGGCAACCCAAAAGATTAGCAACACATCCTAACTGTGAGTTTTACCTCAAATTGGCTTATTCGCCGCTTGCCAAGAAGCAGGAGCAGTTTGTTCCCCTTGTCATGTCGTGGAACATAACCCGCGAATGCAACATGAAATGTTCCCACTGCTACATCAACGCCACGGACAAAAAGCTCGACAACGAATTGAACACTAAAGAAGCAAAAAACCTAATGGATCAAATCTACCAGGTCAGTCGTCCGCTTCTGATTCTGAGCGGCGGTGAACCTCTTTTGCGCCCTGACATTTATGAACTCATCAGGTACGGTGCAAAGATTGGATTGAAGATGGGTTTAGGAAGCAACGGAAGCCTCATTGACGAGGCTGTAGCAAAAAAACTCAAAGACGCAGGAATAGCCACAGTTTCAGTCAGCTTAGACTCCAATATCCCAGGTCAGCACGACGAGTTCCGCGGAGTAGCTGGCGCTTGGGAAAAAGCAGTTGAAGCCTGCAAGGCTTTGAGAAAAAACAACGTGCTTGTCCAAGTTAACACGACCTTAACTCAGCAGAACTACAATCAAATAGACGATATAATGGCGCTTGCGGAAAGCATCGGCGTTGAAAATTTCCATTTGTTCTTCCTTGTTCCAACGGGGAGGGGAACCAAATTAGCCGACATTTCCCCAGCGCAATATGAGGAAATGATAACGAAAACGTTCGCGAAAACCGCCAATCATACGCTAAACGTAAGACCTTCATGCGCGCCTCAGTTTATGAGAATTGCAAAAGGCATGGGCTTGGATATGAGGCAGTGGATTCGCGGCTGCATCGCAGGACAGTACTACTGCCGCATATATCCAAACGGCGACGTTACTCCGTGTCCCTACTTGCCGATCAAACTTGGAAACGTGCGAGAGAAGAGTTTCAAAGACATTTGGTTTAACTCAGAAGTCTTCAAAGCCCTAAGAAACCCAAACATGTTAAAAGGCAAATGCGGAGTCTGTGAACACCGCTCTTTATGCGGCGGCTGCCGAGCCCGCGCCTACGGCTTATCCAACGACTTCATCGATTACTGCGGCGACCTTCACGAACCAACCGAACTAAAAAGAGACTACCTAACCGAAGATCCCTGGTGCGTTTACCAACCAAAAAACTACTCACAAAAACACTAAACAGCAATCCGACACATTCAGAGCCAAGCCAACCTTTTGGGTCGGAAACTATTTATAACATCACTGTCTTTCAGAAACTTTAATCGGCAGTTTAATCGGCTTTGGCAGCCCGCACGCATATTCTGTGACCTGTGGACAGCCAAAAGAAAGGGATGGCGGAAAAATGCAAGAAGTCCACAAATCAAGAAATTCAAAAGTTGCCCACGAAGCAGCCTCTTTACTGCAAACAGCAGTGGAACACTTCAGTTTTCGCCAAGAACTAACTGGCAAGCTTCAAACATTTGGATCTAGACAGCTTTTTTGCAGTCAACCTTAAGGGGGCAATCAGGATCTCAAATGGCAGCCTTTCTATTTCTTTCCGTGGGATGCTTAAGCAAACAACACTCGCTTACTTGTTTGACATAGCTGGGCTAATTGCCGGTTTTCTGATTGCATATCAACTTAACGTATTCGAGCATTACCGTTGGGCATTGGCGCTTTATCCAGCGCTTATAAGCACCAGAATAATTAACGGGTTGCTCAGCGGTCGATTGAGTACCGCCCTTCACCTCGGAACAATCAACCCCCAATTTTCCAAAAACACCCAATCATTCTATAAACTTCTCCACGGAATAATCGTTTTAACTCTAGTCACAAGCTTAACTGTCAGCGTTATATCGGTGTTTTTCGGCTACTTGTTCTTGGGTATCAGGCTCTCGGACTTCCCAACGCTCCTTTTGGTGACGGTTTCAACGTTGGCAATAGGGCTGCTGTTTTCGTTGGTCACCATTAAGGTTGCTTTCGTTTCCTTCAAGAGAGGATTAGACCCCGACATCATTGTCTACCCCGTTATAGCGACGTCAGCCAGTATCTTTATCACACTCTGCTACGTCGGAGTGCTGAAGCTTTCGACCTTTTTTCCTGGAACGTTATTGATTGCAGGAATCGGTTTAGCGCATTTGCTCCTTGTTTTATTCTTAGTTTCAAGGGATAGGAACGACTTTGAATTTAAAAGAACCGTACACGAATCATTCTTGATGCTGATTCTTGTGGCCTTAATTGTTACTTTGACGGGAACAATTTTCGGGGGATTAACAAGATTTACCCAAAAAGAAATTGTTATGATTTACCCCGCCCTGCTCACAGCTTACCCAGCCTTAATCAACAACATAAGCAACGTCGGCTCAGTTGTAGGCTCAACCGCCAACACGAAGCTCGCTTTAGGCTTGCTTAAACCAACGTTCAACTCCATTCGAAGCCATGCCAAAAACATAGCCAGCGCATGGCTAGCGTCGTTTTTTATTTTTGTTGTCTTGGCTTTGAGCTCGTTAGCTATTAACCGCGTGTCTTCATTATCAAATGTTCTTGATGTGGTGACGATAATCTGGGTATCCAACGTAATAGCTGTCATCGGCATAGTCCTTGTATCATACAGCATAGCGATACTAACCTTTAGAAGAGGATTAAACCCAGAGAACTTCGTGATACCGCTTGAAACATCCTTCGCAACAATCATAATGTCAATCTCTCTGCTAATAACACTGCTTTTGTTCACATTGCATTAAGGGCATAATTAAAATAATTCAAAACGGTATCTTGTTTGGAGAGACCTCTGGTCAATGCCAAAGTTCGAAAGAATAGAGTACAAACCCATACCCGTCAGGGAACTTTTGCTCGAAATGAAAAATCTATCCGAATTAATGATTGACCTCGCTTATTCCTCAGCCCTTTACAATGACAAAGATCTCGCGGAAGACGTTTTGGCTCTTGAAACCCGTGTAGACACATTGGGGTACCTTTTGGAAATGGAAATAATGGTTGCTTCAAGAAACCCAAAGGAAGCCGAGGCAATGGTAGGGATTTCTCGAGTAGCTTCCGCCACCGATAAAATTTCCGACGCAGCCGCAGACATCGCGGCAATTGTAACTCGTAATATCGGAGTTCACCCGGTTGTGGGAAAATTTTTTGAGAAGGTAGAAGAGCATCTGATGAAAGTAACAGTTAAACCTAATTCAACCATAGTTAAGAAAACCATTGATGAGCTTGAATTAGCTCCGACAATGGGCATTGATATAATTGCGATCCGCCGTAACCAGGATTGGATTCTAGACCCAAAAGGTGGAGAAAGAATATTCCAAGGCGATGTCTTAATTACGCGTGGCGCACCCACGGGTATTGAAGCCTTCAAAGACTTAGCTGAAGGAGAACTGGCAAAACTCAACGTTGAAGAACGAGCTAAATTTGAGGAAATCGGCTTGAGATTCGTCGAGCTCAAAGATACCTCAGAAATAATGCTGGATTTAGCCTACTCCGCTGTGATGCTCAACAGCAAGGAGCTAGCTGAAGAAGTTGAAAGGCTAGAAGAGAAAGTTGATCAGCTGCATACTGAATTTGAACTGCTTGCCCTAAAAAGTGACTTCAAAAAAGAAGAAGCGTCTGGTTTCCTTGGGTTAATCAGGTTAGGTGTGGCAACAGAAAAGATCGCTGATGCCGCCGCGGATATAGCGGAAGTTGTGTTACGAGGTATTGAGCCGCACCCGATTTTGAAATTAACAATTAGAGAAGCAGAAGAAACAGTTGCCCAAGCCTGCGTAACCGCTGACTCGCCGCTAGTGAACAAGACCTTGAAGGAAGCACAGGTGCATGAAGAAACAGGCATGTGGGTTTTAGTGATTAAAAGAGGCGAAAAAACCCTGCGCCCACGTGCTGATTCAAGGATTCAAGCAGGCGACGTATTGGTTGCTTCAGGATATGCGGAAGGTGCCGAAAACTTAAAAAAGATTGCGTCCCCAACCCAAACATGCAGCATCGATAGTTAACGTCTGTATTTTGAATTCATCAACACTATAAGCAGTGAAGCCTATCTGATAACTAGACTATGTCATCGTTCTCTGAAACGAGAAGGGACAAAAATGTTCACCTGCCCGAATCCTTCATGCGGAAAAGTTTTTGCTACACCACTTAAGACCTTGAATCTGCGGGATTCAGCGGGACCCTACCCAGCATGTCCCTTCTGTCTGACATTAATAACTTACCCTCAAACTGAAATCATTAAAAGTGAAACCCAAGAGGAAAATCGCTCTTCTAAAGACAAGAAGGATAAAAACAAAGAAAAGCCCCAAACCTGCAACTATCACCTAGGCTACCTGAGTGAAAGGCAAGACAAACAAAAAATTCCAGATGACTGCATGGTTTGCCAGCACCTTTTAGATTGTATGCTTCAAAAAATGAGAGCTTAATTTAAAGATAATATGAAAAGCAAAATTAAGAGAATTAAAAAAACAAAGAATTGATTTTTTAGAAAAATGAATTTTTTTATTTCTTTTTCTTAGCCGGTTCGGTGGCAGTTGCTTCGGAGGTTGGTGCTGTCTCTTCTTTGGGCTCTTCTTTCTTCTCTTCAATTTCTGTTGTGATTTCTTCGATTGGTTTTGGCGGGGGTGTCGTTGCCATTGTCCAGCCTATCCATGCACCGATCGCGAGTATAGCGATGAATGCTATGGAAACAAGAACCAATACTGCATCCAGCCGGGCGGTGGTCGTATTCAAACTAAACAAGCCTGGATCAGCCACTAAAACTATGTAGCCTACAGCAACTATAACGCACACTGCGAGTATTGCTCCACCTATTCCTTGATCTTTGCTAACCATTTAAGTCACCACTTTATAGCCATGTATATGCTCAAACAATTTAAAGTTTGTCATGCTTTTAAGAGTACGCTTGCTCGCCTAAGTTGTTCCCATTTCCCAAGTTGACAGGTATTTCTTCTGCTCTTCGGTAAGCTCGTCAATTGCAACATTCATCGATTTCAACTTTAGCTCAGCAACTTTTTCGTCGATTTCCTTCGGAACCGTATAAACCTTCGGCTTCAGGCTCTCTGCTTTGGCGATGTATTCTGAGCATAATGCTTGATTCGCAAATGACATGTCCATGACTTCGGATGGGTGACCTTCTGCCGCAGCCAAATTCACCAGCCTGCCTTCTGCGAGAAGATAAAGTTTTCTGCCATCCTTGAGCACGTATTCTTCGAGATTGGGACGCATGGTTCTTTTAGATGTTGAGAGCGATTCTAAATCTTTTATGTTCACTTCGACATTGAAGTGACCACTGTTAGCCAATATGGCGCCGTCCTTCATTTTCATCATATGCTCTTTCCGTATGACGCTGATGTCGCCTGTCGCAGTGATGAATATGTCGCCAACTGACGCTGCTTCAGCTATAGGCATGACTCGTAAACCGTTCATTACAGCTTCCAATGCGCGGATAGGTTGCACTTCAGTTACGATGACGTTGGCGCCTAACCCTTGAGCCCGCATAGCTATGCCTCTTGAGCACCAACCGTAACCGCAGACCACGAAGGTTTTTCCAGCGATCAAAGTATTGGTGGCGCGCAATATGCCGTCCATGCTGCTTTGCCCGGTCCCGTAGCGGTTGTCAAAGAGGTATTTTGTATAAGCGTCATTCACGGCAACGATGGGGTATTTCAGGCTGCCATCCTTTTCCATAGCTCTTAAACGGATAACCCCTGTTGTGGTTTCTTCGGTTCCGCCCTTCAGTGTCTTCAGTTGCGTTTGGCGTTTGCTATGTAAGGTTCCGACTAAATCTGCCCCGTCGTCCAAAGTTATCTGTGGCTTGTAATCCAAAGCGCTGTCTAAACATTTGTAATATTCCTCAGTGTTTTGCCCTCTCCAAGCAAAAACATGAACACCGCTGTCAGCCAGTGCTGCAGCGACATCATCCTGAGTTGAAAGAGGGTTAGAACCGCATAATGCGACGTTGGCGCCTCCCGCAATTAACGCCTTCACCAGGACAGCCGTTTCTTTTGTCACGTGGAGACATGCTCCTAAAGTCAAGCCTTTGAACGGCTTTTCTTTTTCTAAACGGTTTTTTATCAACTTAAGCACGGGCATGTGATTTGTGGCCCATTCGATTTGCAAATGACCTTGAGGTGCCAAACTTTTGTCTTTAACTAGGAATTCTTCCATGATTGTCCCTTCTTTTCAGAATAATGTAATCCTCAACCTATTTAGATTTTCTTCCAACTAAAGGTTGCGTCCACTGGAAAAAGTTTTAAGTTCAACATGTCAAAGCTAACAGTATGAAGGTAGAATAATGAAGGAACCTTTCTCGAGATTCATCGAAGCAAATTTAGGACCAAAAACCTTACTGATTACAACGGGGTTGCCTGGAACTTGGAAAACGGAAACCTCTGAGGAAACGTCCAAGATTAAAGGGTACTGTATTCTTCGAAGCGACATCATACGCTTGGAGGTTTTGAAGAACGAGGACGTCTTCGACGCAAAAGTTGCTGGAAACATGAACAAGCGACTGTCCGTCTACGATGAAGTCTTTCGAAGGGCAGATGACCTGGCCCAGAAGGGCACAAAAGGAATTATTTTGGACGCCACCTTTGTCACTCAAGATTTAAGGCGTCGAGCAGCTGAAGTCGCTGCAAAACACGGGATGACTTTTGTCATTCTACAGACAAGCTGTCCCGAAGAGGTCTCGGTCGCTAGAATCCAGCGACGCACCAAGGAGAACTACGAATCAAATGCCCTAACCGTAGATGCATATCTCGCAAACAAGAAAAAGTTTGAGCCCGTAGACATCGCTGACTTAAAGAAAAAATATCCAACTCTCAAAATACTTCATTTAACAGTTGACACATGCCATGACAACCGTGAAGATTGGTACGTTATCGGAATGGAAAACGCCTAAAGGGAACCATCTAAAAGATGATAACTGACCTGCATATTCACTCAAGTGCCTCAGACGGAAAACTTACTGTCCAAGAAATTTTTCAGGTAGCAAAAAATCGTAAAATCGGTTTTATGGCAATCACTGACCACGACTGCATCGGCTGCCAAATCCAAGCCATCGCCACAGCCAAAAAAGAAGGCATTAGCTATGTTACAGGAGTCGAGTTAAACGTAACCTTCGCTCACCCAAAGTACCATGAAGGTAAAGCCGTTTCACTAGATTTCCTTGGTTACAAGTTCGAACCCACAGATAAAGCGTTAGAAAGCAAACTTGAAACAATGGCGAAGTACCGGGAAGAAAGGGCCGCAAAAATCTTTGACAACCTAAATAGTGAATTCAAAAGAGAAAACATCCAGGTATTAACTAAAGATGACTTTAGGCAGATTGAAGAGTCTGTCGATGGTGTACTGGGCAGACCCCACATAGCCGATTACTTGGTTAAGAAGAACATTGTCAAAAGCAGGCAGGAAGCATTCGACAGATACCTTGTTAAGTGTGATGTGCCCAAGTACCCACTTTACTTGGATGAAGCGTCAAAACTCGTAAGGGATGCAGGTGGAATGTTGGTTTTGGCTCACCCCAATGATCCCCATGGAACCTCGCTGATGGCGTTAACTAAATCTCTGCAGGAGCAAACGGGTATAATCCAAGAAAAAATGCTGGAGCATATTGATGGCGTTGAATGCTGGCACTCAAGAAACACACCGGAAACAACGAGCCATTACGTGGCGTTCGCCAAGAAGCTTGGGCTAAAGATGACTGGGGGAAGCGATTGCCACCAAAAGCCCATCATCATGGGCACGGTTCAAGTTCCCGAGTGGGTAGCTAGTCAATTCGTCTAAAGGTTACAGTTTTTTCGCGTATTCGGCGGCGAGCTTGAAATAGGCTTTTGAGTCTTTGGATGCCTCTGCTTTTTCTTTTTGGCTAACGCTTGGGTCGTC
Source organism: Candidatus Bathyarchaeota archaeon (assembly GCA_963768425.1). Lineage (GTDB taxonomy): Archaea > Thermoproteota > Bathyarchaeia > Bathyarchaeales > Bathycorpusculaceae > Bathycorpusculum. Next base: position 5,320 of record CAVYHV010000026.1, on the reverse strand, counting down.
AAGTTTGAAGCTGATAACTTTGCCCCGAACATACGCCCTGTAACACTTGTAGAACCCAAGTACCTTCGTTAAATCCGTGTCTTTCGAGTAGGCAACGTATCTATCTATAAGGTAATCGGCTAAGTCTCGCCTTTGTTGGAAGTCAAGATCCATCGCTAAAAAAGCAATGTCCGAAGCTACATCCGAATACCTGAAGCGGTCGTTGAATTCTATAGCGTCGAAGATACAGATTCGGTCAGTTATGAAGATGTTTCCTGAGTGCAAATCCCCGTGACAATCTCTGATTTTTCCGTTTTTTATTCTGCCCTCGAATAACGCATTGTTTGTTTTCATAAATCCACCGACTTGGTTCTCGAGGAATTTGTACTCCTCTGTCGGGATGGTTTGGCCAACGTATTTCTTGGTTTGAGCGAAGTTTTCGTCCCAATTAAGTTTGATAATTTTGAAGGAACCAAACTCGTCTATTGCTTCATTGCATTGAACATTTTGATGGAATCTGGCAATTATTTTTGCCAACTCATCAATCGTTTTGTTGTTTACTTTGTTCTCACTGAGAAGGCAGGTCATGATTGTTTCTTGAGGGAGACGCTTCATTTTTAGGGCGTACTCAACGGTTTCGCCGTCGCCGTCTATCTTGATCCCTTTTGATTTTGTGATTGGGACAACTTTGAGATATATTTCTGGACAAAGGCGCCTGTTTAGCTCTAACTCTTTTTCGCAAAAAAACTTGCGCTTCGAGAGCGTGGAAAAATCCAGAAACCCAAAGTTTACTGCTTTTTTTATCTTGTAAACGAATTTTTCAGTTAAGAAGACAAATGAGATGTGGGTTTGGATGAGCTCGATTTCGCCTGCGCCTTCAGGGTAAGCATCGGGAATCATCAGGGCATCAACTATTTCTTTTTGGGTTTGCATCGGGAGACGCTTCCTTTAAGCATTATATTTGATTAGCCAGCCAATAAATGTAGAGTGTTTTTTAGGTAGTTGTTGATGCAGCTTTGCAGGAACTAAAGTGTGATGAAAGCTGAACAGAATAGTGCACTCGTAGAGTATAGTTATTCATTTGAGGCAGTGAAGCAGCAGGTTTTCAAAGGGTATTCTTAGCCTCTTGAAACCCTTTCAAGTAATTCAAAACCTCGTCAGCCTGCTCTTTAGAAATGTGCCTTCCGCAGAGCGATTTCACGAGGTCGGAAACTTTGGCGAGAGCGTGGACCCTAAAGCCAAGTTTCTCCAAGTTCTCTTTGCCTCCTTGCTCCCGGTTGACCACCACAAGGAAATGGTTCACGACGCCGCCGAGCTCCTGCAGAGGCTTGATTCCTTCAATTTTGGATAACCCTTCGCTTATTACGTCGTCGAAGAAGAGGATCCGATCGCCTTCTTCAACGTCTGCGCCGGCAATTCTTCCCGTCACTCCATATGCTTTTTCTTCTTTGCGCACTATAATGCAGGGCAGGTTAAGTTTACATGCAATGCTTGGTGCAATCAATGCGCCCTTAAGCTCTATGGTAGCCATTTTGTCTATTTCGTCAGCAATGACTATTTTGGTGGCTTGCTCAGCAATCGCATCAGCGATGGCGCAGAATTGTTCGGGCGTAGATAGGAGACGTGCAAGGTCAATGTAGTAAGGGCTGATTGAACCAGACTTTATTTTGAAGCTGCCAAATTTTAGGCATCCTGACAAGTAGAGAGCGTTAGCGACTTTATCGATTGTGCTTGACATACCTTTGTTCCCTGTTGTGAATATAAAAATGGAAATTTAACCCTTTACCAATAAGTGAGGGCAAACAAGTTAGGCTACTAGGTCAGCAATGTCTACGCTGTGCTCATAGATCTGTCTTAGAAAAGACGTTGCAGCTAAGATTTGAGGCATCAAATCCACCGAAGACCCCTTCGCAAACTGTTCAATGCTTATTGCGGCGGTATCAACTTTCTCGCGCAAGCAACGCACGCTAGCTGCCAAAGCAATATCCTTGGTTACAAAAGATTTCAAAGCTTGTTCATGAGCATCGTAACAAATAGTTTCCAATTCGACCAGCAAGTTTTGTAGTTCTCCTGAAAACTTTTGTCCGTTCAGGGCAATGGTTTTTGTCGCAACTTGCACGCAAGCATCGCCGATCCCTTCGATTAAGCTTGCGGCTAAACGGTAATCCAAGCACTCAATCGGGGTTATTCCAAGCTTGTCGTTTAGCCGTGGATTCTGAATTATGGTTCGCAAAATCCTAACTAGTAGAAAATAAAGTCTGTTGCTTTCATCATCTCTTGCAATGACGTTTCTAGCCAACTTACGTCGCCGTAGACGAACGAATTTGCAGCGTCGCGAATCATCCCTGCTACAATGGCGTAGTTGCGTTGTAGTATTTTTTCGGGCGAAGTGGAAGGCTGTTGCTGCATTAAACTGTGCAGCGAAATTTTTGAGCTGGTTTCCTCAAAAATTTCCAAGCCCGAAAGGGAGCTGGCAGTCGACTTAACTACGTTTCTTGCAGCGGAGTCAATTCGGTCTTTTGCTTCAATATCAATGGTGTCGTAGCCCAAAAGGTAACGACCCACGATTTCCCTGCCGAGGTTGGGTCCAACGGTTAAAGAAGTAGTTCGCGTTGGGGGTTCAGCGTTGTATTCGGGGTCCACGACAAGTTTGCCGTCGCTGGTTATATCTAAACAAACCAAAGTGCCTTTTTTGAGCCCTTTCATTTTAGCCCAATCTTTGGGTAAGCAAACAAAAAATGTGCCAGTTGGCGTTTGTTGAATCTTGCGTAGGTCAGCCATAGGAATTCCTCAAGCATGATATAACTCATCTAAACGGAGATTCACTCATATAAATTAAATTGGTTTCGATTAATTATTGGCCCACAAGGTGAGTTGAAACCACACAACTCAAAGTATATGCAAGCTCAGATGACCAGAATTGCGAAACCCAAAAAATAGTCTTCGAACGAAAAGTGGTAAATAAGTCATAAATATAAGAGGGTAAGCGTGAAGCGGTTAAAGCTGATGGCAGCGAAGCATAAATGAGCGGGGAAGAAAAACTTCAAAGAGCGATACAGGCAACAATCGCAGCTGGGTACCAATTGGACAGCGAAGCTTTCCAATTTCTGAGCCAAAACGCAGACACAAACGACCCAGTCGACATAATGGACTTAGCCCTTCAAAGAATAGCCGACCTGCAGGAGAAACCATTTTTCATAGACAAAGTTTTTCTGGAAACACTGATACAAAAGCTAAAAGATCCGGCCGCCCCAGTCATAGAACACGAACCCGAGCCGCAACCAACGCCAATAATGGAACAACCACCGCCGATAGATCAAAGTGCTGTTGAAGGTGTTTTTTACCCTTTTGCTAAGGATATTAAAGCGGAAGTTTCCATTCTCGAAGATGCAACAGGAAAGCTTAGCTCCAACGGTACCATTGAAGAATACTTTTCCTATTTTCAAGATAGGTTTAGACGAATCGAGCGTTTGTTTAGGCAAAGAATCGACGTCAGAGCCGCAACACCAATACTTGAAGCCCTCAAGTCGCAGCCCAAAACAAAACTAAAAATAATCTGCATGTTAACCGAGAAAAGAGATTCAAAGAACCATATGATCCTCTCTGTAGAAGACTTACAAGGAACTGCTACTGTTTTGGTGCCTCAAAAAGCACCCGAAGACGTCCGAAAGAAAGCACTTATGCTAATGCCCGATCAGGTTATCTGCCTGGCAGTAATCAAAACGCGAACCAACCTCTTCCTTGCCGAAGATATCATTTTCCCTGAAATCGGCCGAAAAACTCAGCAGCGAGCGCAAGAACCAGTCTATGCAGTGTTAACGTCGGATCTTCACATCGGCAGCAATAAATTCGAAAAGGAAGCGTTCAAGAGGTTCTTACTGTGGCTCAGAGGCAAGTATGGGAACGAGCAGATGAGGGAGATAGCCGGCAGAGTCAAGTACCTCTTAATAGCGGGCGACATAGTTGACGGGGTTGGAGTGTACCCTGGTCAAGCAAAGGAATTATCGATTAGGGACGTTCATAAACAATATGACTTCGCGTTCAAATACATCGAAAAGATCCCCAGCTACATCGAAGTAATAATTTCCCCGGGTAATCACGATGCAGCCCGAAAAGCCCTTCCGCAGCCGGCTATACCTGAAGGTTACTTGAAGGGAATGCAAGGAAAGAGCAACATCCGTTCAGTCGGAAGCCCATGTCTATTAAGTCTTCATGGCGTTGAAGTTTTGATGTATCATGGCCGAAGCTTAGACGACATCATAGGGGTTGTGCCGGGGATGGACCATGATCACCCAGAAAAAGCAATGAGGCTGCTTATGCAAAGCCGTCATTTGGCTCCTTCTTACGGAGGAAAAACTATGCTTTCCCCGGAAAACCGTGACTACCTCGTCATCGACCGAGTGCCAGACATCTTTCACGCTGGTCACATTCACGTGTTAGGCTATTGTAACTACCGCGGTGTTCTCGTGGTGAATTCCGGCGGCTGGCAGAAACAAACGGACTATATGGAAAAACTGGGGTTGGTCCCCACACCTGGAAAGGTTCCTGTTGTCAACCTACAAACACTCGAAACGACAATTCTCTCATTCATCTGAACGACTAATTTCAGGTTACAACTCATTCGTATTTTTGCGGGAAGCTTGAGGCGAATAATTGATCAGTTGGTTGAACCGAGGATCATCTGCGAACACGTCGCGAATGATACCCCTTGAAATTTCAAGCCTGATCTTTTTGGTTCTGCCGTATCTGCCCATACTTACGACTTTTGCGTTAACAAGACCCATTGAATCAAGTTCATTAATCAATGTGCCTAATCTACGCTGCGTTAGAAGACCAGCGCCGAATTCGCCGCACAACTCGTTGTAAACATCGTATATTTCGCCTGTGTTGGCGCTTGGCTTGTTTAGGTGGAAAACGCTTAGAAGAACGAGTTTTGAATGAAGCGTCAAGTTCTTGATTGCTTCGACCACACGATTATGTTCAATATGTTTCTCTGCCAAACGTACATGCTCCTCTAAAATGGAGCTGGCGCCCTGGCGTTCAGCGACTTCTCCTGCCACACGCAATAGGTCTAGAGCCCGGCGTGCATCTCCATGTTCTGCAGCGGCTAAAGCGGAGCAAATACTCAGTGCGGGTTCAGACAAAACTCCTTCTCTGAACGACAATTTGGAACGTTCTGAGAGGATGTTTCGGAGCTCTGCTGCGTCGTACGGTCTGAAAACCAATTCTTCCTCGCTTAGCGAACTAAAAACCCGCGGATCTAAGAACTCTTTTAGGCGAAGATCGTTGGAAATCCCGATTATGGAAACCTTGCTTTGGGTCAGCGTTTCATTTATCCTGG
>CAVYHV010000025.1:0-48006 GCA_963768425.1 Candidatus Bathyarchaeota archaeon | reverse complement strand
TCGATGACAGCAACGCCACGACGGCATAAGCTGATAAAAAACTTGTTCTCAGTTTATTTTGAGGTAATTTTTCGTGGCAAGATTTAGTCGGTGAATTCACAGGCAAAAAATGTTGTTTCCAGGGTGCTTCCGACGGAAAAATCGAAACGTCCAATCAGAGAACAGATATGGAAGGCACTGGACAAGCAAGATTTGGGAGTGAAAACAACCCGAAAGTTATTCGATTAGGATTTGTTGCTTGGTCTTGTAGTCAGTTATAACTCTGATTCCGCGGGCTCGAAATTCCATGTCTAACTCTGAATCGCCAGTGTCAACCCTTAAACTCTTCAACTTGTCCAACTTACTTTTAGATGCAACCACAATAATGTTGTCGATGCCTACCTGGCGGATGACTTTGGCGCTTATCTGCTGGTTGCCCCTTCCAAAAACGAAGCCCTGGCCACCAATCGGCGTCACAACAACCCTCGTAACCTTGCCTGCAATAGTTTCTAGAATTTGTTTTTCGTTTGCATCGCGTAAAATTATCTTTTTGTTTTGGAAAAGGTCAATTCCCAGCAGGGTTTTCTTCTCGTCCAAGAGGTCGCTTATTGTACGGGTTGTGGTTCCCGGCCCAAGGATGTAGATGATTTCGGGTTTCATTTCTTCTATGATGTATATGGCGATTGCCGCTTGGTTACGTACCTCATTTTCAGTGGTGGGGCTTTCAAGTTTGTTTCCCTGAATTAAATGTGGCTCGAATGGACTAAGCATGTAACCGTAAAGTTCCGCGGAAAGACGACCCGCCCGGAATGCTTCCTCGTCAATATCCATGACCTCGGCTTCCCGCAGTGGCAACCCGCCCCAAAGGTACCCTATCGCGACTCTTGCGGCGGCTTGAGGGGTTACAGCGAAGAGGGCGCTGTGCATTTTGACGCCTGTCGGAACGCCAAGCACCGGAACGTTTAGGCCGACGGCTTTGTAAATGTCGCGTGCTGTTCCGTCACCACCGCAGAAAACGAGCAAATCTACCCGTTGATTTATCATTTCTCGAGCAGCATTTTGCGTGTCATCAGGTGTGGTTTCTTCTTTACTATCGCCTATCCCTTTGCAAGTGAAGCCGCATTTTTTTGCCTCAGTCTCGCCCATGTTGCAGGCTCCAACAACTAAACGGAGGCTTTCTTTAACGGCAACCAGTCCAGCGAGAAAAGTTTCCGCTCTATGAGAGGCTACCGGTTTTGCACCCAGAGTTATCGCTTTGGCTAGAATGGTTTTGCCGTCTGTTCCTTTTAGCCCAACTGCGCCGCCCATTCCTGCAACTGGGTTAACGATGAAGCCAACGTTTCTTTTAGGCAGATTTTTCTCGGGAGCTGACAATCGAACAACCTAAGCATTGGGTTGCTTAAACAAAAAGAAAAACATGTCTATTTGAGTTAAATGCTTCTATAGTTACACCTGAAATTTGTTGAGGAACGTTAATTTTTGGGTTTTTAATGCTGAGTTCTTAAAAGATTTGAATAAGCTGTTTTTGCGTGAAGGGAATACGGCAATTTTTTGTGTTTGTGTTTTGGGTTGCTTTTTTAAAGCAGAGCTTGAATCGCTTGCACATTGATACAATATTTGACAATATTTGACAAAAAATGACAATTTATGACAAAATTTGACAATTCACAGAATAAAGAAATGAGTTTGTCGCCTTTAGCTAACCAGGTAACCTTTAGAGGCATGTTCCAGAAAGCTTGATTGACAGAGTGGGTTAGAAAAGAGATTTTTTGTACTCTGTGCCTTAAGTTGCTTTTTTGTGGAGAAGTTTGAATCATTTGCAGGTTGTATCCTTTAGCACCGTTTCCCATGGTTAAAGTCCTCTACTGTCTTTTTGACTCGCTTATAGTCTGCAGAAGTCCATTAAAGTTCCTTCGCGTCAAAAATTGTATTAGTTAAAAAACATAAAACACCTAGTGAAATCTGTTTAATCTGAAAAATCTCCACGACGAAGTGATAAGGCTATATAATTCATGGGCAGATTTATTGAAATTAGCAAAGCACCTTGTGGGCTGCTGGCTTCCGTCAACGGTGACACAAGAATGCTTTTTTGAGTCAAACAAAAAAAGAAAAGTTGGAGAGTTGGGGTTTTAAATGGTTTCGCAGCTTATGTATTTCTTGTTGACTTCGTCGAGCCACGGATAGAGTTTGTTCAGTTTCTTCATTGATTCTTCGACTTTCTGGGCTGGGTATTCGTAGGGTTGCAGGTTGCCGCTAAAGTATTCGTCATAGGCTGCCATGTCGAAATAGCCGTGTCCGCAGAGAACAAACAGGATAGTTTTTGCTTCCCCTGTCTTCTTGCAGCGAAGTGCCTCATCAACAACGCCTTTGATCGCGTGGGATGGTTCAGGCGCTGGGATGATGCCTTCGGTTTGGAGGAATAGTTTCGCGGCGTCAAAAACCTCTAGTTGGTTGAAAGCTTCAGTCGTCATCTTTTTCTCCTGCGCTAAGACGCTTATTACTGGGGATATACCGTGGTAACGTAATCCGCCTGCGTGTATAGGTGCAGGGATGAAGTCGTGACCAATTGTGTGCATTGGGACAAGCGGTGTCAGTTTTGCTGTGTCGCCGTGATCATATTGGTAATATCCTTTTGTTACTTTTGGACAGGCAGTAGCTTCAGTCGCGACGAACTTTGTTTCCTTAGGTGCCTTCTTTGAAACTTGGTCATAATAGAATGGCCACATCAAACCGTTGAAACTGCTACCGCCGCCTATGCAGCCGTAGACCACGTCGGGATAATCATCCACCAGTTCAAGTTGCTTCTTAGCTTCTAAACCTTCAACGGTCTGGTGTAAGCAAACGTGATTGAAAACGCTGCCGATCGCGTAGTTAGTTTCTTTTTCGTTGACAAGTGCATCTTCGACTGCTTCGCTGATGGCTATGCCGAGGCTGCCTTTGTTATCCGGGTCCTCCGCAAGGATTTTTCTTCCCGCCTCAGTTTTGTTGCTTGGACTTGCAATGCATTCTGCACCGAAGGCTTTCATCATCATCTTTCGATAAGGCTTCTGATCATAGCTTGCACGCACCATGTAAACAGTGGCTTTTAGCCCGAAAGTCATGGCTGCAAACGCCAAAGCTGAACCCCACTGGCCCGCGCCCGTTTCTGTAGATAAGCGTTCGGTGCCTTCTTTCATGTTGTAATATGCTTGAGGTACCGCGGTGTTGGGTTTGTGGCTTCCTGCTGGGCTGACGCCTTCATACTTATAGTAGATTTTAGCGGGTGTTTTCAACGCTTTTTCCAAATTAAGAGCTCTGAATAGCGGTGAGGGACGCCAGATACGGTATACCTCTCGCACCTCGTCAGGAACATCTATCCATCGCTCCTGACTTATTTCTTGGCCGATAATTTCTTTTGGGAAAATTCTTGGGACAATTCCGACGCCAGGCTGCTTCGTTGCTGGGTCAATAAATGGTGGAAGCGGCTTTGGCAGGTCGGGTACTATATTATACCATTTTTTTGGGATATCTTCTTCGGGTAGGAATATTTTTTTCATGGTGGTTGGCATATTTTTTCGTCCTTTTAGTTGAAGGCAGAGAAGTGTACTTTAAAGTTTTATTTAAAACTTTTGTGTACACTTATGTACATAGCAAAAGTAAACACAAACAACATATTTATACTTAGAAGAACAAAAACACACAAGCGAAACAAATGTGGAACATGATTAAAGACCAGTTGCAAGACTACCCCGAAAGACTCAAAGTAGCACGCGTCCTAATAGAAAACGGTTTAAGCGTCCAAAACGACAAAATATGCCTAAACCAAATCGAAATCCCGCCCGTACGCGTAGCAAGAGCCGCCGGTGTGGACCGGCGAACAGTAAACGAAACATTGCACTCAATAGAATCCGATGCTGAACTCAAACTGATTTTTGAAGAAATGCGCCCCGCAGGGCATTCACTTAAAGAAATAGCAAAACATCTCAATCTAGGGGTCTTAGAGATAACGCCTGTGAATGCAAAGTCCCCGGGTATCTTATCCAACGCCGCAATGTTACTGAACAAAGCAGGGTTGAGCATTAGGCAGGCCATAGTAGACGATCCTGAACTTTCGCCTGAACCGAAACTCACCCTGATAGTTGAGAAGAAAATTCCAGGAGAATTAATTCCTGAGCTGCTAAAGATTACAGGGATAGCCAAAGTTTCAATCTATTAACCCACGGCGGAAAAGAAAACAAGAAAACCCCGAAAAATGGCAAAATGATGCAAAAACGCTACGCCTAGGCTTTAATCGTCATACCCTGCCTAGAAAAACTTATATGGCTAGTAATATTTGTTGTTGTTCGCATTATAAATGGAGGTTTACTGATTTGTCATCATTTCCAACACAGGCAGGCGGGGTACCCGTTCTCGTTATGAAGGAAGGATCAAACAGGTCCCGTGGAAGAGAAGCACAGCACGGAAACATCACTGCTGCCAAAGTTATTGCTGAAAGCGTCAGAAGCGCTTTAGGTCCAAAAGGCATGGATAAAATGTTAGTCGACAACTTTGGAGACACCACGATAACAAGCGATGGTCGCACTATTTTGGATGAGATGGATGTCCAACATCCAGCAGCCAAAATGCTCGTTGAAGTAGCCAAAACACAGGACAATGAAGCAGGCGACGGAACTACCTCTGCAGTCATAATAGCAGGCGAACTACTTAGCCGAGCAGAAGAACTAATCGACAAAAACGTTCACCCAACAACGATAATTGACGGTTACAGAAAGGCAGCTGACAAAGCACTTAAAACCCTTGAGAAAATAGCCATTCCTGTCGATTTGAAATCGCAGGACTTTCTGAAAAAAGCAGCCACAACATCAATGGGAAGCAAAATCGTAGCTGAACACAAAGATTACTTAGCTGATTTAACTGTTAAAGCGATGCTTGCAGTCGCGGAAAAGCAAAATGGCGTATACAAGGTAGATGTTGACGATGTGAAGATTGAGAAGAAAACAGGCGAGTCACTCAGCGATACGACACTTATTTACGGCATAGTTTTAGATAAAGAAATTGTTCAGTCGGGTATGCCTAAGCGAATAGAGAAAGCCAAGATTGCATTGATTGATGCTTCTTTGGAAATTGAAAAAACCGAATTAGACTCCAAAATAAACATTGAAACCCCGGAAATGATTGAAGCCTTCCTAAACGAAGAAGAAACAATGCTGCGTGACATGACAAACAAAATCTTGGCATCAGGAGCAAACGTCGTAGTATGCCAAAAAGGCATAGATGACATGGTTCAGCATTTCCTTTCAAGAAAAGGAGTAATCGCAATTAGAAGAGCCAAGAAATCTGACATGGAAAAGCTGGCTAGAGCCACCGGCGGAAAAATAGTTTCAAGTATAGATGCCCTTGCGGCGACCGACCTTGGATACGCAGCTTTGGTTGAGGAACGCAAAATCGCTGATGACAAGATGACTTTTATCGAAGGATGCAAAAACCCAAAGGCAGTAACCATCCTAATCAGGGGCGCAACACAACGCATGACCGCCGAGGCAGAACGCTCAATACACGACGCACTCTGCGTAATCAGAGACTTAATTCAAGAGCCCAAAATCGTTGCTGGAGGAGGCGCACCCGAAATGGAAATGGCTAGCGTACTTAGGAAGTATGCTGAATCTGTTACAGGAAGAGAACAGTTGGCAATCAGAATTTTCGCAGAATCCCTCGAATCTATACCCGTAACACTGGCTGAAAACGCCGGATTAGACCCCATTGACATACTTGTGGAACTGAGAACCAGACATGAAAAAGGAGAAACATGGGCTGGCATTGAAGTTTTAGAAGGAAAAATAAAGGACATGTCAAAAGTAAACATATTTGAACCGCTCTCAGTCAAGAAACAAATAATAAAATCCGCAAATGAAGCAGCATCCATGATACTCAAGATCGACGATGTCATCGCCTCAGGCAAAATGAAGAGCCCACCGATGCCTCCAGGGGGAATGGGCGGTATGGGCGGAATGCCCTACTAAGGAGAGAACAAAAAACGTCAGAACAAAAAATAATTGTTGGACCACCCAAAATTACTCGCTTCGAGAAAGCAAGAATTGTTGGAGCTAGAGCTCTTCAAATCTCGATGGGAGCGCCGATTTTGGTGGATGCAAGTGAAAATACTAACCCAATCGACATAGCGTTAAAAGAACTTGATGCATCAATTCTTCCAATAACTATTAGGCGAACATTGCCCGATGGAACATTCCAAGACATACCTTTGAAATGGCTATCTTAAGATTCTATTTTTTCTTTTAATTTTTGCAGTTTCGTCTGCGCTTCATACAGGGTGATGGTAATTTGATTCCAGTGAGCTCCCTGCCAGTAGATTTGTCCACAGTTTGGGCACTTCCAGAATTTATCGTAGTAGGTATAGGTGTTCGTCTGAAGCTCGCCTGAAAGCCGTTCTTTCGGGGTAGTCTTAAGCTTGGTGTTGCAGATGGGGCAATAAGATTTTTCCATATCAACCTCCAAGGTCAACCCGCATCTATCAGCAACTTCAGCCAATCTTTCAGATTCCGATTTGCCTTCAACAAAAAAAGCGTCAACCCCAATCGCGGATGCACGTCGGTAAAGCTCCAAATCTTTAGTCAGCAAAAAGCGGCTTTCCTTCTTCGACAAGCCCAAAAGCTCGTTATCGTTCAGTTGAACGTTGTAGGTAACATCTTGACCTAGCATGCGTAGCCAACGTGAAAGTTTCCCCAGCATGCTATCAGCTAAGAACTTCAAGGGGAGCCTCTCCGAACAAGAGAGCCAATTCCCGCCTTCGCGACTATTTCGCCCTCATCAAAAACAAGAAGCCCTCCGACGAAGGTTTTCTCAGGCTTACCTTGCACTTCCCACCCATCAAAGGGGGAAAATTTTGCTTTAGACTTAAATTTTGAAGCATCAATCTCAAATTTAGCATTGAAATCCACAACCGCTAAATCCGCACTCTTTCCCTGCTCCAAACGACCACGGTCGCTCAAACCGAAAATATCAGCTGGATTCTCTGCCAAAAGTGACATGGCTTGCTTCAGAGAGAAACGGTTCTTCCTAACTGCCGTCAACATAAGAGGCAACGTTGTTTCTAATCCTGGAACGCCTACTTTGACATCCCAAACGCTGCTTGCAGCTTTCTCTTCCACAGTATGTGGTGCGTGGTCGGACCCTAAAGAATCAATCCAACCTACCTCCAGACCCTTCCAGAGCCCTTCAACCTGATCAGCGCTTCGAAGCGGCGGCGCCATGATCAACATTTGCCCTACTCGTCCCAAATCATCAGTTGATAGCAAAAGATGGTTTGGAGTAACTTCACATGTTACTTTCCGACCCGCTTTCTTTGCTTCCTCAATCGCGTTCAAGCCGTTTTTCGTTGAAACATGACAAAAATGGAGGCGCACACTAGTCGGTTCACTTATTTTCAGCAAGCGTTGGATGGCTTTAGATTCAACGACCTCAGAGTGAGCATTTTGGAAAGCCGAGACGCTAACTTTTTTGGCTTGCTTGAGTCTGGTCTCGTTTGCCTTGAGCAAGGCTTTGTCTTCGGCGTGTACTGCTACAACCTCACCCAACGGCGCAACTTCCCTGAAGGCGTCCAGTAACTCTTCGTCATCGTCAATATTCAATCCACCCACTTGGGATCCCATGAAAAGCTTAAAGCCAACCGCTCCTTCGAAAACTATGTCCTGGACTTCGGCAAGTTTCTTCGGAAATTCAGAGTAAAACCCCACGTTTACCAGAATTCTTCTTTGAGCCAACGCCATGCGGTTCCTCAGCGTATCAACACTCATTGTAACGGGTTCATTGTTAGGCATATCGAGAACTGTTGTGAAACCTCCTGCGGCTGCGGCGGCGGTTCCACTGTAGAAATCTTCTTTGTGCGCTTTCCCTTCGTCGCGCAGGTGCACGTGTTCGTCGATTAAGCCTGGCAGGACAAGGTGGCTTTTTAAGTTGGTTTTTTCGTCGGCGCTGGGCATTTGGGTTTCTTTGCCGATTTTGAAGATTTTGCCTTCTTCGATGGCTATGCTGCATTCGACGATTTGCCCGTTCAGGTAGGCTTTGGCGTTGTTAAGGACAGAATCAACAATCACGTTGGTTCACGGATTATTGAATAGCGGCGGGTTTGGTTAAAAGCTTCTGTTGGGAAGCTGCAACGAAAAGGAACGATAGGAATCAAGCAAAACCCTTAACTTTCTTTTCCGCGGAGATAACTGTTGATTGAAAAGGGGCTTGGTTGTCTTTTCAGGGAAGTCAGAGGGTGTGTTTTCAAAACTATTCCTTCTCATATTGAAACTTGCAGTCTATTCGAAATCTACATTCCTGACCATGACCGCTCTCGCCCTTTACGGCTTAATCACTGGCGTCGCTAGCGTTCCCAGAAAAAGAGCAAGCGCGATGAAAAGCCTTCTTCGTTACGGCGTTTCGGTATTTCAACATGCATTGGGCTCACAAAAGCAGGGTTCAGCAAGCCGATAAAGGCATAGCTCGAAAACCAAATGAATCTGAAGAAAGCCAGTTTGGAAATTAAAGCGAAAACAGGCAGCCTTTTACTTTTCTTCTTCGAGTTCAACTCGGCATTCGTCGCAAATGTTCTGTCCGTTTCGTTCTTTAAGGGTGTCAGTATAAATGTTACAGCGGTCGCAGTACCCTGACAGGGGAACTTCCTCGCCTTCTTCGGTGCGGGCTGCGCCTTCGATGCGTGTTCTCTCTTGGATTATCTCGATGAGCTCAGGCATCACACCTAAGACATCTTTGGCAGTGATTATGCCGACAAGATTGCCCTTGTAGATCACGCCGAGCCTCCTGATATCCAGCCGGTTCATCCTTCGGGCAGCTTCACTAATTGTTGCTTCAGGTTCAATAGTAACCAAGGGGGTAGTCATGATTTCCTTTGCTTTCACTGTGTCTGGCTTAATGTTCTTCGCCAACACCCTAACGACCAAATCCCGCTCCGTGATTATACCGATTGATTGTCCAGCCTTGTTGGTAACAATTACGCATCCTAAATCGTTCTGGTCCATGGCTGCGGCGGCAAGGTTTGAAGCTGCGTTTTCATTCATCGTGACGACTGGGCTGCTCATTACATCTCTAACCAGCATTTTTGTTCTTAACCCTATTTCGGACATTGCAATTCTTCCAACAATTTTAGCAGGCTTAACTTCCAATGCAACAATAAAGGGACGCATAATTTAAGATTTGCTTAGGCTCAAGAATTGCTCTGTGAAGTTTATTAGCCACTTCCGCGGATAGGACATAATGCCCAACAGGGAACTATTTATGCTGACAACCAACAATGAAAAACTTATAAAAATCTCAGTTATGGGTGAAATTGCCAGCCCAACCATCAGGTCAGTCTACACGGTGTCTGCAACGGGGCAACCTCATGTGCTGCCAAGCGTCGGCGGCATCACCTACAATCTAAGAGTCGGCGACCTAGCCTGCGGTTGGGAAGCGGACCACGTTGAGCCAGGCGTAAGCGCAGAGAACAAGGAAAACGATTCACGATCAGGAGTCGCAGCTAACACAGCATTTAACGTGTTGTCTTGTGTGGGAAACGAAGCAATAGTAGTAAACGGTGACGGCAAAGGCGCAAGAGGCGTTGTCACGGGGAAGCACGGCGGGATCGAGCATGTGCTAATTGATTTTCCCTCAGGAATTTTGGATAAGCTTGTGCTTGGAGACAAGATCCTTGTGAAAGCCTTCGGCACGGGTTTAAAACTAGTCGATTTTCCAGAAATCAAAGTCTTCAACATGGACCCAGCTTTGCTTGCCGCATGGGATCCTCAGCCGAAAGAGAACAAGCTTTTGGTTCCTGTCACGCATGTTGTTCCAGCCGCTGTTATGGGTTCAGGGTTAGGGGCAAACCAAGTTAATTCGGGAGATTACGACATTCAAATGTTTGATAAAGCAGTTGTTGACCAATACAAATTGGAAACGCTGAGGCTTGGTGATTTGGTAGCGATCGTTGACGCGGACCACTCGTTCGGGAGGATTTACCGTCAAGGCGCAGTTTCGGTGGGTGTGGTGATTCATTCGAATTGTGTCACAGCTGGACATGGTCCTGGAGTTACGACGTTGATGACGTCGCCAGACGGAAAAATTGTTCCTTTAATAAATCGGGAAGCGAACGTCGCTTCGCTCTTAAAATTAAGAGCAGATATATAAGATAGTTTAATGCATAATGTGAAAAATAGAAGAGAAAGAGGTAAAAATAATTGCCATCTAAACGAAAAAGCCGAGGAAGATCAAAAGGAAGTAAAGGAAGCGGAAGCCTTGTACAATGCGCAAATTGCGGGGCACAGGTGCCACGTGACAAGGCAAAGAGATCTACTCGCCGCGTATCGTTTGTCGAGCCTCAACTAGCCAAAGAACTTCGACAAAAAGGCACATTTTTAGCTTCATGGGTTGACACAAAATATTACTGCATATCGTGCGCGGTTCACCGTGGAATAGTCAACGTTAGAGCCGAAAGCGAACGCCACTCAAAAGCCCGAAGAAGATACTAAGCAACTGATACTGCTTTTTTCTTTAATTCTTTATACACATACAATGCTCTCTGTATAACTGTAAAGTTTGAAAGCACCGCTATCAAGGCTATACCGTAGCCTAAGGCGGGCAACCAGAAAAACGCCGCTACGCTGACAGCGGCTAAAATCAACATCCGTTCTGCCCGTTCAGCCAATCCAACTGACTCCATCTTTAATCCCACAGCCTCAGCCCTTGCACGACTGTAACTTACCAGCAAAGAACCCACCAAAGCAGCCAGAACCCAAAGAGGACCCCAAAATGCATTCCAAGCAGCGTTACATAATCCAGCAATCAATATGGCAGCGAAAACGATTGCATCGGCGTATCTGTCGAGAACTGAGTCGAAGAACCCGCCGAAAACCGTCACCTGTCGGAAGATTCGTGCGATAATTCCGTCAAGAGTGTCGCAGAATCCTGAAGCCAAGAGAAAAGCCGTTGCAAGCAGCAAAAGCCAAGGGTGGTCTTGAGCTAGACCGTAGCCAGCGGCGGATGCAAAAGCGAGAATGAAGCCGATTAGGCTCACCTTGTTGGGAGTTAAACCTATTTTGTGAGCGGCTTGTGCTTCCGATGTCAGCATTTGCTGAACTTTTTTCTTTAGTTTCGTCAGCAAGGGGTTTCTCAACTTGGGATGGGTGTTAAAGCTGATTATGGGTTGGCTGTAGAAAAGCCTTTCCCGTTTTCTACCTAACCAAACCCAAACCTTCTCTTATTTTTTGAATTTCTCTCCTCACAAAAATTTTGTAAGTTTAAGATGCGCCGTCCGATTCTTACTTTGACTTTTGCTCTTTTTCTTTTTTCTTAACTTTTTGTTTTTGATTTGTTGTATTTTGTAGACGGGGGAAAAGAATGGATGCTCTTGCACGAATTATCTTTCTTGTTTCAACCGTCACTCGGGATGTTGCAATCAGCCTTTCAAGCTCAATTTTGCTTTCTTCGAGTCTCTCTGCGAACTCAGCTTCAGAAATTCTGCCTTCTAACCGTAGCCTATGCATCTCTTCTATGTAGGAAGACAAACGAGCAAATTGGTCGTCAAGCTCCGTTTCTTTGAAGGCTTCAACTTCAGGCATTGCTCTTTTAACGTACCTGAATAATAGAGGCACCTGCAGCATTATGGAGATGAATGCAACTCCGAAAACCATTGTGTCTATCGTATGCAGGTCTGCCGTGGAAATAATCGCTGAGGTGGTGATAGTTGCTGCAAGCGCGATTGAAAGTGCACCTCTGACGCCGCCAAGCATTGCGACGTTGCTCCAAACAGACGTCATTTTCCCGCTGATCTTCCTGTAGAAGGCAAGTATCGGATACACGGTGGCTGCCCTAGATACTGTTACAGCTGCGAAAGCTGCCAAGATAACCAGGATTGATTGAGGAAAAGTGATGATGTTTGCTTGGAAGCCAATTAGAAGGAAAGCTATTGAGTTGCCGATGAAAGCAGCGATCTGCCAAAAGATCTCGACTGCTTCTCTCGTCGAAGGTTCCATGGCCGTTCGAATCGTAAAGTTGCCAAAATATAATCCAGCAACTGCGACCGCGATTAATCCGGAGGCACCGATACCAGATGCAAATGCGTACGACCCGTAAACAACTGCTATCGTTAGAATGGTTTCGGCAACTCTATCTTCGATTAGGCTTGAGAGGACCTCCCCGGCGAAAGCCACGCCTAGCCCTATTAGGACTCCAGCGCCCAGGGTAAACCCAAAGTTTGAAAGAGAACTCAGCACGTTTATTTTTTGAAGACCGATCGTTGAGAGAATAATAGTGAAGACGACGATTGCTGTTGCGTCATTGAAGGTTGCCTCAGTGTCCAGGAGGGTCGCCAACTTGGATGGAACTTTGACATGACGAAAGACCTCCAAAACAGTCACAACATCAGTCGGTGCAATTAAGGCAGCGAACAAAAACGAGACATAAATTGATAGGCCGACCACTTTCCATAAAATCAAGCCTGTGACGACGGTTGCTATAAGAACACCAATGGTCGCAAGAGCCAAGGATGGTTTTATTACGCTTTTCAAGTCCGTGCCGCGGATGTGAATCATCGCTTCAAATATTAGTGGCGGAACAATCAGCCCAACATATAGTCCGCCTTCACCGCCTTGGATAAGCAGATCATAAAGCGACCGAATCTGCGCAGTTATGCTCTGCATTTGCCCTTGTATCGGGCTTCCCTGAAGCGACAGTAAACCAAAAAAAAGTGTGATTAGGACACCCGTGAGAACCAGAATCAGAGTGTAGGGCATTTTGGCTTTTATTGAAATAAGCGCAGCTATGAAAGTTAGTAGCAAGAATGCGGAAAGTACCAACTCTATGCTTGCCATTGAATGCCTTCACCGTCAACTCTAAGCAATTTGTAGTTAAGCCTTTTATTGTTCAGCGGTTAATCAAGCTCTCTCTGCATTATTCAGGTTATGAATAAACCGTTTTAGGCTTTTATCTCACATCACAAAGTTAAATAGCTGAATTCCTTAAGTTAGGAATTTGCGTGTGACGGTAATGCTAGATATAAAGCTTATCCGAGAGAACCCGGAACTTGTCAAGTCCAATTTGGCAAAACGCGGCAACCCTGAATGCCTCCAAATGCTACAGGATTTAATTGGAATTGACAAGGAATGGCGACAAAATCTCACTAAATTAAACGAGATGCGCCACCAACGAAAACAGATAACCATTGAAATCGCAAAACTAAAAAGAGCAGGCAAAGAAGCTGACGAGGAAGTCCAAAAGGCGCAAGATGTTGACGAAAAAATCGGGATTGTTGAAAAACAGGTTTCAGTGCAAGAGCTGAAGACCCATGATTACCTTATGCGGCTGCCGAACCTGCTGGAGGACAGTGTCCCATTCGGCAAAGACGACAAAGATAATGTTCAGGTTAAAACTTGGGGAATAATCCCGACATTTGCTTTTCCAGTAAAGAACCACATTGACCTAGCTGTGGCATTGGACCAGATTGATATGGAAAGGGCTGGTAAAGTTTCCGGCTCAAGATTCTTTTACCTCAAGAACCAAGTTGCCATACTGGATATGGCGTTGATGAGCCTTGCAATTGAAGAGTTAACCAAGAAGGGCTACTCGGCAATTATTCCCCCCTGCTTGATGACCCGTGAAGCTTATGAAGGGGTAACAGCGATGGGAGACTTTGCAGACGTGCTCTACAAAGTGGAAAATGAAGACCTGTATTTGATTGCGACTTCTGAGCATCCGATGGCCGCAATGTACATGAATGAAGTGCTCAAAGAACAGGATATGCCCATAAAACTCGCGGGAATAAGTAGCTGCTTCAGGAAGGAAGCAGGCGCCCACGGAAAAGACACACGGGGAATTTTCCGCACCCATCAGTTTAACAAAATTGAGCAGTTCATCTTTTGCAAGCCAGAAAACTCAGCCAAACTGCATGAAGAGCTGCTTTTGAATGCTGAGGAGATACTTCAGAAGCTTGAGTTGCCGTACCGTGTCGTGAATGTTTGCACGGGCGACATTGGGACAGTTGCAGCCAAAAAATACGATATTGAAGCGTGGATGCCCGCACAGAACGGTTACCGAGAAGTTGTTTCATGCAGCAACTGCACAGATTACCAAGCAAGACGCTTAGGCGTAAAATATCGGGAAAAGGAAGGCGCGGCGCCTAAAGCGTTTGTGCACACCTTGAACTCCACGGCTGTAGCTACGGGAAGAACCATAGTTGCATTGCTGGAAAACAATCAACAGGAAGACGGCTCGATAAACATACCAGTTGCCTTGCGAAAATACATGGGCGACAGAGAAAAAATAGACAAAAAGCGGTAAACCTTTTAATATTTCTATGAGAATGTTGACTGCGCGTTCGGGGAAATAGCTTTGTCTTCAAAAACGAGACATGTAAAAGATAAGTGGCGTGGAAAAGCATGGTACATGGTCGTTGCACCGTCCTTCTTTGGCAACGTTGAGTTAGGCTCCATTCCAGCTGAAGATCCAAAACTGCTGATTGGAAGAGTTGTCGAAGCCACACTGTACGACATAACTGCTGATTTTTCACATCATTATTTAAAAATGTTCTTCCAAGTTAACGAGATCGACGCGAAAACCGCAAAGACACTCTTCAAGGGTCATGAGTACTCGCGGGATTACCTCCGCAGCTTGGTCAGAAGACGAACAACCAAAGTTGATTCATTAATCAACCTAACCACAAAAGACGGATACAAACTCAGAATCGCCGTTTCGGCACTGACACTTTCAAGAATAAAAACGTCACAGGAAAAGATAATCCGCAAGATAATGGACAAAACAATCCATGAAAAAGCCGAAGCATTATCCCTTGACCAGTTCGTCCAAGAAATGGTTCTCGGCAAAATCGCTTCAGACATCTACAATCAAGCCAAAGAAGTGGCACCACTCCGGCATGTCGGCATAAGGAAATCTAAACTCTTAGCGGCACCTCAGATCGAAGGGAAGGCGAAAGAGACCCCAACCGGACCCGCAGAGCCTGAGGAAGTAGCTGAAGCATAAGCAACCCATTATTTCCTATTTAACCGTCGATCCATAGCAAGTTTTTAAATTCGAGATTTATACTGGAGCTTTTCCTTCAAGATGCTGTCCCGTACGTAGAGGCTAATGCTTTTAGTTAACACAATTTGTCTTCGCGAGATCTTAAAGAGGGAACGACAACAATTCGTTTTTTGGTTGTTGTTGTTGATGTTGTTGTTGAACTTTTCATTTTGAATTGTTCAAAAAACTGACGAGGCCTAAAACCATAACATTGCTGAGCGGCGGAAAAAGCGGTTTTTTTCTATCCTTCTCTAAATCGATTTTTTCAAAAGCTTATCTTAGGGCAAAATACTTTAGAAACCTTAATCTAGAAACTTCTAAACGAAAGCAGGAAGCATCATCTTGTCGGCAAAAGCAGGAGTTCACGAAAAAGGAACTTTCACTATACAAGACGCTATTGACAACATTAAGAAGGACCCAGATTACTCTAAAGCCGGCGCAATAGGACTTTTCATAGGAGTGGTGAGAGGCGACACCTTTGATGGACAGAAGGTCGAAAAGCTGCATCTGGAAGCTTACGAAGAAAAAGCCGACCAAGTCCTCGGCAAAATATGCGATGACTTAAACAAAAAGCCCGGGATAGTTAACGTTCAAATTCACCATTTACTAGGCGAATTCAAAGTTGGGGACGACTTAGTTTACGTTGCTGTAGCAGGTTCCCATCGACCGGAAGTTTTCAGCGTTCTGCGTGAAACTGTTGAGAGGTACAAAAGCGAAGCGCCGATCTTCAAAAAAGAACGAGTAGTCACCGAAAAAGGCTCCAGCGAATACTGGGTCTCAGAGAAACATACCCATTGACTGTGGTGCAGTGGTTTATGATTACAGCGCTAGCAGGCGGGGTTGGAGCGGCAAGGTTTCTAACTGGCTTAACTGAGCTTGTGAAAGAAGAGGATTTGTCGGTGATTGTCAATACTGGCGACGACATGGAGATGTTCGGCTTACACATTTCACCTGACATCGACATTGTACAATATACCTTAGCAGGCATTGTCGATAATGAGAAAGGCTGGGGAATAAAAGACGACACTTTCCACTGCCTCGAAACGCTCAGAAAAATGGGTTTAGAAACATGGTTTAGCATCGGGG
This sequence comes from Candidatus Bathyarchaeota archaeon, assembly GCA_963768425.1. Taxonomy (GTDB): domain Archaea; phylum Thermoproteota; class Bathyarchaeia; order Bathyarchaeales; family Bathycorpusculaceae; genus Bathycorpusculum. The sequence goes on along the minus strand of CAVYHV010000025.1, from coordinate 31,893 downwards.
ATAGAGATTTCGCCACGCATATTGTTAGAACAAACCTGCTAAGGAAAGGTTTCACACTTTCTGAGGTTACTGAAGAAATTGGCCGCTGTTTAGGAGTAAAAGCTTACATAATGCCGATGACGGATGACAAGTTTGAAACTTGGATAAAAGTTGCGGAAGGGCTGATACATTTTGAAGAGTATTTTGTCAAGAGACAAGCCAAAGACAACGTATTAGGCGTTGAGTTCGTCGGCTCTTCTCAAGCGAAACCCGCACCCAAAACCGTTGATTCAATATTGAACGCGAAGATGGTTATAATTTGCCCTAGCAACCCAATAGTCAGCATAGGAAGCATGCTGTCGATTGACGGCATCAAAGACGCGTTGAGGAAGACAAATGCAAAGATTGTCGGGGTCAGCCCCATAGTTGACGGCGCCCCAATCAAAGGTCCCGCAGATAAACTGATGCGTAGTTTAGGCCTTGAAGTTTCAGCTTTTTCGGTGGCGAAACTCTACGAGGATTTTCTTGACACATTTGTAATCGACGCTAGGGATATTGATGAAAAGAGCAAAGTTGAGCAACTCGGAATCGAAGTGAAAGTGACAGATACCGTGATGAAGTCTTTAGAAGATAAAATTAGGTTAGCAAAGGCCGTATTGGAAACCTAATTTTTCTATATAGAATAAGTTGTTCTCTATATACTATTTGCACAGTCCAAATAAGCGGAAAAACTGATGGTTTCTTGAAAGTCCCATGCAGAAGAAAAAAGCAAGAAAGCAGCGTGCAAATCAAGAAATGCCATGGTACTTCAACCATGTCTAAGCATGGCTACTACAGCGAGAATTTGAGGGGGAAAACTTGAAGAGCAAAATAAATGGGAAAAAACAAGCGAAGGCTAAAAACGCCGATCTCATGGATTGGCTTTTAGCAATTGACGCCTGCGTACCATGAAAAGCCAAAAAAGCGGACATTAAGAAAGAAAGACATGTGTATTGAAAACTTCGACAATTATTTACGGGCGCAATAAACGATAAGGGTTATATCTGCAACTGTTTCAATATTTAACCGGTGTTAAGTGTGGAGAGAAAAAGTTACGATTGGTTTGAGCAACGCCGTAAAACCAGAGGACTAGAACTTGCGCATGACCAGATAACAAAGGCGTTCGACACGGTAACGTGGCTTCATAAAGCAATGAAGAGCTTTTCAGAGAAGAATTTCAAAGAAGCACAAAAATACATAGACAACCTCTACAAGACTGAGGAAGGCGTTGACGCGCTTCGAACAGATGTTTTCATGGAGTTATCCAAAGGAGCCGCACTAGTTGCAGATTACCGTGAAGATTTGTTGCATCTGGTCAAACGGCTTGATACTTTGGCTGACCACACTAAAGACGCCGCGCGATGCCTTGAGATGCTTTCAGGCGCAGACATCCCACAGGAACTCAGCGACAAAACAGTGGTCATGACGGGAAAGCTTGTGGAGACAGCTCAAACGCTTAGAAGCAGCATAGAAAAGATTTCGTCGAACCCAACTGAAGCAATTAATGAAGCCAAGAAGGTCGGCGAGATTGAGCACGCAATTGACGTTGAATACCTTAAGTGCAAAAGCCTGTTTGTAAAATACGGTGTGAACATAAACGTCGGAGCCATGGTGATATTCGATGACCTCATTGAATTCATTGAGCAAGCCGCAGATATGTGCGCAGACACCGCAGACTACATCCTAGTGCTCTCCAGCAGAGAATAAGTATGCTGTGAATCTTTTCTGATTTTTTAGTTCTGCTTTTGTGAAATAGCTTCATCGTTGGACTATACAAATTTTCTTGGGAAAAAAGAAGCTGAAAATCTAAACTTAAGTGGCGGGCCCGCTGGGATTTGAACCCAGGATTCCCGGCTCCGCAGGCCGATGCCTTGTCCGTACTAGACTACGAGCCCAAGCTTTTGCGCCCAAAAATTTGGGGCAGAATAGTAAATACTTTGCTTAGACTTAAAAATAGTGGTGATTCGTAGGTTAGTTATTTTTTTCGGGAAAACTATTTTGAACTGAGTTCCTTTTCCAAGCTTGCCTCAAAACACACCGTCCCTCCCTGGCTTCCATCAATTGTTTAACAACGGCTAACCCGAATACTTGACCCTTAGATTTGGTTGCCACAAGCGGCTGGAAAAGTTTCGATTTTACCTCATCGGAGATACCGATGCCCATGTCTGGGATCGTTACGTTGACGCTGTTCTTCTCTTGAAAAGGCTTTGATTTTCAGGTTACCGCCGTTTGGCATCGCTCGAATGGCGTTTGTAACTAGGTTTACGAGGATCCGTTTTTAGAATGCAGAATCGGCTTGCACTTGAGGGGGTTGCTTTTGCATTCCTGGACAACTTGATGTTTCCGGGCACTTGGACTGTTGAGATCAGTTGTAGTATGAATGCGTGCAGGTCAACTTCCCCCAATTCGGGGTTGAGGGGTCTGGCGAAATCTTGCATGTCAGAAATAATCTTGCTAATGTAGTATGTTTGTTCCTGCAATGTGCGTAGACTTTCTTGAACGTCCACTTTGCGTGGGCTGTCTGGCAAAGTATCTATTTCCTGCTTCATCAAAAACAGCTCTACAGTAATCGCCTGAAGTGGGTTGCGAGTGTCGTAGCCGATCATGCCTGCTGTTTGAAAAAATCAGTTTTTGCTTATAGCCCTTTTCAGAGCTGCAATAACATTCTGCTTCCCCATGGTAAGCACGTACGGACCTAAACGCGGACCTTGGGGTGCTCCCATCAGAATCTGATACAGTATCTTAAAGAAACTGCCAGGTTGAACTCCGTTGTTTTTTGCAGCACTGAAGATGGCGTTTTGAATTTTGTCTGGTTCAACTTCAGTTTCAAGGTTGGCTGTAAGTTCGGCGACTGCTTTTTTCTCTTCCGGCTTCAGCGCCACGTCTGTTTCTTTGATTTCTTCAAAGTCCCCGATCCAGTTCAAAGCGTATTCAACGCGTTGCTTCAAGTTACCGTCTAAGGGTTGGCCTTTCTGGAGGTAACCATAGCTTTGAAGTTTCTCTGCGACATAGTTTTCCAGACACTCTTCAGGCGCCATCTTAACGAGGAATGCCATCAGATTGTAGGGCACATGAATGGTTAGCTTTGATGGCGGCTTCGCAACATAGCAGTACTCAAACAAGCCTCTAAGCTTCACTGCTTCTTTTTCGGCAGCCTGTTTTCTTCCGAAGTAAACATCTTCAAGGAAGTCAAGCTCATTCATGTACACTGGAATATCCGAAACATCCAAATTCCGTGTACCGACAAACCTTTTCAGCATAAGAAGTAGTAACGATTGGGGGGAACCGTAGCGGAACCAAACTTGAGGCGTGAAAACATTGCCTGCTGATTTCGAGATTTTTTTTCCACCTTTATCAAGAAACATCTCATACCTTGCGTGGGAAGGTGGTTCAAAAGAGAGGACTTCACGGCATATTCGATCGTTGATATTCACTGAGTCTGCGATGTCTTTTCCGTATGCTTCAAAACGTATATCTAACGCTTTCCAGCGAGCCGCGAACTCGCCTTTCCAAGTGAGTTTTCCCTCGCCTTTCGATATATCTGCTTCGCCTTCGTGCCCGCAGCCTTCGATGAGTCTGCCGCGGATTTCAAGGCCCTCGCATTTGTAGAGAACTTTATCGGTTTCTGATTCGAACCTGTAGGCTTTTGTGGTGTAGATGCGACCGCAGTTGCTGCAGACAGGGAAGAATGGTAGAACTTCGGTGTAGCGTTCTTGACCGACTTCCTCTTTAACGATTTCGCCGACTTTCTTAGCGTTTAACAAGATGGTTCTTATTTCGTTAAGAAGCAATCCTTTCTCATAGACTTCTTTTGCAGAAAAGTAACGGTACTCTATCCCGCATTTGTCTAAGGACTCCAAAAGAAGCGAGCTCATGTGTTTGCCGTAGCTTTCATGGCAACCGAAAGGGTCAGGAATGCTGGAAACAGGGTAGCCAAGATATTGCTCCAAATCCGGCGATAGCCCTACTGGAACCTTGCGCAAGCCATCTTTGTCATCGCAGTAAGCAATCAACTCAGAGTTAAAGCCTGAATTCTGCAGGGCAAGCGTGACAGTGTAGGAGCGTGCTGCGTCTCCTAGGCTACCGATATGTGGGAACCCTGAGGCGCCAAGACCCATCTCCGTGCGGAGTCTACTCATGTTTCTGCCAAGCTCGCGCTCACGGTCGACTACTTTTTTAGCCATCATGTCGTACCATGTTCCGCGCCCGATGACTTCTTCAGACATAACTTTGAGCCTTCTGCCAATTGACTGCACAAGGACATAGAAAAATGTTTAGAGCCAAAAAATGGCTTAAGGAGTCTTTTTTCGCATAGCTGAAGCGATTGCAATAGCGCCGAGGGCAAGCAACAACAAAGCTATCGAGTAGATCCAACTGTAACCCCACAGGAACCATGCGCCACCCAAAGCCATGAGAAGCACACCCATTTGAATCGTGCTGTATGCGGAGCGTTCGTACTTTTGAGAGCTTTGAGCTCTCATAGCTGCAAGAACCAAGATCCAAACTCCGAACAGAATAAAGATCAGTTGGAAAATGTTCGCCCAGTTATGAGTTACATTAGTCGGATAGAGAAGTATGGCGACCACTACTATTATGAAGAAAACGCCAATGGTTAGCAGCTGCCGCCTACTTTCAGACATGTCTTTGTCATCCTACGAAATTGTTGCGCCGCATTCGGGACAGAACTTTGAGCTTGCAGGAATCGAGTGACCGCATTTGGGGCAGTTGATTGTGGCTTGTGATGGAGGAGTAAGTGAGGATCCGCATTCGGGACAGAACTTTGATGTAGCTGGAACATGTGCACCGCACTTGGGGCATATCACAAGGGCTGCTGTGGGGGCTTGCGCTTGAACTTGACCTGCTGAATTCATAATTTGCGGTATGAGCACCATGCCTGTGCCTAGGCCTGCTCCGCCGCCACCGCCTCCTTGACCAAGAGACGCAGCTGCGCTCTTCACCGTTTCCATTCGTAAGACTGTATCGGCTGGAGTGCTACCGGTTTTAAGCCAAAACAGCCGTTCTCGGTATTCTGGCGTTGTGTCGATACCTTCGAATCGGAGGTCTGTTAGTTCAATGCCTAAGCGTTTGAAGTAGTCTAAAACTGAGTTTTTGACAATTATCGAGGTTTCTTGGATTTTGGTAAAAACAGTGATTAAGTCGTAGTGCGAGAGTTCCGCTATTATCTTTTCGTTTAAGAAACCCCGAAGGAAGTTGTTAACGTCATCCGTTGTGTAAGCGTTCTGTCCACCGACCACTTCATTCACAAACAACGAGGCGTCTTCAATTTTGAAGAGAAACTGCCCGAACACTTTCAGCGGAGCTAACTCTGTGGTTTGTGCGCTTGTACCCCACTTGCCGTTGAAAACTTTAGTGGCAATGTAGAGGACCATTGCTTTGAACGGCTTGTTAGCGCCGAATCCTGCTATGCGCGTCAGCAATCCTGTAAGCAAAGGTAAATTAAGTGTTGTCAGTGTGTGCCTGCCGGCGCCAAAAACATCGTAGGCTTTGCCGTCCCGGAAGAAAACGGCCATTTCATACTCGTGAACAATGAGTTGGGCTCCCCAGGTTATGTCTTCGACTGGATACCTGTAGATTATTTCGTCGGAATTTGCATTGGAACTTGCCCATTCTATAACTTGCGGCATTTTAGCTCACTCCCATAATTACTTCGTTACGTTGATCAAATGTGTTTTCTAGACTGTCAAGTTTGTCAGTTACGTTTTGAACTCGAGTTTTCAGGTTCGAGGTTGCGCCGCTGGAAAGGTCAGCTTTGAAAGCATCAATTTCCGTTGTCAAAGCGACTATTCCATCCAGAAGCTTATTGTCGAAAGCTATCATGTTATCAAGGTTATCTTCTCTTACCTTTACAGCGTCAAAAAAGCCGCTGTACCCATAGGACGCATGATTAATCTTCTCGACAACGCGATCCATCTTGGCTAGTAGCCGATCCATGTCTGTCAAGACATCGAAGTAGCGGCGGTCAGCCAGCTTCTGCTCTATATCTCTCAGATCGGTCTTTTCAATTGATAGTTTCATGTATAAGTGATTCCTGATGAGCTTGTCGCTTTCACGACGTATTTCTTTTTCCTTATAACCGCGGAAACCAGGAACAAAAGCGGCTATGCGCTCGGGAAGGTTCATTTGACCTTTAACTTTAGATAATACATCGCTGTTATCGCTCATTTTCACATCTCTGCCTATTTTTAATATTGGTTGATAATATAGGGTCGCTTTTAAAGTTTTCAGAAACGCTTAATGTTAAGTTATTTGTCAACAAGGAAGGGCCCCCTCTCTCTTGTGTGCACAAGCCGACCGGTCGGGTCAATGCATATACAGTTTGCATATACACTTTGCATATACAGGTGAGCAAACGAGAAGCTTTAAGCACTTTGCAGCTCTCCTTTCATGGTCAGTTATGGTATCGAGTTATATGGTATAGCAAAGTGGCTGGTGCGGTAGGGGAGGTAGGTTCTCTCTTGTGTGTACAAGCCGACCGGTCGGTCAAATGTCAATACACTTTGTTGATACAGTCTAGAAGAGCGTTGCCCAAAGTTTTATCCCGCTTCGTTTTCGCCTGAAGCTTCATGCTTATTTCAAGATTTTAAGCCTATAACATATAACCTAACATTACTTCAGAAACGCTAAGGTCGAAATATTGATGACGTAAAGCAGGCTTTCAGGTCTGTGCCGCAACTAAGTGCTCACGTTTCAAAATCTCCCTCGCCACGATTACGCCTGAAGCTGAAGCTTGAATCAACCCGCGTGTGACTCCTGCACCGTCGCCTATGGTGAACATGTTCTGGATTTTGCTTTCCAAAGAATTACTAAGTTGCAGATGGGAAGAGTAAAACTTGACTTCTATACCGTAGAGCAAAGTGTCCCTTGAGTGGATCCCAGGGGCTATGACGTCTAAGGCTTGAAGCATCTCGCGGATGTCTACTAGGTATCGGTAGGGTAAAACGAAGCTTAAGTCGCCTGGAGTAGCGTTTTTCAAAGTTGGGCTGACCACGCTTCGCGCTAACCGTTCAGGTGTCGAGCGGCGTCCAACAACTAAATCGCCTAGGCGTTGAACCATTACGCCTCCACTTAAGAGGTTTGAAAGCCTAGCAACGTATTTGCCATAAGCAATAGGCTCTTTGAAGGGCTCCGTAAACGAAGTGCTAACGAGGATAGCAAAGTTTGTGTTATCGGTTTTTCTTTCCGCGTAGCTTCCCCCGTTAACAGTTAATACGCCGTCGTAGGATTCCGTGGTGACTTCGCCGTAGGGCGAGACACAGAAAGTTCGCACTTGGTCGTCAAATTGCTTTGAGTAATAAACGAGTTTTGGCTCATAAAGCGTCTTAGTCAAATTTTCCATGACCGAGGCTAAAACTTCAACGCGCACGCCGATGTCAACAGGGTTGTTCACAGTTTTCAATCCGCGAACCTGAGCTTCAGTTTGAAGCCATTCTGCGCCGCTCCTGCCAGGTGCAATTATCACATATTTGCCGAAGATTTTTTCGCCGTCAACAGTTTCCACACCTTGGATCAGATGGTTCTCGGTGAGAAGCGCCTTAACCTCTGATTTTGGGTGAAAAGTAATTTTCCCATTGAGTTCTTTGCGCATTCGATGAAGGGTTTCACTACATTTGTCCGTGCCCATGTGACGGACTTCTTGCCTGATAAGCTTCAATCCGGCAAGGGAGGCGTTACGTTCGATCTCATCCACTTTTTCGCTGTCGCCGCCGTAAACTCGGTCGCTTGCCCCAAATTTCAGGTAGATACTATCGACATATTTAACGAGCGCCTGAAGTTCTTTAGTTGAAACGTACTGATTTAGCCAGCCGCCGACCTCTGTTGACAAAGTAAGTTTTCCGTCACTGTAGGCGCCTGCTCCGCCCCAGCCTGAAAGAACTGAGCAAGGTTCACAATGCACACATTCGAATCCTCGGCTAGATGGGCACTTACGTTTGTCAATGTCTGGCCCCCTGTCGATTATGAGGACGTTTAAGTTTGTTTTCTCGGTTAGTTCTAGCGCTGAAAAGATGCCTGCTGGCCCCGCACCCACAATTATAACGTCATATTTCATTGGCGCACTCCTCCCTGAACCCAAAGTGAAATGTAACAGGTAGCATATATCTGTTGGCGCAACCCCGTGAAATGCAAAACGTACCATTTTGCGGAGGAGTTAGGCTCTTTTCAGCATATATCTAAAAAAACATTTAATATGACTAAACATCTCTTTATGAATTTGCGAAAAGAATGCCTGACGATAACCAATCTGGAAACAATTTTGACGAATTAATCAGCGACTTCTCACGCTTCTACATACTCACCATACTGTACGAGGGACCAGCGCACGGATACAGCATCATCAGCCGATTCAAGAAAAGAGTCAAAAAAGACGTTAGCCCAAGCCTAGTTTACCCATTCCTTCAACAGTTGGAAGAGAAAGGCTTAGTCAAACATATCGTCAAATCCGTCGGGCAGAAGGAAAGAAAGATTTTCGAACTAACCGAGGCAGGAAGAGAACTTTGTTCGGAACTTTTCAAACGCTTTGCAGACCTGGTTTCAATTGCAATTGAACCAAGTCTATACGTCTGCGCTCACTGCGGATGCAAGGTCTATGAAGGCGGCTATCATGAACTTTTAAATGGCAAAGAAACAGCGTTCTGCTGCATCCACTGCGCCTTGTCGTACAAGGAAGCAAAGAAACCATCTAAACAGAGAAACTAACTGCAAACCAACCAAAGTGAACAGACGGTTTCTTTCTAAAACTATTTAAAAGAAGCTTGTTTGAAGCTGATTAATCTTTTATTGCTTCGATGAAGCTCATTACGTTCCAGAGCTTAACCCGCGTGTAGGGGGGCATGTTAGGATCTTGAAGAATCTCGTCCAAAAGCGAGACGGCGTTTGAAGCGCGTACAGCTGGTGTGTATTCGCCGCTTTGGAGGGCGTTTATAGCGTCTTTGGCTGAGCGCCTTATGTTCCTAGGTGTTGTACTGTCCTCGGAAACCTCTGCAAGCACAGTTAGCGCCTGTTGAATTTTGCTTTCATATTCTTCGGCTTTCTTCTTGCGAACCATAATAAACTCCCCACTGATTTCTCCAAGTAAATCAAGTTATATAAGTATTGACACGTATTTACTTTGGGGTTGTTCTTGCAAGAAAAGAAAGAAAACGATACACCTATCAAACGCATGGCTGACCTGCTCCTGCAAGGGGCCACTTTAACCGATCTTTCATGCCCTGTCTGTTCCTCACCGCTTTTCCGGCTACAAGATGGGAGTTTGTGGTGCGCAAAAGACCAAAAAAAAGTCGTTATCGTAAAAGAAGGCGAAGAACTCGCAGCCGCCCAATCCACAAGCACAACAGCTTACGACAAGCTTGAATCAACATTGCTCAACAAAATCAATGACTTACAAGACAAAATCGAAAAAACCCAAGACGTGGAAGAAATGCAAAAGTTAAGCGCCACGTTATCACAGTTGCTTGACAGCCTCGACAAAGTTCAAAAAATGAAAAAAGCAAAGTAGGAATATTTGACGCTGGGCGTTTTCGACAATTTTCCAGAAAACATCCAGTATGTGCAGAGTTTTACCTCAAACATCCCAAGCCGACATCTTCAACAAAGGTTAATCCAAGCGCTCTATGAAATAAACAAGAGAGAATTCACATTTGAAGAAGTTGGGCATCCTACAGTTCCAAATTGTCACATCATTTTTGAGTTCGGTTTAGCCGAAGCAGATTGTTTCAGCTACGTTGACGAGGAAGAAGTTGGGAAAGTGACGAATCTGCTTGCAAATCAGGCTTTGGAAAATATGGATTTTTTCTGCGTTATTCGCTACTACCTGGGCGAGGGAAAGAAAAAAAGGGTCTTAAAATTCGATTATTACCTCCTCAGAACAGTGTACAACCGAAGTATTTTTGAAATTCAAGTTTACCATAAAAAGGGGCTCAGGTACGTGCCCCCGGAAGATTTGACTTTGTTTATCTTCAATAGGTTAAACGGAGCTTCCAAACGGAAGGCACTGAAAAGACAAGTGAGCAACACCGAGTGAACTATTTAGAACCGCCCAGATCTATAGCCGAAACTTATATAAGAATAATTCAACGCAAAAAAACAGGAGAAATGCTTTAAGATCAGTGGCAAAAAAAGGGGCTAACACTTTGATTCCCATTGAGGTCCATTATCTAAAGAAGAATTACGGAAGCTTAAAAGCTGTAGATGGCATCTCGTTCACTGTTAACAACGGTGAAGTTTTTGCCCTTTTAGGTCCCAACGGCGCAGGCAAAACCACAACCATAGAAATCTTGGAGGGGTTGCGTGAAAGGGATGGAGGCGACGCGCTGGTTCTTGGTTTCGACCCGTGGAAAAAAGGTTATGACCTTCATAAAAGGATTGGCGTTATCCCGCAAGAGTTCAATTTTATTGAAAAGATAAACCCAAGGGAAGCGATCATTTACTACGCGGATCTTTTTGATATAAAAGTAGACCCTGACGAAGTTTTGAAGGAGGTTTTGCTTGAAGAATCAGCTAAAACCAACTTTGATAGTCTCTCCGGCGGGCAAAAACAAAAAATGGGATTGGCTCTTTCACTTGTAAACACGCCCGAACTTCTGTTTCTTGACGAACCCACCACGGGCTTGGACCCGAATGCTAGAAGAGCAATCTGGGATGTCATCCGAGGGTTGAAAGCTAAAGGCAAAACAATCATTTTGACAACCCATTACCTTGATGAGGCGCAGCAGTTGTCAGACAGAGTAGCTATCATGGACCATGGAAAAATCGTTGCTATGGGAACAAGCGACGAAATCATAACCGAGCACGGTTCAGGCGAAAGGCTTGAAATCCGCGGATCCGAAAAGTTAGCAAAGTACATCAAGGCAAATACGGAACTTCACGTCGACTACGACTCCGCAAGAGGAGTAATCAGCGTTCCAATCAAACAACAAATTGATGCATTAGCGGCTTTAGCGGCTGCTGAACAGTCAAAAATGGATTGGGGCGATATCCAGACCCGCCGAGACAGCTTAGACGACGTTTTCGTTAAGCTCGTCAGCCGAAAGCTGAGCGAACACGGCGAAATACTTGATGAGCATGCGCATGGGGAAGGGCTGAAAGATGTCTAGTGGAAAAAGAATATTGGCTGACTTCAAAGTCTTCAGCCGCGGATACCTAAGGAACAGATTCGGACTTTTCTTCGGACTTATTTTCCCAGTTATCTTGATCTTGATTTTCGGTGCCATCTTCTCAAGCAGCGGCTCGACTCAAATTAGCGTCTATGCTCAGAACAAAGACAATGGCCCAATTTCATCAAAGTTTCTATCGGCACTTAACAGCTCAAGCACGATTAGGGTTCACACTGTGAATACTTCAGAGGACTTTTCAAAATACCTCGCCGCACATTCATCGTCGGACGGAATCGTAATCCCAGAAAACTTCTCCGCCGATTACACGGCGGGTCGCCCTGTGAATGTTACGGTTTTTGGGAATCCGACGTCAAGCACCAGCGGCATAGTAAGCGGCACCGTGAACGGAGTCATCAACTATTTCAACCTTAACTACTACAAGGCGAATGCGATACCTATAATCGGCATAACCCCCACTACTGTTAACACTCATCAGACAAAATACATTGATTTTCTTGTCCCAGGCTTAATCGGATTCGCCATCCTTGTTAGCCCCATGTTCAGCCTCGTTAACATATCCTCTGACTACAAGAAGACCAAGCTGTTCAAGCAACTGTCGCTGACGCCGCTGACAAAGTTTGAGTGGCTTGCCTCAAAGATAATGTGGTACATCGTCTTAACCGCCATAAGCTTCGTTTTGATGGTTGTGGTGGGGATTTTGGTGTACGGCGCAAGCGTGACGTTGACGCCTTGGCTTACACCTTTTCTGCTTATCGGTCCCACGCTCTTCGCATCGCTCGGCATGCTTGTCGGAACAGTTACTAAAAACCCTGAAACTGCAGGTGTAATCGGCAACATAGTGACGTTTCCAATGATGTTCCTCTCAGGTACTTTTTTCCCAATCAGCATCATGCCACAATATCTACAAACAATCGCCCATGTTCTGCCACTTTTCTACGTGATTGAAGGCTTAAACAACGTAATGGTTTACTCGAACTACACAGGCGCAATAATTGACTTGACGGTTGTAGCAGTCATAACGGTTGTAATATTCGCCTTGGCAGTCAGACTTTTCAAATGGAGAGAAGACTAGAAGCCAAAAACCCTTGTATTTTCCTTTTCTTCTGCAGCTCTGTTGTGGGGAATGGGTTTTTTGCCTTTGGGCAAACGCTATTTCAAGCGGCTAGCAAGGAAACTTTGAAAATTGGAAAACAGGGAATCAGCTACCTCGTCTCGTGTTCCTTCCCCGTTAATCAAGGCAAGCTCCCCCTTTCTCACAAAGCTTAAGTAGACTTCGCGAACATTCCGCTGAATTTGCAAGGTCTCCATCACGGACTTCTTTCTTCGCAACCTCTCAAGTACTCGTTCAGGAGTCACATCGATAAAAACGGAGTAATCAGGCTTAAGAGCATAAGAATTAATTCTTTTGATCCAACCTAAATTAAGGCCGGCGCTACCCTGATAAGCATATGACGAGTAGATGTATCGGTCGCAAATCACAACCTTTCCCTGCTCTAAGGCGGGTTTAATCTCGTTTTCAACGTGTTCTATTCTGTCAGCTGCAAATAGCAATGCTTCAGCCGCGGTTGGCAAACGTTTCTCTTCGTAGAGGCAGCCTTCGCGGATGTAGGTCCCCGTTTTGCCTCGGCTTGGCTCAGCCGTCAAAACTGTACCGTAGTTTTTGCCGAGTCGTTCCGTCAGGATTTGGGCCTGTGTGGTTTTTCCGCTACCATCTAAGCCTTCAACACAAATAAACATCCCTTTCTCACTCATTTTTTGCAACCCTAGTCAGCGTTAACATTATAGGGAGATAAATAAATATAACTTGCAGTTGGAGGATTGCTTGTGCCCAATGCTTACTGGGGAGAAATAAAGGATCCTGTGCACGGGTACGTGTACATTTCTGAAGAAGAAAAAAGCGTAATCGACTCATATCCGATGCAGCGACTGAGGCGCCTGAGGCAGCTGGCAGGGTCAGAATTCGTTTACCCCGGGGCGAACCACACACGTTTTGAACACTGCGTTGGCGTGATGTATTTGGCAGGTAAAGTTTTGGAGAACCCTAATGTTTCGAGGCTTCTTGACAAAGAGGAAGTTGACATGTGTAGGATCGCCGCGTTGCTCCATGATGCAGGGCACGGACCATTTTCACACGTGTTTGAGCAACTGCTGATTAAAGATTTGGAGAAAACACATGAAGACATCACCTCGTGGATTATTGAGAAAAGCGAAGTCGGCGACAAACTTTCAAAAATGGGGTACAAACCCAATGAAGTGGCAGGCCTCGCCGTCGGAAAACTCCACAAGCCAGGCAAAGCGTTCTTGGACCAGATAATCAGCAGCGCCGTAGACGTTGACAAACAAGATTTCATCGTTCGGGACACTTACCACACAGGCGCAGAATATGGCTTCATCGATGTTTATCGACTCATCCATGCGCTTGATGTCTTAGGCGAAAATTTGGCAGTGGAACTTGGCGCCCTCTCAGCCCTTGAAGCTTTCATGATTGCTCGCATTGAATCTTTCAAGAGCATCTATTTCCACCGCGTCGGAAGAGCAGCACAAATCATGCTGGCAACCGCAATGGAAAAAGCCAACAATGAATTAGGGTTGACAGCGTTCAAGAGTCCGGAAGAGTACATGGCTCTTGATGACTACTCAGTTTGGACTGCACTAAAGAAATGCGCAGCTTCTAAAGGAATAATCGAAGACCTTGAAAGACGCAAAATGCTAAAGTGCGCCTACGAACGCACTTTCTACAATAAAGACACCATGATAAGCAACATTTTCGGCAGGGAATCCTACCGCCGCCAAATGCAAAGCGAAATCGCTAAAGAAGCAAGCGTCAATATCGAATCCGTCATAATCGACGTGCCTACAGTGCCCTCTGTACCCTACCACCACGCAGTGCTCATGGAATCTATGGAAATTCCGGTCTTCACCAAGAACCAAGCGGGCGAAAGAAGCCAGGAACGCCTTAGCGAGATGTCGAAGATTTTTGAAACCCTTAAAGGATTCATGAACATCCTGCGGGTATACACTAACGAGACTGATCGTGACAAGGTGGAGAAGGCAACGAGGAAGATTTTAGGCAAAATTCCGTCAGCGGCAAAAATCTCTTTTTAGCATCTTTGCTGCATCTTTTCTTAAATACTAGTTGATGCTAAGAAGAAAAGCAGAAGAACTGTTGATGGGAAGGATTAAGCGATGTCGAGCAGCCCAGACAAAAAAGTCATTAGCGTGAGGATCAAAGGAAAACCTGAAACCAAAATTGAACCTTCGCTGCTTTTCAGTCCAGCTGATATTCGACGCTACGTGACTGAATTCGTTGCCTCCTGGATAAGAGGAGACATAATAATCCGTTTCCCAACAGCAGCGGAATTAGCTAAGCAAACGCCGTTCAGCATCTCGTTTCCAACTGACCCTTCAGTGAACGCAGAACTCAAAATCAAAGAACATTACGTCGATCAACTTTCCGTAATAGCCGGAATAAAACCCGCATCTGCCGAGGAGCAGGAAAAAGCAATCGCTGATGTCTTCAAAATGCTGCTGATGTTCCGCTCAGCAAACAGAATCGAAGGGAAAATCCTCTCAAACGACATGGAAAAAAGAATCCAAGAACTTGAAAAAACCGTGAAAACCCAAGCTAAGCTTGTCGAACAGATAACGGGATTTTTGTTTAAACCTAAGTCTGCAACCAAAAAACCCCAAGCTAGCTGAGATCAAGTTCTGGAAGGGTAAGGTTTATTCGAGGGAAAAAGCATTCTGCTTGATGCTTCTAGCAAAAGCGCTCCGGTAGTATAGTCCGGTCAAGTATGCCTGCGGCTTTCGAGTCGGCGACCCGGTCCAAATCCCGGCAGGAGCATTTAGGAGCCTTTATTTTAGTTCCACTGAATTATGCAATAGTAATAGACAAAACTGCATTTTAGTGGAGAAATTGCTGAATCAGAAAAGTGCCATTCCGCCTTTTCAATAAGTATATTAATTGACTGAGTTGCTATTTTCAGATGACGGTGCCAAAAATGAACACAAACACAGCAACCCCAGCAAACAGTATCCCGACAAACAGCCGATTAAGCTACCCTACAAAAGTCCTATTGACCGTAACCTCAGTCGCACTCTTGATCAACTACGTTGAAACGATGGTTATCCCAGGAATCCCAACCATCCAAAACCATTTTTCAACCACAGACACAATCGCCTCATGGATAACCTCCGCTTTCCTAATCGTCGGAGCAGCGGTTTCGCCGCTTTTCGGGAAACTAGGCGACATATATGGCAAGAAGAAGATTTTTCTCACAGTCCTGCTGTTTTACATTGCAGGCGTAGGATTAGCTGGGTTTTCGACAAGCATCTACATGCTGATTGCTTCAAGAGCTGTCCAAGGCGTAGGCTTCGCTGTTGTTCCATTAGGCTTAGCGATTATCACTGACATTTTCCCCAAAGAGCGGGTAGCTACTGCACAAGGCATCATAAGCGGAACTTTCGCTATAGGAGCTGCCGCAGGCTTAATCATAGGGGCATATATCGTTCAAGATCTCAGTTGGGAATGGGCTTTCCACACGGCGTTCATACTGAGTATCATCTTGTTCCTTATCGTCGCCGTCATGCTCAAAAAAGATGTGCCTGGCATGAAAAGCAAAGTAGATTTCACGGGCGCAACAATGCTTATGGCGGGCATAGTTCTTGTACTGCTTTACCTGACAGAAGCGCCCAACTTGGGTTGGTTGTCACTGGAAAACATTGCTTTCCTTATACCTGGCTTAATCTTGATCGTCAGCTTCTTTGTGTTTGAAAACACCCGCCCAAGCCCGCTTATTAATTTGGGGCTCCTGAAGATCAGGAACGTTCTTGTCGCAAACTTGGTTGGCATACTATCCAGTATGGGAATGTTTCTTTTGTTTTTCGCTGTCATCTATTACGCTCAGTACCCGAAGACCCTACGGGTTAGGACTCGACATCATTACTACGGGATTGACGCTTGCCCCAGCAACGCTTGTGATGCTTATTGTGGGGCCTGTTATGGGCAGGCTTGTAACTAGAATTGGACCTAAACCTATACTCGCGTTGGGAGCATCAGTGAGCATCGTTGGTCTGTTGCTTTTTACGTTCTTTAGGGGAACTACAATGGAACTAACCATTGATGTAGCATTCAGCCTCATTGGACTCGTCTCCCTGATCATCCCCATAGTGAACATGATTTCGGTTTCAGTGCCTAAAGAAAACACAGCAGTAGGTTTAGGGATGAACACTATGTTAAGAAACTTAGGAGGAGCTATAGGCCCCGTACTTGCTACAACGATAATATCAACCTACTACGCCACTGTAAAGCTACCCGTGCCGCCATATGCCATTAAGTTCGGAGACAAAACAGCCTTCAACACAATTTTCGCAATTGGCATCACTTTAATGTTTATCATACTCGCTCTGAGTCTATTAGCCAAAAACTACAAATTCCCTAAAAACAAAGCCCAAACCTCAAGCCCGAACTAAAGAATCTGTTTTCCATATCTGTGGCATGACGGTTATCTATTAAATTGCTAAATAAAAAATAAAAAACAAAACAGGTTTTAAGCTGGTGGCAATTGTTTTCCGCAGTGGGAGCAAAAAGTTGCATCTGGTGCTACCGGCGCACCGCAGTTAGGGCAATAACGTGCCATCGTCGTTGGAGTTGCAGTGGGCGAGGCTATTGGAGGAACAGATGGCGGTGGCGAGACGTACGGTTGTGAAGAATAAGGTTGTTGCTGTTGCGCTTTCATGGAGAAGAAGCCTACAGTGGCAAATATCCAAGCGAGGAATATCAGTATAAAGCCAACAAGAACTATTGTCAGAATGGCGCCCCACCAAAGTAAAGTCCCGGCGGTCGTAAACGATTGTTCTCCCGATTTCTGTGCAAGCGTGTCGAAAGTTTTTCTTAAGCGCATGGCTGCAACTAGATAGAAAACGAAAGCAATGACCAAACCCGCCAAAAATGCTAGGATGCCCAGGCCGAAATCCGATTAAAGTTGCGAAACCGATTGCCAATGCCGCAATGGCAACTGCAAACGCTATTACGGCGATTATTAAGAATACAACGCCCATCACTGCGTTTTCATAGATTCCGTTGTCTTGATAGTAACTTGCGAGACCCTTAATTCCAATTAATAGCAGGATAGCACCAATTATACCTAAAACTACACCTGCGTATGGGATAGGTGTGAGTATTAAGAGTATGGAGCCAAGGCCAGCTAATGTCTTACTGGATTCTACATTACTTGCGTTACTCATTTGATTTTTCCTTCAACAATTCGACTATTAACATTTGTAGAGCCTCCAATCAGATAAGCGTTAGCCAGCCTAAGTGAAAAATAAATACACCGAATTTCACTATAAATCAGAAGTGACCAAAAATGAACTGCTCCAGCGCTTATAAAGAACTTTTATCGAAAATTGAAGATATTTCTGTTCTAGTAACAGCCGAAGGTATAATTCATTGGGACATGGAAACCATGATGCCGCCCGGAGCCGTTGAACAAAGAAGCATGCAGTTGTCCCTACTAACTCGTATCAATCATCAAATGAGCACCAACCCAAAAATCGGGAACCTACTAAGCGCCATACAAGCGAACCCTGAGTTCGAATTGATGAGGCAAGCTGAAAAACGAAACGTCTACCTAATCAATAAAAGTTACCGGGAGCAAACAAGCCTGCCGGAAAAATTGGTCGCTGAAATTGCCAAACAAGAAGCAATAACTGTAAATGTTTGGAAGAAGGCTAAGTCTCAAAAGAACTTCAGCGTTTTCAAACCCTCCTTACAGAAGCTTTTGGACTTAAGCTTTGAAGCGTCAGAAATTCTCATGAAAGTGAAGGAAACCAAAACGCCGTATGAAGCTTTGATCGACAATTTTGAACCCAAAATGACCGCATCAACAATTACTTCAACGTTTAACAAGCTTCAAAGCGGATTAAAACAGCTTATAAATAAAATTCAATCCAGCGAAAGCAAACCTGAAACATCAATACTTCGCCAGCCAGTTCCAATTGAGAACCAACGGCAAATTGCGCACCTTCTGACTCATGCTTTAGGTTACGACACTTCTTCTCCTGAGGCGCGAGGAAGAATTGACGAAACGGAACATCCCTTTACTGAAGGTTACTACGATGATGTTCGCATAACAACGCATTATTACTCGAACAATTTTGCAAGCTCGATCTTTTCTGTTCTTCACGAAAGTGGGCATGCTAAGTACGAGCAGAACCTTAACCCTAAATGGAAGTTTCAGCCGATAGGGTCCCCATGCTCTTTTGGCATACACGAATCACAATCGCGCTTCTACGAAAACATAATCGGACGCTCAAAAGAATTCTGGATGGGTCTTACGCCTAAAATCAAAAAAATAGCGCCTAGCCTTTCAAACCTTGAAGTGGACAAGTTTGTGAAGGCGATCAACAAGGTTGAGCTCTCAAAAATACGGATAGAAGCCGACGAAGTAACCTACAATCTGCATATCGTCGTCCGCTTCGAAATTGAAAGAGACCTGTTCTCCGGCAAAATCAAAGTCGACGAACTTCCTGAAATTTGGAACCAGAAATATGCTGACTACTTGGGCATAAAAGTTCAGGATGACTCTGAAGGAGTAATGCAGGATACCCATTGGGCAAGCGGCCTTTATGGTTACTTCCCAAGTTACGCGCTCGGCAACATCTATAGCGGGCAAATACTAGCGGCGTTAAATAAAGACATGCCAGAATGGCGAATCGAACTTGCAAAGGGGAAGCTAAACCAGCCCAATGGATGGCTGAAAAAACACGTTCAATGCCAAAGCAACCTTTACGAACCAGAGGAACTAATCAAGAAAGCAACAGGGAAAAACTTGAACTGTGAGGCTTTCATGTCTTACTTGAACGAGAAATACGGCGCGATCTACGGTTTTTAAGTGGTTGTAGTCAACGGTTGCTGATCAGGTTGCTTAGTGAATTCTTTGTATATGAATATAATGAGGTACGCCATGATTGCACCGATCGACAGGTATAGGCCACCGTAGCCAACGATTGCATTGTAGATGTTTGCGCCCACTATGAACAGCAAAAACCCCAGAATGAAAGCGCCCAAACATGCATAGTCAGTCCAAGACATCAAACCTACCTCGCGGGATGGAACAGATAAAACTTCAAGGTATATAGATTTAACGCCAAATCTTTCGGTAAAGAGAAAAACGCGGTTCCCCGAATGATGCAACATCAAAGCGGCAACAAAGCGCTAAAATCGTTGGGGAAACCTTCATTGTTTTTCTAATTCTCCGACATTTTTATATATTAGGTAGTGCACAAAAAAGACCAGAGGGCAAATTAAATGTCGGGAGCAGATATTAAGAAGCCAGAAACTCGAGAAGAACTTGTGAAAGTGTTGACGGAAGCAGCAAAAAAAGAGGTTGGAACAAAGAATAAGCCGGCAAAACCGACAGTTATCGGAACGGCAAAGGAAATGGATATTCATAGAGATACACTTTATAGTTGGCTGAAGGAGTTTAGTGTCGATTTTAAAGAAATCGTTGACCATATACCGACAGCCGCTGCAGATGCTCCAGAAGAAAGTTCCGGAAGCACTTACTTAATCGGCGAATCCTTGGTTGGGGAAGGCAACGAAGTTGCCCACATTGACCTAATGATCGGCGACAAAGATGGCCCAGTAGGCCATGCATTCGCCAACGGCATGACAAACCTTTCCGCAGGTCATACACCGCTCTTGGCAGTTATCAGACCTAATTTGCCGCCTAAACCCCACACACTAATCGTGCCAAAAGTAACCGTCAAGAACATGGCGGACACCGGAAAGATTTTTGGTCCCGCACAAGCAGCAGTTGCTAAGGCCATCGCAGATTCCACCGAGGAAGGCATCATCCCCCGCGAGCACCTTGACGACTGGGTCATAATATGTAGCGTATTCATCCATCCCCAAGCAACCGATTACAGAAGAATCTACCAGTACAATTACGGCGCAACAAAAATGGCGCTTCAAAGGGCACTGAAAAATTATCCATCATACGAAAAGATCATCTACGAAAAGGATCGTTCAAAACACCCAATTATGGGATTCAAAGTTCCACGGCTGTGGAGACCGCCATACTTGCAGATTGCAATGGATGCGCCAGAGATTGAGAAAACCAAAAAGGTTTTGGCTCAGCTTCCAGGAAGCGACAGAATCATCATTGAGGCAGGAACCCCGCTAATCAAACGGTACGGAACAAAAGTAATCAGCGACATGCGCCAAGTTTCCAAAGACACATTCATGATTGCGGACCTCAAGACCCTTGACGTAGGAAAAGTTGAAGTTGACATCGCCTACGAAGACACAGCAGATGCAGTTGTTGCCTCAGGACTTGCTCCGGGCGAAACATTGGACGCATTCGTGCATGAAGCTAAGCGCCTCGGAATTTACGCCGTCATCGATATGATGAACGTTGAAGACGTGATGGCGAAAGTGAAGTCAATCAAGGAGTTCCCAGACATCATCATTCTGCACAGAGGAATAGATCAGGAAAGCGGAAAGACCTGCGGGCTCGAACGCATACAAATGATACGCAAAGCATTCCCAGACAAGAAATTCCTCATTGCGGTTGCAGGCGGAATCGTACCTGAAACAGCCAAAGAAGCCTTGGAGCAGGGCGCAGACATTCTCATCGTTGGACGGTACGTAACGCAGTCCAAAGACGTCGAACGCGCAGTAAGAGACTTCCTTGAACTGACGCCAGCCATGCGTGAAGACATCGACCTCTTCAGAGTCCACACAGAATAAAACCCGAGCACAAAGCTCACCAATTTTTTCCTCTATTTCTTGCATTTTTTCGGCGAAATTACAAGCATCCTTCATCTTTTCAGCAAACCCGCAACCAAAAATTTGGCCCCTTGTCAATTAGGCTCTTCCAGATTTTCCAAATAAGCGCCAGCAACCGTTCACCCAAGTTTCTGTTATTTATTTCTCGATTGTGAAGTTGCATTTCAAACCCTAAATCAAAGAATCAACCTAAAACCAATCCTGCCCTTAGCTACATACCCTATAGGGTACCCCAATATTTCCATCAAGAACCCACGTAAAAATGGGTTCCCAAAAGCCTGGGAAGGGCCCATCGTACTTATGACCAAAACCTGCCACAAAAATGCTTCATCTGAACAATTTCAAAGTTAAGAAAGCAACTAAGAAAACCACGGCAGTTATGATGAACATAAACGTGTAATTCAGGTTGAATGCGAGAAATGGCCCGAAGAAGGCGCCAAATGCTGATCCTAAACCAACCATTCCATCGAAGAGCCCTGCTTTTCCCTGAGGTATGACCTCCATTGATAGTGAAAGCATCATAATGTAGAACATGGCGTAGGCGAACCCTATGAAAATCAGCAAAATCCCCGTCATTATTGCAGGCTGGAAAGTAAAAACAATTACTCCGACAAGCGAGAAAATAAGTATGCTGCGCAGGAGCACAAAGCGGGGCATTTGTTTTCGTATATTCATTGATTGGGCTTTGCGACCAATCAGGAAGTAACCAGTCGTCCCCCCAACAGAGTTCAAAATATACGCAAAGTAAACCCACTTTGTCGACAAATGCAAGCCATCTTTCAGGAAGATGGGCAGGGGCGTGAAGAAGAGGCTGGTGGCGAGAGCGAATAGAACTATTGCCAACACGAAACCAGTAAATCTGTCTTCTTTAAGTTTTCCATTCCACCGCAAGCCATCCATAAGCCTCGATGAACCTTCAAACCCGCGATTAACGTAATCCATCTTTCGCTCGATGCCGACCAGACGACGTTCGAAAATCAGCAATGGGTCAGCAACGAGTAGAACCGCCATAACCAACGCTACCACATTCAACGCGCTGCAAAGGTAAAGTGTGTAAGTTGTTAAGGTCGATAAGCCAAGTGAAGACGCAAACAAAATTATACCCATCGCTAAACCGACGATGGTGCCCATTTCGGTGATACCTTCGTAAATACCGAAAGTTCTCTCCCAGTCATTACGGCTGTAATGTTCTGTGACAAGCACATTCTTGGGCGACTCATGCGCTACGTGAAGTATCTGCATAACCACATACAAACCTACAAATACGATTAAGTTCTGCGCGAAGGGAAGACTCATGAGGAAAAGGATTGTCGCGATCGATGAGAAAGAAAGAAGAATGAAGATTTTGTAGTGACGGGTAGCGTCGCAGAGGTACCCCCAGAGAAACGAAGCGGGGATTGAGCAGAAAATCGCGATTGAAGTCATTACGCCAAGGGCGAGCAGTGGTCCACCTAAAATGCTAGTATTCTTAAAAGCAACGACATAGAGCGGTATGAAGACGGTTAGCAATCCGAAGGCTACGTCATGGAAGAAGAACCCTAACCGCCACATAGCCAAAAATGCACTCCTATGTTGCATTAAAGCTTTTGCCTACCCAAAACTTACTTCCTTAAAGAAGCCCGCACAGAAGCGTTTTCCGTATAAATCCTTAATAGAGAGATACCCCAAATTCATACTCCGCTGGAGAGTAAATCCGCAAATGGCAAAATTCAAGATAATAGTATCAGACCCCGAGGCTGGAACATCAAAAGTCGTGGAACTTGAAGAAGCAAGAGCGGCACCATTCATCGGTAGAAGAGTCGGAGAAACCATAGACGGCTCAATAGTCGACCTGCCAGCACACAAAGTTCTAATAACTGGCGGCTCAGACAGAGACGGCGTCCCCATAAGAGGAAACGTTCACGGCGGAGTCCGAAGAAACGTAGTACTTAGCGGCGGAGCAGGCTTCACCCCGAAGAAAAAAGGAGAAAGAAAACGCAAAACAGTCCGTGGCAGCACAATAACAGACGAAATTGTGCAGATAAACATGAAAATCGTCGAGAAACCTGGCGCAAAAGCCGCTGAAGCCAAAGCTTAAGCAACCCGCAAAATAAGCAGCAGTTTAGAAGACTGCGTGCTTAAACCTTATAAACTTCCATGGTTCTTTCATAGTTCATTACGTTTATTTAGAGAAGAGAAAAACATGAGCGACGAGAGAAAAGCCCTGCCTAAGCAGCCAGAAGTTAACGTTGGGACAATAGGCGACGTAGATCATGGCAAGACAACTTTGGTGCAAGCATTAACAGGCACTTGGGCTTCTAGACACAGCGAGGAACTCAAAAGAGGCATCACAATCAAACTCGGCTACGCCGACATGCCGATCTACAAATGTCCCAAATGCCAACCACCAAACAATTACTCTCATAAACCAATTTGCGAAAAATGCAACTCACCCGCAGAATTTGTCCGAGCCATTAGCTTTGTCGATGCACCTGGGCACGAAGCGTTGATGGCCACCATGCTCAGCGGCGCAGCAATTATGGACGGCGCAATCCTTGTTATTGCAGCAGACGAACCGTGTCCTCAACCGCAGACACGTGAACACCTCGCAGCCGCAGAGGTTAGCGGTATAAAAAACTTGATTATCGTACAGAATAAGATTGACATTGTTGACGAGAAAAGAGCACTGGAAAGCTACAAAGAAATCAAAAACTTTATCAAAGGAACAGTAGCTGAAAAAGCACCAATTATCCCAATCTCTGCACAAAGAGGCATAAACATCGACGTACTGCTTACCGCCATCGAAACAATCATTCCAACGCCCAAAAGAGACGAAACCAAACCTCCGCTCATGTACGTAATCCGCTCCTTCGACGTCAACAAACCAGGAAACACCATCGAAGATCTCGAAGGCGGCATTATCGGCGGAACAATCGCTCAGGGGAAATTCGTCGTGGGGGAAGAAATAGAAATTCGCCCCGGAATCAGCGTTGAAAGAGAAGGCAGAACATTCTACGACCCTCTCATCAGCGAAATAGTCAGCTTACACGCGGGCGAGCAAAGCGTCAAAGAAGCCACATGTGGAGGACTAGTCGGGGTAGGAACCCTGCTCGACCCATCTTACTCGAAAGCAGACGGCTTAACAGGAAGCATAGCGGGAAAAGTTGGAATGCTACCGCCAACACTAACGGAAATTACCTTAGAAACCCACGTACTAGAACGGGCAGTAGGAACAAAAGAGCTACTTAAAGTTGAGAAATTTAACCCTGACGAGACACTTTTACTTCACATTGGAGCAGCAGTGAACGTTGGCAAAATCATCAGCATAAAACAAAACGTCATAAAAGTGAAGCTGACTAGACCGATCTGTGCGCTGCCAGGTTCAAGAGTTGCCATAAGCAGAAAGATCACAGCCCGCTGGAGATTGATTGGGCACGGTCTCATACTCGCAAAGTAGGCAAATCATTCTACGGGTTGTATTATTCCTTTTGTCCTAAGGAATTCATGCGCCTTTTGCAACACGTCTTTGGAGTTCTTAAAAGTCAATTTCTCGGTTGCACGCCTGTAATCCAGCCAAACGTAGCCCACATGTTCAAAAGACAACTCTACCTTGTCAGTGAATGCTTCCATGACAAAGAAAACAACCTCTTTATGGATGGTCAAGCCTTGTCGCCTATAAAAGTAAGTGATATCTTCCCTGAAACCGTCTATGAACTGTGCCCCGGTTATGCCTGTTTCCTCTTGTAATTCACGGATAACCGTCTGTTGCTCGCTTTCGTTAGCTTCAACATTGCCCTTAACGAAATCCCAGTGCCCAGCAGCGTAATTCAAAAGAAGATATTTTGCGACACCATCTTTTCTCACGAAAACAACTGCGCCACAGGATTTCTCGCGAAGCATACATTCACCTAACCGCTGCACAAATCATTTTGTTCAAGGTATTTAAATTAATGGCTAATTCAGGGCTGATCCAAAACCTTACCCAGGAAAGGGCCATAAACAAAATGTTTAAGCAAGCAAAACAAATCTTTTCAAGGAAACAGGAGAAGCGCAAAATTGCCAAGTTCACTTAAGCCAAAGGAACCGCTAAAGGTTATTTTAGATTCAAACGCGCTTTTTGCCCAGCTAGAATTGAAAATCGACATTTTTGAAGAAGCTAAACGTCTCCTAAACAGAAACATCGAATTTGTTTTACTCTCACCCGTTAAGAATGAGCTTGAGTTACTTGCAGCCAAGGACTCGCCTAAAATACGAAAAGAAGCCGCTTACGCATTGAAGCTATCCGAGAAATGCAATTGTGTAGCTGTGGAAAACTCTGAGAACTTGTCAACTGATGATGTCATAATCAAAGTTTCTAAGGCTTGGAATTCCACAGTGTTTACCAATGACAGACAACTACGGAAGAGGCTAAAAGATATAAGTGTGCCAGTGATTTATGTGAGACAAAAATCGCGCCTAGATATTGACGGATTGACATAACTATGTTTAAACTCATAACTCTTCAGGACACTATCCGCATTCCTCCAGAAACTTTTGGCAACCCTCTGGAAAAAGTGGGCCGTGAACAGGTAAAGCAGAAATATGAAGGCGTGGTTGACGAGGAATTAGGATATGTAATTGCCGTGTCAAGCATAGAAGTGAGTCCTATCGGAAAGATAATTCCGGGCGACGGAGCAACCTACCATAAAGTATCATTCTCCCTTCTAACATTCTACCCAGTCATTCAGGAAGTCGTCGAGGGGGATGTGGTTGAAATAGCAGATTTTGGAGCGTTCCTGCGAATAGGACCAGTGGACGCGTTACTTCACGTTTCCCAACTCATGGATGACTACATTTCCTACGACGAGAAACAGGGAATTCTTCTTGGGAAAGAAAGCAAAAGAAAACTATCAGCAGGGGATCAAGTCCGCGTTAGAATAACCGCGGTTTCGCTTGGACGAGCTGGAAGTTCAGGAAAAATCGGTGTCACAGCCAGACAGCCATTTCTAGGCAAACTTGAATGGCTAAAGGAGCCTCTTGGAGCTCCATCTGAAAAGAAACAGGCTGAAACCAAAGAAAAAGCAGAGTAGAGGAGTGAGTGGAATTGAGTGAAAAAGCATGCACTAACTGTCATTTTATAACTAAGGAAAACGTTTGCCCGAAATGTCGGTCGACAAGTTTCAGCGAAGACTACAGCGGATTAGTGGTGATGTTTGACCCTGACAACTCCGCTATTGCAAAAGCAATGAACATCAAAGAGAAAGGCAGATACGCGTTAAAAGTACGCTGAGCAATTTTAAGGTACAAGTTAACACGTGCCGACCCTAATTTTTTGGGCCACAAGGGTTGAAATGATGTCTATAAAGTATGCAATAACGCCCGAACTCCGAATAAAACTTAAAGAGCCATTTGGCACCCTTATTCAAGGCACATTTGACGAAACAATGAATAGAATGAAAAAAATAATGGAAGAAGAAATGGCCGCCTAAACTGATTTCAGTGGGGGACGTTGTATCTCTGAACCTTCACAAATATGGCATTCACCCGCAACTCACGATTATCGATAATAAATCGCTAAGAAGCCAAGCGATACCGGAAAATGTAAGCGTAGAAAAAACTGTTTGCGTCACTAACCCGCAGGGAACGATAACCAAGGGAGCAGCCCAAGCGATTAGGCTAGCGATAAATAAAAATGAGCACACGCACATTGTCATCGACGGAGAAGAAGATCTGCTGACCCTTATCGCAGTTTTGTATGCACCGAAAAACTCCGTAGTGGTTTATGGGCAACCCTACAAGGGCATCGTGGTTGTTAAGGTTACTCCGCAGAAAAAAGCTGAGGTTAAAAAATTCCTAAAAACCATGGAAATCTTCGAAAAGCTAAATAGGAAGAAAACTGTTTGAACTAAACGCTTCAAGTGAATATTTATGCAGATAAGAGTAGAGTCAACCAAGGATAACCCGCTTCTAAAGCGAAAAGAAGTAGGCTTCACCATAATTCAAGGTCCCAAAGAGAAAACACCTCAGAGGCTGGAAGTTAGAAAAGCTTTAGCCATGGAAATGAAAATCGGGGACGAGGTCGTTTTCATTAAGAGGATGCATACAAAAACTGGAACTAACATTACCCAGGGAGAGGCTAACGTCTACCAACAAGTTAAACAAGCTAAAATAGTTGAGCCTGAATACATCAGGAAACGTAACAGTCCACCTGAGAAACCCAAAGAAGAGGCGACTGCATAGTGTCCAAGAAACCACCAGTAGCGAAGAAAGAAGAGCCACCAGCAGCACCCGCTGTAGCGCCAGAAGGAGCAGCGCCGGCAAAGAAAGCTGAAAAAGGAAAAAGAGAAAAGAAGCACAAAGAGGAAAAGGGAGTCCACGCGATGTACAAAGTAGAAGGCGACAAAGTCTCCAGAGCACGCCCAACTTGCGAGCGGTGCGGACCGGGATACTTCATGGCAGATCACCATGACAGGTATACTTGCGGTCACTGCGGATTCACCAGGTATAAGCAGAAATAAGCAGTTTTAAATCCCAGCTTGTACGTTTAGCTTCTGATGACCCATAATGCTTAGAGTTAACGTTGTAATAACGAGCATTTCTGCTGAACGTTTTTGGGATATGCGGAAGCCCATTCCTCCGATTCAAATTAACACCAACATCAACGTAGTTGGAATGGAAAAGAAGCAAGATGACTCCTTGGAAGTGCCGTTTGTTCTCTCAATCACCTTTAACCCTTCGATAGCTCAGTTGAGCCTCAAAGGAAACGCCTATGTAGCAGGCGAAAAAGCCGAAGTCGACAAGGTCCTGAAAGATTACGACCAGAAGAAGCCGCCAGCACAAATTATAATCCAGTCAATATCAAACGTTGTCTTTGTCGAGTCGGTGCTAATATCAAGAATATTGAATATTCCGCCGCCTATTCCTCTGCCTCAAATAGCTGAATCTGGAAAACCGCCAAGCTCCAAGCCAGAAGGAAGAGACTACAGCGCATAAACGCATGCTATAGAAACCCTTTGGTTCTCCGCGCAACGAAATCTACAATTATTAGTTCCACGGGGAACCCAAAGTATCTGTGTTTCCAACGGAACTTCTCAATCCTGTTCATCACCGTGTAGGCAATTTTGTAGACCGAAGCACGTTCTTTTATTCTTGCCTGAGGAAAAAAAGCGAGACGTGTGACAGCTGAAATCGTATGCAACCTTGCCACTTGCGCATTGCTGTGCCAAGGCGGGTCAAAATGAAAAACGTGGATCCTTCCCCAATCTTCAAGCGACCGCGGCGGCAAAAACTCTGCGGATAAGGTGTTGGTCAGCGGGCTTGGAAAAGGCGTGTAGACAAATACCCCATAGTGCTGAGTTTTCGGGTTCACCTTGGACATTTTATCCATTAAATCAAACGTTCGGTTCAAATCCTCATCAGTCTCTCCAGGTAAACCACTCATCCACGAAACATAAGGCTCAATCGACGGCGCCCAACGCTTAAGATTCTCAACCGATTGCACCATTTGTTCTGCTGTAACGTCTTTGCAGATGAGCTCTTGCAGATGCTCTGAACCTGATTCGCCCCCAAAATCAAGCTCGACGCATCCTGACTTCTCCAAAAGTTCAAGGAACCACTTGTCATACGTTGACAAGTAGTCAAATCGGCAATTAGCTCGCCATTGAACGTCAAGTTTCCGATCTAAAATGCCGTTACAAATTTGCTTGACCCGATCTTCATCCACGAAAAAGTTGTCGTCAATCGGATCTATTATTTTGACCTGAGGAAACTTTACCAGTATGTACTCTATTTCGTCGAGAACACGCTCGGCACTTTTCGCTCGCCACTTGTTTTTGTTGAACAAGCTGTTGTAGCAAAAGCCGCATCTGTGTGGGCATCCCCTGCTTGTCTGTATATGGAATCTGCCTGATTTTACTGAAGGGTACCGCTTCATTTTCAGAAGGTCATAAGGTAAATCGACAGGTATTCTATCTAAATCAATTACTTTGCCATCAGGATTGCTTCTGATCACCCTACCAGAACGGTAAGTTATACCTAAAACGTTATCAAGAGGTTTGTGTGACGCAAGCGCGTTCGCCAAGTCTTTGACTATGAGTTCCCCTTCCCCGCGGACCACAATGTCTACGTAACTGTTGCGTGCCGTTTGCTCAGGTAACAACGTTGCGTGGACCCCGCCCCAGACAATCGGGCAACTCGGGTTTTGCTTTCTCACGTACTCCGCGAACTCTAAGGCATATTTGATTTGTAACCCGCTCATGCAGCTTATACCGACGAAAACGGGGGTTCCGATTTCGAAACTGCGGTAATCTTCAAGACGCATATCAAGAATTCGCGCTTTAAAGCCTTCTTGACGCAGGGAAGCGGCAATGTACAATAGAGCGAGCGGAACCTGGGGATCTGGAGCATTCAGTTTGCCTGGAAAAACGAGAACTACATCTTGTCCGTTAACGCTCAGACTTACATTGAACAGACGCGACCACCTTGTCTGCTGACAAAACAAACCAAAAATCCTCAAGGAAGACTAGTAAAAATTGCCTTTTAACCCTTCCTAATTTTCCCCAAATGGAACGACAAAGAATAACCGAAAACAGTGAGATCTCCATTTAAGTCAGTTAAAGTCTCGTCCCGAAGGACTCAAAAGAACAAATTAGAATGGGAAAGGAGTGGCTTATTTGAGCGGCACGTACATTGATGACCGCGATGCGCCGATACCTGGAGTTCCATGCCTAACAGGCTTGTTAGTAATTGCGAACTCGCCCGTGTAGTGCCCAATCATTTCAGGCTTCACTTCGACCGCAACAAATTCTTTGCCGTTGTGTATCTGGATTTTGACGCCGACCATTTCAGGCAGAATTATGAGATCTCGAACATGGGTTTTAAGGTTGACTTCTTTGCCTTGTTTCTGCGCCTCTTTAGCTTCACGAAGCTTTTCGAGCAATATGCGTTGTTCAGCTGTTAACCCGCGCTGCAGACTTCTTCTTTGTCTTGAAGGAAGCAGGTTTATGAATTCATCCATAGACATTCCTGTCAAACTGGTCAAGTTGTGTCCGCGGTAACTAAATTCTTTCGGCATTTTTCATCTTCACCTTAAACTCTTTCTAAACGCTATAAACCTTCTGTCCATTTTTAGCGGATTGCGCGTTTCTTCTTTTGTCCTGGTCCTCTTGCCGCTATCAAACCAACTTTCTGTCCTGGTGGAGCGCCATGCGAAGTTGTTGTGCATCTGCGAGAGCTTCGTTTGCTGCTTCCGTAGGGGTGAACGGCTGGAACCATTTTGCGTCCGCTGGTTCTCGGATACTTGTGGCCTTTAGCTTTCATTAGATGGAATTTTTCGCCTGCTTTCAGGAACGGTTTCTCGATTCTTCCGGAAGCGGAAACCACTCCCACCGTTGCTAAGCAATAATCATCAACATACCTTGTTCTTCCCGAAGGTAGCCTTACCATTGTGCCTTGCGGAGTGTGACCGACAACGGTGGCGTAGGCACCTGAGGACTTTGCCATTTTGCCTCCATCACCTGGACGCAGCTCTAAACCGCAAACTATGGTTCCTTCAGGTATCTTTCCCAATGACACGATGTTGCCTATTTCGGCTGGAGCTTTTCCACCATAGCTAATTTGTTGTCCGGTGAAGACACCTTCAGGCGTGATTGTGTAAAAGGACAAACCGTTCTCAAATTTCACCAATGAGAGAGGTGATCCTCTGCCTGGGTCATGCATAAGAGCTTGGATTGTTCCAGATAGTGAACCGTCAAAGGATTCTTTAGGCGTTATCGCAGGGTACTTTGCTGGAGCGACTCGTTTATGAGTAGAAGCTCGCCAGTTTCGTCCGCCGCGACCGCGTCTCTGAACACGAATACGTTTTCCCATAAATCATGCATCCAATTAGCTTACAATATTCCTAGTTTAATTGCGACGTCTGAAGCCTTGAATTCAGGGGTCAACTTCACGAATGCTTTCTTGACGCCTTGTGGGGTGATAAGCAGGTTTACCTTGTTCACTTTGACTTCGTAGAGTTCTTCAACGGCTTTTTTTATGTCGCTTTTTCCTGCTTTAAAGTTCACGACAAATATGAGTTTGTTATCTTTCTCAACCATTACGCTGGCGGATTCCGTCATTAACGGGTAAGAAATAACTTCGTTGATATCCATTATTCGGTTTCTCCTTTACTGTAGAGTTTATCTAAGCTTTCGATTGCCCCATTTGTCCAAACGGTTAATCGACCTGGATGCGTGCCTGGCGCTAACATTTCAGTGTTAAGATTAGCAACAGTCGTTACTTGGACGCCTGGAACGTTACTTGCTGCGTTACCTAACGCCTTATTGTCAACCACTACGATGAGGGGTCCTACGGCTTGCTTCATTTTTCGCCCTCTGTGCTTGCCTTTGCCTGCGCGGATTTTCCGGCTGTTCCGAACCCGTGTAATGTCGCTTAAGACGCCTAGTTTTGTCAGAGCTTCCTCGACTTCTTTCGCCTTTGTTAAGCCCTCGATTGCGTTGTCCACTATGAGTGGGATATCTGCAACGGCTTCGATTTTGTGTCCGCGTGAAGCTACCGTTTCTTTTTGTGCGGTTGCTGCAATCGCCGAAAACAACGCTAACTTTGCCTCTTTCTTCGGGATGCTTTTGAGAATTTTCTTTTCAGCTCTTGGAGGATGAGGCTGCCTTCCTTTAACAGTGCTTGGGGCAAAAGCTGCTCTTCCACTGCCGCCTTTTATGCGGGGAACCCTTGCGGTTGCACTGCCTGTTCCACGTGATTCGGCGCTTGTTCGCTTTCCAGCCATCGGGTCTCTGCCTTGCGGCTGCAACCTGCTTGACTGAATTGCTAGAACCGCACGTTTTATCACGTCAGGTCGAAGAGGTGTAGAGAAAACACTTGGAAGTGTGATGTTGCCTGTTGATTCGCCTTGTAGATCAAAGATTTTTGCTGTTTTTTGTTTTGGCATGACTTTTCAACCTTACTTTCCTTGTGGGGATTCCAGCGACACGTATGTCA
>CAVYHV010000024.1:0-59952 GCA_963768425.1 Candidatus Bathyarchaeota archaeon | reverse complement strand
AAACCGCGAACCAGTATGGGTTTTCACCGTATATTGGGCGTGTCCAGTATGACGTTGGAAGTGGGGTATTTGGGATTACGGGTATTGGTGCTTGCTGAACTGTAAGTGTTGCTGATGCAGTGCTTGGCATGTAAGTGTCGCCTAAATACTGACTTTGCGCTGGAGGACCACCGAACGGGTTCGCGAGTAAGCCAGTATATGTGTATGTGTAGCCTGGAAATGTAAAGTTGAGTTTGTATGTGCCGACTTGGCTGGGAGTGAAGGAATAGCCTTGATTTGATGTTGTGTCAGAGACTACTGGAAATGTCTGTTTTATGGTTGTGCCATCAGGTGCAGTAATTGTGATTTGGTAGTTTTGGAATCGAATGTTATTCTCTAGTGATGCGCCGTCAGGTATTTGGTTAACCCACATGTAAATGGTTGCTAATTGACCCACACCGACAGGGTTAGTCACGGCTTGTACGTAGGCAAAGGTTGGAATCTGCCAGGCAGGTGTATGCGCGCTTGCATTAGGTATCATTGCTACTGAAGCAATCATTGAAAGTACAAAGAATGTTACAATCGTAATGGCTACAATTTTGTTTTTTAAGATTTTCATTTTGTTTTTTCTCCTTAATTTTGTTTTTTGGGTTGAAGAAGCATAGAAAATGCCTCTTACCCCTTGTCCAGTTGTTCTGTTTGGATTTATATAACTTTGCGTGTTAGGGGTTTTACGGCTGGGTAGATTTAAAATAACGTCAGTTAAACTCCTCACGTTCTAACAGACCGTATTCAGAATCTTCCAGAACCCAGAGGCGTAAATGAATATCAAAAGTAACAACAAAGACCGTTAATTCTTGTCAACGATATGATGTGTCTCGTTACAACTAAGTGCTCGCTATCCCCGTTTTGGTTGGAGAATGACAACGGCACTTCAATGGGGATATATGTGCTATATCCTAAGGTTGAGCGTGCACTGAAAACGTAAGAAGAGGAAAGGCAGCGCTGCAGAAATTTTAGGCTAAACAAAACTGCAAAAAACGTGAATGGTCCAGTTTATGAAGCCCCAAAGTTACCTTTGAAGAATATCTAACAAAAAAATAAAGTCTAGTTTTTAGTGGCCTGGCGCACGCACGACCGTTTATTTTGCGTCTTCTTTTTTATCTTCAGCTGTAATTTCTTGAATCGGTTTTGGAGGCGGCGTCGTTGCCATGGTGTAACCTATCCATGCGCCGATGGCTAGTATAGCGATGAATGCAGCTGAAACCAGAATCAAAACAGCATCTAACCTGACATTGGCAGAATTAAGGTTAAACAATCCAGGATCAACCACCAAGATAAGGTAGCCTAAAGCGACTATTACGCTTATCAGCTAGTATTGCTCCTCCTATTCCTTGATCTTTGCCAACCATTCAAGTCACCAATTTATATCCGTTCTCTGCGCTCTTTCTCTTATTAAACAAGGCATATAAAGCATATTCCAAAAAAGAAACATATTAAAAAGAATTATTCGAAAAATTAAACCTTAATTATTTTTTAAGTGTTTGCAAGAAAGTTGCAGTTTTATGAGGTGAGTTGAGTTGGAAGTCGTTAGTTTGAGTTTGGAATTGTTTAAACATAAAGTATTACACTTTTCTTGTGGTTTGGTTTTGAAATGCTGGGTGCAGTTTGATTTTTGAGTTTGAAAATATTTTCTGAGCCGCGATAATGTGGTGTTTTTGAAAGTTTTTTGGATTGTTTTGTATTTTTGTAGCACACTGGTACAGTGTAGGCGTTGAATAAGTAATGTTTATTAATACTTAAGACTTGGATTATTATACACTCATGGGGATAAGATCAAGATGGCCTTCAAAAAACTCAGCCCAGCAATAACAATTGCAATTGGAATAGCTGCTCTGGCGTTAGTAATATGCACGGCGGGTTTGTTAAGCATAAACCAACAAGTACCCGTCACCGGAACCATAACAGCGATAAACCTTGGAGTCTACAGCGACTCAGGCTGCACAACACCCTTAACCGCAATAAGCTTCGGAAACATGGCTCCAGGCACCCAAGCCACACAGACAGTCTACCTAAAGAACACAGGAAACGTCGCCGAAAGCTCACTAACAATGTCCACAAACACTTGGAGCCCAGCAAACGCCGGCACATACCTAACATTAACTTGGACACCGACATCATCAAGCTTAGCCGTGGGAGCATCAACCTCAGCAACATTGACTCTCGCCGCGTCATCAAGCGCTGGTTCACTCTCAACATTCGGCTTCAACGTAGTCTTCACTGGATCACAATAGTCACTTGCAAATTTTGGCAACTTTCAAAGCCCTTGCCCTTTTCCTTTTACCTTTTTTGAAAAATATCATTCCAGATTTTTCAGAGTCTACTTTGTTTTTTTGTGAGAATAGGAATTTTGGTTTATTATGGCATTCTCAACAGCACTAGAACATTGTTTGCAACGACTGAAGTCATTATGAAACAAGAGGCGGTTGAGGCGATGATCATGAAGTATCTGCCTACGAAATTGCCGCTTGAAGCCTTGGCGATTCTTCCGCCTGCAAGAAAAATTAAGCATGCAAGCGTAACGGTGAAAATTTTTAGACCCATGAACGCCATGATGTTTGTTTGGGTGAGCGTCGCAAATAGGGGGTTAACTTCAATTGCACCTTTGCCTGTTACACCGACCACTGTGGTTAGCAAATCTGCCACTCCTAGAAGAAGTAGGGCAGAGCAGATTACAGTTTGTATTTTGACCATGAAGTCCACTTTGAGTTGTTTAGTTACACCATGAAGTAATGCCACCGACCCTCATAGCAGTTTTGAATGTTGGTTCGTATTAACTGATATACGTGTGAACAAGAAAATTGATAAAATTACTGCAATAATAGAGGAAATGACTTTTGGATTTGATAGCTACTAGTATATGTGCGTTGTATTTGCGTTGGACGAAAAGTCTTGAAATTTGTGACTTTCGTGGTTGTTTCAGGTGCTGATGAAAGCTATCGGGTAACATAGTTACAGCTGGCTGGAGTGAAATGGCACAAGAACATGTGAAAGAAAATTTGTATGGTTGGAGCTTTCAAAGGTTAAGTTGCGCAAGTCTGCCAGAATTGATTGAAACAAGTTTAGCCTGAGTTTTAGGCAGATGAAGAGTAGTATTCTATTCCTTTTGAGTTCTTTGGTCTTGAGAACTTGCTTCGCGAGATGTGAAAATTGTTGCCATCATTTTTTTGATTCTCCGATGGATATTTCGAAGGCGCCAGATATGTCCTTGATTTGTTCGTCAACTAAACCCAAATGAATAGGCAAACACAAAACTTGCCTCAGCACACGCTCAGCCACAGGAAAATCGCCTTCCCGTGTTCCAAAAGTTTTCTTGTAGTAAGGATGAAGGTGACACGGAGGATAATAAACGCGGCCAGTTTCAATTCCAAATTTCACCTTAAGAATCTGTGCCACTTTTTCGACAT
Source organism: Candidatus Bathyarchaeota archaeon (assembly GCA_963768425.1). GTDB lineage: Archaea > Thermoproteota > Bathyarchaeia > Bathyarchaeales > Bathycorpusculaceae > Bathycorpusculum. The sequence continues at coordinate 56,506 of CAVYHV010000024.1, read as the reverse complement.
CTATGTTTTCATCACATTTAACAGGGTATTTGTGGAAGCTGTGTCGAATGTTGGCGGGTGTTTTGAATAGTGAAATGCCTTTGACGTTTCCTAAGAGACGATCGTATTGATTGGCTATGTGGTTCCTTCTGGTCACAAAATACTCTAGGTTTTCAAGTTGGTGCACTCCTAGTATTGCGTCTATCTCGCTCATGCACCAGCTTTGCCCCAGCATCACCATAAGACGTTCATTGTTTAATCCTCGATTTCTCATGAAACGAGCCGCTTGAGCTAAGCCACTATTTTCGGTTACTAGAATTCCGCCTTCTCCGGTAGTCATGTTTTTTGTGGGGGCAAAAGAGAAGCAGCCAACATCACCAAGGGTTCCTGCCTGTCTGTTTTCAATTTTGGCGCCATGGGCATGAGCGCAATCTTCTATTAGAAATAAATTGTTATCTTTGCAAATCTCTGAAAATTCATCTATCTGTGGGCATATAAGACCGGCTATGTGAACTACAATTATCGCTGCTGTTTTGGATGAAATTTTGCGCCTTACATCGTCTGGATCTATACATAATGTATCTTCTCTCATGTCGGCGAAAACGGGTTTAGCTCCTGCGAGCACGACTGAATTTGGAGTGGCGACAAAGGTGTTAGTTGGGACTATGACTTCTTTGTCTTTAACTTCGAAGTAGCGGAGAGGAATTTCGAGGCTGGTGGCGCCTGAACTTACGGCTACTGCGTGCTTTGCTTTTAAATAGGTACTGAACTTTGTTTCAAGTTCCTCTGTGTGCAGCCCTCCGGTTAAAACTCCGTTTCTCAATGTGGCTTCGATGTCTTTAAGGATTAAGCCAATGCTGGCGTCGTCAAAAAAGGGGAATGAAGACTTATGGTTCATACAAGTTCATCTCCAAAATAATTGAACATATTTCCGAAAGTTGTTGGTCAATCATGCGATTAGGTTTCCAAGTATTTTACAATTTCGAACGCTTCGGCTGCTTTGACGCCGACTTGACTCCCGCGGAAAGATGATAGGTTAATCATTGATTCGTAAGTGAGATATCGTTTGTCATGTTGTGACACGTGACATTGAAGAGCCTTCCATTTTTTTTCTACGCTCCCACTTATGTCTACGAAGTAGTTGGGTATGAACGCAGCAGGCCTAACCCGAGGGGTTTCAAATGAAAGAATCTTTGGAATATCCCTAAAAGCGGTCATAGACAACCAACCTACACATCGGTGGTCTTGATGAATATCATTGACAGTATGTGTGAGGACTACTTGGGGCTTGAACTTAACAGCATATTTCTCCAGGCATTCTATAACCTCATGTGAGTCGGGTATTTGAGTGTCTGGATAATCCTCAAAGAAAACTTCATTGACACCCAAAACGCCTAGCGCATCTTGGCTTTCTTTCATGCGGGCCTCTTTGGATCCACTTTTCTCGCCTTTGGTTAAGTACAAAGCAATTACACGGATCTGATTCTCACGCGCTTTGTGTAATGTGCCCCCGCATCCCAGTTCTATATCGTCAGGATGCGCCCCGACAGCCAAAATGACCCTGCTCTGATAGACCATGCTAATCATCCAATTACTGCTATTTTATTCAGATTTAACTTTTATTCCGAAAGCGCAATAGTCAACCGCTTGAACGAAAGAAAATCTCATGTAGCAAACATGGGTTTTAAGGCATCTATCGATTAAGCTGCTTAACAACGTCCGGAACCTCAGTGATGTTCTGTAATGCAATTTCAGCTTCGTACTCATCACTTAAATGGACATCTGCAAACTCTCCGCAAAGAAGGCGAACCGTTAGCATGCCCAACTGTTTAGCTCCCAAAAAATCAGTATGACGGATTATCGCCAACACAAATCGCTTCATTAGCTCTCACATTAAGTTTCTGCAAAGCTGCAATATAGGCCTCTGGATGGGGTTTCTCTTTGGCAAACTGCGTTTCACGAGCATAAATGATAGCGTCAAAAGAATTTTCAATTCCGAGCAACCGAACCTTGTTACGTTGAGCCTGAGCACAGCCGTTGGTAACGAGAGCCAGCTTCAGCCCAAGACGCCTAAGCATAAAAAGCGTATTTGTTGTCTCCGAAAAAAGCTCGATCTTTGAATCCACTGTGGCATACAATTTCAGGATTTCCGGGACAAGGTTTTGATTAAGACCAAGATCGTCAATGGCGTCATTGAAGAGCCTCGGATACATGCTGCCTTTTTGCTTAAAATCGAAAACTAACTTCGAATAAATCTCATCCTTGGAAAACCGAGAGCATTTAGAAAGAAAAAGAGCAATGGCTGCGAAAAGCCGCGAAAACATAGTTTCTCTCATCATAAAGAACATTGTCAAGATCAAAAATAACAGCGCTGATATGAGCCATACTTACACTTCAGTAGCCGCGCCTACATAAAGTTCCTTGAAGTACCTAAGCATCATTACGCCGTCTTTAACTTCAACTTTAGGCACTTCTTCGCCCAAAGCCATCTTCAAGGCAAAATAAATCAAGTTCGCACCCGCAGCCGAACAGAAAGCTACTGAGGCGGCAATGCGCGGGTTAAAATCAAAAGGCAACACCGTACCATCGCTACGAGCAGCCATTTCAAAGTTAACGTTGTAGTCAAAACCAAACGCTTCACTTATGCGGGCCACGGACTCTTCTATTACTGCGTTACGTCTAACCACGCCTACTATTGTTTGGCTTGAATTTCCCACAAGCCTCACTTTGGGTACGGTAATCAACGCTTTTCCATTTTTCGCCAAAAAATCAACACTGTAAATTATCCCAGGAAGATACTCCATCAAAACAAGTTCAGGAAACTGCTCGTCGCCTAACTGGCCAAGCGTCTGCACGACCTCATCATAGTTCGCGTCAAGATACCCAGCTTTCTCACTTAACAAAGTGCGGGCTAAATTTTCTTTAGTTAAAATTCTTGCTCCCCGTCCACCTCGAGTCAAGGAAGGCTTCATGACTACTTTACTGTTTTCGATTCCAAGCTCAACAGCAGCCGCTTTAAACTCATCAATGCTTTTGACCGCGCGAAACTCTGGACAAGGCAAATCACAGTCCTTTAACTTCTGATAAGCAAGCTGCTTGTTAAAAGATGCTTCCAACACTTCAAATCTGGATGCAGCAATCACGGTTCCAATCTCTGTGAAAGCCACTCTGTGTTTCGTTAGAGTAAGTGCTTCTTCATGAGATGCAGGAAAAAGAACATCGACCGATTCGTGCCTGCAAATATCTAACATTCGACTCAGGTAATCCGGCGAGGTGCCAAAGGGAACCTGATAAAATTTGTCAGCCAAGTATTGACCAACGCAAGGCACAGTCGCGTCCGTAGCTATTATCTTCAGTGGTCTGGCATCAGGGTTAGCGCGCAGACTCCCGATATGACTGGGACTGATAACCCCGCCTGTACAAGTGAGTAAGACGGTAACGCGCGTCAAATTCACACCAAATGCTCAGTAAGCTATACTTAGATGAAGAATATTAGTACTATGTTAAGCTTAAAAAAATATTACAGATCTTTGCTCCTTATTCATAGATTCAGATGAGTGGCCGAAGGCGGCTCAAGTTGTATCATTGTGAGCAATACATTTACGAGTATTTTCAAGCACCTTGCAATGGGGGTTTATAGGTCATTAAGATTTGTCTTCTGTTTTTGTTTCTTTCTTTTCACCATTTTTCATGGTGAACTATCTTTTCTAGCGGTTTTCGGTCAGTCACTGGATCTTTTTCCTCGTCTGGGTAACCAAGCGGGGTCATAGCCACTACTCGAACTTCCTTAGGTATGTTTAGAGCGTTCTTTACTGCGTTTTCGTCAAAGGCAGCTATCCAACATGTGCCAAGCCCCAATTCGGTTGCCGCCAAAACCAAGTTTTGGAAAGCTATTGCCAAGTCAACCTTCCAGTACTCCTCACCGAACGATCCTCGTCTCCAAGCTTCTTTTGGGTTAGCGCATCCAACAATTATTACTGGAGACTGAACAAACCAGTCTGCTTTGTAGGCTGCCCTTAGGCTTTCTTTAGCTTCTGGCCTAGTAATTACTATGAAATAGCAGGGTTGTTGATTATTAGCAGATGGCCCCAATCTTGCTGCGTCCAAAACCTCAGTTATTTTCTCGCTTTCTACAGGCTTGGTCTGGTACTTGCGTATACTGCGCCTCTTCTTTAAGACATCAAGAACGCTCATGCATAAGATCTCCGTTTTCTTTAACTATGTCTCTGAATTTAAACTTTTTAGGTATGCAATTGAACGATTGTATATTTCAGAGTTTCATGCATTTTCCGGGATTTGGCGCTTTCACGTTTCTTGGTCGAAGCGTCTTCTCCGAGACGGCGTGGGTTGCATTCCATTGGAAGATGCAGCGGTTCTGAATTTCATTTTGCAATTCTGAAAAAATCAGCCTCCCAATACTTTGGTTTGGCGGTTAAGACATAGCTCAATGCCTTAAACCTATGTCTCCTCAAGATCAAAACCGAAAAAACTGCCACAGACACTAGGACCACCGCTAAGTATGCTGGGATCAATTCAGGAATTGAAGGAGACGGCGCCACAGTCTGGGAAGATGAAGGTGAACTCGTCGGTAATGGCGACGGAGATGAGAAAGTACTTGGAACCGCTGTCCCACTTGGAGAAGAACTAGCAGACGGCGAAGGAGAAGGAATAGCAGCAGCGTAACCGACAGGCACAACACAGAGTGGAATAATGGACGGTGCAAAGCCAAGCGCGTTTCTTAATGCTTGCGCGCCATTTCCATTCCAAGAATCCAAGCCGTTTGTTACTGCGTTTCCTGAAAGGTTTGTGACTGAAGACTCAAGCAGAATCTGCTGCACCACACACCCAACGTCAACCTCAACATATTCATGGTCCAAGGTGCCTCCATCACCTGTGTTCCCACCGTTATAAGAAGAATCTACCGTTACTACAAAAATCGAAGGAGCATCAGCCACCCAAGCGGTATTGTCACAAGCGCTGGCAATCTCGCTGCGCGCATCGCCGGTTTGAACCTGCGAAACTGATTGATTCTCGGGTGCATAACTATACGTTCCCGTCGAGTTTGACACGTAAACCACTAACGGATATATGTCGTTCGCGCTTGGTGTGGTGCGATGCCCTGTCGAAGAATAGCCATATGATGCCCACAATAACTGGGAAAGCTTCTGCTGGGACAAATCTGTTCCATCCCAAGACTGGACAAAAGTCATGCTACTTAGAGCATCCGAAAAAGATCCAGCACTTATCTCCACCTGCGGCAAATTACCAGTCATGAGTCCATAGTCGGGGGTGGCACTTGTGTAAGAGGAGACGGGAAAACCAATAGGCATAACCGCTATCGGAACCATCGAACTTACCAATCCCAAATCACTCTGCAACCCGCTAGAATTGATAGTTCCAGCAAAAGTCGTACCCAAACCTTGACCAATCACCGCCAAATACACGTTTTGTGCCACACATCCAGCCTCCACCGAAACCACATACGGGTTACTCGTCTTCGTCTGGTCCCAGACTAAGACCAAAACCACATTTGCGGTACTCTGCCAACTCTGGAGCAAATCAGGGCTAATCTTAGCCAGGTTCGCTGCTGCACTGAACATCGAAATCGAATTGGCTTCGGGATCATACAGGTAACTATCTGATGCGTTCACGACGAAAATGTCAAGAGAGTAGTTAGATCCGACTTGAGGCACTACCCTGCCAGAGCCAAAATTCCCATACGCGGCCTGCAAAACACTCAGTAGTTGTTGCTCCGAGATAACAGCTGAGGTAAAATCACGGTCAGAATACCTCTGGCTTACCGAAACCTCAAGAGGCGACGCCCCCACCGTCCCAGCCCCGACCAACAAACAAACCAAACAAGAAACAACCAAACTAAAAGCCCGCATAAAACCCCCACAAGTAATATACCACTCCAAAACCCTATAATAAATTTACCCAAAAAATAATCCTGCCAGAAGAACCCTTAACTCGCGTCACATGCATTTCCTAAAACGGAAAAATAAACAAAGCGTAGTTGCAGTGAGAATGCGCATTTGACTCTTATCCCAGATTATACGTTAATGGAAGTTTGCATAATAAATTCATGCTTCAAGAAAGGAGAGAAAGGGAAAAACTAGCAGGGTTCTATCAAAAAACGTTGAAATTGGTCAGCACATCTTTCAGGTTCAAAGCTTAGGCTCCGTCGTCTCGCTGAGGATTGCTATTCAATTGATGAGTTACTAGAAACGCATCTGCCTGGGTTATGGCGTAACAACAGATGCCGGGGGCACAATACCGTCGAGCATGTTCAATGTCTATATTGTGACAAGCTGGATTGGCAAAAAACTGGTATCCTCAAATACAACTAAACACGTGAATTATGGGAAAAAGGCTACGAAACTTGAAGCGCGAACACGAACTTTGTCAAGTTGGCTTTGCAAAAACCCGCTAAAGTTGACAATTGACGTTATTTGATTTTGCAAAAACCCGCTAAAGTTGACAATTGACGTTATTTGATTTTGCAAAAACCCATAATAAAGATTCTACTGCTAATGGGGTTACAAAATTTAGGGAGAGAGAAAAAAATACGCACAACTTCGGGAGCAGTACCTGTGATGTTCAAATACTGTAGTAAGTTGAAAAATGAAGCAAGCTACTTGAGGAGGGGATATTTACGGCAAAACTAAGATTCTCAATCATAGCCGCAGTTTTTGCATTAGTCATAATTGGACTTGCTTTATCAATTGCCACTTTTGCAGCAAGCACATCATCTATAGATCTTTGTTTGCGAGCGGGAAAGTGTTTGTGTCGGCAAACTTAGGCGTATACTCTGACAGCGCATGCACCATTCGCCTGAGTTCTATGAATTTGGGAACCTTAAAGGCGGGGGGAAAAATCACTCAGACCTTCTACGTCAAAAACACCAGCACGGGTCTTTCACTAACTCTGAACTTGAGACCAAGTAACTGGAGTCCCGCGAGCGCAAATGGGCCAATAACCATAACATGGAACCAACAAGGCACCGCCCTCCAGCCTGGGAAATCAGTAGCCGCAACCCTAACTCTGACCGTGTCCTCAAACATAGTTGGCGTCACAAGTTTCAAAGTCCAAATAAACATCACTGGCACAAACTAGGTTGGGGAAGATTTTGAAAAATCATTTAATATATTTTAATATGCGGTACTTGTATAGTTCAAACACAGAAGATTTATTAAATCGTAAATCTTCATATACATGTTCGGCTCCGATGCGCTCACAAACAAAAACTCAAAACGACTTTCATGAGTGAACACGCAATGAAAAACCAAGTCTTAGCAGCCCTTACAGTCATTATCATTGTTTTGGCAGTTTTCTCCATAAACTTAGGTAACGCGTCCCTACAAGCATCAGTCACCCTCCAAGCAAGCGGAGTCGTTCAACAAACACCTACGCCGACTCCAACACCAACACCTACGCCGACTCAAACGCCTACGCCTACCCCAACGCCGACACCCACGGGAACATATTCCTACATCATGGATATTTCAGGTTCAAAATACCAAATATTAAATTCTGCCAGCTCGGTAATTTACTCAAGCACCAGTTCCAGCACAACATTCAACTATCTGTTAGGGTCGTCAGGAGTGGCTGCGTCTGGAAGCACAGTTTACGTGGAAGCTGGTGCTTACACGGTTGCTTCAACATGGAACATTTACGTTAACAGCGTCACGGTAACTTTTGCATCTACATTACAATCTGGTGTAGCGGGAGCAGGAATAGGTGGAGCAATACTTACAGAGGTCGCTAACAACGAGGCTGCGAGCATGGCTCCTGTCACGACTGCTACTATGATGTGGCTATACGGCAACAATATTGTTGTGTCAGGTGCAACGCTGAATGGAAATGGACTAAACCAATACCCTTCGCCTACTACTGAGGGTGCCACGGATTTAAGCGGTAATTATAATATTGGTATTTATATCTCAGGCAACAGCTGTCTAATTGAAAACTCAACCGTTTACAATATTCGTCTTTTCGGGATAACGCCTGCTGTATTTGGCAGCTACACTGCAACTAATATGGGTGTTGTAAACTGTCTCGTTTATGATTGTGGCACTAACGGTATTGATGTGGACACTCCTAACTCTTATGCAATAAATAATGTGGTTTATGCTTGCAGCGACGTTGGAATAGATACCTGGGGCACAAACACGATTATTACTGGAAACACCATTTATGATGAAAGCAGTGCCTATTGCCATATGGATGGCTATGCTGATTCTTATGAGGGCATTAGCATTGAAGACGGTGGCGGTACAGGCAGCGGTAATTATCTTTTTATCGCGGGAAACACGATAACCACCGCTACCATGGGCATCGTAGCTGGTTCAAGTGATACAGCAACATTAGACTATATTCTAATTTCAGGAAACACCTTAACAACTTGCACCTACGGGATAGCCATAAGTGGCAACATAGGAGCATCATACAACATTATCGAGTTTAACAGCATTACTGGGTCTTTTATTGCTGGAATCAATTTGGATTCAACATGCACGGACAACACGGTTTACGGCAATACCTATAGCGGTTGCGGAACCAACTTTGTTAATGGTGGATCGGGTACTATTACTTCAGCGCCTTCCGTAGTAGCTGTCACAGTTACTTCTTCACCTACTGGCGTTGGATTCGTAACAGCAAACGGCAGCGCTGGCTACGCTGGGTCTTATAGTACGTCACCTTACATATTCTATGATACAGTCGGCAGCTCTGTAACTTTAGTAGCTAATACGGTTTCAGGATATACTTTTAGCAGTTGGAGTAACGGCGTAAAAACGCAATCACAAACGATAACTGTAGCTTCTTCAGATGTAACTTACACTGCAACTTATTAGCGCTCGCTCGTCGCGCACCTATGTGAAGTCTGCAATTTACTCCTTCTTTTTTCATTCTTGTCCCATTAGCGCGGCGCGCCAGCTTCTTGCTAATTCGATTGATTTGTGTTAATTTCTACTATCTGGATAGCATAGTAATGCATATGGCTTTTTCAGGCGCGCACGCTAAGGCGAAGATACTGATGGTTCTGGGATAATTTTCCGTCTCACAAAGCGAACGTAACTAGGGAAAAAGCGGAAGAACTTGGAATAATGTTAACGTTTCTTCCTCCGCACAGTCCTGACTTGAACCCCATCGAGCAACTCTGGCGATGCCCAAAACGCGAAATATCATCCGCGTTCTTCAGGTCTGAAGATGAATTCCTAGCGATAATACTGAAGGCTTTTAGCCAACTCTCGAGAAAAATGAGCTTCGCAACAACCTGGTTCCAAAAATTCCTACCACAGATGTCTAATAAGTTATGCTGTTAACTTTAATAGCTTACATACCTTTTTAGCGCGCGTATTTGCAAGTTATATTAGAGTATATTTCTTCAAGCTCCTTACTTTGATCTGTAATAGATCTTGGTGAAACTATGTTCTTCTGAAATTCGTTTATAAAGTATGGATTGTCAATTATCGTTTTAATTTTTTTGAACAAATCTTTTGGATCACCGGTTCTAAAAAGCAGCCCATTAACTCCGTCCACTACAAACTCTGGTATGCATCCTATATTTGATGCAATCACTGGAGTGCCTGTTGCACAAGCTTCCTTCACCACAAGAGGTCCGCCGGTTTCCATGGCGAGTGAAGGAACAACTAGAATATCTATCTCTGAGTATGGATTCTTCACATCGTTATATTTACCCATAAATTTAATGTTGTTATTTCTTTTTTTTGTTTGGAGGCGTTTGAAAAAATTTGCCTTTCGGTCAAAGTTTCCATAGATCCTCAATTCTACATCCATGGAATCCACCTCATTAAATGCTTCAACCAAGACTTCGACACCTTTATGTGCTAAGATGCTCCCAACAAATCCTAAAATTAGATTTTCATGTTTTTTCTTTTTGAAACCCTTGAATGCACTCAAATCGTAACCATTGACGGAGCACATAATCTTTGGCGCTGAAATTCCAGATGTTATGAAAAAGTTTCTTAAAAACAGAGAAGGGGTTATTATTATGTCTGTGTTTAACAGGATCGACTTCATGTATTCTTTTCTCTCTCTAAACTTCTTCTTCGAATTGATTTTCTTTAGCGTGGGTTCAAACAGCTTTTCAGAGAACATTTTTGGGGTCAAGAATTTCCCGCAAGTATCAGCTAAATGTTTAGCTTGGTTATTATTCCAGCATCTAAAGCAGTTCTCGGATTGCTCGTCCGAGCCATTGCAAATAGTAGAATTGCGTTTTAATAGTGTGATTATTGGACAAATAAACCAGTAGTCGTGAAGAGTCAGAACTGTTGGAATGCCTTTTTCTTTAGCGATTTTTAAAAGAGATGCTGATAAACCTATCAAGTGTTGGAAATGAATGCAGTCTGGTTTTATCTCAATCAGCAACTCTCTGAATTTTTCCTCGACTTTTGCATCAATATATGTTGCCTTAATGCTGACGAGCCTCATAATTTCTTCAAAGAAAGGAATATTCAGCTCATAAATATTCAATCCATTTCTTTTAGAGTAATTAAGAACGTAACGAAACCCGTCATATCTAAGATATAGAACAAAGACTTCATGTGTTTTACTGAGTTCCATGGAAAGCGCCGTATGTATATATTCCTGTTCCCGCACTCTCCCTCGTAGGAAACTCGTGAACTACCTGCAATATCCGCATCTTATTCACCAAAACGCATTCGTCAAAAAAGTCCCTTAGAAGCGTAAAAGAGCAAAAACAGACTTATAACCATTCCATTTTTAACCAATTTTTTTGATTCCCCAGCGCATAAATAGTCATTAATTGTTTTTTGGCTGCTTTTTCTTAATGGAGACTTTTATTATGTTAGTTAAGTTTTTAGGGGTGAGGCGCGCGCAGGCAGATTAAATAATTAAGGAGAGCCTGACTTCGTCATATTGGGTAAAAAATGAAGAGATCAGGTTCTCCAATCCTTCTATCCGAGAACTTGGACTTAAAACCTCTTTGTCCTATCCTCTGGATGGTCTTCATCTTGAGGGAGCGGGGCGACCGGTAGAGTATGATCCTGAGTGTGACCTGCGAGCCCTCATGTTGCGTCAACTGGAGCAGATACCCTAGGTCAAAGACCTTGTAAAACGTCTCAGTCGAAACCTGAAAATGCGATTAGCCTGCGGATACGACAGTAAAGTACCAACGGAAGCCCACTTCTCCCAGATGAAAAAACGCATAGGCGTCGAAGGCTTCCGCGTCATAGAAGAATGGCTACGCCACGAGGCTCTCAGGCATAGAGAAAGCCAGCCTCTCTCCGCCGTCGACCTTATCCAAGCAGCCTGCGTGGACGGCACCGACCTTCCCGGTTGGAGTAGTCGAGACCCACATTACACGAGCCGAGGCTTGGAGACCCGGATGTTCGGCTTGGAAGAGGAAAGAAAGGCTTCATCCTGGGCTATCAGTCGCTATTCCTCGTAGACATTGAAGGCTTCACACTAGGCCATGTGGAAGCTCCAGCAAACGTCAATGAGAAGAAGCTTGTGGAGCCCCTACTGGACAAGGTGCTGGGCGAAGATATCGAAGTCGAGCTGATGGCGGGTGACAGCCAGTTTGAATCCAGCCAGATCTTCGACACCTTGAATACGCGGAAAATAAGCAGTGTCATACCTTGGAGACGACAAAAGGGACGCGAGAATCCGCCGGATGTGCTCTCAGTAAAGGATCGAATCGACGTGGAGGGTCCTGAGCACCTGCGCGTAATCTACAAGGGATTGAGGGCGATGTCTGAGAGCCTGAACGGCAGGGTCAAAGCCAGGCTTGCCTACAGTAGGCTAACCTGGCAGGGCCTTGGGAACGCCTACATCCACACGTGTCTGGTGTTCTGCGTGGTCTACGCCGTCTCGATAGTGACTACCTTATCAGTAAACCGGAACTTCGATACAGCATAGCGTATTTTGCTTGAAAACAGAAGATGGAACTGAAGGAGACATAGTGTAAGCCAAGAATCTGAAAACGCCATAAGGGTTTCAAGCAGCAAGTTTCCATTAGTTTAACTATTTCTAACAAAAATTAAAAGCAGAAACTTGCAATAAGCATAAAAAAGCCAGCCGTCAAAAGCACTCTTGCACGAAGCAAAACAATTATTTTACTTGCCTGCGCGCCATGAATCAAGGGGCAGGAGTAACACACCATATCTCACTATTGCCATTTGAATATACTAGATTGTTTTGATCGAGAAGGAACGAGATTTCAGATGTGTTGAATGATCCAGTAGGAGTAGTTATGACACCATTTACTATATTTAAACTTCCTAAGTAGACGAAGCTACCTTGCGGAGGAATTGTTGTATTAGTTATGGGAAGTAATAGTTCGTTTGGAATTAAGCCGTAGCTAACAAGTACGTGAGATTCAGATAAGGAATCAGCGAATACCTCTGCTGTTTCAACTTTATGGTTTAATAACCAAGATGCGCTGAATACGTCTTGCTCTGGAATGTAAACATCATAAAGATACTAATTTTGACTTGGATTTCGTTCGATGTTTCAATTCTGTCAAAATCAATTGTATAAGAGTGAATGGCACCGTTGGTCACGCGATTTACAAATCCCACTTGCGAAAGAAAATATGCGCCTAGAATGATCGCAATTAGCAAGAGCACTATGTCTATATTCTTGCTTTTTGAGGCAATCTGACGTTTTAGAGGTCGCTTAATTTTCGTCCATGCTTTTCCTATTGTTGCCAGAAGCGTCTGGCCTCCTAAAACAAAGCAAGGCGACAAAAATAACAGAGTTATGGCATAGAATCTGGTGAAATTGAGAGTTGCAGCAATGCTTGGGACGATAAGCGCAGCGACCAGGATGACTGCAGCTACAATCATCATTACTCTGTACTGTGCAGAAATTCCTGTTCCTTTTGGTCTCAATATTATTGCGAGAACGCCTATTATCAAGAAAAGATATGCGATACCCGACAGTAATAGATTAATCCAAGTGGCGACGGTAAAAACCTGGGGAACAGCGAACATAGTAGTAGATGCTGTCCCTGTAGTAGGCGGCACACCTGCAGTTAACTCCACGAAAACCGTTTTAATGGTGTTAATCAATGATATCAGTGGCGCGCTCGCGCTGGTTAGACTGTACCATGAGAAAGTCATCACAAAAAGAAGCAATACAGTTACAGTATTAAGTGCGTCATCAAATCTAGGCTTCACTCTTGAGATGATGAAAACAACAGCTACTATAGCCAGATAAATATAAGCAAGGGAGTAATGTGATACTACTAAAGCGGCCCCAAAAATAATCAAGAGCCACCTTCGTTTTGTCACTGGTATGGTTTTGCTTATCAAAAGGAAAACAGAGAGAATGAGAAAAAGTTCGCCAACAATTTGCCTGTTGAGACCTAAGGGCTCAGTTCCGTAAAAAGCTGTAGAAGTGAAAACAAAGAAGAGCGCGGAGAGGAGCCCAATCAATTTTCCGAACTGTTTTTCGCATATTCGGTACAGAGTTAGCGGTACGAGAGAAAAGATGAAAGGGTACAAGATTTTGAATACTATTTCGCCCTGAGCGTGCATCAAAGCAGAATAGACTGCTGGCAACAAGGTGATTGATAACATAGAGTCGTAGTTGAGCGTTACCAACGAGTTAACATTCGCATTAAGAAAACCCCAGTGTCCATTTATCTGGGTCAACCTGAAAACGTAATATTCAAGGTTAGCGTCGAAGCCCACAATATATTTTGAAGTTAACGGAACTTGACAAACAAGAGCTATAGAAATCGAAAAAATCAAAAATGGGAATAGGTTTTCTGGAACCAGTCTTCTGGACACAACGCTCATTACACACAAAGCAGCGATTATTGCGTCTGAAAGGAGAATAACGGAGACATTAAGATACAAAACACCTATTGCGCTGAGAAGAGGAAGAAGAAATAGGATTATGGATAAAGGGAAAACATTTTTTAGTTTGCCTTCAAAACTTGTTTTCAGCTTCAAAGTTTCTGACAAATCGCGTCTGTATTCGATGAAAAAAACAGTCAATGTAAAAGCAGATATTGCTACCGTTAGTGGGATAGTCGACAAAGGTTGAGAAAAGCCAAGAAATAGATACAACTCATTAACTAACAAACCCATAAACATTACAAACGCAATACTCAGACCTACCGAGAAGAGAACAGTGTCCAGAAAACTGATTTCCTTCAGTTTGAACAGTCTGAGAATGGCAAATCCTGGTATAAATGATAGGAAGATAAAAACAATGATTTCTCTGAGAATTGGGATGTCTAACAAAATTGCAATATTCGCAAATAAAGTCATAATTGGTATAATCATCATGACTTTTCTCATGTTCAGCGTCAACTCAATGTCAATTTGTTTTGAACTATCAGAGCCGATTCTTTGCACACGCTAGCAGCAGAAAACGTAGAAGACTAGACAAACCATGCTTACCAACCTAATTCAACACATAATATCAGGAAAAGGCGGCGCCAGTTATTCATTACAGGTTCCTAAGAAACTTCTTCCAATGTCTTTCTTACTCGAAAAATCAGGTTTCTCATAGTTACTCATGAAACTGTTACTGTTTCTTGGTAAGATCTCTTCTATGGTTTTTGTATGCTTTTTTTCTTTCCATGTTGCTTCTTTTAGCTGCCTATTGATTCTATGACTTGTTCACAGCTCTACTTAGATGTATGACAAATGCTTTTATAGGCTCTTTTAGCGCCGCGGTCATAATCTGGCATCTATATTTCCTCATCGATAGTTCTTTTGCATTACTGCCAATCTCTTCAGCGAAGGATTGTTTGTCAAGTAGCTTTAATATCGCTCTCACAAATTCTTGCGAGCTGCCCCTTATCAAGATGCTTTGTCCATCACGAGCGCGCCGCGCTAGAAAAAGCCGTCAATGGTTACGCAAATTGCTACGCGTAAGAATCACTGAGTAGTTAAGCATTGAAGAATCAATTTTATCGTCAGATGGTATTCTGCTATTCTGAATTTCCAATCTGCAAGAAAATGTGTCCCTGAATTTTTGCAAATTCCAAATTAACGCTTTCAACAAATTCATTGAGAACAGCGGGGTCCGACACTTGAATGTCCAATAAGCTGTTTGACCAACCATGAGAACCAATGCCACAGGAATTCGACGCACAACATTAATTGTTGAATAATTTTTGAGCAATACCCTAAGCATCTCTCTGCAATGAAAATAAAAAGTATTAACCTTAGGATGTAGCATATCTGTTGCTACACTTCCGAAGTGAAAGCAAAGTGAGTTAAATGCCACTGCAATTTCATAACCCATCAGTCTCAGCCTCCAGCAAATATCGAAATCACCGAAAAAAAGCTCTCCGTCGAAACCGGATAATTTGTCAAGGTCAGCCTTCCTCATAATCATGCAAGATCCAGAGACATAAAAAGGAACTTTTGACATTTTTTGATCTAAGGGATGCAGAATTATTCTTTGAGTCCAACAATATCTATCAAGATACCATCCATCATTATGCACCGTACCTGTTTGAGGTTGAATATGCCTGCTCTGGCAAGCGCCTATAGACGGGTCGCCAATTATAACATCTACAAGTTCGGCCAACCAAGTAGAAGCAACATATGTATCATTGTTTAAAAATACTACATACTCGCCATTTGCGTGCTTGAGGCCCACATTATTTCCCATGCAATAGCCGAAGTTTTTCTTCATTTTGATTGTTTTCACATTTAGGTTTCTATTTGCTTCATCCTGCAATATTTCGCCCAGTAAGCTTAAGCTGTTATCAGTCGATTTGTTATCGACAAAAATAACCTCAAAGTCCTTAAATGTTTGACTAGACAAAGTGGAGAAAAGGGTTTTCAAAAATTTTGAACCATTAAAGTTCAATATCAAGATGGAGACTTTCAAGAAGAAAACGTCCTCGGATCTATTTTGGCATAAGCTGATCAAATAAAACTCTTGCTTTAACGAAGTAATCGATGTAAGATTCTAGGCATTGCCAGTCTTGCGGGTTGCCTTATTCCAATATTATGTGTTAAGTAGGTCAGTAATGCTGCTTTGTTGCATCTTCCCGTGTTTTCACTGCTTCTCACGCGCGCTTTTTATCCTTTAGAACGTGCTCGTACATTCCGATGGATTTCATGGCTATCGTCGCCCATGAGAATACTTCTGTCTTCCCGTTTCTGCCCATTTCTTCAGCCGATCTATCGTTACCGACAAGCTCCAACATAGCATCTGCCAACATTTTAGGATTTGAAGAATCAACCAATATTCCGTTTTCTTGCTGTTTAACTCGGTAAGGGACTCCACCAACCCTAGATGCTATCACTGGTTTTCCCCTTGCCCAAGCCTCAGAAATAACGCCCGGATAAGTCTCATAATCTGCTATCGACGGAAGAACAAGAGCCACTGCAGAATCAAGAGCCTGTATCTTAGTCGCCTCATCCACATAACCCAACATGTAAGTTCTATTTCTAACTCCAAGTTTTCCAGCCAAATTCAGAGTCTCCCTAAGATAGCCTCCATCTGGTCCAATGAAAACTGCTGCAACATCATCATTAACATACTTTAGAGCTTTAACCAAGATGTGTGGTCCCTTAAGCTTCTGCATTCTACCGATGAAAAGGAAGAAATATTTCTGTCTAATTCCGAATTTCTGCTTGAACTCACTTGGATTTTCCTTCTTTGATATCAAAATAGAATATTCGACGGCATCAGGCAAGTAGGTAGCTTCAACACCATACACATTTTTTAGAATCTCTAAGTCTCTCAGACTCTTAACAAGTATAAGATTTGATTGCTTTAACGCTTTATTGATGCTCCTTTTTCCATAATATGGAGCGAAAAATCTTACGAACAAACTTGGATGACTTTGGAAGGTATCTACAGCCATAAAGTAACATGCGTTTTTTATCCCTAACTTGAAGGTCTCGTTAAGTATTTTCAGGCTAAACAAGCTGTTTTGAGCATGTACATGAACAATATCAGCGTTTTTCAATAGCTTGACAGGTAATACTCTCGGAATCGTCAGATCAGGATAGTGAAGCCGCCAAGCCTTAATTCTTTGAATATGCACATTATTCAAAATTTCCTCAGCTGAGATTTTCTGAGACCCATAATTGCTAGTGATCACACCGACTTCATGCCCAAGCGTAACTTGAGCCTCAGCCAGCCCCTGAACAACTCTCTCCATACCACCAATGATAGGGTAGTATTGATGAAAAACATGCACTATACGCATTTTCTAGGTACCCCCTCAGCATAGTTCAATATTCTTAAAGTCGTGTATTCCGTCATTTATTCCTCTAAAAATCCATGGTAGCGTCCAAGACCGATACAAGGACAAAATTAAAGTGGACAATGCTAAACACCACAATCTCTTGGGAACGAATTTGTTCCATTTGAGAATGAAGAGTGTGCTGTTTCGGGCTTTCCAGTACATTCTTTTGTTCATACTCATCTTTGGTCTGTTACCGCCTTTCTCAATCCCAAGATGGATAACATATCTTCGTGGATCAAAAAGGAGACTAAATCCGGCAAACTTTATCTGACTTTGAAAATCACTTTCTTCCCTAAAACCTGTTGGTGCAATGAAAGTTTCGTCATATCGAATCTTCTTATTCAAAACATCCTTTTTCACCATAAAGAACGGAGTTAAAAACTCCGAATATCGAGGCCCATGTTTTACGTCAAGAAACACATAACCAGTTAACTTTGACATAATATTAGCTACATTCAGAGGCAAATTCAGGAAAAAATCACCATCCTGTCTTAAACCCTTAACAACAACTCTACCGCCAATAGCCCCAATTCTATTGTCCAGTTCAAATATCTTAGCCATCTCTATTAAGCAGTTACTTTCAGGCAGAAGATAGTCGTCATCTGCCATTACCACATACTCATAATTACTCTCAGAAGCTATATCTAAAAGAGCATTTCTGGCTTTGATAGAACCAATCCCTCTGGAAAAAAGAGTACAAGTAACCCGATCATCTTTAGCAAAATTTGCTAAAACTTCTTCATACTTCTCGAAAATATTTTGTTTTGAAGCCTGTGCTATCACGAAAATTTTTGCTACAGAATCAGCGTTAAGCCAACTTTGTAAAGCCAATTCTAACATTTCAGGTCGATCATAGCTTGGAATAAGAACGGCGACGCCTCTATCTAGTCTCTTTAATTCAGCAACCATGAAGTTAAAACCTCGCTGTGTAACTCAAGCTTAGCCTTGATTATTATTCTATTGTTGTACAAACATTCTGTGTAAATTTACCTTGGTGCTGCATCGCTGGGAAAGCGTATGCTCAGCGTCAATACGACTAGTAAACTTTAAGGTTTTGGAACGATGCCCAAAGTGAGCTCTCGGGATAAAACTACTACGGGTAACTCAAAATTAACTAAGTCATCAAAAACTGCTTTTCCATCTACTGGATATGTAAATCATTTTATACATACATATATCTGAAATTAGAATTTTGTAGGACGTTTTTTTGTTAAATAATCTTTAAGTGCTCGGTAAATTCCTTTTGTATAGGATCGGCCATCTTCACCCATCACTGACAGCATGGGTGCAAAAAAAGGCAACATTGCATAAAATACTCTTATCACTGGTGGAGGCTTTGTATACTCTAAGGCTTGGTAGATACCAAGGGTTGTTCTATTCTTATATGATGCTTCTTCTTTTGCATTATGAGTTCGTTCAGTTGTTACGTACGCGCTTGTGCAGAACTTTGCTTGATAGCCCAATTCAAGCGTTTTGAAAAGGATATACGAATCCTCAGCTGTACAAGCAGGAAGCGGTAGCAAGCGCTCAAAAATCTCCTTTCTAATCAGCATAAGCTCCCCATTTGAAAATACATGAAAGCGCTTCACCAATGGATTTACAATTTTATAAAACTTCACCTGCGGACCTTGGGATACCTGCACTCCACAATAGACAAGGGCAATTTTCTCGCTTAAATAATTAAAGGCAAGTTTAAAGTTATATATTTTGGTGTCCACATCGTTAAGTACAATCACTTTGGCTTCTTTGGGAATAAACGTTGTCGTGAAGTTAATTGCGGCCCACTTACCTCTATTCTCCTGATATACAACATTAGGCTGATTTACCTTCTCACCGCACACAATGATGAAAGAGACATTCATTTTCTGTAATTCTGCAATTTTCGCGTCCAAGTTTTTTCGGTTTCTTGCAGGTACAATAAAGAAAGTCTCAGCGCCACAACTATCAACGCCCAAAAATCATTCACCACGATAAATTAAAAATCAAATTTTCAGGAAGAACTACAAAGTAACATTAAACTGCAAAAACAAATTATTCCGTTTTCGTAAGATTTAATTGAAGATCTACAAAACGGTCATTATACAAAATCGCACTAGATGAACTATTGTAAATCCATAATTCAAACAAAAGTTGATATTTGAATGTAGTGCTATTTGAATCCCACATGGCGGGCTTATCTACATTAAACGCAACACCGTTTATTTGTAAAGTGTTGATCTGTGAATTATTTCCTGAGATTGAAGCGTTAGAAACTGAAAAAGTCAAGAGACTTTCCCAATTCATGCCATTTTGAATGGAAAACCTATATTCATACAAGGGCTGAAGAGAACTCGGCGTCCCAAGGGTATTATTCGGTAGTGGATCAGTCTCATTAGCCAAGCTTCACGTACAAAACATAGTAAGCTGAAGACCCCAACTGGTTTCCTACACCCACATAAACGGAGTAGTTCATGCCGACAGCAATGTTAGACGGGTAATTTTCAGCCATCTGGTTTGGACCTAAAAGATAAAGCTCAGAAAACTGCTCTCCGACCAGGAAGACGAATGGCACTCGCAATTGCAGGAGTTGCAATGAGCAAAACGCCAATTAAGCCCACAGCAACAAAAACAAGTTTGTAACCTTCAAGCTTCATTGGCTGTTTACCTCGGGTTTTGCTTGAGACAAATTGTTAATGTAACGTCGCTTGAACCAGCGCCAAACCAGAAACAAAGCCAAAACGAATACGAAAGCACCAATTACTGTAAATGCTATGGTGGACCAGAAGGCGTTTTGACCGGAAACTATAGCGGTTTGTTTGGCGTTTTGAGCGGCGGTTGTGACTTGTTGCGCAATTGGGAGTACGCTGTCTGCTTGGGCTGCGGCTGTGTTGGAATCTCCAGTTCGGTAAGAGTTTTCTGCTTGAGCCAAGTCGCCTTCAGCAACATTTAACTGAGCCAGCAGACCAGTGACGTTTGCGCCTGCTTTTTCAGCAGCCAAAACAGCATTAAAAGCCTGGTTCACCGCAGTGTTGGCTGCCTGCAGTTTCGATGAGGTTTGATCAGTTTGGGCAAAAACATAATGCATACTGAAAAAGCAAGAGCCAAACGCCAAGAAGACCAATAGGGCGACAGCGAAAAGTTTGAAGCAGCTTTTTATTTGTTGTTGCCTCCAGATCAAACGTACTAAACAGTGGTAAGCATTATCAGTTGTTTCAAAAGAAAACTTTGCATTATCACCGATTGGAACTGAAAAAACTAATTAACTGATAAGCATAAACTTTCAATATGTTGTTTCTAACAATCATGCGCATTAAAATTTCGGCGCCATGCCTAACCCCAAGTTTCTTCTCGCCTAATCGTGCTCGATATTGAATAGGAACCTCCACGATGCCAAAACCTTCCCGCTCCACACGATGATTAAGCTCAACCTCCATGTCAAAACCTTTAGATTTCATCTTCCAGCTCCTAAGAATTTCCGCTCGCACTACACGCAACCCCGTCAACGGATCAGCCAAGTTGATTCCGTTTAAGCAGGTTATGGGTGAAAGCTATAATCCGATTCCCAAAATAGAACAAGTCATGCAAAGCGTTTTCATCCATAATCCTCAGTAAACCTGTTCCCACAAACCATACCAATCTGCGGATTCTTCTCCAATTTTTGAATCATTTCAGGAATGTACTTTGCCGGATAAGTAAAGTCAGCATCGGTAATTATGACATAATCAGTGTCGTTGTCGATATGTTCAAGAGCTTTAGCAAACGCATCTCCCTTGCCACGGCCATCTTGAAAAACAACTTCAGCACCCAAGCTTTTGGCTAATTCCGCGGTCTTGTCAATGCTATTTCCGTCCACCACCAAAATCTTAGCCTCGGTGAGGCAATCTTTGAGCTCCACTATTGTTGGTCCAATTCCTTCTTCCTCGTTAAGCGCAGCTATAATAGATCTGAATCGAAGCTGAACCTTGCGCCTCTTCTTTCATGACTTGAACCCACCCATTTTAGCAAAAATTTTATGTTAAGGCGACTTTTCATAAACACCATATTGAAAAAAAATCGAAATTCATCAAATTTTCTTAATTAAAAAAACAACCGGGTTTGAATCACGGCACAAATCAATAGATCTCGAATTAGTGCGACAAAACTCACTCTAATACGATCAAACCCGATAAAACTCCCAAAAACAATCTCTTATCGGAATAATCAGACTTAAAGTCCCAAACTTTGAAATAAAAACTTCGAGATAACGCTAAATAATCCTCTCCTGACAGAGAGAGACGTGAAGCGAAGAAAACTCTAACTAAACGTCAAGACCGTTCGACATGCTCCCAAGGTACGCAATATATTTAATGCAATAAACAATAAATAGTTTCCTAAATTAATCAAAAACCTCTAACGCTCGCACCATCTTTTGGAGAATTCCACAACTATGGCAGTGACAAAGCGATTTTGATACAAAGAATATGGAAAATCGTACAGCTCTACCTTACTTCAGATCTTCTTTTTCATTGCCCATTTGATCAGTCCCGCTCTTATGGCCGAAACACATGTTCTCAAGCCGCAGCATATCCTCACTGTTCTTCTCGACTTCCCCCTTCAAACGCACAGATTGCTCTAGACAGCCATCATAGAGCTGGAGAAACTTTATCCCTCTCTCAGTAACCAAATAACCGGAATCACCATCATACTCCAAAAGACCGCTTCCCTGAAGAAGCATCAAATACTTCTCCAATTGAACAAAACTCAAGTTAGCCCCATACATGATCCTTGTCTTGCGGACCTTAACTGACGCAATAGAAAGCACATCCCGCACAATATCCAAACGGCCACGATTCTTATTCACCGTTCCTTTGTTCTTCAACAACAAAACAACACCTCAACCTAACAGTGCTAAACCAAAAAGCAAAACCCGCAAAGACAAGAAATTCTTCCGAAAGCGCTTTATTTTTTTATTGATGCAGCCAGCCTCTTCCGCCCTTCTTTAGCTGCGTGCTTTTTCCACGGCGCACAGTCAGAGCATCAGCCTTAAGTTTTTGGGCGCGGCCCTGCTTGTTCAAAACAGTTTTAGCGAACTTTGCCCATCCACCCTCAGAAGGATACGGACCAGCAACTCGGTCTACACTTTGAACGTTGTAAGAACGCAAAATCTCCTTCAAATTCAACGCTTTAAAATCTCTCGTGGCCACAATCACAGTGCCCCGCTCCACAGCCAACAGCGGAAAACTCCGATCCGCCACACCTTCTGCTCGAACCTTATCGTCGAATCGACCCCGCCAAAGCGACTTCCACTCCGATTTAACTTCCTCTGCATCTACTCTTTGAGTCTTAGCACCCAAGTTCGTTACCACTCTATAATCCCTCCGTGATCCGGAGTAGAAAGCACCAGAAACTCCGCGTTTCTTCTCTCCTCAAGCAGTCAAAACCGTTAAAACGCATATAAGTAATATTTCCCACGTGGTAACATATCAAAAACAAAAAGATGCCCTCAAAAATTTACTTTATTATAGGACATTAATGACAAAACATGAAAGCGACGATTTATATTAGGGCTTTCGATTTTGCACAAGCGTTGAAACTGACGTTTCAAAATTAAGGCTTTCGTTTGAAACAATATAGCGTGTAATGGAAATACCTCCCGCACATTTTCCCTTTTTCCATGATAGTTAGGCGCTTCTTGCCTGTTTTAGGTCTACAACAATTGAGTGACGAAGTTAGGGAAGTAAGGTCCATCACGCTATACAACTCCTCAATAAGAAGAAATAACATCTTTGACTATTTTGTTCACTGCAAACTCATAACTGTAACCACTTTTCAAGTCTATTGTTATGTCGGCGTATTTTCTATAAAGAGGTAATCTTTCGTCAAAAAGCTTCTCAAGCCCCATCTCTAACCTTACAATTCCTCTTTTAGAAAAGTTTGAAGTGCGTTTTTTAATCTCTTCAAGAGTTGCACTGAGGAAAACTATTTTTGATATGCTTTTCAGGAAAAGCATAGCCTTCTCAGAATAGATGGAACTCCCTCCAGGAGATATCACCGAGTTGTCTATTCGGCCTATTCCCAATATGGCTTTTTCTTCTATCTTTAGGAACTTTTCATTACCCAGCTCGTAAATCATTTCCTGCAGCTTCTTGCCGCTGCTTCTCTCAATTATCTCGTCTACGTCTATGAAGTTGTAGCCCAATTTGTCCGCGAGTTCTCTGCCTATACGGCTTTTTCCAACGCCGGACATCCCTATGAGCGTTATATTCATAAGTATTACTGGGGTAGAAACAATATAAGATTTTTACTTGTTCTTAGACATAAGAACGCCCTTCTAAAGGCTTATATGTTCATTTTTGTTTTCTACTAGTTCAGAAATCGAATTATTTTGTTATTGAACTAAGTGATTGTCATGGGGAAAACTATTCTTGTTGTGGGCGCCACAGGTCATCAGGGCGGCGCAGTTGTAGAGGCGTTGCTTAGAACTGATTTCTCAGTGCGTGCATTGATTCGCAATATGGCCAGTGATGAGGCGCAAGCTCTAAGGAAGCGCGGTGTAGAAATGGTTCTAGCCGATCTGGATGATTATGGTAGTCTCATTCATTCGATGGATGGGACATATGGCGTTTTCAGTATGCTGAATTTTATGGATGCAGGTGTCCAAAAAGAGGAAGAGCGAGGAAAACGCGTTGCTGACGCCGCAAAAGAAGCGGCGGTGCAGCATTTCATTTACTCTTCTGTTGGAGGCGCCGAACGTAACACTGGAATTCCTCACTTTGAAAGCAAATGGCATGTCGAGCAGCATATCCGAGAAATTGAACTGCCCTACAGTATTGTTCGCCCTACAACTTTTATGACGAATTTGATGGAGTCGCCCGCGAACGTGCGTTTTGGCGCGTTTTCAAGGATGCGCGGCGAAAACATGAAACCCCTCCAGATGATTGCGGTGCAGGATATTGGCAAATGGGTTGCACACATGTTCCTAGACCGTGAGAGGTTTCTCGGCAAAGCGGTAGAAATTGCGGGTGACGAGGTTGACTTCACCAAAATGATGACTGCTTACAAGAAAGTATACGGGAAAACCCCTATGGATCTCCAACCGCCGCCTCAACCTGCTTCAACGATTCCTCCAACTTTCGTTTCCGGCGACTTTGAAAAAATGATCAATTGGATAAACACCTACGGATACAAAGCGGATTTAGAGATGAACCGCAGAGAAATCCCGGATTTACTGACGTATGAACAGTTCATAGCTCTAAAAAAGCCACTTTGATGCGTGAGTGAAGGGTGTTTCTGGGTTTTTTGCCGGTTCATTTTATGCCGGTTCAATGATGACTTCTATGATGCGGTTTTCTAGGCTTTGCCGGTCTTCTTTTATCATTGAAATTGACACCGGTGGAACTGTGATGTATCCGTCTTTTCGCATTTTACCGAAAAAGCTATCCTTGTTACCTAATGTGTCGGCTAGGGTGATTGTGACTTTTAAGATTTGAGTTGGTTCAAGCTTGAACTGTCCCCTTATAACTCTTGGGACACCTATGCGACTACTTTTGCGTAGAGACGCTTTGAAGGTTACTGCTCGATCCAGAGGCATGTTAAATTGATCTCCAATTGACTTTTATAGCTTATTACAGCGTTTTCTAGCTTATTTTAGCTTAATATAGCTTATTATAGCGTAATTCAGCTTTTTTCAGCTTACAGTTACAACTGGTTCAGCCACTGTTCCAAAAAAGCAACCCAAAACACAAAGAACTTTTTTTCAACCGAACTCTCCTCTTTCTGCAGCTTGCCTCTAAAGGCCACCTTTCAGTCCTGAGGATTGTCTAATAACGTCTAATTTTGTCTAATTGTCAAATTGTGTCAAATGAAGTCAAATGAAGTCAAATAAAGTCAAATAAAGTCAAATAAAGTCAAATAAAGTCAAATAAAGTATCAACCTATAGCTGACGCCAGCCCCATTCCAAGAAACCACCCCAAAACACAAACAAAAAAATTCGCCGAAATTATCACAGTTTGAAACCCTACTATAGCACTTTTTGGTTACAGTAACGTTTATAGCGGTCTAACATGGGTAAGATGCAACGAAAAATCTATAATGTGAAAAGGATGGATTTTGGCAATGAATGCGGCAAAAGTGATGGAGTTGATGGGGGAGCTCGGTGTTTTCGATGTCACTTGGGAAAATGCGCAGGGCGGTGCTGTTTCTGAAATTGTTTTTGTTGCAACTGATATAGATTACGCATCGAAGAATGGGGGTTTCCTCGGTTACATTCTTGATAAAAATGAAAAGGGCGGCAAAGTTCACTGGAAAGAACACTCTGAAAAGTGTCGGATGGATTGCCAAGCCTACCGATTCACCTACAACGAGAAGCTACACGGTACCCCAATAAGAAACGAGGAAGTCATCAAAACAATCGGCGTCACCAAATACAGCATCCTGAAACGCAAAATGCAAGCTGTGAAAGAACTCTACAACGCAGAAGTCGACCTTCAAAAGTTTCTGCAAGAAACCAAACAGAACACTCCAGCAAAAACGTCTGAAACAGTTTCCGAGGCTCAAGATTCTGTTGACCAGAAAGGCAAAAACGAATCCTTGAAGCTACCATTGAGTTGGAAAAAGAAGTTGGAGGATAACCATGACCAAGTTAAGCTCTTGGTAGAGGCCTTGATACTTTCTATCACAAACGAATTTTCCGACTTGATTGCTGAGCCAAGTGGAGATGACTTTCACTTATTCAAGGGACAGAAAGGGTCAAAGTACAGGTTTGCTGTGCTTACGCTTCGCAAAGATGGAGTAACCGTTAGATTAAGAGTAAATATTAGAACACTTGTTGATCCTCAAAAGTGGATTACAGAAAAAACATACAAATGGTATTTCAACGATGGAAACGGAGAAGAAAAAGAAATCAAGATTACGCAACAAGACCAAATGGGCTATGCAATGGAACTGTTAAAGCAATCATACGCATTGGCAAAATGACAACCGAGTATCTAACATGTACTGTTGACTAAAACTAGGACGAGTTTTTCCCGCGGTTTTCTTCAATGCAACCAGAAGCATCACAATAGCAGCCAAAGTAAGGACTGCAACAGGAATTGACAGCAGCTGTAACGTGATCGATCCGTTGTCTTGAAGGTTAAGTTTTGCAAGCCAAACGGAGTTATTTTCTGAACCTACCATGACGTAGCCGCCGCCTTTCACGGATATAATGGAGTTGTAGTTTGCCTCCAACCCCCATGGCAGCGTGACCCCTGGGAGGCTCATGTTCCAAAGTTCGTTGCCGGCTTGATCAGTCATCATTAATCCAGGAATTGTTAGGTTTGAAATAGTCAAAAGCAAGTATTCTCCGTTTGAGGTTTCAACTGCCCTTGTTATTGAGCTGTCTTTGTCACCATATGTTTGGTTCCATTCCATAGTGCCTGCGGCATCAGTTTTTACCATCCATGCACATTTGTCCCATAGATAACCGAACAGCAAGTAGCCGCCGTCTTGCGTTGCTATTGCCCCGTTGCATTCAGGCTGGATGAAATAACCTGCGCCACCGTAAGTTGTATTCCAAACTACAGTGCCAGCGGCATTCATTTTGGTGAGAGAGAAGAAGCCTTGATTGGGAACAAAGGAGTAAGGGGTGCAGGATAAAATGTATCCGCCGTCAGACGTTTGAATAATGCTTGAGGGGCAATCGGCCACTCTTCCCTGAAGCGTTTCATTCCACTCCATGTTTCCCAAAGAATCAGTTTTGAAAAACCAAATCCAACCTAAACTTTCCACATTATTCTCTCCAAAATCCGCAGCGGCGAAGCCTCCGTCATGTGTTTGGATAATCGCCATGAAATAATTTACCTTAGCCCCTGAACTGAACATTTGAGTCCATTGAATGTTCCCTCGCGAATCGGTTTTCAACAACGTGCACTCGTTATTCACAAGTCCAGCTAAGAGGAAGCCGCCGTCGCTTGTAGGCAAGAGACGGGTAAGATTTGTTACGTCTTGACCCATTCGAATCGTCTGCATCCACAAAAGATGATTTGAAGAGTCAAGTTTAACCAAGAAGGTGCTCGTTTGGTTAGAAGTATTCAAAACTAGACTTCCGTCTGAAAGCTGAAAAACCGAGTAACCCACTTCGCCAGGTAAATTAGACTTTAACACAATAGGTGAAGACAACGAGCCAGGCCCTTTCGAATCTGTGGCGGCAAACGCTACTCCTGACAACGCTGAAATCAACAGCACTGTTACCAAAAACGCCGAAAACACATTCCTTACGGCAGGCCTATGGCTCAAGTAAATCGCTAATCCCGCGCTCAAGATGGCAAATATGGGAACTGCCAAATACCAAGCTGGCGTCAAGACAAGCACCGCAAACATCAGTATCGTCTCTTTGTCTATGTTAAGCCTAACCTAAACCTGGTTTCGATGAATATTAGTCTAATCATGGAACACAAATGTTCCACATTTGGAACAGGGTCACTTTGAACCTCCTCCCTGCGCGTTTGAACGACTCATTTTCAATAAAGCATCTAAAGTTTATTCTCTTGGATGCTGTGGCGGTATGAGCAAGGTTACTCATGCGACTATGGCTATGAGGGGCAAGGTTCGCAAAAAACATTGAATCATTCATCGGTAAACCAGGTGGCTTGGTCGTCCTAAGAACTCAACAGGTCGTATAAATCATTAAGTGTTCGGTACCGCGATCTATTCTTAATTTATGACTCTTAACGTAATCTTCCAACTCGTTAAGACCTGATTCTTTGTTTAAAAATGTGTCAGCAAAAACTACGTAACCCTCCGTTTCAGTATCACAAATGCCCCATTCAACAAAACCTTTGAATATTTTTGGACGATAAATGGGGAATCTCTTTGATAACTCTAAAGCTTCAGCAAAATCCATGGGATTAACCTTTAACACAAAATGTTTGTTAAATTAAATACTTAAACTATTGTGGCTACAAAAAGCAACAATAAGTGACACTCTTCAATTGCATCGTGAATTAATAAAACTTATATATTAAGAATTGAGTTACAATACTATAGTTGGTGCCGACATGACTAAGACCAACAGAAAGAAACGCAGCAAACTCGCAATAGCTCTATTATCGCCCATCCTAGTTATCGTTTTCGCAGTCGGATGGATCTTTTATATCCTAGGACAACGCTCAGAACAGACAAAAACAATAGAACCGCAAAAACCAGCCATCAAATCACCATCAAAACAAAATGAAATAGAGCTAATGGTTATTCCACCGAAAGAGGAAGAAGTAATAGCAAAATAGCGCTATTGATCCAACCCTTCGTTAACCAAAACCAATAGTTTTCGAGTCGAGAAAAAAATAGTGTTGATAACGCGAAAATGCTTTAGCTTCAATTTTAAAACCATTTTATCCCAACGTTCTTAGCGCTTGCTTCACTGATATTCATACGTGTTGCCAATCAGGCAATAGTAATTCTTTTAAGGACTATGGGATATTCTTGTATGCTATTCGACAAGGAGATAAAGTGTTGGCTTCAGGTTCAGGGGTAAAGATAGTTTTAACGGCGTCAGCTACAGAAATGAGTGACTTTTACAATAATCCTTTCATAGCGTTTACAGCGGGTTTTGCAAGAGGCCCCTTCCCCCTAACACTTGTCAGAAAAACCCTGTATCCGCCAGTAGACCGGAAACCAGACGGAAGAGCAAGATTCGCTCCTTACGGCTTAAGAAAAGTAGAAGCGATGCTGCTAGAAAACGGGTTCACAGAAAAAGAAGTAGTTGTCGTTCACCCTGAAGATTTAGAAGACTTTGTAGGTCCAGAAACGAAGGTTGTTGGCATATCTTCCATGGATCCAACAGGCATGGGCTATGTAAGTAAAACGTACTCATCAATAATCGGCGGCGGCGAACCCATGAACGCCGTTGAATTCCAGAAACTCGTCACCCACCCAAGCATTAAGAAGTACAAGCCCAAAATCATCGTCGGAGGCTTTGGTGCTTGGCAATTGGAACGTAAACACGTATCCGACAGTTACGGCGTCGACTGCGTGCTACTCGGCGGAAGACCTGAACCGATCGTTGACATCTTCAAAAAGGCAGTTAACGATAAACCGCTTCCCCGCATTGTTAAAGCTGACGAATCAATCAGCAACTGGAACTACAACGCCATAATGCCCCTAGCTAAGCATGCGGGTATTCATGGTGCTGTGGAAATTTCAAAGGGTTGCGGCAGAAACTGCCAATTTTGTACCCCTACGATGCAGCATAAGATTGATGTTCCGTTTGAAAAAATCATGCGTGAGGTCGCATTGACCACAGCAGAGGGTAGCGACCACATAACCCTTGTAACCGAGGACCTGTTCCTTTACGGAGCAGAAAAGAATTTTGTGCCGAACAAAGATGCCGTCGTAAATCTAGTCAAGAACGTTGCCAAGTACCCTGGAGTTAAGAGCATTCAGGCTTCGCATATGTCTTTGGCGCCGGCGGTTAACAATCCGCAGATGATTAAGGAACTTGCGGAAGTCCTCATTGACCGTAGCTGGTATTCTTTTGGCAAGAAAGCGATTATCACATCTGAAACTGGGATTGAAACTGGCAGCACACGCTTGATGAAGAAGTACATGGCGGGCAAGATGCTGCCGTATAAGCCTGAGCAATGGCAGGAAATCGTTGAAAGCGCGTTTGGCATACTCAACGATAATAATTGGTATCCCCTTGCAACGTTGATAATTGGGTTGCCTGACGAGAAAGAGGAAGATGTGCTTCAGACTCTTGAGTTAATGGATAAATTGAAAGACTACAACGCCTTCTACGTACCCCTATTCTTTGTTCCTCTGGAGAACTGTGTCCTAATGAAGCAGAAGGGCGCTGAACTTGATTCGCTCTCACAAATACGCTGGGACTTCTTCATCAAATGCTGGGAATACAACGTCCGAATTTGGAAGCCAACTTTTCTCGAAAACCGCATCCGCAACCCATTCCTCTATAAAGCGCTTGACCACATCGTTATCCCGTATGTAGGAAGAATCGCAGGTTTCTACTTCGGTTTAACACGGGGCGAACAACTAAAACAAGCCCTATGGACACTCAGCATGTATGAGTCCGCCACAGTTAAAGGTCCTAAGGGTAGACAAAACTCAAATTGATCATGGGCGGCTCCTCCGACGAGTTCTGCTTTTCCTCTTCTTTCACGGGTTGTTCCTTAGCAGGCTCCGCAGCAGGTTGAGATGGCATTTTAAGGATTTTCCGCGCATGAGTAATATAGCCCGTGTGCCCCGTCATGAGCGTTTGTGGTCGAGTCTTTCCTCGTTCAACCTGCATGGCACGCATCAAGCACTCAATGGTTTCAATGAATACAAACCCGTTTTCTTTGAGCGCCTCAGTTGTCTTAACTACCTGATCGATGGTTGGGCTAAACGAAACAATTATTCCTGATGGTCTAAGCGCTTGGTAAGCATGTGAAACAACAAGCCAAGGAACCGCCAAATCCAAAATCACCGCGTCCACGTCTCGCTCCTCGATTCCTTGTGTTACGTCGCCGCTTTTCATCTCAACACGGTCGATGAGTTTGGAACGTTCAAGATTTTTGGCAGCGTTCTTCTGAAATTCGCTACGCAACTCGTAAGTGTAGACTTTGCCTGTGGAGCCTACGTAGTGGGCTAACGCTGTAGTTAAGGAACCTGTACCTGTTCCTGATTCGACAACTCGGCTTCCAGGGCCGATTCCGCTGAACATGACGATTAAGGCAGCGTCTTTAGGGTAAATGATTTGCGTGTTGCGTGAAGACTTCATGATGTAATCGGTCAAGGCAGGTTTTAGGGTCGTGAAGTATATACCAAGGCTGCTTTTGATCGGCTCGCCGTACTCTTTCCCGATTAACTCGTCAAGTTTGAGATAGCCTTTGTGAGTGTGAAAGGTTTGGCCAGCCTGTATCTTGATCATGTAGGTTCTGCGTGCGTCTAGGTAAATGAGAACGTTGTCTCCTTCGCATATTTTCGGGTTAACCAACTGTGTTTCCCTCTTGGGAAGTGAAAATGCAAATTGTGTCATTTAAGCTTTGAACTCCAATCTTCCCCAAGACGCTTTGGCAGCTGTTTAAAACCAGTCAGGAACTTTTGAAGATTTTTTCTGATGACTTTGATTTGAAAATGAATAGATTAATATGCAGTGTTCACTGAGAAGTAGCCAGCGAGCAACCGCGAACGTACAATTAAGTTCAAATCATTTTTTGAGAGCTGAAAATTAATGAAAAAATCTAAAGAGAACGAGAATCCTCGCAAAAGCGCTTCAGATTTCACAGAGGGAGAATCTGTCATAACTGTTGGAATTGGCGCTTCGGCTGGTGGATTAGAAGCGTTCAAAGCGTTGCTCGAATGCTTGCCTGCCGACACGGGGTTATCTTTTGTTATCATACAGCATCTTGCTGCAGGTCAAGAAAGCATGTTAGCAGAGATTCTTTCAAGATTCACTGACATGCCTGTTCAAACGGTTAAAGATAATACGCAAATTGAAGCAAACCACGTTTATGTAATTCCTCCCGGAACAATCATGACCATGGGTAATAAGATCCTTAAACTTGACACAAAAGGTAGCTCTGCAAAGCCGATAGATGCTTTCCTTACTTCTCTTGCGGACGATTTGAAGGCTCGAAGCATAGGGATCATTCTTTCCGGAACAGGCTCCGATGGAACCGAAGGGCTAAGAGCAATCAAAGCGCAAGGGGGAATCACCTTCGCACAAAGTCCAGAGTCCGCACAGTATTCAGGCATGCCTCAGAGCGCTATCTCTGCAGATGCAGCGGATTTCATTTTGCCTCCTGAAAAAATCGCTGAGAAACTGCCAATCATCGCTAAGAACCCTCAGATGGTACACATCGAAATTGAATCAAAACAAGAAAAGGGGACAAAAGGGCCCTCAGTTAGAAAAGAAACAGGCTTGACTGCGATATTTTCTATGTTAAAAAACGCGTCTAATGTTGATTTCTCGCATTACAAGGATACTGTTGTGAATCGCCGCGTTTCCCGACGAATGGTAATTAACAACGTTGATGGAATTGTTCAGTACGTAGAGTACTTGAGGAAACACCCCAATGAGTTGGAAGCGTTATATAACGACATGTTAATTGGCGTAACTAGCTTTTTCAGAGAACCAGAAACCTTTGAAGCACTTAAGAAAACCGTGTTCCCTGAGCTTGTGAAAAACCGGACGTCTAAAGATCCAATTAGGATTTGGATTCCAGGCTGCTCAACAGGAGAGGAAGCCTACTCATTTGCTATCGCAATTCAAGAATACATCAACGAAAACTCAGTAAACCTTCAAGTCCAAATTTTTGGCACCGATGTCAACGAAAAAAACATTGAGAAGGCACGACAAGGCATCTATCTGAAAACCGTCGAAGCCGACATCAACAAAAATCGACTAGAAAAATTCTTCGCTTGCAATAACGGCAACTTTCAAATCGTAAAAACCATCCGAGACATGTGCGTTTTTGCAAAGCAAGACATAACTGCTGACCCGCCATTCTCCAACTTAGACCTCGTCAGCTGCCGTAACATGCTAATATATTTTGATCAGTACCTCCATGAAAGAATAGTGCACACTCTGCATTATTCGTTGAAACTTGGCGGTTTTCTGGTTCTGGGAGCATCTGAAAGCATTAGTCAATTCACCAGTTTCTTTGAACCTGTAGGCAAACAAAGTGTAATCTATGTTAAGAAAAGAGCGCAACCCAGCATTACTTTCGGTTTGCAAGCCTCGTATGCCAATCTAAAGTCTAAAGGCGAGAAAAATGTTGAGAAGGAAGATGTACTTTCGGTATTACGCGACGAAATGGACCGATTGTTGATCACCGAGTATGTTCCTGCAGCGTTACTAGTCAATAATGATTTAGATATTCTTATTTTCCGAGGGAACGTTGTAAATTACGTTTCGCCTGAATCGGGATTGGCTAGTCTAAATTTGGCTAAGATTATTCGTAAAGAATTAAGACCCGAGATAACGTCGATCATTTATCATGCAAGAAAAGAAAAAAAATCCATCAAGGAAAACGCAGTACGTTTTGAGTATGCTGGAGAACAGAAAACAATCAACATTCATGTAATCCCGATGCATGTACCGCAATACGATGAACCTTTTTTCCTGCTTCTATTTGAAGATGTAACCTCGGCGGCAAATCTCCTACGTCAAAATATGGAATTAAGCTATAGTTCAGAAGGGCAAGAGTACGCCAGAGATCGACAAAATCGAGAGCTCAGGGAAGAGTTGGACTCCACAAGGCAGTCTTTGCAGAGAATAGTCGAAACTCAGGAAGCAACAAACGAAGAGTTGAGAACTACAATGGAGGAGGCACAATCGAGCAACGAGGAATTACAGAGCACAAATGAAGAATTGGAAACTGCGAAAGAAGAACTTCAGTCAAGCAACGAAGAACTAAAGACACTAAATGACGAGTTGAAAAATCGAAACCAAACACTTGCACAGGTAAACGATGACTTAACTAATCTAAACAGAAACGTTGACCCCGCCATTGTAATGGTTGATCGAAATTTAAGGATTAGACTATTTTCTCCTTCAGCACAAACTGTTCTAAATCTTTCGCCACCCGAAATTGGGCTAACCCTGACAAGCATCAAATTAGGCATTAAAGTTGAAAACCTAGAAAAAAACATTTCCGAAGTTATATCTAAGCTTCACCCCATCACCAAAGAAGTGCAAGATGAAAAGGGGCACTACTATGACATGCGAATACGACCGTACATTACACAAGACGACCGAATCGCCGGAGCCATCATTTCCTTTGTTGATATCCACGAGTTGAGAAAATACCAGCGGCTAGCCAACATAGGCGAGACAGCGGGAATGGTTGGACACGATATCCGCAATCCCCTGCAAGCCATAACCAGCGACTTGTACTTGCTGAACGATGAGCTAAAAGGCATGCCCAAGGGCGAAAGCAGGAAGGCTATGGAAGAGAGCATTGAATCGATAGAACAAAACATTGTCTACATCGACAAAATAGTTAGCGACCTACAGGATTACACAAGAACGATAAAACCAAACATCGTAGAAACCAAACTTTGCGATTTAATCAACGGCATACTCGCAAAAACCATCATTCCGAAAAACATACAAACCCAACTAAATGTTGATACAGACTTGACCCTTAAGACAGATTTCACCTATATGCGACGAGTTCTAACCAACCTCATCATAAATGCGATTCAAGCTATGCCAAACGGCGGAAAACTAAAGATTAACGCAAAAGTAAAAGATGAGAGGATACACATCAACGTCGAAGACACTGGTGTGGGAATTCCAGACAATGTTAAGCCTAACGTGTTTAAGCCTCTGTTTACTACTAAATCGAAAGGTCAAGGCTTAGGTTTGGCAGTCGTCAAGCGCCTTGTCGAAGGTTTAGGCGGCACAGTAAGCTTTGTAAGCGAAGAAGGCAACGGAACAAAATTCACGATAGATTTACCTTTGGAAGCAAACAGCGTTCAATAACAAGCAATAAGCCAAAGCTAAAAGTCTACGTTGTTGCTTCCTTGTTTTTGCTCTCGTATTCTTCAACCATCCGTTTAACCTTCTTTTCGAGCCGCCTCTCGTAAACGTGTTCGGGTATTGGCGGAGGAAGGACCTTTTTATCATGCAGTTCTGTCGGCGTCACTATGCGTCTTTCGCCCACTTTAACGGTGACCCGTTCATCATCAACAAAATCATCAAAATCCTCTAAGGCCTCAACAATCCAGTAGCCTTCACTTTTAGTGATAGCCTTAACCTTGAAGAGTCCCTTATAGTACAAGAAGTCGTTCATAAAAACCAATTATCCAATGCATTCAGCGCTAAATAAACTTCACGATACGTCTAACTGAAACACCCGGAACTCTTCTCAATCACTTGAATGGCTACTTCGAGGCATCGAACAACCGAAAATGATTTCTCGGTTCATGACGTCAATCAAACCAAGAGATGCCATCAATAGAAATCTTTTTCGAGACTCGAACAACCTCCCTGCACCACCATTATCCGAAACAGAAGTATTGAGACAGCCAAAAGAATAGCCACTTAGATGTGAATCAACTCTGTCCATTTTCGCTTCAGCCAAATACCATGAAGCACATTGCAACCATCGTGGGCAACGACGATCTTTTGCAACTTCCCAATCCTTCTAGAAAAAATAATCCCACCTGCTGTTGGTAATGTCATCTCAACAGTTGCTTCACAAGTAGGGGTTTTTTAACCGCTCAACTCTTTCGCTTTCAGTTCAGAAGAGGCGATTCAGCTTTTCTGCATACGTTTGCGATCACTGAGATGATTGACCACATGGTAAAAATTCCGAAAACTCTGGTGTACTTTGAGGTACCAGCCATCTGAACGTCGTTGATGTCGCCGCCAGCATTTAGGTATCCTTTTATGAATGCTTTAGTGAAGGCTTCAGCTTTGACTCCGCCTGCGTTTAGCGGCTGCATGTAATGTCCCGAATAATAGAGGAACACAGCTAAATCCCAGGCTTTGTTGCCCTTCTGAGACACTCGGGAAGCTTGCTCGAAATCTATTAGAAAGATGCTTCCGTCGGCTTTGACAAGCATGTTTTCCGGTTTTGTATCGCCTAAAGTGATGCTGCACGAATGGATTTGGGCGAAAATTTCACCCGCTTTGCTTATCATGGCTAGTTTTTGCTCAATGCTCTCGCCCTTCTTGGCCGCAGCTATACATTTTAAAGTTTCATGAAGCCCTTCGCCCTCAATGAACTCCATAAAAACCAAACGCTCGGCATTGCTTACGTGAAAAATCTTGGGCACATTGAACCCCTCGCTTCTCAACAGCTCGTTCATGGCACATTCTTTGGCAAGTCTTGCCTGAGCCGAAACCGAAAGAGACCGAACGCCAAGGGACCACACCGTTAACGGAAACCATTTAAACCCTGACAAATCTTTGTAACGTTTTGCAAGAACTTTGCTCTCTCCGCCTTTTCCTTTGGCTTCGATTACGTAAACGTCGTTTAGCATTCCACCTAGCGGTTCAACCTCTATGTTTTCACCCTGGCCTTTCAGCAGCATTTTTTTGGCAAAGCCTTTGATATCAACATTATCTGCAAGTGAAATTAGGCCTTCCGAGGTTTGGAAAAACACGTATTTCTGAGGATCAACAAAAAGGTAGGCGGGATCTGGAAGTCGTGGCCAATTAATTTTTTGCGTTCTAAGGAAGATTTCGGTGTTCTGTGAAACTATACTCATAAGTTGGGGGAAAAAACCGAAAAAGGATGTGAAAAGGGTTCGCGGCGCATTCCTCGTAGCGCTGAGAATTCGCATTCCCGGGTTTTGGCTTTGTTCGATAAGTTTCTTTGAAATCTTGACGTAGCCATCAGAATAATAGATTCTTCCTTCTTTCTCAAGCAAGCTTAATGCTTCTTTGTAGCTTTCAAGGGCTTTTACCTCGTTAACGGTGACTCCAGCGATAACGCTTGAGGCATTATATGCAAGAAGGGGAAAGACTCTAATTCGGTTCAAAAGCACCTCATAGAGGAAATATTGCGTCCTAATCTGCAGAGTGCTGGCAAGCTCTGGAAAATTAAGAGCTAAATTTTCTAGCAGCTCAAGAATCAAACGTTTCTTCAGGGCGACCTCTTGTTTATGCAAGTAATCATCGCCGGTAACCGCCATGTAGGGAAAAGCAAGTTTGCTCGCGATTGCCTCTCCGAGAAAACCCCTCTCGATGTCCCGCTCAAAAACCCATTGGTCAATCGCCAAGATAAAAACAGGTCTCTCATTTAGGGTTCTTGGGTAACTGATGATTCGGGGCTGAAAATCCCGCAGGACAACCACAACTTCTACCAGCGTTTTCTCGCCTGAACCCTCCGCAGAAAACCTATCAACCTGTGCAATGGCGGTAATATCTGCGGAGCCAGCGATACGTCTGCACAAATCCAACAATTGATTATTGAATTCCTTGTTCTCCAAGCTTCCAATTTGATTCAAATACGTCTTCCAGTAAAGATTGGATGTCCAGATATTTAAAACACGTTTGAACCAAACAAGTTTCTAGGGAGACTTCTAGGCTGAAGCACAATAGCTATAAGATAACCTCAACTACAACCGAAACATCACGTCTCTGCAGGTAACGCCGTTAAGCAACTTCTTTGTGCGCTGGTAATTTCGCCACCATGGCCAACGCGGGCTGCTCAACACATGGCTGATTAGCTAATTTTCGGCATATTAGATTCAGCGAGTCTTGTGTGAAATCAAGCATGCTTTGACCGCCGTTAGTGAGACTGTATATCTTTCTTGGTCTGTCAAAATTCATGTTCCAATCGCCTTTCACAAAACCCTTTTTTTCAAGAGAATTAAGCAACGGATAGACAGTGCTCGGACCAAAGTAAACGCCGTAGTTTTTTCGAATCTTGGTTATGATTTGATACCCATGCATCGGTTGGTTGCCTAGAAACTGCAGTATGATGAGGTCCAATAGACCTTTCATCAGTTTATTTGAAACCTCTTTTTGCATTGTTAATGTTTTTAACATTTTTCTCAACCTGTATTTCTGTTGAACAGTTTTGCTGTTCTACATGGATACAATATGTCCTATTTCAGACATATCTTGAATAGTTAATATTAATAGACCATAATATAAATCTTCATACATAATACAAGCATACAAAAACATAACACGGCAATGCAGCAGCCAGCACAATCGTCATAAAACATATAAACACAACATCAAACAATTCATATCAACTCGCATCACGGTACAACCTCATGTCAGAAACCTACAAGGACGAAATTGTACAACACATAATCAGAAACCTACTAGAAATCGAATTACTCCGGATACTGCAAGCCCAACCAACATGGGGGTACCACATTAAAAAACAAGTAGAGGAACAATTCAACATAAAACTAAGGCACGGTGCACTTTACCCCGCACTAAAAGCCCTTGAGACAAGAGGCTTTCTGGAAAGCAAAACACAACAAAAAAGTGGACGAGCCCGAAAAGTGTACTCTGTTACCCAAGAGGGAAATAATTACCTTCAAACCTACCGCAACCTAATAAAAGAAATGCTGGACGAGAAAACAGAATCAACCGAAGCGGGACATTAAAGGATCTAACTTATTTTCCAATTTACCTACGAAAAACAATTCTTGATTCAGCGACGCTTCATCGCCAGATCTGCCCAAAGTGGACTTCTCAAGTGATGCTTACGTTCTGAATGTCGAAGTATCGTTTTGCTAAAAAGCGCAGACGTTCGGCGTTCTTGCCGTTTTTACCTATTGCGACGCCCTTGTCTTTTGGGTTAACCGTGATGACTGCCATTTTTTTGCCGTCAGTTCTTTCAGTAACGCGCACTTCTCTCACTGCTGCGGGCTTCAAAGCGTTCTTCATGAATTGAACTGGGTCTTCGCTGTACTCGATGATCTCGTGTTTTTTGCCCGTCATGCGTTCAAGTGTATGTATGTTTCTGCCGCCTTTCCCTATTGCAACACCCACTTGGCCTTGGTTGACAATGAATATTGCCCTTTGCTCTACTTCGTCTACAATACAGTCCTTCACGCTTGCGCCGCTTATGCTTTCAAACAATGCAATGTAACGCATTTCGTCGCAGGTGATTTTTATGCCGGTTGTCAGTTTTTTTCCTCCATTTTTTATTCTTCTGGTTGTTCCTCTGTTATTTTGAGAATGTCGGAGTCCCCTGTTTCGCGGATGCTCATGGCTGAAATGATAAAGAGTTTTTTGCAGACTTCAGCCAGATCCATAGAGCCACCTTTGTAAGTTACTACTGGGACTTTAGAGATTTCTCCATAGTATTCTATCTGTTCTCTTATGGTTTTTGGACAGTTAGAAGCTAAAACAATCATCTTAGCCTTTCCTGTTTTAGCGTTTTGCAAAGCAGTGTTTGCTCCGAAAGATACCTTGCCTGTTTTAACGGCTGACGCTAATGCCTTATCTATATCTATCATGATTCGGTTTTTCCTCCTTCTTTTTCTGTCTTTTCGAATGTTGACATGTATAATTCAACTAAGCCAGTCCCGATTGGTATCGACTGCCCAACTATAACGTTTTCGGTTACTCCTGCCAAGGGGTCACTTTCACCTTTCACGGCCGCTTCAATAATGTTAGGAACTGTGATTTCGAATGCGGCGCGCGCTAGAACGCTTGCTTTTTTGCCGCTGATGCCGTGTCTGCCGATTTGCTGCACGTCTCCTGTTGTCGTCATCATGTCTGCAACGAGCATTACGTGACGCACGTCTACGTCTAATCCTTGATCTTCTAGGACTCCTTTAGCTTCATGGACGAGTGCGTTTCGTGATGCTTCTACGCCTAAGGTTTTAGCTATTTCGTGGATGTTATTGGTGGTTGTTCGTGAAGTGTCTACGCCTTCGACCTCTAAGACTTTTGACAGGTTTGAGCCGTCAGTACGTATCACCCATTCGCCGCTTTCTTCGGTTACGAGTACACGTTTAATGTCGGGTACGCCTTTAACCTGGAAGCCAGGAATCTTGCCAAGCATGCGTTTTAGCTGTTCAGCTTTCTTGGGTTTAATTTCAACAGTAGAATCTGTGACTGTTACGGTTGCGTTCTGCAGTTGTAACCGCTCATTTAGCAGTTCCATGGTTATGCCTCTGTCATCCATCATAGATTTGTTTAGTTCAATTATGATTTCTTCGCGTACCGGGTCTTCGTATATTGCAGAAGCCAAGTTTTCGACAGAGGTGTAGATTATGTTTCTTGCGATTTCAACAGCTCCTTCTTTGCTTTTTGCGTGTTCAGGCATCAGGTAGATTGTCATGATTGGGGTTGAGGGTATCCTGCGAGCATCCACGATTTCGATGAGCCTAGGTAAGCCTAAGGTTACGTTTTGTTCTTTGACTCCTGCGTAGTGGAAGGTTCTGAGAGTCATCTGTGTGCCTGGTTCACCGATTGATTGTGCAGCGACAATTCCCACTGCTTCACCCGGCTCCATCAGGGCACGTTTGTATTGGTCTGCAGTTGATGACGTGGCTTTTTCTACGCTTTTTGCGGTAAGCTTACCTTTTGCAAAGTTCTGTTTTAGTTGGTTCAGTAAGATCGGGGTAAGTTGAAGTTCGACTTTTTTGAGCTGTTTCTTGATTTCTTCGGCGGATGCGACTTCTCCTTTTTCCTGGCCGATTTTTATCTGGTCGATAAGTCTGCTGACGTTAACTGCTTTTCCATGGTCGCTTTTTGCGGGGTCAACACCATCTTCTCCGTAGCGGAATTGGATAATGTCGCCTGCTGAGTCGCGGACGGTGCTGTCGTATTCGAGGCGTATGTGTTCTAGCGCGTTGATTAGCCTGCGCTGCATGTAGCCGCTTTGTTGTGTGCGGACGGCTGTGTCGACTAGTCCTTCTCTGCCTCCCATAGCGTGGAAGAAGAATTCGATTGCGTCTAAGCCTGATTGGTAAGAGTTATAGACGAAGCCTCTTGCTCTTGGAAGTGGGTCGTTCTCTTTGAAGTGCGGCAATGCTCGTCCCGAGTATCCTCTTAGGATACGTTTGCCTCGGACCGACTGTTGTCCAACGCAAGCAGCCATCTGACCAATGTTAAGGCTTGAGCCTCTTGCACCTGTTCGGGTCATGACGATGCCGGCGTTTTCTAATGTGAAGTCTTCGTCTGCTATTTTGCCCGATTCGTCTCTGGCTACTGCGAGTTCATGCATAACGTAGATTTCAAAGGATTCCTCGAGTGTTTGACCTGGCAGGCGTGGTAGAGTGCCATTTTGGAAGTTTACAATGTGTTCGTCGATTTTCTTTTGGATGCGTTCCATTGTTTTGGCCATGCGGTTGCGGGCTCTCGGTGAAAGAACCAGTTGTTCGTAGGTGTAACTGAAACCTCGCATTGAAATGTATAATTTCAGAAGGTGCGTTATGTTGTTGAGGAATTGTCTCCCAGCTTGTGTACCGTAATCCTTGATTATTCTGTGAAGTAAGCTTTCGGATTGCTCTGCACCGATTGAACGCCTGTCGATGATTCCAGAAACCAATTGTCCGTTTCTAACCACAACGTACGCATCATGTTTGCATTCTTCTTCTTCGCATTTCGTGCATCCCTGGCAAATGTTGGCTTTCAAAACGTAATTCAACGTTTTCGGCAGGTAGAGGCTAAAGATTTGTTTTCCTGACCACATTGGTACGGGTTCTTTGATTTCTGGTTCTGGAAGTTCGTCGGTATAGCCGGTTGCTGTGAGCAGCCTGTCGACTTGATCTCTGCCTATATAGTTGCCTTTTCTTGTAAAGTAGTATGCGCTTGTGATAAAGTCTCTGATGGCGCCAATGATGGGTCCGCCGAATCTTGGTGAAAGGATTTGGTCTTGAACCTGCATAAGAAGCAGCGCTTCAGTTCGGGCTTCTTCGCTTTGTGGAACGTGAAGGTTCATTTCGTCGCCATCAAAGTCTGCGTTGTATGGAGGGCAGACACATAGGTGTAGGCGGAAAGTTTTGTAGGGCAAAACTCTGACGTAATGAGCCATGATTGACATGCGGTGAAGCGACGGTTGCCGATTGAAGATTGCGATGTCGCCGTTCTTAAGGTGCCGTTCGACCACGAAGCCCAACTCTACGGCTTCTGCGATTTTGGTTCTGTCAACAACGAACTCCAACCTGATGCGTTTTCCGTCTGGCCTGATGATGTATAGGGCGCCAGGGTAGTTTTCTGGGCCGTTAATGACAAGTTTTTTCATTTCTTCTATGTTCCAAGCTGTGACTTTTTCTGGAACAGAAAGCCGCATGGCAACGTCGACGGGTACACCGACCTCGTTTATGTCAAGGTTTGGGTCTGGAGAAATGACTGTGCGTGCGGAGAAGTCGACTCGCTTACCTGAAAGGTTGCTTCTGAAACGTCCTTCTTTGCCTTTGAGCCTTTGAGAGAGAGTTTTTAGTGCTCTTCCGCTGCGGTGCCTTGCGGGCGGGATACCTGAAGCTTCATTATTAAAGTATGTGGTAACGTGATACTGGAGCAGCTCGGAGAGGTCCTGGATGATTAGCGTAGGGGCACCTGCTTCCATGTTTTCTTTCAAACGCTGGTTAATGCGAATGATGTCTACGAGTTTGTGAGTTAAGTCATCTTCAGAGCGGATACCTGACTCAAGTGTGATTGATGGACGAACGTAAACTGGAGGAACAGGCAGAACCTGAAGAACCATCCATTCAGGACGTGCAACTTTCGGGTTAAAGCCTAAGACTTCTAAGTCTTCGTCAGAAATGCGTTCGAGCCTTTCCCTGATCATGCTTGGAGTCAAAGGCTCGGAGCCTGCTTCAGTTTGTTCGATAAACTTTGTCGGCTTCTCAAAAGTGATTTTGAATTGGGCTGACGCGCAGTAAGGGCATTGTTTAGCCTTTATTTCAGTCATGATTTCTTTGTAAGTTTCATCGGGAATAGTTCCTAAAAGTTCGTTGAGCCGTTCGATACGTTGTCGGGCTTTCTTGGCAGCGTCTTCAGTTAAGAGTATGCGTCCGCAGCTACGGCAGGTTGATTTTAGAAGGTCAAAAATGATTTTGGTAAATTCAATATGCACGATTGGTACGGCAAGTTCGATGTGTCCGAAGTGTCCTGGGCATCGGATAGCTGTGTTTCCGCATGTTTTACATCGTTGCCTTGGCTCAAGGGTGCCTAGTCTGCCGTCCATTAAGCCGGCGGTGATGGGTGCTCCGTCTTCGTCGTAAGTGTCAGGGGTTTGGATTTCAACTACCGACTGCTTGCGCAGGTCTTTCGGTGAAATTAAGCCGAACGAGATTTCGTCGACTATCTTATGGATTAATTCTTCCTGTTGTGACATGTTATGCTTTCTCCTTAAGCCTTAGTTTAGGGGTAATACACAAGCTTTGAAGCTCCTGCAAAAGAAGCTTGAAAGCGTACGAGACGATGACTGGTGAAATCTTTGCTTTCTCGTCGCATATTCGGCAGACATAGCGTCTTTGTTTCATGTCGAAGTAAGCGATTTGCCCGCAGTTCTCACAGATATACAGCGTGTACTTGTCTGATTCCTCAAGAAGCCTGTCTCTTAGAAGCATGGCTGCGCCGTGTCCGATGAGGCAGTCTCGCTCCATTTCTCCGAATCTTAAGCCTCCGCCTCTAGCTCTGCCTTCAGTTGGCTGCCGTGTCAACATTTGCACTTGTCCTCTTGCTCTTGCGTGGATTTTGTCAGCGACCATGTGATGCAGTTTCTGGTAGTAGACTACGCCTACGAAGACGTCTGCAACGAATTTCTCGCCTGTAGTACCGCTGTAGAAGACTTCTCCGCCGGTGTGGCTGAAACCCAATTTCACGAGGCTTTTGCGGATCTCGTCGGGTCCTTCGTTGCTGAATGGTGTGCCATCTGCTGGTCTACCTCTTGCTGACGCTGCTTTTCCTGCGAGTGATTCTATGAATTGTCCGATGGTCATTCTTGAGGGGATTGCGTGAGGGTTGATTATTAGGTCAGGGACAAGGCCATCATCTGTGAAGGGTAAATCTTCCTGTGGAACGATTAAGCCGATAACTCCTTTCTGTCCGTGTCTTGAAGCAAATTTGTCTCCTAGTTCAGGGACCCGCTGATCGCGGACTCTTGCTTTTACGAGTTGGCTGCCTTCGCCTGACATGGTTATGAATATGCCATCCACAATTCCTGTTTCGGATGGACGCATGTCAACGGATGTGTCACGCATAGAGGGTCCTTTGACTTCGAATTCCTTGTATTCTTCAAGGAACCTTGGAGGGCTGATTCTTCCAATCAATACGTCTCCGCCGACAACTTGCGACTCAAGGCTGATTATCCCGTCGGGCTCCAGAAGCCTGTAGTATTGTTCTCCCCTATATCCTCGGGTTCCTGGTTCTGGAACGGTGAATTTGTCTTTTAAGCCTCCGAGGTACTGGCGGCATTCAGCTTCGTAGATACGGTAGAATGTTGATCTGGCTAAGCCTCGTTCGATTGACGCTTTGTTGAATATGAGCGCGTCTTCCATGTTGTAGCCTTCGAAGCTTAGCACCGCGACAACGCAGTTTTGCCCTGTTGGGCGCTGCTTGTAACCCATTACCTCCATTAGTTCGGTTTCAACCATCGGAACTTGTGGGTAATGAAGTATGTGTGAACGTGAGTCGACGCGATGATGGAAGTTGGTGCCGTAAACTCCTAAAGCTTGTTTTGCCATGGCTGCTTGGTATGAGTTGCGTGGCGACTGGTTATGTTCAGGATACGGGATTGTTGAGGCGCATATACCTAGAATCGTGTACGTGGCTATTTCAACGTGGGTGTTATCGGGTTGAATCTGGTCAAAGGTTAAGGCTATGTAAGCGTTTTCCTCTTCTTCAGCGTCCAAATACTCAATTAAGCCGTTTTTGACGAGGTCTTCCCAAGTCCATTCGCCTAAACCGATTTTTTCCATGTGCTTAGACTGAAGTTTAGAAACACCGTTTTCAACAATTACGAGTGGCCGCCTGACTCTGCCTTCGTCACAGTTAGCGTGTAATTCTTCATTTTCTGT
The DNA here is from genome assembly GCA_963768425.1 of Candidatus Bathyarchaeota archaeon. Lineage (GTDB taxonomy): Archaea > Thermoproteota > Bathyarchaeia > Bathyarchaeales > Bathycorpusculaceae > Bathycorpusculum. Next base: position 11,918 of record CAVYHV010000024.1, on the reverse strand, counting down.
TTGCTGCTTTGTGAAATGTGTCACGTTGGCTTCTGTTGAGATTTCGCCTGTTCTTCTTTTTTCGCGGAAGGACTTCACAATCTCGCCTGCGTTATTGCAGTACCCAATTATGTTTCCGTCAACGAAAACTTTGGCTCCTGAAATGCGCAGATCAGTAGAGGATTCTGCTGCAGGAACGGTTCCCATTTCGAAAAGTAATTGTTTAACTCTATCTGGGTTTACGCCGACTGCAATTGAAGCTGACAGCGCAAGATTCTTTACGAGCCCGCAGTTGGAGCCTTCAGGCGTTTCATTTGGACATAATCGCCCCCAGTGGGTTGGGTGCAAGTCTCTGGCTTCGAAGTTAGGTTGGCTTCTGCTCAACGGCGATTGAAGCCTACGCAGATGACTCAGCGTTGAAATGTAGTTAGTTCGGTCAAGTAGCTGAGTAATACCCACTCTGCCTCTACCCCAGTTGCCCGTTGCCAAAGCATGCTGGAACCGCTCGGTAATTATTCCCGGACGCACAGCGGCTGAAACAGTAATTATTGGGCCTTTAACACCTATGCGCTCAAGCTGGTACTTTATGTCTCTAGTTAAGTTTCTGAATGAAACGCGGAAAAGATCTGCTAGAAGTGGACCGCCGAGACGCAGGCGCTTATTTTTAAAGTGGTCTTTGTCGTCAGGTTGCCTTTTGCCCGTCTTCAATTGCAAAACGCGATAAGCCATTTCACCGAGGAAAATTGCTTTTTCTTTGCGGTTTTTTTCGCTTCTGCCAAGATGGGGCAAAAAGTTCTTGTCAAGAGCGGTTTCAGCTTTCTGCAGCCTATATTCTTCAACTTGTCCGTGGGCTACACGGTTGCCGATGAATAGAACTGCGTCCGCTGGGGTGTCGACGCCGATAGCTTTTTCGAATGAAGCGGCAAGCATGCTTTGCATGTCGCTATCTAGTGAAACTGCCTCTGCGATTTCCTTGTCTTTTTCTAAACTAAGGGCACGCATGATGACGACGAATGGAATTTCGGTAGGCACTCCAGGCATGGTGACGTAGATTGCGTCGTCTGACTTGAGCTTAAGTTCGATTCTGGCTCTGAAGCCGACTGTGGTTGAGAAAATTTTTGCTTGATAAACAGGCGATGTTCCTTTTTCATCTATGTCCACAATTACGCGGTTAGGTGCCAGGTCTTCCATGGCGACGATAACGCGTTCGGAGCCGTTAACGATGAAGTAGCCGCCTTGGTCGTCTGGGTCTTCTCCAGCGGCGATGAGTTCTTCTCGTGAAAGTTGCGAGAGGAAGCAAAGTTTCGATTTAAGCATTACAGGGATGTTGCCGATGTAAACTAGTTCGGTATCCTGTTCTCTTCCGTCGATAACTGGAGTCATTTCCAGCGCAATAGGAGCCGAATAAGCCAAGTTTCTCAGACGGGCTTCCATTGGGTAAATTTCATGTTTTGTCCCGTCTACTTCGGTGACGTATGGACCAGTTATTCTTGATTGAGGGTCAATTACCCATATTTGCCCAAGTTTCACCTTGTAGGGGCTTTCTGGAACTTCTATGGGGATTTCAGCGACTTCATCGGTCACTTCTTGTAAGCCATGGTCGATAAATTCATTGTAGCTGTCAAGATGTTGCCTGACAAGGCCTTTTTCTTTGAAAAAGGTTTTCAATAAATCGTGGATATCTTCTTTCTGGATAGTTGCAGTCACTTCAACATTTCTCCAATAACTTTAACATTTTGTGATATTGTTAGGTCTGTTTTGTTCAAGCTTTCAACTCCAATGATGCGGGGATTATCCAACTTGAAAAAAATTTCTCCTAACTTTTCTAAAGGCACAAAGACATGCTACGGAGCTCACTAATAAACCTTATCATGAGTATTGAGCTTAAAGCGAAGGACGCCTAAACTTTCATAGAGCCATACATCAAAAAATTTTTTGAGGTTGCCGCTGCGCTGATCAAATCGCAATAAACGGCATAGAATCAGATTCACAGGAAAAATCAATCAACTCAGACGTTAGCTTACATCGAAGAATTCTAAGAAAACAAGAAGATATTCTGAAAAAACAACCAGTTTGTAATGATTCCAAACAATAGATAACTAGTACCGAGCAATCTTGTAACGCTTTGGTCCTAATTTCCGGCGCCTTTCCACCTGCGCATCAGACAGCTGAGAAGTGCCTGTTTTAACTTCAAAAATTGTGGGCTCACCAACCTTATTTCCAAAAAAATCGCGTTTCTGCACGACAAAGTCGCCGCCTTGGCGAATTTTGCTGCAATCATGTCCCTGCATGGTTTGGTCAAAAGCAAAACGATCCTTAGCAATTTGGCTTTTGGCACGTTTGCTTGACAAGTTAAACCGTCGGGAAACATTCCTAAACTTCAAAAGGTCACTATTGCTTGAATCTTTTTTGCCCAATGATTACAGCTCTTTGTCCTCTACTCGACCAAGTTGTATTAAAAAGTTACGCGATGAAGACATATAACAGATTATGCATTTTTCCTTTTGTTGACTCAAATGGTGAATTCCAAAGAAAACGAAATTCATCTAAAAGAATACCTTTCGCTTTTTATCTTTTGATTACTTGAATTTCAGGGGCCAGATTGGATTTGTCGCCAGCTAATTTCTTAATTATGATGGGAAGCAGGTCTGGGTCCATTTCGTATCCAATGCTGTTTCGCTCGTTCAGTATTGCTGATGAAACCGTGGTTCCTGAGCCAAGGAATGGATCAAGTACTGTGTCACCTTTTACGCTGAACATTTTGATGAGGCGGTTGGCAATTTCAACGGGGTAAGCCGCAGATCTCCTCTCGAGTTCGCTCGCTGTTTGCCGGATCCCCTTTAGAGCCCAGATTTGGCTAAACCATTCGTCGCGCTGAGGTTTCGTGAATGCACTGCTGTACCGCTGAGGGTCCTTAGGCGGGAACTTTCGCAGATTACCCTTGCGGAAAAGCAATATGAACTCGCAGTCCAAAGTAACGTAAGCGTTCGGCGGGAGGAAGCCTGAGCCTAAAAACGCGCCTTTGCCTTTGTATTTCGGTTTTGTCGTGGGCTTCTTCCACAGGATGTAGGGTAACGTGGTAAAGCCGATTTTTTCGCAAATCTCCAAAATTCTGGCGTGGTTGGGGAAAAGCTTGAATTTTCCGTTTATCGTGCGAGTTGCGTCACCAATGTTTATGCATGCTATTCCACCATCCGCGAGAACGCGGTAAGTTTCCCGCCAAACTTCTCCGAGGTAAAGGTGCATTGCATCGTAAATCTGCGCTACCGCGCCGTCTTCTCCGTCGGCTTCCAGTTTTCGCCACAGTGCCTCAATTCTTGGGGCTTCTCCGACGAAGAGATTGTCCCACATTTTTATCATGGGGTAAGGAGGCGAAGTAATCATTAACTGGACGCTGCCGTCGGCGAGCTCGAGCATTTGTTGGCTGTTACCTAAAATTATTTTGTGTTGGGTCAACATCCGTACTCCCGTATGTATCCGTGTATGAACGCTTTTACTCTTGTGGTAACAACAAGCAAACATTCAATGAAGCAGATGGGAAACCCAAAATATCAGACCAACATTTAATCCTTAGGCGAAAAAATTGGCCAGCGAAAAACAGGAAATAACGTGGGAGTTAAACGGACTTTTCTCAAGTCCAACCGATGCTTCCATTGAAAAAGCGATGGATGAGGCAAATACTTCAGTCGATCATTTCGAGAAGGCATATCGAGGAAAAATCGTTCAGCTAGATCCCGCTCTCCTGCTACGCTGCCTTCGAGAGCTTGAGGAATTCAACGCCAAAATAGAGAACCTTTCGCTTTATGCAAGCCTCTTATTTTCAGCTAACATGACTTTGCCAGAAAATCAGAAGCTTTACGACAGAGTAAGCAAATTTGAGGCAGAACTGGGCAAGAAACTGGCTTTTTTTTCGTTGGAGTTAGGTGAGTTTGTTAAAGCCCGACCCGAATTGATCGCTAAACCTGTTTTGAGCAATTATCGTCACATGTTGGAGCGCGTCAAGAAACGGGTCATCCATCAGTTAAGCGAGGCGGAGGAGCAATTGATTATCGAGAAAGATCAGTTCGGTGTGCAGGCTTGGGAAGAGTTGCAGAGCAAGTGGCTCAACACTCGCATGTTCGATGTGGTTGTTAAAGGAGAAAAAAAGACACTTAATTACGGAGAAGCCAACGGGTTGCTGTCTCATTCTGATAGAGCAACAAGGGAATCTGCGAACCGCTCGATTTACGGTTTACTTGGGAGGGATAATGAAGTTTTTTCTTCGGCTTTGAGAAACATTTGCAATGACTGGGTCACGATTTCCAAACGAAGGAAATACACGTCTCCTATGGAGTCCAGCCTTCTAAACAATGATACCGAGCAAGTGATAATCGATAAGTTATTACATGCCGTAGAAAGCGGAAGTGAGGCATATCGTCGTTACTTAAAGCTTAAGGCGAAGCTTATGGGTTTGCCTCAACTGGGCAACCATGACATTGTTGCTCCACTGCCAGATGCGCCGGAGGAGAAATTCACTTTTGAAGAGGCAAGAAAACTTGTGATCGAAGCGTACAGTCATTTTGACCCACAATACTCCGCAGCTGTGGAGGAAATGTTTGTCCAACGGCGAATTGACGCGACGCCTCGGTTTGGGAAACGCAACGGCGCATTCTGTGCAAGCTGGTACGGAGGCAAATCCGCATTTGTTCTTCAAAGTTTCAACGGCGCTCTTACCGATGTTTACACGCTGGCACATGAGTTGGGACACGCCACCCACGATTATTATATGTCGCGCAGTCAAACATCCATGAACACAAGCGTAACTTCGACGGTGGCTGAAACAGCTTCAATCTTCGGCGAACTCTTGTTGACCGCTACGCTCTTGGATCAGGCGAAATCAGATTCACAACGCAAAGCTGTTCTCTGTTTGGTTCTGGATGAGGCAGGGATGACGGCGTTTCAGGTTACGGCGCGGGTGTGGTTTGAGCAATCGCTTTACAAATCCGTTGAGGATGGCGAGTACCTTGATTACCCAACTATCTGCAGGCATTGGACAGTGGCGCGTGACCGCATTTATGGCGACGCTGTCGCTTGGTTCCCCGAGATGGAGGCGGAGTGGACCATGAAGCCGCATTACTACATGGCAAACTACCGCTTCTACAATTACCCTTACGTGTATGCCCAAATGTTCGTCTATTCACTTTACGAACGGTACTTGGAGGAAGGCAAATCATTTGTGCCTAAACTTGTGAAGGTTTTGTCGGCGGGCAGCAGCGTGTCACCTCTTGAGATCGGCAGGATGGTGGACCTTGACGTGGCTGACCCAAGTTTCTGGATGAACGGCCTCAAAGTGTTTGAGCGCTTCATCGTTGACTTGGAAAAAGTCGTCTAAGTTTTGCCTATGATGGAAATGATTAATAAGTTAGAACTCAGACATTTTGGGTGCATCGGGCTGCGGTAACCAAGCCAGGTCAAAGGTGAAGGACTCAAGATCAAACATTTGGCCTGAATGCGCCCGGATGGGAAATCCTTTCCCTCAGGGGTTCGCAGGTTCGAATCCTGCCCGCAGCACTTTTGCATATTTCCTGCTCGTTTTTCACTAATTTCTTGATTTCTTACGATGGAAAGCTACGGCATATTCGCGTTTGTCAGGTTACCATACAGATCCATAAACCGGGATAGACACAGAGAGACGGAGGGGGGTCTGCTGGCATCATTTTCCATATTGCTTTTGAATTAAGTTTATGACGCTTCGAAAGTAAAGGTTAAGTTTGGATTGTATCAATTGCGAATTTAATAATTTTCTAGAAGCAAAGCTGCAATTGGATGTCTCGAGAAGCCAAAATTAACTCAATATCAAAGAGATTACGGTGGGAAAGGGATTCGAGTCCCAGTTTACTAGTAAAGATGGTTAAAAACGGGGATGTAGCGCTTCGCCAAAAGTGCAAGCCCAACCAACGGTTTAAACGACGGCTTCGAGCTAGCCCGTGGCACCTATAAAATCGAAAAATGCGTTTGTTTCAAGCTGTTTTCGCTATCAAGGTCACATAATTACTGCAAAATTTCCTGGTACATGCCTCAATTTTTATATATTCCAGATTAATACAACATTAATATGGTGTTAATATGGTCAAGGCCATAGTTGAGATTGATGATCGGACAAATAGGGTACTGAATATCATTAAAGCCAAGCACGGTCTCAAGGACAAGAGTCAAGCGATAAACCTGATGGCACGGCAATTTGAAGAGTGCATTTTGGAGCCTGAGCTAAGACCAGAATTTACCGAGAGCCTGAAAGCTTCTGAATCCGAAAAAACTATAAAAGTCAGCGACTTTGCAAAAAGATATTCCAAGTAATCGCTTGTATTCCTTAGAAGTCGTTGAGAAAGTAGACAGAATTTTCAAGAAGCTGAAAAAGAAGGATTCAATACAATTTGAAGCACTGACTAGAAAGGTTAGCGAAATTTTGGAAAACCCTCAGCAGTTCAAGCCATTAAAGAGCCCTATGCAGCACATGCGCCGAGTCCATGTGGGCTCATTTGTTCTAGTCTACGATATTGACGAAGCAACGAAAGTGGTCACCATACGAAGGTACGAGCACCATGATAACGTTTACAAGTAAAAGATTGATTCTTTTCCGTCAATTGTGTAAAGACAGTTTGAACGGCACCTTTAATCCTGCCCGCAACACCAAACCTATTCTTTCAAAAAGATAACTTCGTTCAACTGCCTGAAATGCCCGTCAGCCGTAACAACTTTTGCACTGAAATTTTTTGCCGTGGACAAAATAATTGAATCTGCCAAACCCCAACCCTTCGCGTTTTCCTTTAAATCTACATTCAGTTTACCTGCGTCAGCCGCAATTTCAAAATCCAAGTCAACTATCCTGCTTGTGGCTCGTATAAATTCTAGACGTTTTAGCCTACCATCAGGGGTTTCATTTCCCAATGTGATTTCTTTTTGCAGTTTTCTGCTGATTTCAGAAATCACAATTGTTGGAGTGGCTGAATGTTCATCTTCTATATACTCTCTTGCGACTGCGCCTAATTCTGAAGCTCTGAAGTATTCTATCCAAGCATAGGCGTCGATGATGTATTTACAGCTCATGGAATTCTGCCTCGTCCTGTTTCGAGAAAGAATTCAATTTGCGGTTTGAGCCAAACATGGAGCAAGGAATTTTTTTTCTTTCGATGATTAGTGTTCTTATTACTTCGTCGTGGCTTTTCATTTTCATCTCTTTTTTGATCCTGTTGAGCATCTGGAGGGTTTTTTCGTTTACCTGAACTGTTGTGGGCACTTTTCATCACGACTATAAGTATAACTATAGTTATATATTATTAAGATTTTCATACAAGATTGGAATCTTCCAGAATTCACATCAACCTCAGATGATACTGACAATAATACCGAAAATTAGTGTTTGCCCGATGCTCAGATGGAAATCCTTTCCCTAAGGGGTCTCAGGTTCGAATCCCTTCCCCGGCGCCAATCGATTCCGGTAAAAATAGAGTATTGCTAATTAGGGAGTATTTACTCTTTTCAGTAATTAGGGTCAAATATATGACGGGAAAAATAAAGACAAGCATAATGATTGATGCCGATGTCTGGGAAGAATTTAAAATTCTGGCTTCCAAAAAGAGGGGGTTGAAAGGAATCAGCGAAGCCGTCGAAGAAGCCCTTGAGGAGGAACTCAGCGAAAAAACCGTGGCAGAAGCGCTGACGCAAATGGATGGCAAAAAAATCAGAGATCTGCAGATAAAGCCAGTTAAGCCAAAAATCGCCACTTCCGCTGGAAAAATAATTACCGAAATGAGGGCAGAAGCTACTTGAAACTTTACCTGGACTCAAGTGCAATCGTTAAGCGATATGTGCTCGAGGAAGGGACTGAGAAAATCAATGATACTTACTTGGAAGCCTTAAGCGGCACTGCAAGTTTACATTTTTCTATCTGGAATATAGGCGAGGTTCTGGGAGCACTTCAGACCTATTACAGAAGGAAATGGCTAGAGAGTGAGGATTATACAACTGCTCGGGAATCATTCATAGCTGAGACTACAAGGCTGATTAAACTTGGAGTTGCAAAGGTTGCCCCTTTGAGGTCAAAACTGCTTACGCAATCTTGGTTGTTTGTTGAGAAGTACCATATCTATGTAGCAGATGCCCTGCAAATAGTTTCAGCGAAAAATCTAGATGTGGATCGCCTTCTTTCAGGCGACCGGAGACTTGTAGATGTTTCACGAGAGGAAGGAGTCGATTCAGATTATTTAGGCTAGCTAACTGCATATGACAAGGTTTTGAAATCGGCTTACTTTGCTCTAGCGTGAATTACATAGTTTTACCTTGCAATAACGTCTAGAATAAAAATGAGAGCAATTAGTTTTGCAAGTAAGTTTGGTTTGCCAAACTGCCGTAGGAGACAAAAAAGAAGGAATTAGCTGCGAAGAAACGGTTTGGTTGACGTCTTCGCCCTCGCACGGGTTCGAATCCCTTCGCCGGCGCCAACTTACCGAGCTAAGCAATGCTTTCAAAAAATACAAATAGAATGAGTGGCACCAATAAGTGGGAAAGTTTAAATGAAAGTGGAACAAAATCACTAATTGGTGTTCAATCTGCCGCGAAAAAATATCGGACCTAAAGGTCAAGTAGTAATTCCCAAACGATTAAGAGATGCGTTAGGTCTTAAGCCTGGAGTTGAAGTGATTTTAGAACTCAAAGGGGACGAAATAGTCCTCAGTAAACCAAAAATTGAAGGCAGCTATACCGAGTATTTCACCATGACCCAAGCCCCCAAACTAAAAAGAGTCGTCAACCTCAAAGAAATAATTAATGAAGAGGTAGCCCAAAGACATGCAATACGTTGACTCTAACGTCTTCCTTTACTCAGCATTGTATCATCCCAACTTAGAGCCAAAAGCAAAGAAAGCAAAAGAAATACTTCAAAAAATAGAAACCGGAGAATTATCCGCGGCCACATCTACCTTAACTTGGGATGAAGTTGTCTGGGTAGCAACAAAAACGCTGGGCAGAACCAGCGGAATAGCTCTAGGACAAAAACTACTCGGATTTCCTAACCTAGAATTCATCAATGTTGATGAAGGAATAATAGCTCAAGCTCAATCACTTATGGAAAAATATAACCTAAGCCCACGCGATTCAATCCACGTTGCCTCAGCACTAAACAAAAAAGCGCCCATTATTGTAAGCGATGATGAAGACTTCGACCAAATTAAAGAAGTAAAAAGAAAACCGCTAAAATAGTGCCTACGAACTCATGAAAACAAACTACACCAACCCACTCAACAACGTCAACATTAAATTTGAAGCTCCATAGGGTATGGACACGTCTCAATCGATTTTAGGTTCAAATTCAAACGACACGAACCACCTAAGGCTCGAATCCAATTCACTTTCTACAAGGTCTGTAACAACACATTCCATTAACCCGAGTGAGAACAAAAGAGCAGCAATGGCTAAAGAGAAAGAACGCAACTGACAAAAACTGTTTAGGCTAGTTTGACATCGGTTAATCGGTCAACTGAAAAACAACGGGATTCGTGAACTGGCTAAAATACCAGTGAGCCTTTTGAAAAGACTCAATCACACTCTCCTGCATAGCCTGATATCGCTTAAGCTTTTGGTTTAAAACGATTTTGAGACCAAATTCGGGAGGAATAGCTTTGACCTTGTATGCCTTCGCAACAAGTTTTTTTTCGACTAAACCTACTTCTTGCAGCTCGCTAAGAATTCTAAAAACTTGTTGACCTGGCAAGTTTGCCTTTTCTAACAGTTTCTCGCTGTCGGTTTCTCCGCACTTTAAAAGGGCTAGATAAAGACTCGCTTGGGATTTTGTTAAACCCATTTAAGAGTTGAACCCCTAGTTTTCCATTCATGCTTTGTTTTCACCATTTTTTGCAGGTTTGCTGAGGCTCTGGAAACTAAGGAAGAAAATTTCTTTTCTTTTAGGAGAAAAACGAAAAATGCAAACTCTTCAAATGCAGCTATTTTGAATTTAGCTTTCTTTAAGTTTTTCTTCGAAGATTCTAATCAGGGTTTCCGGTTTAATAGGCTTAAGCAGAAATACGTCGGCGCCTCTATTTATCTCGTCAAGAGTATCCTTTGACATAGGCGTACCTGTGAATATTATCTTCAACATGTTGGGGGCTACTTTATTCATCAGAGCCGCGTGCTTTATGGTCTTTATAAACGGTAGGTTTTTGTTCGGGTTAATCATATTTTCTATTGGTTAGTTTTTTTGGATAAATGTCGTTGAGATTATGAGTTCTATAGATGAGCAGATTGAGAAGATATCTCAGGGAATTTTGGAGACGATAGAGCAAACTGACTTTAAGGAACTGACGGCGCGCAGTGAAATTGTTGGGATTTTGCATTTGACAGATGTTAGGAGCGCGAAGAAACTTGTCGAAAGCATGGACAAAGCCTCAACAAAGTCTGAAAGAGATGTTGACAAAATAGATGTCATTAAAGCTATGTTACTCTCCACTTGGCTTCAAAGGTTGTATTTCATTATCAGATCACTCATGATGAGCATATTGAGTGCCCTTCTATACCTCTCGGTAATTCTTGTTATTGGCTCAATAAATTTAATTTCTGGAATTGCACTCGGCATAATCTCATTCGTGTTTTCATTGGTGATTTCAAGATTGTTTGACACCCAAATTGTTAGCCTAACGAAATACATTATCATCTTCTTAGGAAAACACCAGCAAATAATGAACCTTATCATAAACCACCTCTAAAACAAGACTTTCTTTAAGTTGGACTATTTGTGGATACTGGGACATGCCTTAAAGCGAATTTCTTTCTCGAGAATGAATTAGGCTTCTCTCTTTTTTCCTAGTAATTTGATCAGGTCCAAGAAGAGATTCACAAAATCCAAGTAGAGATTGAGAGCACCAAGTATTTCCTTCTTTATAAGATCACCATCACTATACAAAGTATTCTTGATATTTTGCGTGTCATAAGCGGTGAGACCTGAAAAAACGATAACGCTCAAAATGCTAAGAATCGTATCAAGAACCGAATTTCCAATAAATAAGTTAACGATTAAAGCTAGAATAATCCCGAATAAGGCCATTATCGCGATGTTACCTAACGAAGTAAGATCTGTCTTTGTTATGTAACCGTAAAGGCTCATGAAGCCGAACATTGCTGCCGTAATTAGAATTACGTAGGCGATCGAGGTTATTGAAAAAGCTAAGAAGATTACTGAAAGGGTGAGCCCGGTGAGAAAGCAGTACAATGCAAATGTTGTTTCTGCAAGATTATCCGGTATTCTCCTTATGAAAGCAACTATGCTAATGACAGCTAAAAACTGCGCAATTAATAATCCATAGAAGACAATGTCATTGCCCAATATTACATTGTATAGGCCTGGATCTTGCGAGACAAAGTATGCAGTAACAGTGGTAATCATTAAACCCAGAAACATCCAGAGATACACTTTCTGAATATAGGTATTGATTATTCTAGTTTGGCTCGAAACTCGCGTCCACATAGGAATCACTCCAAATTCGAAACTTTATCAGATTTAACACCAAAGAAAAGGGGGACCCAAGAAGCTTGTTTTCTTGGGGCTTCAGTCTTTCCTGACATCGCTACATGCACCTATTTCGCGGCTAATTCATCTTTCGCGGCTTCTACTAGATCTCCAAGCCATGTGCGACCGATTGCTCCGGAAACAATCATCTCAGCCCCGCTCAATAGTAACACCACTGAGAGAATGACTGCGAGTGTAAGCAATGCAACGCTGGGCAGAACTATTACTGCGACTGAAAGGATGATGTCTACCACGCCTACAGCAGCAATTGTTCCTCTAAGCCAGCCGACTGTGTCTTTTAACGCGTAGGCTATGCATATTCTGCCAACTCCGTACACCATTAGGCCAAACGAGACAAGTAACAGCAATGTCAGAACGGCCAAACCTGGGAAAGCCAATTCGG
>CAVYHV010000023.1:0-95259 GCA_963768425.1 Candidatus Bathyarchaeota archaeon | reverse complement strand
GTCGCGTCGTCCACCAACGTCTTCGGTGATGCGCAGGAATCGTCCACGCGGATTTTCCTTGAGCGTAAAGATGAAGGTTTTGCGTTCAATCTGCACCTGCCCGGATTTAAGTGTGTCTTCGTTGACTGGTGGTTTCGGCTGACTATAAGGCCGCCCGCCAAAAGGTGATGGTCGCTCATTTGAGATCATAATTTCCCGCTGAAGACGCCCGCAGCGCCCACTCCAGCACTAACTGGAATTTCAGCGACAACGGCATTTTGTCAACTGGCAAAATGGAAACCAGCCTGCCCGTGGCACGGGAAATTCACTGTCCGGCCTGTTCGGCGCTGACGCTAAGTGCATGATTACAAAATGTTTGCCGCCAGCTCGGCCAGTTCGGACCGTTCGCCTTTTTGCAATTCGATGTGCGCGGCGATGGCTTCGGAACGGAAGCGGCTGACGACGTAGTTGAATCCGTTTGAGGACGAGTCCACGTAGGGATTGTCAATCTGATACGGGTCGCCGGTGAAGATGATTTTCGTGCCGCTGCCGACGCGGGTGATGATGGTTTTGGCTTCGAGCGGCGTCAGGTTTTGCGCCTCGTCAATGATCATGAACTGGTTGGCGATGCTGCGCCCGCGGATGTAGCTCAACGCCTCGACGACGATGCTGCCGGAGCGCATCAGGTCGCCGCTGCGGCGATGGTCGTGGCCCATGTTGAGGTCGCTCAACATTTCCAGCGCGTCGTGAATCGGCTGCATCCACGGCGCGAGTTTTTCCTCGAGCGAACCGGGCAAAAAGCCGAGCTCCTTGCCCATGGAAATGGTCGGCCGCGCGACGACGAGCCGGCGGAATTCGCGGTCGAGCACGGTGCGCTTCAACCCGGCGGCCATCGCCAGCAAGGTTTTTCCCGTGCCGGCCTTGCCCATGAGCGTGACGAGCTTGACGCGGTCGTCCAACAGCGCGTCGAAGGCAAAATGCTGCTCGCGGTTGCGCGGTTTGATGCCCCAAACGCCTTCGCGGCTGTCAATGATGGGCACCAGCTTTTGGCCGGTAACGTCCACCTTGGTGAGCGCGGTGCGTTTGGGATTCGTTTCATCGGTGAGCGTGCAGTATTCGTTCGGAAAATATTTTTTGCCGCTGCTGAGTGCGAGTTCGCCTTTGGCGCGGAAGGCGGCCATTTTGTCCGTGCCGACGGACATTTCCACCATGCCGGTGTAAAGGTCGGTGATGGACACGCGGTCGTTCTCGTAATCCTCGGCCTGCAACCCGAGCGCGTCGGCCTTGATGCGGAGATTGATGTCCTTGCTGACGAGGATGGTCGGATTTTTCGGCTGCGATTTTTGGATGGCGGCGGCGAGCGAAAGAATCCGGTTGTCCACGGTGTTGCCATTGATATGGGCGTCGCCGTTGACCTGCCCGTTTTTTTGAAACGCGATTTTCAATTTGCCGCCGTTGGGCAGTTTCACGCCCTTCGCTCAGGCTGCCGTCGCCGCGAAAGCCGTCGAGCATCCGCGACACGGTGCGCGCGTTCTGGCCCAGTTCGGTGGACTCGCGCTTGAAGCGGTCAATTTCCTCGATGACTTCGATGGGAATCAGGACATGATTGTCCTCAAAGCTCAACAGCGAATGCGGATCATGCAGGAGGACATTGGTGTCAATGATGTAGTTCTTCACAATTCAAAATAAAAAATGAAATGGGCGGAAAGGAGAGAGCGGGTTGCCGGGAGGCCGCCTTTTTTCATTTTGTCTTTTTCCTCTTTAATTTGCTCATCCGCCGATGCCAGTCCTTGAGATGATTGTGCGCCGACGGCAATTTATAATGGCCCGAGTAAAGAAAATTTTCAAGCATCCCGAACAAATCGAAATCCACGAAGTGCGGGCGATCCCCCAGCAAAAATGGATGGTGCGCCACCATTTCCTCGAACGGCACCAAACCCTGCTCCAGCCGCTTCAGCCACTCGCCCTGCTGTTTGCGCCACTGGTCAATGCAGCCGCGGCCGAACTTGCGCTCCTTGAACCGCAGAAAATCGAGCTGCTCCGCCGGCGGCACGTTTTCCTGCCAGTAAATGTCGTTGAGCCGGAAACGCCGCGCCTTCAATTTCATTCTCGATGTAGCGCCAGAGAATGGATTGGACGCCTTCGAGTTCGAACGGGAACAGGCCGAGTTGAAATTTCGCATCAAGATATTTGGCGATGACCTGCGAATCGTCGTTGAGTTCAAAAACGACCGTCCTTCCCGTCCTTGACGATGGGCACGCCGTAGTAGCGTTGCTTCGTCAATTTCCAGACGAGCGAACGGTTTTGATTCGGGATGTTGATGATTTTGAAACGGGCTCCGGCAAATTCCAGGATGCAGCGCTGGACAATGCAATACGGGCTCCAAGGAAATTGAATCAACTCAATCATGTCAAAATAACTGCTGCTCTTCCCGCACTTTAGAACCCACTCCCGGTAGTGACAAGCGCAAAGCCGCTGAATGGCCTATCCAGTGGTCGCCGCCCCAACGTCAACCGGCAGCGAAATGCGAACGACCCCGGATTTGCCGGATTGCGGCGGAACGATTTCCAGTTTGCCGTGATGGGTTTCGATAATTTTCCGGCTGACGGTCAAACCGAGTCCAAGTCCAACATTGCGCGTGGTGAAGAACGGTGAGGGCGCCTGTTTGGCGGCTTCGGTGGTAAAGCCGGAGCCATTGTCCTGCACTTCAATTTGCAGGTCCTGATGGCTGTTGTCGCCTTCGGTGTGCAACTTGACATCAATCCTCGGCTCCTTGGGGTTGGCCTGAAGGGCATTGAGCATGACCTCGGCGAGGGCGTGCTTCAATGCCGCGCGGTCACCGGTGACGACGGCGGGTTTGCCCCTGTTTTCGCAATGCAACTGCGCGGTCTCGGCCGGCTGATGCTGGCGCGCTTCCTGATAGGCTTCCTGAATCAGCGGCTCGACCGGGAAGGCTTGCGGTTCAACCTGTCCGTCACGCGCGAGAAAACGCATTTGATTGATGAGCCGCGTGACGCGCTTGACGCCGTCGGTCAGCGCATGGTCGAGCGACTTGCGGAACTCGGCGTCCCGGTATTTTTCGGCGAGCAACTGCTGGTGCGTGGAGAGCGGCACCATGGCGTTGCCGATCTCGTGCGCGAGGCGGTCGGCCATGGATTTGACCAGGCGAAGATTGGCCGCCTCGATTTCCAACCGCCGCAACTGCTCGCTCTGCGTGAGGTCTTCGGCCATCAACAGCGCGGAAACGGGCACGGCAGAATCCTGCCGCTGGAACGGCACGACGCTGACGCTGTAAACCGTGCCGGGTGAATTTTCCGGCTCGAATTTGAACGGGCCGATGGCCGCGCCGGTGCGCAAGACCTGATATATTTTCGCGCCGAGCGATTGCGGCAGATCGGTGAATTCCAGTTCGCCGCTGCGCTGGTTTTTCCGGCCGAAATGCCGGCGCGCGGCCTTGTTGGCGTGGAGCACTTTCAGGTCGCGTCCCACGACGATGCACGCGCTGCTGAGTTCGCGCAGCACGTCGGTCATCATCTCGTGGTTGCCGGCCAGTTGGTCGTACAGCCAGATGTTGCGAAGCGCCAGCCCGACCTGTTCGAGCAAATGGAAAATCAGTTCCAATTCGTCGTTGGCGAGCGGTTCGCCGGTGACGCGGCCGTCGAAAACGGCAACGCCGACGATGGTTTCGCGGTCGAGGATCGGCACGGCGATTTGCGCGCCGAGCAGTTCGAATTCCTTCTGCGTCGCGGCATCTGCGCGCGCCTCGTCACTGTTGCGGCGCAGAATCCGGCCCAGACTCGCCAGTTGGGCGCCGATGCCGGAATCGGGTGACAGTTCAAAATTTTCGAGCAGCCCCGGCGCGATGCCGATGGCGGACACGGCGCGCAAGCGGCGGCCTTCCTCCGCCGAAGGCGGTTCAACGGGCGGTGAATGGGGGCGGTTCAGGAAAATCGCGGCGCGGTTGACGCCGAGGGTTTCGCGCAGGAAAAGCAGGAATTGCTTCAGCATCAACTCGGCATTGAGCGAATGCATGAGGATGGACGAAAAATCGCGCAGCACGCCGAGGGTTTGCGACGCGCCGGCAAACCGCGGCGCAGGAGGTTCCACGGTTCGGGGAAGCGGCGGCGGCACGGGCACGGGCGGTGGCGCCGGGGTAGCGCGTTGCGGCACGGCCCACAAACGGTCCAGCAGCTCGCTCAGAAGCCGGATGCGCACGGGTTTGGTCAGAACGTGCGTCACGCCGTGCAGGTAGGCTTCCTCTTCCCATTCGGATTTTTTGGCGGCGGTGTAGGCGATGACCGGGCATTGGGCATCGTGCCGGCGAAGTTTTTCAATGGCCCAAATGCCCTGCACGCCGAGCAGTTCAAGATCGAGAATGCACGCGCTGGCCAGGCCATGCGCCAGCAGCGGCTCGGCTTCCTGTGCGTCGGCGCGATGGACGACGCGATACTGCTCCGGGCTCAGACCCGCGCGAATCGTTTCGGCGAAATCCGGATGAGCGGCCAAAACCAAAAGCGTTTTCATCGCGTTGCCGTTCCGAATGGACCAAACCTGTTCTCGGTTGGCGTCACTAGCGCCGGATTATGTACTGCTTTTGGCTTCAGGTCAATCCATTATTTGCCGGAGGCCTGGCGACGAAATTGGCTGAAAATGGAGCAATTTTTGAGAAGGCCGGCCCCGTCTATTCAGACGAAATCAATTTTTCCCACAATTCCTCGTTGAGGAGGACTTTCTGGAGAAATTCCTGTTCGCTGGGCGGCGGCGCGGCGCGTTCGGGATTGAGCGGCAGGCAAATCGTGAACGTGGTGCCGCGACCGGGCTGGCTTTTGGCGTCAATTTTCCCGCCGTGGTGATAAACAATAAAGAAACACGCCATGAGGTGGATGCCGTATTCGGACGGCGTGTCGCTGCGCACGACGAACGGATCAAACACCACGCGCAACGCTTCCTGCGGCAGGCCCGGCCCGTTGTCGCTGATTCGAACCAGGATCTCCGGCTTGGCGCCGTCTTTTGTTGCAGTTCCGCCGTCAGCGTGACGCGGCTGCCGGCCGGCAGGCTGGCCAGTTCGTCTTTCAGCAAAAGCTCGAACAGCCGGTAAAATTTCGGCTTGTCCGCCTGCAGCGCCGGCAGCGAATCGGGAATCCGGTTGTCAACCTGGATGCGCCGCGCGGCGAATTGGTCCTCAAACGATTTGAGGGCCGCGCTGATGGCTTCGTGGATGAACACCTTGTCGGTGAAATGAAACGACGGCGTTCCGGACGCCGTCCATAAATCCTTGAGCAGCCCGTTGATTTTTTCGATCTGCGACTGGACGTTCTGGTGGTATTCCTTCCAAAAATCGGGATTGCGCAGACCTTTCATCGCCGATTTTTCCTCGGCCATTTTCACCGGCGCGAGGTCGAGAAACGTTTTCACCGCCACGAGCGAATTGCGGATGTGATGGCTGAGGCCGGCGGCCAGCAGGCCCAGGCTCACGATCCGGTCGGCAATCATCATGTTGCGGATCACCGACATTTTTTCCGTGAGCAACTGGTCGCGCTCCAGCCGCACCATGAAAAATTCCAGGCCGCGTTTGAGCGTTTGTTCAAGTTGCGGCGGGTCCCACGGCTTGGTGACGTATTTGTAAATCGCGCCGCTGTTGACGGCGGCGATGGCGGCGTCCATGTCCGCGTAAGCGGTGACCAGCACGCGGATCATGTTGGGGCGAAGTTTGCGCGCGCGTTCCAGAAGCCACACGCCCTTTTCGCCGGGCATCCGCTGGTCGGTCATCAACAGGCCGATTTCATCGGCGTGCTGTTCGAGCAGCTTCAGGCCATCCTGGGCGTTGGACGCCGTGAAGATGTGAAATTGATCCCCGAACGCGCGGGAAAAATTGGCCAGCGACTTTTCCTCGTCGTCCACGTAAAGGATCGCAAATCTTTTATAGTTGTACAAATTCTCCATGATGTTGCTCCGATGAAACGGCGGGTTGGCGCTTCAGCGGGAAATTCGAGCGTGAACTCGCAATACTTGCCGCGTTCGGTCCTGACGGAAATACGCCCGTCGTATTCCCGGACAATGCGATAGCAAATGCTCAAGCCCAATCCCATGCCTTCGCCCACTTCCTTCGTCGTGAAAAACGGATCAAAAATCTTGTCCAAGTGCTCCGCGTCAATGCCCGTGCCATTGTCCCGAATCACGATGAAGCTCCGCTCGTTTTCCACGCGGCCTTCGATCCAGATGGTCGGCTGCTCGCCGGCAAATTCTTTGTGCCGCAACGCGTCCAGTGAATTTTGCAACAGATTCACCAGGATGTGAACCATTTTGTTGCGATTGGCCCAAAGCGTCTGGTGTTCGGCCAGCTTCTGTTCAATCCGCACCTTGTCGCGCCATTCGCCGCTCAAAAACCGCAGCGACGCGCCGACCACTTCGGCCACCTCGACCTGGTCGCGCTGTTCGGTGTCGGGATGCGTGAACGTGCGGAGGTCGGACACGATGTTGCGCACGCGCTTGATGCCTTCTTCGACGTCCCTGAGAATTTCCTCGTATTCGCCGCGCTGTTCCGGCGCGAGCAATTTGCTCTTGTGGCGCAGGGCGAACAGGCCGGTCGTGGCGAAATTCAGCGGATTGTTGATTTCGTGGATGATGCCCGCGCTCATGCGCCCCAGCGACGCGAGCTTCTCGGTCTGCACCAATTGCGACTCGGTGTCCTTGAGCTGTTCGATGGTGGATTCGAGCGCCTGGTTTTGCCTGGACAGCTTGCGCTGGTAACCGTGCGACTCGACCAGATTTTTGATGCGCACGTGCAATTCCGTCGTCGAAAACGGTTTCGCCAGAAAATCGCTCGCGCCGACTCCCAGCGCGGTCAATTTGGTTTCCTCGTCGGCGCGCGCGGTGAGCAGGATGACCGGAATGTTTTGCGTGGGCGTGTGCGCGCGGATTTCGCGGCAGGCCTGCAGGCCGTCCTTCTCCGGCATCATCATGTCCAGCAGAATGATGTCCGGCAAAAACTGGCTCGCCTTCTCCACCGCCTGTTGTCCGTCCACCGCCTCGATCACCTCGTATTGCGCGGCCAGCTGCGATTTCAAAAAACGCAGCATGTCCGGCTCGTCGTCGGCCACCAGCAGCGTGGCGCGCCTGCCGTTGCCCGTGAACTCGACCGGCTTGACGGCCTGCTGCAGCGGGGTCAATGCCGGGAACAGCTCCGCGCGCCGATACAAATTCGCCAGCCATTCCTCCGAAGTCACGGTCCCGCCGGCTTCCGCCTCGCCGGGAACTTTTTCGCCGGTTTCGGGCTTCGGCTCTTTCTCCACCACCTCGGCCTTTTCATAAGGCAACCGCACCGTGAACGTCGTGCCCTTGCCTTCCTGGCTTTCCACGCTGACTTTGCCGTTTTGGATTTCGACCAGTTCCTTCACGAGCGCCAGGCCGATGCCGACGCCCTGATATTTGCGCTTGGACGAACCGTCGGCCTGCCAGAAGCGGTCGAATATAAACGGCAGGTTTTTCTCGGCGATGCCCATGCCGGTGTCGCTCACGATCAAAACGAATTCTTCACCCTGTTTTTCGGCGCGCAACGACACGCGCCCGCCGGCGGGTGTGAACTTGAGCGCGTTGAACATGAGGTTCAGCACGATTTTTTCCAGCTTGTCGCGGTCGGCCAGCACCGCGCCCAGCGCCGGGTCCACAAACGTTTCGAGCTTGATGCGCTTGTCGTCGGCCACCTGCCGCGCCGCGCTGGCGAGGCCCTTGACGAATTCCGCGACTTCGAGCGGCTCGTGTTTGACTTCCATGCGGCCGGATTCGAGGCGGACGAGGTCGAGCAAATCGTTGATGAGCTTGAGCAGCCTCATGCCGTTGGCATGCATGGTGCCGAGCAGGTTGCGCGTGTCCTCGTCGAACGCGCGGTTGAAGCGCTGGATCAGCGATTCCAGCGGCGCGAGCAGCAACGTGAGCGGCGTGCGCAACTCGTGGCTGATGTTGGCGAAGAAGCGGCTTTTGATCTGGTCGAGTTCGAGGAGCTTGCGGTTGCTTTCTTCGAGCGCCGCGCGGTTTTTGTCCAGTTCGTAGCGCAAGGCAAATTCGCGGAACCGTGATAAGCTGGGGAAATAACTGCCGGTGACAACGATGATCCCGGTCAGCGCCAAGAAATAAAGGTTGTTGGCG
Source organism: Candidatus Bathyarchaeota archaeon (assembly GCA_963768425.1). Lineage (GTDB taxonomy): Archaea > Thermoproteota > Bathyarchaeia > Bathyarchaeales > Bathycorpusculaceae > Bathycorpusculum. The sequence goes on along the minus strand of CAVYHV010000023.1, from coordinate 87,135 downwards.
AATACGCCAACGCCAGCGGTGGTTGCGGGAATGCGGCCATGGGCCAGAGAAGCTGTAACGTAAAGAATAATGACCAACGAAGCTGCGGTAAAACTTTCCCAGAACGTCCAATGCAATACGAAGGCCAGAACCAGAAGCACAAGGTTCAAGCCCGCGTAATAAGGAGAAGCCGCGCCTTCCGTGTTAACTCGTACATGAAAGCATCTCCACGGTCTTTTATCAGCGCATCGATTTCGTCTAGTACAATGATGAAAATAATTCGGGAAGAATCAAGGCCAGCTCGGAACCTGTCAAAGACTTCTCCAACTGACAATCCTGTAAAAGGAACGGTCAGACCGACGCTTTGACTTAGACTAGCGAAAACTCGGTACTCGGACCCCGTCATTCGGCAGTTAATGTAACAGAATTTTACTTTGGCGCCGTATTCTTTTGCTTTGAATTCAAGGTGGCTCAAAACATATTTTGCGACTGCCGTTTTGCCAGTTCCTGTTTTTCCATAGATGAAAATGTTTGAGCATCGTGCATCCTTCAGAACCGGAGCGACCGTTTGACCCAGAAGTTTTATTTGTTCTTCTCTGTGGGGCAGTTTGTCTGGAATATAATCGTGCCTAAGGACCTCGCGGTCTTTGAAAAGTTTAACACCATTAACGAAGTTTTCAAACACTTCATCTAACACATTTGAACTCGCCATTCTCCCACGCCCCTTATTTTAGAGGTTCAACCGATATTTCGAGTGGAACAGATAAAGGATGCAGTACAAAAAAATAATTGTGAAACACAACAATCCTAAAAATCAATGAATAGTTATCATGCCAAGTAACCGAATCAACGTGAACACACACCCCAAAGTTTCTACTGGAAAAAAATAGTGCTATTAAGAAAATCAATTAATTATATTAGTTATTATATATACTCTGAGTGATTAGTAGCAAATTACTATAATAAAAATGTCTATTCAGATTTTTAGATAAAAAATCTGCAAAGTTTTTAACAAGATTTCTGATATTCTTTTCTGCCTGCAAGCTTCGAGAGGAAACGTAGGGGTGCCTGTGTAAGCTACTTTCCATGGAGAAATCTTACGAAGATATGAGAAAAATGATGTTTGAGGACGTGCCTTCACGAAATTTCGTTTTACGGGTCTTTTGAAGAGTCTTCTTCATTTCACAAACCTGTTCACCGTTCACAAAACTGTGAATACATGTGAAATAGCATTGTACTTGTTGCTTAATTGACTCTGTTTTCACCAAAATTACCTTGTTTCTGTCTTTTTACAGTGAATAAGGCACCCCTATGCTTCCGCTGGAAAAGCGGAACCAAGCAATAGCAACAAGTGTTCAGTCTTTCCAAATTCGTGTGAAGTTAGTTATGCCGAATAGAATGAAAACGTAGCTCTTTTCCAGAGAAGAAGCTCACCACTGCCTTTTTCTTTTGGCCGATTTCACCATAACAGCTATAAGGTGTGAAGTGTAGAGGTGTGAACCCTTAAGGTGCGTGCTGATGCCCGCTCGGAAAATGCGTGTGGAGCTGTTCGATAACGATGGCAACCGATATACCATCGCTTTTGAGGGTCAAGTTACCCGGGACAAAGCTCTACGGCTACTAGACTTAGTAGAGTTGTTAGGCGGTGCACCAAGCGAGAACCCAAACTCGAGTCCAAATTCAGCTTTGACAAGCAGTTTAGTTTCTCGTTTTGAGAAAGTCCAAGTTGTAATCCAGAAGAGTTTTCCTATGATTTGGTTCTCCTCGAAGGATATCCAATCCGTATACGAGCAGGATCTCAAGGAGCCGATAGGCCTAAGCACTGTGTCAACTTACCTTTCAAGAATGGCCAGTAAGGGACTGCTATTGAGAACTGGCGGATCTAACAACCTCAAGTACAGAACCGCTCCTAACATTCCGCAAGCAAGCATAAGACAAATCATAAAGTAAACCGGTAGCTTAATCAAACAATTAAGCTGTGGGGGCGTTTTCAGTTTTTTTAAGCAACTTTTCCATTTCTGCTTTGATTGTATATTTAAAAGGTATTTTTCCAGCTTCTCTCTCCACGTAGCCCCCTTCATAGAGTTTCTTCATAAGTCTCGCCGTGTGCTCTCGGCTTAGGTGCACCTGTTCCTTTATTTCAGGAGCCGTTTTGGGACCCTCCGAAGACAACCTTTCAAGCACCACTATCTCCGTTTCTGTCAATGCAGCCATCGCTTTGTCTCGTTTGATTGGCATCACCGGCATGAAAGGTTCAATTTGAATTTCTGGAGCTGTAGTCATCTTTTGGATTTGTTCCTCAAGCCCGCTGAACTTATTTCTTATTGCCTCTTGAGCCGCTTCGATATCTTGGATCTTTGTTTCCAACCCTGTTAAACCCGACAGAATGCTTGTACTGGTTTGTCTGAGCGTTTGTGATACAGTGTTAACTTGACTTTCAATAGGCGAAAACTTCTTTTCTAAGGAATCTGCTTTCTTAACTGCTTCGTCAGCTCTGGCAAAGTTTCCCTCGATCTTGAATGCAACCAGATCGAGTTTTTCGGCTTCCCGCTTAAGCTCTCGATGAAAACTCAGGACAATGTCTTCAACAGTGTTCTTTGCTTTCTCATATTCCCTTTGAGCTTTACGCAACTGACTGTAATACTCAGCCGAAGTGGCAACTGTAATTGCAGCCAAAACTGCCAGGATTACAAGTGTGAGGTCAATCGTGATTTGCCATCCCCGTGACGTAGGCGTGACTTAGTCAGTTGCATCACACATCACAGTGTTCCATGGACTTTTTAAGGTTTTTGGTGATGTCAAATTGCCCTAAGCATGACGTCACATATCACAATTACTGCTTCATATTATGACCTTTGCTAACACCATAGCAAAATCTTTATGCTTTGGGTTTGTTTTCTTCTTTTAGACTTGTTTATGCCTTATAAATTTGGCTTTTTTATTCCTGCCCCTTTTTGAAAAATCGCCTTCATATAAGCGTGATTTGTGACGTCACACAACATCTGCCGATGGACTAGAAAGCCGTTTTAAGCTCGTTTCTAGCTCTTGGCGTATGATTTCTATGACTTTTAGATGGTCTTTTAGTTCTTCTCCCTTGATAGGCATGTCTTGGTGTGCCTCCATATATTCGTGCAGTTTATTGGCGATTTCGAGGTACGGGTCAAGAGTTGTGCTCTCAAACACTCCTAAATAACCTAAAAGTAGCACGGTGTAGATCGATTTAATTACGTTTTCTTTAGACTGTTTTAGTGTCCTGTTAAAGGATCCTCGACTTATTTTTGCCTTGGTTAGCCTCAAGTTGGCTTTTTCATCGTACTTCAGTTGTTTGCCTGACAAATTCTCGGCTAATACGTCTATTAGTAGTGTTTCGAGCTGTGTTTTGGTTAGTTGACTGTTTTTAGAAAGGATTTGAACAATAGGGTCGTTTAGAGCTCCGCTTAGCCAGGCTTGAACGCCGTCTTTTAGCTTCAATCTTCATGCTCCCTCGTATTCCCTTATGAATACGGTTTTGTATACTGGCTCAAGTTTTTAAGGTTTATTGAATAAAGAGCGCCATATTTGCTGCTCTGAAGGCCTCGAATACGGGCGGTAACAATAAAATGAACAATAGCATGGGTTCTTTTGCAGATTAGGCGTCAAAGACGGAATATTAACTGAAAAACGGCAAAACTAACGTATTCTGGAAAATTCTTTCTATGGAACTTTAAACTCAAAATTGTATTTTTTGATTACGGGTTTTGCCTTGTACACTCATAGACATGGCCTTTTTGAACGGTCAAGTTACCAAAACACACTTTTTTGGTTCCTTTTCACGTAGGCTTTTCCAAAACTAAATTATCCTGCGGTCGACGTGACGTCAACGATCACGTTGCATCACTGTGATTTCCCTTCTGAAGGTGTAATGTCACGTGATATAATGGACTTGTGATCTGTGTGTGATTCTAAAAACTCTATAAACCGCTCTATAGAAGTTCCGCGTATTCTTTTAGCTTGTCGAAAAGTTCAGGTCTTAGGTCCCTTAGTGTCGGAATAAAGGTTTCAGCGGTTCTCAAGTCGCTGAAATCCACTTCGCATATTAAGAAGTCCTCTTCGTCATACTTTGCCTTGGCTAAAATGTCACCGTTTGGGCTCACAAGCCTGCTTCCTCCCCAGAATTGCAAGCCATCCTGGACACCCGCAAGGTTCACATAAGCCACATAAGCTGTATTTTCAATTGCTCTGGCGCAGGTTAACGTTTCGAAGTAGCTTCTGCGCACCGCGGGAGAAGCAGAAATACATACAATGAGTTGCGCACCCTTCAGGCGGATTAGTCTGAGGACTTCTGGGAAGAAAATGTCATAACAGATGCATAACCCGACGTTGCCGAGGTCGGTTTGGAAGGCTGCTGTTTGGTAACCTGGGCGGAAATATCTTTTTTCTTCAAAAACGCTGTGGGTTGGAAGGTACATCTTGCGGTATTTGCCGATCAGGCCTTGCGGACCCACGAAGACGGCGGTATTGAAAACTGTTGCTTGGGTTTTCTCGCTTAACTCAGGCATTCCAAAAATGATATGCGTCCCTGCCTTCTTGGCCAACGCTTTCGCCTTCTCAACGGTTGGTCCGGGTACAGTTTCTGCCAACTCGTAGAGCTGGTCATGAACGACGTAACCTGTCAATGACATTTCTGGGAAAATAGCTAAGTCTGCTCCTTGCTCTTTGGCTTTGATTGTCAATTTCTCAATTTTCTGGAAGTTGGCTTCTTTGTCCTCTCGTTTGCTGCTTATCTGGGCAAGGGCGATTTTAATTTTATCTTTCATTTCCTTTTCCCTTTTAGTACGTGTGTCTTGGAAGCCTAAAATCTATTCCTACCGTTCTATAGCCGAGTTTAGGCGCAATAGGCATTCTCCTCTTATGCTCATTACCTATCCATCTGCGTTTGACGTTTTCAACCGTTGATTTTTCGATTTTGAGTTGGCTGGCAATCTCTTCTGGGGTCATGAATCTTTCTAAGCCGTAGAGGATGAGATCCAAGGTCTCATATTTGATTCCGAGTTCCGTCTCCGCCATCTGCGCAGGCCAAAGTGCTGGTGTAGACGGTTTTAGCACAAGCTCTTCCGGGATTCTTAAATGAAGGGCAAGTTTGCGCACCTGAGTCTTGTACAAATCCAAAATCGGCGTTATGTCGGCGGCGGCGTCTCCCCACTTTGTAAAGTACCCCATCATAGTTTCAGATTTATCTGAGCTGCCGCAGACGATCCTGTTGAATTTGTTCGCGTAGTAGTATAGATAAATCATTCGGGTTCTTGCCTTGACGTTTCCCTTGCATAACCTGTCTTTGCGGTCGAAAACCGGAATCTGCTCATAGAAGCATTCCATGACCTCAGTCATGTCGCAGATATCGGTCTCCAGTTGAAACAGGTTCGCAACTGTCTTTGCATCATCAATGTCCTTTTGGCTGAAGTTTTCGTCCTCTGGAAGCATGAGGGCTAAGACGTTCTTGCCGCCAATTGCAAGGCTTGAAAGGGCAGCTATGGTGGCGCTATCAATCCCCCCCGATAAGCCCAGCACTATTCCTTTGGCTCCTGCATTTTTAACATATTCTTTGATGAAGCGGCAGATTCTTTGTTGTGTTTCGGAAAAGTCTGACTCGAAAACAGAGGGCGTCAGTTTCAATAGGCTTCACGCAAACCTATACTCTTGACTTGTAGGCAAGTATTTAAGGACAAGGATAAATATTTACTCACAAATATCGTCAATTTGAAGGCTGTTACAGTTGGGTCGAAGAAGAAAGAAAGTTGTTCATATTCCAAAGAAACACTTACCAAAGTTTTTTTCCTGTCCTAGATGCGGGAAGGAAACAGTAAAAGTTGAAATTTCAAGAGAAGACGGGGGACACGCAATAGCACAATGCAGTAGTTGTGGGCTTAAAGAAGAATTCCCGATTAAACAAGCCCAAGGTGAAGTTGACGTTTACTGCATGCTAACCGACAAAGTCTACGGTTCCGGCAAAAGAGCGCCATTACCGAACTTAAAGAAAGAGTAACTGAAGGATAATTGGCATGCTAGGGCCTATCGAAAAATACTTGCTTGAAAAAATAAAAGCCGAAGGCTCCATCCATCTTGCACTTATCGATCCGGAAAAAGTAACGGCGCAAGATGCTTTGCGAATCGCTGAGAACTCCAAGAACAGCGGAACAGCCGCTATCATGATTGGTGGCTCAACCTTTATCTCGCAAGCACATCTCGACGACGTCGTTAAAGCCATCAAGTCCCGTGTAACTCTTCCCACAATACTCTTCCCAAACAACGTAACGGGCATAAGCAGCCATGCAGACGCTATTTGGTTTATGTCGCTTCTAAACTCAGTTGATCCGTATTTTCTCATCGGCGCCCAAATCCTCGGCGCACCTCTTGTCAAGAAATATCATTTGGAACCTTTATCAATGGGTTACATAATCGTGGGAGACGGTGGAACCGCCGGCATAGTCGGAAAAGCAATTTCGGTGCCCTACAACAAACCCGAACTTGCAGCGGCTCATGCTTTGGCAGGCCAATATCTAGGCATGCGGTTCATTTATCTTGAAGGCGGTTCAGGTGCCAAAGATCCCGTACCCTCTGAAATGATTCATGCTGTAAAACACGTTTTGGAAATACCACTAATAGTTGGCGGTGGAATTAGAACAAAGGAGCAAGCTATAGCCGCTGTCTCAGCAGGAGCTGACATTATAGTCACGGGCAATGTCTGTGAGACAAGCGATTCCAGGCAGAAGGTCGCTGAAATCATCGCGGCAATCAAAAACATCAAAGCTAAGCGTGCACCTTTTTAGTTTCTGGCTTTTGTGTTTAATTTTTAGAAAGGCAAAATAACCTAACATTCTATATCTTGCCATGGGAAGCTGCGCTTTGAACATCAGCAAAGGCTATCAAAACTACGTTGACACATTGGAAACCGAGTTGAAGCACCTTTATTCCATAAGCGACGGCGCTAGGTCCGCTGGTTTAGACCCAGCTTTGAAGACGGAATGCATTATCGCCAAAGACATCGCTGACTTAGTGGAGGGACTGGTTGGACCGAAGAAAGTGGCGCTAAGCATCAGGGAACTCAGTACAAAGATGCAACGTGAGGAAATTGCCTTCAAAGTCGCAGAAGAAATCGTTCTAGGCAAATTCGGCACAGCCGACCCTGAGAAGATGGCTGAACAAGCCATTAGAACTGCACTTGCAATATTCACTGAAGGCTTAACGGCGGCTCCAATTCAAGGAATCGCCCAAGTCAAAATAAAAACCAATGCCGACAGAACTCGATATTTGGCCATCTACTTCGCGGGTCCAATCAGATCCGCGGGTGGAACTGACCAAGCTTTAACTTTGGTTGTAGGCGACTTCGTGAGGCAGCAACTGGCATTGGACAGGTATAAGCCCACAGAGGAAGAGGTTGCCCGTTTCACGGAAGAGCTAAGGCTCTACGAACGATCCGTTGGCCGATTCCAATACCACATTCCCGATGACGAGCTAAAGAAAGCGCTTAACTTAATTCCAGTCGAATGCACAGGCACAGAATCCGACCCAGTTGAAGTTTCTTCTTACCGAAACCTTCCCCGGGTGGAAACAAACCGTGTAAGGGGTGGGGCTCTTAGGGTTGTTAACGACGGCATTGTGGGGCGTGCACAAAAGGTCTTCGTGATCATCAACAAGATCGGTTTTCAAGGTTGGGATTGGCTCAAAGAGTTCAAGAAAAAATCTGAGAAGAAGTCAGGAGGCTTCATGGATGACGTGATAGCCGGACGGCCCATTTTTGCTTTTCCTTCAAGACGCGGAGGGTTCAGACTCCGGTATGGCAGGTCACGGAACACTGGGTTGTCAGCGGTCGGTATTCATCCGGCGACTATGCTTGTTCTTGAAAATTTTCTTGCAGCGGGTACGCAAATGCGTCTAGAGCTCCCTGGAAAAGGCTGCGTTACGCTTCCAGTGGATTCGATTGAACCTCCCGTTGTTCTGTTGAAAGACAGCTCGGTTGTCAGGGTCACAATGCAGAATTATCCCGATGTTAAGGGAAAAATCCAGAAAATACTGTTTCTAGGAGACATCCTCATCAGCTTCGGAGACTTTCTTTATTCAAACAAGAGCCTTCCACCTTCGGGATACGTTGAGGAGTGGTGGATAAAGGATCTTCAGAGCCAAATCAAAAACAAATTCAACTCCGACATCGAGTTGGCAGCAGAAGCCGCGAAAGTTTCCGCGGGAAGAATCAAAGGTTTCATAGATAATCCCTTCTTTGATAAGCCTATAGCTAAAGAGGCTATACTTCTCAGTCAGCGCCTTGATGTTCCTTTGCATCCCAGCTTCACATTCTTTTGGTCGAGCTTGTCCACGGCTCAGGAGATTGAAAAACTGAGAGGCTGGTTATGTTCCTCAGAAGTCACTATGAATGATGGCTTTGTTTGCAAAATCACTGGTGAATGCCAACCTGACGTAGTGGCGATGTTGAGAAAGATTTTTGCTCCACATAGAATAATAAACGATAAAATCATTGTGGATGGGGAAGACGCAACTGCCTTCGCGTTCAATCTCGGTTACGGCTCCACTGGACTGCTTGATGCTGCTCAACCTTTCAGTGTAACGGAAACCCTCAGCAGGGTTTCTGGCGTGCGAATTAAAGATAAGGCTCCAACTTACGTTGGTGGGCGTATGGGTCGACCTGAAAAGGCAAAGCGGCGCGAGATGAAACCCTTGGTTCATGTTCTTTTTCCCGTAAGCCTGCAGGGCGGCTCGCACAGGGACCTTTTGGAAGCTGCAAAGCAAGGACACGTTTTTGTTGAAATGGTAAAGCGCAAGTGTCCTAACTGTAAGACTTACACCCGAATGATAAAGTGCCCAAACTGCGGCGACGAAACCTGTGAAGAAAAAAGCTGCCCGCGTTGCGGAAAAGCGTTGAAAGACAATGCTTGCCCAGCCTGCAAGGCAGACGCTATTCTTTATCAACGGCAAGCAATTAACTTCAAAGACCTAGTTGACGACGCTTGCAAATCGCTCGGTTACCCCTCGCCGAAACAACTGCGAGGCGTTAAAGGCTTAACAAACTTGAACAAGACCCCTGAAATAGTTGAAAAAGGCATTTTGCGCGCAAAGTATGAGTTGTCGGTTTACAAAGATGGCACAATTCGTTTCGACGGCACAAACGCCCCATTAACCCATTTTACCCCTGCAGAAGTTGGGGTACCCATTGAAAAGATAAGGCAGCTTGGATACAACTGCGACACACACGGCGTGCCTTTGACGGACCCCAATCAAGTTTGTGAGCTCAAAGTCCAGGACGTGGTAATTCCTTGGAAGGCAGGAGACTACTTCCTTCAAATCGCCGCTTTCATCGATGATTTGCTCATTAGAGTCTACAAGCTCCCCGCCTACTATAACGTTAAGAAGCCTGAAGACCTCGTCGGACACCTTATCTTTGGGTTAGCCCCGCACACCTGCGCTTGCATTCTTGGGCGGGTTGTCGGTTACACGGACCGCAACGTGATATATGCACATCCAATTTGGCACTCGGCTAAACGCCGCGACTGCGACGGCGACGAAGACGCTATCATGCTCGCACTCGATACTCTTCTGAACTTTTCCCGTGTTTATTTGCCTGCTCAAATAGGCGGAATCATGGATGCCCCAATCCTGCTGATCCCATTCGTTAACACTAAAGAAGTGCAGAGGCAAGCCCATGACTTTGACGTCGACCAAACATACCCCGTAGAGTTCTACCTCAAAACCTGGGATAAAGGCGAAGCTGCACCCGTAAGCTCTATCATGGATACTATCAGCCATAGATTGGGAACCGAAGCCCAGTTCGAAGGCTTCCAGTACACAACACCCGTCACCAATATCAACCTAGGCAACGCAAACAGCTCCTACAAAGAATTCAAATCAATGATTGAAAAACTGAACATGCAACTTGGGCTGGGAGAAAAAATCGATGCGGTAGATGTCAAGCGGGTCGCATTAAAAGTTTTAACCACCCATTTCTTAAGAGACATAGCAGGCAACTTGCGCGCCTTCTCCACACAGGGCTTCAGGTGCAAATCGTGCAACAAAAAGTTTCGACGGTTACCCCTTAAAGGAAAATGCCCCTTCTGCGGCGGAAAACTCACCCTAACCGTCTACCGAGGTGGCATAGAGAAGTACTTAGAGGCGGCGCAGACACTCGTCGACACTTACGGTTTGCCTAACTATTACACGCAGCGTCTTGACCTGATAAAAGAAGAGATAGCTTCAATGTTCGACAACAAAAAACCAAAACAAGCCAAACTCTTCGATTTCGGTAGCTAAAGCTTTTCAACCCAGAAGGCTGACTATCTTAACGGTGACTTTATGCATCCTAATGCTTACCTCAAAAACGTAAGAAACGTCAAGAACGGTCTTAAGGCAAGAAGCAAAATCTTGGAAACTCTGGAAACTGGGCAATACGATGCCCCCAGGATCGCGAAAACAACGGATCTTTCCTATAACGTTGTAACGCATCATCTTCGTCTTCTCAAAAACGAAGGCATTGTCAACCGAAATGGTCGTAGACCCTTCTGTTGGGCAGCTACGGGTTTAGGGCAGAAGCGCCTTGCAGAGTTAGAATGTGCATTGGCAGGGCGAATGCTGGCATTTGGGGCATTTGTGATTGTATTTGTTGATAGCTGCCTGCTCAAGGTCGATTCCCATTATGTTTGCTAGGGAAGCAAGCCAGGCGATGACGTCCGCGAATTCTTTCTCAGTGCCTTCCCTGTCTGTTCCTTTTTTGATTTCTTCCCCTAACTCAGCGACCTCATCAACGAGCCAGTTGAAAGTTCCATCTACCCCACGTTCGGAGTCTCTTTTGAAGTAGAGGTCACGCATCATCTTCTGAAATTCACTTATTTGCATATGCATCCCCAGGTTTTAGTGTCTAAACAAAGCGGACTTTAAACATTTCTAACCTTGTTGAAGGCGGATGTTTCGGATTGCTGGTCTGCACAACATTAATTAATGGTTACGGTTACATGAAAGGCAGGGATATTAGTGAGTAGCAGAAGGAAAAAGAAAGATACCGGTCCAATGCCTGCAGCAAGCGCAGGTTTGCTCAGATTCTTCGAGGAAGAAACTGAAGGAATAAAGATGAGACCTGAGCTGCTTGTGGTTTTCTCGGTTTCACTGATTGTATTATCAGTGATGGCAAAAGTATTCTTCCCTTAAACTGTTGCTTTAACGTCTCGGCGCTGTAGCGTGTAGGACTTCTATTCTTTGAACAGAGTTAAGATGTAGAAATATCTCGCTTCTTTCTTCCCGACTGGTAATCTGCGGGATCGGCTGCGCAATGGTTGATCTCAAAACGATGGCTTCTGCCTCGGAAAGCCAGATTCCCGACGGCTCATGAGTTACCGCGGCTAAGGTTCCCTCGAAACCGTACGATGGGTCAATTATCACCCTGATTTTCTTGCCCACGTTTCGCTCCAGCATGTGAAATATCGAAGGGGGCAAGTCTCGTTCTGACATAGCCATCGCAAACTAACACATAAGTCAAGTTATAGATAAAACAATTACCTCCAGGCGGCATGTTACCTTTTTGGGTCTTGAAACAAAGGAATCTGTTTTTCTCTCTTGGCTTTAACTGCTCTATGCCAAAACTATTGTTGTCTCCTCCGTCTATTGCAGAAAAAGTGTATTTAGTGTTAAGCACCGGCGTTTAACTTCGCTAAATTTTAATAAGGCACACCGCTTCCATAAGAGACTCAACCTTGAGCTGAAAACATGGATGACACAAACACGCTTAACCGTTCTATAGACGACGCAAAGAAACATTACACATCCATGTTTACTCTTCCATCGCTCAAAAAAGCACTCGGAGCAGTCGCTGCTGTGTGCTTGGTTATTGGTCTTTTAACCTACGCCGTTCCATCTCAGAGCTTAATCCGTGCCCTTCTTCTTGCGCTTTCGCTTTTTGTCCTTACGGTTATCGCCGATCTAATAGTCAGTAAACTGGTTCTTAGAAAAGACCCTATTTTTCAGCTACGACGCATTCATGTGCTTTCCTTATTCAGTCTGGTTTTCTGGCTAATCTTCATAATAGTTGGTGTCACCTTAGGGTCCGCCTTCAGCTGGCAACTGCTGGAAAAGCTTACCCTGGTAGGTTTCGCCGCAATTGTCACCTTAAGAGTCATAGTGTTTATGGCAACTTCAGAGGCCGATGTGTGGCGTAGGGGATTTTCCGTTTTGCTTCAGCCTGCACTCTGCTTGGTTCCCTTTATTGTCGTTTGGGTTTCAAACGGCATCTCACTTTTACAGGTCCTGCCTTTCGTTGTTCTCTCTCCCGTAGTCGCTTTGCTGACGGCTCTACTGTTTTTTTACCCTGTCGAGCGTTTGGGCAGGGCGTATTCAATTTCCTCACTTCCTCTCTTCAAAGCCTTCATAGCTAACTGGGTGACAAGCGACAATGCGCCTTTAGAGAAATTCTTTGAAGACATGGGTGAAGACACAGACATCGAAGTCAACATCTTAAAGTTTGAATCATCTAGACCTAAAGCAGCATTAATCGTTCCATTCGTGCATCCTGGTCCATTCAAGAACATAGGCAGCAGCCTCTTGCCTTCGATGATGAAGCATGAATTTCAAAGAGAAATCAACTGCGAAGCCTGCACGCCTCTGGGAATTTTGGGGCACGAGCGTGATTTGGCGTCGCAATCGCAGAATCACAAAATCGTTTCTAAAGTGATATCCTCTGCTGGGTTTAAGGCGTCAGCTGATTCGGCTTCGCCTTTCATTCGGGTTTCTGAGGGGGTTGCCTCGGCTTCATGCCAACTCTTCGGGGACACAGCCTTTCTTAGTTTTACGCTTGCTCCAGAAACAACTGAAGATTTGCCTCAGGACTTAGGACGCATCGTAGTCCAAGAAGCCGCAAAATACGGTTTAAAACACGCAATAGTGGTAAATGCTCATAATAGTATTACAGACATAGTAGACGTTGAAGAGCACTTGGAAGCATTGCGCAGTGTCGCTTCAAGCTGTCTCCAGAAAGCAGTGGCACAGCCAACCAGCCGCTTCAGGGTCGGCGCCGCCAGCGCTTATCCACCAGAGTTTTCTTTGAAATCAGGAATGGGAAGCGGCGGAATCACTGCGATAGTAGTTGAGGCGCTTGATCAAAAAATTGCCTACGTAGTAATTGACGGCAACAATATCATTTCTGGTTTGCGAGAGAAGCTTCTTGCAGCTTTGGGCGCAGCAGGTTTCAACGAAAGCGAGGTCTTCACTACGGACACGCATGCCGTGAGCGCAATAGTCACTGGCCGTCGTGGCTATCACCCTGTTGGGGAAGCCATGGATCAGGAGCTGCTGACGCGTATCATTGTTGATGTCGCAAAAAGGGCAGAGGAAAACTTGGAAGCAGCGACGGCGGGTTGTGCGCAGTTGGTTGTTCCTCAGGTCAGAGCCATCGGGGAAGCACAATTGAAGTCAATGACAACGCTGGTTGACCGGGCGATTAAAAAGATCAAGCAAACCGTAATTCCCGTTTTTGCGTTAGAGGGCGTAATTCTACTCTTGATTCTAACGTTTCTTTGATCCAAGCCCTGCTTTTCCAATTGGCTAAAGGTTAATATGGCGTGCCCACTAGTCTTTTTTGCTGGAGTTTTCTTCAAATGCTTTATCCAAAAATTGTTGTTTCCCCGCCTGGACCTAAGGCTAGAGAGCTTATTCAGAAAGATGAACAGTTTGTCTCCCCTTCCTATCTGCGATATTACCCGCTTTGCATTGACTCGGCGAACGACTGTATAGTTAAAGATGTTGACGGAAACGAGTATATCGACTTTAACGCGGGCATCGCCTGCATGAACGTAGGCCACAACAACCCCCTTGTGGTCGAGGCAATAAAAGCGCAGTGCAGCCGTTTCCTGCATTACTCTAACACAGACTTCTACTACAAAGAAGCTATCAACCTGGCAGAAAAACTGTCGGAAATCACGCCTGGCGAATCTAGGAAAAAAACGTTTTTTGGCAACAGCGGCACCGAAGCCGTGGAAGCCGGGATCAAGCTTGCAAGGTGGCACACTCGAAAACCTTTGTTCATCGGTTTCATCGGTGCTTTTCATGGTCGCACGATGGGTTCGCTGGCTTTCACTTCCAGCAAAGCAGTTCAGAGACGATCATTCTCTCCTATGATGCCTGGTGTCGCGCACGTTCCGTACCCATATTGTTATCGCTGTCCCTTCAAGCTGACGCGTCCAAGCTGCAACTTTTGGTGCGCAGATTTCATCGAAGAACAAGTTCTTCATAAGTATATGCCTCCTGAAGATGTGGCTGCGATTCTTTTTGAGCCTATCCAAGGTGAAGGCGGCTACGTAGTTCCTCCGCCCGAGTTCTTCCAGAAACTCAAGAAGATTAGCGACGAATACGGGATTCTGCTTGTCGACGATGAGGTGCAGTCGGGTATAGGCAGAACAGGCAAATGGTTTGCCATCGAACACTGGGGCGTTGAACCCGACATAATCTGTTGCGCCAAGGCTTTAGCTTCAGGTTTACCTATAGGTGCAGCTGTAGCTAAGGCGTCCATTATGGATTGGACGGCGGGTTCACATGCAAGCACTTTCGGCGGAAACCCAGTATCCTGCGCCGCAGCCCTTGCGGTCATAGATTTCATAAAAGAGAAACGTTTGCTGGATAACGCGAATAAGCAGGGAGACTACCTCAAAAAGCGACTAGAGGACTTCGCTGAAACTAACGACATAGTTGGAGACGTGCGTGGTAAAGGTCTGATGATAGGCGTTGAACTTGTTGAGGATAAGGAAACAAGAAAACCTGCGGCTAAGAAGGCGTCTGAAGTTATGCTGCGATCGTGGAAGCGAGGGGTCGCCGTTGTTACCTGCGGAGTTTCAACGCTTAGAATAGTTCCGCCTCTTACCATACAACCTGATCTGCTGGAGTCTGCACTCGCAATTATAGAGGATACAATCACTGAGGTCTCAAAGGAAACCTAAGTCGACTACTCGCGGACTTTTTTGACTGTTCTGCGCGGCTTTCTCTTTAGTTGTGTGCCGCAGACCAAGCATTCTTTGGATGAACAGTTAGCCGGATACTCTTTGTGGCAAGCTGGGCAGTATCTTATCCACTCTAAGAGGCGTTTGATGCCGAATGTGGCAAGCGCCAAAAACTCAACCCTCATCTGCGTCGCGACGTTCTGAATCGAATAATCGTCCGTGACGATTTGTGGTACGTAGCCTTCTGCTTTCAACTCCAGTGCCAAAGCCAAAAGCTCCATATCCGCCTTGGACAGCAGATACGAGTCACCGAGTTTACTCGCAGAAACCTTCGCGCGGTCAAGGAACTCTTGGTCGGGGGCTTTGACTTTGACTTTGCCGCTTTCGATGGCTGTCCTAAAACGTGTGATTATAATTGAGTTTCTTTTTATTTCCTCTTCAACTCTGGGAACAGTTACTTGCTCGACACTTGAAGAGAATGGATCATAGCCTGCTAGAAAAGCAGAGGTATCTAGAACGATTATTTTTCTGCACGGGCTGCCGTTTTGGGCGTTCATTGTGTTCCCTTGAAAAGAAGCCGGCTTCGCAGTCGGTCGTAGAAGTCTTCTTCAAACCTGATAAATGAAGTCGTATTCTTCGACACTGTTACTTTTAGCATCGGCTCCTGGTCACTTACAAGTTTGCGGTATTTTCCGTCAATCGAGACAAGCACTTCTTTGGGGCTGGAGATGTTGAAGGTGACGGTTGAGTCCGCGGGGAGGACAAGTGAAGGAAATGCGGTTAATGGGCAGATGGATGTGACGACGAAGGCGTCTAGTGCGGGTCCAAGACGGGTCCGTTCGCTGAAAGAGAATACCCTGTCGAGCCAGTTGGGGTTGCGACTATTAATCCATCGGCTTGGCATTTAAGTATGGGGTTTCCATCCTTGCATATCTGCGCCTTAAGGATGCTTGACGGTTCGCCAGCAGAGATGACGACGTCGTTTAAAGCATCTGGAAATTGATTGCCGCCTGTTGAAACACAGAGCTTGGTGCATTTTTCTACTCTGTAGTCACCCTTCAAGATTTTATCTACTGCCTCCAAGGCGTTTTTGGGTTCTACCTCTGTTAAGAATCCTCGTTCACCCATGTTAACGGTTAGAAGAGGCGGTTCGGGTTTTGGCACCGTTATGCAGGTGCGAAGTATTGTTCCATCTCCTCCAATTGTGATTATGAAGTCAGTTTGCATTTTTGCAAGAGAAACCATCTCGGCCTGGGGCGCACTTATCTTTGCCACCAAGCTATCTTCAAGATAAACCTTCAATCCTTCCTTTGCAAGATGCTCCGCCAACTCCTCAGCAAGTTTCAAAGCTGCCTTCTTATCATAGCGGGCAACCAAACCAACGGTTTTGAACACGAAATCCACGGCTCAGTAAAATACCGTCACCTTAGTCTATATTAACCCTTTCAGTGGAGAAATCTCCCTTTCCGCATTTTCTCTCCTTTTTTTATTTCAAACGAAGTCGCGCTGGTGCGCTATCCTATACGGAAGGCTCGCATTGAAACTGAACCATTCTGAAAACCTTCATGAATGAACTCCAACTTCTCCTCCCTCCTTTGGAGCGCAACAGCGTAAATCATTGGCAAATAATGATCGAGAGTTGGGACCGCATAAACCGCTTCTTTTCCAATGCTGCGGTAATTGATAAGCCCATTATGATCGCCTGAAACTAGCAATTGTTTGATTTCTGCGTCAAATCTAACGGCCCACTCGAACGGTTTAGCGTCAACGTCAAAATCGATAAGACCCAAGTTATGGACAATGTTCCCGCTTCCGATTATAAGAATACCGTTCTCTCGTAAAGGAGCAAGCTCTGAACCTATCTTGTAATGAAACTCCAAAGATTTCGGGTTCCAATTGTTGTATGGTGAGTAGTCCAAGCTCATTTCAAAAACTGGGACGTCAGCCAGGGCGTACATATGCTTTAAGACAGCCCAGGCCGCATGATCTAATCCCCAGTTTCCGCATGTTATCTGTGTCGACTTTACGGTTTTGATTGCAAATTCAGCGTCTCCTGGCGAACCGGGGCTTGGATAGTTTAAGCGGTAAAGTTCGTCTGGGAAACCATAGAAGTCATAGATGGTCTTAGGATTGCTATCGCATGTCACACAAGTACCATCTGTTAGCCAGTGCGCAGATATCACAAGTATCGCTCGGGGCTTGGGAAACTCCTTGGCCGCTTTGACGAGGCTTTTGGTGTAGCTATTGTTTAACACTATGTTCATAGGTGAACCGTGTCCAATGAAAAGAACGGGCATAGTGGTCATCAAATCACCCTTAATTGAATTAGACATCTTGAACTACTTATCCATTTTCTGGACTGCTCAGAAGAATGTTGTTTGATTATGGCGGCATCAGTTTTACTGATTTCCCTTCGACAAGGTTGCAAACGTCAAAGATTTCTTCGATTACCTCGACTGCGGTTTCTCTATCCATAATTGTTTGAAACGTTTTGCACTTTAAGAATTAGCTAGTTGGATATTTGACGCGCGCCACCTTGAAAACGTGACCGCAGTTATCACAGGCATAATATGTTACTGAAAAATAAGGATTCTCTATTTTTTTGAAGAGCTTCGTAAACTCAATCCTGCATTTGGGGCACTTGACCATTTCGAACGCACATTTCAAACGAGTTTGAATTGCACGATAAAAGGATTACGTGTTGTTAACTGAGATTTCATGCTTGATTTATTCAAAAATGTTGCATCTTCAAGTGACCGCAAATTGATTCTATTCTCAACTTAGCCCCTTGAATTAGTCCACCGCTAAAAAAATGAGCCAGTAACCTCAGTTTTTCATAAAATGAGCAGGGTAGAATAAGACAAATCATATTTTATCCTATGTTTCTCATAGCGGAAAACCTAATCCCTCATTTAGAAATGGTCGATAAGCAAAAGATTGAAAAAAGACTTTCTCACATATTTTACTGTCTCGGTGATTGGGTTTGGCTTTGGACTGTTTTCTTCCTGGGAAAACTATCTTGATAGATTCTTCAGGGTGGAGTGATCTGTTATTAGGCGTGGTTGTAGGTGCTCTTAAGCCTCCACATGCAATGTTGATGGAGCGCAGAATTCCCACGTCTTCTTTTCAGCCGCCAAACTTCAAGAGCAAGAAATACTTGGATGACGCCATAAAGATTGCAGATGAAATCATTGCAGTTATGCAGCCTGACAGTGAAACCTGCTTTAAGGTTTGCCAAGAATACGTTTTGTCCAGCATTATAGAGCACTTGGAAAAACATGGCTTTACAGTCCAAAAAGTAGAGTCGCCACCTGAGCTTAAACAAATGGTTGAAAATGGCTATATTCGATGGTGCGAAGAAAAAGGAGTTCCCAAGGAAATTCTTAAAGATAAAAGACGCTTTTGGACATTTCTGGAGTGGGTTGCTGAAAAGCCCCATTTGAGGGAAAGCCTCGTGAAGACAGGTTGGGCAAGCTGGGAGAACAAATGGAGAGAAGAAATATTCAAGAAACCTCTTAACTTACACGAAGGGCAGATCCATTAACAGCCTTACACAAACGTCTTTAGGTTGCACACCTACAAAGTAGAGGAAGAAGAAACATTTGACTTGTAGGAGATCGCCACAGACATGACAGAAGAAGGGAAAGACACTGTGAAAGTGATTTGTTGCGAGTACGCCTTAGCTGAGACAGGTTTAGGAGAATTTGAATTAAGCACACGTGAGTGCGCAGGTTCCCCTTGTCCACAATCAATTTTCCGTGACCCCACAATCTATGTGAAGTGCCCGCAACGTTTGAAGTACCAAAAAGAGGGTGTGTCGGCAGGTCAAATTGAACCGAAAAAGGTTT
Organism: Candidatus Bathyarchaeota archaeon; assembly: GCA_963768425.1. Classification (GTDB taxonomy): domain Archaea; phylum Thermoproteota; class Bathyarchaeia; order Bathyarchaeales; family Bathycorpusculaceae; genus Bathycorpusculum. The sequence continues at coordinate 68,348 of CAVYHV010000023.1, read as the reverse complement.
TTGTTCGTGTCCACTCCAAGCAAGAGTCTATGCCTAAATTCACTGGTGTTTCCTGCAATGGCTGTCAATATAAGGGCGGCTCCTACTGTTGGGGTCAATGTACATACAACATTTGGAAGAGAAAACCTGATTGGTAAAGCAATTCTTTTCAATGTGGTTCCAGGTTTGTGCTGAAAGGGCAATGGTTCAAACCTCATTGAGAACTAAACGTTCTGTCGTCTATTGCTTAACAAACTTTCTTATTTGGTTGTTGTGCCAGCCGGTTTTGTCTTAATCGGCACGTATCTTTGTTCAAGAAGGTAGGCGAATCGTTTGGTGAACCATTTCTTGACGAATTCGACCAAGAAGATGTAGGCAATTATCAGTCCTGCTAAGGCTGGGTAGAATGTTGCAGGGGGAGGCACAAACTGGAATATGGCTCCCAAAGGCGTGTAGGGTAATGCGAACGCTACTGCAACTACAGTTAGACTGCTTATCAGCAAGTATTTGCCTGGTTTGCTCTTGTAAAACGGCGTCTTTCTAGTTCTTAAGACAAAAACTACTAGGGTTTGTGTTGAAAGAGATTCGACAAACCATGCGGTTTGAAAGACGTGAACTGATGCTTGGAAGACAACAAGCATTATGAAGAAAGTTAGAAAATCAAAGATGGAGCTTACGGGTCCCATGACCACCATGAACCTTCTTATGTAGGAGATGTCGAGCTTTTTGGGTTTTTCAATGTATTCTTCGTCTACGTTATCTGTGGGAATAGTGGCTTCGGAGAGATCGTACAAGAGGTTGTTCAATAGAATTTGAATAGCTGTCATAGGCAGAAAGCTCAAAAACAAAGAAGCGCCGGCCACGCTGAACATGGTACCGAAGTTTGAACTCACGCCCATCATTATGTATTTCATCGTGTTGCCAAAAGTTTTCCTGCCTTCCAAGACCCCTTGATCAAGGACAGTCAGGTCTGATTGCAGAAGGATGAGGTCCGCTGATTCTTTCGCCACGTCAACAGCGTTCTCAACCGATATTCCCACATCTGCAGTTTTCAGGGAAGGTGCGTCGTTTATGCCGTCTCCCATGTACCCTACCACGTGCCCGTTTGAGCGTAAGGCCTTGATAACTCTGTCTTTCTGAGCGGGATTGACGCGGGCGAAAATGTTGTTGTCCTCTACAACACGAGATAAGGCGTCGTCTTGAAGTTGGGCAATTTCGTTTCCGAGGATGATGCCTTTTATGTTAAAGCCTAATTGTTCACAGGTGGTTTTTGTGACTAACTCGTTGTCGCCGGTGACTATTTTGAGTTCTACCCCGTCTCTTGCTAGCAATCTGACAGATTCTTTAGCGCTTTCTTTAGGCGGATCAAGGAAAGACAAGAAACCTAGGAAAACCATGTCGGTTTCATCGCCTATTGAGTAGTGCGTTTTGTCGTCTGTGACTTTTTTGTACGCGACTGCCAAAACTCTGTATCCCTGAGCGCTGAGTTCCATATATTTCTGATTAAACATGCTTTGGCAAACGTTGGCGAAATCGCTTACTTTTTCGTCAGTTTCACAGTTTGTGCAGATCTTTTGGATTTCTTCAGGTGCGCCTTTGGCGATAAGGACTCTTTGTCCTTCATATTCAACGACCACCGAAACGCGACGTCGGATAAAGTCAAATGGGATCTCATCGATTTTGTTGATGTTGCTTACGTCTAAGGGTTTGTACTGGAGGACCGCATCGTCTAATGGGCTTTTCAGCCCTGCTTCTAAAACGCTGTTAATGTAGCCGTAAGTCAATATTTTTGGAGCTTGCTTTCCTTCTAAATCTTCGTAATTGTTTAAGGTCAACTTATTTTCGGTTAGCGTCCCCGTTTTATCCGTGCATAAAACGTCCATGTTGCCAAAGTTCTGTATGGCTGCCAACCTTTTTACGATAACGCCTTTTTGGGACATTGCCACTGCGCCTCTGGACAGGTTGATGGACATTATCATGGGCAAGAGCTCTGGCGTTAGGCCTACCGCAAGTGCAACTGCGAAAAGAAGTGAATCTAGTATGCTGCGGCTGCCCGAATAGAAGAAGGCGTTAACGAAAAACACGAAAAGCACTAGAAAAAGCGTGACTTCCGTCATTAAAGCTCCAAAACGTCGAAGTCCCTTCTCAAACTCGGTTTCAGTCGCCTTGCCAACAAGTTCTTTGGCGATTCCGCCGTACTGCGTGGAGCTCCCCGTCTTCACCACAACGGCGGTTCCAGTCCCGCTCACTACCGATGTTCCCAAGAAAACATAGTTGCTCCAACTGGTTAACTCGGCTGTTGTTGTTGAAAGAGGATTAGCGTTCTTTTCAACTGGAAACGCTTCACCAGTCAAGGCTGATTGGTTAAGGTTAAAATCTTTCGCGCTGATAAGCCTGGAATCAGCGGGAACAAGGTCTCCTGCTATCAGATACACAATGTCTCCGGGAACGATTTCGGAAAGTTTTACTTCTTGTTTGAGACCATCTCTTAGAGCTGTCGCCTTTGTAGTTACTCTTTCCTTGAGTGCTTCAGCGGCGTTCTGAGCTTTGGTTTCTTGGTACACATCGAGAACTATGCTGATAAGAACAATCGAGAAAATTATAACCGCGTCCGAATACTCCTTCACAAACCCAGAGATCAAAGCTGCGATCAGAAGTATGAGCACGAGTGGATTTCTTAGGTGATATAGAATTTCAATAAGCCCTGTGCGTTTCTGTTTCTCGGCAAGTTCGTTTGGGCCGTACGTTGCGAGGCGGCTTTGAACTTCCTGCGTGGTTAATCCAGATTGGGAAGTCTTAAGCTGTGCTAGAACTTCGTTAACTGGCAGAGTTAGGATTTCTTGGTTTTCCGTCATCAAGTCAACAACGGTTGAAATTGTCTTAAAAGAATTAGTTCAGATTCGCTTATTAAATTTTAAATATGCTGGCAATGCTTCTTCTTATTTCTCCTCCACATTCGGGGGAATTTAGGCTACGAAGGCAAAATTCAGACCACCAAAGACAAATCTCGAATGCAAAAAAGCCATCTGCGAACCAGATGAACTCTTCACTCTAAGATGCTAAAAGAACCACAATCTAGTAACTCTTTTCGAGTTCTGAACTTCGAGTAGTTGCGTCTGTTTATTCTTCGGTCATCATCAACGTCAAAGTGGATACTACCCCATCGGTACCCCTTATTTGATGCGACACGACTTCCTTAAGTTCCTCAGGCGTTTTGGCTTTAACTCTAATGACAATGTCATATACTCCATAGGCAACGTAAGCTTCTTCAACAGATTGTAGAATTTTAAGTTGATGCAACACTTTTGATTCCGAACTAGGTGCTACGTTAAGGAACATGTATGCACGTACCATTACCAATCACATCTCTACGATTTGTTTCAGCAGTTACGTCGATGTTAAAAATGTTGCGCCGCCAACCCAACCAAATAGATATTCCACACGTTGTTATAGCTTCACAAAAATCTATGCAAAAATTTGCTCGCCCTGAAATTTTGTTTTTGCTCAGGCCACTTACTCTGGTGGCTGGCCGAACCGACGGGACTTGCCTTTGGGATGGGTATTGGGGCACTCTCAAAACGCGCACTATGGGAGCCTGTTATGATGCCATTTTGTTAAGTGACCTCAGCCCCCATAGGAACACCAAAATCGCTAGTGCGCCGATAATGACAAAGCCTTCTAAGATTCCGATGTTGTTAAAGTTCCCAGCAAACAAGGTGCGCGTAGCATTGACGGCATATGAGAATGGGTTGATCTTCGCTATGTCCTGAAGCCAGATTGGCGCAAGTGCAAGAGGAAGGATTATTCCTGAAAGCAACGAGACAGGCAGAGTTATTGTGTTAAGCGTGGGCGCGAGGGCGTCCTCAATTTTGTAGATGAGAGCGAAACCGTAGGAAATGGACGCCATGGTAATTCCGATCAAAGCGTAAAGCACAAGTGAGAGCGAAAACCCGTAAATATTTACGCTCAGCCCAAAAGGAATAGCAACCAACGTAATCAGGACACATTGAAGAAGCAAGATTACTGCATCCCTTAGAACTCTTCCTAAGAGAATAGATGGTCTTTTAGCTGGGGTGACTAAGAATCGTTCTATAACTCCACTCCTAATGTCATCAATGAGGGAGAATCCGACAAAAGCTGTACCGAATAGCGCTTCCAGAACCAAAAGTCCAGGAATGAAAACATCAACTGCTTCTCCAGACTTAATTCCGGGAACAGTACCTAGGCCGTTTAGGAGCGGCATAAACAAAAGCAAGTACATCAGCGGCTGGAACATGCTTACGAAAACAAAGACTGGGCTCCGCAGAGTATGCTGCATGTTGCGAATAAACATCAATTTAGTGTCGCGTAAAAGGGTCATTTTATAGTATCCTCCCTAAGCGAACGACCCGTGTACTTAAGAAAAACATCATCTAAACTTGGTCTAGACAGGGTTACGGTTTGTGCCTCCAAGCCGTTTGCGTCGAGTGACCGTAGCAGATCAGGCATAATTCTCTCCCCATCCTTAATGGTAAGATGCAATGCGTTGCTTTTGGTTTGAATCTTCTCTACTTTAACCTTCTCGGTTAACAATGTTTCACCCCTGTGCGCGATTTCTTCCGACAGAAAACTAAAAACGATGTGGTCGCCGCCGACAGAGCTTTTCAACTCGTTTGGCGTTCCTGTCACTATGATTTTTCCGTCATCTATAATCGCAATTACATCGCAAAGCTTGTCAGCTTCATCCATATACTGCGTCGTTAAGAAGATGGTGACTCCCGCATCTTTGAGTTTTCTTATTTCTCCCCATAGATAGGCTCTGCTTTGCGGGTCAAGGCCTGTTGTCGGCTCATCGAGAAGAAGCAGCTTTGGATGATGAATCATTCCAAGTGCAATGTCCAGTCGTCGCTTTTGGCCGCCTGAATAGGATTGGGCAGGTCTCTCTATAAATGAGCTCATTTGGAAGCGCTCTACGAATTCGGAGGCGTATTTCTTTGCAGTCAAATCATCTAAACCATAAAGTTGTGCTTGCAAGACAAGGTTTTCAAGTCCTGTAGATGACAGGTCTGCTCCGCCTGCTTGACTCACGCAGCCAATGTTCTGTCTAATCTGCTCTTGCTGTTCAGCCAAGTTATATCCCAAAACTTTGGCTTCTCCACCAGTTGGACATAGTAATGTGGAAAGCATCTTCTGCGTAGTGGATTTACCGGCGCCGTTAGGGCCCAGAAAACCGAAGATCTCCCCTTTCCTAACGCTAAGGTCAATACCCTTGACAGCTTCTACCTCTTTCTTTCCCCCTCTCCCCGTGGAAACGAAAGTTTTACGAAGCCCACTTGTCTGAATCACTAAATCTTCGCTCATCTCGACTCACCGAGTAAACAATAAACCTGATTTCATGATAGCTGGTCAAGTATTTGCCTTTCGGTGTTTTTTATAACTATGTAGGTGTGCTTTCGGGGTTTGATTGCAACATTTCTTTGAGCTAGTGCAATTACTCAAGTGACAATTTTTTTGATGCGAAATCTATCTAATATTGGTATTGTGGTCTATGTTCAGGTACTCTGTCTAAGAGATAAATAACTGTCAAAGCTTCTTAACATCGATGAAGATTATGGCGACTCCTGATGATTTGAAAGACATTCTTGACCCAAACGAAACTGTTGAACTTTATATTAAGCAGAAGTTTTATCATCTCAAAATTGATATCGACTCAGTTGTCATAACTAACCAACGAGTAATTTTGCGTCATCCTCACGCACTCAGACTAAAAAAAGACTACACCGACTACAACTATATGGACTTCGAAAATGCAATCATAGACAAAGGAATATTGCGTTCGACAATCAAATGCACCTTAAGGTCCGTGGTGCCGCCTCTTCTACTTAACGATATACCCAATACCGACGCAGAAAAAGCTTACAGAATAATAAGAGAAAACATCATCAAAGCCCAAACACAGGCTTCAACTAAAGGTACAACCCCAGGAATGATAATTTGTTCATACTGTGGAACCAAAAATAAACCGGATGCTTCCAGATGTGTTAACTGCGGTGCAAACTTAACATAACGGGGCTGTTATTTCGCCTTTGATGACCTATATTCCATAGACCCTCTTACTCTTTGAATTATCGCTATGGGTTCAAAGTTCATAATGTTATGTACCTAAGTACACTCATTTATCAAGAACTTCTGCAGATAAAGAAAGCACAAGGAAAAAACTGATCCTTCACACTGCTTTTATGTAAAACTCTGCTCTTCAACATGATAATGAGACCTATTACATCATGTAAATTATAATAGAAAATCTAAATGTTTCACAGACATTGAAAACTTGATAAATATCTATATATGGCTGTTGTTCAGAATGTTTTGGTTAGAAAGTGTACTGTTGGTGGTTGTATGAGTAAACCTGTTGATGTCGGAGAGTTGCGGGTTGGCGGTTACATGATGATTGAGGGAGAACCCTGCCGTATAGTGGACATCGCCAAATCTAAACCTGGAAAACACGGTTCCGCAAAAGCCAGAATCGTCGCAATCGGCGTGTTTGACAAGCAAAAGCGACAGTTCGTTAAGCCAGTTGACCTCGGCGCAGAAGTTCCAATAATCGACAAACGAGCGGGTCAAGTTTTCGCTGTGAACCCAACCGGCGTGCAAATCATGGATCTGGAAACATACGAATACATTGATGCTCCCTTCCCAGATGAGGAAGACGTTCAGAAATCAAAGCTGACTCCCGGCACCGAAATCGAGTACTGGAAAATACTGGGCAGAGTTAAAATCGTAAGGGCAAAGTAAGCAAGCTCCCAAGACTTATTCTCTTTTTAATCATTATTTTAAACTTGATTTTGTGGTTTTTAGCTCCACCATTCCCAGCCAAGCCGCTTGAAAACAACGTACAGTGCCAAAAGAACTATTCCACAGCTTAAAACGATGCCGGCGAATGCAAGAAAAATGTTATTATGCAGGTTGGTGTAAGCCTCCCAGGAACCAAAAACCGCTAAGCCAATAAGTAATAGAAAGAAGATCCCTGCGTGAATAAAACGTTCTCCACTCAACCGTTGACACCAGTCTGAATGATATGCTGCTTAGTTGCTTAAAGATTTTTCATTAATGTTTATTTTCCAGTTGGTTCTTTTTTAGTTGAAGCCAATGATGCATGAAGAGCCGTCTGAATAGTGAAGAACAATTAATATGGGGAAACTGAGGCTTCACTAGTCGCACCTATCTTTCATTTAAGTAAAGATCAGGTAACCGTTCAACAAAATAGTTGGCTTTTTTGTAACAAATCTCTAACCGATAAGCCTTATTTCGGGAGAGAATGCAAAAGGAGGTGGGAGTTTAAAGATGTGCATCGAAAAAACTCAAGCAACAGCATGTTCAACCGCCATTGCGGATCCACTTATGGAAGTGAATTTACACTAAAGCAAGCTTTTCCAATTTCTGTTTCCAATTATGATAGTTGTATTCATTGTTCAAAATTCTTAACTGACTTGCTATCAAATTATTACCATCAGCTTTGAAGCATGGATTGAATGTTTTCTGTTTTCTCTTGGTCTCCCATTGAGTTTGGTTTACGGCGGTGGAAAGTTGTATAAGCGACTTATGACGCGTGTCATGGTTAGGTGTTGAAATGTTATCTCGTGATTGTGACGGATGCGAAAGGCAACTTTCTGAATGTAAGCTTCGCTTTGCCCATGTTTCGGTGGGCGAGAAAGTTTATTGTCCAGACGGAACAGCCCATCTAGTTGACTGCGAATAGTTAATGTCAAAAAACAAAGGGGATTCTACCAAGACTCTTCAATGAATCCCGTGCACTGTGAATCAGGATGATTCCGTTGCTTTTTCGACTCACATCTTACGTTAAGTGTATGCGATTGGTTTCCACTCTTTGGCACACTGGCTTTTCAGCTTACGACAGTACGAAGCCTATGATTATACCTATTACGAATCCGATGCTTAGCGGTAGTATGCCTATTATGAGTGCACCGTATTGATACACAATTGGCCCATATTGAGTGGCATAATTTTTCAATGAGCCCAGACTTAGGCTGAAAAAGCCGAAGTAGGCAACTACGAATAATATGATTGCCGCTATAATTGCGATCTTTAAGAATAAATGGACGAGGTAGCCTACGATCAATCCAACGACAAATATTATTATCATTATTGCAATGGGTGGCAAGCCAAAAATGCTTCCAGAAGTAATGAAGTGAAATACCTGATCTATTGCGCCCAAAATTTGCAGCTCCACGGTTAATTCATAGGAGTGAAAAATGGCTATTAAACTTGTTGGCTATGTGGAAGTTTTAGTTGAGTTACCTGATTTGGTCGCAGAAGCCTTTGAGCAAATTCTTAATTTCAGGGTCTTTTGCGGCTTCTTTTCCCAAATCGGTCAATTGACTTTCAGTAAGGTATAGTGGTTTTGGAATCAGTTTTCCAGTGTTATCGCAATATCCGAATCGAAGGGTTATTTGATCTTTATGTGCATCGTCTGTAAATTTTAAGATTTGAATAACTGGTGACCAAGTTTTGTAGTCCATTTTTACTTCGTGGGTAACAACTCCATACCCGTTTATGTTAAAATCAAAAAATTTTCCAACGTTAGAATTTTTTGTTTCCATTTCCAAATTCTCCAAAAGAAATTCTGCGCTAAAACTTGTTAAGTCTTTCTATTGACGCATTAGTTAGAAAATGGGTTCGGCTTTCTTGTAAGGATGGTACCATTGCCAAATCAAGTTAGTGGCATTTTTTGAATAACCCTGCTCGGGTAGTTTGGTGAATACTTGTTCTAGTTTTTGGTTGCTTTGTTTTGGCATGTCATTATTTTTTGTCTGTCTTTAATTTAAACTCTGTGGATTTTGACTATAACTTGTAGATACGTACAGCACAAATACAACTCTCAAAGGTGCCCTGCGAGGATGCCTGCCACTATTGAAATTACGAAAAGCACGATGATGCCGAGGACCAAGATTTTTTTAGTTGAAGACTTCATTTGATGCGGTTCCTTTCCTATCTTATTATTTAGTTCTTATTTATGTGACCGTTTAGTGTTTATGTTTTTGGGTGGGAGGCAAACGTACTCTGAAAGTTGTTTCTTTGCTTTTCGAAAGAAGAAAACTTTTAACGCACATTTCATAAAATCTTATCATGGCCTATTACTAGTCAAAAATTAGTTCAACAACAAATCGGCTGGTAGTTTGCATTGCATACGACTGATAGGATGCAAGGTTTTTTAAACGTGGAACCCGCAAGAATAAAATGGTGAAAATAAGTTGCCATCATTAGGTAGCGTGAAAAAGAAGACTGAAGAAGATGCAAAAAAAGTTGCCGCAGACGCAAAGAAAATTGGCGTAAAAGCTGTTGAAGAAGCCAAGGTAGCTGGTAAGGACGCAAAAAAAGTTGGCGGAAAAGTAGCTGCGGAAACAGAAAAAGTCGCTGGAAAGGTAAAAAAGAAGCTTTAAACAAACTTATGGCTTTCTCAGCAACTTTCCCTTTTTTCATTTGCATGTATGAAAAGGCACTGTAGCAGGGTTCCTATATCATAAGAAGCCAGCCCACAAAGATAACTAGCGATGTGATGAAGAGTCCTGCCCAAAGGCGTTTGCTGTGGTTGAAGATGTCTTTTCCGCTCATTGGAGCCACAGGGAATGTGCCGAAGAATGAGCCGATTACACACATTGACAAGCCTGCATCTCCAATAGCCGCGTAACCGCCTTTTAGCAGCACAAAGAATAGCCCTGCAAAGGCCAAGCTGATGAGGATTTCAGATGCTGCTGTTATGGCGCCTAAATGTTCAGTGAATTTTTTCGATTGAACGCTTCGCGTTGGAGAAGAGAAAGGAACCTTGAAAGCGAAGGTTGTGAAAAGAAAGAGAACAAGACCTAAAGGCCAAATAGAATGTTCACTCCATACGCCTTTGCTTCGCAGGTACGCTATGGAAAAGAACTTTTGGACAAAGCCTACAATAACGCTTGTGGCAAAAAAGACCGGAAGTAAAACCCAGATCTGGCTGAGAGTTATGATTTTGACGTATGAGAAGGAAATACCTAGTACGATTATTGCAACTGCATAAGCTAAGACTTCAGTTTTTGTGGGTTTGAAAAGAGAACCTTTTTTCTCCATCGCTTCGATCTTGCGTCGAGAGGCGACTACTTCTTCAAGCCACTGTTTTATGTTGTCAGGGATCATGCCTTTTGTTTTTTCGCCCGCTTTTCCATTAACGCTGCCTAGAGGGTTACTTATTGCCGCAAAAAGCAGCGAAACTGCACTTACTACCACCGCGGATACGCCGACTGCGGCCACTGTGTTAGCAGGTTTAGGAACCCAAATCTGTTGCACAAGGCTCGTCGATGAAGAGGGTGACGTTGTCTGAGTTGGGCTTGCAGTTGAGGTTACGGTCGGGCTTGGCGATTTTGAAGATGTTGGACTTGATGATGTGGATGAAGATGAGGTTGGTGAGGTTGAGGTAGCTGGAGTTTGCGAAGCAGATGTTCCAGCGGCATCCGAGATAACGGAGACAGTGCCGGAGCCTTCGTTCGCTACGAAAACCTCGCTTTTGCCAGAATCGTAATCAGCACCATACGGACTGGTGCCTACGGGAACAGTTGCAATTACGGTGTTTGTGCTGTCTGAGATGACTGAGACTGAGGCTGAGCTTCTGTTAAGCACGAATATTTCGCCTTTGCCCGAATCATAAATTGAGGGCGCAGGGTTAGATCCAACGGTAACTGTGGCAACGACTGCATTTGAGCTGTCCGATATGACTGACTCTGTGCCTGAGACTGAATTGGCGACGAATACTTCGCTTTTAACTGGATCATAAGCGACGCCCAAGGGACCGCTTCCGACAGAGACTGTCGCAACCACTTGATTAGTGTTATCTGAAATAACTGAGACAGACCGAGAGTAGGCATTAGCTACATATACTTCACCTTTTGCCAAATCGTAGCCTAAATCATATGGACCTGTTCCTACAGTCACTGTTGCAACAACCTTGTTTGTGCTGTCTGATATAACTGAGACCGTGCTACCCGTGCCGCCTCCGGAATTCGCTACGAAAATCTCGCCTTTTCCTGAATCGTAGGCGAAAGATGAGGGGGAAGTTCCTACAGTCACTGTTGCAACAACCTTGTTTGTGCTGTCTGATATAACTGAGACGGAGTTGGAGCCGTAGTTGGCGACGAAGATCTCGCCTTTATTTGGGTCATAAATGTCTCTGTAAGGTGCTGTTCCGACAGTTATTTTTGCAAGTGAGGCATAGTTGCTGTCCGATAGCACCGAAACAGTGCCACCTGCAGAGTCTACAACGAATATCTCGTTTTTTGCTGAATCGTAGGCAACGCCCCAGGGAGCACCACCTACCTTTATTGTGGAGGTTACTCCAATGGCGTGAACCGAGTTGGCTAATGAGCAAGCAAAAATCACTGTGAACACTAAAATTAAGAGCCTGGAAACTTTGGCTTTCATTCGGTGAATTTCTCCTTTCTTCGAGAGGGTATTGTTTGGTTTTCATTTAAGACTTCCGCTTGCTCCTTTTGGCATGATTCATTTTTTCGTTAAAAGCTTATATATGAAAAGAAACGAAATGGACTAAAGAGGTTTTAAAATGGGAGAAGGAGCGAAAACAGAGGTTAAAAAATCTAGCAACAGCAGCATGCATGGCATCGTTCTGGCAATAATTGGAATACTCGTGCTAATCATTGGAGTAGCCATTGTAGCAATCAAACACATGCCATTTCGAGGCTCGGGTCTTGGCACTGTCGCAATTGTGATTGGTGTCGTGTTGCTGCTCGTTGGCGGCTTAAGGCTTTTCTACAAGAAGCCGTAATTGAGTCATTTTCGTTGACTCAACCATTCTTTTTCTATTTGCATTCCTTTTGTGTGCCCTTATCTGTATTCTTGCTTCATGAAAATTAACTTATCAGTGATCTTTCTTTATCTGGAATAACATTTCCAATTCCTAAAACGGGAGTAAAACTTAAATGAAACCCAAAAAACTACCAGTGAAATTCCCGCATTTCTAATGAAGGCAAAGTTGGATTTTGAGCTGGTCGAGAATAACGCGCTGAACGATTATCTAAGATATTTTCTAGCTGCCCATTTACTGACGAGCTGTGCACAAAAAAGCAACACATAGATTATAAGCCTTCAAAAAAACGGCCCAATAAAAGTTTTCTTGAAAGGTCAAATCTTTAAGGGACCAAAAACGCGTAAATAATCGACATCGCAAGTCTTTTATTCAAAAACAACAACAAAACATAGGAATAACGGGTGAAAAGTCTAGTAGTTTACTATTCAAGAACTGGAAACGCCAAGTTCGTAGCTGAGACCGTTGCGGCAGAGTTAGGATCGGACATTGAAGAAGTAGTAGACCTAAAGAAACGTGAAGGCAAATTAGGCTGGATGTCGGCAGGCCGAGACGCATCAGGCGGAAAACAAACAGAGATAGCTCCAACGACAAAGAATCCAAAAGACTACGACTTTATCGTCATTGGAACTCCTGTTTGGGCTTGGAATCCCTCTGCGGCAATAAAAACTTACTTGTCCAAAAATGACCTATCAGGAAAAAAAGTGGCTTTGTTCTTTACGCTAGATAATAATCTGCGTCAAGCAATCGAAAAAACCAAAGCGCTGATGCCAAACGCACAGATCGTTGGCGAATTAGCCTTGAAGAAAGCCTTGGAAAATAAGGAAGAAACAGAAAAGAAAATAGCCGATTGGTGCAGCACACTAAAATTGGCTCCTCCATAATTTTTCTCAAATGATATAGTGTTAAACATACTTTGTACGAAGCCAAATCAAAAATGGGACCATGACCACGTGAACTTCTCTTTAGGATTTTAAACACTTTTAACGCAGCTCATAATTGCGTGTCCTGTCAAATACATCAAATACGTTGCTGCAAAAAACATGAAGAAAAACTCAATTGAAGATGTCACGTGGTTAACCTCTATTCCGTAAAAGACTCCTGTGATGTCTACTGAGTAAAAGACAAGCAGCCCGAGGAAAACTGCGCCTGCTAAACATGAGAGCCCGATGCAGTGGAACAAGATTCTCAAGGCGACTCCAATTTTCATGCTTAATTCCCACTCATTTTCACGGTCGACATTCCCCGCGATATTGTGCCGATGAAGCTCAAAGCGCAATTAAAGCCATCGTTTCCTCTTTTAAAGAGCACTTGCTCCCCCAAAAGTCAATTGTACTGTTTACTATAAAACCCTTACATAGTCGGTAATCTTGACTGATTTTTCATCACAAACCATATCGCTTGATGTCCAATATCCAGAATCGAGCGGTTATGAATCTGATACAGCACATAACTATTGGAGGCAATATTTTAGGTTGTTTTCTGTTTTTTACCTGTAATATTTATCTTAAAGTAAGCTGACTGTTTAGGCTGGAGACTCTGATGGCGCTAGACAAGTTAAGTTCTTCATTAACAGACGCTATAAAGAAACTGTTTAAGGCAGGCGTTATAGACGAAGCCACAGTGAAGGAACTTGTTCGCGATATACAGCGGGCGCTATTGCAAGCAGACGTCAACGTTCAACTTGTCCTAGACATCTCTAAACGTATTGAAGAGCGTGCTTTGAAAGAGAAGGTTCCACCCGGCATCTCAAGACGCGAACATGTCATCAAAGTTGTGTATGAAGAACTCACCCGGTTCGTCGGCGACAAACCCGTCCCAATTAAAATGGAGCCCGGAAAAAGAAAAATCATCATGCTTGTCGGCATCCAAGGTTCGGGCAAAACCACTCAGGCATCCAAGCTCGCAAGGTATTATCAAAAGAGGGGTTTGAAGGTTGCATTGATCTGCGCCGACACTTATCGTCCCGGCGCTTTTGCCCAGCTTCAGCAGCTTGCAAACAGAATAAATATTCCCATTTACGGAGACGTCAAATGTAAAGATCCGGTGAAGGTTGTTCGGGAAGGGTTAAAGCAGTTTCAGGGCAAAGACCTCTTAATCGTTGATACAGCGGGCAGGCACAAGGAAGAAAAAGACCTAATCAAGGAAATGAAAGATCTTGAGAAAAACATCAAGCCTGACGAAGTTATAATGGTTATCGACGGAACAATAGGTCAGCAAGCACTCATTCAAGCAAAGACATTCCATGAAGCAACACCTATCGGGGCCATCATCGTAACAAAGCTTGATGGGTCCTCACGAGGCGGTGGCGCATTGTCAGCGGTTGCAGCGACTGGCGCACCAATAAAGTTCATCGGCACAGGTGAAAAAATCGAAGACATCGAACCGTTTATTCCTTCCCGGTTCGTCGGCAGACTCCTCGGCATGGGCGACCTAGAAACTCTTTTGGAGAAGGTTCATGACGCCGAAATCAAAGTGCCTGAGAAGAAAGCTAAAGAAATCCTCAGCGGCAAATTCACCCTAACTGACATGTACGAGCAGTTCCAAGCTGTCAAAAAAATGGGTCCTTTCAGCAAGGTTCTCAAGATGCTGCCAGGCATGTCCTCTGCTAACGTGCCGCAAGAAATGCTTAACACTGCTGAAGGTCGCCTTGACAAGTGGGGCGTGATAATTCAATCCATGACACCCGAAGAGCGAGAAAACCCAAAACTGCTTAACTCCTCAAGGGCAAAACGCGTAGCCCGCGGTTCAGGAACAACCGAAAAAGAGGTTAAAGAATTGCTCAAGCAATACGTCATGATGCGCAAAATGCTGAAAATGATGAAGCGCAAAAAGAAGCTGCCCTTCGGATTAGGCGGAAAAGGTGGAATGCCAGCTAACTTTCCAGTAGGCTAAGCGACATGGACGTTTTGGAAAAAGCGCTTGAACTTCTCAGCAAATACCCCCTTTGCGACCACTGTCTCGGCAGGCAATTCGCACTGCTAGGCTACAGCATGGAAAACAACGTTCGGGGTTCAGCTATAAAAGTCACCTTAACCCTACAAGCCACGAATCTTGCTAAAGAAGGAAACATTGATGGGGTTCGGCAGCTTAAGCTTTTGGCAGCCAACGGCTTTTCGAGGGAAGCCATAGAAACCATCAAACATCTAAAAAAACGTGTTTCTAAGGTTTCCGCGGAAACAGAATGTTTTCTCTGTGAAGGCAAATTCGAGCTTGTTGACACTTTAACAGAAAAATCTGTAGCAGTCATGAAAGACTACGAGTACACTACATACCTTGTGGGAATCGAATTGCCAGTTAAGGTTGAGGAGAGAGAAGATGAGTTTAAGGCTTCCTTCAACCTTGGATACAGTGAAAGCATCAAGCATGAGTTTGGACGATTATTCGGCAAGGCCATAGGTGCATTCACGGGCAAAGAAGCAGATTATTTGAAACCGGATTTGGTGGCAGTGATCAACCCTTTTCTCGGTAAGGTCAGCCTTCAGGTCAACCCTCTTTTCGTTGCTGGCAGATACCGCAAACTCGTAAGGGACATTCCGCAGTCGAAATGGTTTTGCTCAAACTGCAGAGGAAAGGGATGTGATAAATGCGGAGGGACAGGCAAACTGTACCCCGAGTCTGTTGAGGAATTATCTTCCCAGCCTCTGCTGGAAATAGCAGAGGGCGAAAAAACAGCGTTTCATGCCTCTGGTCGAGAAGACATTGATGCAAGGATGCTTGGAAACGGGCGTCCATTCGTCATCGAGATTTCCAAGCCAAGGAAACGGTTTTTTGATTTGAAAGAAATTGAAGCCAAAATCAACGTGGGTGCTTCAGGAAAGGTTCAGGTTTCACGGTTACGTTTTGCAACCAAAGACGTGGTTCGACGCCTCAAAAAAGGCGAAGGTTCACAGAAAAAATATCGGCTGCTGGCTGAATTTGAAAAAGAGATATCTGATGAGGACATGCGTGTGTTGGAAGAGAAGCTCAGCGGCGCTTTAATCAAGCAGCAGACGCCTCTCCGGGTTGTGCATAGAAGGGCGGATTTGATCCGAGAAAGGTACATATATAAGCTTAAAGTTAAGAAGGTGTCGCTTAAGAGGGCTCTGTTGGAAATTCATTGCCAAGGGGGTCTCTACGTCAAAGAATTGGTGTCTGGAGATGAAGGAAGGACAAACCCGAACGTTTCAGATCTGCTTGGAAACAAAGCTAAGACACTTAAGCTTGACGTTTTAAAAGTCATGATGGAATAACAAGGTGAAATTTAGATGAGAGGTTCAAAAGGATATTACGCTGGTACTCGCAGCCTGTTGAAAAAGCCAATTAGAGAAAGAGGTAAACCTAAAATCAGAAAGATACTCCAAGCCTACCCGGCTGGGTCCCAGGTGATAATAAAGATGGATTCAAGCACGCAGAAGAGTATGCCGCATAAACGTTTTCACGGCAAGATCGGTACTGTTAAGGAGAAGCGCGGTCGCGGGTACGTGGTTGTTGTACCACAAGGCAACAGCATAAAAGAAATCATCGTTCGCAGTGAACATTTAGAGCCATACATGGGCAGTGGAACAGTATGAGCAAAAGAGAAGTAGCCGAAAGCCGCTTAACGTTGCCCCAGGTTAAGAAACTTTTAGAGACCATAGGCGAAGAAAACTTGGACCAATTTCAACGGCGAACGCTGGATTACGTGAACAAGTTTTCCAAAGCTGACCCAGAGAAGGCGGAAGAGCTTTTGCAGATTCTTGTCAAGGAATACGAAATTGACGAGGCTGAAGCGATACAGATCATAAATTGCATGCCCGAAACAGTTGATGAGCTGCGTGTGTTCCTAGCTGGCGGTCGCAAGATTATTGAGACCACAAAATTAAAGGCAATCGTTAGCTTGTTGAATGAGAATAGGACTTTAAAGTAGCCCTAAGCGACTAAGTATTTTTAAGCAGTAAGCACAATTACCTAAGTCTTAGTGACTACTAATGGAAAAGCGGTATGAAGAGTACGCTTACGTACTAGATTTCTTGCCCCATGGTAAACCTGGGTTTCGTCCGACTGGGCGGGCGGGTTATAGGGCGGGAGCTTTAATTCAGTCAGTTGGCGAAGAGTTTTTCACGCTTTTGGAGGCTTTGGTAAAAGAAGGTTTAGTGCTTAAGCCAGGTGACCGAGTTTATGTGGGGAAGGACTCTCGATCAGAAGTTACGTACATTATAGGTCGTGTCAGTTATGAGGAATTGACTGCTTCGGCTAAAGCGGAACTTCCAAGCGTGATTAACCGCATCGTGCTGAATAGAGAGAAGTGGTTTGTTAACTTTTTCAACACCGCACGTGCAGTTACCCCTCGCATGCATGCTTTAGAGCTGGTGCCTGGTATCGGCAAGAAATACATGTGGCAAGTCATTAACGAACGGACACGCAAGCCATTCGAAAGTTTTGAAGACCTGCAGAAGAGAACTGAATTGCCAAACCCTGTCAAATTGATAACGAAGCGGGTCATGGAAGAACTTGAAGGTGACAGCAAGTACCGATTGTTCACACGGGCGCAGTAAGGCATTGCGATGAGCATTGAAGAAACGAAGCGTCTGCTTCGAACTTACCGAATCACCCCGAACAAACTTCTGGGACAAAACTTCACGGCTGAACCATTAATCTACAGCAAGCTCTGCATCTATTCCTCGCTTGATGTTTGTGATGTGGTGTTAGATGCTGGCGCGGGGTTCGGATTCCTGAGCAGCTTCTTAGCCGATAAGTGCAAGGCTGTAATTGCCGTAGAAAAAGACCCCAAAATTGCTTCGGCGCTTCGGGAACATCTCAAAGGATTCGGCAATGTGACGGTAATAGAAGGAGACGTGCTGAAGGTTGTGTTGCCTGAATTCAATAAGGTGATAGCGATCCCGCCTTATCAAATTTCTACCCATCTTGTAGAGTGGCTTCTTGAACGCAAAATGAATTGCGCTGTCATTATAGTTCAGAAAGAATTCGCTGAAAAACTTAACGCTGCTATCGGAAGCGACCAATATGGATGGTTAACCGTCCAAACGTACTTGCGCGCGGAGGCTCAACTTCTTGATGAGGTTCCTAAGGAAATGTTTTTCCCAGCGCCGAAAGTTGATTCAGTAATCCTTCGTTTGACACCTAGGTGTAAGAAGCAGTTCGAAGTGAGGGACGATGCGTTTTTCAAGCAACTTACAAAATGGCTGTTTACTCAACGTAACAAGAAGCTAAGCAAAGCGCTTGCACCGTTTTTGAGAACCAACTTGCACTCAAGCAAAGAAGACGCGGAAAAGAAAGCTAGGACATTGCCGTTTGGAGATAAGCGGCCAAGAGAGCTGACGCCTGAACAATTTGGAGAAATAGCGAATGCAGTCGCGCGTCAATAGAATCCATTTCAGAAACCATGTCTTTGACGTCCCGGAAGATGTTTACGAGCCTGCTGAGGACTCTTTTCTTTTTGCTGAAAACCTCGAAGTTAAGGAGGGCGCACAAGTTCTAGATCTTGGAACCGGCTGTGGCATCCTTGGAATATTGGCGGCTGAAAAAGCGAAAGAGGTGTTTGCCATTGACCTAAACCCTTATGCCCTCCGCTGTGCAAAAGAAAACTCAGCGTTTAATAATGCAGAGAGCAAGATAGTTTTTCTGCAAGCTGACCTCTTTACTGCCTTTAACATTGATGCGAGATTTGATTTGATTCTCTTCAACGCACCCTACCTTCCAGCAGATAACTGTGAAACCCAGACTTGGATTGGGCGCTCATGGGCTGGCGGAGTTAACGGGCGGCAAGTTATCGACCGTTTTATTTCGCAAGTTGTTCCGCACCTTAAAGCCGATGGTCGCGTTCTTATGGTGCAATCGACGCTTGCAAACGTGGAAGAGACAATTTTTAAATTTAGCGAGAACCATTTGGCAGCAAGCGTAAAGGCGGAACAAAGCCTCCCCTTCTTTGAGACTCTTGTTCTTATTGAAGCTAAAGCTTGATCCTTGACTTCCTTCGTCTGTGAAAAGCAAATAAAGGGTGTTGCGCATTGGTTATTGCGGTGATTGCAATATGACTATTTGGTTTTACGTTAAGACAAGTGATGATCCAAAAATCGTGGGAGAAGTTGTATGCGCTTTTAATTTTGAGCAGGGCGAACATCCTCAGGACCAATACTCTTGGCTTTTGGAACCTGGTAGAGATGAGCCTGGCTACTGGGAAATCAAAGGAAAATACGCGGTCTTGAAGGATCTTACCGAAATCGGCATTGTTTACAGGATCGGCGATAGCGTGGTTTTTGCAGAAATTGAGGATTACTTGGCGCCTGACTTTGTCGACCCGTTAATAACTAAATACGGGTTCGATAATGTAAAGTGGATTGTTGTTCCGGGAAGACGGTGAATATCGCCGTTCCTTAGTCTTTCTTGGCTGAATCTATTTTGTCCATTGCTTTGCGGCTAAGAGGACGCCTGCTCTAACTACTATTGAGATGCCTATCAGCATGATTATAGCTGCCCAAAATTGATACCATATAGTTAGTTGTTGGCTGTCTGTTAATGTGTTTTTCATATCTGCAAGAATGCTTAACAGATAGGCTGCACCGAACCAGAAAACTGCACTTCCGATAGATTGAGTTGTTCTTCTTATTCGGGACCCATTTGCAAGATGCATTGCCAAGATTAGGATTTCGAGTATTCCAATTCCCAACGCGAATTGAAAAACCGCCGAATAGACGGCGACGTGAGCGGCTGGAGAAGCGGGTACTGGCAATTGGATTGATGTGTTTGCAATGCGGGTGATTGTGAAATCGTTGCCGAAGTCTTTTATTTTTGGCCAAAGGTTTTGGTTGATTACAAAGATAATTCCGACTGAGTACTGAAGAATAAACCTGTGGAAACGGCAGCTATTACTCCTTCTCGGAATAGTCTACCACTTTGGTAACCTGAAGTTTTTTCACTCATTTTTTTTGGCACTATGTCTTATTTCGTTGTGTTTGGATTTAACTTTTGTTTTTTTCGATTTGTCAGAAGTGAACATTTTATATACTTTGATCTATTAAATGAAAAATGTAGTGTGATTAGGTTTATGTCGTATTGTCCAAATTGCGGCAACAAAGTTGATGAGACGATGACTTTCTGTCCCCGATGCGGCGCTTCACTGAAGGCCGGAACTGCTTCGCAAGGGAGTCCAACAGCGCGAGACTACAGATATCGATATGAACGGCATGAGAAGCATAACGAAAAGGCTGAAAAGCACGGAGAAAAACACGAGAAGTCTGGCGGAGGCTTCGGGTATTTGGTCGCGGGAATCTTGATTGTCCTTTTGGGAGTACTTGCATTCATAAATGCAACCACAACCGTTTTCAGCGGCCTTAGTGGTCCCGTGGCTTCAGCGCTTGTGTTAGTTGGGATTGGCATTCTGATATTGCTTGCAGGGCTCTATTACTATTCTAGAAGTAGAAGCAGGAATCCCGTTCCCACTTAGAGTTGCCAACCAAAAAACAATCTGTAAAGCCTATGTTCAAGGACCGTTGAGAGTTTTCCTCTTCCTAACACCCGGAAATAGTTTTTTCCAGCAGCTTCTATGAGGTCGCCGATGTCGTAACGGGGCAGCATCGTTGAAGAAATGATTAGTCTTCCCCACTCGCCTCGTTTGAGTTCATGAAGCATTTTCATTCCTTCTTTGGTTTGAACTTCAAAGAGGTACGCATCGTAATTCGGGGTCACATAAGGTAAATCATCAAGTTGCTGGCCAAACACGCCCTCGGTAGCTGTGTACATTTCTACAATCGGAGCGGATCCGAAATATTTCTTTAACAGCGGGGCGTACTTGAATTGAATTTTTGGTACGCTGGTGCAAAACAAAGCTTTGAACTTCCAGATGTCTCTGGGCACTTTTCCATGTTTCTTTTTGACGTACCGTGCGAACCCCATGATGACAGGCGTTACACCCATTGTCGCTGTGACACTGTGGTTTAATGCTTTCTGGTAGGCTAACTCGAATCTTCCTTCCCAATCAGCCTTGCCTATTCCGGAGCCAAGTCGATCAATTTCTTCTTGCCGTGGCACTAGACTGATGCGGTCGAACATCGGGTTGACTCTGGCATATGTTCCTGAACTGTATCCGTACGTTTCTTCTTTGCCTTCGGTTGTCATTGTGTGAACGCTGGATGGAAAATTCAGGTTAAGAACGTCGCCCATGAAGACGTCGAAGTTTTCTGTTCTGACGGCATTGTGAACCAGGGCTCTGGCTCCGCAGGAAAATATTTGTTTCAGATGAGTTTTGGTGGCAGGTAAGACCTTAGAAGATCCTGTGGAACCCCTCGTCATCACCCAGCATTCAGGCGGTTCAGAAAGAAATGTTTTGTATTTTCCTTCTCTTACTTTGGCTAGGTAAGGCATCAGCTGTTGGTAATTCGCTATTGGAAAGCTCGATTGGTACTGTGGGATTCCGCTTATTTCGGCAGCGTGAAAACTTGCCCCATATTCAGTTTTGCTGTACTCTTTCAAAAGCGTGTCAAGGATTTTTTCCTGGGCTTCTTGAGGCTTTTTTAGGGATTCGTACCATGGACCGATTATTGTCTGAAGAAGACTAAGACCGTTTTCGTCAATGGCCATTGTGTTGCCCTGCTTCAGTATGTCTGGGTTTCTTGTATTTCTGATTTTTGTAAGTTGCGAATTGCAAGAAAACGATTTAGTAATTGTTTATCTTCTCAAAGAGTCGCGAGAGCTTATTGTTTATCGTATTTCTCCACTTCATTGTTAACGATGGTTAAGTCAACGCATGCTTGCTTGAACATCTCTATCGTGTCAGCGTCTGCGTGATAGCGTTTTTCGCAAACCACCCGTTTTATGCCCGCGTTGATTATTATCATCGCGCAGGTTCGGCATGGCGTCATTTTGCAGAAAAGTGTGGCTCCTTCAAGCGGTATCCCAAATCGCGCTGCTTGGATGATTGCGTTTTGTTCCGCGTGAAGCGTACGGACGCAATGCTGGGTTACGTTGCCGGTGCTGTCGAAGACTTTGCGCATGTCGTGGCCTACTTCGTCGCAATGCGGCAAACCAGCAGGGGCGCCAACGTACCCCGTTGTCATTATTCGTTTGTCTTTTACGATTACGCAGCCGCTTCTTCCGCGGTCGCAAGTTGCGCGCCTTGCCACGGCTTCGCAAAGATCCAAGAAATATCTGTCCCAGTTAGGTCTTGAATTGGTCTCCAATGTTTTCAGCCTCATGCAGTTTTAGAGAAATATCTCCTCATAACAAATTAATAAATCATCTTACATTTCAGTGAATAATTGGGTGCTAGGTAAAGTTTCACGTCTCTAAGATCAGTTTTTAGAAAATGTGGCTCGGTGCATATGATTTCCGCTTTTTAATATCTATTTTTTGGTTTTAATTGAGGATCATTGACAGCAATGGACTTTAGATGTTTTCTTCTATTGACGTTAAGGGACGTTAAATAACGTTAAGGGACGCCTGCAGACTTTAAAGGACGGTAAAGAACGGTAGTGGACGGTAAATGACTTTAAAGGACGGTACCTGCAAATGATTCAAGCTCAGTAACAAAAAAGCAGCCAAAAAAACAAACTTCAAAAATATTTATTAAACGAAAAACAAAAACATGCAAAACCTAACCTCAACTACACAACTCTTACAGTGAACCTTTATTTTTGGTAAATGTGGATTTCTCGGCCAATCTTGTGCCGCTCATCAATCTCAACCAAGGAACCAAGACTTTCCAATGCTTCAACAGCTTCCAGCTTTTCTGGAAACATTTCTTTGGTGAACGGCTGTACCCGGTTGAATCCGAGGCTCTCAAGTTTCTCGCAGATTGGCATCGTCACCGCTTGCCCGGAACGTGTAACAATGTAGGGCGTCACAAGCACCAATCGCCCGCCCGCCTTAAGCACTTGGTAAGCTTTCTCAACAAAACCAAAAAACAGTGGCTCAAGCTTTTCAATAATCTTTAATGCGTAAGGTCCAGTAGGCACTTGACGTAATGCTGGACCTAAATCTGGTTCTGTAACTATGCAGTCAACCATTTCTTGACCGATTTTCTGCGTAAGTTTACTAACATCGCCCTGAACAACCCTGAAGTCAGCATTTTCAAGACTGTATTCTCTGGTGAGCCACTCGAGATTTTCGGTAGCTGCTTTTACACACCAAGAATTAGCGTCAACGCCTACAACCTTAGCTCTGCCCAATAATGCTTCTTGAAGAATCGTGCCAACGCCGCAGAAGGGGTCAAGCAAAACTTTTCCGGGTGCGCAAGCAGACAAGTTAACCATCATTCGTGCTATCCTCGGTGGCATAGCGAAAATTCTTCTTTCGTTGGGCTTGCCCACATCTCTTTTTTGGAATTCGAATGGGTTGTGAACGCCGACTGTAGATCCGACCCAAGTCTTCTGCTTGCCGATGCACACCAGCACTTCCGATTGATTTTCGACTAGCTTCTTCTTAATTACTTCGACATGGCTTAGCTGCGGTAGCCCTCTGTCTTTCGAGAAGCCCATGAACTTTGATTTTTTTCCGTAACCACCCAGTTGATCCTTAACGGTGCTTCCCACAAACCTTTGAATAACACCGGACATAGAACGCAGGCTGCTGTCAGAACTGTAGACGCTTACTCCAAAAAACACCCTTTCGGAACACTTTGCCATGGCATCAACTAAACCGCTTGAATCTAATGCGGTGGTTATCTGTGACTGGGCTTGTTTGTTTCTTTCAACAAACGCTTGCCTTGCAACTTGGGTTGGGAACTCCGTTTTTGCTTCACCAATTTTTATTGTTCCCCCTAAATCTTCGATCCCTATATTGACGTTTTGTTGTAATTCAACTGAAAAAAATTCTTTGGAAAAGAAATTTACACTAAACTCTATTTCTCTGGCGCTAAGATAAGCAGTGATTTCGGCTAGTGAAAGTTTCCAGTTTTTTCCTGAAATGAATAGTTTTGTTAGCATCGGTTAATAAAAAAGTTAACTAAGTATATAAGAAATCGCGCGCTTTTCAACCAGAATACCTCTCTAATGTAAATGATTATACGTTAAATAATAACGGAATTGTTAAGCTGGAACTTGCAAATTGTTTAAATACCGCTGGGCGCGTTAGCTAAAAAGGGATATTTGCATGCATGCGCGAAATTATCGGCACGTGAAGAACCGAGCGTATACGCGAAAAGAATACGCCAGAGGTTTTCCGCCGCCAAAAATAGTCAAATTCACTATGGGTGATACTAAAGCAACCTTTGAAGTCGAGGGTCAACTTATCTCCACCGAACGGGCCCAGATACGCCATAGCGCATTAGAAGCGGCGCGCGTAGCCACAAACCGAGTTTTGATTGATAAACTCATAAACGATTACCTTATGATTGTTCATCCGTATCCTCATATAATTCTCAGAGAAAATAAAATGATTTTCGGCGCTCACGCAGACCGACTTCAACAAGGAATGAGGCGGTCCTTCGGCACAGCAATCGGCACGGCCGCAAAGGTAGAGGTGGGTCAACCCATCATAACCGTCAGGGTAAAAGCTGGCGCTGAGCAAACAGCAAAAGAATCCCTTAAAAGAGGCAGCGCAAAACTTCCCATCCCTTGCAAGATAGTCATCTCCAAGATTGAAGCTTCTCCAGACGTAACAGAGTTAGACGTAGCTGAGAAGGAACAACCGGAGACGGAGACGACTTGAGCGGAAAAGGGAAAGAACTGGTTTTATGGTTTGAAGATGTAAGAAATACCGATGTTCATCTTGTTGGCGGCAAAAACGCCAGCCTCGGCGAAATGATCCATGCTGGAATGCCTGTTCCTCCCGGTTTTGCGGTAACAGCTTATTCTTATGAAAAATATATTCAAGAAAAGAACATAGCAGAGCAAATTTACAAAATAATAAATGAAACAGTAACTAACCCCAATGACCCCAAACAGTACGATGTGGCATCCAAAAAAATACGTGAACTTATCGAAAAAACTCCGATGCCTAAAGACATAGAAACTGCCGTGAGATCCGCTTACAAAGAAATGAACCAACGGCTCGAGCTGAAAGAGGTTTTTGTTGCGGTTCGATCAAGCGCTACAGCCGAAGATTTGCCCGACGCATCGTTTGCGGGGCAACAGGAAACTTTTCTGAACGTAAGAGGCGCTGACGACCTTATAGCAAAAGTCGTTAAATGTTGGTCAAGCCTGTTTACGCCAAGAGCAATCTTTTACAGAAACGAGAAAGGTTTTCCACACGAGAAAGTTTTCATAAGTGTCGGTGTTCAAAAAATGGTTAACTCCGGCTGCGCTGGCGTTATGTTTACAATAAACCCGGTGACTGGAAATCGCGATGAAATAGTTATTGAAGGTAACTATGGTTTAGGCGAAACCGTAGTTTCAGGTGTAGTTAACCCTGACGACTTTATTGTTGACAAAAGTACTGTGGCTATTAAGGAAAGAAGGATTTCACGTAAAACAATAGAGTACATCCGTGACCCTAAAACAGGAAAAACAGTTCATTTGGATGTTCCTGAGGATAAGCAGAAAGTAACTTGCATGAGTGACACAGAAATCTTAGCGCTTGCTGCACTTGCTAACCGAATTGAGAAACATTATGGCAAGCCCATGGATATTGAATGGGCAATTGACCAAGATTTGCCATATCCAGAGAACATGTTCATAGTTCAAGCTCGCCCAGAAACAGTATGGAGCTCAAAACAGATGGATATACCCATAAAAAGTGACGACCATAGAGCTGGAGAAGAATTAAAAGTAGTAGTTAGAGGCATTTCAGCTGGAAGAAGAGGCTACGGGGTAGGCAAGGCGACAGTTGTCCTAAACCCTGATGATGCGCATCGGGACATGCACAAAGGGGACGTTCTCGTTACTGGCATGACTGATCCTGATTTTGTACCTTTCATGAAAATGGCAAGCGCCATTGTTACTGATAAGGGTGGAATCACCTCTCACGCTGCAATTGTAAGTCGTGAACTGAACATTCCTTGTGTGGTGGGGACTGAAACGGCCACACAAGTAATGAAAACAGGTCAAGAATACACAGTTGATTCGAGAAACGGCATAATCTACGAAGGTGTTTTAGCGCAAGCTGTTCAACCAACCGCAACATCAAATGGATCGACCGTTTTTATGCAAGCAGAAGTCGCTCCAGTAACAGCCACAAAAATCTACATGAATCTCGGAACTCCGGAGATGATTGAACAATACAAGAATCTGCCGTTTGAAGGCATTGGATTGATGCGCACAGAATTCATCCTGGCCAGCGCCATAGGTAAGCACCCGATGGCTTTTGTTGATGAAGGTCAAAGCCAACAATTTGTAGATAAGCTCGCCGAAGGCATAGCCACGGTTGCCAGAGCAATCCAGCCTAGGCAAGTTGTAGTCCGTTTTAGTGACTTCAAAACCAACGAGTATAGGGGCTTGAAGGGCGGAGACAAATACGAAATAGTTGAGGAAAACCCAATGCTTGGCTGGAGAGGCTGCAGCCGTTACATAAGCAAATGGTACATCCAAGCTTTCCGACTCGAATGCCAAGCCATTAAGAAATGCCGCACAGAATGGGGGCTCAAAAACGTTTACGTTATGCTTCCGATGGTTCGCACGCTTTGGGAAGCCAAAAAAGTCATAGAAATCATGAAGGAAGAAGGCTTAGAACGCTCAAAAGACTTCAAGGTTTGGTTCATGGCAGAAACTCCTTCAATCGCAATAATGGCTGACGAATTCTCCAAATTGGTCGATGGCTTCTCTATCGGTTCAAACGACATGACTCAAGGCATACTTATGATTGACCGCGACTCTGAACGACTAGGGCAAATGGGCTATTTCGACGAGAGAGACCCAGCCGTAAAAAGAATACTTGCTCACCTTATCAAAGTCGCTCACGAAAACGGATGCACAGTCTCAATCTGCGGTGAAGGGCCATCAAACCTACCGGACTTCGCAGAGTTCCTCGTCCGAGCCGGAATCGACAGCTTATCAGTAAACAACGACGCAGTCATAGCCACAAAGAAACAGGTTGCAAGTGTGGAACAAAAGATAATTCTCGAAAGGCTCGCAGAACAAGCAGCCTTAGCTCGAGGGCAACCGATCAAGAAGCCAGTGCAAGACTGGGAATGGCCACGCTAACCTAAAACGCTACGCAACCCAATTCTTATTTCGTTTTTGCTTTCTTTTTGTCAGTGGCTGGAGTGAACTTTGAAGGGTTTTGATTTTGAAGAGAAACGGCTTAAGCAAGAGATAGCTAAGCGTAGCGCTAAGCGAGTTTTGCTTCAGTTACCTGAGGGATTCAAACCTGAAGGTCCCCGTCTAGCAGATATCGTGGAGAAAACCGGCGCCCTTCCTATAATTTCCGCTGACCCATGCTACGGAGCGTGCGATATTGCAATGGATGCTGCTGAAAGCTTGGGAGCGGATTTAATAGTGCATTTTGGGCACTCCAAATTTCTGGCCCATGGGCGGGTCCCCACGATTTACATCGAGGCAAACTCTACTGTACGCGTGAACAAGGCAGTGGAGAAAGCTTTGCCGCTTTTGAGTAAGTTTGCAAGGATCGGGTTGGCGACTTCGGTACAGCATCTAGAGGAGCTCAATCAAGCCCGAGAAATTTTAACGAAGGCTGGGAAAATCGTTGTTGTCGGCGATGGCGGGCAGATGAGTTATCCTGGTCAGGTCCTCGGCTGCAACTACAGCAACGTGAAATCAATCGCGTAGGAGGTGGATGCTTTTCTTTTCATTGGCGGAGGCTTGTTCCATGCATTAGGCATAGCGTTGAACACGTCCAAACCAACCGTCATTGCCGATCCATATGATAACAGGGCTTTCTCAATTGATAAAGAAGCTCAGAAAATCATCAAGCAGCGCTGGGCAAGCATTGAAGAGGCACGAAAAGCAAGAACCTTCGGTGTATTGATCGGCTTAAAACCTGGGCAAAAAAAGATTGATCAAGCATTGAAAATCAAGGAGTTGGCGCAGAAACACGGAGTTGCAGCATTTCTGTTGGCTGCCAAGGAAATTACGCCTGAAACATTCTTGGAGTTTCCATCCATTGACGCCTATGTCAACACCGCGTGCCCTCGAATTAGTTTGGATGCTCCAGGAAAGTTTTCAAAGCCCGTGTTAACCGTTAACGAGTTTATGGTAGCTGTCGGCGAATCTTCATGGGAGAACATGCTCAAAAAAGGATTATTCGAAAGCTAGATTTAGAGCGGTTTCTCTCAAAAATTGCTCCTCAGCCCTCACCCCAGGTTCGCCTAGAACAATACACAACTTCGGAGCCTGTTGCCGCAACCTTGCTTTACGTCGCTGCTTTCGTAAATGATGATGTTGTTGGGAAGTCTGTGCTGGATTTAGGCTGCGGAACTGGTAGGCTTTCGTTGGGCGCAGCGTTCCTTGGGGCTCAAGAAGTCGTCGGCGTCGACATCGATAAGCGAGCCATTGAAACAGCCGCGCAAAACTCGCGAAAACTCTACTTAGCGGGAAACGTTCAATGGGTCATAGGCGACATCAAAGCTGTATCGGGCAAGTTTGATACTGTCTTGCAGAATCCGCCTTTTGGAGTTCAAATCCGCGAAGCTGACAGAGCGTTCTTAGTAAAAGCTTTAGAGTCGGGAAAATCCGTTTACTCTCTTCATAACCATCCCGAAACCGATAATCAACTGATTATAAAGCTTAAGGCAAGCGGCGGATTCTTTCAGGTTCAGCCATCTCCCTTCCTTGAACAATTCATCGCCAAACATGGCGGCAACGTTAAAGCAGTTTATGCGATACTTATGACGATTCCGCGGCTTTTTGATTTTCACAAGGAGGTTAAACATGATTTTGTCGTTGACTTATACGTGATTGAAGCATCAAAACCTTGACAAATTTCTTCGGGTTCTGTCTGGAATTAAGGTGGTATATTAATCAAAAGGTTTATTGATAAGATTGGAAACTAACCATATGCATTTATCAAACAGGCTGTTTGGCTTATTTAAGTGTAATAAAGAGTGTAAAAAGGGAAACCATCATGAGTCTAAAGTCACCTCAACAAAATAGTGGTCATTTAGTTGTGCCTGGAGAACGCTTAGGTGTTATTGAAGAGTTCGTTCCAGATTCGGGAACCTACGTTAAAGACGGCGTTATCTACTCCAAAATTGTGGGACGCTCACTTGTTGATTTGCAGAGTCGACGCGTCTCCGTCTACCCTGCCGTGGAAGGCGCAGTGGTCCCTAAAGTTTCCAGTACCATAATCGGGCAAATTGGAAACGCTCAATCTGACAATGTTTTAGTGAAAATTTTTAAAGTTGGAAACAAAAAGATTTCCGGCGAATTCGGCGGTATTCTTCACATTTCTGATGTTTCCGACAGGTATGTCACCGCTATGAATGACGTTTGCAAGCCTGGAGACATCGTCAGAGCTAAAGTGATAAGCGAAAAAAACCGCGTCTTCCATCTGACAACGAACGACAAGAACTTGGGTATCATAGATGCTTTCTGTTCACGGGACGGTAACCTGCTGGAACCAGATCGATATGAACTGCGCTGTCCAAAATGCGGTAACATTGAAAAACGTAAACTGGCACCTGACTACGGGAAAGAAGCGCTTTAGAGAGGATGAGTTAAGTTGAAAATTAACGTTGTTAAAAAATCTGGAAACGAGCTGAAAATCGAAATCGTGGGCGGAAGTCACGGACTTTGCAATTTGTTAGCAAAGAGGCTCTTGGAAGATAAGACGGTTGAGTTCGCAGGCTACGATGTGCCACATCCCTTGGCGTCAAGCCCCAACATTTATCTAAGGATGAGGGGGAAAGCAAAGCCCGAAGATGCGTTGCTCAGAGCGGTTGAGAAAGTCAGAGATACAAACGACGCTTTCAGCAAAGAGCTAGACCGCGTTCTCAAAGCATAGCGGTAGTCTTTTTTTCTTTTCAGCAACTTTCCATTAAATACTTAACTTATTTTGCTTCTTCGTATTTGAAAATCTTTAGCTTCAGCTTAAAAGCTAAAAGATATATCATTAGGTTCAGGGAAGGTTTTGGAGCCAAAGAAATTTCGAGTGATAAAACCTGAAATCCGCATCCTTGGTGTTGACGACGGAAAATTTGCTCCACACACAGAGGGCCATGTGATTGTTGTCGGCGTTGTTTTCCGAGGCGGCTGCTCAATCGACGGCGTCATGCACACTCACGTCGAAATTGACGGGTTCGACGCTACCGAACGGTTGACCTCTATGATTAACAGTTCGCCTCATTGCAAACAGTTGCGTTTGATAATGCTAAACGGGATCACGTTTGCGGGCTTTAATGTCGTCGACATTAAAAAACTTAGCACGGGCACCCAACTTCCAGTCATCGCGATAACCCTTGAAAAACCCGATTTAGAAGCAGTCCACAAAGCGCTAAGTCATTTGCCTAATGCCGCGGAACGGTGGAATACCGTCCTTTCCGCTGGAGAAATCCATGAAACACGTTGCCTAAGGAAGAAACTTTACTTGGAGTTGGCAGGAATTTCACTTGATGATGCCAAAGAGATTATTGATTTAACCTCGACGAACAGCAGTTTCCCTGAACCGCTCCGTGTGGCGCATCTTATCGCATCTGGGGTCAGTCTCTGATTTCGCGTGACTTAGAAAAGGTTTAAAAGGTACAGTGCTAAGGGAATCAAAAACGGACACGAATATTGGAGTTCGGGAAATATGGAATTTTGCCCTAAATGCGGTACTCGTCTTGAACCAAAGAAAACCAAGTCCGGTAAAGAAACCTCCTTAGTTCTCGCGTGCCCCAAATGTGGCTACAAGAAGCCAGAAATAGGCGAAAAAGTTGAGGTGGCACCGAAAGTTATCCAGCATTCGCCCCAACAGTTTGTTGCCGTCATCGGAAAAGAAGAACAGAAACTAAGCACGTTGCCGACTGTTCGAATAGAATGTCCAAGATGTGGAAACAACACGGCTTATGTGTGGCAGGTTCAGACAAGAGGCGCAGATGAATCTTCAACCCAGTTTCTGCGCTGCACTAAATGCAGCTACACATTCAGAGAATACAGCTAAGAACTTCCTCACCCTTTTCCTTCTCACAAAGAGTGGCCTCAGTGGCATTAATTCTTCATTTTTGGTCGTATTGTTAATTCTTTGTTTTGAGCGATAGATCTTGAACGCCGAGTAACTCGGGATCAAATCGAAACGACCCAGAATTTGGTCCGTGCTGTTCTCGTTCCATAGATAAGGGTGTATCTGCAAACAATTAGTGCTTACTTTCTATGGCACCTTTGAAAAACAGAAGTATCAAAAACACCAATAAGCCACAAATCAGTCAACCTTCTTAGCAAATAACCAAAACAATACCCTTGTTTTTTGTTTTCTGTTATCAAGTGCTTGTCTTTAGGTTAGGATACGGCAATTTTTATTAGGTAAAAGCGTAATCACAAGCTATATAACTTTACAGGAATATGCAATAGGCGAGGAAAAGGTAACATGTTCAAGCTTAAAGTCTCCGATGCTAAACTTCTAAGAGACATGGCTACAGCCATATCAATCCTAGTTGACGAAGCAACCTTCAAGATCGACCCCGAAGGCATGAAACTTCGAGCTATGGATCCATCCCGCGTAGCTATGATTGATTTTGAATGGCCAAAATCCATCTTTCAAGAATACATTTCCACTGAACCCGCCAAAGTGTGCCTCAACATAAGCGAACTGCTTAAACTTCTCAAACGTGCGGGAAAAGATGAGGCAGTGGAACTGTCTCTCGACGACAAAACTGGGCGGTTGCTGGTTATCATAACTGGCAAGTACAACAGAAACTTCACCATGCCGACCTTGGAAGCCTCGGAGGAAGAGGTTCCTACTCCAAAAATAACCTTTAACGTCAAAGCCAAAACGACAACTCAAGGATTAAGCCAAGCAATCGAAGACGCGCAGCTTGTGAGTGACCATGTACGCATCGAAGCTGAACCAGAAAAGCTAACGTTGAGTGCTTCAGGCGATTTAATGGGTGCAACCATAACTCTGCAAAAGGGCACCGATGCGCTGCTTGACTTGGAAGTTAAGGAAAATGCGAAGGCAACCTTCAGCCTGAGCTACCTGTCAGAAATCATAAAGGCGGCTTCAGCCACCTCAGATATTGCGACGCTCGAATTCTCCACCGACATGCCAGTGAAAATTGACTTCCAGCAGACCAAAGAAGGCAGATTGACTTTCTTCTTGGCGCCAAGAATCGAAACAGAATAACGTGACTGAGTTGCAAGTTGAATCGGCGGGATTCACCAAGAACGATTTGGCAAAATACCCTTTTTTGAAAGAAACCGCCGAGTACATTAAACCTTTAGACCTGCAAATAGACGACTTAGTAAGCATGGGCACCGAGCTTGTAAAACGGGCAGAAGAAAGGGTTGACCAAGCGTTAATTGATAGACGCATAACCCGCAACTCAAAAAGAATAGATATAGAAATCCCCTCGTTCCCGCTAGCACTGCTAATCGTCATAGCGACCGAAAACTCATTTATCAAGAAAAGGTATGCGTTGGCAGAGGCAAAACAGTCATCCATCGATTTGGTTTTGGAGCAAAAAGAAAAAATCCTAAAAATAGCCCGGGATTTTGACTGGAAAATAAACCTTGCCAAGGAAAGCGCGGATTCTCCCTTGGACTTTTCTATCAGCTTCACAGATTACCTGAGAAACTCGGCGCATTTGCATGACAAAAAGTGGAAGTTAACCAACAGTATCCTTTCCCATGGATGCGTTTACCTGAATAAAAAAGACGTTGTTAGGTTGCTGGAAGAGGAGATTCGTCGACGGGTTGAGAAAAGACTTAACGTAAAACTGCCGAAGGTTCCGGAAGAATTGGGACTTATTGCTGAACGGGTGAAAAAACTCGGTTCAGAAGTTATTGGTGCGATGGAAACCGATGAGATTCCGAAAATCGTTGTTCAATCGGCTTATCCACCCTGCATAATGAATCTAATGGAGACTGCGAAGTCGAATCACCACCTTTCGCATATTGAACGGTTCACTTTAACTTCTTTCTTGGTTAACATTGGAATGACTTCGGAAAATGTGAATGAATTATTCAAGACCTTCTCGGATTACAATGAAAAGTTAACCCGATACCAAATCGAGCACATTGCAGGCGAGAGGGGTTCGGCAACACGCTACACTCCACCGCAATGCTCCCTACTACAGACGCATGGAGTATGCAAAAACAGGGACGATTTGTGTCGTCGCATCTATCATCCACTTGCCTATTACAAGCGCAAGCAAAAGCTTGCTTTGCCTTAATTAGTTAAGATTTATATGTTCACTTTACCTACAAGGGGTTAGAGTAACATGAACTATCAATTAATTGGAAATGCAATGGATGGCGCAGAAATAGGGGTTATCCTGCCTACTTATCGGGAAGAAGAAAACATTTCCAGGTTAATTGATGACATCGAGAGCTTAAAATTAAATAGTACTATCCTTGTAATTGACGATTCCAGCCCTGATAGGACCGCGGAAATTGTTCGGGAAAAACAAAGTAAATACGGCAACATCCTGCTTTGTCTTCGACCTAAAAAAAGTGGGTTGGGAACGGCAATTACCGATGGCTTCAAGTTTTTTTTGAACTCGACATTTCCTCCAAAATACATTTTTACAATGGACGCCGACTATTCGCATAACCCTAAAGATATTCCGCAGCTACTCTCAACGATGACTGAAACTGACAGCGGAATCGTGGTTGGCAGCAGATACATCAAGGGTGGGCACATTGCAAATTGGCCTTTCACCAGAAAAATAATCAGCCGCACCGCCAACTTTATCGCGAAATCTTCCCTTGGGTTAAAACCACGCGATTGTACCAGCGGCTTTCGCTGCTATTCCACAAAATTTCTAAGCGAAACCATCGGCAACCTGCACAGCCACACCTACGAGATTCAAATAGAAACTATACGGCAAGCTCACTTGCGGCACTTCAACGTCAGGGAAACCCCAATCTTATTCGTTAACAGAAAAAGTGGTAAATCCAAGTTGAGCTGGACTGAAATCAGCAGTTACATCAGCTATACTTTCAAGGCAGTTTTCCGTTTCTAAATTGATTAGCAACCTTTTTTCAGTTAACATATATTACGCATGTTTGCAGGTCTAAGTTAAAGGCGACATGATTAATGAAGCGCTCAGTCACTCAGATTCTTCTTTTTGCCGCTATGTTTTTCATAGTGCTGAGCATAAGTCTTGCAACCGTCAGCCTATATACAATTCCAGATAAAGGCAGCATCCACACTAGCATATTAGTCAACGACAATTTCCAACTGGCTCCCAACGAAACCTACCGACAAGGTTTAGGGTCTTTTTACGGCGGAGAAAACATCACGTTAGAAGTGCAGTCGTCTCCCTCGCTACAGAAGAATTTCTCGCTCATGCTTCCCCTTTCAAACGACGTGCTATTGATCAAAACCGGAATTTCTTACAATACTACCCAGCCAAACTTTACATATTCATTTATCGCAAGCCCTGACTACTACGACGCCGTTTTCACTTCCGCTTCACACAGTTCTGGAACCGTCCATTTCCAAGCGGTTGAGCAAAAACCCGCAGTTATCTACCCGTATTCATGGCTAAACGAATCCTCAGAAATCCTGTTTATAGCAAGTTTGACCGCAGCGCTTCTAATAGCTTTAAAAACATGTGTTGCCCCAGCTCTCGCGAGCTGAATCGAAAGCAAACGTTATTCCGTCTTTAAGCAAGAAAGCTCGGCGGTGGCTCTTAGCCGTGCTTTTGCTAGGGTTGGTTGTGTGGCTCTTGATTCTCGCAATCAACTCGGGTCCTCTTGCAACGCTTGAGAACTGGTACACCGACAACGCCCGCGACACCTACGTTGCCAGCTTATTTCTCAAAGATGGTTTTTCAGTTTTCAGCCAACCCTTAAGTAAACTTGCTAATCTCGACGTCTCAAACTACAAGTACGTCACTTGGCCTCAGATGCCACACCTGTACCCGCTTGGCAGCGTCTTGTTGTTCTTACCCTTCGGAATCCTCCTCCAAAACGGCTTCAACTCAACCATGCTTTTCAAAATTGAAATAGCAATATTCTTGGTCGTTGCAACGGCGTGCGTTTACTTTTTCCTGAAGGTTTTCTTGAAGAAAGACATGGCTATGATTCTTAAACTTCTCGGGATCTACATCATTTATGTCACTTTGGTGGCTTACGCGGCTGATGGAATGTTTGAGTCGGTGGCTTTCCTCTTTGCCCTGTTCGCAGTGTATATGTTCATAACTGAACGCTACGACTACTTTTTCTTGCTGATCACAGTTTCAACGTTTTTCAAGTATGAAGCAGCTATCTTCCTTTTCCCTCTGATTGTCATCGGCTTGATAAAACTCGTCCAGAAAAACAAGCTGCCCAATTTGCTGAAAAACAAAGCAGTTGTGGCTGGCTTGATTCTCGGGATCATAAGCATTTTCACGGCTTACCTGAGCGCTCCCTATCTCGTGTCAGGCGGACCCCAGTTGATCATGAATGGGATAAATGCGTTTTCATCCAATACCCATATCGCATGGGTCGACCAATCTTTCTTTGTCTTGCTAACGCTTGGAATCACTGCTTCCTACGCGATCTACATGCTCAACAAAAACGTTCTTCTTTCTCTATCAGCACTTTTCCTGCTTCTGCCAAGCTTCTTGATGCCTTACATCCAAAACTGGTATTTCCCCTTCATTTTTGTGTATGCGCTTATTCCCCAGCAGAGAAAAGAGCTTAACATAACCGTGTTATGGCTGGGCTTCATGATAGGTGTGCTTGCGTATTCAGGAACCAATTTCCAGCTGCTTATCCAGTACTTCCACTAAATTTTCCCAGCCAACGCATAGCCCCCTTTTAGTTATATGATGCCTCAACCATTGGTGCAACGTATAAATCAGCTCCTCTTCAGCAACACACAAATAAATTCATGGACATAATCAATATACAAGTCAAAGCTTGAGGTAGGGGAACTTGGAGGCTTCTAGGGATTTCGTTTACCAAAAATTCAGCGAATACTACCGAGACCCCTCAAACGTGATCTCCGCACCGATTTTTGCTGAGCAGAGAGAATTCGGCTACTTGATGTTTAAAGAGCGGTTCATGGTCAGGCACAAACGATTCAGCGACATAGCCAGCTTAAGGTCCGCTCTCAACCACATAGTTCCATCCGACGTTTACCATTCTTGTGCCTACTACGAAAACCCAGATTTTGACATGGATAAAAAAGGCTGGTTAGGAGCTGACCTGGTCTTCGACATAGACGCAGACCACATTCCAAGCGCCTGCAATAAAATCCACGATGAATTCATCTGCGCTAAATGCGGCTTCAGCGGCAGAGGCATAACCCCGGAAGTTTGCCCCGCCTGCGAAGGAACAAAATTCACAACCAAAACGTGGCCCTGCGAACTCTGCATACAATCCGCCAGAGAAGAAACTGCCAAGCTAGTTGATATGTTAAGCAATGATTTCGGTTTTTCCCTTGGTGAATTGCATGT
Organism: Candidatus Bathyarchaeota archaeon; assembly: GCA_963768425.1. Classification (GTDB taxonomy): domain Archaea; phylum Thermoproteota; class Bathyarchaeia; order Bathyarchaeales; family Bathycorpusculaceae; genus Bathycorpusculum. The sequence continues at coordinate 32,133 of CAVYHV010000023.1, read as the reverse complement.
GTTTTTTTCGGGACATAGAGGATACCACGTGCATGTTGAAGACGAAGCCGTACGCTCGTTAGATGCTATGGCGAGAAAAGAAATCGTTGACTACGTAATGGGATTGGGTCTAGCAGTATTGGAGACGGATGTTAAAGAGAAACGGGGAAAGCGAGGCGCCAAAAGATTCAATCTTCACAATTTCGGCTGGAACAGACGACTCAAAGTTGGGATGCAAAATCTCGTTGAACATGCATCTAAAGAGGACCTCAAAAACTTAGGTGTAAACAACAATGCAATTTTAAAAAATAGGGAAGCAATCATCACCCGTTGCATCAATCAGGGAAGATGGGAAAGCGTCCCAGGCGTTAGCGTTCAGACTTGGCTTAAACTTGCCGAGAGCGCGAAGGATTTGCAGTCGTCGAAGATCGATACAGTCGTCACCACTGACGTTCACCGTTTAATCAGGATGAATGGAACCCTACATGGAAAAACCGGGTTGAAGAAAGTGGAGTTTCCAGCAAGGGATTTGCAGGATTTTGACCCTTTTTCTGGAGCGGTAGCTTTTAAAAAGGGGGAAGTAAAAGTGTTTGTCTCTAATGCACCAGAGTTCAAGATGGGTGGGCAAACGTTTGGTCCATACAAAAACGAGACCAAAGAATTGCCTGTTGCAGCGGCGGTTATGCTGATCTGCAAGGGAAGGGCGAAGGTAGCAGAGTAATGTATAACGAACTTTACATGGCGTGGCGACGAGAAGAAGGCGAGACTTCGCTTGGGGGTTTACCGAGTGACTTCTACATCAAAATAGCCGACTACCTAAAACGTATGAGAGACGAAAATAAGCTTCCCGACAAAAAATCCGTCAAGGTAAGCTTGCTCGATCATGAGGCCGAAAACGTTGGACTTATGCTTGAAGAGTTGCTTCTGGCGAGATACAAAAAACTACTCAAGACGATCAGCCAAAAACAAGCGGTCCCCTCAGAACTTTTGACAGTTGAAGAAGCGAAGATGTGTGAGAGCTTCGTAGCCTTCGCAAGTTCTTACCAAAAATTCACCAATGACCTCTTGCAAGGCCAAATCAGCCCAACCTTCGTCAGTCAAACTATTAGCCAAACGGCACCCCAAATTGAAGCAAAACCTGAAGCCAAAGCCAAAGTCGAAATTGAAGTGGCTCATAATCGTGTGGCGTTACGGTTCATAAAGAATATTCCGGCTATAATGGGGGCCGACATGAAGTCTTACGGTCCGTTTATAGTTGAGGATGTTGCTTCCTTGCCTGCTGAGAACGCGAAGGTTTTGGTTAAGCAGGGTTTAGCTGTGCCGGTTGAGGTTTCTTGAGGGTTGTATCGGATTTTTCTCTTCTCATTTTTCTCCACAATCCTTGGGTCGCGAAGATTATAAGTGGGTACGACACGATCCAAATTATAGAGTACAGTGGACCGTAGTAGAAGTGGAACATTTCCACTTGGCTTGATTCGGCGCCGTATTGCATGCCGATGTTGAAAATGGTTACGATTCTGAGCACGTTTATGAAGTAGGTTACGACCACTCCGACGGCGAAGTATCCTGCTTTAGCCTTCCATGAGATGTGCATCTGCTGCAGAAAAACCAAAACTACCGCCGTGAAAATTAAGAAGCTTTCGATGCCCGCGCAGGGCCAAGCAATTGAGAATTTCGCCGTTCCCAATGGACCCGTGGCTTGCAGGGTCGGCATCCCGTTCTCCATCGTCATGGAAGTGACGCATCCGAGCCAGTTCAAGGTTTTGGCTGCGAGAGTAGCCGTTGTCGGAACCAAAATTTGAAATGGGGTAAATTCCCCGTAGGGGAAAACATTGTCGATGGTGTATATTGCTCCCACTAACGCGGCAAATACTCCAGGCAATGCGAGGCCCGCCAGCCTTTCTTTCCGAAATAGAAGAGCACGATTAAACAAAATAGACCTGCAAAAACGAGGTACTCCACCGAAAGCGGCATCGAATCGTAGAAAGCAACTCCTGAATGCTGAGACCAGTTTGCTATGGCGCCGTTTAACCCGAGATAATACTCAGAAACGACATAAATCGAAGGAAGCAGCAACGCTACGGCGAAAACGGCGAGTTTCGTAGCGTCTTGTCTGCTTATTTTTGGTTTGAAAGTGTCCCAGCTTAGGATAAATTCAAGCGCTACGAGCCAGACGAAGAATAGCTGGAATGTTCTGCCTTTCCACATTAACTGAAAAGACGCCTGGGCATTAACCTGAAGGTACGGGTCAGCGGGGTTGAGTAGGAACAGTAAAGCCATTGGTGCGGCGAAAGCTATCAGTGGCAACAGCTTAACAATGACATCTGAGTGCTCAATCTTTTTTGGAAAAACCTGCATTAACGCAAACCTACATTTATGTAATCTTAAAATTGGGTTGGGTCTAAAAAAGAATTTGCCTCTCGATCAAATTTTGGCACATCAAGTAGCGGAGCAGAAAGAAAATCGGGCCAGCCATGGGTGGAATTCGGTTGGCAATTCATGTTTTTTGTGGATAGGCAAAAAAGTATAAGAATGCGTATGTTCCTTCTATGCAAAGCTGGTAGTGAACTACGTGAATGTTCCTAAAGAAGTAAAGACTTACTGTCCAAAATGCAAAGTTCACCAAATTCACAGTGTAACGCTTTACAAGCCTGGAAAGCGAAGAGCCCTAGCTAAGGGTGAACGCCACCATGAAAGAGAAAAAGAGGGTTATGGTGGACAAAAATATCCGTTGCAAAGAGAATTTGCGAAAACGACTAAAAAACAAACGTTGCGCCTTAAATGTAAAGTTTGCAATTACATGAGGCACAAAGACGGAATACGTCTGAGAAAACTGAATATACAGTAGTTATGGAGAGAAAAGTTATGTCTGAATGGAGTAAACTTATCCCGAAACCGCGAAGCGTCTTCCTCAGAGTTAAATGCTCAAAATGTGGAAACGAACAATTGGTCTTCAGCAACGCCGTCAACAAAATAACCTGCAACGTGTGCGGAGAAACACTTGCGGAGCCGACTGGCGGAAGAGCAAAGATTAATGGTGACGTGCAAGCCGTTCTCGAATAAGGGATGACGACATGAATGGCTGAGCGTAAGCCCGAGTGGCCTGAAGCTGGCGACTTGGTTATCGCCACGGTAGAAACCGTCACGGATTATGGCGCTTACGCTAAACTTGATGAATACAGCAAACGCGGGTTGCTTTACGTTTCAGAGAAATTATACGTTATATCTGCATCAAAGTATAGTGATGAAGTTGCAGCTAAAAACAGTAAGCAGACTGAAGGCGTACTTCAGAAGACATCTCAAAACTTCGTGACAGGCGTCTCAAAAGAAGGCGGGCAGGTTCTTTCAGAAGGGAAAAATAATTGGTTTGGCAACTTCGCAAATGCGTAGACTGCAACAAGTACACTCTTAAAAAGGATAGTTGCCCCTACTGCGGTGGACCCGTTAGGATTCCACATCCAGCAAAGTTTTCCCCAGACGATAAATACCTAAAGTATCGAATGGCAATGAAAAGGAGTAGCGAAGAATGAAAGAAACGTATCTTAAAACAGTTCGCTGAAATCCAGCCGAACAACCCGATTCTCATCGAAGGTCTCCCAGGATTAGGGCTTGTAGGCAAAATCGCACTCCGATACATGGTTAAGCAGTTGAAACCCAAAAAAGTAGCCTACCTCTACTCGCCCCACTTCCCATACTTCGTCCTAGTTAACAAAAAAGGAAATGTCCGTCTCTTACGCGGAGTATTCTACTATTATAAAAACCCAAATGGAAACGACTTGATTCTATTCACTGGCGACAGCCAATCGCAAACAATCGAAGGACAATACGAAATCGCCGATCAAATTCTCGCCTTCTCAGAAAAACACAACGTAAAAACAATCGCGACAATCGGCGGCTACCGAATGGAACCTAAAGAAAAACCCAAAGTCTTCATCGCGGCAACATCTCAAGAAATCCTCGACAAAGCCCTGAGCGCAGGCGCAATCCTTAGCACTGCAGGAAGCCCTATCGTTGGAACAGCCGGATTAATTCTTGGCCTGGCAAAATTCAAAAAAATAGATGCTCTCTGCTTGCTCGGCGAAACACGCGGTTACTTGCCTGACCCGCTTTCAGCAAAAAGCGTGCTTGAAGTCTTAAAATCCACGTTTAACTTCGACTTGGACCTTAAAGGATTAGACGAGGAAATTGCCCGAGCGGAAACAATGGTGGCTCGCCTCCAGCAGATCGAAGAGAAACGGGCACTTGAAGCTGAACAAACACGAAAAGAAGACGACAAAAAGACCACCTACATTTCTTAAGCCAAACTTTCCTTTATTAACTTCATAGTTTTCTGCTCTGCCATCTTGTTACTGAAAGTGAAACTCTGTTTATTGAGGATTCATCTTGATTATTTCAGGTCTTGTTCCGTCAACAACTAAGAATGGCTTCACTTCAGTTCGCAGCTCTGTCTATGTTTTCTTTAGGCATCCTTCCCTTGGCTCATAGATTGTTCCTTCACGGAGCAACTGGCTTATCATTCGTTCGACTTCGCCCCTTGGAATCTTGTTCTTCGTTTCCAACTCGGTGACAAGAGCCTCTTTCTCAACTATGCCTGTCACCTTCTCCATGCTCATCAGCGTTGACAGCACAATGGAGAGCCTGTCCCGGATGCTTTTGGGTCTTCCAGTCATTATCAGGTCAATGTCCATCTTGTACGAGGACAAGTCGATTCCTACTTCTTCCAGAGACTTCTTCATGATGGTAATAGCTGCGCCAGCATCTTCAGCAGTTACTTCCTTGCGAAGCGCCACCCGAGCTCGGGCTTCTGAAAGGCGAACCAGCGACTCAAGCTGACGCGCAGTAATCGCCACAGGTGAGCCTTCTGTTTCGCTTGCTGAACGCATGGCTAAGTAAAAGTCGCTAAGCTGCTTTAACGCCTCTTCGGAAAGCACAGGCTTAATCCCTTTCGCGTAACTTACATATTTCCGCAGCAGCTCCGCGTCAACCTGCGCCTCAACAGGGCTCACTCCCCTGCGATGAATCTCCAAGATGTGCTTTGACATTTTGCTGTCTGACTCTTTGTTGGGCACGTCGCGAAGCACGAAAATCAAGTCAAAACGGGAAAGGATGGTTACTGGCAACGGAACGTTCTCAGCCACGGTGCGGTTAGGCTCATACCTGCCCAGCGACGGGTTAGCCGCAGCCAACACCGCAGTCCGAGCATTTAATGTGGCGACAATGCCACCTTTTGCAACCGAAACTGTATGCTGCTCCATGGCTTCGTGGATGGCAACTCGGTCTTCGGGACGCATTTTGTCCATTTCGTCGATGCATGCTATTCCTTTGTCGGCCAGGACCAATGCGCCTGCTTCCAGACTCATGCTTCCGCCTTTCTCCCTTACCACGGCGGCGGTTAATCCTGCAGCGGTTGTTCCTCTTCCTGAAGTGTATAGTCCACGGGGCGCTATTCTTGCAACGTACTGGAGAAGCTGTGATTTGGCTGTTCCAGGGTCACCGATCAGTAGGATGTTGGGTTCTCCTCTGATGCTTACGTCAGGAAGGGTTTTTGAAACTCCTCCAAAGAGCAGATACATTATTGCTTCTTTGATGTGTTCGTAGCCGAAGATTGATGGCGCGATGGAGTCCCTGATTTTCCTGTGAACCCAAGGGTCTTTCGCGAGGGCGTGGATTTTTTCTTCCTCTTCAGGTGTAGGCGGCGAAGTTTCGGGTTCTTTGCCTAGCAATTCGACTGAGTTAGCGTCAATTGAAGAATAAAAGTTCGAAGTTTTCCCATTCCCATCAGAGAAGGCGCAAAGGCATGAACGATGCCAACTATGGAAACGTGGTCTCCGGGTCTGGCAACATCTACGATGTCATCACCAACGGTTTTGACGGCTAACGTGCGCGGCAGCTGTCCTGGAGGAAGGTCTTCGGGTTTTTCTTGTAGACGCAGGTCCTGTGAGTCTATGAATGTGGATTCTTCCTGGACGAATTCGAAGGGGCCGTCTCTTCCGCAGTCAGGTGCAACGCATACCGATGGCGCTTTTAAAAACTGCCCGGTTTGCTCCACCATGTTCATTGTTCCGCAGCGTTTGCATTTGAATGCTCCTTGCAGAACCATGGGTCTCACGGGTGTGGCTCTGACAACTATGCCTTCAATCATGACCAGCTTGGTCATCTGTTTTGACCCGAGTTTTCTAAGCTGTTCCTTGCCGAGAAGCTGCACGATTCTTATGATGATTTTCTCTATTTTCTCGGCGTACTCAGCGTCCTCTATGCGAAGCTGCTCGTAAGCACCTTTTCCAGCATGCTGCAAATACTCTTCGGGTCTGTTGAGCAGCTGTTCCGCGAGCGCTTGGTCAAAGCCGTAGAGTTCTTCAAAATCGATTAATATCGAGTTTTTTCCAGTGATAGCTAACTGCCCAATCCTTTGACGGTACTTTTCCTTCTTGAAGAACTCTTGAAAACGCTGCTGCGGATCCACCGTAAACTGCTCGTTAGTCATCCCTACTTTTCACCTTCCTCAAAATTTTGGCTTTCCACTCAGAAATAATCTTGACGAGCCGCTCGTAGAGGATTTTTTCTTCGTTTGATAACTTTTTAACGACTTGTTCACTTTGTCCAGGCGCAGCTGAGAGCGCAACGATCTTTTTCAGCCGGGAATTCACCACGTCTTTTGCCAGATGCTGCGTTTTCTGGTACTCGTTTATTTTTTCGGGCTGAGTAGCTTCCTGCTTCAGAATAGTCAGATAGCGTCTGAGTTTGGGGTAAAAGTCGTCTGGCAACTCAGAGATTTGCCCCGGAATCTGCACGCCCTCTCTCCACTGCACCTTAAACAGCTTGGTTGAGTCTAACAGGTCGTCCTCGCGGAAATGAACCATGCCAGCGTTGGCAAGCTCTGTTGCTACCCAAAAATAAATTTCGTACTCGTTTCCTTCGTCAAAAGGGCCAACCGTCAAGCCGGCAAGCTTGATTTCAGGACAGTTTCTGTTAGCGACGATTCTGACAAGTGAATTCTCATAGCAGAAATCCAACGTGCAAATTTTAGCAGCCAACCGTTCACTCTCCCTGTCCCATAGCTTCCCACTTTGTGGGGTTCAACTCATATGGCGGAAGTAGTTTTAAGGTTTCCTACAAATAAAATCAAAGACGAGAAAAACAAAAAGAAGCGGCTTATTTTCGCCCAACGCCGCCGGTAGAAGGTGATCGATTCCGGGATTAAATGAATTTATGGCCATAATCCCAGTGTTTTTATTGCGTTCGCGACCCTGCCGACACCCAACATCAACGCGCCCGTGCGCATGTCGCTCTCCTCCCTCTCTGCCAAGGCGACGACGTCTTTGAAGGCTTTGGTCATTTTATCTTCAAGTTTGCTGTTGACGGTTTCCAATGTCCATTGCTCACGAGTCAGGTTTTGGACCCATTCAAAGTAGCTGACGGTTACTCCGCCGCTGTTGGCAAGAATGTCGGGGATGAGACAAATCTCTTTCTCATAGAGAACCTTATCTGCGTCAGGTGTAGTGGGTCCGTTTGCAGCTTCAGCAACCATTTTCGCCTTAATTTTGTCGGCGTTTTTGCAGGTAATTTGGTTCTCAAGCGCCGCCGGGATGAGCACGTCACAGGGCAGCTCCAGCAATTCTTCGTTGGTTATGTTTTTGGAGCCTTTGTAGTTTTGTACGGAGCCATTTTTTTCTTTGTGCTCCAAAACGTCTGGGATGTTTAATCCGTCTGGGTTGTAGATGCCTCCAGTGGAGTCGCTGACCGCTATCACTTTGGCGCCTACTTCTTGAGCTGCAGTTGCAGCGTGGTAGCCGACGTTGCCGAAGCCCTGAATTGCTACTGATGCGTTTTTGAGTTTGAGACCACTATTTTCCGCTGCCTGCTTCACGCAGTGGATTACACCTCTGCCCGTCGCCTCGGTTCTTCCCCATGAACCGCCGATTTCAACAGGTTTGCCTGTGGCGCTTTCGGGTATGCTGTAGCCTTTGAGTTGGCTGTAGGTGTCCATTATCCAAGCCATGGTTTGAGCGTCAGTGTACATGTCCGGCGCCGGTATATCGCGGTGAGGACCCAAATAATCAACAATTAGACTGACGTACCTTCTTGTTAGGCGTTCAAGTTCGTGCCTGCTCATTTTTTTGGTGTCGACAACTACGGCGCCTTTTGCTCCACCGAATGGAATGTTTGCGATGGCACATTTCCAAGTCATCAACATCGCCAAAGCGGTGACATCGTCAAGCGTAACGTTGGGGCTGTATCGGATTCCTCCCTTGAAAGGTCCACGTGCATCCCAATGCTGGACTCGAACGCCGCTGAAGACCCCGACGACGCCGTTGTCCATGCGTATGTCGATGCTGACGCTGATGGATCTTTTTGGCAGGCTCAGCATCCTGCATATTCCTGGGTCTAACTCTAATTTTTTGGTTGCGAGTTTAAGTTGGGATAATGCTACATTTAATGTTGCATGTTCTTCCGCCATAAAATCTAGCCTTCTACAAGAATTGTTAATTAGGAATGGCTAGATAAGAATTGCCTTCGTTGTTTTCTGTGTGTTTGGTTGATGCTTTTGTATACCGATTGTTCCTGCGCGGCGGGATTTTTATTTGTGTTTTGGGTTGCTTTTTTGAAATAAGGCTTGATTTGGCTGCAGGTTGAGTCAAAAAAAGTCAAAATTAGTCTAAAAAAGTCAATAAAAGTTAAAATAAGTATATAAAAGTCAAAATAAGTCAAAAATAGTTGATTGTAGAGAAAAGAAGTGTGGGTAAGCGGCGGTTTTGCTGCTTTTCGCGCAGAAATTTTTTCTTTATGTTTTGGGTCGCTTTATTGATTTGGGGTTAAGATTGTTTGCAACTGTGAGCTAGTAAAGCTAGAAACATCTAAAAAAATCTAAAAAGCTCTATTTTCATCTAAAATGCTCTAAAAAAGAGAATTATAGTCAAAAAATAGCCAATGCCTAAATTCAACGATGACTCCGGTTGCCTATGCCTTATTTTCTAGATTTGCTTGGTGATTCTTTCCCGAAGATTTCCAGGAAACCCTTCATTTTCCAGTACGTATCCAAAAATTCCAAGCCGCGTGGCGTCGCAAAATAAAGCGTTTGTTCTTCCAATGTGAGTTTTCTTGCTAAGCCGTAACTGCTCAGCGCATCCAACATCTTCCTTAGGCGGTCCACTGGGACGCCTACGCCGTAGGAGACGCGGGTGATTTTGCCACCTTCTGGGTAACGTATGAGTACCTCAAGCACTTGGGCGTACAGGTCGGTTCTTGAACGCTTTGTTTCTCGGTCTCTCATGCGGTCGCATCTCCCGTTTATCAAAATGGTGGTTTAGGAAGTGTATCCATTTTTTTGGGCTCTTCGCTTACAGCTGCGCCAAAATCCATCTTGAACTCGTCGGTATAGGTAACCTGCTCGGCGGCTGAACCCTGCTCCAGCTTAACCTTGTCGGCAAATATGCGTCCTGCTCTGCACATGGCGCCAAGCACAACTTCCTTTCCGTAAACGTCGTCCACTCTCGCCATCCCACCCCCTGCCCACAGCCCCCTCGAAACCATTGCCTGATTAAGAAGGATTGCGCGGTGTTCAATAACCCGGTCGACGCCTACTTGGTTACAGCTTACGTCAGCGCTTTTGCCGATTATGACTTGTTCGCCGATCAAGATGCCTTCGCATCGGCTGCCGCTACGCACCGTTACCAGTCGACCTTTCAAGCCCTCTTTAACCTCTGTTTTTCCGCTGATATCCGCGACTTCCTTCACAACGATTTTACCCGCAGCAAGTTTCCCACTGAAATCAAGCTGCCTGCACTCTAAGGCGCCGTCAATCTGCGTGTTGCCGCAACCCTTGAACAAGTCCGAAACATGCATTGAACCAGACACCTCAAATTTTCCTCCAACCTCCACCTTCTGCGACGTGCAACTACCGCTTATTTCTATGACGCCGCCTGCTTCGATGATGTCGCAGGTTAAGTCTCCCCCGACTTCGAGCTTGCCGAATGTTGAGATTCTGTGTCCTTTGCAGCCGGCTGGCAGGCACCTCGGCCGTAGACCTGCAGTTCTCCGAATTCTAAGTGGGCTTTGGCGATGAATTTCCCGCCGACGTGAATGTTGCCGGTTATGGAGCCGCCGCCGACTTCAGCTTCGCCGCCCACGTTTAAGTCGCCTATTTTTACGGGTCCTGACGCGACAACTTTGCCACCTACATCAACGCTTTGGGCTTCGAGCATGTTTTGGACGTCTGCGCGTCCGCCTACCCGCATTCTGCCACATTTCACTGCGCCTGCCTCGATTTTTCCGCCCACATCAATGTCGCCGGCGATAATTGCGCCCTTGACTTCAACGGAGTGGCTCACGTTAAGCTGCTTGTGAACAGTCAAGTTGCCGGATACCTCAAGCTTTCCAACGTAGCGCCCTATCAACTCAAGCCGTGCCCTTTGACCGCCAGCATTGAGTTCTCCTGTTTTTGACATGAAAACTTCAGATTGAATAGAGTCGCATTCGAGGCTGCCATTCACGAACGCTTTGCCTTCAAGGTAGACGCCTTTGGCGACATTGATGGTTTTGCCGCCGGCGGCTTGGAGAGTTGCGTTGTGGCCGATTTTGAGTTCGCCGTCAACAGTGTCCAGTGTAACGTTTTGACCGCGTCTGATACGTAAATTTGACATGTCTCTAGCTACACCTCTTGCGCTTTTAAGGGTGGCTCACTTTTTGTTACTGCTGCCATTGGTCTTCGCTCCTACTCAGCCTTCAATGCTCTGCGTGCAATCAAGTAGCCCGCGACAGCAAGCACTGAGGCAAACACGACAAGGTACAGCATGTTCCACCCGACCGTTGACAGCTGGCTGGCAGTTAGGTTCCCGTTAACGATTAGCAGCCTCGAGGTTTCAACAGCTTTTGTTACTGGGTTAACCTGCGCGATGCCTTTTAGCCAAGACGGAAACGTTCCAAGCGGAAACATTGCACTACTCATGAACACTAGCGGGAACGCAAGAAAATTGATGATTGCAATCAATGAATCTACGACTTTCACGGAGAAAGCAACAGAAGTAAATAGGCAGCCGAACCCAAACGTCACTAGCGCAATCGCTGCAAATATTCCTAGCAAGTTTAGCACGCCAAAGCCAGCCCCGACTTGTAAGCCGTTCGGAAGTAGCACAGCCACGATAAAAGTAATCACCGCAATGAACATGGCCTTCACAAAGTTCTGCAGTGCACCAGAGAAGAATATTGATGCCCTAGATATCGGTGAAGTCAGTAGTGAGTTAAGGTAGCCTAGTTGCCGATCAAGGACTATGTCGATGCCGCCGTAAGCCATGTTAATTATGACTATCAAAGTTATTATGCCCGCTGTAAGGAAAGTTATGTAGTTTGCTGCGCCACCAAATACCGAACTTATTGCAGATTTGATCTGCAACACCGTGGTTGGCGACAGCGAGGTGCCACCAATTTTTGATGGCACTAGGTTAACTGGGTTAAACGAGCTGCCGAAAAGAGCAAGCCAAAAGACCGCCATGAATACACCAGGCATGATGGCGGCGGGGTTGCGGATCCATTTTTTCAGTGACCGTGCGGTCAGGGCTAAAGTGTCGGCGAACATTTACTTCATCCTCTCTATTAGGACTCTTTGAGCATAAGAATCCCCATTTGTAGCTTTATCACGCATTGTGTTGCCTGTGATTTGTAGGAAAACTTGGTCAAGCGTCGGTTTAGTCAAATTTATGTCGGAAATATTGAGTCCGCTCTTAGTGACTGCTTCGATAATTGTCGGAAGGGCGTCGGTTCTTGCCAATTTAATCTTGTATGTTCCGCCTTCTTTCTCAACTTCGGTGACGTCTTGGATTCTTCGAAGCGAGGCTGATATGTCGGTGCCCTCTGTAAGCTGAAGTGTCAATATGGTGCCGCCGAGCTTTTTCTTAAGTTCGGTTGGGTTACCCGACACTTTGATTACCCCAGTGTCGATTATGGCGATTCGGTCGCATAACGAGTCGGCTTCTTCCAGGTAATGTGTCGTCATAAACACGGTAATTCCGTCATCATGGTTAAGTCGCCTGATGTAAGCCCACATGTTCTGTCTTGTCTGAATATCCAATCCCAGCGTTGGCTCATCCAAAAACAGAATTTTCGGCTCATGAATTAACCCCATCGCCAATTGGAGCCGTCTGCGCATGCCGCCCGAGTAAGTTTTTACTTGTCTTTGCGCTGCGCTTTCAAGTTCTAGAAGCTTGAGCAGATCTTGAGCTTTGTTGCGAGCTTTGTCATTTGGGACATGGTGAAGTTTGGCTGAGAGCAGTAGGTTTTCTACACCTTTGAGTTCGTCGTCTGCTGTGAGTTCCTGCGGTACGACTCCAATGATTTTGCGGACTTCTGCTGGCTTACTGCTTACGTCGTATCCAGCTACGGTTGCTTTCCCTGAAGTTAATGCCGCTAACGTTGTCAGCATCTTTATTGTAGTGGTTTTTCCGGCGCCGTTGGGCCCCAGAAAACCGAACAGTTCTCCTTCTTCAACCGAGAAAGAAATGTCGTCGACAGCCTTGACTGATTTTTTGTATATTTTTGTGAGGTCTTCAGCCTCGATTATTTTATTTTTCATCCGATTCACTTCTATCTGGGTAAATCGGTGAATCTCAATAAATAGTCAGTTCACAGCTGGTAAACACAAAAAGTACACACAATAAGTGAGTGGGATTAGTTCAAAACATGCCAGTTAACGGCTTTTGAAAAAACAGTGGAAGCGGCGTTAGAATTTTTCAAGGTATTCTTCGAATTGTTTTCTGTCTCTGAGACATTGCGGGCAGACGCAGCTGAGCGGAAGGTTTTTGGTGGTACATAGGTCGAGGTATTTGCAGTCAGCGCAGGGGAACTCTTTGCCGCATCTGGTGCAGCTTTGAAGGAAAACCACTTCAGTGCCCAATGTGGCGCCGATTGTATCTATGAGTTTTTCGATGTTGTTGCAGTCTTTTATGAAGAAGAGCATGCGTTCTCTGTTGTAATCAAGACCCAGATTCATTAGAAGCACAAATTTTTCTCGCTCAACCCTCGGAAGCGTGAATCCCTTCGGATTTAATATTGTCACGTTGTTTCTCCTAGTACCTGTTCATTTTAGCGAGGAAATCTACTTCTTCTGGTGTGAAGTTGAACCAGGAAATCAGGGCGCTTGTTTTCTGTTGTTGCAGCAGGGTTTTGACGTAGGGAACGAAGTCGTGTTTTGCTTTCGAGTGGGACACGTGGCATTGGGCTCCTATTTTGCCGCAGATGGCGTCTAGCATTGACCTTTTGCCTTTGGTCCAAAACAGGGTGATGATGCGTATGGGCGGCGTGATTAATTCGAAGGGTTGGTATGACTGAGGGCAAACCGATGCAGCTTGAGACATGGAGTTGAAGAAGTATTTTAGAAGATGCCAGTTTTCAGTTCCGACTCTGCCACGGTAAATGTCAGCTTGAGAGATAAAATTGTAGGCGGCTGAAAGCTCAATTGGGTTAGTGTACCGTTTGGGCAAGTTGTCGCTTACCGACATCAGAAATTCATCGTAATCAACGTTTGATCGGCTTAGCAAAGTTGACGCTTCTTGGATGGATTTTGCTGAAAAGTATCCTCTTAGCGTTTCGTCCATGCTGATGTCTTTGTTTCTTGAACTCAATGCCATGGTGTCTTGAAGGGTTAGGATATGGTTTTCTTCGCTGAGGCTTTGCAAGTCGTTTATTGCTGACCGTACGTCTCCTCGACTGTTCTGGGCAATGTGTTCGAGAGCTTCAAACTGGGCTTTGACATGTTCCAATAGACAGATTTTCTGCAACAAAGCGATGAGGAGTGGGATTCGTATTTGTTGAAAACGTATGAGCAAACAAACTTTTTTGAGGGGTCTAAGCTTATCTATGTCAGGGTCGTTTGCCGCCATGATAACAGGAACTTGGGATTTCTCCACGATTTCTATAATGGCGCTTACGCCGCCTCTGTCTTCGTTACCTGCGATACCATCGACTTCATCCAGGAAGAGAATATTCCCTTTGCTTTGGGTTGAGATCGAGAAGTGGTCGAGGGCGAGGTAGGAGGTGGCGGGTTTTGCGATGGCGTTGATGGCTTTTTCTGAGCGGGTGTCGCTGGCATTCATCTCGATGATGGTGAAGCCGAACTCTTTTGCGGCAGCGTTAGCAAGCGCTGTTTTTCCCACTCCAGGAGGTCCATACAGAAGTACCGCTTTCTTTTTGCTTCTGCTTTTACCTTTTAGCCAGTCGACGAATGAGGCTTTCGCTTCTTCGTTGCCCACTATGTCCTCTATTTTTTGGGGGCGGTACTTTTCAACCCATAAAATGTCATTTTTCATAGGTTTCCATGATGCCTCTGCCGAATTTGGCGAATTGCGCGAGCAGCGCGCTTAGTTGTATGTCGCTGTTGGCGCCCTGTGTTAACCGGTAATCGTATTCGCCGATTACGTTTGAGATTTCTGCTTTTTGCTCAGGTGTCAAATCTGACATTTTGAAGATTTCCCGTTGCACCTGTCGTATTATTTCTGAGCCTGAAAACCCGTAGGAGCCCATTATTTCATACATTTTTTTTCGAGCTTCCATAAAGTCTCCGAACAAGGCTTTCCTAATCATCTGTTGGACCTGCGCTGGACTGGCTTCCCCTATGACTAAGGACACTGTTTTCTCATCCACCAAGCCTTCCCTGTAGGATGAAGCAGTCTGTAACACGTTTATGGCGTGTCGGAGGTCGCCTTCAGAGAAATCCACGATTCTGTCGGCTGCTTCTGGCGTCAGCTTGACATTTTCTTTTTTAGCAAGGCATTCAAGATGCTCCTTCATAGCTTGCTTATCAAGTTTTGAAAAACGGAAGATGGCGCAACGGCTCTGTATGGGCTCAATAATTTTGCTCGATTGGTTGCAAATTAGAATGAACCTTGATGTTCGGGAACCTGTCTCCATGATTCTTCTCAACGCTGTTTGGGCGGGACCCGTCATCTGGTCGCATTCGTCCAGAATAATTAGGGAAAATGGTACGTTTTCGAAGCCTGATCGGCTGTAACGCGAGAAATCCTTTATTCTTTCACGAACGGTGTCGATGCCTCTTTCGTCGGATGCGTTTAGTTCCAATGTGAAGCTTTTCCAGTTGGGACCAAAAAGTTCGTGTGCAATGCAAAGGGCGAGGGTGGTTTTCCCTGTGCCTGGTATGCCGGCGAACATAAGGTGGGGCATAGTTTTGGGTTTTTTCATGAAAGCTTTGAGGCTTTCAACGATGTCACATAAGTCTACGACTTCATTTAGATTTTTTGGGCGGTACTTTTCAACCCACATAAGTGCTTCTTCGTTAGCAGCCATTAAGTAAACACCTTTCACAATAAATTTACAATAACGTGTTAGAACTTACGCATTTAAATTTTCCCCAGACGCATTTAACTTAATCGCGGACAAGTTGTGTTGGGCTTCTTTAACCGATTTTGCTGCCTTCAGCAATGTCTTTCTCAGGCATGAGCACCGTCACGTTGGCTTCACTGTCTTCAGCAGCCAAAATCATGCATTGCGATTCGACCCCTGCCAAAACACGCCTTTGCAGATTTAAGAGAAAAACGCATTTTTTGCCGACCAACTGCTCAGGTGTATAATACTTTAGCAATCCTGCAACCGCTTGCCTTTTCTCAGGTCCAAAGTCAACAGTCAGTTTGATGAGCTTCTTTGAGTTAGGAATCTGCGTTGCTTCAATTACCTTCCCTATTCGCAGGTCAAGTTTTTGGAACTCCTCGAAGGATATTTCTTCAGCCAAACCCGTTCACGCTCTAACGATAAGTTCACTTTTCAGCGATATTTACTTTGCTTTGAAACATCAAGCTATTTCTTTGCCCGGTCGCTAAATTGTGAGCCTGTAAGGTCGGCTCTGGAATCCGGGTTTTCGAGCAGTGCAAAACAATTTTCACCGCTGTTTCAAGAGAAACCATGTGGCCGATGCTTACGAAAATGGGTTTTGCGGTCCGCTTCGTTTCAACCACCGCGCCGATGACTTCTTCATTATCGACCAAAAAGGTTTGCCCCTGCATCTTTACTGGTTTGCCTATTAATCGGCTTTTGGCAACTCCTATCGTCGGTTTTCCCAATGCAAGGCCAAGGTGACTTGCAAATCCGCACCTATATGGGTGAGCGTATCCATGTGCGTCAACAAAGAACACGTCTGGTGGAATCTTCAATTTCTTGATTGCTGCCATTGCAGGAAGGATTTCCCGAAAAGAAAGCAAAGTTGGAATATACGGCATCTTCACAGGGCAGATGGCAACTTCTGATTCAAGAAGTTTGAGGGACTCATAATCCAAGACTGCCACGGCGCCTATCCCCACATCGCCGACATATGAAACATCTACGCCCGCGACCATTTTAACGTGCTTTGGTAACCTGTCTTCCAAAATTATTTTCTTTGAAAGGGAACGCTGAGTTTTATGTGCCTTTTCCACTGAGAAATTCTTCGTTAGTTTGCGGGGTTGACTCAAGTTTTTTCCTTTCGTGGTTTGCGTTTGGCTGTTAGTTTTCGAGGTTCAAACATTTTCAGATAGTCTTCGAGGGATTTTCTGCGGATTTCAAATGTGACGTCGCCGCGGGTTGTTTCGATTATTCTTCGTGCAATGTCAGATTTGTGCCTGAGACCTGGAACAAGCATGTATGCTTCGTCGAGTCCCAAGAGTTGGATAAATACTTGATCCATGATTTCAAGGCATTCTTCTCCTTTCTTGACTTCGCCTTCCCGTAGGTTATCAAGCGCTAAACGCCTATATTCGCCTACTACATCGGCTAAACCGAGCACGTAATCAATTGAGGGAACGCTAATTTCAGCTGGGGTGACAAAACGAGACTCTTTAACTAAAATTAGGAAGATGCGTGCTTCTGAATATTCTTGGAGTGCCGCGCTGAACATGCCACCGTAGATGACTTCGGGGCAGTCGTCCGATAAGGTTTGGAGAGTTGAGATTTTTTCTTTTGCTTCAGCAATGAGTTTTTCGGCTTCGACGTATCTTTTTTGGTGGATTAGCAGGATGGCTTGTTTGGATAGGCTTGTTGCTTTGCGCATGCTTTCATGCGTTTCCTCTCGGATTTTGTTTTTTTGCATGAGCTCTTTTTTTACTTCTTGCAAAACGTTTTCCAAACCGGACAAGGGCATCATCAGAATAAGTTGAATTGTTTCGTAGTTTATTTCAATTTCTTTATGACGGCTGAACTTAGGCGTCAGGCCATTTCTCTATCAGAACTTTGCTGCCGCCCAAAACAAAGCTTACTTTGACAAACCTTGAGTCGGTTACTTTGAATGGGAACATGCTGTCTTCAGCAAGGTCTTTGGGTAAATAAACCAATGCATTTTCCGTCTTTTCTCCTGAACAGACGTCCCTTTCCTTCGCTGACCATACATACAACCGCTTATCAGTTAAGTCATAAGGAAAAAAATAACTATTTACGCCTTGTTCAACTCTGCGCGTTGGCGGCTCTCGACCAAGGAAAGCGTTTGTCCTCCGTCGTTCAGCCTATGACATGCGCCTGTTTGGATATTTTATATGTGCCTTTGGTTTCACTTTTAGACTGGTGGGGAAGGTGGTGAAAGAGATTAGGACGCTGCAAGGTAGGTTACTACTTGTTACTGATTCACCGTAAAGAACAAGCCGCTAAGGCATCTAAGGGAATATGATATTTTTGACTATACTTAAACACAAAAATGTGTCAAAGCGAAAGTTAAGCAAAATCTCAGAATCAGGGTTTAGTCGCTCCCAACTTGGATTGCCTTTTTCAACTTACTCAGCAGCACTACCCTGCTTTCTGGTGCTTCGTTAATTATCATGTAACCTGTCTTCTCCGATAGTTTTTTGGCAAAATCCTTGACTTCGCTGTGCATAGGCATTCGTTCAAACCCTAAACGCAGGTTCGAGAAGCCAATATGCATGTACGCTTTGGCTTCAATGTAGGTTGGATTGGCCATTTCAACGAGTTTTGCATACTCGTCTATTTGATTCATGTTCAATTCTTTAACAAGTGTTGTCCGAATAACTGTAGGGCAACGGAAACTCTGAAGCAAACTAAGCGTTTCATTTAGTTTTGCCCACGCGCTTGGGAACTCGGGTCGGCAAACCCGCTTGTACAACTGCTCATTTGGAGCGCATACTGAAATGTAGAGTTGGGTTGGCTCCTGGCTGAGAGTTGAAAGTTTTGAGGGAAGGGTTCCGTTGCTTACGAGGAAAGTGGTTAAGCCTTTCTGCTTGAAAGTTCGAATAAGCTCGCCGAGTGGTTCGTACAGTGTTGGTTCCCCTGTTAAGCTTATGGCAACTTGTTTGGGTGTCAAGGCTTCTTGGAATTTGCGCCAGTTTGCTTTTTCGTTGCCCTTATACCCCGTTAAAATTTTTTCTTGTGCCTTCAAACATCCCTCAACGATCGCCTCAGGCGAGTCAACTTTGGGAATTCTTGTTTCGTCCCAGGTGACTTGCAGGTCGCCGCTTTGTGCTCTCCAGCAGAACAGGCATTGCTGGGTGCAGTAGTAGAGGCTGGGTGTCATTTGGATGCATCTGTGCGATTTTATGCCGTAAAACTTCTGTTTGTAACAGGGTCGGTCATTGATTATGGATTCATAGAGCCACTTGCACCTTTTAACTGCTGAGTGGCTGCCGACCAGATGGTATTTTTGTTTCTTTAGGGCGCTTGAAAGCGTGGCTGCCGTGTTTTCTTCCAACTCTTCCACCGAAATTTATGTACAGATAGAATGTTCGTTCTTTTAAAAATCCCGTTCCTCAAGGTTACTTTTAAGCTTGGATTATCCATGATGATATTGTCTTGGTGCGGTGAGTCCTTTATTTGGAGGTTAAACGGCAAAGTTTAAAATCATCTCTTAATTAATCATGAGTCAACTATAGAGGATAGTATCATTTCGGGAGAGCAGAGAGGTTTGAATCAGAAGATTGTTGCAGTTACCATCTTGGTCTTTATGTCTTTAGCGGTTGCTCTTACACCTTTCGCCAATGTGCTTGGGCAAAGCAGTCAACTTGGTGTAAGTATTATACAGGTTGTTCCTGCATCCGAAGCAAACTCGCTTGTTCAAACTCCGAGTGTGTACAACGGGTCAGCTGGTCAACTCTACAACATTAAAGGGGAAATCTACGTCAAAAACGGCACATTCAATGTAATAATAGGTAACACGATTGTGGCAAGCGGCATAGCTGATGGATTATACGTCAACACAAACTTTACCGTTCCTCAGCTTCCAGGCGGCGACTACAACTTTCTGATCGAAGACATTAAAGAAGGAAACCTGAACTCTACCGGCAACACTCCTGAACAGTTCTTAATCACACCTGGCTACAACATAACCCCTGCCAATTCTTACAATCAGGAAGGCAGCACTGTACCATTGACTGTCACGGTCACCGGAGGCAACTCAGGTGCAAGCTACACAGCTAACATTACTGTTGTACTCCCAAGTCCACTCAACGGGAACTTTTCGGATGTATTGTCTATGGTTGCGAATTCGATTGGAACTGCAACTACACAGATCGACTTCCCAAGCAGCAACTTCCTATCAAGTGACTCGCTTGGTATATCACCCACCACAGTTTACGCAGGTAATTACACCTTATACTTTAACCTGACCCAGGCTTTGGCTTCAAACCAGTTTACAGTAGGTTTCCTAGATTCAACAACTTACCACAGAGGTCAAACCGCAATGATAGCAGCGCAGGGGTACTCAGCTGGGCAAACGGTGTCGGTCAGCGTTACCAATGTAGCGACAGGTGCCAGCCTAACATCGATCTCCTCAGTAACCACTGATGCCAGTGGAGTAATAAGCACACCTTTGCCAATTCCCACGAACGCAGCCGTAGGAAACTACAAAGTGACAATCACAACAACTAGCGGCACCGCAAAACTAGTGCCTGACTCACAGACTTTTTCGATTCCCGGGTATTCGGTCAGCATCACAACACTAAACCTTGACAATCAAATAGCCCCAAACATTTTCATTAAAGCTCAAGACCAAAATTCCAACACGTCTTCTAATGCCACAAGCGTCAGCAGCGGTAAAGCAAACTTCAAGCTGGAAGCTGGCCCCTACATTTTGACTGCTTCATTCAAAGGTGTCAATGTCGGCCAAACAAACATAACAGTTACCGGCGCAGGCAACTTTAACTTTGCATGCCTGTTAGCTAACCTTTTAATTAAGGTACAAAACGAAAATGGAACGGCATTACCTTTTGTGAATTTGGCCATCAGCTACCAGTACGGATCCTCTCAAACCGCGAACATTTCGGCTCAAACAGGCGTCACAGGGACCTACACCTTGAACTCCACGATAACTGGAATAAGCTATACTGTCCAGGCTTCACTTTACGGTAAAGTATTCAACACAGGCAACGATACTATTGATAGCCTTCCTGCACAAGCAATCTATCAATTTGTGATTACATGTCCATCAGAGCCCTTGACCATCAATGTCGTCGGCTATAATAACGCCGCAATCTCCGGCGCAAGCATAAGTCTCGTCGAATTAACAAACGGCTTATTCTATACAACCACAACAGACAGTTCAGGATCAGCGGTTGCATCTGTCACCTTTGGAACCTATAAGCTACAAGTGTACCAAAACGGCATTCTACTCAATGAGACAACCGTCAAAGCCTTCAGCGCAGGTCAATACAGGATTCGCTGTACCTTATACGGTATTCAAGTGGAAGTGTCAGTGGTCGATTACTTCGGGTCTCCGATTTCAAACGCTAATGTTACGGTGAACGGTCCATCTTCAGAGCGATTCTCCGAAACGACTCAGGGAAATGGAATCGCCACGTTCAACAACATAGTCGGCGGCAACTTGCAAATCGTCGCGTTCGCCAAAGGAGCAGAAAGCAGCTACCAAGCCGTATCTTTGACCGTTAACCAGCCGACATCTGTGCAGATAAAAATGAGCGGTTACGTGACTCTTGGCTCACTATTAATACCGACAAGCGCATTGTTGACCATTATTCTGATAGTGATAGCGGTAATCGTGCTAGTCGTTGTTGAAATGTTTATGCGAAGAAGACGTCGTCACGCTGAATCTTAAACATCAATTTCCCCCTTGATTAGAAAAAAGTTTATATCTTTTCCAAATAACATAAAGAAAACAAGGACAAAACAACAGCAACATAACATTTTGATTTGACTTGAGGTGTATCTATTGGCTCAATCAAAAGCTTGTTCTCCAACATGCAGCGCTTTCAAATGCGGCAAAAACTCTGCTTTCTACCAACGAGGTTCCACTTCGTGCAGATTGACTGAAGAACTTTGCAGCGTCGCAAACTGCACCTACGCTATGTGCCAAAAAAGGCGTTTGCTGCCCATGGGAGTTTGCGGAGAAACCGTAAAACGGCAAACAGTCGAGAGGGACTTGGACGATGATCTCTTAGGTGACGCGATAAGGATTAAAGGAAAAGCTTTGCGCAAACTTGGGGACAAAGAAATATACTGAGATGACTTAAAAAAACAAAAACTGAGTTACTCGTGAACAAACACGAGTTTCCCTTTTCTTATTTTGATTGAACACGCTTAACAACGGGCGGCTTAATTTTCTTCAGAATCCTGTAGCCGCAGATAATGCATTTTGTTTCTCCGCCCCGTAGATCTAATTCTTCAGATGGTACTCGTGCTCCGCATCTCATGCATTCATAAACAATTCCTGATTTTTCCATTGGAAACGCCTCTCCTACAAAGAAAAGTATTTTGCTTTTAAAGGTTTTCTCACTAAACTCGGTTTAAGAGGATAATTAGTTGAGACGCCGCCTTAAAGACAAATTACCACTCAATTTCCCGTCGGAAGAGTTGAAGCATACCTACAATTCCTTTGACATAATAGGTGACATCGCGATCCTTAAAGTGGCAAACGATAACGTCGCTAACGCTGAAGCTGTTGCCAAGCAAATATTGGCCGTTCACAGACGCATAAAAACCGTTTTTTGGCAGACCGGCCCTATCTTGGGAGATTTCAGGGTTAGAGAATTGAAGTTGGTGGCTGGAGACGGCAGAACAACCACCCGTTATAAGGAATCTGGCTGCGTGTTTGCAGTCGACGTTGAGAAATGCTATTTTTCGCCCAGGCTTTCGCATGAACGCGCACGAATTGCGGCGCTTGTCAAGAACGGCGAGACAGTGGTTAACATGTTTGCTGGAGTAGGCTGCTTTAGTCTAATAATCGCCAAAAATGTGCCTCAGACCAAAGTGTACTCAATAGATGTTAACCCAGCAGCATTCCGTTACATGGAGGAGAACGTTAAAATTAATAGAGTTTACAGTAAAGTAATTCCCTTGCTCGGGGACTCAAAAGACATAATCAAATCCCAGTTGCAGGGCAAAACTGACCGTGTCCTGATGCCGCTACCTGAAAAAGCCCTTGAATACCTGCCATACGCAATTTCGGCGCTAAAACTATCAGGCGGCTGGATACACCTGTACGATTTCCAGTACGCTGCGGGAAACGAGAACCCCGTTGACAAGACGAAGCTGAATGTAGCCCAAAAACTTGGCAGCTTAAGCGTCAGCTACAGTTTTGTTTTTTCTCGTGTGGTTCGAAGTACGGGTCCAAACTGGTACCAAACTGCCTTGGATATTCAAGTCAATGCATCTCCAAGCAAGTTTTAATAGCATAGACACTAACTATTTGTTTTGTGATGAACTTTGAAGCGTAAACTTATGGATATTCTGGCTTGCCCAATCGACAAGTATCATCCCCTTGAACTTCACGTCTTCGAGGAAAAAGATGAAATCGTGGAAGGTCTAATTGTTTGCCCCAAATGCCTGCGCTGGTACCCGATTAGAGACGAAATTCCAGAAATGCTTCCAGATGAACTTCGAAAAGAAACAGATGACTTGCCCTTCTTGAAAAAATGGAAGGCGAAGATTCCTGAGAAAATAGTCACTGAAGGAAAACCCTTCAGTTTAAAGTAGTTTCTAATCTTTTCAGGTTAACTGCCCTGTTCTTGGCAGAAGACTGCATGGCAGCTTCTGCAATTTGTAGGGCTTTTACGCCATCTTCTCCAGTTATGAGCGGTTTTTTCTTTTCAATTACGCATTCAGCGAAGTGCTGGAGTTCGCATTTAAGCGGCTCCTGAAATGGGTACCTTGGCTGCAACGTTTCTTTTTGCTGTTCGATCCACAAATCTTGTGTGATATAGTCCAGCCGCATTATTGCGTCGCTCCCCGTCACCGTTAACGTTCGCGTTTTGTATGGCGTCAGCCAGTTGGATTCTATGAAGGCGCTTTCCCCGTTTTTGTATGTGAGCATTATGTGCGCATAGTCTTCAAATCTGTGATGCTTCATGCTTCCCATCTTTGCGTAAACGGTGATGGGATCCTGCTGGGAAATGAACCGCATAACATCAATGTCATGTATTGCGGTGTCCTTGACAACTCCGACGTCGCCTATTCTCTCAGGCCACTGCGAAACGCGCTTGGCGTTTGCGCAGACTAGGTCACCGATTTTTCTTTTTTCAACTGATTCACGGATAACCTGCAGACCCAGGAATAAACCTCATCAAAAAGCCAACCGTCAAGACAAGCCCGTTTTGCTCTGCAATGCTACAAAGCTTCTCCGCTTGCTTCGAGTTGGTCGCCATGGGTTTTTCAACCAGCACATGTTTGCCTGCCCTCAACCCTTTAAGCGCTTCTTTAGCCAGAACCGTTGACCATGTGCAGATGCTTATGGCGTCTATTTCCTTGTTTTTTAGCATGCGCGAGCTACTTGTGTACGCTTTCACGCCGTATTGATCAGCGATGGCTTTTGCTCTTTCCGGGTTAACGTCGCAAATTGCAATGAGTTCGGTTGAAGGCAACTCTTTGTAGATTCTTGCGTGGTTTTTTCCCCAGAAGCCTGTTCCGATTACTGCAACACCAATTTTCTTCATTTTTATCCTGTTCCTCTTCCTAATCCACGGTATATGAAGCCTTCTGCTTCCACTGCCCTTGGCTCGAAGGCGCCTGCCAAATCCACGATGACCGAAGGCGTCTTCGTCATTGCTTTAAGTTTCTTTAGGTTAAGATGTTTAAACTGTTCTTCACCTGTAAGTATCACTACGCAGTCGACGCCTTCAACAGCTTCATTAAAGCTGCTTTTCACGTCTCCTAAATCTAATGCGTCCCCTTTTGAAGCAGGGTCATAAAGGTTGGTTTTAGCGCCTTTCAGCAACAGAGATTTGACAAAAGCAACGGCGGTTGTGTTGGGGTTAACGCTTCCTAAAACAGCGATTTTCGCTCTTCTCAACGTTTTGTTGCAGCTTCGAAGAGCCTCCTGTGTCAGATTAACCGCGTGTTTAACCATTTCTTCGCTTATCTGTCTTGCCAGATTCGGCAGCCTAAGCTTCACGTTGAGGTTCTCTGCACCTTCAAGCAGAAGATACGCTTCATTCCTGTTTTCCTCGTCATTGGCTGTAGGCCAAAAGCTTGGGTCATTGAACTCAGAAAGTTTCAGAATTTTGAAGTAATCAATGTCCGCGTTTTCGCAGAAAACAGCCAATTCACTTGCTAAAGCCATGTTCGTATCCTGCCGAGCAGCCGCAAAAAGCGTCGTTATCTCTGCCGTTTTCACATCGCCTATCGGTTTAACATCTTTGACTGCTGTTTTTACCAAGTTGAGCACTGCATCCAACCCTGTTTTTCCAACGACTGCAAGCTTCAACTCCAGAACCGAGACTGGTTCGGCAAACAACTTGACCTGCGAGTTACGTATCGGAACGTACGCTAAACTGAAATCTTGGCCCGCCTTTAATCCTGACGTGTTCTCCAACGTTTCCTTCATTGCCCCTTCAGTGAATCCCAAGCCTGCAACTTCACCGTAAATAACCATCATGCCCGAATGCAATGCCCCGCCGACCTGCTTCAGAGTGCTTAGTACTTCTGAATAGTCAATTTTCTTCTTTTCGTCAACTTTTGCAGGAACAGCGACAATTACAATGTCGCTTCTAGAAACGGCCTTTTTCAAATCGCTTGTAACGTTCAATTGCTCCGTGTTGATTAGGGTCTTGATTTTGCCTTCAATTTCAGGCTGCCTAAATGGTGTTTTTCCCTTTGCCAGTTTTTTTACAACACTTGGATCGGCGTCTGAACAGGTCACTTTGAAGCCTGCTTGAGCAAACGCGTAAGCATAAAGAATTCCCTTCCGCGCGCATCCTACAACGCCAACCAAAAGCTTTGAACGCTTCTCGTTGGTGTCAATTTCGTCTGCTTTTAAGGTTAGAACGTTGGGCATCGGCTGGTTTTCTCCACGGCAAAGAGCTTGCTAAAGGGTTTTGAGGGCTTTTTCAAGGATTGAACTGTAGTCTTTAACCAGCTTTAATGCTTTTTCTGGATTTTTTGCCTCAGCGTACAGCCTGAACACGGGTTCTGTGCCGCTTGGCCTGATTAGGATGGCACTGTTGTCACTGAACCAAATCTTGACGCCATCGATGGTGCTTATGTTTTCGCCCTTTATCTGCTCGAGGATTTTCTTCAGAAGAACTTCTTTCTTGTCGTCGGGGCACTCGATTTTTCCTTTCTCTAGGAAGTACTGAGGTTGCTCAGCTACCAACGCATAAAGGCTCTTCCCTGTTTGAGCCATTATATCCAGCAGCAAGGCGGTCGTCATTGCTCCGTCTCGCACGGCCTGGTGTGGGCCATAAAAGATTCCGCCGTTTTCTTCGCCACCAAGCTTTGCATGCACTTCTTTCATTTTTTGGGAAACCGTGACGCTTCCAACTTTAGTCCAGATTAAATCGCCCTTGTAAGCTTCCACCGTATCTTTTATGAGAGTCGAGGAGCTCACAGGAGTGACGATTTTTGCGCCTGGATTCTTTGCAAGGAACTGTTTTATGACTATCGCAAAGGTTTTGTCTCCCCAGTAAATTGTTCCGTTGTGGTCGGCGAAAATTGATCGGTCAGCGTCGCCGTCAAAAGCTACGCCCATATCTGCGCCGATCGCTTTTACAGTTGCGGATAAGTCGGTTAGGTTTTCGGGTCTGGGCTCTGGCATTCTCCCTGGGAATGTGCCGTCGATATTGGCGTTGATGCTGGTAACCTTGCATCCGAGTTCTCTGACAAGTTGGGGTCCTGTTAAGCCTCCGACACTGTTAGCTGCATCTACAACGACATGAAAGTGCTTTTGTGCAATTTTCTGTGGATTAACATGTTTCTTAATCGCCTGGACATACTCGTCATTGATCCCAGGCACATCCTGCACCATGCCTAATTTGTCCCATTCGGCGAAGACAATCTTGTTGTCGAAGTAGAGGTTCTCTATTTCGACTTCTTGCTCATGAGACGTCTCAATCCCGTCGCTCCAAATAACCTTGATACCATTATATTCAGGCGGGTTGTGTGAAGCTGTGATTATTACACCGCCGTCCATCTTGTGGTTCCTAACTGCGAACTGCAAGGCGGGTGTAGGCGCCATCCCCGCGAAAAACACGTGACATCCAGTAGATGTTAAACCCGAAATAACTGCTTTAGAAAGCATACTGCCGCTTGTCCGTGCGTCATGCCCGACAAGCAGGTTTTTTCTACCGAAAAAAGTCCCAATTGCACAGCCAACTTTAATTGCCATTTCAGGCGTCAACTCAACGTTGACTAAACCTCGGATGCCGTTGGTTCCGAAAAGTTTTCTTTCGCTCATAAACTTCACTTCATTTTAGTTATTAGTTAACCTTGGGTTTTATAATGTTTTCAGCCACCTCTTTTGCGGGGCAAACCGAAGACGCTTCTGAAAGATGCGAATTATCTTTGACTTTTGCGTGGTCACCAATAATGCAGCCATTGCTTAGCGTAACCTGTTTCCCGATGCGTGCTCCCTCCCCGATTATCGCTCCGTCAACCACTGAAAAGTCGCCGATAAATGCGTGTGGAAAAACAACTGAGTTGCTTATCAGCACGTTTTTGCCAACTTTGACGTTTTCTCCGAGGATTGCGTATGGGCCAATTATGGATTTTTCATTTATTGACACGCCCTTGTCAAATGCAATGGGGTTTTTAATCTCGAAGCTTTTTGGTTTCTTCTGTTTTTGGGTGCTGACCCAGGTGTCAAGTATCAATTTGTTGGTTTGCAGGTACTCGTCGGGTTTGCCTATGTCAATCCATAAGCCTTTAATGAAGTGTCCATAGAGTTTTCCTTCTTCTGCAAGTTTGGGGAAAACCTCACGCTCAACTGAGACGGCTTTTCCCGAGGGAATGTAGTTAAAGACTTCGGGACTTAGAACGTACACTCCTGCGTTTATGAAGTTGCTTGGCGCTTTGCCCTTTGGCGGTTTTTCAACGAACCGGCTTATTTGGCTGTTACTTCCTATTTCGGCAACCCCATACCTAGAAGGATCTTCCACTTTACAAAGTGCAATTGTTGCCAGGCCGCCAGTTTTCACGTGTGCGTTGTAGAGTTCTCTATAATTTAGATCCGCAAAGATGTCGCCGTTCAAAACGATAAATGGTTCATCATGACCCAACAAACGCTCAGCCTTCTTTACTGGTCCAGCGGTTCCCAAGGGCATCCTAGGAGGATCAACGGAAAACTTAACTTTCAAGCCGTGTCTGTGGAGACGATGCTGTTTTATGTAGAACTGGGTCAGTGCGTTGACTCCCAATATGGCTTCTTCGCAGCCGTCTCTTGCCAGTTTCTCAAAAATCCATTCGAGCAACGGCTTGTTTACAATCGGGAAAAGGGTTTTGGGTCGTGAGCAGCTTAACGGGCGCAGTCTCGTTGCGAAGCCGCCTGCCAAGATCAACGCTTTCAGTTAGAGTCACCTTTGTTAAGTAGTGTATTGGTTGTTTTTAATATAAACCGTTATGGAAATTTCTATTCCCACTCGATGGTTGCTGGCGGCTTGTGGGTGATGTCGTAGACTATGCGGGTAACCTCTGGGATCTCGTTTGAGATTCGAGTTGAAATCTTCTCTAGCACTGCATATGGAATTTGGGCGAAGTTGGCGGTCATGGCTTCTTGGCTTTCCATCGCTCGAACAGCAACCACATATCCGTAAGCCCTTGAATCACCTTTAACACCTGTCGCTTTGGTGTCAGTTAAAACTGCGAAGTACTGCCACAGGTTTTCGGCCAACCCGTTCTTTTCGATTTCTTGACGAACGATTGCGTCAGCCTTCTTTGTTATAGCCACCTTCTCAGGAGTTAACTCACCGATTATGCGGACTGCTAAGCCAGGGCCTGGGAAAGGTTGGCGGTTGACCAGTTCCTTGGGTAACCCGAGCATTTTAGCAACCTTTCGCACTTCGTCCTTGTAGAGGTCGCGAAGTGGCTCAACGATTTTTTTGAATTTGACGTTTTTAGGGATTCCCGCAACGTTGTGATGAGTCTTGATTAAATCTGAGTTTTTTCGGCAACCTGATTCGATTCTGTCAGGGTAAATGGTTCCTTGAAGCAGGTATTGTGCGCCTGATTTTTCAGCGTATTCCTCGAAAACCCTGATGAATTCTTCGCCGATTGCCTTGCGCTTCATCTCAGGGTCAATCACGTCCTTGAGCTTTTTCATGAAGCGGTCTTGTGCATTTGCCATGACAAAGTTGATGGGCAACTTACCAAAAGCTTTGCATATTGCCTCAGGTTCTCCCTCCCGCATGAACCCGTGGTCGACAAAAACCGCTGTTAATCTGTCTCCGAGTGCCTGCGCCGCGAGCGCAGTTGCTACGCCTGAATCGATGCCTCCGCTTAACCCGATTATGGCTTTGTTGTTACCTATTTCCGACTTGATTTCGGCAACCATTTTGCCTATGAGATCTTCCATTTTCCAGTTGGGTTGGCACTTGCAAACTTCAAATATAAAATTGTGCAGCATCCGCGCGCCGTTTTCAGTGTGAAGCACTTCCGGGTGCCACTGTAACCCGTAAATGGGCTTGCTCTTGTGCCTGAACGCTGCAACGGGGCAGCTTTCGGTGTGCGCCAGCTCCTCGAATTCTGAAGGCAGCGAAAAAACCGTGTCACCGTGGCTCATCCACACTTTTTCTTTTCCACTTAGCCCCGCCAAGACACCTACTGGCTTGTCAATGGTGACTTGTGCAGTTCCGTATTCCTTGCATGCCGCAGGTTCCACTTTGCCCTTTGTTAACTGGGCTAAAAGCTGGTGTCCATAGCACAAACCTAAAATGGGAAGGTTCAAGTCTAAAATGCCCGGGTCCGCTTTGGGCGCGTTTTTATCATAGACACTTGAGGGTCCACCTGAAAGAATCAAACCTTTAACGTTGAACTTCTCGCCGAGAGCCTTCACTTCTTGGGGCGTTATGTCATATGCAACTATTTCTGAGTAAACGCCATTTTCTCTAATCCTTCTGCCTATGAGATGACAGTACTGCCCTCCAAAGTCCAGAACCAAGATGGTGTCATATTTGGATTGCATTTTGGGAGTCAAACTATTGGGGTTTAAGCTAGTAATTTAAGATTGCTATCTATTTCGCGTCAAACCCCGCCGAGAATTGGCTTTTCAAAAAGCGTTTAGACTTCAATGATTCATACATTGGGTGAGGCTGCAAACTAAACTTTTATTAACATAATCGTACGATAATTAAAATACTGTTGCAAAAACAGGGGTTTAATTGAAAAAACGTGCAGAATGGTGTCATCATGGAATTGAATGAAACTGACCAGAAAATTCTGAAAAGCCTTCTGGAAGATGCCAGGTTCTCAAGCAGGCAAATAGCAAAGAACGTAGGCGTTTCCGTCGGGACTGTCCTTTCAAGGATCAAAAAGATGGAAGACGACGGTCTAATCAAAGGCTACTCAGTCATCATTGACCATGAAAAGTTGGGTTACCAGTTAACGGTTGTTACTGAAATCACCGTTTCCAAGGGCAAACTTGTGGAAACTGAAAATGAAATAGCCAAAATCCCTAACGTATGCAGCGTCTACGATGTAACGGGTTTAACAGATGCCATCATAGTTGCCAAGTTCAAAAGCAGAGAAGACCTCGGGCACTTCACGAAGAAACTGCTGGCGCTACCTTTCATTGAGCGAACAAATACGCATGTAGTCTTAGCCACGGTGAAAGAAAATTTCCGCCTGCTCTAACTCACCCAATTTTTTAAGGCATTTTTCGTCTTAGATTGAGGATAATCTTCAGTTAAAGTAAAGCCTTTAAATGTCAAAGCGAATTCTATATTCCGCACCAGCCTCAAATAGCAATAGCAAGCTCGCGGAGGTCGCCCAGCATGGCCAAAGGCGTAGGACTGAGGCTCCTATCCCGCAGGGGTTCGTGGGTTCAAATCCCACC
Organism: Candidatus Bathyarchaeota archaeon; assembly: GCA_963768425.1. Taxonomy (GTDB): domain Archaea; phylum Thermoproteota; class Bathyarchaeia; order Bathyarchaeales; family Bathycorpusculaceae; genus Bathycorpusculum. The sequence continues at coordinate 1,970 of CAVYHV010000023.1, read as the reverse complement.
CTCCGCACTTTACCCCTTTTGCCAAATAGAGTTTGATTATTGGCTATTTCAAAAAAATAGGCGCCATGATTGCAGATTTGCCACTCTAAATTCGTTTAAAACGATCCTGTTTCGACCTTTCCAGCTCGCTTGTAGGAGGCAATGATCACTCCCTTCGGGGAGGTTTTGGACTCCATGAGCGTAAATGCAGACGATACTGTTCCGTTGGCAAATAGCCGCTTTCCAGAGCCGAGCGTTATTGGGAAGATTTTGAGCCACAATTCATCAACCAAATCCTGTTTCAGGAGCGTCTGAATGAGATTGCCGCTTCCATGAACTTGAAGCTCCGGCCCATCTTGCTGTTTTAGCTTCTTTATTGCTTCAGCAACATCACCTTGTAATATTACAGTGCCTGCCCAGTCTGATTTGAAGAGTGAATGGGAAGCCACAAATTTTGTCGCTTTGTTGATACCGGAGCCAACAGGGTCCTTAGGGTCATTGTGATCGGGCCAATAGCTGGCGAAGATGTCGTAGGTCTTTCGACCGAGCAAGAGATCAAACGGATGTCCCATCTGCTCGCTCATGACTTTGCCCGCAAAATCGTCAAAATACGGAACTATCCATCCACCGTATTTGAAACCGCCGCTTGTATCCTCTGTTTGTCCGCCAGGAGCCTGCATGACGCCGTCGAGTGTTATAAAAGATAAGATAATAATTTTTCTCATGGTATCATTCTTCCGCGCTTGAAAAATATTCTTTGCATTATTAATTTACTATCATTAGCCCAGCGTTTAAACTTTTTTTCACGGCGCACTAACTGTTTACGACCTTGAATTGAAGACTTGTAACACCAGCGATTGAGGTAACCTCAAATCTTTCCAGCTCAATTGGTCTTGAACTCAATTTTTCAAATAATCTTATCCTCTCCGAGAATTATTAGTGCAAGATGAGTGATTATCCCACCACTAGATTCAATTGGAGACATTGTTGATCAATCGCTTCTCTAATGCGCTGACTTTCTTGTTTCCAGCAGCAATTTCAGCTTGAGGCTAAGGACTTTTTCCATATCTGGAAGTAAGTCTGGTCCAGCTTGCCCAATGTTTAGAAAATGGCGGGATGATTCGATTTCAAGGGATTTCTTGCGTGAAATTTGAACGTAGATGTAAACCTAACCCTCCACACCATAAATTCAGGCTTATCATGAGGTTAATTTAGTGAATAGGGTCCAATTTATAAAGATAAGGACTGTCGTGGGATTGGGGGACTAAAACTTACGGGTTAATTTACCGGTAAAAATAATTTACACCGGAGTTTTTTTAGTTCAAGGAGCTAAAACCAAAGAAGAGTGATCAATTTTTTCAGTGTTGAAAACCAATTTGCAAGTTTAAGATGGTAGTTTTTCTTCGCTAGACATTTCAGTCTTTGGGTCTTCGTGTGGGTTCAAATCTCACATCCTGCGCCATTTCCAAATTCAAATTGTTTCTGAACCTATTTTTAATAATTAAGCTCAAATTACAATATGAAAACATGGCTTACCGCCTGTGGTCAAGTGTTTAAATTACACCCCGAAATATTTGAGCATAATAATTAGACTGTACTGGCTACTTAGGGTTCTAACGAAGTGAACTAAGGGCTCAAGTGCCGATTTCGGGATGAGTCCGGTAGGGACCGAAACCGTTTCAGACTTGAATCCATTAAATTTAGAGGATTCCGACTCGACTTGGAAATAGCTTTAAGGCACGATTTCTTTCTAATTTTATAGTGGCTGTTCGTGGCAGCTTTGAGTGAATATGACTTAATTGTTATTGAATCGGGTTCAGGAACGGAACTTGCTTCTGGTGTTATCCAAGGAAGCCCGAAAGCGAAGATCGCAGTAATCGACAAAGGTGAACCTAAAGGAATCTGCCTAACAAGAGGTTGCATATCCTCCAAACTTCTAATTTATTCCGCCTTTTAAAAAAGCTGGGAGAAAATAAAATGTCGACAGACAA
>CAVYHV010000022.1:0-104325 GCA_963768425.1 Candidatus Bathyarchaeota archaeon | reverse complement strand
GTCAACTTCGAACATAATTACGGTTGAAAACCTTTCGAAAACCTTCGGAAGCCTCAAGGCTGTTGATAATGTAAGCTTCACTGTTAAAGAAGGAGAAATCTTCGGTTTTCTCGGACCCAACGGCGCTGGCAAAACTACCACCATCAACATGCTAACGACCCTCCTGAAGCCCACGTCTGGAAAAGCTATGGTTTGCGGATTCAGCATATTCAAAGACGCAAACGAAGTGCGGAGAAACGTTGGAGTTGTCCCGCAGGAATACACGGCGGACGAGGACATGTCAGGAATCAACAACATCCTTCTCTGCGCAGACCTTTACGGAATGCCTAGAAGCGATTCGAAGGCACACGCAAAAGAGCTTCTAAAACTTGTCGAGCTTGAAGACGCGGCGAACAGGAAAGTCTCCACGTATTCAGGAGGAATGAGAAGGCGTCTAGAGCTCGCCTGCGGCCTGATCAACTACCCGAAACTGCTTTTCCTTGATGAACCCACACTGGGTCTTGATGTTCAAACGCGAACTGCAGTTTGGAAATACATTAAGACACTGAAGGAAGAGTACCAAATGACGCTTTTTCTCACCACCCACTACCTTGAAGAAGCCGATTCTCTTTGCGAAAGAGTAGCCATAATAGATCACGGCCAAATAGTAAAGATCGGCTCACCAGAAGAACTCAAACAAAGCGTAGGTGGAGACGTCATAGTCGTTGACATAAAAGAAAACGAGCCAGACATATCATCCGACATAGCCGAAATCCAACTTGTAAGAGAAGTCAAGAGGCAAGACCGCAATTACAGGATCAAGGTGAACGATGGGGAAGAAGCATCTCCCCAGATAACCGACCTGATCCGATCCAAGGGAATGCACGTCACCAGAATCTCTCTGACAAAGCCCACCTTAGACGAAGCCTACCTCGAATTAACAGGTCGCAACCTCAGAGAGGAGGAAGTCGATAAGCTGACAATGTTCCGTCAACGGGTAACTATGAGGAGAGCAAGGTCCTAAGGTGACAATCATGGACAGAGACAAGGCAAACACTGAAATCCACGCTTCAAAAGACCCTGAAGGGCAAGCCAAAACTCCCGAACAAGTTTCGGCCGAGCGCGAACAAAAATTTAGGAAAACACCCAAGCTCAGCAGGAGTCCCTTTCACGGATTATGGGCGCTGACAAACAGAGACCTTCGAAAGTGGTACACTAACCCAATACAACTCTTTGTGTCACTGATTCAACCAATTATCTGGCTTGGCTTGTTCGGCAAAGCCCTGAACTTTGGATCCTTCATCGCCGGGTCAGGAGCCACCATAGCACAACAGGACATAATTTTGAAGAGCTTTTTCGGAACAACAAGCTACTTCTCCTTCTTATCATGCGGAATGCTTGCTTTCATAGTCCTTTTCACTTCAGCGTTCAGCGGAATGTCCGTAGTCTTCGACCGCAGATTCGGGTTCCTAAACAAAGCTCTGAGCACACCAGTTGCACGCGGATCAATTGTTATGGGCAAAATCCTACAGAGCGTCGGTAGGTCTCTGATACAAGCAGCCGTGGTTCTAGTGATTGCAGTAGCTCTCGGGATGGATACGGCGCATTTTACCCCTCAAGGAATCGCTGGTGCTTTCGTCATTATCTTTCTTATGGCTGTCGGGTTATCTGCGTTGTTCACTGTGCTCGCGCTAAGGTCAGGTGATTGGCAAACACAAATGGCAATCATAAACCTACTCAACCTCCCACTGCTATTTGCAAGTAACGCATTGTTTCCGGTAAAAATAATGCCAGCTTGGCTTCAAGACGTTGTAAAAGTTAACCCGGTAAGCTATGCAGTTGACGGAATAAGACAAGTGTTGATTGGAGCTACAGGCATGAATAATCTCTTGCTTGACTTCGCGGTCGTGATAGGATTTGCGATAATATTATCTGCGATTGGGATAGTTCTCTCCTGGAGATTCCTCTCTAAGTAACTTCGCGACAACTCATAAAAGAGTCGCTGACCCCATCGACGAGCAATGGAACAATAACAACGTAGATTGTATCTTCAGCAACGAAAGCAAAAGAGAAACCGACTTGCCAAGACCAAGAGATAGACTTCAATGACCCGCCATTTCCTAATTCAGTTTATTTTTGCAACTATTATTAATAATTATGACTATGGCCAAACGCTCCTTAGAAACTGTGGCGTATCCATTTAAGATGATTCTTAGGCTACTTAACATCAAAATTCTTTGAATAACCGCGTTATATTTATTTCTATGAACGAATAATTGTAATAGCAGGTAAATATTTTAGGTGATTTTATTGAAAGACGAAAAATTTATTTTGTATGTACAAACTAGTGACAATCCTGAAAGACAATATTCTCCTTTAGTTTTAGCGCAAACAGCCAAAGCTATGGGCTTAAACCCTAAAGTCTACTTTCTAGGTCAAAGCCTAAGAATACTGCTTCCGGGAGCAGCTGAAAAGATAAAGCTAGGTACTTTCCCCAGCGTTGCAGAAATGATCCAAAAGACTCTACAAATGGGGATCGAAATCGACGTATGTGAAGCCTCCAAACAGATGTTAGGATGGGACAAAGTAACCCTCATTCCAGGAGTAAAAATCGTGGGGGCAGCAACGCTAAACGACTTGGCCTTAAGTGCTAACGCTACTATGTGGTTCTAAAGAACCACCCCTAAACAAGAACATGGCCACGCTTTGGAGGAGATTTAGTGACTTTTAAAGTTGACAAAAAACTTGATTGTTTGGGCTTGTACTGTCCTGAGCCCGTCTTTAGGACGAGATTGGCACTAGATGAGATGGAGATAGGGGAAACGTTAGAGGTTGTTGCTGATGATCCCGCTGCTGAATCAGACATACACAGCCTCGTAAAGCATCTGGAACAGGAAATAGTTAGCAGCGCCAAAGAAGGCAGTACAATTCGAATCCTTATTAAGAAGATAAAGTAAAAACTGAATGCAAGAAACTAAAGAAAAAACAGCACGATAATTATTTCAGTGCTGTTAACCTCAAATTCAGGTTTTGATAAAAGAAGAATTTTATTATAAGGTGAAGAGCAATGTCCATGGCAAAAAGAGTAAATATGGATTATGCAGCGGGAAAACCCGTTGATCCCCGTGCAGTAGAAGCAATGCTACCCTACATGAAAACGTCTTATGGCAATCCCTCATCGCTGCATGTTGCTGGTCAAGAAGCAAAACGTGCACTTGACGAAGCAAGAATTAAAGTTGCGGAGCTGATCAATGCCGAAAAAGCAGACTCAATAATCTTCACTTCGGGTGCAACCGAAAGCAACAATTTAGCAATTAAAGGCGCTGCAAACCGCAACAAAGACAGAGGCACAAAAATCATAACCTCAAGCGTAGAACACATGTCTGTTGTGAACCCAGTAAAATTTCTGACAACAAAAGGCTTTGAAGCAGTCTTTCTTCCCGTGGACAAGTTTGGCTCCGTGGACTTAGGTAGTCTCGAAAAAGAACTAAACGACAAAACAACCCTTGTATCGATAGTCTATGCAAACGGTGAGATAGGCACGATTGAGCCTATTCAAGAGATCAGCAAAATAGTACACGCCAAAAACGTTTTTCTGCATGTTGATGCGACAGTAGCCGCCGGTCAAATCCCAATTGACGTGCAAGCCTTAGGCATTGATCTGCTAACTATTTCCTCAAATGACATGTATGGTCCCAAGGGCGTTGGTGCACTATATGTGAAAGATGGAGTACGCATAGAGCCTCTGCTTCATGGAGGGGGGCAGGAAAAAGGTCTAAGATCCGGAACAGAAAACATACCGAGCATTGTAGCATTTGGGAAAGCTGCGGAAATCGCTAAGCAAGAAATGCAAATTCAACTTCGAAAAGTTGACTAAACTTAGAGACAAATTAATCGAAGGTTTGCTCAAACCACTGCCTTACACTTTTCTAAATGGACACCCGACTAATCGACTGCCCGACAACGTCTCCGTCAGATATAGCTTCATAGAAGGGGAATCAATGCTGCTCAGCTTGGAAATAAAGGGTGTGTCTGTCTCCTCTGGTTCTGCGTGTGCTTCAAAGACGTTAGAGCCCTCACACGTGTTGCTTGCAACTGGACTAAAACATGAAGAAGCTCATGGGTCAATAATGTTCAGCTTGGGTAGGGAAAACAGCATGGAAGATGTCGAATATGTTATAGGCTTGATGCCTGGTATAGTTAATCGGTTAAGGTCAATGTCACCATTGACACCTAAGGAGTTGAAAGAATAATGTACTCAGACAAAGTTATGGAACATTTCAAAAACCCCCAAAACACAGGGGAAATTCCTGATGCTGATGGCGTAGGCACCGTAGGAAACCCCGTTTGCGGCGACCTAATGACCATGTACATTAAAGTGAAAGACGAACGAATCGTGGATATCAAATTCAAAACTTTTGGCTGCGGAGCTGCAATAGCCACAAGCAGCATGACAACAGAGATGGCTAAAGGAAAAACATTGGAAGAAGCCCTGAAAATTACTCGCGCCGACGTTGCCTCCTCGTTGGGAGGGCTGCCACCGGTCAAGATGCACTGCTCAAACCTAGCCTCAGATGCATTACATGCAGCAATAAAGGACTACTACAAAAAACAAGAAGCATCCACCGAGGTGAAAAAATGAAGACACCGACAAAGAAGACAAAGACCGGCAAATGCGAATTCTGCAGCCCAGAAGGCACACCCGAAATATGCAAGCTGTCAACAGCCACAACCATAATTGAAGGCAAAGAATACACCGCTTGCTGCGTAAAATGCGCTGGTGGAAGCGCGGAAGAAACACCGAAAAAAGAAAGGGCAAAAAAAAGCTAAGAATAAACAATTATCCTTTTCTCAGTTCTCTTTCCCACGAATTAAGAAGACTATCCAATAATGGTGCAATATCTCGCATTTTTCATCTCATGTTCTTCACTTAATTCGTGTGAAATTTAAACGTGGGTGTAACCCTAGCATTCTGCGGTCATTTCCAAATTCGGCTTGTTTTTCCAAATAATCGTTTCTTGACCTTTTCTCCGTGGAGCTTTGGTTAATCTTTTTTCAGTATGCATTTGAGCGGCTATGCTTACCGGGATTTACCACTCGAATGCATGGCATATTTTAGGAGTTTTTTGCCGGTAAAATAGGGTTTGATGTCCCACCCTCCGCACCAGACCAAACCTCTGTTTTTTGGATAGAGCCTATTTCATCTCTAAGACTTCGAGTGTAGAGCCAGCTACCGCGTCCCATGATTCGGACTCCGGGTCGATAAGTTCGAAATGACCGACCCTGTCGAGCGGAACCAGAGATGCCTTATCCCCCACAGCGCACGCTCTCTGAACAAAACGTTCGCTCTGAATGATTGGAACGGTGTCGTCATCTCTGCCGTGAATGAGAACTTGCTTGATCTCCATCGGCAAGAGTTCTATTGGCGAAGCCTCCGAGTACCGTTCAGGCCACTGGTTAGGACTCCCGCCGATCAACCTGTCGACTGCTCCAGAGCCAAGACGAAGGTCCCATGCGTTGCGAAGATCTGCCACTCCTGCAAGAGAAATCACAGCTGTAAGCCAAGGCTTATGGTCCACATGCAGCGCCGAGCTTTTCGGCAACCTATGACTTCCTCCTAACCAAAGCGCGAGGTGTCCACCTGCCGAATGTCCCATTACTGCAGCTCTTCCCATGTCTACCCTTCTGTCTCGGATCAACAACTGCCTGAAGTATTCCGTCCCGTTTGCTATATCTAGAAAGGTTCCTGGCCAGCCTCCGCCTTCTTGTCCGACTTTCCTGTATTCAAGACTGCATGTGATTATTCCACACGACGTTATTTCAGCGCAAAGGGGCGATATATGCTGTAGGTCATAGGCAGCTAACCAGAATCCGCCATGTATCACAAAGAGCAACGGAAAAGCCCTCTCCCAAAGGAAACTGCAACTCGGCAAACTGATTGGAGTCTCTGCCGTATTGAAGCACCATTCTTTTTGACGGTAGGGTTCTGTTCAGACTATCGCCCATTCGCTAGTCCTTTGGAGTTTACTTTTGAAGTAATCAGATAAACCTTTCTAAGTCAATCAAGGCGAAGGAGTAGGACTAAGGCTCCTATCCTACAAAACGAACAAGTTTGCGACCGTCGGTTGTCGTTTTCGAAATTTGGCAACTACCCCACTTTATATCCAACACTCAATCTAAATAAAGAAATGAAGCTGAACCGTGGCTGCTTGACATGATTGAAACAGAGAATCTCACAAGGAAATTCGGCGGCCTCACTGCCGTTGACAACCTGACCCTCCGCGTTGACAAGGGCGAAGTCTTCGGGTTTCTTGGACCCAACGGCGCAGGAAAAACCACCACAGTGCGGATGCTTTGCTGCCTGATAGGCAAGACAAGTGGCAGCGCCAAGATCGGCGAATACGAGGTCGGCAACCAAGAAAACGCTCTGAAGATCCGAAAGATGATTGGGCTCGTCCCCGACAACGTTGGCCTCTACGAATCACTCACTGCCTTCGAGAACCTCGACTATTACGGCACGTTATATCGGAGGACTGACACCCAGCGGAAAGAAAGCAACGAATACTTCCTCAAATTGCTCGGGCTCTGGGAGAAAAGAGATGCTTTGGCAGGGTCATTCTCGAAAGGGATGAAGCAGAAACTCGCTATAGCACGGGCACTTGTACATGACCCCGAGATTCTTTTTATGGATGAGCCCACAGCGAATCTGGATCCAGAGTCGGCGAAGACTGTTCGGGAATTTATTCTTGAGCTGAAGAAGCAGAAGAAAACGATTTTTCTTAACACGCACAACCTTGATGAGGCACAGCGGATCTGTGACAAAATCGGCATCTTAAACACTCGGCTGATGGCGGTAGGTACGCCCGAGGAGCTGGAACGTTCGATCCATGGAAGGAAGACTGTGATCCAGCTGACGCAGTTGAACGATTCGATTTTGGATTCGCTCAAAAGGCTGCAAGTCAAGAACTTGTTCAGGGAAGGTAACAAGCTGACGGTCGACGTCGTAAATCCCGAAGAAGAGAACCCCGATATGGTGAACGCAATTGTTGCGGCGGGGGGACGCATCGAAACAATAACGGTGACCAGCAGCTCCTTGGAGGACGCTTACCTGAAACTTGTGAAGGAGAACACGCAATGACCGCTTGGATGCCGTGGAAGATAGCGCGCAAAGAGTTGAAGGTGATCGGCAGAAAGAGAAGTATCATATTCTACACTGTTGGGCTTCCTCTTCTCGTCGCGGTCTCCTTCTTGCTCGTCCTAAAAGGCCAACTAGCCAACGGAATACCCGACACAATATCGTTGGGTGCCATATCAATCATTTACATCTTCGTTGTCCTAGCAACTGTTCTTCCCAGTACGATTGCTGCATACAGCATCGTAGGTGAAAAAGTTGAGAAGACACTGGAGCCGCTGCTTGCGACGCCGACGACTGACGGCGAGATTCTGCTCGGAAAAGGCATAGCTGCATTCATACCTCCAGTTCTATCTGCTTGGGCGGGAGCATCCATCTTCATGGGATTGGCGGACTATTTATTGCTGAACGCGGGTTTAGGCTACTATTATTTTCCCAACTGGAACGCCGGCGTTATGTTGCTCCTACTTGCGCCACTTGCCGCAATTCTTAGTATCGAAGTTGCAGTGATTGCATCATCCCGTGTAACCGACGTTAGGGGTGCAAACCAGATCGCTGGCCTCATGTTCATCCCGTTTGTTGTAGTCTTCTTCGCAGGAGCGGAAGGAATCTTTGCCTTCAGCATCGATAACTTGCTGATCTTCTCCGGCGTAGTAGTAATCGCCGATGTAATTCTGTTTTTCTTGAGCAAAGCTACCTTCAACCGCGAAGAGATTCTGACTAAGTGGAAATGAGGTCATTGATTGACAGCCACTTTAATCAGCGACGAAACCCCGAAGCCGAGAGAAAGGCTGCTTTACATCGACAACCTGAGGCTGCTCGTAATCGTTTTGGTAGTCTCGATCCACTTGGCGGTGACGGTCAGCGGCTTCGGCAGCTGGTACTACCTCTACGGCACCCATCTGGACACTTTATCCACAGTTTGGTTCGCCTTCTACCAGTCGTTCACCCAGGGATACTTCCTGTCCTTTTATTCATGATATCCGGCTATTTTGTGGCGGGAAGCTACGACCGAAAGGAACTCGGACAGTTCGTCGGAGACAGGTTCAAGCGCTTGATCATTCCCACTTTGATCTTCATGATAGCGATAACGCCCTTCATCGAAATTGTGGAGCTAGGCAACAAGTATACTGGCTTTAACTTGGTTGGTTTTCTTTCAGGTACTGGGCCAATGTGGTTCGCGGTGGCGCTTTTCGGGTTTTCCCTGATTTACGGGTTGGTGCGATTGGGATCCCGTAGGTCCGCTCCCGCTTCCGGCTGGAAACAGCTCAAGCCGACATTGGGAGTGGCAGTTAGCCTTGCCCTGATTATTGCCGTCTTTGCTTTCTTGATTAGAATCGTCCAACCGATCGGCACAGACATCTTGAACTTTCAGCTTTGCTACTTCGCCTCATACATCGCACTTTTCATCATAGGTGTATTGGCTTACAGAAACAATCTGTTCGCAAAGATTAGCTATCGAGGTGGAAAAAGATTGGTAATCGGCGCCATCGCTTTGGGCTTCCTTGTTTGGTTTGTAATTGTGGCAGTAGCTACTGCGACCGGAACCACCGCTGCATTGGAGGGAGGGTTGACATGGCAGAGCGCGGCATTTTCGACGTGGGAGTCCTTTGTGGCAGTTGCCATGAGCTTTGGGTTGATTGCTGTCTTCAGGGAAAAATTTAACAGCTAAAGCAGGTTGGTAAAGGCACTGTCGGATAACTCGTTTGCCGTTTACCTGTTTCATCCAATGATCATTATCCCGGCTACATTGTTGCTTAGCCCGCTTGTGTTGTACCCAGTCGCAAAATGGCTTCTTCTCTGCCTCATCTGCGTTCCATTGTGCTTTGCAGCGACACACTTTGTTTTCCGCAGAATACCCTTACTAAAAAATGTCTTGTAGACTTACGAGCGCTAATTCTTTTGAGAAACGATGCTGACCGGGCGCTTTTTTTGCACTTTAATGGTGATTTAGCTCTTTGAGTAGCGCCTTGGCTTCAGGTACCAGTTTCGGCTTGTTTCTTCGGCTTACAACCAAAAATAAAGACCCTATTACGATTAACGCTGCGCCGAAGAATGTAACGCTTAGCACGGGAACAAGTTTCAGTTCAAGTCCAAAGGTGAAAACAATTATTGCAATTCCGATAAGAATCATTGTCGAGTTGCTTCTGGCGGCAGTTGCGTGCAGGGCGAACTCTTTTTTTCCATCTTCCGTCACAACGTAAAACCCGTGTTGTTCCTCAATCATCCCCGCTGTCAACAGGTAGTTCCAGTCATAGTGGAAGTGGCCGTCTGACTTGTAACCCAACGCTGAGCTGATGCTTGATTTGACGCCTGGTTCAGCCCTGATTCTGTTGTTTGGGGCAGAGTAGATGAAGTACAGTAGCTTTGTTCTTGGCGATTGAATATCAGCGCTTATTCCACGTGGCTTTGACACTTACAGACACTGCTCCAGCTAATTGATAACGGGAAGATAAACGAAGCTCTGTAGCCCTCTTTTCTTTCCATGATTTCACTATAGTCTGCTGGTTTGCTTATGACTCTAACTCTTAGAGGCGTTGCTCTAAGTGTTAGGGTAGCAACTCTAAATGTTAGGGCTATAACCCGCCGGCCACTTGTATGCTTTCCAAGAAACAAAAAATTTAGGAGGAAAAAACAAAATGGGTACAAGTTTTGAATACAGCAAAACATTATGCGGCGAAGGATCAATCCTGCTTATACTGGGTTTGGTTCCTTACGTCGGATGGGTATTGGGAATCATCGGGGTAATATTGCTTCTGAGGGGACTCAAGGAAATTGCAAATTACTATCAGGACCACGAAATCTACCAGAACGCATTGACCGGGGTCAAATTCTATGTAGTCGCTTTGATAGCTGCGGCAGTAGCCATTACGGCAATAGTGGTCGGCGTTGGAAGCGCAACAGGCTTCAAATTTAATTCAAGCTTTACACTGACGGCAGGCTTCGGAATCGGATTGGCAGTCTTCTTAGGCGGGATTGTTATTGCTTTCATATTCTACGTTCTTGCAGCAGTGCACTTAAGACAAACCTTCAATACGCTCGCGCAGAAATCAGGAGAACACTCGTTTGCAACAACCGCAACATTACTTTGGTGGGGATCCATACTGACGATAATAGCGGGTTTTGGCTTCATTCTGATATTCATCGCTTGGATATTTGCAGTAATTGGCTTCTTCGCCATGAAATCAACACAACAGAAATCCAACGCTCCACCACAATACAGTTACACGTCACCGCCCAGCACAGCCTCTGCAGCACCGCTAACTCAAACACCACGATACTGCTCCTACTGCGGCGCGCAAGTAAAACAAGACGCAGTTTTCTGCCCTAATTGCGGAAAACAATTGTGATCTCAAAAATCCTTTTTTCTTTTTTTAACTGAACTAAAGTCCACCTTTCTCCACACCAACAGGCATAGATAGACAAAATATTAAGGGTTGTTCGCTGATTTAATAGTTGGCGACCGCTATGCCGTTACCTGTAAGATACCATTTCTGTCAGCGTTTCGCTGTTTCCGCAAAGAGGGCTTTCGAATGGTGTACCACCTTTGACCCGCAGGACCACAAGTTAATGGGCGACGAAGGCGCCGGGAGGCATGTAACCAAAATTGCCGAGGGCACAATTATTCTGAAAGACATCTTTCATACAGCGACTGGCACAAGTGAAAAGGAAAAACTCGTGCAACTTTATCCAGATCAGTTATCATGGGTATCCACGCATTTGACGGGACCAAACAAGTATTCTCAATTCCTCTATAAAATTTCGCCTGAAGGTGAAGCTTCCATTTTAGATTTCACAGGTCTGCACATGGATTATCAAACGCAGACAGGTGCTGAGTCGCTTGCCCAGAAACTGTGCAAAGAAGATGCGGCTGCATGGAAGCTTTTGGCAAGAGCAATGGAAAAAGAGCTTGGAAAATGAGAGTCCTCTTTTTTGTTGCTCGGTCCTATTGTTCCTGTTTGGACCACTCAGACAGCCGATAGGATAGAGTAAAACGAAAAAGAAAGATCAACAGGGAGCTAGTCTAGCATCTTATGATCAAAACCAACCAAAAAATGCCATTTAATCGTGAAGCTTGATGAAAGGCGAAGTCACATTTTGTCTGGCGCGACAATACCGATGAGAGTTAGGGCGTTGTGCATCACAATTTCTATAGCTTGGGTCAAAGTCAGGCGTGCATCTATGAGCCTATTTGAATCCGCCTTCAGCACTGGCAGCGCGTTGTAGAAGGTGTTGAATTTGTCAGCCAGCGCGTTCGCATAGTCCGCAATCATATTGGGTTTTAGGTATTCCGTGGCTTCGACAAAAGCATCTGGGAAACCAGCAAGGTTCAAAACAAGCTCGCATTCAAGCTTCTCCACTAGCAACTCGTAGCCCGGGTTCTCTGGTTCCTTTGCTGCTTTGCGTAGGATGCTGCAGGCTCGCGCGTGGGTGTATTGCGCGTATGGTGCGCTGTTGGTTTCAAAGTTAAGCACGCGGTCCCAGGTAAAGACCACTGGCTTCGATGAGTCAACGTCGACAAGTGCGTAGCGTACTGCTCCTAACCCGACGAAGTTGGCAATTTTACGTTTTTCATCATCGGACAGCAAGGGTGAACGCTTCGAAACCTCTTCGTAAGCTCGTTGGATTGCTTCGTCAAGGACCGCGTCAAAAGTGATGTAGTGTCCCCTGCGGCTGCTCATCTTGTAGCCGGGCAAAGTGACGAGGTTGTAGGCGAAGTGCACGAGGTCGTCGGCGTATTCGCCGTAGCCTAAAGCGTACAGAGCGATTTTGAGCTGCAGCTGCGCGAGTGACTGTTCCATGCCGATGACGTTGATGACTTTCTGTGCCTTCTTGAACTTCCACAGGGTGTATGCTATGTCACGTGTTGTGTAGAGTGTAGTGCCGTCGGCGCGCCCAAGCGTTAAAGGTGAGACTTCGTTGTTCTCGCTCAAACCCAACTTATCCTTTAAGCCAAGCACCTGAGTGACTTTTTCAGCGTCAAACTCAAGCACGCCTTTTTCGGCATAAACGAACGGTGTGGTCTTCAGCTTCTGCAAAACCTCCTTCACCTGAGTACTCCACACGAAGTCGCTTTCCCAATCCCAACTGTCGTAGGTCACACCGATGCGCTTCATGGTTTCTCGGAAGCCTTCAAGGCACAAATCGCTGACTTCACGGATAAGTTGCTTAGCCTTGGGTTCCCCGTCCTCGTACGCGCGGTTAAGCCTGTTGATTTCTTCCTCCGGATTCTCATCCAAGCTGATCTTGTTCATCAACGCTTCAAACAGCACGGGATACTTCTCTTTGAGCTCGGCAGCAATAGACATCCACTCGTCGATTTCTTTGTTCGCCTTCGCCAAATCATCCACCGAATTAACTGCAGCGGCAAGATCGCGAACCCTTTTCAAACGGTTAATTTCAACCAAGCAGCTTGTAACAGTGTAAATTTTACCCACGAAAAGGTCAGGTTTCTCAGTGGGTTTGGGTCTGCCCAGCTTTTTGTATCCGTAAGCCACCACAGACGACTGTCTTCCCACGTCGTCAATGTAATAGTGGCGGAAAACTGTGTGTCCCCTGCACTCCAAAATACGTGCCAAAGCGTCGCCGATCATTGGGTTCCTAGCCTGTCCAATGTGGATGGGGTGAAGAGGATTGACGCTGGTGTGTTCAACTATGATTTTAAGAGGTTTGGAGGTCTTGACGAACCCGTACTCAAACTTTAGCTTCTTGACAGATTCCAAGGTTAGGGCTGAGAACTTTGCGAAGTTAACGTGAAAATTGATGTAGCCGGCGCCAGCGCACGAAACCTTCTCAATCAAGTTAAAGCTCGAGCTGTCGATGGCGGCGGAGAGATGCTCAGCGACGGTAAGAGGCTTCTGATTCAATTTCTTCGCCAACTCGAAACAAAGCGACGACGCTAACTGACCATACTCGATGTTGGGTGTCTTGCTCAACGTGATGTTGGGCATCTTTATTTCCGGCAAGGTCTTCTTCAGTGCCTTCGCTAAAACGGTTTGGCATTCACTGCGAAATTGTTCGAACGGGTTTTCAGCAAACATTCTTATTTTTCTCCGTTTGATTCCGACGGCAACTTTGCTTCGTTATCTTTTAAAGTTAAATCGTTACTTATCTGTGTAATGGATGCCTTAACTGATGGAAACCACGATAGTTTATTCTGAAAAGTGTTTAGGCTATGGAGCCTGGCATGTCGAGGGACCGCAAAGAGTCAAGGTTGCATCTGAAATCCTCAAAGAGAAAGGATACGGTTTTTTGGAGCCCAAGCCAGCCTGTGAAGATGATCTACTTGCTGTTCACGATGCCGATTACCTCTGGAAATTAAAAAAAGGTTTAGTTGAAGACGCCGATACGCCAGCATACGCCGACATCTACGAGTACGCGAGGCTTTCTGCCGGCGGAGCAGTTCTAGCAAGTGAAACTAATGGTTTCTCACTCATGCGACCACCGGGACACCACGTTGGCAGAAGCGGCGCCGCATTAGGCGTCCATACACGTGGATTCTGCTACCTCAACAACATCGCAATCGCTGTCGAAAAACTATGCAAAAAAACACTCATTTTGGATATAGATGGGCACCATGGAAACGGAACCCAAGAGATATTTCAAGACAACAAAAAAGTAACATACGTTTCGCTGCATCAGTCACCGAATTACCCGGGAACAGGCGACTTCACCGAGGGAAACTGCATCAACTATGTTTTGCCTCCTCAAGCAGGAGGAGAACTTTACTTAAAGACGCTTGATAAAGCCCTGTGCCTGGTTAATTTCGATAAAGTCGAGGTCGTCGCGGTTTCCTGCGGCTTTGACACTCATGTTGGTGATCTGGCGACTTTAGGGCTGATAGAGCACGATTACTGGGAGATCGGCAAAAGAGTTGCGAACATGAAAAAACCAGCTTTTTTTGTCTTGGAGGGCGGATATGCGTGCGAAAAGGTCGGTTTAGATATTGATAGTTTCCTAAGGGGTTATGAAGAAAACAGAGTAAAAGGAAAAGAATAGGGTCTTTTATTTCTGCCTTTTTTCCATTGTCTTCTTGTTCAGCTTTTCAAGCGTAGCTGAAACCTTTTCAGACCGTTTCTCGGCAGTAGCTAATAGCGGTTTCCAATCTTTGTTCTTCGCCATCGTGGTCATTTGCTCACATTGGACCGCCAAACCTGCCAGTGCCTCGTTGAAACGTTTGTCAGCGGCTTCATCAGACTCAACGATTTCTAAAGCTTCTTCAGGGCATGCTTCCTTGCATTTTGGTTCACCTTGACATAGGTCACATGCGATGGCTTGTCCCGTTTCAGGGTTAATGGTAATTCCACCGTGCTCGCAGGCTTGAACGCACCAGTCGCAGCCCTTGCAAGCTTTATTATCGATTACAAGTAAACCAGTATCTTCTGTCTGCCTGATTGCATGTTCGGGGCAAGCTTTAACGCATCGCGCATCCTTGCAGCCTCGACATGAAAGGGCAAAGTTGAAAGCCGGCGCCATGCGGACAACACGGATTCTTGACCTCATAGGGTTCCAGATTGCTTCGCCTTTCTCAACCGTGCAAGCGTACTCGCAGATTCCGCAGCCGATACACTTAGCTGGGTCAACGGAGATGAATTTTCTCTTCTGTTCTGTTTTAACAGATTGCATTTTGATGACCAAACCTTACTATGATGTTATTTAGTTTGTGCATCATTTGCCTTTTAACCGTTGCTTAAGAAAAGCATTTTTTCCATGGAAAAAAAGTCGCGCAAAGAGTTTCCCTTACATCATGGCACATCACAAATTAAGCTTGTCAATGATAAATAGCTGGATCTTTGAGAAAACAGATTTCGGCATCAGTGCCTTTATGTCATTGGGTAGAGTGTTAAGGGGGTTTAAAGGACATTATCAGTTGGATATGCATTGTCAGGAGCTTTTTGGTATGACAAATTTCATATACAAGCCGAATAATCTAAAACGGGGTGTTCGCGGATGAGCGAATCATACTTTAAAAAGAAACTTGAACCAATAAAAGTCAAACAAAAAAGTATTTCTCAGCTTCTTTCAGAAATGAGCAGAACCGCTTACCAGGGACGCAAACTTGGCGAAGCAGTAGATGTCTGGGAAAACATGCTTAAAGAAAAAGAACTTACTATCGCTATGGGTTTCGCTGGCTCAATGAGCACGGCTGGGCAATGGACAATTATCAATTGGCTTATGGAAAACCGCTTCATTGACGTGTTGGTTTCCACCGGCGCCAACGTTTCAGAAGACATAGTTGACGCAATGGGCTTGGGTTACTGGCAGGGAAGCCACATGGTTGACGATTCAGCGTTGCTTAAGGCCGACGTAAACAGGTACTATGATGTTTTTGGGAAAGAGACGGATTACCGCAAAATGGAAGAATTAGTGACAGACTTCGTTATGACCCTTAAAACCGACTACTACTACACCTCAGCCGAATTTCTGTATTTGCTCGGCAAGTACCTTGGCAAGAAAAAGATTCCGGCTATCTCCACCGTTGCCGCAGCCAACGGCGTTCCAATTTTCAGTCCAGCTATGGTTGACAGCGCTTATGGCGAAACATTCCTAATGGCCAAAAACCAAGGGCACAGCGTGCACATTGACTCTGTTAGGGAATTCGATGAGTTCATCAGCATAGGTACAAAAACTAAAGACGTAGGTGTCGTCTACATCGGCGGTGGTGTACCAAAAGACCTTACTCAGCTTATCGCCATCTCCGTTTCACCGCTTACTGAGGATCAAGGAGTAAAAGGAAGAAAAGGCGGCTTACGCAAAGGCCTACAAGAATACTACTACCCGCACAAATATGCCATACAAATCACAACAGACTCACAGCAGTGGGGCGGCTTAAGTGGCTGCACACTAGAAGAAGCCATCAGTTGGGGCAAAATCAACAGCCAAGAAGGAACACGAGCAGTATGCTACTGCGACGCCACTATTGCGCTGCCGTTGATAGCACATGCACTTTGCGAGAGAATGCCTGAAAAGCGGAAAGGGCCAGATATGAACTGGCTATTCAAAGGCGTAACATAAACTCTTGACTTTATTGTCAAGCCTATTTTTATCCGAACAATCGGTTTTTAAAGTTCTATTTTTTAGTTTTAGTGAGCAATTCCAAAGAATCTATTCGCCATAACTCGACAAAACTCTGATTATTCAAGGTAAACAACGACACCAAAAAAACTATTGTTGTTGATGTTGTTGTTGAAATCTACTATTCGGTTCCCGGAATTACGCTAGCTGCTTTTGGCGCAGTGATATTGCTTTTTTCTTGGCGAGGAGGCGGCGCCAGTACGTTCTTGGCTCCTACGATCTGTACTATTACATAGCCTATTATCAACGGGGACCAGAAAGTTACACTTCTTACAAGGGCTGCTGTGATTCCGCTAAGAGCTGGGTTCAAGCCGTAGAGCACAAAAATCGTCGCTAAGAGTATGTCAAGAGTGCCCACCGAGAAACTGGCAGAGACATCTGTCAAGGATCCGGCAACAAAATAGATTATGATGAAGAAGCTGAAAGATTGGTTGAAGATGCCAAGCGCGAAAAAGACCAGAAGATACTGTGAAAGGTTAAACAACCATGATATTGTCAGATAGATGACCGGTTTTGCTAGATATCTAGGGTTTTCGCGGAAGATTTTGAATCCTGAGTAAAAGGCGGCTAAGACTTTCTTTTGTCTCAGATGAAAGGTTGCTTGAACGGTATTTTTTAGGTCGCAGAACCTTCAGAACCCTTAATCCTAAGTTCGCAATTCTTCCTGCCGCTTTTTCGCTGAAAGCCAAATACAGCAGAATCGCGAGGTAAGCCGTCGCTCCGACAAGGATGAAAATAAAAACAGTTAACACGACTGCTGGAATGTTAGATTTTAGGAAGAGAAGCCCTGCGCTTGTGAAAAGCCCTGTTACAACGATCAGGTAGGCTATTATGCGGTTCGTTATTCCTCCGGCGGCGATGACTCCGTAATTGTCATTGGTTTCTTTGTGTACAAGGTACAATCTTGTGAGTTCGCCGCAGACGGTTTCGCAGGGAACAACAAGGTCAACGAAGTAGCCGGTCCAGTAGTACAAGAAAGCGTTTTTCAAGCTAATCTTGACTTTGAGCTTGCTTAAGAACTGCTCGCCACGATGCGAGCCAAAAAAAGTTGCCGACCAAAACTGCGCCTATAGCAAGGGAATAGAAGAAAGCGTATTGTCCTGGGTTTATTCCCTTTAGGACTATCAGTATTTGTTTGAATCCCGCAAAGAAATACAAGTATAGGATGAAAACAGTCAGGCCTATGAAGATGAAGAAGAAAGATTTGCGGGTTGAAAAATGCTTGAGCGCTGACAAATTGGCTATTGCACTTCTAAGTGTATTTTTAGGATTGATGAGTTACTTTACCATTACGCCCGAATTAGATAAAGACTGACGTTTGATTTCCAATATTTTGCATCTTTGACGGTTCCCAGTTCATTGATCAGTCTAAACTGCAGTTAGTACTCTCGGGTTTTGATTCTTTGACCCAGTCGGAAAGCTGTATTTCGTTGGTGTTTCCAAACTCCTTAACAGTCACGATGCCTCGTTGGGCAAAACGAGCAACCACCCGATGCGTTTTGAGCCTGCTAAGTCCTGCTTCCTTAACTATGTATTTTTGAAGGTATTTTCCGTGGTGCGCCATTAGAACACTGAAAACCTTCTGCTCTTCCACGGTCATCGTTTTCAAAAGCACATCGCAACTGTTCGCTGCGTCTGAAACGTTGCTGGCAATGGATGACCCGGTCGCCGCTGCAGGAATCGTGGTCTTGACTAGACTCGGATTTGGCTCTATTTTCTCTGGGTTGCATTGTTCACCCTTGATATATCCCAACTGCGGAAAAACCAAGTAGAAGCTAACTCCAATTATGGCGACTGCAACAGTCGCAATCAAAGCAACAGGAATTACCCAGTAGTAAGACGAGTTGGCGGAACCGCCGTTTCCCATCATGCCTCCCATTCCTCCGTAGCTATTGCCCGTCACGCTTCCCCACATTTGACCTATCCAGCTTGACCTGTAATATGACGGAGCTGAAACAGAAAGGTACCAAGAAATCGAAGCAAGGATGACTAAAACAATGAATGTTATTGCAAGAATCAAAAGAAAAATGCGCAATCTCTGCATAGACAAAGAACAAACTTACATTAAATTAAGGTTTACGCCAAAAACCGAAGTTTCCTCAATGAGTGTGGAAAAACGTGTTACGAAGATGGTGCATCTATTCTTTTTTGTCCTTTTTATTTTGGCTTAGCCTTTCTAGAAGGGAGCATGTCATTATTGGCAAGATTACTGTGGCGTCGCCCTCAATCATTATGCGCCTTGCTTTTTCGCTGATTTTTCCCCATGAAACTGCTTCACGTGGTCTTGCACCGCTTAGACTGCCGTCCCATTCGTCTGCGGTGCTAATGTAGACTACGTAGTCTAAGCCGTCTTTGAATTGGTTCCACCATATCGTGTGATGTTTGGAGATGCCGCCGCCAACGATTAATGCGCCGCTTTTTTTAGCGTCGAAAATGATGTTGTTGAGGTCTCCTTCATCTTTAAGCAGGTTAATTCTAAAGTCATGGTGGTCTTGGCTGAAGAACCATAGCTGGTAGCCTACTGCACCATCGGTTATGCCTGGAACGTAGACTGGGATATTGTTTTTGGCTGCCCAGTAAAGAATCGAGTTCTCGTTGCAGCAGCGTAACCCGATTTCCCGAGAGAGTTCGCTGGTTGAAAGCTCTCGTTTGCCTTCCTTATAGAGTTCCTGGAGGAGCCCTTGGATTTTCTGTTCGATGATTATTCCGTAGCTATCATTGGGCACGATCACATTTCCTAGGCGGTTTAAGCCTTCCCGATGAAGCCTTGAATCGTTCATTATGAAGCTACCCTTGTAGTAGTCTTTCCAGCATCGCGCGACATCATGATCCAATGTGCCGCAGGTTGTTATGAGGACGTCAACGAGTTTTCGTTTCACCAATTCTTTGATCACGCCTCGGGTGCCTGTGGCTACTATGTCGGCGGGGAACGAGAGAAATTTGACGCAGCCCTTTGTGTTAATCATGGATTCCATGATGCTAACGCCAGATGCAAGTTTCCCAGCAGTAAAACCCCATGCCTTATCCATTTGGCGAACAAGCTCATCCACAGACATTTCTTGGGTTAGCTCGTAGTCTTTTACTGCTTCTTTATGCGCGTTATGTTCTTTTTTGGGCATTACCCGATCTCCTTGCACTGGATTAACAAGCATTAAAATAAATACGTGCCTAGCGACTGGGGCTATTCTGATAGGTAGTTTATGATTCTTCGGTAAATATCGCGGTCAGATGAGTCTTCATAGCCAGCGTAGATACTTGGGTTGTCGTTTACTTCGACCACAACGTAGTCGCCGTCGACTTCTTTGATGTCCACGCCGTAGAGCCCTTTCCCAACAACGCTGCAGGCTTTCAAAGCAACTTCCCTGAGCCTTGATGGCATCTCTCGTTTTCTGAGGCTGACCGTTCTTCCCCAAATGACTGTGGGTTTGCCTCGGAGTTTCGCGCCGTGTTTCCATTTGCCTTTGGGAATCATATATTTGCAAACATAAAGTACATCATTGTTTAGAACGCCAACTCTCCAATCGAAAGCTGTTGGCGTAAACTTTTGAATGGCTAAAACATCGGATTTTCGGAAGAAGCGTTTAGCAACATCTCGGAAACTTGTTTCGCAGGCGGCTTTCTCAACGTAACGTGAGAAACTTGTGTAAGGCGCCTTTATGACAACGGGTTTTCCCAGTGCATCAAATATTTCGCTGATTTTTTTGTGGTGCAACTCATCCTTGTTAAGAAACATTGTCGGTATTCGTGGAACATTGTACTTTTCAAACAGCGCGTACTGATGGATTTTATTTCCGCATATAGTGATGGATTCTGGGTCGTCAATGACTTTCAAACCCAGTTCCCAAGCGGTTTTAGAAACCACATAAGCCGTGTTCAACGGGTCGGTTGTTGCTCTGATGAAGACCGCGTCGTATTTTGGGACTTCGGATATGTCTTCTCGGAAGAGGAAATGAAATTCGCTTCCCTGTTTTTCAGCGGCTGCTTTGAAGTTTTGAAGAGCGCCTTCCTCCCGGGGATCAGTAAAATTATATTTCTCAACAAAGCACGCGATCTTAGACACCGAAGGGTTCACCCTGCTCAGAAATGAGCGAGACCTCTTTGGATATTATTTTCAAGTCCTGTTCGGAAAGCTCCTCTTTATCTACGGGTTGTAGTCCACAGAGATAAGCTTTGTCAACAGTTTTTTGTATGTACAATTTGCAAATTGGAATTCCGAAAATTCTGTATACTTTTTCAGCGATTTTTTGGATGTCAATGTCTTGGTTAACGGTTTTTCCGAAGTATGTTTTGACTGCGGAAAGCTCTCCCCTTAGAGGTTGCGCGCATACCGCGAATTTGTAGTTCATGCCTAAGCTTTTCATGGCGCGGTAAAGGGCGCTTTTGTTGCCGGCTATTTTGTAGCCGTCGTAAATGAATGGGTTAACTGCGAAAATCAGCACTGGGAAGCCGAGTTCATTGGTTATTTTTTTAACTGAGTCGGTGACGAGGACGGGTAAAGTTAGCACTCCTGCTTTGGCTGCTCTGAGAAGAAAAACTGGGGTTCTGCTTGAGTCAATGATATTTTCGCATGATGGAATCACGCGGTTGCCCAAGATTTCAGCGTGCATAGAAACGTAGTAGCCTGTTTTGAGGTAACGGTACTCGTTGTTAATGTTAAGTGTGGGCTCTTTGATTGTGGAGTCTAAAAACGTTGTGGGCTTCACTACTTGAAGTTTAGTGGTTAGGTCGATGTTTGAGACGACCAACACGGTCATGGTACACCAGGTTAATCAAAAGGCGTTATTCGTCAGTTATATTTAAGATTAACTACCACCATATTCGCATTCTAATTTAACGCTAAACAGAAAGAGGCACAACCATACGTACAAACCCCTTGAAGTCTTTGGACCAGAACATGAATTAGCGCTCGTAGATAGCGAACTGAAACCTTTGCCCATATCCGACAAAATCATCAAAGGCTACTGTGGAAAAACCATCAACTTCGTTGAACTACCAACCTTCACCTTTGGCAAAGAACTTCAAATGCATGTAATGGAACTGAAAGCCAACTCTCCTTTTAGATCCCCTGGAGAGTTTGAGGAGACAATGCAGAATGGGGTTTTGACACTTAGCCAAATCGTGCAGAAACACGGTGCCAAACTCCTTGGAACAGGCATGCATCCCCTGCTTAATCTGGAAGAAACCGCTGTTTGGCCTCATTACCACAGAAGAATCTATAATGAATTCGCCAAAATCTTTAACCTGAACCAGCATGGCTGGCTGAACATCCAAAGCTTCCACCTGAATCTGCCGTATCAAAAAGAGCAAGACGGGATTCAAATGCATAATTTGCTTGCCAACATGTGCGCTTATCTTCCCGCAATCACCGCTTCCTCCCCCATTTACGAGGGCAAGGCTGGTCCAGACAGGGACAATCGGCTTCAGTTTTACAAGGTTAACCAGAAGGAAATCCCATCCATAACAGCGGACGTTGTACCCGAGTACACAACCTCATTTAGCAGGTACAAACATGACGTTATCGTTCAGTACTCCGAGGATTTAGCTCAAGCCGGTGCTGAAAAAACGATTCTTTGGCGCGAGTGGATTAACTCGAGAGGCGTTATTTTCCGTTTTGATCGTTCGGCCCTTGAAGTAAGGGTGATGGATGAGCAAGAATGCATTAAATCCGACGTTGCATTGAGCTGCTTTATCCGTGCAGCTCTAAGAGGGTTAGCCGCGAAGAAAGCCGAGCTTTTACCACACGACCTGTTGGTACACGACTTTAACGCCGTCATTAAGGAAGGATTAAACGCTAAAGTCTCCAATCCCAATGGCAAAACGGCAAAACAAGTGTGCCAAGCCTACGTTGACCTAGCAAAAGAATACGCCGACGCAGATGAAAAAAGATATCTGTGGATTGTTGAGAAGCGGCTGGAAAAAGGCAGCCTATCAGAAGTCATCTTGGACAGAGTTTGTCGTCGCGCCGAAAAAACCAGTTTTCATGAAGCAATCTTGGATGTTTATTCAACACTTATTAAATGCCTATCCAATAATGAACCCTGCTTCTAAAAAGGCGAAAAAGCCATGCCTAAAGACGACAAAGGAGTGACCTATTCATTCAATGTCTGCAGCCGATGCAAAGTCTGCTGCTGTCAAGATGCGAAACCGCCACTGACCGAAAAAAGGAAAAAAATCTTAAAAGAATACATGCAGAAACAGAAAATCAGCTTTATAGAACCGTTTGCTAAAGAAGGCTATTCTTACCCTTCGGTTGATGGGCTTCTTTTTTGCGGTTTTTTCGACAAGAAAACAGGAAAATGTATGGTTCATGCCGTTAAGCCTGAAAGTTGCATCGCTGGCCCAGTGACTTTTGACATTAATTTTTACACCAATAAGATTGAGTGGTTTCTAAAAAAAAGTGAAATCTGCGCTTATGCGAGCATGCTGTACGCTGACAAAGATGCTTTTAAGAAGCATTTCGATCGTAGCCAAGAAACAGCTAACCCAATTAATACAGCAACTTGACCCTGAAGAGCTCAGAGCTATCGTGAAAATTGATGAACCTCAGACTTTCAAAATTGGGGAAGACGACCTTGCCTTTGGAAACCGTAAAAAAGCTCGAGTTGAAATGAGGTTTTTTTGCGTTTACTGTCAATTCCTTCAAGATGCTTTGCATCTTAAGCAAAGCTTGGTTGAAGAAGCTGTTTGGAACTGTGTGCTCGCCCCTTGAGGAGTTGTTCTAAATCTGTTTCAGAGTCGATGTCCAACATGATGGTTGAAGAGACGTAGATTTTGGTGTGAACATGTCTGACGCTGCGCTTTGCTTACGTGCCTTTTGAAGCTGTCGGGTCCAAAACAGAGTGAAACTATTCCAGGAGGCGTTTGCAGTAGCGCGTTGGTTCCGCCGTTTCGCGATGGGGAAATAACCATGGAGTTGTTTACCGCCAGCTTGACAAGTGTGATCTATGTCTTTTGATGTTACAAGTGGGACATCTGCAGGCAAGACTAAAACCTGTTCCGCTTTGTTCTTGACACACCATTTTACCGCTTGATTGAGCGCTTGGTTCAGACCCACCTTTGTCTCATTGAGAAAAGTCATCCCAAAGTTTTTCACTAAACACTCGACTGTTGAGTCAGAGCTTACAACAACAGTCCTTTCGACCTTCGAAGACTTTAGTGCCTTCAAGACATCCTCAAGCATTGCTAGGGTGAAAAGGGGCCGTTCTTGAAGGGTGAAAAAGTTGGAGAGTCTCGTCTTGGATTTCAAAAGAGTCTTTACAGGCACTACGGCATATGCAGACATGTCCAACCAGCTTTGAAAGATTAACCAGAGTTAAATTAATCTCATCTATTTGGCGATGAACAGTTTTAAAATTATGCTTTCTGTCTCCGCTATGTTTGATTGGAAGTGCGGTTTTGTTAAAGGGCGAAAATTCGTCTATGCTTCAAAATCCAACAACCCCGCATCCTTTAGCTTTAAGGCTAAAACAAGGTTGCCGCTAAGATGGATTTTCCCGTTGAAAAAAGCCTGTGTTGTTTTCAGTTTTCCGTTTACAAGATCCATGAAATCTGCGTCGGCGACCGTCAGTGTCAAGTTAGGCGACGGGTGGGCTCCTTCTGTGACTTTTAATGTTTGGTTTTTCAGTGTAAGCACCCAGCAACCGCCGTTTGGTCCCGTTAGGTTCAGTTGAGTAATAACATCGAAGTCCCCCGCCTTTTCGGGCTTGAATTTACAGGGAAGTACTTCCTCCAGGTATTGCTTGGGTATTTTAGCTTCCATCATGTTCAAACTCAATATTTTTTGTTTATCTGAATAGGTCTTTTTCTTTGGATCGCGTAAGATCTATGGTCGAGGCGTTGTCTGTACTTTGGTAATTGTAGCCGCGGATGATTGCTGCGGGGACACCCTCATTCGCTTGGCCAATCACCAGTTCCGCTGCCGAGGACAACTCGTCAGCTACAGCTGTTTGTTTTACTCTAAGGACGTACCCGAACAGGTCTTTTTCGCCACGTCTATCTCTGATCGGCATGATTCCTGCTACACCGACTGCCACGTTTATTTCACCAATGCGGAAAGGTCTTCCATGCGTGTCGGAGACGATTACCGCTACGTCGGCGCCAGTCAGCCGTCTTATTTCTTTCCTAATGTTCTGGGCTGAAACATTCGGTTCTTTTGGCAGAGGCACAACATTTCTGTCACCTGAAACGTTTGATCTGTCGACTCCAGCGTTAGCGCAGATAATGCCGTTTTTCGTTTCTACGATTATGCTGTTCCTGCTGCATCTGACGACTTCTTTCGTTTCTTGAAGGACAACCTCAACCAAGGCTGGATCTTTATTTGTCTTCAACGCCATTTCTTTAGCTTGCTGTGAGGGAACTACGTCGTCAAGGTTAATGATATTACCTTCAGCTTTAGAAACGACCACATGGGTCACAACAATGACATCTTTTTCTTGGATGGGCGTTTTCTGCTTTTCTGCTGCTTGAACAATCAGTTGCCCAAGGTTGTCTCCCTTTTTTATCAGCGGAAGATTCTCAACAGCTATCACTTTCACTGGTTCCATGCAGTTTTCACTCATCTTTAAAGGCTAATACTACAAGAACAAACACTTTAAAAGGTTATCTTGCACAGGCATGAAAAAATAATTCACAACAAAATTATCAAAAAAATAATAAAATAGAAAATAGAAGCTTTGGTTTAGCTTCTGAATTTCTGCAGTTTTCGCAACATTTCTTTGTCGCCTTCGGCGTCTCCGGCGCATGTTGCGATAATGCCGTCGACCAAACCGTTTAGTTTTGCAGCTTTTTCTTCAACTGTATCCATTGTTGCTGCGACTGGCCAGCCGATCATTTTTACGGTTTCGACGTTTTTAGCGGTTCCGACTAGGAAGTATGCGAAGAGCGGCTTGTTTAGTTTTTTGCATTCGGCCGATACCGCCTTGAGTGCCTCGAATGAGTCGTCAGTTAGCCTCATGAAATATACGAAGTCCCATGGCTCACGCACCCTTTGAAGAGTTTCTTCTATGGAGCGTCTTGCAGTTAACAAGCAACCGAGTTTTAGGTTTTTAGTTTTGACTTGAGTGCGAATGAAGTCTCTGGCTGCTTCAGACGATGGCAGCATCGTTATAGGCTCACCAAACTTTGGGTTGTCTCCCATGGTGACTGCTAAACCATCTAATCCGATGACGTCTGATGCTAAAGCTAGGCCTCCTACTTCAACTGGGCCTTTATACTTTAGAATGAAGATTGGGCAGACGTATTTGTCTGGGTACTTGTATTTGAGTAGGCAGCTTACTACTACGCCGCTTGGAGCTGGATAACCAGCCGCGCCGTCAGTTACGTTCCATCCATCAACTAGATCCTTGAGTTCATCTGCAAGCTTTAAGAATTTACGTGTTGGCACAAACTCGTTTAGTATTTTCATGGAGATTTCATCTCGGCTAAAGGCTAAATGGGTTAAGATTAAAAAATCTTTTGCATAGTATGCTCTTAGCGTTTAAATAAGAAGCGACCATTTCACTTGGCTAGATCGACATAGTCCAAACAATCTCGCGCCTGTGCCCACTATGGGCATTCGCCTGGATGCTACTGTTTCGGCTGAGCTTTTGCTGCTGCCGAGTCCTTTTTCTTCTTAGTCAACTTAAGCAGCAGCCCTTTCGAGAAGGATCCTTCTTCTATAGGTTTTGACTCAAGCATTCCAGCTTTTTCAGCGTTTGTGAAGAGCTCTTCGCCTTTTTCAGTTCGAATAATCGTGAATGTCCAGCCATCAAGTCCCAACCCTCCAACAGACACGTCTGCAAGTTCAGAGCTGAAGTCTTCGCACACGCTGCAACTCATTCTTACGTATGGCTTTATGTCGGCTAGCGGTATTGCGGTGGTCCCTGTTGGCGTGGTGACTAGCATTTTTCCTTTTATGTTCATTTTTATTATGTCATTTAGGTTGATGCCAAGTTTGCCTTTGATATGGGTTTCCATTAGCCCTTCGTAGTCAAAGCATTCAGAGCACATAAGACCTACAAGATACTTGATCGGAGCGCTCATCTTCTTCACGTTGTTCATTTGCATTTTTCGGATAGCTTGAATCTGACAGGGCGTGCCTACGAAGGCAACCTTGGTTTTCTTCTGTTTTATGACTTCTGGCAGGGCTAGAAGTGCTGACGAGCACGTGTACTTTGTTCCTGCTGCCTCAACGATTTCCTCAGGAGTCGTAGCGAGAACAGGGATCGGAAGGAAAGGTTTTTCTTGACTTTTTCCTGAGACCACTGCTCCATCAATTAACCCGTTCTTTAAGGCGGCAACAAGCATCGCCGTTGCGGCTCCTCCGTCCTGACGTGCTTTCTGGATGTCGCCTGTTTTGGCTTGAGCTGCAGCTATTCGGCGGTAAATTCCGAATTCTTCCTGCGGATTTCTGATTTTGCCGAAGGTGAATTCTTCTGCTTTTGCCATTGTCAAGTTGTACCGCGGGCAGGCTTGGGCGCATATGCCGCAGACCTTGCATTCTTTGATCAAACTGGGCTTTCCCTTAACAAGTTCAAGGCTGCCGAAGGGGCAGGTTACAACGCATGTTCCGCAGCTTGCGCATTTTCCTGTTTCAACGACTTCAGTTAAAAGAGAGTTTCCAAAACCAACCTTATTTGAGCTCATGGAACTAGCATATGAAACTGATTCTATTTAAATTTTAGACAAGAAACCCGATTCAAGTTCGAATGCAGATTTATCAAAGCTGTTTCTTATCCTTTCGTTTTTGAAGGATTATGCAGTAACAAACGCGTCTTCAGCTGATCATTCAACAACAAAGCGAACACGAAGAACCATCCCAAAGCCATAGCCACGTATAGTGGGGGTATAGGGGTTAACCCGGGAATTCCGATAATGGAGATTAAAGATGAAATTATTATGTCTACGGCTACAGCGGTTAGGAGGGGTCGGCTTGGTTTTGAGTTCCAAAAGTTGCTTCTTTCGCGAACAACAAAAATGGTGAATAATCCGCCGAATAGCAGCATGTCAAAAGAGAATGTATTCAACATGCCTGTATTCGATAGTCCTAGATAGTTGAGACCTAAATACAGAAGTCCCAATGATTCAATTACGGTTGCGACGCCCAGAAGCGTGGCTCCTTTAACGAGCGGCGAGATATTCCAGCTTTCGGGTTTCTCCGAGGGCGTAACGTTGTCTGTGGACAGTGATATAGTGACGAAGTCAACTAGGAAGAGCAATAGAACAACTTGGAAAGCTCCGACAACAAACAGACCCGTGAGCAGAAAAGCCACGATGACGAACAAGATAACTTGGAATGTTTTGACGATTTTGTTAAATATCCATGTTAAGATTCGCTGGTAAATCATTCTGCCTGTTATAACCAAATCCACAACATTGGATAAGCCCTCTTCTGTGAGGACAACGCTGGCTGAACCTTTGGCCACGTCCGTTGCGTTGCTTACCGCTATCCCAACTTCGGCCTGCTTAAGCGCGGCCGCGTCGTTTATGCCGTCGCCGGTCATTCCGACAACGTGGTTTTCAACCTGCAAACCCTTAACGATACGGTACTTCCCTTCAGGGTAAATTTCGGCAAAACCGTCCATTTCATCGACGATTTCAGCGGCAACCACAGCGTTACCCACGTTTTTTTCAACGTCAGCCATCCGAGTTATTTTTTCTCCCAAACCTACTTCTTTGGCTATTTGTGTGGCAATCGGCTGCGAATCACCTGTCAACATCTTCACGGCTATTCCCAGAGATCGAAGTTTCGTTATCAGTTTTGCTGATTCAGGTCTCGGCTTGTCATAAAGCGCTACCAGCCCAACCACATCCATTCTGCCGGATTCTTTGCCAGCGGCAACAGCGATAACTCTGTAGCCTTTCTCTGCGAAAGCATCCGTTTTGCTATTAATTTCTGCAAGTTCTTCTTTTGTGGGTTGGCAAACTTCTGTTATCGACGAGACCGCTCCTTTTGTAACCCGCAATGTTTGGCCTTGCTTCTCAACTATTGCCTCAGTCCTTCTTGTCGAGGGGTCAAAAGGCGTGAACTTCGTTTGTTTAAATTCATCGAGCCTTATTTTTTTGTCATCGACAGCGGCAAAGAACGCTAAATCTATAGGGTCCTGGTTTGCCCTTTGAGACGCTAACTCGCCGAAGATGAGCGTGTCCTCTTCCGTGTAGTTGCCCATTTCAGCTGTATCAGCTACTGTCAGTTTGTTTTCCGTGATAGTTCCGGTTTTGTCAACACACAGTACGTCCATGAGGGCGGCGTCTTCGGAGGCGCTAAGTCTAGTAACCAAAACACCTTTTCCCGCTAGCTCGTAGGAGCCAAGTGCCATTGTAATTGTGAACATCGTGGGTAACGCAACAGGAATTGCAGCCACAAGCAAAACCAGCGCTAAAGACAACAAGTCCAAGAGGTTTAGCCCGCGCGCCCAGGAAACTGCGGCGGCGACAAGAAGGAGCGAAACCACCATGACAAGAAGCCACTTCATTAGATTTGAGATGACTCCTTCCATATGCAGCTTCGGTTTGGCAAACTGCACAAGCTGAGCTGTCTTCCCATACATTGTTTGCACCCCGGTCGCAGTGATAACCCCCGTTACCTCGCCCTTCTTAACGAGCGATCCCGAGTAGACGACGTCGCCGGCATTTTTCTCGACTGGAAGAGACTCCCCCGTAATGGCTGATTGGTCCACGGTGACTTCGGAATCAAGAATCTTGAAGTCCGCGGGTACGAAATCGCCCGACCTAACCCTGACAACATCTCCGGGAACAATTTCAGCGGCGTTCACAGTTTGCCAGACGCCATCCCGAAGAACTCTTGCTTGCAACTGGAGCTTCTGCTTAAGCGCCTTTACCGCACGGGTTGCCTGCTGTTCCTGAATAAACCCTAAAACGGCGTTTACAAGCAACAGGGCCGCGATAATGTAAACGTCTAAATATTTTCCTAAAACAGCCGAGAGTACAATTGCCACTTCAAGCATCCAAGCAGCTAAACCCCAAAACTTTTTTGCAAATGCCACAATCGGACTTGCTTGTTTCTCCGCAACCTCGTTGCGGCCAGTACAACTTTTGTTTTTCTTGGGCTTCCGAAGAATTCAAGCCATTCGCATAGTTCAAGTTGAACGTGTCTTCCGCTTGAATTTTTGAATCTTGATCACTACGTGTTTTAGGCAATTCTTTTGACCTTTAGAACTCGGATGTCCTATAACAATATCGAAATATAAAACATGGATGCCTAAAGATTCATTGGTTTTCGACTATAAGAAAAATAAGGGTTGACTGATGATGCATTATTTTGGTTTTCAGAATGCAGTGTGAACGTTGGGGTTTAACTCTCGAAGAGGAGGAAGTTTACAGTCTCCATGGAAAAATTCTGTATGAAGATTGCTCCATGTACGAAACAAATATGCCTAACGCATGCGACCCTTTAGCGGTGACTTCCGCCACAATCAATACGTAACGAACTGGGGCAGTTGGGAATCGCCGGGGTGGTGAAGAGGCGTCAATTGTGTTTTCGTTCGCTATAGCTTTTTTGCAACTTCGCTTAAAGGTTGGACTGGCCTCACTTCAACCGCCATCTGACCGAAGAATTTTGAAACTGCAAGCGGGCTATCCGCCTCTATCGTGAAGAAACCTTTGTGATCTATTGATGTGTCGGCTGGGCAGCTCATGTAGCCAGCGACTATTTTGACTCCAGCATTCTTGACGTTCTCGTCGGAAAACAGTTTTTTGAGCATGCCTTTGCCTTCAGATGTCAGCAGAGGACACTGAGAAGCTTGGTGTTTATGTGTTGCCTCAAATAACATTCAATCACCTCCCTTTTCCTGAAAAGAAAATCAGACATGTTTATTCTGATATCCCTCAGAAATAAACTTTTACAAGACTTGGGTCTTTGAAAAAGTACCCTAAAATCAATTACTTTTTAACTTTATAGCTTTAGCTGGACATTTTGCTGTGCAGTCGCCACACCCTCTGCAATATGTAGCGTCAACAACGCTCGGTTCATTGCTATCAATTCGGTTAATCGCCTTGTATGGGCATATCTTAGCAGCCTTACATTCAACACAATGACCGCACCTTTCTGGATCAATACACGCCTTATGCATAGCCCTCACTTGGAAGGTTTCCTAAAGGCTTTATTGCGATTTATGGTTCGACTGACTGAAGCAAGCGCCGAAATTCCTTGTAAGCTAACAAGCAACAAACGTTTAATCACGTTAAACTCCGCCGAGGCTATACTACCTCTTTTGTGTTTTTTGGTTTTCTCGGTCGCCATGTTAAAGCACTATAGATCGTAAACACTAAAAGAGCCACAAACACCGCTGCTTTGATGGTCGTGAAATCTACGATGACTGAGTAAAGTGCGAAGGCTGCGGGGAACCCTCCGATGTATATTGTGAAAAATATTGCTGTGGGCAGTTTGTAGTTGTATTTGTAGTCTTTAAAGATGCGTCTGCCAAAGTACAAGGCTGCCAAGCGTCCCATGCCATGAGTGCATTTTATGCAATTGTAGCATGGACGTAGACAACCCAGAATATGCAGTACACCATAAATCAAGATAAGAGTTAGGACAAAAAACACAATACCGATTGTGAAATCATATAGCAGGAAAGCCACTGAATCAAGAACAATCCATAGGAAAAGCGCTAGGTTACCAAAGAGAACCAGTTTTTCTGGGAAGAAAATTGGTCGACCGTTTTTTGGTTCCGTCATGACAGCCTCTTCCAAGCCATTGACATATAAGGATTTTTTGGCACAACAAATTCGCGCCTGCGCAATAAGCTGTTCCAGCGGATAGCTGGGAGATTTTTGCCGCCAGCAAACCGTGTTTTTACTGCGTCTATTTTTTCTTCAACATTTGTCATGTGCTATCCTCTGCGACTGCTATGCCAGATATCGTTTAATCATTGATTCGATGTGCGCTTTGGGGTAAGCGCCAACTAATCTCTCAACTTCTTTGCCATGACTAAAGATGATTATAGTTGGAATGCTCATTACTCCAAAGCTGCTTGGCACCATTTGATTCTCGTCAACGTTCATTTTTCCAAACGCTACTTTACCGGCATATTCAGCTGATAATGTCTCAATTATGGGTCCTACCATTCGGCAGGGGCCACACCAAGGAGCCCAAAAATCCACAACCAGAAGGTCATGTGTTTGAACAGATTTATGAAAAGTGTTGTCCGTTACTATCATGGGTTGATTATTAGCCTGCTCTGGGTTCTTGGTTTGGTCATGCAAAGCTTGAATCTTTCTTAATCGAATTTGATCTAAATCATTCTCTTCGGCCATAATTTATCACCAGTGTGTATGGACTCTTATGCTTGTTTCTTTGCAGTCTCTCTTAGTTTCCAAACGTTACAGTGTGGGGCATGGTCGCACATTTCTTCTGGTATGCCTCTTGGGCATTCAAATTTTTTCTCCATAATTACACTTCCGTATATGTCAATGGATTACAAGCCCAGCCAAATATATCTTACGGTATTGACAACACCAAACAATACTATTTATATTCAAGATACTACAATCACTCTCTCATGGAAAGCATAAATCAGCTCACAAAGAAAGGAGCCTCTTGCACCGATTTACTAACTTGCCTATACAACCTAAAACCAGCAGACCTCCAAGCGTTTCAGGCTGTTGCAAGAAATGAAGGTAGCTCCCTCGACCAGATCGCAAAATTGCTGCAAAAGGATCGCAGCTCTGTGCATCGCTGTCTCGCAAAACTAGTGAGCCTAAATCTTGTGAATAAGCAAACAATGACTCTAAAGGGCGGGGGATATTACCATGTTTATTCCATTCAAAACCCTGCTATAATTAAAGGGCATGCCAAAGAAAAAGTGAGAGAGATTACTGTGAGCCTTAACAAACTGATTAATAGGTTTGAATCAGACTTTCAAAACCATATGAATCAAGGTTGATGAAAATGGATTGTGAAAGATGCAAAGCACCCTTACGAGACGAGGAAGCCTATGACCTGCACGGGAAAGTCCTATGCGAGGACTGTTATATGTATGAAACCAATCCACCGAAGGCTTGCGACCCCATGGCTGTAGCCTCAGCTTTATCCGTTCGAAAACAATTAGGCCAAACTGGGAATTCAGGTTTAAACGAGCTCCAACAAAGAATCTATGATACAGTTGAGAAACATGATAAAATAACCAAGGAAGATCTGGCCAAAATTCTAAATTTGAAGCCAGAGCAGTTAGAACAAGAGTTTGCTTTCTTCAGGCATTGCGAACTACTCCGTGCCTTTAGAGAAAACGGCAAAACATACTTTACAAAATGGGAAACAAAAAGTGTTTGAAATATTCAACCTTTAAAAAAATTACCATATTACCCACGCCGTGCAACCAAGATGATTTAATAGGTTAACTGCAATTCTGAAATTCTTTTTTGAACGATATCCGTCAACTTTTCCAGGAGGCTTTCTTCTGGGGTTTTCTTGTCTAATTTGTCAATTGTTTGAGCAAGTTCTTCATCGCCGATTGTAGTTCTTAGCCACTTCTGAAAGTCGCCGCGGTCAAAGTGGAATTTGATCGATTGAACATCAACGCTTCCCATGTCTCTTAAGAATGAGCGAAGGGACAGTGCTGTCTCACCGGTGTAATGACCATCTGGCATAAAGAAGTTGAATCCTTGAGCATAAGGAACTGTCATCAGAATTTTCTGAGCCACTTCTGGACTGCAACTATTATGAGCGTTAACCAAAATGACCACGAACGGAGTTAGAGCAGCCTGCCTAAGCGCCTTGAATCATCTTTAATGACTTGCAGTTGATCAGAAGTAGGTTTTCCCCTAATATCACCCAATCTGCCTATTGTGCTGTACTTTAGTGAGCCGTGAAATTCGCTTAGAACGTACCATTCATCGATAACATTAAAGCCTATATGCTCAAAGCATTGTCGTATATCCTTGCCGACTGGGGTTGCCTCGTCAATTCCTGTATGTGGTCCTGAGTAAGTTACAAAGACTAATGCGTTTTTGCCAGAGACTTTTGGAGCTGAAGGCTTAATATTACCTTTCTGGCGATCTTCAGCGAATTTTTTCTTTAGAAAATTTGTCATCGGTTCAGGAGGATGCCAAGAGTACGATGGACAACCTACGCAAACTAAATCATAGTCAAAATAATCCAGAGCTTCTGCTTCCTCAGGCTTCTTAATAGTCACCTTGACGTCAGCTTCTTCTAACCCTTGTTTGATAGCGTTGGCGACTTTCTCTGTATTACCAGTTTTAGACCAATAGACTATTAGTGCAGTTTTCATTTCTCAAGCCTGAATGCTTCATTCTGTTTTTGCTTCAAATTCAACCTTTACGGGAGTCGGTTCTTTGAAAATGAACAAAACTGGGCAGTTTGCTTCGGTTCTCCTCCAAGCAGCCTCTATCAGTTCTTTCCTTGCATCAGAAGAAGCATTGACTTTCATAGTAACGCCACTTATCATCGGCGAATCAGGCGATTTGTCAGCTTCAGCAATTACTTCGACTTTTTTCAGTTTTATGTTACTTTTTTTGCACACATCAGCGAAGATTGTGACACCACAGTCTGCAAGCGCCATTAAACTAAGTTCAAGCGCTGTTGGACCGCAATCTGTTCCGCCCGCAGCAGTAGAGAGGTCACATTCTACACTGTGGTTTCTTTGATTATCAACCTTTGAGCGTACATTTTCAACCCATGTTGCTTTTGCTTTTATTTTTGGCGTTTTTTCACCTCTTTTTATATTTTATTAGTTTAATGTGAATGTTCATGTTCGTGGTGATGGGCGTGTTCGCATCCAACTGCAAGTTCTTTGAGTTTGCCTTCTTTGAAGGATTCAATGTTTCCTTTCACTGTGTCTGCGGTTGCTTCCAAAACGGTTACGCCGGCATCTTGAAAGGTATTCATTGCCCCAGGTCCCATTGAATAAGCTATAACAACGTTTGGTTCCAGCGCCAGAAAACTTTCATGTGAATGCCCTGGGGCACCTCCCATGTGTTCGCTTCTGTTTGGCTCAGTTTTAACTTTCGAGATTTCTTTGTTCTCGTCAAGTTCCACTATGGCGAAATAGGGTGCTCTTCCGAAGTGATGTGCTACTTGAGCTTCTAATCCTGATTCGTCTTCAACCGGCAACATTATTCTCTTTGTCATTCTTGATAACCTTTTGTTTTGATGATAACATAGTTTAATAGATAAACAATATTAATAGGTTATGTTTATAAAGTAAACTGGTGCGCTCATGGATAAGGTTGACAAGAAAATAATAGCTCAACTCCAAGCGGATGGTAGGACATCTCTTGAGGATTTATCCAAACTAACAGGTTTTACGAGCATGGGAACAAAGAAGAGGTTGGACAAACTCATCGAAAACGGCACAATTAAAATATCTGCTCTGATCAACCCAACTACGCTTGGGCTGCATCTGGCCATCGTGATGCTGGAAATGGAGAGCGCTGAAGCGATGCAAGATGTTCTCGTCCGTTTCGAGGAGTGCCCCAGAATAGTTCAGATTTTCAAAACAATAGGTGGCTACAATCTGATGGCACTTATAGTTGCAGAAACGAGAGAAACCTTAGAAAGCATCTCGATGGAGAAATGCTCCTTAAGATGCAGCAAAGGAATCCGCAGATCGGAGTTTTACCCTGTAAGCGACACATATTTTTCGCCTTTCCTTCAAATAAGAGAAAACTTGGCGAATAAAGAAAAAAAAGTTTCACCGTGCAATGTTGAATGCGACCCCTGTAACCGATATGAAACCAAAAAGTGTGTTGGTTGTCCAGCAACGAGTAACTACAAAGGTTCTCTATAAGCGGAAGCAACAAAATGAGTCGAGAAAACAAAAAAATCACCCTCAACATCGGCGGCATGAGTTGCATAAACTGCTCACTGACCATAGAAAAAGCACTCTCTAAACTAAATGGTGTAATCCACGCCACCGTTAACTTCGCCGCCGAAAAAGCAATTATAGAATACAACCCAGACCTCGTCGACCAGAAAACCATAGAAAACACCATCGCTGAATCAGGATACCGGGTTATCCATGAGAAAATCGTTCTCCAAGTAGGTGGCATGAGCTGCGTTAACTGCGCCCAAAGCATCGAAAAAGCATTAAACAGCAAGGCGGGCGTCTACAATGCAACCGTTAACTTTGCTACAGAAAAAGTCACCGTTGAATATAACCCCGAGCAACTAAGCTTCGCTGGAATCAAAAAAACCATACAGGACGTCGGGTACCAGGTCATAGAACCTGAAAAAACAGTGCTGCAGGATACTGAAGGCAAAGAGCGCCAACGCCACATTCAACGCCTAAAAATCCTTTTGGCAACAAGTACTACATTGACTATCCCCATCATCCTCTTGATGTTGTTCCCCGTTTTGCCCAAACAACAAAACAACATTTTAATGTTTATTTTGGCAACTCCCGTGCAATTCATTGTCGGATGGACCTTCTACGTTGGCACATACAAGGGCTTGAGAAACAGAACTGCCAACATGGATACCTTAATTGCAATGGGAACATCCACCGCTTGGACCTACAGCACCGCAGTTACATTTGCGCCAAGCCAGTTCCCAGGCGCCGGAGTATTCTTCGATACTGCTACAATGATCATGAGCTTCATTTTGCTGGGAAAACTCTTAGATGCCATAGCAAAAGGCAGAACCTCAGAAGCCATCAGAAAAATCATGGGTCTGCAAGCAAAAACTGCCAGAATAATTAGGAATGGCGAAGAAGAGGAAATACCGATTGAAGATGTCCAGGTAGAAGACATCGTAGTCGTTAGACCAGGAGAAAAAATTCCTGTCGACGGCATCGTTACAGAAGGATATTCAGCAGTGGATGAGAAAGTTATCACCGGCGAAAGCATCCCCATTGAAAAGAAAAGCGGAGACCAAGTTGTTGGTGCCACCATGAATAAAACTGGGGTGTTGAAATTCGAAGCCACCAAAGTTGGCAAAGATACAGTTCTTTCCCAGATCATAAGCATGGTTGAAGATGCATTAAGTTCTAAAGCACCTATTCAAAGACTAGCAGATATCG
The DNA here is from genome assembly GCA_963768425.1 of Candidatus Bathyarchaeota archaeon. GTDB lineage: Archaea > Thermoproteota > Bathyarchaeia > Bathyarchaeales > Bathycorpusculaceae > Bathycorpusculum. The sequence goes on along the minus strand of CAVYHV010000022.1, from coordinate 68,163 downwards.
CGTCAGGTTTTTTTGTTCCAACAATCATAATAACAGCCACGCTCGCAGCGTTGGCATGGTATTTCATAGCTGGCGCAAGCTTCATTTTTGCCCTCACTGTTTTCATCGCTGTGTTAATTGTTGCTTGTCCTTGCGCTCTTGGACTTGCTACACCCACAGCAATTATGGTTGGTGTTGGGAAAGGAGCCGAAAACGGAATTTTAATCAAAAACGGCGAAACATTGGAAGCGGCTTATAAGCTTCAAACGGTAGTTTTTGATAAAACAGGAACACTCACAAAAGGCGAGCCTGAAGTCACAGATATCATCTCAACAGAAGCGTTCAAGGAAGACCAACTTTTGCAGTTAGCCAGCATCGCGGAGAAAAACTCAGAGCACCCGCTTGGAGAAGCCATAGTAAAAAAGGCAAAGGAGAAAGGCCTCCAGATTGATGAGCCTGACGTCTTCAACGCCCTCCCGGGGTACGGAGTGGAAGTGGAGCATAAAGGCGCTAAAATATTGTTAGGCAATCGCAGACTCATGGAAGTAAACAACTTGGACATTGGCGCGTTTGACCTAAAGATGAAAGAGCTTGAGGAAGTAGGAAAAACCGCAATGCTCCTTGCGATAGACAATCAGCTTGCAGGATTGATAGCTGTGGCTGACACCCTGAAAGAACACTCTGCCGAGGCTGTGAGAACTCTTCAGCAAATGGGCTTAGAGGTTGTAATGATTACTGGCGATAATCAAAAAACAGCCAGCGCGATAGCAAAACAATTGGGTGTAAATAGCGTGTTCTCCGAGGTTCTCCCCAGTGAGAAAAGCACTAAGATAAAGCGGTTGCAATCCGAGGGCAAAGTTGTTGCCATGGTTGGAGATGGAATAAACGATGCTCCGGCTTTGGCGCAGGCAAACATTGGTATTGCTGTAGGCAATGGAACAGATGTAGCAATTGAAACTGGAGACATAGTGTTAATTAAGGATGATTTAAGGGATGTAGTGGTAGCTATCCAGTTGAGCCGGGCTGCGATGAAGAAAATTCGGCAGAATCTATTCTGGGCATTTTTCTACAACATCATCTTGGTTCCCTTGGCGGCAGGCGCATTCTACCCCATTATACATGTGCTATTTAATCCGGTGTACGCGGCAGTGGCCATGGCGAGTAGCTCAGTAACAGTGGTTACCAACGCTTCACTCCTCAGGAGATTTAAACCGAAAATCTAGTCACAAGAAATCATGCAATGTTTTTGGAGGTGGAAAAGTATGGCTAAAGATTTGGTATGCAACATGGAAGTTGACGAGAAAACCGCAAAGTACAAAACAATCTACCAAGACAAATACTACTATTTCTGCGCTCCAGGATGCAAGAAATCCTTCGAAGCAAACCCCCAAAAATACATCGGTGGTAACTCGTCAAGTCAAAGCTGCAGTTGCGGTCATAACCAATGCTAAACCCATAAAGTTGCGCCTCTACCACTCTTCTTTTTTGTTTATTTATTTTCAGGTATATCTAAATTCTTAATGTCTCTTCTAAGAGACGGTGAAGAAGGGAGCGGATGAACGAAGTAACATACAGGTCTATTGGGGTTGTGCACTCGCCTTTCAAGGAACCTAAAAACGTACCCATTCAAGCTTCTGCGTCAAAGGGCACTAAAGGAAGTATAGAAATAAACCCCAAATATGTCGAAGGCTTAAAGGACTTAGAAGGTTTTTCTCATATTATTCTCCTTTATAATTTTAGTTTAGTCAAGGCATGTTCTTTGTTGGTCAAGCCGTTTCTCGATAATAAACTCCATGGTGTGTTCGCTACTCGCTCGCCTGCTAGACCAAATGCAATAGGACTATCTACTGTACGCCTCATCCGAATCGAAAACAACATACTGTACATTCAAGATGTAGACATTTTAGACGGCACGCCACTGCTGGATATTAAGCCATATGTTCCCAAGTTTGATTATAGAAGAACTACCAAGATAGGTTGGTTCAGCAACAAAATTAGCAAGCTCAAAGAAACAAAGGATGATGGCAGATTCTGTAAATAGAAATTAACATGACAGAGCCTAAAGCGCCGCGAAAACCACGTCTAAGTAAGGAATCAGACTACTCGGATACAAGTTTGATTCAACTCAACTCTATGTTCTTGAAAGTTCCATCAGAGTTTGGGCTCGGGCCCGCTACTGCTTAAAGCAGCATAAACAAATCTTAAATCGGGATGTCCACAACTTCACTTTAACAGGGTCTATGCATTCGACAAGTTTGGCGTCTCCTAAGTGAGGCGGACCGGGCTTACGCCAAAATCGTCTGAGCTCTTGCACAATGCGCGCTATGGCTATGACAAACTCTTAGGAATGCTGCTGGAATCAACGTCAAAAACTGTTACCCAAGCCCTACCTCCGCCAATAACATCAACCTATTTATACAGCATCTTGAGACAAACATTTTTGGTTCAACTACTTTACCAAGCATTTCAGAATTTAGTCCTCAGATACTAGCATTAGTAGCTACTATTACCTCAATTATTATCTTAAGTGCTGTCGTTTTGCAAAGAAAAATTAAAGGCCAGCCGCTATGAACTAAGTAATCATGAAATAATTGATTACCATTAATTATTACATTGAATCAACTAGGGAAGAGCTAAAAATGTCTGAGGAAGCATACGAAGATATCCCCAGAGGCAAAATACCTTGGGACCCAAAGATCGATTATGAAAAGTGTGTGACATGTGGGAAATGTGTTGATTTTTGCCATACGAGTGCCTTTAGAATAGAGGAAAAAGGTGGCGAAAAACGAACTGTGGTGAACCCAAACAGATGTGTTGTATTCTGCAGAGGTTGTGAGGACATTTGTCCTTCCTGCGCTATCACTCATCCCTCGGAAGAGAAAACACAGAAGATAATCGACAAAATAAAAGAAGGCAAAACCTAATTTCAACTTACTGTTTTCTTTAATCGATAGAAGCAGATTGAAGAAATTGAGTTAAGGTCATATCAGGGTTAGAAGCTGGGAAAAATTCAAACGCTTAGTTGGGGAAAAGAAGCCGAAATCGATAGTCTATATTCTTGAACAAAATGCTCTTCTCACCAAACAAAGAAATTGCAACCGTTAAGAATAATATTGATGTATGACAAGCGTTACTACATCTTTCTAGATTTTCCCAAAAGATCAGTGTCTCAGAGAAACAGGGATTCCTTTGCGCAAAGGCAAAAATGGTCTCTATAACCTTGACGAAGATGAAATCAAGACGATTTTACAGAAAGAGTTTGAAAAAGAGAACTTGGAGATTTTTTCTTTCCGGACCACTTAGTTTTTCAATTAAATTGAATAGGTTTTTGACATGTTCAACGTGTAGCTTGTTTATGGCTCCTTGAATATTTTTTGTGCCGAACTGTTATTACTGAAGCCACGATGGCTACAACAACTATTACAAAAGCTACTATGTAAACGATTTCTGCTGTAACGGAGAGCATTGGCTGAGTTCCTGGCGAAGGTGTGGAAGTCGTCAGCGGATAGCCAAAAGCGTAAACATTATGATCCCATGACCCTACATAAACGATTCCGTTCCAAACGGCTGGAGAAGAACTTACATGATTCCCTGTGTTATATGTCCATATATTTGCCCCACTTGAAGCATTCAGGCAATAAACATTTCCGTCCCACCCTCCGATGTAGACAAAGCCCCCTGCAATAGCGGGGGAAGAATCCACCCCGTCACTTGTGGCAAAATTCCAGATTTTCGCTCCTGTCACTGCATTGAGGCAGTAAACGTTTTTGTCAGGGTTGGCAGATCCAGATTCGCCGGTCCCTACATAAACGTAGCCGTTTGCGACTGCAGGGGTTGAAGTAACCCAACTTTGAGTGGGGTAGTTCCATATCTTGTTTCCATTTGTTGCATTAAGGCAATAGACATTATTGCCATCTGACCCGACATATAGGCGATTATCAATTACGGTGGGAGAAGACTCCACAATGTTCCCAGTGGTGTAATTCCAAATTTCGGCACCCGAGGCGGCATCAAAGCAGTAGACTTTGCCATCTGCGGAGCCCGCAAAAACATAACCATTCGCGATTGCTGGCGATGACTCTACAAGTCCACCCGTCTTGAAACTCCAAATTTTGGTGCCATCTGCTGCATTGATGCAATAGACGTTTCCATCCCATGACCCAACATACAGGTAACCATTTACGATTGAGGGACATGATTCCACGGTGTTTCCTGTTGTGAAGTTCCAGAGTTCAGCGCCTGTTGCAGCGTTTAAGCAGTAAATGTTGCGGTCGTAGCATCCAAAGTAGACTTTGCCGTTAGCCACTGCCATCGAAGAACTGATTGCGATACTTTCTACGCCATGAACAATCTGTGAGTTAATGGGAACAGTGAAATTCCATACTTCGGACCCGTCCAGCGCGTTGATGCAATAGGCAACTCCCGCGTCAGAACCTATGAAAAGATGGCCGTCAACGATTGCGGGCGAAGCCCCGACTACGCTGTTGGTTGTGTAGTTCCACAACAATGTGTCTTGAATTGGGGTTCGTGAGCTGGGTGAATAGCCTGTGTGGCCTATGTCGTGATGAAACATTGGCCAATTGTCCGGTGAATAGACATATGCAATCGACGATGAAGATAGAAGCAGACAGAAAATCGTCGATACTGCTAAAACAGATGTTACAAAGATAATTATAGGACGATTAGTTCCTTTCATGGCAAGCGGCCTGCATGCTAATTCCATATCCCTATGCTTCTGTTTGATATATCATTATTTCTCTCTGGATCTGTCGACGAAATATTTCGTTATCATTTTTGAAGAATCTTTGTCTCTGTTAGGTTTTCCAAAATCCCAATTATCAGCCTCAAGCCGATTGTGTTTTCTATTTCCAGAAGAAACTTAAATTAATGCCTTGCTCACCACTCTTTCTTATGTGAGTTGTTATGAAGGTCGCTGTTTCAGGTAAAGGCGGTGTTGGAAAAACGCTCATTGCAGGCGGCTTAGCCCATGGCTTTGTTGCACGAGGGCTGAAAACTATCGCTATTGATGCTGATTCTTCTCCAAACCTCGGCTTAACTTTGGGTTTATCCACGGAGGAAACCCGCAAAATCGTCCCCATTTCCGAAAACAAGACACTTGTTGAATCTAAAACAAGCACGGGGTACTCAGGTGTTTACAATTTAAATTTCACCGTTGACGACATAGTCAAACAGTACTCTGTTCCCACTCCACTAGGCGTAAGTTTGATTGTTATGGGCACCGTGCAATCGATGGGTGCTGGCTGCATGTGCGCGCCGAACGCTGTCATACGCGCCTTGCTTAGGCACTTGGTTGTGGAACGTGACGAAGCCGTAGTTTTGGACCTTGAAGCCGGTGTTGAACACATTGGAAGAGGCACCGCTCGACAAGTAGATGCGTTGCTTATTGTTGCTGATTCAAACTTGAAATCTTTGGAGATTGCAAAACACATCTATGATATGGCTACAGACGCGGGGATGCAGCAGCTCTACCTCGTCGGGAACAGGGTCATGAACGACATTCAGAAGGAAGCAATCAGCGGATTTGCTGAAAAGAACGGATTGCCGCTGCTTACCTTTGTGCCTTTTGACCAGAAAGTCACAGAAGCTGACATGCTTGGCGAAACACCACTAAAAAACATGCAAATCGAAGCCGTTAAAACCATAGATAATATATGCGAGCTTCTGCTAAAGAAATGACGCTAACTTTGAGGTTTAATCTATGAAAACTCTTGTAACAATCGGACGCGGCGGAACAGGAAAATCCAGTTTCACAGCCTTAATGACCAAATCTCTAATCGAATCAGGCCAAGCCCCCCTTCTGCTTGTTGACGCTGACCCAGACCAGAACCTAGCCGAAATGCTTGGAATAGACCTCAGAGAAGCGGGAAAATCAACCATCGCCGAGCTCTTAGTAAGCACCTTCATTGAGCAGGGCGGCACCACAGTCGGAGTTGCCCCAACTGAACGCATAGAAAGCCGCATTTGGGAAAAAGGGCTCTATGAAAGCAAAAATTTCGATTTCCTCGCGGTTGGCACCAAATGGGTTGAGGGCTGCTACTGCATGCCGAACTCCGCGTTGAAGGGTGCGTTGGAGTCGTTGACTAAAAATTACAAGTACATCTTGGTTGATTCTCCTGCTGGGCTTGAAAACCTGAACCGTCGAATTACTTCGACTGTTAACGACGTTTTTGACATTTTGGATCATTCAAAGAAATCCCAGGACCACGTGAAAAGAGCCTTCAAAATAGCTAAAGAGGTTGACATGAAGTTTGACAATTTCTACTTGGTCGGCGGCTACCGTTTTCCATTTGAGCTGGGCAAGCAGGCTGAAGCTGACTTGGGGTTCAAGTATTTAGGAAAAATCGTTGCGGACGAAGTCTTAGATGAGTATGTGCTTAACGGGAAATCGCTGCTTGATTTGCCTAGCAATAGCGCGGCTTATGCTTCAGTGAAGGCTATCATGAAGACGCTTGGCTACTTGTAGTCAGCGTGTATATATTCTCTGGCTCTTTCTTTACACAATTTCTCAGAACCTTAACATTTCTGTAATTGGATCATGACTTTTGCCTCGATTTCTGGAAAGGTTTAAAAACAAATCATGGCAGTCTTATACCTAAACCTTTACAGAGGAGTCATTAATTTGACTGCTAAAAACGTTAACGTAAAAATAGGCGAAATGAAGACCAACTCAGGTCTTATTAAAAACCTCGAAGTCTCCATTGGCAAAGTTGTCAACGACAACTACACTGAACCCATGGGACCAACTCCAATGCCCTCCATGACCACCCTACGAGACTGGGACATGAAACTCCTAAACAAGTACAAGCCCTTCTACATGCCCGACTGTGACCTTTGCTGTCTATGTACTTTTGGAAAATGCGATTTGACAGCAGGGAAACGAGGCGCATGCGGAATAGACATCGCGACTCAATCATCTCGCATCGTGATGTTAGCTTGCGCAATTGGAGCCGCTTGCCATACAGCCCACTCACGCCATCTTCTTCACCATTTAATTGAAAAATATGGACGCAGAACTCCGTTAGACGTTGGAGGTCTGAACATAAAAGTTGAAGCGCCCGTTAGCCGCCTTGTTACTGGTATAAAGCCTGAAACACTTGGCGACTTGGAGGATATTTTAACTTACACAGAAGAGCAAATCACCCAAATTCTCGCGGTAGGACATACAGGTCAAGAAGGCAACAATTTAGACTTTGAATCTAAAGCTTTTCACGTCGGTATGATTGACCATGTCGGAATGGAAGTCGGAGATATCGCACAAATTTCTACATTAGGCTATCCAAAAGCGGACGCAGAAGCACCTCTTGTAAAACTCGGAATCGGAAGCGTTGATCGAACAAAACCAGTCATCATGTGCATTGGCCACAACGTTGTTCCATCAATCGGAATAATTGACTACGCAAAAGAAAACAAAGTTGACGAGAAAATCGAAGTTGTCGGGCTTATGTTGCACGGCACACGACATGACAAGATACTATAATCGTGCAAGAGTTGTTGGACCTATCAGTTGGGAGCTAAGATTCATACGTGCAGGCTTAGCCGATGTAGTTGTACTTGACGAACAATGTATCCGAACAGACGTCTATGACGAAGCCGGTAAAGTCAACGCTCCAGTAATTGCAGCATCCGAAAAGAACTGCATGGGCTTCAAGAACCGTACAAACGATCCAGCAGACGAAATCGTTGCTGACCTCGTTAGCGGCAAAGTCAAAGGCGTGCTAATTCTTGATCCAGAAAAAGTCGGCGAAGTCGCAGTACGTGTCGCCCAAAAAGTTGCTCCTATACGCAAACGAAAGACCAGTCTTCCAACCATAGAGGAAATTACACAGATCGCTAAGACCTGCACTCAATGCAAGAGTTGCCAACGGAACTGCCCACAAGACTACGCGATTCCAGCAGCCATCAAAGCAGCAGCAAAAGGTGACCTATCCTTACTAGAAGATCTTTATGAGACCTGCATTGGATGCGGAAGATGCGAAGAAGCTTGCCCGCAAAAAATCATGATTCATAGTCTAATCATCAAATCAGGCGAAAAGGCAATGCTCGCTGAAGATAACCTGTGCCGCGTTGGCAGAGGCGCAGTCTCAGACGTTGAAATCCGCAATGTCGGTAGCCCAATAGTGCTCGGAGAAATCCCAGGTATCGTTGCAGTAGTAGGATGCAGCAACTATCCAAAAGGAGGCAAAGACGTCTACGACATTTGTCGAGAATTTGCTCTAAGACGATACATCGTAGTACTGTCAGGATGCTCAGCAATGTCCGCAGGCAGTTACCGCAACAGCGACGGACAAACACTATACGAAGAATTTCCAGGCGGATTTGAAGCGGGAGGAGTACTTAACGTTGGCTCATGCGTCGCAAACAGCCACATCGCAGGCGCTGCAATCAAAGTAGCAAACATATTCGCAAAACGCCCACTTCGCGGCAATTACGAAGAAATCGCAGATTACATCCACAACCGCTTAGGTGCTGTTGGTCTAGCGTGGGGTGCATACTCACAGAAAGCTGCAGCTATAGGCGCTGGATTCTGGCGCTTAGGCATACCCGTTCTCGTCGGACCGCATGGTGTTAAGTACCGTCGAATGCTCCTTGGCAGAGAAGACCACCCCGAAGACTTCGAAGTCTACGATGCACGTACAGGCGACAAAGTTAGAGTCGGACCCGCACCAGAACACCTCTTCAACACAGTAGAAACCAAAGAGGAATGCATGGTTGCAATCGCAAAGCTTTGCATCAGACCAAACGACACATGGAAAGGACGCAGCATAAAACTAAGCCACTACGTTGACTTAAGCAAACGCTACATGGGAGTTATGCCAAACGACTTACACTTATTCGTGAGAACAATGGCTGATATCCCAATGACCATGAAAGACGAATTCACCAAGATACTGGAAGCACACGACTGGAAAGAAACAGTAATACCGGACCCAACATTGCTTCCAAGAATGATCAGGAAAATGAAGGAGTGAAAATGAAATGTCATGTGAACCCTGGCAATGTGCAGAAATAGCTTCAACTAAAAAAGCAAACCCAATTCAAAAACCCGAAATAGCAGTAGCAATGATGAAAAAAGCCCAACATCCCATTCTCATTGTGGGAAGCAACGCCACAGAAAGATACCTGGAAGGCAAACAACTAATCGAATACCTGATCGACCTCGCAAAAGCATCAAAACTACCCGTAGTAGCCACAGCACATATGGTCGGCGAATTTCTGAAACGCGGATACGAACCAGCAGCATACATGAATGCAATGGAGATCGGCAACCTGGTAGTTGACCCAACATGGCAAGGCTTAGACGGCAAAGGACACCCAGACCTAGTTATGATGGTGGGGTTACCTTATTACGTTGAATCGTTGATGCTCTGTGGACTCAAGCACTTCGCACCTGACCTGAAAACCATGACCTTGGACAACTTGTTCCATGTGCATGCAAGCTGGTCTTTCCCAAACGCAACCCTTGAAGAATGGGCTGCAAATCTCAAAGTCATGACTTCAAAATTTGAAGGAGGACAATAAAAAATGTCTATGTTTAAAGATATACCTGTTGAAGTTGGCGTAATCTACGAAGGAGAACGTATCAGAAGAAACGACATGCAAGTTGAACTCGGCGGACCCACAGTTAAACAGAAGTTTGAGTTAGCCAAAGTAAAACCCATGAGCGAAATCGACGACGGAAAAATCACCATCATCGGACCCGACATCAAAGACCTGAAGGAAGGCGGAGCATACCCGCTAGGAATTCTTGTTGAAGCTGCAGGCGAAAAACTTGATGCAGGACTTGAAGGTGTCATAGAAAGGCGCATTCACGGTTACCTGAATTACATCGAGGGATTCATGCACCTCAACCAACGCTACGACATCTGGATACGCCTCGGCAAAAAATCATTCCAAAAAGGCTTAAACAGCTTTGACCCCATCGGAAAAGTCCTGTACCGCTTATTCAAGAGTGAATTGCCTATCATTGAGAAAGTACAAATCACCTTCATAACAGACACAGCCAAACTGGACGAAATGTACCCAGAAGCAGTCCAAGCTTACGAATCACGTGACGCAAAAGCAAGAGGACTCAAAGACGAAGATGTTGACACATTCTACGGCTGCGCCCTATGCCAATCATTCGCACCAAGCCACGTCTGCGTTATCACACCTCAAAGATACAGCAATTGCGGCGCTATCAGCTGGTTTGACGGAAAAGCATCAGCAAGCATCGACCCCAAAGGTCCAGTTTTCGCTATACCCAGGGGACAAATGTTAAACGCTGAAAAAGGCGAGTTCTCAGGTGTCAACGAAGCTGCAAAGAAACGTAGCATGGGCGAAGTTAACCAAGTCTGGCTCTACACAGCATTCGATCACCCACACACTTCGTGCGGATGCTTCGAAGCAGTAACCTTCTACGTCCCCGAAGTCGACGGATTAGCAGTAGTCCACAGAAGCTTCAAAGGTCCAGCAGTAAACGGCTTACCCTTCAGCACAATTGCAGACTCAGCGGCAGGCGGAAGACAAATCGACGGATTCCACGGAATGTCCATCGAATACATGAGAAGCAAGAAATTCTTCGCTGCAGACGGCGGATGGAACCGCGTTGTCTGGGTACCTAAAGAAGTCAAAGAACGCGTCAAAGACTTCATCCCACCCGAACTCGTCGACAAAGTTGCCACTGAAGAAGACGCAAAAACTGTTGATGAACTCAAAGCATTCCTGAAAGCCAAGAACCACCCAGTCGTAGCAAGATGGACAGCAGAAGAAGCACCGGTAGCAGCACCAGAAGCTCAAACATTACAAGTCACAGAAGAAGCAGCAGCCACAATGATGCCGGTCGCAACTGCAGGCACACTGCCAATCATGGCGGGCGGCTTTAGAATCATCCTTAAAGACGCAAAAATCTACGCTAACAAAGTCATAATCCAAACTGTCAAAGACGACAAAGACAAGCGGTGAACCTAGTTGCCCACAGACGGCGACAAGAAGAAAGACAACGAAGGTCTAAAGCTCAGCCAAGATCTACTGGATGCCTTAGCCAGGTTCAAGCAAATTGAACTCGAAGACTTCCAGATTGACGTCAAAGAGCTAGAGATACTCTTTGAGCCAGGAATGGCTGGCCAAATAATGCCCAAGCTAAAGCTTCCAGCAGTAGTCACAGGCGGAAAACCTGTATCAATGCTTCAAGTACCATTCTTACCCCCAATTGAAACCTACCCGAACAAAATCGCGGAAGTCAAATTAGGCGCAACACGAAAAGAAGGCGGCACACGTGGAACCTCATTCACCATCGGCGGCGAAACATCACCTGCATTCTACAATTTTGAGCGACCAACCACACACAAACCAGTCATCACCCTTGACGTTTTCGACATGGAAGTACCCCTAAGCAAAGCAGTCAAGATGCATGTTAAGGACGTCGTTGGAGATCCAGCAGCTTGGGCGAAACTTGCAGTACAACAATTCAAGGCCGACATGGTTACAATCCACTTAATCAGCATTGACCCCTTGCTCAAGAACGCGACACCGAAAGACGCAGTGAAAACCGTTGAAAAAGTTCTGCAAGCCGTTGACGTACCACTAGTTATCGGCGGCTGCGGCGACCCAGTTAAAGACGCAAACGTTTTCGAAGAAATCTGTAACGCTTTCCCAGGAGAACGTTTCCTAATAAGCTCAATAACAAGGGATATGGATGTTGAACGCTGCGCAAAGTTCGTCAAGAAAAACGGGCATGCTGCACTTTCGTTCACTCCGATGGACCTTAACCTGGCACGGGAACTTAACCGGAGACTATACGACTTTCTCGGCAGAGAAGACATCGTTATGGACTTAACTACAGCAGCCTTAGGATACGGCTTAGACTACGCATTCACCAACATGGAGCGAGCACGACTCGGCGGATTAATGGGCGACATGGAACTTGCTCACCCAATGTCTTCCGGCACAACCAACGCATGGGCTGCCCGTGAAGCATGGCTGAAAATGTCAGCTGACTGGGAACCACGCGAACTCCGAGGACCACTCTGGGAAGTAACCACTGCCTTAACACTTCTGCTCGCAGGCGTTGACTTATTCATGATGATGCATCCAGCAGCAGTAAAGACGCTCAAAGACGTCACAAACTACCTGACAAGCGGCAAAAAAGCAGATGCATCGAAATACGCAGATTGGATAACCATGAAAGCACAAGGGGTTGGCAAGCAATGAGCGAGAAAAAGAAAGGCGGACTAAAAGAATTAAGCCCAATAACCATTTACAAGCTTCTACCAAAAACAAACTGCAAAGAATGCGGTCAAGACAACTGCATGGCGTTTGCGACAAAAATCGTTAACCGCGAAGTAGAACTCGATAGCTGCAAACCACTGCTAAAACCAGAAAATGCAAAAGCCTACGCTGCACTTCAGGATCTACTTAAACCCGCAATAAAAGAAGTTACTGTGGGCGCTGGCGATAAAGCTAAGAAACTTGGCGGCAAACTTGTCATGTACCGCCACGAATTCACTTACAAGAACCCCACAGCCATCGCCTTAGATGTAACTGACGAAATGCCAATGCAAGAAGTTGTCTCGCGAGTACAGTACACAGAGAACTTTACATTCGAATACATCGGCAACACACTCAGATTGGATATGATTGCAGTAAGATGCACATCCGGCGACGCAGACAAATTCAAGGCTGTTGTCAAAAAAGTCGAGGAAATAACTAAACTGCCACTTATACTCTGCACCCTGAACCCTGCAATTGCAGAGGCAGGCTTGATGGCGGCACCCAAAGCGCGACCGCTGCTTTATGCAGCAACTCAGAGCAACTGGAAAGACATGGCAGAACTTGCATTGATGTATGATGCCCCTCTAGTTGTGTCCGCGCCAAACGACTTAACCACGTTGGTTTCACTTGCAAAGACGTTGATGGCTTACGGAGTAACCGACTTGGTCTTAGACCCAGGGACCTTCCCACACGAAGGCTTACCAGACACAATCAACAACTTCACGATGCTTCGCAGAGCTGCATGTAAAGAAGGCGAAGAATTAGCAGGCTTCCCATTAATCGGCGTACCTATGGTTGCTTGGGAAGACACAGCAACAGCTGAAGACCTCTTGAAATGGCGTGAAGCGTACCTAGCAGGAATGCTCATAGTGCGGTATGCAGACGTACTTGTAATGCATAGTGTAAGCGGCTGGTCACTGTTGCCAGACACAGTTCTCAGACAGAACATTTACACTGACCCACGCAAACCCGTTGCAGTAGCTCCAGGACTCAAAGTATTCGGAACTCCAGACGAAAACTCGCCAGTAATGTTCACCACAAACTTCGCCTTAACATACTATACAGTCGCTTCAGACATCGAAAGCAGCAAACTCAACGCGTACCTAATCGTGGTTGAAACTGAAGGCTCAGCAATCGATAGCGGAGTCGCAGGAAGAAAACTAACCGCGGAACGCGTAGCCGACGCAATCAAAGCCTCAGGCATAGAAAGCAAAGTCAAACACCGCAAAATCATAATCCCCGGCAAAGCATCACGCATCAGCGGCGAGATCGAAGAACTCAGCGGCTGGAAAGTCCTCGTCGGGCCACGCGACAGCAGCGAGATACCCAAATATCTCATAGAGAAATGGCAGCCATAAAATAGCCTTTCTTTCTTTTTGTTTCTTTACATTTTCGTTAGTCAGCGGTTTTCGCCAAGTTTTTATTATGGTCTACGAATTGGTTTTGCGGTGATTCTTTGGATCATACGATTGTGCATTTTGAGATTCCAGCCAACGATATCGAGAAGATAAAGCAGTTTTATGTTGATTTGTTTGGTTGGAAAATGGAAAAATACCCTGGACCGACAACCTACTATCTTGTGGGGACTGTTCCCGTGGATGGAAAGACAATGATGCCTATCCGACCTGGAGTCAACGGCGGATTATACAATAGGAAAGACTCTTCTATGCCTGAGGTGGCTAAGCCAACGAACTACATTTCAGTGGAATCAGTTGAGGAATACAGCAAGAAGGTGGAGGCGTTAGGCGGCAAAATTATTGTGCCTAAGATGGAGATTCCCGGGTTAGGCTGGTGGGCACTGGCGCTGGACCCTGAAGGCAATCACTTCGGTTTGCTGGAGTACATGCAGAAATAACTTTCATACTTGAAAGGCGTGTTTTCACGTTCGGAAACCTAATCTCTGTCAAAGGTGCACGCGGGCGCTTCTGAAGCTTGCAATGTGAACATTACTTTCTCTGTGAGATGCATGAGCGTCTTGGTTTTGAAACCAGGCCAAGGACTTGGAGTCAATTAGAGTCAAATTGGGTCGTTTGGAGTCGTTAGGAGTCACAAGGAGTCAAACAGAGTCAAATTGAGTCGCAATCTGCAAACGCCTCAAAGCCTAAATCAAGAATCCAGCTCAAAACACAAACAACAAAATTCTACGCCCAAAAAACACTTCCCGCTTCTTGTTTACTTTAAACCTTAAAAATGTCAAAAAGCCATGCTTTTGAGCTAAATATGTACTAAAAGCTGATAAACCCCTTTTTTCACTTACATCCCCAATCAAGGCGAGAAGGGACAAAAGATAGGCTGCGGTATCTTCGGAGCAAAAAACTTTGAAAACCAAACGGTCTTCCCATATGTATATTGGGGTCTCCGCGCCCAAAACCATCGAGGACACCAATCCCACGGCTTCTTAACCTACGACAACAAGTTTCACGTTTACAAAAGCCTCGATTTAGTTCCCCGCCTCAGAAATGAGGCGATACATGAATGGTTTGACCGTCTGCCCGGTCCAGTAGGCATCGGCAACGTGCGATACACAACTTCAGGCAAATGCGACGACACTTCAATCGTCGAAGGCACTCAGCCGGTCTATGCATCCTCAGGCAACATAAAACTAGCTTTGTCATTCAACGGCAACATCGTCAACACGTTGCCTCTCAAAAGAGAAATGACTGAAAACTTCTCTGACTTCTACTTCAACTGCGACTCAGACGTCGTCTGCCACAAACTGCTCCTGGGACTTAAACAGGGAAAAGACTTGGCATCAGCGGTTAAGTCCGTTATGGAAAGCCTTGACGGCGCATTCTCCGTAACTGGGCTGACGGGCGACGGCGACTTTTTCGCTTTCAAAGACCCTCACGGAATAAAACCCCTTTGCGCTGGGCACGACCCGCAAGGAGCAACGTTTGCATTCTGCTCTGAAACTGTTGGGTTAGACATGAACAGCTTTTTACGGGACTTCGAACTGAACCCAGGCGAGTTGGTTACTGCTTCAAAAGACGGATTCAAACGCATGCAACTCATCGAGAAGCCTCGTCCAGCTTTTTGTGCGTTTGAATATGCTTATTTTGCTAGGCCAGATTCAAGGTTTGACGGCAAATATGTTTATGAAATCCGCGAGGACTTTGGGAGGAACATCGTTCGCGAGTTTCCAGAGGTGGTTCAAGACAGCGACATAATCCTGTCCGTGCCTGAGACAGGCGACGACCCCGCTATGGGAGTCCATGAAGCCTCAGGACTGCGATGGGAGCGGGCTTCCAGACGGCACCGCTACGTAACTGAACGCGCGTTTATACTTCTTAACACCGAGCGGTTCTCAACAATCGACAAGAAAATCAACATTCTAGGCTCCAAAGTAGACGGAAAACGAGTCATAATAACCGAGGACAGCATAGTCCGGGGAGACACGACAAAAGTCATAATAGACAAGCTCCGAAAGGCAGGAGCCAAAAAAGTCTATGTATTCGTCACGTTCCCAAGAATCATTGGCCCCTGTTTCTATGGCATTGATATGTCAACTTACGGGCAACTCATCGGTTCCAAGCACAATGCAGAAGGAATCGCCAAAATCATCGGTGCAGACAGAGTGTGCTATCAGTCGATTGAAGAATTGATCAAGGCGACAGGTCAAACAGAAAATGAACTATGCATGGCCTGCATCACAGGCAAGTACCCAACGCCCTGTGCTCAAAAGATGGCTGACGCTATGAAAAAGAGGTTCCTTGAAGGCTACGAGGAAAAATCAAGAATCTATGAAACCGAGGAAGCCCAACCCAAAGAATAGCACAACCCTCAACCTTCTTGCCGCTTGCAGTTACAGGTGTAACCATTATGGAGAAAATAGGCGTACTCGTAATTTCTTACGGTGCAAGAGAGGTCGCCATGGTCGACGCGTTGCTGCAAAGCACACGTTACCAAGTGGAACTCTATATCGCTGATAAACAACGCAACTCCTACAATGCTGAGAAAGCTTCAAAACACGCCGTTATCCCTAGCCTTGATGTGAAGGAGATATGCAAATTCGCCCAAGCAAACAAAGACAGAATCGACTTCGTCCTGGTCGGGTCAGAAAAACCCATAATAGACGGCGTCCGCGACCAAATTGAAAAATCAACAGGCATACCCGTTATCTGCCCAAAGCAACAGTACGCCATAGAAGTAAGCAAAGTGGAGCAGCGCGTCCTTTTCGACGAGATTGCGCCGGAAGCAAACCCGCGGTTCAAAGTTTTCAGCCCCACTGAGTACAAGGAATCTGGAGATGTTAAGGGCGCTGTTTGGCGTTGGCTTGATGAACTTGATAATCAGGCTGTCGTTAAACCTGATAAACCGGCACTTGGGAAAGGTGTGGGCGTTTGGGGCGACCATTTCGCTAACCGCGGGGAACTTTTTGAGCATTTTATGTCCAACTTCAGGTATGGCAGCGTAATAATCGAAGAGAAAATTGATGGGGAAGAATCCAGTTTCATGGCGTTCTGCGATGGCAAGCATTTCGTTGCCCTTCCAGACACGCGCGATTACAAACGTGCCTTTGACGACGACCGTGGCCCGAACACGGGAGGCATGGGCTCATACAAGGACATTGACGACAAAATGCCTTTTCTAACTGCGGCTGAACGCGAAGAGGAGCTCACCTTGGCCAATAAGATTTTCAAAGGATGGAAAGCCAAAATCAAAGATGACTCCGCCCTTAGAGGTATCCCGCTCTACCTTGCCTTTATGCATACAGGCCACGGTATCAAAGTTCTCGAGAACAACAGTCGCCCAGGAGATCCAGAAATCATCAATCTTCTCGCGCTAATCAAAGACGACTTTGTCGACGTCTGCTTCAATATGATAGAAGGAAACTTGACAAGCGTCAAAATGGAGAATGCCGCGTCAGTTTTAACATATAAAGTCCCGCTTGAGTACGGAGGCTACGCGGAAGCCTTCCCGAACAAAGCCAACAAGGAGGAGGCTAACACTTCAGTTGATCTGTCGAAAGCCCAGGCACTCACTAAGAAATACGGCAACCGTATCCGCGTCTACCCCGGCTCGATGGAGACGAGGGATGGCAAAAACTTCGCGCTCAAATCCCGCGCCGTTGGTGTTTTAGGCATAGGGGCGAACATCGAGGAAGCACGCAGCATAAGCCTTGAAGGTACTCGGGCAATCAGTGGCGGCGGGTTGTGGAGCCGAACTGATGTCGCCTCAAAGCAGCATATCGCTAAAGCGGTCAGGCACATGGAGAGTTTGAGGGGCAAAGCGTGAAACGTGTGTTCATTTCCGACTGCGAGGGACCAATAAGCAAAAACGATAATGCCTTCGAGTTAGCCGCGAATTTTATTCCCAACGGCGACAAGCTATTCACAAACATAAGCAAGTACGACGACGTGCTTGCTGATGTTCTGCACAAACCGTGCTACTCCGCTGGAAGCACTCTGAAGCTTATTTTGCCTTTTTTCAAAGCGTACAGCCTCTCAGACAAGCAGATGGACGAGTTCTCCGCCGACAACATTCTCCTAATCGCCAACAGCCAAACCACAATAAACCATGTGCAAGACATCGCCGACGCATTCATCGTCAGCACCAGCTACGAACACTACATCAAAGCACTCTGCAAAGCCACAGATTTCCCATACAAAAATACCTACTGCACCAAACTTAAACTCGACAAATGCGGAATCACCCCCCACGAAAAAGACCGCCTAAAACAGGTAGCCCAAGAAATCGCAAAAATGCCCTTAATAGATATTTCTGCATCTGCAAGAACCATCGAAGATTTCTCATTTGTTGATCAAGAAGCTATCAAACGCTTGGATGAGATCTTCTGGAGTTTAATCCCAAAGATGTTCGTCGGCAAATTCCTCACAGACATCGTAACCGTCGGTGGGGAACAAAAGGCTGAGGCAATTCGAGATACAGTGAAACGTTTGGGCTCAGAACTATCAGAAGTTTTGTACGTTGGTGACAGCATCACCGACGTGGAAGCCTTCAGGCTGGTGCGCGAGAGCGGCGGATTAACAGTTTCCTTCAACGGCAACGGGTATGCTGTTAGAAACGCCGAAGTCGCGGTTTTGTCAGAAAGTAGCCTTGTCACAGCTGTTATTGCAGATTTGTTCTGCAGATTCGGGAAAGAAAAAGCTCTCAATACTCTTCAAGGTTGGAGTTACGAAATCCTCAACAACAGCGAAGTTGACTCTTCTTTGCTCAAACAGCTTTCGCAGTTGTATCCTGATGCGTTGCCCAAAGCGAAAATAGTGACAGACCAAAACATGGAAATACTAATAAAAGAAAGTAGCGAGTTTAGAAAGAAAGTGCGAGGAGTAGCAGTTGGGAAACTCGGGTGATATGGCGAAACTGGAGATAGATGACACGTACGCTGAGGCTTTTACTGGACTTTTTTGTCGTGTAATTGTTACCGCCGACGACGAGGAAACCCTGCGTAAGGCGGCTGAGGATTCGACGGCAACCCCTTCTGTTGTAATCGGCAGAACAGAGGGCGGAGTTGAAAGATATCTCAGTCAAAAGGAAACCCCAGACCAACGCTTGGGTGTGCTGCTGCAGTTCTGGGGAGAAATCAACCCTAAAAAAACCTTTGAACAATCCGTAAAGAAATTCGAGACTGAACTTTCTTACCGCATCCGCCAAGACATCTTAGTTAAGCCCTTCACTGCCGTCTATGATGCCCTGCCAAACCCTGAGGGCAAACTGGACCTGATGGAGACTGTTGGACACTGCGGCGATGGTTATGAGTGGGTTGAAAAACGGTTCGGTAGAGAAGTAATCGTGGTTCCATTGATGGTTCCAGACTTCGTGATTGAACGTTACCTTGGCTACGCTCGCGGGGTTATGGGCGGCAATTTTTGGGTTCTTTGTAAAACCAAACAAGCTCTAAAGTCTGCGGGTGAGAAAGCCTTAGTTGCAATACACGAATTGTCTGGCGTTGTCACACCCTTCGATGTTTGCTCAGCGGGTTCTAAACCAGAAACCCATTTTCCCAAGATTGGACCCACTACAAATCACCTTTACTGTCCATCCCTTAAGAAGAAGTTGGGCAAAGAATCCCTTGTGCCCGACGGCGTGGGCTACATAGCCGAAATAGTCTTTAACGGGGTCTCTTTAGACGCGGTAAAGCGGGCAACCAAGGTAGGAATCGAAGCTGTGCTTGATGTTGATGGGATGATGAAGGTTTCCGCGGGAAACTACGGCGGCAAATTGGGCGATCACAAAATTAACTTGAAGGAGTTATTTTCGTGACAAAATTTGATTTTGTAGGTTTCGGCGCGCTTAACGTTGATACCCTTCTGAAAGTTGAACGATTGGCTGGCGCGGAGGAAGAAAGCTTCGTTGAAGATTACAAGGAATCCTGCGGCGGCTCAGCGGCCAACACTGCAGTTGGGTTAGCAAGACTAGGCTGCAAAGTTGGCTTCATCGGAAAAGTGGCGGATGACAGGGAAGGCAAACTGCAAATTGACTGTTTCAAAACTGAAGGAGTCGACACGGCAGGTATAATTCAGGCTAAGCATGGAAAAAGCGGTTCAGTCTTAGGATTCGTAGACAAGAAAGGCGCAAGAGCACTATACGTCAATCCGGGCGTCAACGACACGATTGAGCCTCGGGAAATCAATTACACATACCCCTCTGAAACGAAGTTTCTGCATTACTCATCCTTTGTTGGTGAGAAATCTTTTCGGGCGCAAAAAAAGCTCTTAGGCGCATTAAGTACAAATGTCAAAATCAGCTTTGACCCTGGTTCATTGTATGCACAGAAAGGTTTTGCGGCTATAGAGCCGATAATTCGAAGCTCCTACATTTTGATGCCAAATATTGGCGAACTTGAACTTTTAACCGGAGAACCTGATATCCGCAGAGCATCAGATTTGATGCTTGATGCAGGAGTCAAAATTGTCGCGGTCAAGCTCGGGGAAAAGGGCTGCTACGTCACGGATGGGGAGGAAAGGCTGAGAATTGAGCCTTTCAAAGTTAAAGTAGTCGACACAACTGGTGCAGGGGATGCTTTCTGCGCTGGATTTCTTTACGGATTAATCAAAGAGAAAAGCCTGTTCGAATGCGGGCGCTTCGGCAATTTTGTTGCTTCAAGATGCGTCGCGCAGATGGGTGCTCGCGCGGGTTTGCCTTCTTCAGAAGATCTAAGGGCATTTTTTGGTTAGTCTATCGATTATGCTTTGGAAGATTAGTTTTCCATCCCCGTAGTGAGGCATCTGTTGTTGTTGCGTCCAATCGGGTTGCTGCCACCAGAACATGGCTCTTTCTGGGTGAGGCATCAGTCCGAATATGTTACCTTCTCTGTTGCATATGCCAGCGATGTCGTAGAATGACCCGTTTGGGTTAACTGGGTATTTTCCGTCGGCGACGTTGCCGTCATTGTCGCAATAACGGAAAACAACCATGTCGTTTTCGACGAGTTCTGCCAGCAACGCTTCCTCTTTTTCTTTCGGGAAAAGCAACCGGCCTTCCCCATGGGCAATAGGCATTCGAAGCACTTTGTTAGGAGCGATTTTATTTGTGAAGGCGCATTTTCCGCGGTTTTCATGTTTAAGGTAAATCCACTGGCACTTGAAGCCTGCAGGCTCATTTGTCGTCAATGTGGCTTCTGGATATGAACTTACACCTTTGAATCCCGGTAGCAAACCGTATTCAACCATTATTTGGAAGCCGTTGCATATACCCAGAATTGGTCTGCCTTCGTCGATGAACGTTTCCATTTCTTTGCCTAACTTCGCGCTAAGATGCCTTGCAAAAATTACACCTGAACGCACGTAATCTCCAAAAGAGAAGCCGCCTGGGAAAATCAGCACTTGATAATCAAGTAGGTTATGCAGTTTCACCAGTTCGTTTACGTGTCAGGACATCAACCTGAATGCCTAACTCTTGGAAAGCTCGCTGTGTTTCAGCGTCACAATTGGTTCCGCCGACGCGCATGACACAGGCTTTGATTTCTTCCTGCTTCATTTTGTTTCTACCCCGAACGTTTTCTTCCAGCTTTTCCGCAACTCTGCAATTGAAGCGTCGACAACCATTTTCTTGCCCAACCCGTTAATGACAAGCCGCTCTTCCCTAGTGACCGTGCCGATTTGAGCGAAGGGCTTATCTTTCATTTTTGCCTCAAAGTCTTCTTTGTCCCGCTCTGACACTTCCAGCAGGAATCGGCTATTCGACTCAGAAAACAACACGAAATCGTTGCGCTCCAGACCTTTGCCAGGCACCTTGCATAAATCCAAGTTCAAACCATAGCCGCCCGCAAACGCCATCTCCGCAGCCGCGACCGCCAACCCACCTTCGGAGAGGTCATGGCATGACCTGACTAAGCCTGAATCTATGGCTTTGGTTACTGCTCTGAATGTGCGTTTGGCTTTGGCGCCTTTAACTTTTGGAACGCTTGATCCCAAGTAGCCCTTGAGCTTGTAGTATTCTGAGCCTCCGAGTTCGTTGAAGGTTTCGCCTACAATGTAAAGCAAGTTACCTGGCGACTTCAGATCCATAGAAGTGACGAATTGAAGGTTGGGAACTATGCCTACAGCTGTAATTAGCAGTGTGGGCGTTATGGGACCCATCGGGGATTCATTGTATAAGCTGTCTTTTCCCGAGATAAATGGCGTCTTAAACTCGACGGCGAAATCATAGCATGCCTCACAAGCCCGAACCAATGAGCCTAAACGCTCTGGCTTCTCAGGGTTACCCCAAGTGAAATTATCAAGCAAAGCGATCCTTCTTCCCCCAACAGCAACGTTGTTTCTAACCGCCTCGTCAATCGCGGAAGCCGCCATCCAGTATGGGTCAATTTTGCCGTAATTCGGGTTCATGCCGCAGGAAATCGCGAGACCTCTCCATGAATTGTCAAGCGGTTTGAGTACGGCGGCATCGTTTGGTCCAGCGTACACTCCTTGAAGAGGTTTTAGTGTCGTGTTACCTTTAACTTCATGGTCATATGTGCGTATGACGCTTTCTTTGCTGGCGATGTTAGGCGCGGCAAGCAACTGAAGCAGAGTATCGGTGAAGCTCTCGGGAGCAGGAAATTGGGGTTCGACGAATGTTTGAGTTTCGATGCTGGCTGTTTTCATGCTGCTGCATGGATTAAACAGGAATGCCATATCCATGTCACCAACTTTTTCGCCGTTAAAATTGAGTTTCAGACGACGTTCAGTTGTGAGTTTGCCAATTGCCGTTGCTTCCACGTCTTCTTTTTCAAAAACCTCCATAACCCTTTCCAGGTTTTCAGGAGGAACCGTTATGAGCATTCTTTCTTGGGATTCTGAAATGTAAACCTCCCACGGAGCCAAACCAATATGCTTCAGCGGCACCTTGGCGAGGTCGATGGTTACTCCGCAGTTGAACCGCTCCGCTGTTTCCCCTACCGCCGATGATAATCCCCCTCCGCCAAGGTCAGTTGTCGCGGAAGCAAGTTGAAGATCGCGAATATCAATTATCGCCCTTTTCACTTTCTCTTCTTCAATTGGATCGGCAATTTGGACAGCCGGTCGAGAAATTTCCTCAGATTTCTCAGTCAATTCCGCTGAGGCAAATGTTACGCCGTGAATACCGTCACGTCCAGTTTTTCCACCTGCCAAAACCAAAATGTGCCCTGGCTTGGCATTTTTTGTAAATTTTGCAAGGGGAAGAAGTCCTATACATCCACAGTATACGGTGACGTTGCCTGTGTAGCTTTCATCAAAGTAAATTGCTCCGTTGACTGTTGGAATCCCCATGTTGTTTCCGTAGGCGCTTATGCCCGCGGTGACGCCCATGTAAACGTACTTGGGATGTTTCACGCCTGCCGGAAGTTTGTTGTAATCGTAATCGAGCGGTCCAAAGCCTAAAACGTCTGTGCATGCGATCGGATCAGCCCACACGCCTAATATGTCCCTGATTACGCCGCCGACTCCAGTGGCTGCTCCGCCGAAGGGTTCTACGGCAGAGGGGTGGTTATGGGTTTCGACTTTTGCGGCTATGCCGTAGCCAAGGTCGAAGCGGACGATGCCTGCATTGTCTTCGAAGACGCTAAAGCACCAAGGTGCTTTGATTTGTTTGGTCGCTTTTGCAATGTAGGTTTTGAAGAGGCTGTCGATTTCTTTGCCGTCGAGAAGGATTTTTCCTTTGAAGGTCTTGTGGTAGCAGTGTTCGGACCATGTTTGGCTGATGGTTTGAAGCTCCACGTCAGTTGGGTTTCTGCCTTCTGCTTTGAAGTAGTCTTGGATACTTTTCATTTCTTCAAGGCTCAATCCCAAGGCCAATTCATTATTGAGTTCGGCGAGTTGCTGATCGCTAGCTTCTTTTAAGACTGCTTCGTAGAGAGCATAATTTGTTTTGCATGGGTGGAAAATGTTAGAGTTCATTATTGCTCCTCAAGGATGATGGTGTAGTTGTCTTTGGTTGGGTTTGCGAGGAGCCGTTTGCTCATTTCTTCCGCCTTGGCATTTGCCTCTTTAGCCGTTTGAGCTTCAAGCGAGACTATGTAGAGTTTGCTTACTTCCACAGCTTCTACTTTGTAGCCGAGTTCCTTCAGCAGACGGGCTGTTGTTTCTCCTTCAGGGTTGCTGTGGCCTGGTTTGAGGCTTACTTCGATTTTCGCTCGGTATTTCATAAAATTCTTTAAATTATGCTTCAAGATTTAAACGCTTTCGACATAAAAAACGCAAAACTTTACGTCAAAACAAGCTTTTTGTTTTTGTGCTTTATTTCAACATTTTGTTTCCCTGTCACTTTGCCTATAATTTCAGGCTTTGCGCCTTCTTGCTCTAGCATGCTCATGGCTTTGTCAGCTTCAGATTTATCAACGATTATTCCGAAGCCCCATCCCATGTTGAAGGTTTTGAACATTTCCTCATCAGAAATGCAGTAGCCTAGTTCGGATGCGGTTTTTTGGATTAGTGCGAAGATAGGTTGCGGTTTGAAGTTGGTAAATTCGAAGCCTATTCCCGGCGAATAATTTGCCAAGTTGTTGAATTTCATGTAGGCGTCGCCGGTTATGTGGACTGCCGCTTTGACTTTGACCTTTTTCGCTACTTTGAGAAGCGGCCTTACATAGATTTTTGTCGGCTCCAACGTTTCAAGCACGACTTCCCTCTCCAAACCTTCCGGAATATCGTTCGGCATGTATTTTCCTCCCCACTGCTTGAACAGGATTTTTCTAACCATTGTTAAACCGTTGCTATGCAATCCGCTGCTTGGTAAGCCGATTACTGGGTCTTCTGGCTTGATGTTTTCACCAGTGATGATTTCTTCCCTTTCAACCGTGCCGACCGAGGCAACGACCATATCAAAGCCGGCGTTGTCGACAAGACCCTTTATTATTTCTGCGACGTCACCTGTTTCGCCGCCTGTAACTGGGCATTCTGCTTCTGCAGCGCCTTGAATGATTCCTTTGAGCCACTCTCTTACGAGGCGTGGTTCGCTGGCTTGCGCGTGAATGTTGTCGGCTATTGCAAGTGGTCTTGCTCCTGAACGGATGACATCGTTCACCGCCATCGCCACCGCATCAACGCCTATAGTGTCATATTTCCCCGCCATCTGTGCCAGAAGAACTTTGGTGCCCACTCCTTCGATAACAAGGTCTAAAAAGGTGTTTTCTCCAACTGGAAAGATGTTGCCATATGGCAGGCGCATCACGTTTCCGAAGTGGCTATGCTTGTAGGTTTCCTGCAGGTCTTTTAGGACTTTTTTTGACTCGACGCGTTGTTGCCGGTTTACGCCCGCGTCGGTGTAAGTGTAGTTTTTAGGCAAGCTGTTGTTCTCCTCGGGTATTCTTTCTGTTATGTCAGAAATAACGATTATGCTTGCTTTGAAGCTGCAGTTGCATTTTGGCTGGTTTTTTGGCTTGTCAAGCCAGAAGTTCTTGGGGTTTAAAGGATTCAGCCAGTAGCAAAGACATTATCAACGTAATGCGTACTGTACCTTAGAGAGAGCCATTCTTTATATTTTAGCCAATCAATTTCAGTATTACTCATGCGGTCGTAGTCTAGCTTGGTTAGGACATCAAAGCATTGCCTTACTGACGTGCTGTGGAAGGTTCCCAACCTGACAACCCGGGTTCAAATCCCGGTGACCGCACCAAAATTTTCTTCGGACGATTTCAGAGGCAAAAGAGAAAAGAGACAGTTCTGGTTCTAGTATTGCGGTGTTGGATCATTTTTTCAGGTTACCTTATGTTTCCAGTTCCCTCCTACGGACAACAGTATGTGAGGTGCCAAAATTGCGGGTCGCAGGTTACAGCGAATTCTAACTATTGCAATTTTTGCGGCGCACTCTTGCATCAGCCAGTTTTGCTGAAAATTTGTCCTCGATGCAACAATAAGATCTCTGCAAGCGCCAAGTTTTGTCCTGAATGCGGAAAAAAACAACCCGCTCAAAGCAGTCAGCAGAAACCTACAGAGCAGGCGGCAAACCACTGCTAGCTTTTGCCCGTAAGCCTTCCAACCAAATTTGGTGTTGCTGCTGTATTCTTTTGGGTCTTAAGGCATTTCCAAGTCGGTTGAGCCATCCACGCTGTGTCTCCTCCGTTACAACATTGTAGCCTTGCTCCGTTTTTTGGATCAACCATGCATGGTAAGCGCTAAGTCCATTGCCATAGGCATCCCACGCTAAGCGTTCATAAGGCACAAACTCGAGCACCGTTGAAACTACGGTTACGCCGAAGGTTTTCCAGCGGAACCTTGTTCCTAAAGCAAGGTCGGAAGATTGTCCTCTTAGAAATTGGATGTTAGCTGAGTTAGGGTACCAAGTCTGGCCAAAGCTGTGCGCGTATCAGCCACGCCCATACTGTTTCGGCAAGAGCGCCCATTGCAAGTTCATTGTGTACATGAATTGGACATTTTTCTGGTTCAAAACCGCTTGGCCAAAAAATTTGATTTGAGTTAGCCACTTCAGTAGCCTCATCTTCTGAGTAGTTTGTTCTAGGCTAAAAACGCTACTGCGTTAGTTTGGCTGACTGGTTTCAATCGATTTTGCCGTCGGTTTGTGTAATCAAGTTTCCATCGGTTGAAGGGATTGGCTCTTGTGATATCGTTCCTGCTTGCTCGCTTGTTTGTTGTTGAAGGGGTTTGGCCTGCTTCCACGCAAGCAAAATTTTCTTTCTGAAGAACTGTTCAAACATTTCTTTTTTCTTGTTTACAGCTAACTCTTCTGCAACAGGGCTTAAAAGCGCAATCGCTTCAATAGTTACGTACTCGAAAGCCAAGTGGGCTTCTACTCTTTGAACTATTGACTGATGAGAGAAGTCTAAACCGTCAGCCAAACGCAAAATGCCCGCTAAAATCTTGACTTTCCGTTTCAATTCAGTGCTAAGCGACTTGAAGTCATAGTCTTTATTTTTTGGGCAACTCTTGCGATGATATCGCGCTACGTTCGCTATGGCCTGTCTCTCTCCTGAGGTAAAAGGCAGCTTTGTCTCGTTTAGAATAAGTTTTAGTGTATTCTTTTGGTGTGCCTTTGGTCCCCGTGCCAGGCCGATGTCGTGAAGAATTGAAGCGCATTCTAGCCAGCACCGTTCCCTCCTGTCGAGTTTATGCAGATCTTGCAGGGAGTCAAAGAGTTCCATGGATAACTTTCTTACTTGCTCTGCATGCTTAAAATCCTGGCCAATAGATTTGCGAAATAGTTTGGCAACTTCTGGTTATCTCAACGCACTTTTCTTCCATATCGTGTTCTTTGGTTTTGTCTTCCGCGATTATGTTATCTAATGATAACCCCCGGAGCAGCATTTGGGCATAACTTTCAGAAGCGCCCCTTCTTCTCAAACCATCAGCCGCTGCCTCCACATCGTAATTAACTCTAATTAACTCAACAGAAAAGGGGTTAGTTGTAATCTCCGCGTAGGCGGCTTGAGGGTTTCCATCCCCAGGTCTTCCCACGCTGCCCGGGTTGATGAACAAGACTCCGTCAACTTCTTTTGTGAACTGATCATGCGAATGCCCAAAGATAAATATGTCCGCGTTCGCGGTTTTTGCTATTTCCTGAAATCTTTCGATTGGCGTATCATCGAACAAATGTTCGTCAACCGCGTTGGGAGGTCCATGAATCATAAGAAGTTTCTTATGAGCGACTTCAAGCTCGAGTTTGAAAGGCAAGGCGCGAAGATAAGTCTCGTAAGATTTTTTCAACTCTTTTCTGGCGAATTCTATAGAGAATTTTTGGATACCTTTGCCCTTCTTGTTCTTGTCCAAAATTTCAAGATCCAGATTTCCTATCACGCTCAAAGCATTCTTCGAGTATAGGGCTTCAACTACTTCGTTAGGAAAAGCCCCGAACCCTATTAAATCACCCGCATTTAAGAAAACGGTTATTCCTCGACGTTTGGCATCTTCAAAAACAGCTTCAAGAGCATTTAGGTTTGCATGAATGTCCGCAATTACACCAATTTTGACGTATGGATTTGTCAGTTCTTCTTTAGTTCTATGTTCCGCTGCTGTAAAGCCGGCGCTCGCGTTTTTCCTTAATTCCTCTAAGGCGTTTTTGCTTTTGTTTTCGTCCCAGAAACTGACGAATTTTTGATAACGACTTTTTCTTTTTTCTTTAATAAAATCGAGGAAGCTTAAAAGATCTTGGTTGTGATCAGCAGCTGCTTGCTCGTTTTCTGGGATTATTGCCGTTTTCCTTCGTGTTTCCTCAATGAATTTTGGAATACCATCAATCCATACGTCGCAATCATGCATTTCGCCAAGAATGTCTTGAAAATTCTTCATCATTTTTGTTTCTTCAGAAAGTTCTTGCTCATACAGCGGTGCAAACGCTTCCAAGGTATATCTGAGCCATTTAGCTCGGATCCGCATTTCATGGTGTTTGAGGATTTCGTTTTCCTTATGGATCCACTCCTCCATGGCTAAAAAAGCGTCTAGTTTGGATGATATTTGCCAGAAGGCTTTTTCGCGAACCGAGAACAAATTGAAGGGTGTGCAGGTTGATTCTTTTACGATTTGTTCGCAGTAACTTGCCGTTTGCTGTAGGACTCTTGACTTTTTAAGCTCTTCAAGTCCATTAGTTATGCTGGATTGTAGACCTGCTCTTTGATTAACGTGCGCTTCAAGCAAAGCCTCGATTCCCTTTTTAGGATCCGTTTCTTGAAGTTGTTGAATGTAGTCTTTTATGAACAAGATCTGGACATCCAAATCTCTGGCGGTGCCTAGGAACTGAGTTACATTCTTGATTTCGTTTATCCATTTTTTGTAGCGTTTTTTTGGGAAACATTCTTTGAAAAGCGGCATGGCTGCTCTTATTCTACGTGAAGTTACACGCATTCTGTGAAGGTATTCGATGTCTTCGTTTTTTTCGACTCCGCCTATTTGTGCTTCAATAGTTGAAAGAAGCTTCTTGAGCGCTTCAGCCCCGAAAAGGCAATAACTTGAATCTATCCTAGCGCAGTTAGGGTCAAAGCAAGCGTTCATCTCAAACGCCTCGAGGGTTGATGGCAAACTTCAGCGGTTTATTTTTTATTGTTTCCAAAAAAGTGTTGCTTTGCGATGAAAACAAAATCAAGATATAAACAACTCCAAGATCGCCGACGCGTAAATTGCTAGTTTTAAGGCTTAGAAATAGTTAAATCCTTCTAGCAGTTCTTAGTGAAATATGAATTCTAAAACTTTAATGGAAACTGGATTCTCCGAATGGTTGCCGCTGAAAACATTGGCGCTTTCAAATTTGCCATCGGACAAAGCTGCTGTCATCGTAATAGTTGACAAAGAACACTCTGGAAAAGAAGGATCTGACATTCTGTATATTGGACGGACAAAAAAACCCAGCAAAAGAATACTAGGTGGATATTTGGGCGGATACGGAGGAAAAAATACAAAGAAGATCAATGAACTGCTTTTCAACCAAGGCTACATAGAAAAAGCTACCATAAGCTGGATTCTAACAGACAAACCAAGAATTATGCAAGAGGATTTGCTTGCAAAGTATAAAGTTGAACATGGCGAACTTCCAAACTGGAACACAAAAAAGAAACTCGATGTTAAACCAAAAGAAGCTCCTTTAAGGCGCAAAGAAGTTCCAGCTCTAAAAGCCAAGATTCCTCCGAAAGCCAAAAAAGGACCAAAGCCCAAGCCAAAGCCAAAAACCGTTTCAACAAGGAAGCCTGCGGCAAACTTGGAAACTTCAGCCGAAGCTGAGATGCCGAAAAAAGAGGAAACTGCCGCAGAAACGCCGGAAAAGGCAAATGTCTCGGACAGCGGAATGACAACTTAGCAAAAAATACCGATAGCTTACTTCTCTCCTTTTTTCTCTTGGTTATTGAGACTCTTTTTTTCTTATAGGCTTTTTACAAGTAACATTTGCTTTGTTTTGTTGCTGTTTAGCAATTACGCACTATTTTCTTGGCATGTTTTTGGGTTAGCTCCCAATGATATGGCTGTCTGATCTGTAGAGTAGCCATTATTAGGCACTGTAACCTATTCTCAATGGGGCTGTTTTAGATGTCAATGGATTCGGAAGATTTCAAGGTGCCGTCTGGCAAGAAGATTAGTCTTAAGGATTTTGATCCCGGTTGGGTTCCGGATTGGGCTAAGAAAAAGGAAGATGAAGAGGGCAAAAAGGAAGCAAAAGAAGAAGGGTTAGGTATCATTGAGGCAAACACCCAGAAACTGATCGAGTTGCAGGAGTTATTTTGGGCGAGTCACATTTATTCCCTCCTGATTATTCTTCAGGGGATGGATGCAGCAGGAAAAGACAGCGTAATCAGCCATGTATTGTCGGGAGTAAACCCTCAAGGATGCCAAGTTACAGCTTTCAAAACGCCGTCTGAAGAGGAACTGAACCATGATTTTCTATGGCGCAACGTGAAAGCCCTCCCAGAAAAAGGAAGCATTGGAATTTTCAACCGTTCATACTACGAAGATGTGTTGATTGTTAAGGTTCGCCCAGAGGTTTTGGAAAGAGAAAAGTTGCCTTCGGAGGTGGAAGGAAAACAATTCTGGAATCAAAGGTATCAAGACATAACCATGTTCGAGCGACACCTAGTTCGGAACGGCACAGTCGTGTTGAAATTCTTCCTACATGTCTCGAAGGAGGAGCAGAAACAGCGTTTTCTCAAGCGACTTGAAGACCCAACGAAAAATTGGAAATTCTCAGCCACTGATCTTTCAGAACGATCAAAATGGGCCGATTACCAGGATGCATACGAAGAAATGGTTAATGAAACAAGCACTGAATGGGCACCATGGTATATTATCCCTTCAGACAAAAAATGGGTTACCCACGCCTTGATTTCTGAAATTACTAGTGTCTCAGATCAAGAAACTGAACTTAAAATACCCAACCTTGAGCAAAGAGCAAAAAGAAGCTTTGGAAACGGCAAAAGCTGAGCTTGAAAAAGAATAAACAGCTTCCCACGCATCAGGTGCTGGGGGTAACTAGGCAATGGACATCAAGTTGTTTTCCGAAGGCTTCGTAGAAGGCTTGCCTATTTTGGATGATGCTCCATTCTTCAAAACTGCAGTCTGAGTCTGAGTAAAACTCCAGCAAAACTTGATCTTTATTTTCTTTAATAAATTCAGCCTTCTTCACTAGCGCGCTATGGCTTCGGTCCAGTTTTTCAGCAAACCTCAGAAACGTTGAAAGAATGGCGATGCAATCTTTGGTTTTTTCGTCTAAGCCTGAAGCCTTTAGCGCCTTTTTAGAAGGTAACTTTTTTCTGTGAAAACGTGCGATACTGCCCATTATTTGGATTTCTTTACGGTCAAAACCAAGCAGTTCAGCATTACAAATAATATATTGAGAATGAAACTGATGATCGTTAAATGATAGAAAGTCTCCGACATCATGCAGAATAGCCGCGTACTTCAAGAGTTCTTTTTCCGCTTCCCCCAAGTTATGCAGTCCAATTTGTTTTGCGCTGTCGAAAAGCTGAAGCGCTAAAGAAGCCACCGCATCGGAATGTTTCTCGTCAAAATTGCAAGATCTTCCCAAATGCAAGACACTCCGATTTCGCATAGGCGACTTTTGGAGTTCTCGGAAACCTTCAAAATGCGATAAGTAATCAAAGAGAAGTCCATCCCGCAGTTCCCGGCGACTAATGTTTATTTCTTCCAAGCCCAGCTCTTCCATTATCGCCTCCATTATGGCTGCCCCTGCAATTATGATGTCGGCTCGATCCGGATTGATAGCGGGAAGGTTTTTTCTTTCTTCAAGCGATAGAGAGCACAGAATAGGCGCCATTTTTTTCAGGTTCTTCCTTGACAGTGTTAAGCCCTCTCCATTGCCGTTCTTCTTGAATAATTTGTTTGCTACTTCTGCCAAGTTTATCACTGTGCCTGATGATCCCCATGCGAGCCTCACTCCGTATTCTTGCACTTTCCCTTTTGCTACTCGAACTTTGCTGGAAGCATACTGTTTCATTGCCTTGTAAGTGCTGGCAGCGATTGGGCCTGTCCATCCTTCACCCACAAACTGTGTAGTCAGCCTAATTGCCCCTAACTTTAAACTGTTCGCGTAAAAGCATTGAAATTGGTCTCCGATGCAAATTTCAGTGCTTCCACCGCCTAAATCTATGAAAATAGCTTTTTCCTCACCGATGTTTACCCCACTTGACACTCCGATACAAATCAAGCGGGCTTCTTCTTCACCCGAAATCACTTTTACCTTAAGCCCTGTAGCATCTCGCAGTTTTTTGAGGAAATCAAGTTTGTTTTCGGCTTCTCGAATAGCCGAGGTCCCGACCGCTATTATTTCGGTGGCGCCGTAGGTCTTGGCGAGATCAACAAACTTTCCGCAGACAAAGATTGCTCGCTCCATAGCTTCTGGTCTAAGAATATTATCCTTGAATTCTTGCTCGCCTAGTCGAATAACTTCTTTTTCCTGGCTGATAATCGTATAAGAGAAATTGGGGTTTATTCTAACCACTAAAAGACGTACCGCGTTTGTTCCGATATCCACGAAGCCAACTACGTGTTCAGCGTTTTTTGCTGTGTCTTGCATGATAGCACCAATTTCTTTGCCATGACCCTTTCAAACAAATCTTTCTTCTTATTAAAAGCCTGCTGCTCCAAGATTGATTGCCCTTCGCATAAGCATTCGGCAATTATCTTTTTGGCACCCACCTTGAAATTCAAAGCTTTCACATTTGATTGGTGTGCATAATCTAAGCTGTCGGCAACCCGCAGCAGACCAGCTAAAATATTTATTGTATTTACCGTGTGCCGGTCTAGCGATCTGAGGTTATAGTGTTTTTGTTTGGGCAATCCTTTTCTGTGATAGCGGGCGGTGCTTGCTACTATACGTCTTTCTTTGGATGAGAAGGGCAATTGGGTAGCGTTGAGGATGAGTTTAGCTGATTCTTTATGGTGACCACCCATACTTTTCGATAATCCAACATCGTGCAGAATTGCAGCATATTCGAGCCAGCATCTTTCCTGCTCACCCAACTTATGGACATCGGTTAGAGCGTCAAAGAACTTTAAAGCAAGTTTAGTAACTTGGGAATAATGTTCCGAATCATCCCAATGTCCACCCGCAAATTCTTTGCAGGCTTGGATTATATATTTGCGGTTTTTGGTTGCATCGTTTTCTCTTGTGGTATCTTCTTCGATTATTGTTCCAAGAGATACGCCTTGGAGAAGCATCTGGGAGAAACTTTCAGGTAACGATTTTTTCCGAAGAGCGTCTGCGGCTGCTGAAATGTCATAATCGAGCCGAATCATCTCAACTTTGAACGGGTTAAACTCCAATATTGCGTAAGCTGCCTGCGGGTTTCCGTCGCCAGGTCTTCCAACGCTTCCAGGGTTAACGAATGAGGTTCCATTTACCTGTCGCATTAGTTGTTGATGAGAGTGACCTATGACTATTACTTCAGCTTTGGCGGTGTTGGAAAGCGTTTCTAAACGCTCAACCGGCATGTCAGGGTAAATGTGTTCATCAATTGACTCGGGGCTTCCATGAGTCACCAGCAGTTTTTTGCCTGCGACTTCAAACGTGAGTTCGCGAGGCAGCGAATGAAGATATTCTACACAAGCGTTTGACAACTCTTTTCTCGCAAATCTTAAAGCGAGGTTTTTTTCGTTTTTCTCTTTAGTCTTGCCCTCAATAACTTCAAGGTCATAGTTCCCAACAACGCTTAAAACGTTTTTTTCGCAAAGAAGTTCAATTACTTCGTTTGGGAAAGGTCCAAACCCTACTGAGTCACCAGCATTCAGAAAAACATCTACGCCCCTCTCTTCAGCATCCTGAATTACTCTTTCTAAAGCTTGCAGGTTTGCGTGAACATCGGATATGGCAGCAATTTTAATATCTGGGTTCATGAGGGCCTGCCTAATTTTTTGTTCTCCAATTTCTAATCCAACGCCAGTTGTCTTTTTAAGTTGAGTAAAAAACGCTTCTTTTTTGGTTTTATTCCAAAGTTGGACAAATTGGCTATAATGCTCTTTTCTTTTTTGTCTTATAAATGTCAAGAAGTTCGAAAGTTCAAGCTCAACTTTTGCAGGGGCTGTTTTCTTGTTTTTCTCCGATCGTATTTTGTTTTTTGTTTCCGTTATGAATTTTGGGATATAATCTATCCAAATGTCACACTCATGCATTTCGCCGAGTACATCTTGAAACGCTTTTATTCTTTCTATTTCTCCAGCGAGCTTGTTTGGGTAGAGCGACGCAAAATGTTCCAGTGTGTAACGAAGTTTTTTAGCGCATATCCTCATCTGATGGTGCTTTAGAGTCTCGTTTTCAATGTAAACATATTCTTCCATCCCCAAGAAATCGTCTAATCTGGTGGATATGTGCCAATGCGCTTTCTCCAGCACAATTTCGCGGTTAAAAGTTGAGTTTGCTTGCTCTTTTACGGTTTGTAAGCAAAAACTTCGCATATCTTTCAAAATGCAGCTTGCAATCAGCTTTTCTAAACCATTAACTACGGACGATTGAATTCTTTTTCTTTGTTCTTTATGTTGTCTGAGAAGTAAATCAAGGCCTGTTTTTCCTGCCGTTGGCTTTAGGTTTTCTTTGTATTGCTCTATAAAAGCTATTTGAACATCTAGGTCTCTGGCGTTAGAAAGAAGACGAGTCACTTCTTTTATTTCTCGCCGCCATTTTTTATAGTCTTTTTTGGGAAAGCAGACCCTGAAAATAGGCAGCACTGCTCTGATTCTGCGGGAACCAACCCGCATTCTATGTACGTATTCGATGTCGCTGCTTTTTAGCACTCCATCAATTAGTTGCTCAAAAGCATCAAGTTGCGTTAGCATTGTTTCGCAACCGAATCTACAGTAGCTTAGGTCAGTTTCGCATGGTTTCGTCTTAACTGGGCCTTTCATTCCAGATGCCCCTGTTCTTAATCAGCCAAGCTTGAGAATCGATGATTTCCTCTCCCCTGACAGGTTTTACTCTTTCGTATGTTCCATCTGTCAGCAATCTTCTTGCTTTAACGTTGTCGCGCAGAGCAATTTTGAGCATGATTTCAAGGAGTGCGCGGCGGATATATGGGTCAGGCACTGGTAAGAGGACTTCGATTCTTTCGTTGAGGTTTCTAAACATCATGTCGGAACTGCCGATTAAGACGTCATCTTCTGGGTCGCCTGGGAAGTAATAGATCCGTGCGTGTTCAAGAAAGCGTCCCACGATGGATATCACTGAAATGTTGTCGCTTACTCCCTGTATTCCTGGTCTTAAGCAGCAAAGGCCTCTGACGTTTAGGTCGACTTTGATTCCGGCCATTGAAGCCCTGAACAAGGCCTGAATGATTTCTGTCTCCTCAAGATTATTCAGTTTAAAAGCCAGGTATCCCTTCCCGGTTTTTTGGTGAAAACTTATTTCTTTTTCTATTCGCTTTAGAATTTCTTTCTTTAGCGTTTTTGGTGCTACAAGCAGGTGTTGGAATTCTTCTTCTTGTAGACCGTTTACGATGATGTTAAAGAGGTCGTTAAGTTCATTTCCTACGTCAGGATTCGACGTCAAGTAACCGATGTCCGCGTAGATTCTTGCTGTCACGGAGTTGTAGTTTCCTGACCCGATGTGAGAGTACCTTACAATTTTGTCTTTTTCTTTTTTAACAATTAGGCATAGTTTTGCGTGAACTTTAAAGTTGGGGAAATTGTAGACTGTGTTTATTCCACCTTGCCTGAGTTTAGAAACAAGGAGAATATTGTTTTCTTCGTCAAATTTGGCTTTAAGTTCAATTATCGCCGTTACTTTTTTGCCTTTTTCAGCTGCCTCTATCAAAGCGTCAACAACCGGCGAATTATGATCCATCCTGTACATTGTCATGCATATTTCCAAAACGCCACTGTCTTGAGCTGCTTCTTTTAGAAGATTAATAATTACGTCAAAGCTGTCATATGGGTGATATAAAACGAAGTCTTGTTTGTCCAGGCTAGCAAAAATATCCTGTCCGGCGCTCAAAAGGGGCGAGATGCTTGGAATATATGTTTTATCTTTAAGGTCGGGGCGATTTATTTTCAGCATTTGCCAAAGATCCACAAGTCCAAGTGGCCCATCAAATTCATACGTTAGATTGTCAGCTAAGCCTAGCGCTTCAGCTATTTTATCTTTAATGTCAGCAGGCACTGTCATTTCAAATTCTAACCTGCTTGGGAAACCGACTTTTCTAGTTGTCAAGCTCTTCTTCACGGAATAGAGGAAGTCCGCTGATTCATTCATAATGATGGCTATTTCCCCATTCCTTGTTAGTCTAAACTGGTACGCTGTAAGGTCTTTTTCGTTTGGGAAGAATAGATCCAAGTTACTTGCAATCAAGTCTTCAACAAAGACATAATTATACTCTATTTCTTGACTGTAAACGCTTTTCGGAATTCTTATCAGCCTTCCGAACTCTTCAGTCGGGACATCAACTAAGAAATAGGTATCTTGTTCGGCAAAACCCGTTACGTAAAAAGTTATGTGAAGATTCTCGATCGCTGCACTATCAAAACCTTCTTTAGTTTTGACCAACGGGAGAATGGACTGTTTCAGAAAACTACGCAAGTTTTCCTTATCTTTTACACCCAAATCACTAAATTTCCAAATGAAGATTTTTTGTTTTGCTAAAGCAGGGAGAAGCTCATCTCTCCAGCAAGCACCATGGTTCTTGATCAAAGGCAATATTTCTTTTCTTGTCGCTTCAACCTGTTCGGCAGCGGACATTCCATCCATCGATTTTTCTTCAGATCCCGCCTTGATTTTTTTCATAAGCCTCGGAATCCGCGTCATGAAGAACTCGTCGAGGTTGCTGCCGCAGATCGCGATAAACTTGACCCTTTCCAGCAAAGGATGTTTGAGGTCTTGCGCTTCCTCAAGGACACGCAAATTAAATCTTACCCAGCTGAGTTCTCTGTTTATGTAGTAGCTTGGGTTGTCTAGGAACTTTTTCTGACTTTGGGCAGTTTTCTGATCCAGATCAGCGTTCGAAGTCGACAGCGATTCTTTGGACATGTTTTCCACAGTAGTTTTTTGGGCAATCATACATTAGAACTTTTGGAATTTGCGCATTATCAACTAATCTGGACGCATTATTTTTCTTCGGATTTGGCTTTTTGGGGTTCAGCGGTCTTGCTTCCTTGGCAGATCTTTGGTTTCTGTGCATTTTGCTTGGCGAACACGGAACGTTTCATACTCGAAAAGTGGAACTTTTCTGTGCGTGTGGATACTCTCCGTATATGTTTTATGTGGGGGAGTTGTGATTAAGGGCTCCGAAAATAGACTCTATAGTGATAAATAGACTATATATTGCCGTTCTATATAGTAAGGGTTAAATCCTGAGCTGAATTATTAAAACGCATGAATTCTTTAACTCTTAAAGAAAAAGGCTTCTCAGAATCCGTTTCTTTGAAAAACCTACCGTTTTCCAGCCTCCCACTCAACAAAAGCACAGTTTTAATCTTAGTTGACAGCTTGCCCACAGGAAAAACTGACTCAGACATCCTCTATATCGGCAAAACAAAGAAACTCAACAAAAGAATCTTCGGCGGCTACCTAGCCGGATACGGCGGAAAAATAACAAGAAAAATCAACGCAATGCTACTTGATGATGGCTACATGGAAAAAGTCGGGGTCAGCTGGATGCTGACTGAAGATCCGAAGGCGGCGCAGGAAGAGCTGCTGGAGAGCTTCAAGAAAGAACACGGCAAATACCCTGCTTGGAATAGTCCAGCCAAAAAAACTGCCAAAAGCCCTAAGAAAGCTGCCTCGCCCGAGAAAAAAGTTGCGAAAGCAAAACGCTCCCCCAAAACCGCTAAACCCAAAACCGCCAAACCTGCAAAAGCTACCGTTGAAACACAGAAAACTCCCTAATTTCTGTTCTTGGCTTCATTTCTTGAGTAATGCTGGATCAACTCGATAGTGGACCATGGCAGGCAATCCTCTTTTTTAAAGCCCAAAAGCTCGGCGTACTTGTGGATTAAGTCAGGATCCGCTTCTATCTCCATAAACTCCGGAATGTAAGCATAGCTGCCAAAGTAGCGGTCAATATCAAAACGTACGTGATCAAGCATGTAGCTAACTCTATGTTTCTCCATACTCTCTTTAACAGACAGCCCAAGGTTCTCCAAAATTATCTTCACAGTCTCCAGATTTGAGACGTCAACAGAATATTCCTCAGCAGTTTTAGCAGATTGTGTGAAGCGAACTTTTTTGTAACGTTAATTCAACCTTGTCTTCTTCTTTTCTTAGGCGCAAAACATCTTTTGCCTTGACTATTCTTCCGTCTTCAAAGTCGAAGAAAATGGTTTGGATGCCGCCGTCAAAGATTTTTTCTGCACCCAGATCCGTTAGAGTTTTCTCAATCTTTTTTCGGTCAATCTCTAAAATTTTGACTTCTATTTCTTGCATAAAACCCATTGAAGAGTCCGCCAGTATAAACGTGTTTACCGCATTTGTTTAGTGAAACAGACTATGAAAGGTTGAGGTTTTAGGCGAATTGGATTGTTTTTACGGTGACGTGGCTTGGTTTTTTGATGACTTGATGGTCTAGTCCGCATGTTGGGCAGAAGACTACTTCAAAGTTTGAGAAGTTCTCGGGGTGAAGATCAAATTTGTTGTCGCATCCTACACATTTTACTTTCAAGTTTTTCACCTCAACTCTGCATGAACTGGTAATTTCATTTTGGATATCTGGGTTCTCTGGTCAAACTCGAAAGGCTCAAGCAATAAGATCTGATTTTTTCGGATAGTCATCAGCTCGATTCCGCAGATTGGGCAGTGGACATACTGGTATTCGTCAACAAAGTCAAATTCGAAGTTTTCTTTGCATTCAGGGCACGTGAAGATTACTGAAGTGTTGATTTTTTGCGTATCCTTTTCCCCAATTATCATTGGGGGCTTTCGTCAACTTAAGAAATATCTTAGTAGATTGTAGTAACTATATAGAAGGTGATTCAATTTGAACCACTTGAAGGGCAAAATTAAACGATTGCCTAAGCTAAAACTAACTTCTAAGCTTTTTGTCTAGCCTTTAAGAGTTCAACATTATCTGGCTTTTTATCTTGGTTGGCCAGCATCTGATGCATTTTCTGGTGCCATCGGCTTCAGTCTTGAACCATCTGCCACCGCACTTGCATGGAACCTCACGCATAATACAGGTACTCATATTCATGTGCTGACTCAAGTTGGATAGATAAAGTCTCGCTGCATAATCTAACGAGAACTTTATTACCTATATAGCAGTGCTTTTCTTGTTTTGCCTGTTTCTTAAGATCCTTTCATTAAAAAATAAGTTTAAACACGTTTCTTTTGTCAAAATGCAGCGGAAAGCATTGACCTAGTTTGTAAATAACAGTTTCTACGAGTTTGGCTAAATAGATTCAAAGAAACTATTTGCCCAATGTTTTCTATAGCGGCAAATATCAAATACCGCTCTTACTCAATTGAACTTAGGAGAAATAGGAGAAGGCACAGCGAGGGAAAAGTTCCATTACACTACGCTTTTGTAATTAAGGTAATGGTTACTTTTTCCTTACTCAAAGTTTCTAAAATTATTCCAACAGAGACTTTGTTGGCAATGTATTTCAAGCGGTGGCTTGCCAGTCTCCAAATTGCTTCAAAATTCAAAGGGCCAAATAGTCTCTAAATAGTTCCTGCCCAAACTATTGGGTCCCTTATGTTATATGTTGGAAAGTATCAAATACTTTTTCCTAACACCATTCATATGGCGAAATGGCTTTGAAAAAGCATCTGTGTATGTTTCTTCTGATTGTTTTTGTAGCAAGCATTCTCTTGCCGTTTTCTGAGACAAAACTTTGGGGTGACGCCCAGCTTGCTAATTCGAGTAGTAGTACAGTGAATAGCATAATTGTTACTGAAGTGGCTTGTTCTCAGTCTTTCGTTGAACAGGGCTTTTCGGCAACCCTTACAGCTAATATAGAAAATTCTGGTTCTTCACCGGTCAGCTGTACCGTTACATTTTCTGTTAACGACATCCCTGTCAGTACTCAAGCTGTTACTTTACCAAGCGGAGGCTCAGCGGTTGCATCCACCGCGTGGAATACCACTGGTTTCGCTTTAGGCGACTATGTTTTGAGCGCAACTGCTTCTTCTATTGCCGGGGCAACCACTTCTACAGGCGACAGCTGTACGGGTAGCACGATAACGGTGAATTGCCTTGGTGATTTAACTGATCAAGGTGAAGTGGATTCTAACAGTTTTTTTGCGTTCACGAGTGCCTACATTGACTACAATAGCTTTGACGGTAGCCATCAATGTAATCCTGCTGCAGATTTTGATCATGATGGCGCCATTACTGCAACTGATTTCTTCGAGTTTATGAATGCGTACATTGCCTATTGGGCTGGTCCAACTCCTTTTGTTCACAATGGCGCATTAACGTTAACGCTGACCTTATCCACTACACAGACCGTTTACGCAGTAGGCCAGCCAGTTGATTTCACATTAAGCGTAAACAACGTTAGCGACAAAACCATTAGTTTCACTTACACAGGCGGTTTCTTTGATTACATAGTTTACAACAGCACAGGAATAGTATATCGAGATTCATACGGAAAGGCTTTTCCCATGTTCATCATGGAGCGTTCTCTGTTACCAGGTGCAAGTTTCACACAGAGTTTCGAGTGGGATCAGGTTTGCAATTTTAACTCTTTAAGCGCTAGTCCTTGCCTTCTCGTTCCCACTTTGTCATGCCCAGTTTTTCATGCGTCACCCTGCACTTACTACATCGTTGGTGAAGCACTTGGAATGCAAACGCTACCTCAACAAATAACTATTTCAGCATAACCTTGATTGGCTTCCTAAGCAATCGAAGACAGTTTTCACAAACCGAAAAAGAGAATGACAAAAATTGAATAGAGCCTCAAAAGTAATGATTTCAATAATGGTGCTGGTAATCGTGGCATTTTCTTCAGCAGCAATTCCGGCACATGCTTTAATCGCGGTTAACAATCTGAACATCGCTGGCTCAAGCACAGTTTTGCCAATAGCGATAGAAGCATCCGCGACTTTTCCAACTTATTGGAACAGCTTGGTTGCTGCTAACCCCAGTTGGGGCACCCCAGCCGCTCTAGATATCAGCTCTATGAACATTCAAGGCTTGGGAAGCGGAACGGCGTTCCCAGCTATTTTACCCGCTTCTGGTAACCCAACTGCAGACATTGGTGAAATGTCAAGACCTCCAACCGTAGCTGAGTGGGGTCAATCAAACGCAGGCAACGTCCAGATTTGGGCAATTGGTATTGACAGCATCGCAAACGTCTACAGCCCAGATATGACATGGGCTCCAACAGATCTTACCGCTAAGCAGGTTGCTCAACTATTCGAGTCTACCGACGCTGCAGGTCAAGATCCAATCTACACTACTTGGGGACAATTCTTAACTGCATACTACGGTAGCGTAAGCGCAATTCCAACAGCAGCTCAAACGCACATGAGTGACCCAATCTTCAGAATTATTAGGGATCCAACTTCAGGAACCTACGATTGCTGGAACAACTTCTTCGGCGAACAACTTGGTCACAGCGCTGAA
Source organism: Candidatus Bathyarchaeota archaeon (assembly GCA_963768425.1). Taxonomy (GTDB): domain Archaea; phylum Thermoproteota; class Bathyarchaeia; order Bathyarchaeales; family Bathycorpusculaceae; genus Bathycorpusculum. Next base: position 27,050 of record CAVYHV010000022.1, on the reverse strand, counting down.
ACCACGAATGCTCAAGGCGCAGTTACCGGCAGTCAATATATGGCTCCATACACCATTCTCAATGCTCAAGAAACATACGCCGAAGCACTTGCATCCTCACACGATTCAATCGCATTCGTTCCGATGCCCATCGCTCTAGAATACTCCACCAGCATGATTAGCGTAAACATTTACAACGCTAGTCCACCAACAGGCAGCGCAGGATACTTTGCTCCGTCGCAACTAGACGTTATCGCGGGCACTTACACACCGTACAGATGGCTCTGGGAAGTAACACCAAGCACTATTCCAACTACAGGTCCAAACCTGGCAGAAGGAGTATGGATTGCTTACTTGAAGGCTGACGCAGGTACAGCTGGCAGCAACCCGAACTTTGTCACAGACAACAACTATATGGCGATGCCACGCGCGGCAATGGCAGGCGGCCAAGTTCTGAACTCAGCGTTAGGCAATTATTCACCGTTAGCTGGTCAGACTCAGACTGTTCCAAGATTGGTAGTTGATGCGAACGACTTCTTCTACTTCACTGACGCATACATCGCATACTACACGAACCATGTTTACAATCCATATGCAGACATAACAGCACAAGGCACAATTAACTGCGGAAGCTTTCTGGCATTCCTGAGTTACTACGTACACTACTTCACAACCTACGCTCCAACTAACTAATCATCTGAGCTAAACAAAATGGAAATGGAAAAAATGGATTCAGCGGGAGGTGGCGGCATCATTCTCTTATCTCTTACCTTCAGGGCGTAATGTTAAGTTATTTGCACCACGAAAGGGTCCCCCCTTCTTCTGTGTGTGTACAAGCCGACCGGTCGGTCGTTGTCAATACATTTTGTCAATACACTTTGCATATTCAGTTAAGAAGAGGTTGCCCAAAGTTTTATCTCCCTCGTTTTCGCCTGAAACGTTATTTTTATTTCAAGATTGGGAGCTATGAAAAATAACCTAACGGTACGCCTTCAGGGAATATGAATGTGGTTTTTTCAACGCTACAAAAAGTCTCCGGAAGACTTTGTGTGCTAAATAGCAATACATGTGCTATTTACCCCACTGGTTTCTATAGTGAAAATTTTCAAATGTTCTGGAAACCTATTATGTTTGATTGAGTATGAAGAAATCATCATTAATAATTGCTTGCTTGTGCTTGTCCATCCTCGTTGTGGCACTGCCCAAAGCGATTGCGGAAAATAACGGTGCCGTCCTTAAAATATCGACTGATAAGCCCGCGTACGTTTTAGGCAGCTTAGTGATGATAAATGGGTCATTGACCTGTAACGGTGCAGCGATAGCTGGCAAGTTAGTTTCTGTCCAGGTATTTGACCCCTCAGGCAACCTGATTACTGCGACAACTCTTAGTACTGACTTAAACGGAAACTGCGATTTGCAATTCCGGATTAGAAGTGACCCAGGTACCATTACCGGTTTTTACAATGTTTTAGCACAGGCAGACGTCTCGCAGGTTACGGTTAAAGCGTCAACCACTTTTCAGGTGAGGACTATCACTAAATCCAATACAACTGTTGTCAGTTTTTCCAGTGTCCTGAATGCCTATTCTATAACTACTTTGACTGCAACGGTATCTGGCTACAACACGACCGGAAGCATAACATGGAGCTCAAACGACAGTACGGGTGGCTTCTATCCACCCATGTCTTCTCTGAGTTCCGGCATCACGTCAACAACTTTCAATGATACAAAGACGGGCATAGTGACTATTACAGCAATCTACAGTGGTGACACGTTCAACACGGTCAGTAATTCGAGCATTGTTTTGAAAGTATATCCAGCAGGCGACTTCACGCATGATGGAGTTGTTGATGGACAAGACTTCCTCTATTTTATGTCAGCATACATTGATTACCAGACAAAAAGGATTTTAGACCCTGCTTGCGATCTAAACAACGATGGAAAGATCGACGGATCTGACTTCTTAGTTTTCATGGCCGACTATGTTTCTTTCTGGGCTAACTCTAATCAATAATCAATTACCTATTTGTCAACTCTTTTAATCTTTAAAATACTTAGAGAACGATAAGCGTTAGATAGAACTCCAAAAGGAGTGTTTCAATTATGGAGTTTAGGTAGTTTGCATAATTAATTTTCTGTAACTTCAGTTATTTTGTCTCTCTTACTTTTGCGTTTGTGCTAAAGATGTGATTGTAACCTGTGTTGGTTCATATTTTCTGCACTGGCAATCAGATTGTTCATGCCCTTTTTTGCAGTTTAGGTAGCTTTTGTCGTGGTAGTTTCTGGGATGCCCACATTTGCACACTTGCGAATCCATGAATGCAAGTGCTGAAGCATCGAATATTGTGCCACAATTTTGGCATATATCTCCTCTTTCACCTGTTTTAGAATCTATAATCACATCAGTGCTTATAGACCAGTATCCACACAATGGACAATAACCATTTACTTCCTTGTCAAGTTTAATTGCATGCATTGGGTCATGAAGTTCAGTTTTGAAAGTAACTTTACTATCAATAGCATAAGCCCCTAATCTTATATTCCCGCCCATTAAATTCCTCTGCATAACTATCGACAATTGTTTTTATTAATTGTTTCTATAGGTGAGCGATTCTTTTGGCCGCTTTGGTTGAAATAGATTTCAGTGTTTCTTCCTGTTTTTCCAGAACCTACATATAGAGCGCGGTGCGCGCGACACATCATAGAATTTAATCTGAAACGATGAATGAAGACTAAAACGTGCTCGCAAAATATCAATAGCGATACAGCTGTTCCTATGAGCTATCCCAAAAAGTTGTTGGCTTAACCATTTTAGGAACAAGTAGGAATGAACCTGCATGCTCGTTCTTTCGTCATTTCCTCATTGGTAAACTATGCTTCCTGTCTCAAAGAAATATGTGCTTGCAATCATGAGTCCTGTCATTATTCCAAAAACGATTCCGCCAGCAAAGCGGTTTTTTCCATAAATCTTTGCAGAAACCCAATATATAGGAAGCAAGGGAATCGCGTAGCGTATTACACTGAATGCTATTGACTGAGTGATTAGAACGTAAAGCATTGCAAAATAGAATACCCAATATTTTAGTGTTTGCACTTCTGTTGTGATCAATCTTCTTGTTTTAACTATCGGATAAACTGTTGGGATCAAAATGAACAAGATTCCTAAAAGTAGATAAGCTTGTTGTACAGGAAGCCGGACTGTGCCGTCAGTGAATTGAACATATAGATTCGGGAATATTCCCCAATTCAAATTGCGCGATATAACTTGTACTGGAAAAACGCCTCCTGCCAAGAAGTACCCTTCAATATTCCATAACAGATAAGGAGATGCAACTATTCCAGAAAACCCAACCAGGCTTAAAGATTTCTTTAAGTTCTGTATTTTTTCTGTTTTTAGAGTTTTCAGTTGTTGTATTGCATAGATAAAGAACGGTATGAATATTATAAAGCCATCACTTCTTGTAAAGGCAGCAAAGAAGCCGAAAAATGTGGCTCTGTAAAATCTACCTTCCTCTAGATAATAGAAAGAAGCTAATGTTAAGGCCATAAATAACGATTCGCTGTATACTGCGGAAAGGGTAACACTGCCCATGCAAAAAGAATAGAAGGCTACTGTTGCTATCGCTATCTTTGTTGAATTGAACAATTTGTTGGTTAATTTAAATAGAAAGTATGTGCTGATAAAAAAGCAGAAATTGCTTATCAAGAAACCGGCTACCGTTAAGGCGTTTGAAACTGAAAAAAAGGGCGTGAGTAAAAGTCCTAAAACTCTCATAACTGCCGGGTATAACGGAAAGAACGCCCATTGAGGATAGACGAGAACGGGGACAACTGATTCTGATACGCCATTCGTCCATGTTGAAACGTCAGGGTAACCGTTAGGATATCCGTTGAGTGCAATATCCAAGTAATGGGTAGAATCCATTCGAGAAAACAAATTTACAAAGGGCAGACCAAATTGTCCAATCTGATATCCAGGATGATATCCAAACAGATAGTTGAATAGAACAAGCAAGAGGGAGATTAACAGTCTAGACAGTAGATGCGAATAATTAGCACAATTCGATTGGACCTTTTGATTTGGTTGAATGGGCGACGCTGAAGACTTTGGCTGCGAATTATTTTAGAGAACTTTACAGTCGAGTGGCGCCATCAAGCCTGTAGAAACAGGGGGCAAGACAAAACATAGCTAAGACTTTAAGAAAAAGAAAACGTCACCTATCATTTCGCCTTTAAGCCTCACACTACACCTCAAAGGTAGCAGTTATCCAAACGAATCTGACAGCTTGCATGAAACAGCAGGCGAAGACCACAAGCACAAAAGCTTCAGCCTCACCACGATGACATGATCCTTTGCCCAGGGCGTTTAGAAGAACCCACACATTATACAGCAGAACAGCCAAAACAAAATACCAGACCCTAACCGAGTAGTCATCGCAAGTTGTCTTAGCCAAGAACTGCCCAATCACCCTATAGCTGGTCTCTATGCCCCAACGCTTCTTGTACAGCTTCAAAACACGCTTCGGTCGCCCCGGCAGGTTGGTGCCAAGAAAATACTGCGTGCCCTTAGAGTCAACAGCCTCAACCACGTCAACCCAGACACCTTTAGTGCAGTACGTGAAGCGTTTGAGGTAGCGTTTCCACCTCCAACGCCTACGCAGCTTAACCGTGTCACGCAAAGGAACAATGAAGCCAATGTTGCGGTCGATAAGCGCCTGCAGAAGCTTGCTGTCTTGGAAACCGTTGTCAAAGGCCACGTAGGAGACTGCTTTGACGTTCTGCAGTACTTGGTCAAGAAGCGGAAGAACTATTTGCCACAATTCATCTTTTGATAGTAGCGGAACGACTGCAAGCACAAGGCGTTTGCCGGGCGTGATGATGCTGACGGTAAGGTAGCAGTAGGCATAGCTTGTTCCACGTTCAGGCTTGGTGCCTACTACTCCTTCCTTACTGTGTTTTCCGTAGAATCGCACATCGTGCCAGTCAAACGCTATAGCGACGTTGGTTAATACTAGTCTTTTTTTGGCAAACAGTGTTACGCATTTTAAAATCTGAGTTCTGGCGACTTGGAGGGTGTCATTGATGGTTTGCGTTTTAAGGTAGGCTAGGGCAGTCTCAGATGTGGGCGTGCTTTTTCTTTTAGCTTTTTGTTTGCGAAGTGCGTTTGTGAGTCCTTCAGCATAACAATTCATGAGGGCTACTCTGAGCATTAAATCAATGATGTCGGCTTTTCGGTACCATGCATACTGCTTCATTTGAAAAGTGAAGATCGGCGAAACAAGCTCTTGAACAAAGCTCTTGAACTTCAAGAAGACATTATCCAAACTTGTCCCAAGAAGATATCAGGCAAAGCTAGCCATAAGTATTCGCATCTACTGTAGATGAAAGAGCTATTAGCAGTACTTTGTATGTTTCCTTCAATTGGCTCTACCTTTTTGTGCCCTGACGCCAATAATCTACTGAAAACCACTCGTTATTCGAACTAGTAGAATTATCAGTAAGAATTTGCCCTTTGGCTTTAGGTAAGCAATTCCTGAAATTAAATAATGAAAAACATTCACTGAAAAACAAATTCATGCGTCCATTATGTTCAACCTTCTCCAAGACCCCCTTTAAATGGACAAACATATATCATATTTTTCAATATAGAAATGATATACAAAATAGTTCTAGCTTAATACTATTTAGAGAAAGCATGATACAGAACCGGCGGGGGCAAGTCACACTAAATAGTTCTGGCTGGACTTATTTGCCTGCCCTCTTTTACAGCGACAAACCTCGTATAACGATTGTCTGAAAATAGTTAGTTCTTTGGAGAATCGGCCGTGAAGTGGAAGGGAGCATTGGTACTGGCTTTACCAATTATTTTAGCACAACACTATTTTTTGCTAATTCAACACACAATCAACTTCACATTCGTTTTTGTTTCTTCTTTGGTTTTAAGCTATAGAACCTATAGCAAAAGACCTTTAATAGTTCTTTAACGATAAGGGACAAAAAGGGTGCTTTGCACGTATGAAGGGTTTGCATGCGGTAGTAGCAGTGGCTTGCTTGATTTTTCTTTCGAGCTTGGTTTTGACTCCGTTCGGGAACGCAGACTGGGCAATGTTCCGTTCGGATGTGTCTCACAGCGGTGCGGCATCTGGCAACCAGGTGCCTACCCCTGTCCTGCTCTGGAATTATACTACCGGCGACTATGTTGATTCTTCTCCTGCTGTTGTTGGCGGTGTGGTTTATGTTGGCTCTGATGACGGCAATGTTTATGCTTTAAGTGCTTCCGATGGCTCCAAGCTTTGGAATTATTCTGCTGGTTACTATAACTATGTTGATTCTTCTCCTGCTGTTGTTGGCGGTGTGGTTTATGTTGGTTCGGATGATGGTAATGTTTATGCATTGAAGGCTGCCAGCGGTGCGAAACTTTGGAATTATACTGTTGGTACTGCTGTTGACTCGTCTCCTGCTGTAGTGAATGGAGTTGTTTACATAGGTTCAGAGGTTTCTACTCTTTCGTTTAGCTCCTCCACTGGTGAAGTTTATGCTTTGAACACGCTACTGGCTCCAAACTCTGGAGCTATCCTACAAGCAGTGGGGTATTTTCTTCTCCTGCTGTTGTTGGCGGTGTGGTTTACGTTGGCTCTGGTGATGGAGACGTGTATGCTTTGAACGCCGCTGACGGGTCCAAACTCTGGAACTACACTACAGGTGGCGAAGTTGATTCTTCTCCTGCTGTTGTTGGCGGTGTGGTTTATGTTGGCTCTGATGATGGCAATGTTTACGCTTTAAGTGCTTCCGACGGCTCCAAGCTCTGGAATTATTCTATAGGCGGGGATGTTGGCTCATCTCCTGCTGTTGTTAATGGGGTAGTTTATGTAGGCTCAGAAATCTCCAACATATTCGGTACCTATAACGGCACCGTTTATGCTTTAAGTGCTTCTGATGGCTCCAAGCTCTGGAGTTACATTACTGGAGGCAACGTTGGTTCCTCTCCAGCCGTTGTCGACGGGGTGGTCTACGTGGGTTCAGGTGACGGTAACGTTTATGCTTTGAACACGCTACTGGCACCAAACTCTGGAATTACGATACGGGCCGCTGGGTGTATTCTTCGCCTGCTGTTGTTAATGGAGTGGTCTACATAGGCTCATACAACCACAAAGTCTACGCTCTAGGCGCTCAGGGCGCTCTGCCTACGTCATCCAGCTCACCTACACCCTCTGCGTCTCCAACATTAAACCATTCATCTAACTCGTCTGACACTATGTTGATTATTGTGGCGGTGGCGATTGTTGCAGTTGTAATTATCTGTACACTGTTTTTTATTATGTTTCGAAATAGATTGAAAAAAAGCCGAAAGACCGCAGCATTCAGCAATTAAAGTAACATGTACAATGAAATACCTGGCATTTTTCCCTAAATCTTTCAAGTGCAGATATCACTCAACATACATTATGAGACCGCCCAAAAGATTATTTGCTCCTTTAATTGCGCCAACATTGACTAATTAAGCTACATATGAGGATGATACATCAGATTGACGCCTTCGAGTTTCAGAGACTACGGTTGAAACGGCAAGGCAACGGTCGCTAGTCTTCGTTGTTGTAGAAATGGCTGACGCTTTCAAGTTTTAAGGAAATTTATGCTTTTTTAGTCTTCTTTGGTGTGCTCTGACGTTTTTGTGTCTTCTTGCCGTGTAGGTTGTTGTTTCTGAATTTTGGATTGTGTTTCCTTTGCGTTTTTGTCTTCGGTGCTTTGTTGTTTTGGTTGAGCGTTTTGTTCGTTACTGATTTCTGATTGAGGCGGGTTTTGTTTATCGTTAATTTCTGTTGGTTGAGTGTTTATTGTTGATATTGCTTGTCTTATTGATTCAAAGTAGCTCTTTACGGCTCTCTCTTGCTCATCAAGTGTTTTGTTGAGATCCGTTATTTCTTTGTTAAGTTGTTCTTTTTCGATTTTAAGCTCTGTTTCTAAAGTTTGGACTTTTTGGTTGATGCTTGAGATTTTGGTTAAGTGATCCACCATGATTTGTTTTTGTTCTTGAGGCGATGTTGATTCTGGTGTTGGAATATCTAATGTTTCATATATGCTGGGCAATTGAGTTATCATCGCTGCGTTGATTGTTTTTTCTGGGTTCGTTGTGGGTATTGCTGTGGGTTGTGTTGGTTGCTTTTGTGTTGTTTCTTGTGCGTTTGGCGGGAAAATTGGTGGGGATGCCACGGCTGGGTTGGATATTGTGGGTGGCAGATTCGGCATTTGAGTGCCAATTCCTGGAGTTGGTTTTCTTCTGAGGAACATAAAGAGAGATGTGAATGTGAATAATCCTGTTGCTACCAACAGCCATGAGAAGAGGCTTACTGAGTTTTCGGTTAAGATGGGCGTTGGCGTAGGAGTCGGTTGTGGGTGCCGTGTTGGTGGCTATTGTGAAGTAGGCGGTTTGATTTTCAGCAGCTGGTACATTTATGTTCTGAAAAGTTCCTGAGTATACTGCTGCGTTGATTGTTGCTTCGCCTGTGTTTGCGTTGTTGGAATTTGGAGTTCGGTTTCTACTTGAGTTAAATTGGAACCTGCGTTTATTTGGGTGTTTTGGATTTGTGTTTGGTTGATTGTTTTTCCTGTTGCATCCATCATGTTGAGTGTGACGTTTGCTTCTTGAGGCTGCCCTTGTTGCTGATTGTTAGTTTGACTGTGACTGTTTTGCCTGGGTAGAAGATTGTTTGGTTTTGTCCTTGTGAGTTTTGGGTGCTTATTGATGTTATTTGGAGGTTCCATTGAGTTGTAAAACTTAGGCTTTGCTGAAGGGTGCTGTTGTCTGCTTGTATGGTTGCTGTTGCCTGCCATTTTCCTATTGATGAATCTTCGTTTTGGTTATCTGCTGGAAGTCTGAAGACGGATTCTGCTTGGCCAGTGGCGTTTGTTGTTGCGACTGTTGTGATATTTGTTGGGTTAGCGGCGTTTGATGGTCCCTGCACTTTGAATGTTACTAATATGTCTGGTTGGGTTGCGTTTCTGTAGGTTACGTTTGCTGTCAGTTGGATCTGGTCAAAGGGTGTAAAGATGTTGCTTGTGGTGTTCTGTCCAACTTTTTGGATTTGGAAACTTAATGCCCATTGACCGTTTGCAGTTGTGCTTTGGGCATTTGTTACTTGAATTGCGTAGATTGATTGAATTAGGATGAGGGATAGAAGCAGAATCAATGATGCGCAAGCCAATTGGCTCTTCCTTTTTCTTCCTAGCGCGCATGCGCGATTTTTCATTGCCTCTTTCCCCCTCTGATTATATTCCCTTAATTTTCTTGTTTAAATAGGTATATTGCGAAAATCGGTATAATTCAGGTTGCAACGCTTGCATTGCTGAGAACAAGTTTTTTGTTTCTGTTTCCTGTTTTCTGGTTTTTCCATGGGTTATCTCTTCGCTCTTTATCCTTATTTTCCCGTGATTTTTTTGGCTAAACGGTTTCTTGCATACATTGCTACGATGCAAACTACAAGGTACATTGCTATAAGAACAGCGGCTCCTGCAAAAGCCACGCTCCATGCTTTTTGATTAATGACCCACCCTTCCAACGTGGACTTTGCTGTGCCTATTTCTATTGGAGTTACCGTTGCTGCGTTGTAGATAAAAACTGGCCAATGTTGGAAAACCGTTTGCTTGTCTTCCAAACAGGTGGCTTAAAGCTGGAAAGGTGGGATTAGTTGGGGTCCCTGAAGGGTATGTCAGCGCCTGAGCTACAAGGACCAATGCGCTTTCTCCCATTGCTGCGCCTGCCCCTAAAAGAATGCCCGTGATGATTCCCGGAGTTGCTGCGTAGAATACGATGTTCTTTGCCGTTTCCCATTTGGTGGCTCCAAGGGCAAAGGAAGCTTCTCTGAATGCGTCTGGAACCGACCTCATCGCTTCTTCTACCACTCTTATGTTAAATGGTAGGATCATAATCGCTAATCCTATTGCTGTTCCCTGGACGGTGAATCCCCAGCCTAAGTCGTGGACTATAATGAGGAATACTAGTAATCCAATAACGACGGAAGGTAGTCCGGCGAGTGTCTCGATGAAGAAACGAATGGTCTCTGTTAGTTTGTTTCGTCCTGCGTATTCTGATAGATAGATGGCTGCGGCTAAACCTAAGTGGAATTGCTATGCACTCACAGACTAATGTTATAATTATGGTTCCGAAAGCGTAGCCTAGTACGCCTCCAGGTGAAGTTGAAGAAAGTTGTCGCTATCAGTTGCCCCGCTTGAGGCCAGCTCCAATTTATTTTTGTGAGGAAATCAAAGTTTATGTATGGTGCGCCTCTTACGATTGTGTATCCAAACAGGAAAACTATGGTGCTTACGCAAATTATTAGGCAGATGTACATGCCGAGTATTGCAATGTTTTCTATTGCGATTGGCGAATCTTTAAGGACGGTTTCTCCGCTTTTTCTATTTCTAATTTCTAATGCGACTGCTAATCCGCTTAGAAATCCTATTGAAAGCGCCAGATTGATATCTGACTGATTGAGAACTGCTAAAAAAATTGCAGCAATGCATGTTGCAAGCGATAGTTTCCAGCCCATTGAATGAGATTCCAGTAAGAGGTATGCTGCAGAGAATAAAATGAGGCTTGGCAGCATCATAAATATGGACAATATTGACCCTAGCAACTATCCAGTCGTAAGTTTGTGTAGGCTGGAATTTTAGTGACTAAAGTAGTGGAAAGATACGTAACACCGGGAATCAATGTAAGGATGCCTGCAATAAAAAGAAGCGCGAAAGTCAGTAAATTTTCTTTTTTCGCGTTTTTCAGTTTAGACGTAAATTGTCTGTAGCAGTGTTTTCGGTTTCATCCTTGCTTACACCTCTTCCATGGACACCTACATTGGTCCGGTTACTTCTCACTATTCTTATAGCAAGATTAGTGAACACCGTTAAGATGAAAAGAGCGACTGCTAAACCAAGAGCAAGATAATATAAATTTCCGCCTTCACCCACTTGGGTTACCAAAGCAGCGATTTTACTGGTAACTACATCGGATTCTGCTAAGGGGTTAAGGGTGACTGGCGGAGGGATAAGCGGACCGATAACTAAAGTTACAGCCATGGTTTCTCCCATGACGTCTAGAAGTGCTAAGTAAAAATGCAACGGAAATTCCTGATAATGCGCTCGGGATTATAACTTTGGTTGTGGTTTGCCATCTTGTGGCTCCTAACCCGTAAGATGCTTCTCTTTGCTCTTGAGGAACAGCTCTTAATGAATCTTCTGAAACGCTCACGATTATTGGCAAAGCCATTATTCCAAGAACCATAAAGGCAGCCAAAATGCATGTTCCCCGAACGGAAAGAGGGTTTATGAATATAGTTGTGCAAAAGAGAACTAAGATTAGCAGTCCCATCACAACTGAAGGGAAACCCCATCAGCACTTCGAGAGCTGGTTTGACAAAGTTTCTCAGTCTACTTGAAAACTCCGCTAAGTAAATTGCACATGGGAGTCCGATCGCGAGTCCGATTAATGCCCCTGCCATTGAACAATATAAAGTATTGGCAATAGTAGGGAAATGGTGCGCCTGCGACACTGTTGATTCCAGATCCCGTTCATTATCCACCCAGCAAACGTCATTCCCTCCTTGCGACAGCATATAGCCGAAGATGAAAAGGACAATGATAATTGATGAAGCTGCGCATAGAAACAGGATTATTTTGAACAAGTTATCCTTTAAGATTCTATAATTCCAGTTTCTTGGCAATGTTCATCCCTTAAAGCCTGCCTGAAAAGGCGGGATAGCTCCCTCTCAACTGTGTGAAATGGGCGAGAACCGTAAAGATAACGGTTTTCTATTTATAATCAATAGTAATAATTAGAAACGACTCGCCAACTGATACTTCTTCCATGCATATCGTAAACTATTGATTCTTCTATAGACTAAATTTTTCCTCATAATCTACAGCGAGTAAGCTAGATATGGCTTAACCCTCGATTAGTAGTTCGAACGAAATAATTCTCGTTCACAGATAATGAAAGGAGAAATACAAATTGAATAAAACCCAAAAAATAATATTATCTTTGTTAGTACTCGCAATGCTCGCTTTTTCTGCAGCCGCTCTTCCGATAAATGCTTTGATTACTCCGAACACGATCAGCATCGCTGGCTCAAGCACCGTCTTGCCCATAGCCACAGGAAGCATCAGCGACGTTCCCAACTTATTGGAACTCGCTTGGTTGCTGCTAACCCCAGTTGGGGACACCACAAGCGCTCTAGACATCAACACAATGAACATTCAGGCTTAGGCAGTGGAACAGCGTTCCCAGCTATTCTACCCACCACAGGCACTGCAACTGCAGACATTGGTGAAATGTCAAGACCTCCAACCATAGGAGAGTGGGGTCAATCAAACGCAGGCACCGTCCAGATTTGGGCAGTCGGCGTTGACAGTGTCGCCATAGTTTACAGCGCAGACATGACATGGGCTCCAACTGACCTTACAGCTAAACAAGTTTGCCAACTATTCGAATCCACTGACGCAGCAGGAACAAGCCCAATCTACACTACATGGGGACAATTCTTCACTGCATACACAGCAGCAGGCGGAACCCTCCCAGCAGGTGCAGCAGCACACGCAAGTGACCCAATCAACAGAATCGTAAGAGACCCAACCTCAGGAACATACGATTGCTTCAACAACTTCTTTGGCAAACAACTTGGCAACAAGCGCTGAAGCCACAAACACTGCAGGCGCAGTTACCGGCAGTCAATACATGGCTCCATACACATTGGCTGAAGGCAACCCAGATGTCGTAACTGACATAACAACCGCAACTGACACCATCGCATTCATTTCACTAGGCTACTACCTAACAAACGAGGCAATCATGATCCCACTAAGCATATACAATGCAAGCCTACCAGCACCAGCAACCAGCAGGCTACTATGCACCATCACAAGCTAACGTTATCGCAGGCACATACACACCATTCAGATGGCTCTGGGAAGTAACACCAAACACCATTCCAACCACAGGCCCTAACCTGGCAGAAGGAGTATGGATCGCTTACATGAAACTCGACGCAGGCATAACTCTACAGCTTCAACGGCTAACCGCAACCCTAACTTCGTCTCAGACAACGACTACATGGTAATGCCACGCGCAGCAATGGCAGGCGGACAAGTTCTAGAACTCAGCCCTCGGACCCTACACACCACTCAGCTGGTCAGACTCAGACTGTTCCAAGATTGACTGTTGATGCAAACGACTTCTTCTACTTCACTGACGCATACATCGCATACTACGCGAACCACATTTACAACCCATACGCAGACATTACAGCCCAAGGCACAATCAACGGCGGAAGCTTCTTGGCATTCTTGAGTGAATACGTCTACTACTTCACAACCTACGCTCCAACCCACAAACGGTTAAGCACTAAGTCATAATGACGAAAAACACGGAAAGGAGAAATAAACAATGAAACTAAACCTAACAAACAAAAAAAGCATCGGAGCATTGGCGCTAGTTTTCTTTATGCTAGCGTCAATGTTCTTTGCAATGGGTACAGTGCACGCGCAAGCTACCACTGGCACCTTTAGTGTATATCAATCAGGGTCAACCAGTGTTAGTAGCATTACTGTGCCTTCAAGCCCTAATCCAATCGGCACAACAGTAAAGTACGACATCTACATCAGCGGCGCAAACGACATTTGGGGCTGGGCTATACCCACCGTAAATTGGAACACAGCAGTATGTACAATTGACAAAAGTTGTAGCAGGTCCATTCCTATCAGACAACGCACCAGGCGGCGACTCAGTATCCACCACCGGAACCTCAAGCAGCTTATTTGACAACGTTGACAATCCAGGCTCGATCTCAGGCGGTTTAGCACAAGCCATTACAGCTGCAGATCAATCAACTGACGCAGCAGGCGTAGTCATTACTATGACGTTCACCGTGGTTGGCTACGGCACCAGTGCAATAACCATCAACGGCGGATACTTGATTGCAACAAGCGACGTAGGCTCTCCACACATCCCAGTAACATGCAACAGCGGATCACTCACAGTTCAAACACCATCAACGACCATTAACCTGTACCAGCATGGATCAACCACAAATGCAGCCATTGCATGGCCATCTGCAAGCAACCCAATCGGCGGAACATTCAGCGTTGATGCATACATCAGCGGCGCCCTTGGCAATGTTTGGGGATGGAGCATAGGCGTCACATGGAATCCAAGCGTACTCGAATGCACAGGTGTCACCGAAGGCTCATACCTAAGTTCAAGGCGGCGCAACATTGTTCGCACCAGGATTCATAGACAACTATCTAGGAAAAGTTGACGCAGGAATCAGCGACGCATACAGCACACAAATGAGCGACAGTGCCTCATCAGGCGTACTTATGCACATTAACATTCCAAATCCTCAGCTACGGCAACAGTGCCCTCGGTCTCACAGCAGGAACCCCAGGAACTCAGTAAACGACGCTCTCCCAGCTCAAGTAATAACGCCAGCACCAATCCTAACAGGCGCAACATACTCATGGACCCCAGCAGCTGCAACAGGACCAGTAGCAGTCAGTAACCACTGAAGGAAGTCCATTCGGCGCAGGCAACACCCAAACTCTAACAAACTACGCCATAACCTTCGACGGAACACCATCACAACCAGGCCAAAACACTATTCCACCAGGACAGAGCTGCCCAATCACAACATACGCTTGGAGCATAACCCTAATCGGCGGAACAATAGTGACCGCAAGCACACCGAACAGTTGCCTTAACAGCAGCTCAAGTAGGCATGACCCCAGGAACAATAACTGCAACCTTAACAGTTACAGCACCCTCACCAACCAACACCCCAGCACCAACATACACAGAAACCGGCACCACAACATTCAGTTTAACAGTTCTTCCACCGCTTCCAGCAGGCTGGAATAACTGGTCAAACGGCATACTCGACATCTGGACACAAAACGGCGGACAAGGACTCAATCAACCAGCATCAGCATTCGGACCCCAACAATTAGTTGACCTAACAGCACTCGTAACATTCAACGGCGCACCAGTCGCACTCAAAACAGTCACCTTCGACATATACCTAAACGGCGTTTACATTGACGTAGTCACAGCAACAACAAACGCAAACGGATATGCAACAACCTCATACAGACTACCCTGGCAAGACAGCAACCCAACAAGCTACTTCGGCATAGTCACAGTGACCGGATCAGTCGACGTATCTCAAGTAACATTAACTGACACATGCCAATTCTACTACGGATACGCACTTAGCCTACAACCCATAACAATCACCAACGGCGTCTATGACAGCAACAACGTAGGCCCAGTCTTCTTCCGAAACTATGCAGGACTCAACGTTGTAACCCTTACAGCACCAGTCTACAGCTTCAACTGGACTCCAACAACATTCTACCTGACAGCAACAGTCTTCGACGCAAATAACGTGCCAGTCGCATGCACAGTAATGATGGAAACTGCACCCAGCAGCACCAAACGTTGCAGGCGGCAATATCGGACAGACATACACCATGAGCTTAACGCTTCCAACATGGGCATTCGTAGGACCAGCATATCGTCGATGTCAACATACTCAACAACACACCAGCAAACAACGGACTTAGCATTCTCACCACAGCAACAAGCTTCGCTATACATATACAACGGAAGTTAGTGATAAGATATGAAAACAAAAATCATATCCCTTTCTTTTCTTTTTATATTAATAATCTCAAGTGCAGCATTAGTACATGCTCAAACATCATCACTAAATCTAACAGTAACAACAAATCAGACAACAACTTACGATTTCTATCAGCCCATCACAATTAGTGGATCGCTTTCGCTCTTGATAACGGCGTAGACAGCGAAAATCCAAGCGATGGTCTCGTCGGAATACAAATATTATACCCAGTCGAGCGGACGAGCAGTTCCCATGGTTTTAAGAACCATCGAAACAGGCACAGCAACAGAATTTAGCGAGCCCGAAAAAATTTCGTCTGCTTACGCATCTGATGGAAACGGCAACCCTGTAGCAGGCTTTCTACAACGACGGCAACGGCTACTTCTCCATGACAGTCGCAAACCAAGACCACCAAGCCCGCTTAGTCTTAATTGCAATCAGCATATACGATGGCAACGGCGTCCCACTTGGACTATACACAGCCCAAGTTCAAATCGGCAAGGACGCAAATCAGCTTGAAACGGGAACATTCCAATCCCAACGGATGCGCACTCTGGAACGGCCTATGGCTATGCAGATGTTTACACCGATTTTCCCCAGAACGGCGGCATTCCACTCGCCGCAGAACAATCTTTCACATTCCAAATCGCAGCAAGGCACAGGAAACAGTCCCGCTACAGGTCCCGCGCCAAGCAACAGCGGCAATGCTGGCGCTTACAGCATGACATTCACGCTTCCATCAGTAATGATACCAAAGGTGGCACCTACCAAGTGTATGTTTCCTGGAACTTGGTCAGGCTACTACGGCACAGCGACTACATCATTCAACATCCCAACTACCCCTGCAGGAGATTTTAACGGAGACGGCATCAGTAGACTCCTCGGACTTCTTCATCTTTCCTGAGCGCATACATTGCAAGCAACTCTGGACAACCTTATAATACTGCATGTGACCTTGGTCATGACGGCAAAATCGATGCGAACGACTTCTTCCTCTTCCTATCAGACTACATACTCTACTGGGAGAGCCAAAAATAACTTGAAAAAAACAGTCGGAGCCTTACTCCTGATACTGATCGCAGCCATGATAATCCCAACAATTCCGACACACAGCAAACAGCATCTGCACAGACTTCAACAATCCCCCTCTGTTTTTCTAGATCCTGCAACATACAACGCGACCCAACTTAACGAACAATTCACCGTTAACATCGACATTTCTAATGTTCAAAACCTCTGGGGATGGGCGGTTAACGTCACCTGGGACACCAATTACCTTACTTTAATAAGCAAGCAAGAAGGAAGCTTCCTGTCCAGTCAATACTACAACACTTTTTATGCCTGTCCCAATTACCGTATTACAGGCGCAATTCAGCTAGGATACTTACAAAGTTAGCGCAATTAGCCTGCGACATCTCCACATCTTCAAATGGCGTGGATGACTCCGCAAGCGGAAGCGGCACCCTTGCAACCATGACCTTTCAAATAATAAGACAAACTCAATCAACTCCAATAACTTTCGGCGTGCAGTCATCTTGACGGGTCCCCTCCCATTGCGGAACTATACAAACCAAGTAGCTACTCACCCCCAAATAGTTCCCGCTTCTTACTTTTCAACAAGCATAGTTTCCCTTGTACTTCCTGGGCCTCCAACCGCTAACGCAGGCACAGAGCAAACTGTACCAGTAGGAACAACAGTAGTCTTTAATGGATCACAATCCGTCTCAAGTGGAGCCAATGCAACCTACACTTGGACATTTACGGATGGCACACAACAAACCCTCACAGGCAAGATCGCAAATTACACTTTTAATAATCCAGGAAATTACACCGTAACATTAACAGTGACAGATTCACTTGGAACCGACAACAGCACAGTACTAATAAGGGTTAATGGCACCCAGCCAACAGCAACACCCACCGTCACGCCAACGCCGACAGCAATTCAACTGCAACCCCCAACAACAACTGCCCGCACAAGTCCTTCCTCCACACCACCCCAAAACAGCGGATCATACACTTTGCCGCCAGATGTACTTGGAATCCTTGTAGTACTCACCGTATTTGTTTTAGGCGGATCCGTCGTGTGGCTTAGAAAGCGAACATAGACAGAAAACCGTGCTATCTACGTTTTTTCTTAAACCCGCTTAATCTTTTTCAACATTAAGTGAACTTTTAAATGATATTTTTGTGGGCGTTGCAAATGGTTCAGCAAACTTCTCTTCTGAACATTTATGGCGGTTAAAGCTGCAAATAATGCTGCAACTCTAATGATTAAGCAGATTGGCTACGCGGAGAAAGGCATGATTTTTTTCCTAAACAAAAAAGATACGATGAGGCCACTTTCACATCATCTCATTCTGATCTTTGTCTTTACCGAAATATCATAGCAAATCTCGAAAGTATAGTTTAAAACCATCGTCTATTTGCCTCTACATATTCTACTTACTGAAGACAGAATAACCTTCCGTGAATAACTTTCAAATTCGAAAATGAAGCGTAGCGCGCACATGATACGATATTAATTAGGCGAGAGAGGAGAATAGTGGAAACAAAGAAAAAACTAATCACTCAAGCAGGTTCAATTGCCACAGCCTTATCGCCTTTAACCTGAAAAACAAAAAGCCCTTCATTGCATTTGCGCTTAGTTCTTTTCATGGTTGCGCCAATGCTACTTAGCACAAATTCAGTTAGCGCCGCGGCACTACCACTGGCACCTTTAGGGTGGTTCAATCAGGCACTGGAGGCACAAGCAATGTTAATAGCGTCACTTTGTCTTCAAGCTCTAATCCAATCGGCACAACCGTAAAATTCGATATCTACATCAGCGGAGCAAACGCAATTTGGGGCTGGGCTATACCCACTGTATCTTGGAATCCTGCCGTGGTTGCATTTGACAAAAGTTATAGCAGGTCCATTCTTAGCAGACAACGCTCCAGACGGCGACCCGACAGACATGACTGGAACATCCAGCTCCTTATTTGACAACGCTACACGGAGCCCTCCAAGGTGGTTTATCTGAAGCCATATTAGGTGCAGATCAATCGACTGACCCATCTGGTGTGGTTGCAACTTTGACGTTCACCGTGGTTGGCTACGGCACCAGCGCAGTAACCATCGGTGGAGGATACCTGGTTGCAACAGACGCTGTAAACTCTCCGCAAATTCCCGTATCATGCAATAGCGGATCAATTTCAGTTCAGCAATCACAAGCTTCCATCAGCATATACCAAAGCGGTTCAACCTCAAATTCAGCCATTCAATGGCCATCTCTGCAAAACCCAATCGGCGGAACATTCAAAGTTGACCTCTACATCAACGGCGCGGTTGGCGTTTGGGGATGGAGCTGTCGGCGTTACATGGGATCCAAATGTTATCCAATTGACCAATATCGCAGAAGGTACATATCTTGAGTCAAAGCGGCGCAACACTGTTCGCGCCAGGATTCATCGATAATTATTTAGGAAGAGTTGATAAAGGAATCAGTGACTCATACACCACAACATGAGTGCAAGTGCCTCGATCAGGTGTATTAGCAACATTAACCTTTACAATTGTTACTTACAGCGACTGCAACATCAACCTTACAGCAGGAAACCCAGCAACCCTATTAAATGACGCCGTTCCACACCAAACAATACCTATTCTCGACCTTTAACAATGCAACATACTCTTGGACCCCAGCGCCAGCAACTGGTCCAAAAGCAGTCATTACCACATCTGGCAGTCCATTGGGCGCAGGCAGCGACCAGACTTTGACAAACTACCCCTTAACCCTTGACGGTACACAGTCAACTGCTGGCCTCAACATGGTACCGCCATATCAGACTTGTCCAATCACAGCGTACAACTGGCGCATAACTCTTGTCGGCGGAACAATAGTGACAGCACGCACTCCGACAGTTGCCCTAACAGCAGCTCAAGTAGGCATGACCCCTGGAACAATAACTGCAACTTTAACAGTTACGGCGCCCTCACCAACCAACACTCCATGCACCAACATACACAGAAATTGGCACCACAACATTTACAGTTCAAGTTCTTCCATCAACGTCCCAACTTGACATCTGGACTCAGAACGGCGGTCAAGGACCTGGTGCAAACTGCACTTCTTTCGGGCCTCAACAGTTAGTTGACCTCACAGGATACGTAACTTCTAACGGTGCCCCAGTCGCGGGAAAAGAAGTAATCTTTGATATCTACTCGAGCGGTCAATACATCGACTACACCGAAGCACCAACTAACGCGACAGGGTATGCAACTGCTTCATACAGATTTCCATGGCAAGGAAGCAATCCGCAAGCTTATTTCGGTGTAATCACAGTGGCAGGATCAGTCGACCTATCTTCAAGTTACGTTAACTGATACGTGCCAATTCTACTACGGATACCAGCTTAACCTGCAAAGTGTAACAATAAACAACGGTATTTATGACAGCAATGGCGTGGGACCAGTCTTCTTCCGAAACTATGCAGGACTCAACGTCGTAACCCTTACAGCAACTGTTAACAGCACCAACTGGACTCCAACACCATTCTACTTTACGGCAACGATCTTAGACTCTGAACAAGTGCCTGTAGCCTTGCCAAATACTTTCAGAAACGCGCCTGCGGCAACCGGAAGCCTTGCTACCAGCAGCAACACACAAACGTACACTATTAGCTTAACCATTCCAACATGGGCATTCGTAGGTCCTGCAATAGTCAACGTCGACATATTAAATGGCACACCAGCCAATGGCGGATTACCGTTCTCTCCGCAGCAATCAGCCTCACTATACATATCCAACGGAAGTTAATGGAACAAAGAAAATAAAAAATCGTGAAATTCGTTAATTCCAATTACCAAATTCGCAATAAACTCCTTTATAGAAATAAAAAACCCTGGTCTGAGATAATTTTAAGCTGGGAAAGCATCATATATAGATTGATCAGCCTCTATTGCTTTCTAAATAATTTACTTACTCAACATAGAATAAGCTTCCATGTTCTATGTTCACACAAAATGAAGCCAAGTGTTGCTGTGTACACTATCTAAAACTAATTGCTCTTGGCGAAAATATCAATTAAAATGAGGTTAAAGAAAATGAAAACGAAGAAAAATCTGCTCACTTCGCTGGCTCTGAGCACAGTTATCCTATTAACTTTAGTTCTTGTTTCCGGAATCACTATGGGAGAACACGCGGTCGCCAGTACTTCTAATCTTTCAACTGCCGTTATCAGTGCAGTTCAATCTGGAACTACAAGCACTTCAACTGTTACGTTAGGCTCCTAGCCCGAATCCCATTGGCACAAGCGTGAACATAGATATCAGAATTGATGATGTTTCAGGTGGTTTTTGGGGTTGGGCTATACCCACGGTAACTTGGAATCCTGCAGTTCTGAACCTGACCAAAGTTCAACGAGGTCCGTTCCTCTCAGACAATAATGAAAGCGAGACCACGGATTTTATGGGTGCTTCAAGCCAACTTTTTGATTATTATCGTGGCATAATAGATGGCGGCTTATCGGAGGGCATTTTAGGCACGGGCTTGTCGACAGATACCTCTGGTGTGCTTGCAACTTTGACTTTTCTCGTGACAGGCCACAGGCAATAGCACGATAGGCATCAGAGGGGGCTACTTAATACCCTACCTAGTATGGTGCTAACGCCAGCGTCAACGTTGCCTGCAACAATGCAACAATTGTTGCTCTTGCAAACACTTCTTCGTCCAGCCCTACTCCAACACCTCCAGTCACTTCGAATCCTACTTCTACTTCGTCCTCTAATCCAACTCCAACCTCATCTTCAACGACAAAACCATCATCAAGTCCCACCCAATCCCCTTCAGCATCGCCTCTCCTTTCAACACCAGAATTTCCATCAGGAATAATCATTCCAATAATCATAATCGTAATCACAATTATTGCAGTGCCTGCGTTCCTCTGGAGTAAAAAAAGGCGAAACAACGTCCAACCGCTTGAAGGATCTTCTAAACTATGAAATATATTTTGAATAAACTAAATAATCGGTGAAGAAACATGAAGCAAAAAAGTCGAAAAAGACAAAAAATGAAGAACAATATTATAATCGGGCTAGCCGTGATTGTCATCTTAGTTGTTGCCATAATTGCCTATGTGCATTTCTCATCAACGACGAATGCAACGCCCTCTTCAACACCTTCACCCACCGCCAACGCCGTTCCCGTATCATGGCCTAACGCCACTTTAGCCATTCGATCCAGCCAATCTGCAGTTGCAGTCGGCATCTGTCGGACAAACGATAGAAGTAAACCTAACCGTCAGTGGCGTCCATGACCTCTGGGGTTGGGATATCAGCTACCTAACCTTCAACTCTGCTGTTCTAAACCTCACACAAGTTACGGAAGGTCCCTTCTTAAAATCTGCTGGACCAACCTTCTTCATATCTACAGCCAGATGTTCCTATGGTCCAGCAAGGTACTCTTCCAAGCGTAGCATGACGATTTACATGAAAATATCACAGTAAGCGGCAGCGGAACTCTTGCAACCTTAACGTTTCAAGTGCTTGCCGCTGGAACCTCGCCAATAAAAATTTCAAGCGCAACTTATACGACCAATATGTACAAACGAGACTATGTACCAAGAAGGACTTCACGAAGCAATCAACACCACGATAGTAAACGGCAACATAGCAATTAATGCAATAGCATCTTGAGGGAACATCACCGCACAACCAAGCACATCTTCTGTATTTCACATACCTAAAACCACTCACTTTACCAAAGTTTGACATGTTGAGTTGCCTACAAACGTCTAAAAAACCAATTTCGTTGGCTACACTATTTATTCTATTTAAATCAAAATGAGACTATTTATCTCTAATTACTTTATTTAACAAAGATAGAATAACTCCGAGCAATTGTATTCGATGGGGAAGAGAAGACCCAATTAATCTAACAAAATTTAATGGTATTATGCCAAATTGAGGGAGGCTGTTCGATATTAAACTAAAAGTAAAAGTTATCTTTGCGTAGTGATAATTTCAAGCATTATTTTTTCTTCAGTTTTAATTTCCAGAAGCACCTCCGCTGATGTGACTACGAGCTTAAGCCTAAACCCGCCGTCGATTTCGGGTCAATCATTAGGAATTGGCGGAACCTTCACAGTCACAGCCAGTATTTCTGATGTAACTGACCTGTGGGGTTGGAGTATGGGCTTATCATGGGATCCTTCAATCTTGCAAATGGTGAGCTTCAGTGAAGGTTCATTCCTTGTACTCTGCAGGGCAAACATCGCTTACCGCCTCACCAATAGACAATACTGATGGAGTAATTTCAAACATAAATGATGTTTTAACGTTACAAAATAGTCGTTTCAGGTTCGGGAGACTTAGTCTCATTCACATTCCAAATCATCAATTACGGATCATCCCCTATAGATTTAACCAATGTTGGACTACTTGGACCCGCAACAAGCTCCACCGATTCAAATCCGCAAATATCTTCAACACAAACAAACGCCCTTTTCACCTATGATTCGTTGGAAGCAGCGACAGATGGCAGCCAGCAGCCTTTCAACTGCTTATTTTAGTGCCGTCCAATCTGGAACCACGACCACCTCAAGTATCACTTTGGGTCCTAGTCCCGATCCCGTGGGTACAACTGTTCAAATTGATATCAGAGTCGACGGTGTCACTGCTGGCTTTTGGGGCTGGGCTATACCCACCGTGTCTTGGAATCCAGCAGTGCTGCAACTGACGAAAGTTAGCGGAAGGTCCATTCTCTAGCAGATAACACACCAGGCGGCGACCCAACAAGCCATGGCTGGCAACTCAAACAGCTTATTTGACAACACAACAACGGAGACATCCAGGGCGGTTTAGCTGAAGCTATTCAAGGTGCAGATGTATCAACCGACTCCTCAGGTGTAGTTGCTACTTTAACGTTCACTGTGGTTGGCTACGGCACCAGCCCAGTAACGATCAGCGGAGGATACGTGATAGCGACACAGACGCTGTTGGCGCCCCTCAAACTTCTGTCACTTGTAATAGTGCAACAGTTACCGCTTTATCATCAACCGGTCCCACCCCTACTCCATCAACCAGTCCCACTCCTACCCCCATCCTTCGCCGTACCCTCCTACGCCCACCCCTACACCCAGTCCATCTGGCGTCCATGGTCCAGTGGCAAAATTTACTCCTCTCGAACGCAACGGTATACGCTTTAGGCGATACAGTTCTGATGGATGCCAGTGCTTCGACGGCTGGTTACGATGGGCAAGCTTGCCCCATAACAGACTATGTTTGGCTTGTGGAATTTCAGAATTCTTCAATCTTTGGATGCTTTAATGGACAAATAATTTCTTTTCAGGCTACAAGTCTCGGTTACCTTAAAGTAACTCTAATCGTGACTGCGCCCGACACAAACTCCGTTCCCTCTTCAAGTTACACCAGATACGGCAACAACTTTCGCTTGGATACAAGTTGAAACTGCTCAGCAACTTGCCAGTATTGACGTATTCACTGATAAAGGCGGCATCGGGCACGATGTAAACAGCGGCACATACAATCCGCAGAGATCTAGTTAAAGTGGACGCACTGGTAAACTATAACGATGCGCCCGTAGCCACAGGCACTCTGGTAGGCTTCGCGGTCTTTTATCCAAATGGAACAGTTGCCGCTCTTAATGTAGACCCTACAAACAGCAACTGGCTACGCCTACATGGAATTTAGAATACCTTCACCCAGCCTCAAACCCTAAATCAGTATTCGGGATTGGTCCATAGTTGGCTCAGACCTGAGGTTGGATCTGTTGTCATAACTGATACATGTAACTTCACCTGCGTTAGCAACCTCACCTTGTCACTATCACTGGAATCCAACTGCCAGCAAGCGTGGCTAGGTCCGGCACTTTGAACTTTAATGTTACTGTGCAAGGACTTAAAATCAACTTCATTGCTGTCCGTCACGGTTTGTGACTCACAAGAAGTCCCTATAGACTGTTACACAGCTAACATTTCCCCCGCATCAGGAGGAGGCTCCACCACTGTTCCAGTAAGCATCACAATTCCTTCATGGGCTTATGTAGGAACAGCAACTGTTTATGCCGACCTCATGACTAGCCTTCCCACAGCCGGCGGAGTCCCACTCTGTCCTCAAAAAACTGGCACCTTCCAAATCTCATCTTAAACTTGAAACGAATAAAAGCGCAAAAACCATCTTAAAACATCAATACGATAAAATTGGATGGTGAAAAAGCTGAAACCAAAAAAACAGATAATCGTAGCATTAACAATCATCTTACTTATCACAATACCACTCGCAATCTCGCATGTAAGCATAGCCAGCACTCCAGCTCCAGCTATTAGCGCTGTACAATCGGGTTCTACGAGCACTTCAAGCATTACTGTTGGTCCAATCCAAATCCTCTTTACACAACAGTTATGATTGATATTAGGATTGATAATTCACCAGGCATTTGGGGTTGGGTGTTACCTACGGTAACTTGGAATTCCACAGTGCTTACAGCTGATAAAAGTTACGGGAGGTCCTTTCCTTAGAAACAACACAGGCGGCGATTCAACACCGACTTCACTGGAACCACAAGTCGTTATTTGACAATACAAATGGGCAGATCCTAGGCGGTTTAGCTCGAGGAATTGTAGGCTGCGGATACATCTACTGACACTTCCGGCGTGCTAGCAACGTTAACTTTTAACATAACGAACTACGGTGTTAGT
Source organism: Candidatus Bathyarchaeota archaeon (assembly GCA_963768425.1). Taxonomy (GTDB): domain Archaea; phylum Thermoproteota; class Bathyarchaeia; order Bathyarchaeales; family Bathycorpusculaceae; genus Bathycorpusculum. The sequence continues at coordinate 1,708 of CAVYHV010000022.1, read as the reverse complement.
CCAATAACAATCAGCAGGGGATATGTGCATCGCCTACAGCCGCTATTAGGCTCACCTCATATCAACGTTACCTGCAATAGTGCAACTGTCACTGTCTTAAACACTGCAACAAGTCCTTCTCCCACTCCTCCGCCAACCAGTAATTTATCCAGTGCAACTCTTCAAGTATTCACAAACAGAGGCGGCATAGGCGCCAGCAACGGCGGCACCTATGGTCCCCGAGACCTGTTGCAAATATATGCATTAGTAACCTCTCAAAATGTTTCAGTTGCTAACCAAGATGTATCATTTTCAATGCAAAACCCAAACGGCACAATGATAGCAATTGGCAGACGGATTAACAAACCAAACTGGCATTGCAACTGTCCAATACAGATTGCCTGCTCCAGACCCGAATGCAACCGAAATAACCTTTGGCATATGGAACATAACTGCTTCGCTAAACCTTTCCCGATCTACACTGACCAACACAACATCCTTTATTTTTAACTACTTAAGCAACATAGAAAGCATCAAAATGCCCGCTAGCGTTAATATTGGGCAAACTCTCCCAATTGAGCTAACAATCGATAACGGATTGTTTTCAGCCCCATCTTCAGAATTGGACATAACGGTATTTGACCAAGCCAATGTTCCAATAGGCTCATTTACCTACATAAATACCATGCAACTGCAAAACTTCACAGTCATTGACGTCACAATTTCCATCCCTTCTATATGCATTCCCCGGCCAAGCCTCAGTATGTATGTGCCTATTGACGGCAAATGGCACAGCATTAGCCCCAGAAACCATTGCCCACTTCCAAATTTTACCCTAAAATAAACAAAACTATAGGTTCTAAATAAACTATAGATGAAATCACTTTCTAAACAAGTTAACGCTTAGCCACCACAAAACTATTGAAACTATAACGACAATCGGTAAATACTTTCAGGGCGCCTAAGAGGTTCAGGAGAAAGGTAAACATGAGAAGGCTACCGAGAGGTAACGCTTTATCGGCTATAGTGTTAGCAGTCATAATACTGATTTCAACATGTAAGCACTGCCGAATTGTATACACATATCGCAAACATCTTTTGTTAACGCCGCACCTACCAAATATTATACCATAACCGGCTATCCATCTTCGACCACTGCTGGACTAAGTTTTAGCGGCGTAACAGTTACCGTTTATAATTCTAATGGCAAAGTGGCAACCGGTTATAAAGGCAAAGTCTATTTCACTTCAACCGATCCCAAAGCTACTTTGCCGTATACTTCTCAAAGCGAGTACACCTTCACAACCGGTAGCAAAGGCGATAAGGGAACCCATACCTTTTCAGGTTTCATTCTTGCAACCGCTGGCTCCCAAACTATAACAGTAACTTCCGGATCAATTTCCGCAACCACAAGTGCAATAACAGTAAATCCTGCAACCCCTATCAGTATCCAAATCGCTCCAACAACGTCAACGATTACTGCTGGTTCTAAACAAGCGTACACAGCTACTGCCACAGACTTTTATGGCAACTCGTGGAGTGTGACCGCACTAACAAGCTGGAGCGTAACTACAGGCGCAGGTGGCTCTTGGTCGGGCAACTCTTATACTTCCGCACAAGCTGGAACATGGAGCATAACAGGCGGCTATTTAGGCTTATACAGCACAGGCATCTCTAACAGTAAATCACGCAACAGCCACCAGGCATAACTGTAAACCCCAAAGCAGCC
>CAVYHV010000021.1:0-13158 GCA_963768425.1 Candidatus Bathyarchaeota archaeon | reverse complement strand
GTAAATCGGAACGCTCAAAGCCATAGGCTTCAGCAATTCGGCTGTCATGAGTCAATTCATGCTTGAAGGCGTAATGTTAAGTGCGATTGCAGGCGTAGTCGGCATAGCCATAGGCGTCGTCGCTGCGCCAAGACTTACGTCTCTGCTGCAAATAACTCCAACAATCAGCAGAGCGGCAGGATTCGGAGCCGTAGGCGCTGCAGCAAGTTCTGTAGCTGTCAGTCCAGAGCTTATACTGATAGGTTTAGGTGTAGCCATATTGCTCGGGACACTTAGGCAGTCTGTATCCTGCTTGGAGAGCAGCAAAAATAAAACCTGCGGAGGCAATGAAATATGAGTAAACCAGTGCTGCAACTAGAAAAACTAAGCAAAACGTACACTCTTGGCAAACGCACCGTGCCAGCTTTGTCAAACCTGAATCTGACGGTGACTGCTGGCGAGTTCGTTGCAATTATGGGTCCATCAGGCTCAGGCAAAACAACGCTGCTTAACGTGATTGGCTGCATCGACAAGCCCACAAACGGTCAAATTCTAATAGACGGCGTTGATGTTACGGATATGCCTGAAAATGAACTCTACAAAATTAGACGAGACAAGATGGGGTTTGTATTCCAAACTTTTAACTTGCTGCCATACCTGAACGCTAGGGAAAACGTGGAGTTACCTATGGAAGGAAGAATCCAATCAAAAAGTGAACGCAGGAAAAAAGCAAGTGAACTTTTGGCAATGGTTGGTCTTTCAGGAAGAGAAGAGCATCGACCGCAAAAGCTCAGTGCAGGAGAACAACAACGAGTAGCCATAGCCCGTGCCCTAGCGAATAACCCCGCAATAATTTTAGCTGATGAACCTACAGGAAACTTGGACACGCAAAACAAGCAGGGAATCATAAAGCTTCTCGCAAACCTCAACGTGACTCAAGGCACCACCATTATCATGGTTACGCATGACGGTGAAGCGGCACATCATACGGAGCGAATGTTGCTTCTGCGAGACGGAAAAATAATCAAGGAAAAACAAGGCACGCATGCGATGAAAAAGAACCACATTTGCCCATCCTGCGGAGCGGCCATTAAGTTAAGTGACGATAAATGTCCTAGCTGTCAAAAACCAATCTACTCAAATGATGAAGTATTCTGAGTGAAATCATTCAGCCTAAACAAAACCCTTTAATTTCTTTCAGTTGAGAAGTGTTTTTATGGAAAACCCCCCGATCCCAAAATTCCCCAGATTCCTCCTCCAATTATTCCGCCGGAGCAACCTCCTGAACAACCCCATGAACGCGCGCCGGAACCGAAAAAAACCAGGCGTTTCTCAGCATTAGTAATAGTTGGTCTTCTTCTGGTATGTTTGGTTGTAGGCGGCTTAGTCGGCTACGCAATAAGCTATTCCTCTTTCAACAGCAAACTTACAAGCATTGAGAGTGAGTTGGCGTCGCATACACAAAACAATACCTACAATACTTTTCCGAACGCCACCTACATCATAGGCTACAATTCTTCGCTATCCACTCTCTACGCACAAGTTAAATCATCGGTAGTTGTGATTCAAGACCTGGTGCCCGAATACAGTTTCTTTGGTGCGTTGGCAGGCTACAGTGAACAGCAGGGTTCAGGGTTCGTCACTTCAGTAAACAATCAACTGGTTATAGTCACTAACAACCACGTCGTCCTTGATGCCACTAACATAACCGTAACCTTCGCTGACGGATGCGACTTACCCTGGAACAGTGAAAGGCTCTGATCCTTTAGCAGACCTCGCAGTTCTCACCATTAACCCGATGCCAAGCGGCTTGACACCTTTAATCATTGTCAGCTCCGATGGTTTGCAAGTGGGTCAACCGGTTGTCGCAGTCGGTTCACCCTATGGTCTACAGGGGACTTTGACGACGGGCGTAATCAGCTCGTTGGGAAGAACCCTCTCGGAAACTGGATCTGACGGCAGTGCAGGTCCTACAATCCCCGATACCATCCAAACTAGCACCCCGATTAACCCTGGAAATTCAGGCGGGCCACTCCTTGACTACGCGGGCGAAGTTGTCGGCATAACCACTGCGGCCGTCAGCAACTCAAATGGGTTAGGATTCGCAATTCCATCTGCCACGATTATGCGTGAACTCAGCACGATCGTATCCACGGGCACATACAACAATCATCCCTCAATTGACACTACAGGTGTAGACATGAGTTATCAGATTGCCCAGGCAATGCATGTGGATGTTACTTACGGTTTCCTTGTTGAAAGTGTTTCAACTCAGAACGGTCTCAAAGGCGGCACAACTCAAACGACGATTTTAGGTCAAAACGTAGTCACAGGCGGCGACATCATCATCGGCATAAACGGAACCCCAATAACCAACACCGATTCGCTTCTATCTTATTTGGAAGAGAACGCACTGCCGGGGCAAACCATTAACTTCACAGTAGTGCGGGATGGGCAAACACAAACCGTTCCGGTTACAATAGACAAATTATCTTCTTAGTCTCCCTTGCTTTGTCGGCTAAATTCCAATAAACAGTTAATTTTGAGACTAATCAGTAGTTCTTAGACGTTTTCTGGAGAGTATCAAACCGCTTGCCAAAGCAGCAGCAATTATGATTGTCCAGAGCCACCATTGCATCCACAAAGGCTGAGTTTGTTGGATAGCGGTGTTGCTGATTTGAAGGTTTTCTATTTCGGTTTTTGAGTCGTGCCCGATGTAGATGTCGGTTGGGTTCGGTACTTGTCCTGTAGGGTCTTCTGTTCCATAGGCGACCGTCACGGCTTGTTCTTTCCCGTTGACATAAATGTGCATTCCAGTTGAAGTGCTTCGGGTGAAAACTACGTGAACCCACGTATCGTTCGGCAGCACCGCTACTGTGTCAATTTCGTTTAAGCCGCTTGGTGTGACAACGTAGCCACGGAGTGCTCCTATAGCGGGAGAACTTGCGTTTTCGGGTGTTTGACCGTTAATGGCTAGCCCTAGCAGTCTGGTTGGTAAAGCGGCTGTAGTTCTGACGGCTTCTATAAAGATGTTGTTGTATGGTACGCCTCCTTTGATTGCTTGAACATTCACCCATGCATCAATCGTTATATCATTTGGGGTTTGAAGGCTCGGGGAAGGCTGCACGGTTGCGAAGACGTTACCCGTGAAGTTCAATGCCTCACCGAATTTGCCTTGAACCAGCGCAGGCGTGTTATTGTACACGGGCGTTTCGGACCCTAGAATGGCGGGGTTACAACCCGTTCCGTCAGGCGACACGAGACTAGCTTCAACTGTGCCAAGTGACCATGACGCGACAACGCTTTGACTGTGCCGTCGGTGGGGCGATTGCTGTTGGCGGGTTGCCTAAGTTTGACATGCTGAACGGAGACAATATTGGATAATTGTCTTGGTTGTTGGTGTTGATTACGTATGCTGTGTTTCCAAATCCTGATCCAGATTTCGAAGCGTCGGGGTAATTTGTCAGGTAGTCGCTCCAATAGTTTCCGCCTGATTTGGCGCCGTTGTCCCATGTTTCGATCAAGGCTGAAGAATTGTCGTATGCATTATGGAGATTGTTTACAAAGTTATTGTGGAATATTTCGTTTGAGAGTGGAGCAGTTAGTTGTGGCGTGACAAAAACGCCGTACTTGTTGCTTGTTAGGTTGTTTTCCGAAATGATGTTTTTGGAACCCGCGAGAAAGACTCCGCTTTCAGCGTTGGAGGCAATGTTGTTGCCGAAAAGCACGGAGTAAGATGCGCCTAAACCGACCCCTCTAAAGTTGTCCACAATATTGTTATTAGAAATCACGTTTGAGTAACCTGCCATCTCGATGCCTGACACTGCGTTCCCAACCACGTTATTTTCTGATACGACGCTTTGGGAACCGCCATAGAAACCGATGCCGTTTTTGATGCTGTTTTCTATAGTGTTCTCTGTGATGGTTGTGTAGGCTTGGGTTGAGGAAAAGATGCCTGTGTAGGTGTGATCGACGATGTTGCCGGTTATTGTGCAGTTGTTGGCGTCAACCCAGATGCCGTATGCAGTCATCGTGGTTACTGAGTAGTTGCGGCTTTCTAATGTGAAGCCTGTTACCTTCACGTTGTCTGCCGATAAAATGAGAACTGCCGTCGGGGTTGAGCCGCCGTTTCCTAAAATAGTCGTGTTTGCGCTGCTTTGACCCTCAAGGGTCAATTGCTTGTTGACTACCACGTTTTCATTGTAAACTCCGCTTTTAACGTAAACTACATCGCCTGAGGAGGCTGATTCGACGGCGGCGCCTATGGTTGGGTACTGGTCGGGAACAATAAGTGTCTTGATTGCTTGGGTTTCATGGATGTTAGTAATACCTGCCATGGCGATTAAAATCGCGATTAGGGCCAGACTTTTGATGAGTTCTCTCTTCATGTTCTCCGCATCCCACTTGATTTCCAAGCTTAAATGGCATACGGTAAATATTACTCTCCCCAAAGAACAGACTGTTCTGCAAGAAGAACACACTTCGCTGGATGCCTTCTCGACTTTTGTTTGAACCGCGCCATTCTAAAGTTTTCCCAGCTGAAACTTAACGACGAAAGAGTCTGCGCACAACGAAAACGATGAATTGCCCATGCACCGTTTTTACCATGTTAGAGTACACCTTCACCGGCATTTCTGCGCCGCCTTTCCGCACGTGCACCATTTCAAGGCTTGCCTCTTTTTTCTTCTCGATAATATGCTTTAGCAAGCTATCTAGCGAGGATGCGTCTTTGGATGGCAGCAGGACACGCATGTTCATGTTGAGAAATTCGTCAAGACTGTAGCCGTAAGCTTCCAGTGCAGCGCCGTTGGCGTACACAAAATCGCCTTTTATGTTGGCAAGAAATATCGCTTCCTGTGCGTTGTCAAGAATTGTTGCACTTAGTTTTAGTGCATCGTCTGTTTTCTGTTGTTCCTCGATTTTTCTCGTTAGCTCTTCGTTTGTCTGAGCGCATTCAGCTGTTTTTTGTGCCACCACTTGCTCAAGCCTGGTCCTGTAACCCGCAAGTTCCGTTTCGATCAATTTGCTTCTGGTGATGTCCATAGATAAAATTAAAAGTCCCTCAGGCACAGGTTCCATGTGCAGTTCAAACCAGGCTTTGCTGCAATCTGGAAACGCGAACTCATTGTCCATTTGGTGGGAAACACGATTTGTCATGCAGTTTCGAAGGTTGCTGAACATTTCGGTTTTTTCGATGTCGGGGTAAACCTGCATCATCGTGTAACCCAGAAGTTCCTCCTTCTTCTTTCGCACTTGCTTAGCGGCTGCCTCGTTGACGTAGACGTACCGCCAGTCAAAATCGATAATTTGGCAACCTTCAATGACAAAATCCAGCGAAGTTTGAAGCCGATTCTCAACCTCTTTATGAACAGTGCTCTCTGTAACGTCGTTTCCTGAGCTAAGCGTGCCTACAGTCTTTCCTCCTTTGTCACTTACTAGAATATTGTGGAAATCAAACGTTCTCACTTTGCCATCGCGGGTTACAAGCGGGTACTTGTTATGCACGTGACGAAGCGAACCATTCAGCATTTCATGGAAAAATTGGCGTGCTGCTTCTCTTTCCTTTTCGGGGACAAACGTGTCAAACCAGTTTTTACCTAAAACATGCGTTTTTGGGACGCCGAGGATTTCTGATGCCTTATTGTTCATGTCGACGGTTTTTTCGTCGCTTCCGATAGCCACCATTAAGCCGTCTGCATGGTCGAAGTACATTTGGGCTAAATTATTTTGTTTCTCCAACACTAATTCCCCCAGCCGGATTATCATTGGCAACTTCCTGTCCGGCGGCAGGCAAATACATCTCCCGATTATATTCCTTCATCATTCGACAGGCGTTGAAAGCAGGCGTTATCGTTCTGATGGCTTCTTTAACCATCTGCATCCACTTCAGCGGAATTCCTTTGCGGTCGCGTTCGTAATAAAGCGGAACGATCTCTTTTTCCAGCAAGTTATAAAGAGACTCGGCGTCTTTTTTGTCTTCTTCTTCAGGTGTGCCACCATCCATGTCGCCTATTGCCCACCCGTTCTTGCCGTTGTACGCCTCATCCCACCACCCATCGCGGACACTAAAGTTAAGAACGCCGTTCATCGAAGCCTTCATTCCGCTTGTTCCGCATGCTTCCTGCAGTCTCCTCGGGTTATTCAGCCAGATGTCGACGCCGCGAACCAATTCGCGTGCAACGTTAAGGTCGTAGTCTTCGACGAAAGCGATTCGCCCTTCAAATCCCTTGTCTAACGCTACAGTGTAAACTTGCTTGAGTAGCTGTTTGGACTGGTAGTCGGCAGGGTGGGATTTTCCTGCAAAAATAAGTTGCACGGGTCTCTCCGAGTTAGTTATGATTCGTTTAAGCCGCTCTATGTTTGACAAAATCAAGTAAGGTCTCTTGTACGCGGTAAATCGACGCACAAAAGCAATAGTTAACGCATACGGATCCAGCAGGGAACCCATAGCAATTACTTGCTGGGTTGTCACTTGGTCATGTGTCCAACGTTGCTGCGCCCTGTCCTGGATTGCAGTGATGAGTCCCCTCTTTAGGTTCTGGCGAATCTGCCATAATTCATCATCAGAGATGTCACTAAGGCAACTCCAGAACTCCTGGTTATCTTGGTCTTCTTTCCATTGAGCATCAAGGTGTTTTTGGCATAAAGCAGCGATCTCAGGCGCTTGCCATGTAGGAAGATGGACACCGTTAGTGACGGATTTGATTGGTGTTTCTTCCTCGTTTTTGCCAGGCCAAAGTCCCTGCCACATGTGCCTCGTAACCTTGCCGTGCAGCTTTGATACGGCGTTTGATTGGCTCGCCAAACGGAAGGCGAATGCTGTAAGATTGAAGGTTTCTGGACCTGCATCGGATTGCCCCAGCTTAAGGAATGTATCACGGTCAATTCCGAGTGGTTCCCAAAGGCTACGTGAATAACGATCCATTAACTGATAAGAAAAGACGTGGTGACCTGCTGCAACGGGGGTGTGAGTTGTGAAAACTGTGCGTTTGCGTACGTTTTGCAAGGCTTCCTCTAAGGGGACGCCGTTGGCGCGTTCTAGGCGGAGTCGTTCAAGCATCATGAATGCGGTGTGGTCTTCGTTTGCGTGCCACACAACTGGTTGAATACGGAGTTCCCTTAGTGTTCGGACTCCTCCGACTCCTAAAACGATTAGCTGCCGAAGACGTTCCTCTTGGTCGGCTGTGTATAGGCGTGCTGAAAGCATCCTGTCTTGAGGTCTGTTTTCTTCCACATTGGTGTCCATCAAATACATGTTTACTCGTCCGACATGCACTTCCCATATCTTAACGTATACGACGTGGTCGCCAAGTTGAATGGGGATAAGTGGACCACAACCGTAAGGCCAAGCGCAGGGGTTGATGGGTGCGTCGTCGAAGTTTAGCTGTATATACTCTTCCTGTTGGTCGCCTTGGGGAGATATGCGCTGTCGAAAGTAGCCTTGAGGATACATGAATCCAACTGCAACCAGCGGCAATCCGCGGTCTGAGGATTCCTTGCAGATGTCTCCTGCCAATACGCCTAAGCCGCCTGCGTAAATGGGCAAAGAATAATGAATCGCATATTCAGCTGAGAAATAAGCTATCTGCCCCCATGGGGTGTCCATCTTTATTTTGCCGCACCATTCGTGCGGGCTCATCAATTCTTCATCATACTTTTCCATTACAGTGTCGTAAAGCTCGAGAAAAGTGGGATCTCTGCTTGCCGCCTCCAGTTTTTCTGTGGACATGTCGCGTAGCTGTTTCACGGGGTTATGTCCGCTGGTTCTCCACAGTGCGTAGTCAAGTGAACGGAAAATTTGTCGTCCCTCCTCATGCCAGCTCCACCAAAGGTTGTTTGCAAGCTCGAATAATCTGCCGATTCTTAAAGGCAGCTTCAGCGGTGGTCCTTCTTCAGGGTAATTTGGAATCATCCGTCAATTATCCTCAGGTTACAACGTTTTTTCTAGTTTATTGCTAAAAGGGGTTAGGCTCAACCCTGACTTATTATTTGAAATGCCAATTTATTAAGGTACTGTGAACCCAGAAATACTCGATCAAAAAGGGAAAGAAAGGACAAGTAAAAACGGCGGCTAGATCGATGCCAGCATCAGCAATGTGTAGTTGGCATCGATTGTTTGCAATTTAGCGCCGATTTTCAAAGCAACTTTGCCTGCAAGCCAAGAATATGAGTATTGCCCAGCAAACTTTAACGTGACTGGCTGTCCGTTCGGATCGGCGCCCTGCGCTTGCAATAGAACGTCGTGTCTGCCGGTCAACACTCCGCCGTTTCCGCTTGTGAAGGTGTACCTAACCCCGTTTGCGGCCAATGTTCCGCCTGTCACATCAAAACGTTTGACAGCGCCAGTTGTCGATGTTGGCTGAAGCGTCAGGGTTAAGTCTGCCTGATAGTATTTTATGGTGTCGCTGTCGATTTTTTGGTAGATGTTCCCTTTAGCGTTGAGTGTTTTTATGTTTGTAGCTGCGTTGTTTGCAACGGTTTGTGCGCTCGCGTACGGTACAGTTATCACCAGCACGATTGCTATGGCTGCTAATGCGGTTATTGCGATTTTGTTTTTTCTGGTTAATTTGGCCATTTCGTTTTCGCCTCCGATTTCTTCAATGGTAACTTCTTTGTTGTTGCCTTTAAAAAGCAAGCCGCACTTTTGATGTGCACCAAAAATGTACATTAAGCTCGGGTTTCTAACTTTGATGGAAGCAGTTTAAGCCACGGTTAAAGTAACTAAATTTTCAAGAGATGACTGATTCCCTAAAGCTGGTATTTTGTCATCTGTGAAATCTCTGATTCTATTCTGACTTGAACTTCAAAATAGCATTAAGTCCAAAATTAGCTCGACGTTGACCGCTAACTGAATGGTTAGCAAGGAAGCTTTGTATGTGCAGATAAATTCGCACAAATAATTTTAGTGCTCCTAAACCTGATGCCTTAGATTGTAGGCAACAATTTGCTTCAACACCCAAGTAGCGCTTTAATAACAATCAATGGTATGGAAACAATACGCGTCTTGCACGTTGACGATGATGCTTCCCTATTGGAAATTTCAAAACAAATTCTACTGGATCTGAACAGCCGCTTTGACATCGACCAAGCGTGTTGTGTGGATGATGCTTTCAAGAAACTGGCAACTGGGCAATACGATATTGTTATTTCTGATTTTGAAATGCCCCAAACAGACGGACTCCAATTCCTGAAAGAGCTACGCGGGAAAAACACCGAAATCCCGTTTGTACTGTTCACTGGGAAAGGTAGAGAAGAAATCGCCATCAAAGCATTAAACCTAGGTGCCGACGCGTACATCAACAAGCAGGGCGATCCTGAAACAGTGTACGGCGAACTATCCGACATCTTGGTTAAAACTATTGAGCGGAGAAAATTCAAAAAACTTCATGCTGAGTTAGAGTCAAAGTATCGCAAAATAGTAGAGAATACTTTACAAGGCATTATAATTGCACAAGGGTCTCCCGCACGGATTGTTTTTGCCAACTCAGCAATGGGGAAGCTCTTTGGATATTCTTCAGAAGAGTTAGTTGCTCTTTCGCCGCAAGATACTTTGAAACTGGCTCATCCAGATGATAGAGAGACTTTTTTTGGCCGTTTTGGTCAGCGCTTAGCGGGAAAAAAAGTTGAATCAGTCTATGAGGTTCGTGGAATCCGAAAGGATGGTAAAACAATATGGTTGGAAGCATGCGGAACTCTCATTGAGCATAATGGACAGCCCAGTGTGCAGGGAGTATTTTTAGACATTACCGAGCGCAAGAAGGCAGAGCAAGACCTTAAAGAAAGCGAAGAAAAGTATAAAGCACTGTTCGAGCAAGCTGGCGATTACAACTTAATTTTGGAGGTTCCATCAAAAGGAGCCCCTGTAATCTTTGACGCCAATTCTTCCGCCTTGCAAATTCACGGCTACACCCGAGAGGAAATCATCGGCAAACCTATCATGTTTCTTGATACGGAAAGCGGCGATGAACGAATGTTCGAAGGGTTAAGAAGACTTCTAAACAATGAAAAGTTAATGTTCGAAGCAAGGCATCGTCGCAAAGACGGCTCGACAATTGACGTTGAAGTTTCCATTAAAAAAGTACAAGTTGGTTCGAAGAATTTTTTAGTTTCAGTTGAACGAGACATTACTGAACGTAAGAAAGCTGAGCAGTCCGTCTTGGAAAGTGAAGCTAAGTTTAAAGAGCTTGTTAATCTTTTGCCGGAGATGGTTTTTGAAATAGACATAAACGCGCATATTGTTTTTGCTAATGCAAGAGCCTTTGAACTTACTGGATACTCTAAGGAGGATTTTGGGAAGGTCTTTGACGCTAATTGTCTTGTTGCTCCGGAAGATAGGTCACGCTCGAAAGAAAACATGAAAATAATGTTTGATGGAAACATGCGCCAGAGCAACGAATACACCTTTGTCAGAAAAGATGGAACACGTTTCCCAGTTTGCTTGTCTAGTGTTCCAATTGTCCGTGATGGTAAGATCGTAGGCGCTAGAGGAGTTGTCGTAGACATCACTGAAAGCAAAAAAGTTGAAAGAGAATTGAAGATGTTTTCTCTTGCTATTCAAAAGACAAAAGATGGGGTTGTCATAGGTGGACCAAATGGCTTTATTACTTATGTTAATGATGCACTTTTAGAAATGTGCGGTGTTGCCAACAAAAAGGATATCATAGGAAAACATGTTCTTGAGTTCGTTGCTGAACGTGACCGCTCCCGAGTAACTCAAAGTTCTTTGGAATGTTTGAAAACCGGTCAAAGCTATCTGGGCGAATTTACTGGATTGAGAAATGATGGCTCGGAATTTCAAATAGAAGTGGCAACGGCACTCATAACAGACGAAAAAGGTCAAGGAATAGGATTCGTAGATATCATACGAAATATTTCTGAGCGCAAGAAAACCGAGGAGGCTTTGCGGGAGTCCAAAGAGAAAAATCAATTTTATCTTGAGAATGCCCCTTTGGCATTTTTTGTTTGTAAACCTGATGGTAAAGCTGATTTTGTAAACAAAGCAGCTTGTGACCTGTTAGATTACAGCCAAGAAGAACTCCTGAGAACTAGTTTTGCGGATGTCTTGCTAAAAGAAGATTTGCCCAAGGCGTTAAAGCTGTTTAGCGCATTTAAGGATAAAGACAAGGGTGTATCCATCCGGGAGTTCAGGCTGAAGAGAAAAAATGGTCAAACTGTAAACGTTTTCTTGAGTTGCGCCAGATTACCCGGTGGTAAATTGATAACCTTCTGCCAAGACATAACTGAACTCAAAAAAGCCGAAGAAGAAAGCAGCCGAAACAAAGCCTATTTAGAATCAATACTTAACACCGTTCTTTCAGGAATAATCATTGTGAACGGCAAAACCCATGAGATTGTCGATGTTAACTCCCATGCACTAACCCTTCTTGGAGCTTCCAAGGAGCAAGTTGTTGGAGAAGTATGTCACAAATTTGTATGCCCAGCGGAAAAAGGAAAATGCCCGGCGACCGACTTAGGACAAGATATAATGAATTCTGAGCTAACACTCCTTGCCTTAAATGGAAACAGAATTCCCATAATTAAAAGTGTTAGCCGACTAAAAGAAGGGGATACTACATACCTCATTGAGAACTTTGTGGACATATCTGATAGAAAGAACGCGGAAACTAAAATCGAAGAGAGCAGTCGCAAAATTAAAGATATGAACGAGAAGTTACGTGTGGTTGGCAGCTTAACCAGGCATGATGTCCGCAACAAACTTTCAACAGTAAATGGTTATGCCTATTTGCTCAGAAGGAAACATTTGGATCAAGCTGACATTGTTGAGGGAATGGATAAGATTGAGAAGGCAGTTAAAGATTCGGTAAGGATTTTTGAGTTCGCCAAAATGTATGAGCAACTGGGTGTTGAAGAGCTAACTTTTGTTGATGTGGATAAGGTCGTGGATGAAGCTGTGGCTCTTTTCTCTGGCTTAACTCTTAAGGTCGTTAATGACTGCCAAGGCTTGTATGTTCGGGCAGATTCGTTTCTCAGGCAAATGTTCTACAATTTCATTGATAACACAAGAAAATACGGCGAAAAAGCCACAACAATAAAGGTGCATTGTGAGACGGCTGAGTCGGGTGAGTTGCGGCTAGTGTACGAGGATGATGGCGTTGGCATTTCAGCAGAGAATAAATCGAAGCTCTTCACGGAAGGCTTCAGCACAAGTGGCAGCACAGGCTTCGGCTTATTTCTGATAAAGAAAATGATGGAAGTTTACGGATGGAGCATAGCAGAAGAGGGTGAGCCGGGCAATGGAGCAAAATTCGTTATAACTATTCCCGCACTCTCCGCCTGATGTCTCAATGAGCTCATCTGTTCTTACTCTGAGTTAGCTAACAAAGGGAAATTCTAAGGGCTTTTGTTGTCGCCCAGTTTTTCCGACATCATTTCCTCTTCCATGTGCAGAAGCAAGCCGATTCGGCGTTCCCATTTATTGAGGAACCGGTATTGGGCAACCATAGCGTAGACAGCGTAACCTAAGACAACACCCACGATTATTAGAAACACAAAATCTACCAATCCAAGCCCGAAATGTCTGATTCTCAAAATAAGCCAAACAACTACGATGAACAGGACTGCTGAGGATGCGAGCCCTATCAGGGTTCCGTTTCGAAATTTAGTCCATTCCTTTTCTAACTCAAAGAGAAAGTCATGCAGAGACTTGACTGGGTACTGCTTATCTTCATGGTTTTCTTCGGGCATTTTCGTTTCCACCTTCATTTAAGCTGGTTTTGTTTTTATACATGATGCACCACAAGTGAATGCCTACAAAATTGACGGAAGCGACTTACGCAAGTCAACATACAATTTTCGTCCTTCATCCGTCAGAGAGCAGTTCCCGTCAGTTGATTCCTTCACCAAGTTCTTCTCTTTTAGAAAAGCCAAATGCTTAAGAAAATCATCATAGGACAGGTTTGTTGATTTCCGCCATATCGCAGTTCTAAGCTGAGGCTTCGAATTAAAGAAAAGATACTCTAAGACTTCAAACCGAATCTGCACCGCACTCTTACGCACCCTCACCATTTCTAAAAGTGCACCATAAACAAAGACATATCATAAGCCCACTTATAAAAAATGAATGCACCTTGCGTCATGCGTTTTTGGAGAAAGTAATTTGGGGTCTGTCAATTTTCAATCTTCATCTTTCCCTATCAGACTGGGACGGCGACATCATCC
>CAVYHV010000020.1:0-17776 GCA_963768425.1 Candidatus Bathyarchaeota archaeon | reverse complement strand
CACTGAGGGCAAGTTTGAGAGAGACGTGATTGCTTTGGCGGATGAAAAAGTTGATGCTGAACCGCTGCTGATTAAAATGATGGAAAAAGGCGAATTAACTTATGCTCTTCCATCGCTTGAACAAATTCGAGCTAAAGCCGCCGAGAACCTTTCAAAGCTTCCAAAAGAATACAAGGCTCTGACAGATGCCCCTGTTTACCCGGTTGAGTTAAGCAGGAATCTGCTGAATATGGTTAAAACCCTTAAACGCCAGTTAACGATGAAAGAGATAAATGGCGTTTCTTCAGAGGCAGCTGTTTAGTTTTTCTCTTGTTTTGGCTGATTCTTTTTTTCCGGAAGTCTATAACTCACTCGCGGTCTGGTCGGTATCACTGACAGACAGAGACAGACGGAGGGGGGGTCTCTTGGCAGCACGTTAAAACAGGTTTAGATTACTTTCTTAGAGACCAGTAAAAGCAACCTTTACTTTCCCCAAGCAATCGCCTTCCAATGCAGTTTTGTTGCTCGATACATTAGGTAATCGCCCTTTCAGGCAATTATAGCGCGAAATATGGCAAACACTTAATAGCCTTTTCAGAAAAGGTAAAGTGCTACAGTAAAGGAAGGCTTCATCTTGCAGAATCGTCCAGCGATCGTTGCTGTTGGCAGAACCAAGTTCGGGGAACATTACGGCAAAGAACCCGAGAAACTTATTGAAGAAGCTTGGCTTGCCGCTTCAAACGAATGCAGTTTAGAACGCAAAGATCTTGAAGCCTGCTACATGTCAGACTGCTTTCTCCCGATAACAAACAAGTTAGGCTTGGAAGAAGGCTTCCTTTCGGAGCTTACCGAATTGCATGTGCCAATGGAAGTTACCCGGTCTTTTAGCGCTGCCCTCTTAACTGCGTGCCACGCGATTCAGGCTGGAGTTTACAATACTGTTCTCGTCGGCGGCATAGAAAAAATGACTGACCGCTGGGATAAAATACGGGACGACCTAATGCTTCTGGAAGATCCGTGGAGTTACTTTGCAGGCGGCACCCCAGAAGCCAACCATGAACTGCTGCTGAGAGCCTACATAAAGAAGCATCACATAACAGGTGAAAACCTCGAAAAACTCAATGTTGCCTTAGCGCAAGTTTCAGTTAAGAACCATGCAAACGCAACCAAAAACAAGTATGCGCAGTACCATAGACTGATCACGGTGGATCAAGTCTTGAACGCAAGGAAAGACGCGCATAAACCTTTAGGCATGTACGATTTCGCACCGATTTCTGATGGCGCATCAGCGTTGATTCTGACCAGCGAAGGAGCAGCCAAAAAACGATACGACAAACCGGTTTACGTTTTAGCTTGCAGTTCAGCAACAGACTACTTGAACTACACAGCTAGGGATGATTTGCCCGTTTCGTGGCGGCTGAACTCGCTATGAAAAAGGCTGTTCAAACGTCAGGGATGCCTATTTCCGACATTCAAGTTATCGAAGTAAATGACCAGTCAACGATGATGGAGCTTGTTTCTCTTGAAGACTTAGGCTTCATTGAGCCAGGAACGGCTTGGAAAAACATCCATGAAAGCTACCAAAACAACAAGAACTTTTACGAAGTAAACGGCAAGCATCTTTTCGTTAACACGGACGGCGGCTTAAAAGCAGATGGAAACCCAGTTGGAGCCACAGGTGGAGCACAGATTTTTGAGATTTACCGCCAACTGAAAGGTCAAGCAGAGGCGCGGCAAGTCAGCTTTGTTAATGGTTCACCGAAAACAGGATGCGTGTCGGAGTTTGAAGGCTTCGGAACGAAGGCGTACGTAACTATCTTAGGAGATAAGAAAGATTGAGCAGTGAACCAATAGAGCGACGGGTTTCTTATTTAGGTGACAGGTTACGTGCGAGCCAATGTCAGAGCTGTGGTAAAGAATACTTTGAAGTCAGAGATTACTGCAGCAACTGTGGCAGAAAGAGCTACGGAAAAATGGATAGTATCGACCTATTTTACGATAAGGGAAAACTTGAGTTATGCACCTTCATCAATGAACCCACAAACAAGTTTATGAAATTCCAAAACTTTGTTTACGGGATAATTTCTTTTCACAACGGCAAAATCCGTGTGCCGGGAAGAATAACTGATCAACTAATAGCCGACGGCCAAGATGTTGATTTGGCAAGCCTTGAGGGAAGAGAGGTTGTTCCCCGTTTCCGCAGGCGCTACTCGGTTGGAAAGAGCGAAGTCGTCCCGACCATTTCTTTGGCGTTCACTTTAGCTGACGAGTACTACCCCCACCAAGAATACCGCATAACCTCACCCAACAAGGAGTACGAGTTACCAGGAGTTGTCGGATACGGCGTTTACGCTTCAAAGTTCCGAATAAAAGAAGCAGGGTTAGAACGCGCTGTTCCATTCGTCGACGAAGACTCAGTAACGGCGGCTGTAGAAGCCGGAAAACTTGCTTTAATTCATTCAGGCATCGACAACAGATTAGTCGGCAAAGTTTACGTTGGCTCAGAATCCAACCCCTACTCAGTTAAGCCTATCGCGTCCAAAGTAGCTCAAGTGCTCAAACTCGGCGAAGAAGAAGGCGACATCCAAGGCGTCGACGCAGTTGACACAGAGTTTGCATGCAAAGCAGCTACAAGCATGTTCAAAGATGCATGTGCCCTCGTCAGTTACCCACGTTCAGGCATAAAATACGCAATGGCTATCGGCGCAGATAACTCGCAGGCAGCGCCAAGAGGCTGCCCCGGCGGTGAACTGGACACGTTTGTCGGTTACGGTGGCGCAGCGTTCATTTTCGGGAAAAACGATGTAATCGCCCAAATGGAAGGGTGGTACTCCTGCACCTCTGACACTCCTGATTTCTGGCGCAGAGACGGTGAACCCTTTCCGATGCATGGTGGAAGATTCACAGGAGACCCAGCGTACTTCAAACACGTCCGCAAATCAACATGCAAACTCATGGAGCGCTTCAACCTTAAAGCAAGCGACATAGGCTACTTCGTAGCGCATCAGCCTAACCCTCAGTTCCCAGTCAGAATAGCCAAGGAACTCGGTTTTAAGGAAGAACAGTATCTGCCTGGGATCATGATTAACAAATTCGGCAACACCTACTCGGGCTGCGTGCCCCTGAGTTTAGCCGCTGTCCTTGACGTCGCCAAGCCTGAAGAACTGATTTTGGTCGGCAGCTACGGTTCTGGTGCCGGAAGCGACGCATACCTGCTCAGAACCACCAGGCAACTTGTCGACAAACGAAAGCAGCAGAAAGTCAACGTCAGATTCCAAGCCGAAAACCCCTTCATCGAATATGTTGATTATCAGACTTACCGTCGACTCAAAGTTGGCATGTAACAAGTACTTTAAATTTGCCTTACAATTGAGTTACAAATTACGGATTTCACATTATTCACTAATGACTTTTCTTTGATCCGTAACAATAAAAGGCTTGTGAGACTGATTATTCAGTCGCATTGTTTTAGCTTTTGTATTCTACTTTAGATGCTGATGATACACTAAGGTTCCCAGGTGATATTTTGGAAAATGAAGAACCTGTAACTGAAGAAGAGTTTATGGAAGCCTTCAGCAACTTCCCGAATACTTGCGTGAGTATTGGAAAAATATGTTAAGAAATCCCACGGTCAAGAGTCGTTACAAAGTCGGCTACATCGTGGGGATGAGATTTGTGCTGAAACAGTTTGTTTAGCCACATATCGAGAAGATGGATAGAATCTTTTACATTAAAGGTACAGATGAGTAAAGGAATATTCAACTACCTGAAACTCCACTTTCTTAGTTTCAGCTAAGCCTCCACTGCTATGAAGTGTAGTTTCAACACTTTCTTTATACTGCTTTTCATTGTAGGCTATTTGATTAACATAAAATCTTCTGAGACAGGAAGGTTCTTAACTCTTCTATCTGTTCAACATTCGAAGTTAAATGGTCAATAATAATTTTTTCAAGTTGTTGGGTCGAAGCAAAGAAGAATACACTGAATATTTGGAGAGTGGCGAGATTAATGCTCTCGCTGAGGCAGGAGAGTTGCTTTGGTAATGTGTGAAAGTCGATATAGTCCAAGTTAATGGACTGAAAACTGACAACGTTAACGCATTGAAGACAGCAGTGGGTCAAATGGGAGAAATCTACAATACCCTCTTCTATCACTGTTACCATTTTCACTCGTGGTACGTGGGTGGAGTGCCAAACGACTTTGCTTTGGAAAAGAAGATTTACCTAAAAACTGTTAAGTCTATGGAAACAGTTATGAAAAATAGAGAAGATAACAAAAGAACAAAAAAGCGAGGAGCAAAAAATATAGTTGTGGCAATCTAACACAATTATGAAGAGCTTAGATTCCTAAGTTTAGTGTCCGCCTGGGCTCCAGTAGGCTATGTAATAATCCATGAAGTCAAAGAAGGCGCTGCTATCTATTATGCCGCTGTGGTTGTAGTCGGATGCGGGATTGGCGTAACCAGTTGTCCAATAAGTAACGTAATCGCTCATGAACGCCAAGAAATCGCTTCCATCGACTTTGAAGTCACCATTCAAATCGCCCAAATACGTCAACCCAACCATACCCGCAGACATGTCGCTTGATGTCGCGGTTGGTTGATCTGAGGGTGTGACAGAAGCAGTAATCGAGTAGTTTCCAATAGGCAAGCTAGAAGTGTCAATTGAGCAGTTTAAAATACCTGAAGACAAGCTATCTAAATTAAGAATACCAGTATATATCAAAGTCGAATTTGCAAACAACTGAACACTTGCAGTTTCGAGGACGTTGCCGCTGTTCCATAAGGTCACGTTGACTGGCAAATCAAAACCGGACTGAACCATTGGGTTAGGCAATAAAATATTTGAAACAGTAATTTCATTTACAGGAGTCAACGCAATTGGTGTTCCTCCTAAGTCGGATACAGGAATTTCTCCAGTGACGGTGTTTCCTGAAATAGTGACGTCACTTGCATACACCCATTGACCTCCTACCAAATACTCCATCGAAGTTAGAGATGTAACACCACTGTTTGTAATAGAAACCGTTGCTGTCCCACCCGAAATACCTTGAACGTTTACGTCATAGAAAGTTGGATAAGGCGAGTTAATTTCGATACCAAGCGGAAGAATATCGAGAGGTATCATGGTTATAGTTACAGGAGTCCCATCTGTGGCAGAGGGGTCTGATATGCTTGCACTTATTGGACCTTGGGTTTCACCCGCAGTTCCACCAATTAAACAAGAAATGCTCTGGGGCGCGAAAAAAACGCCTGCATCAGAACCAGAAGAGGAATCGGAAAAGCTATCAGTATTGCTACTAATTGACCACGTAAGACCTGACGATTTTTCGCCACTCATTGTGGATCCACTTTGTGCTGCAGCTGTTGAAGTTGAGCTTGTCCAGGTTTGTCCTAACTCAGCGGTAGGCTGAATATTACCTGTAGTTGTATGGTAGAAATCTGCCGTACCTGAATTCGTCCCACCAACTACCACAAACTCTGGGCATTGCTTAGCTAGGCTATTCTGCCCATCAGGGTAATTTAGAATGTATGCATTATCAGGTTCTTGTTCATTGGCGATATTTTGGGTTGGTATAGTCCAAGACCAACTTGCAAGAGTATTCGATAACGATAATTGGTTTCCGGTAAGAGAACATGTAAAGCTGAAACCTGTTGGAAAACTGACGGGATGATCAAACGCTAATAAAGGACCAGATAGTCCCCATGGCCAAGGATTGCCCGCAAAGGGAAGCCAATTACCTCCGCCATTTATATAATCCCATATTTGAAAAGAACATGCAGCAGAATAATCCCCAAGCGCATTTTGTTTGACATCGATGACATTTTGCACCCAATATTTGCCGTCAATTCCAGATGAACTTGGTACAGTCAAGAAGAAATTTTGTTGGATTGAGAACGACGCAGGAAGAAGCGGATCCCAACCTTGATTGACACTTGAAAAGTAAATTGAGTTTTGGACGCCGTCCGTTTTTGTAATTAAGATCGTGACTTCTCGGGAGACAATTCCATTTGCTATGATGTTAAAAGAATAAGACTGGTCAATCTGGGCAAGTGAGTTAACATAGAAGTCTAAATTGACAGCTTGAGACGAGGACGAGGAAACCGGAACCAAAATTGGACCAGGGTTTAACGCCTCTAAACAATCTGGCAAGCTGGAAATGGCAACCACAACGTAGCTACCTACATAACCAGTGAGGGGTAGAATCTGTACGCTAACTGAGGCAATTCCTGTTATCGGAGCAGACAGTGTTGAGGGGGATACTTCTAATTTGAAGTCTGGCGTCACTGTGAAGGCGTTGCTCTGCCCAGTAATGCTTGAAGCTGAATCAGTCACCGTAATAACGTCATTGGCACTAGCCTTCGTAACAGTCTCCTGACCAGTCCAGGCGCCATCAGTAAACATTCCAGTATTTTCAGGACTAATTGAGCCAGAAAGATCAGTCAAACTAACTGAACCAGTATAGCTGGTGAAAGGGTTACCGTTTGCATCTTTAGCCGTAATAGTCACAGCAAAAGCCCCCCCAGCAATCTGCGAACCAATGGTGCTAATAGCAAAACTATCAAGTCTCTCAGGAGTTAATGTTAATGTGGTATTTCCTGTGCTTTGGGCGTTGTTTTCGTCTCCGCCATAACTTGCTGTAATCGTCGCGGTGCCTTGGCTTGTGTCTGTATATGTAGTTGAGGAAGTCCCAGAAACAAGATTAGTTTGAATTGAACTGAAGCTTCCTGTTGTGCTGCTTGTGTTCCAGATTATGGTGCCTGTAGGGTTAGACCCTGAAACAGTAGCAGAGCAGGTGACAGCAGAACCTGCGGGAGCTGGGTTGGGAGAACAAGAAACAGAGACACTTGACGCGTTTTGCCCACTTGAAACCATAAAGTAAGTTGTATAGACAGTCTTTCCCTCTTGACCATCTAGGGTTAAGCCATAAGCTATCCAATAACATCCAGTTTCGTTAAGAAGCTCAGTTTCTTGAACGCAAGATCCATCCGCCACTAAACCTTGAAATACATATGGACCTTCAAACCCATAAACTTCTCCATACGCATGAGTGTAGCTTGGTTCATAAGCTTCCGCTATCGTCTCATACGCAGAAGGGGACCCACCATAATCAGAGCTGTAATAGTAAAGTTGAATAACTGCTTCAGAACCCACTTGAACTGGACTATTTCCGAGAACTTGGCCATTTACAGTAATTATTAAAGAAGGATAGTAATCAGCGTGGATTTCAGAAATTACCGAAAAAAACAGGATAAATATTAAGATTGATATTGCAACATATCCTTTCGTATTGCATCCACGCCTTTCCCTTTCTTTGATAGAACAAAAAGACATGCATTGAAGATGTATTTAGCATATGTCGCCATAGAAAACGTTGAATCAAGCATAAACTATTGGCCTATTTAGATGAACGCTGTTGAGTGAAAAAAATAAGAAAGACTGATGTCGAGCATCATTTGACTTCTGCGGTATATTTTGAGTTTATGCAAACGCTAACATAGCCGAGCTTAGTGGCTAAGAGAGCTCCAGTAAGCGATATATGCGCTCATGAAGGTGAAGAAATCAGATGCATCTATTGCGCCATCATGGTTAAAGTCTGCAAAGGGAGTAGCGTATCCAGTAGTCCAGTAAGTAATATAGTCACTTGTAAAGGCGAAGAAATCGCTTGCGTCAACTTTGAAGTCACCGTTCAAGTCGCCCAAATACGTTACACCCACCAATCCGCCAGACAGAGTGCTCGGGGTCGTTGTTGGTTCATCAGAAGGAACAACGGACGCAGAAATCGTGTAGTTACCAATCGGCAAGCTTGAAGTGTTAACAGAGCAATCCAGAACTCCTGAAGATAAACTATCCACACTAAGAGTCCCATTAAATATCGAATTTGAATTGGCGAACAACTGAACATTTGCCATTTCAGAAGCTGCTCCGCTATTCTTTACAGTTACGTTGACGGGCATATCAAAACCAGATTCAATAGGTGAGTTCGGCAAAAAATTGCTTGAAACAGAAACATCGTTTAGACACGCCAACGCGATAGGTGTTCCAGATAGGGCAGACACGGGGATGCTTCCTGAGACTGTATTTCCTGAGACAGAAACATCACTGGCAGACACCCACTCTGATCCGTCCCAATACTGCATAATGTTCTGACCTGAGGTCTCGGTTATGCTAATTGTAGCAGTTCCATCCGAAATGCCTTGAACTTGCACATCATAGTATAATGCGTCTCCTAAGTTGATGGAGGTTGTACCTGGATTTACCAAACCATAGTCTGTTGAAGTAATTGTAATAGGGGTGAGGTCCAAAGCAGAGGATCCGCTAATTCCAACACTAATTCCGGTTGCCTTAACGCTTTCATCCATTGAGGGCACGATTGTACCGATTGTCCCACCATACATTATTCCAGCCGACGAAAAGGTCTCCGGATTATAATCTATTGACGGCAAATCAATAGAATCGCACAATGTTGAATCGGAAGATGTATAGAGTGTAAGTCTTATTGTGTAGGTTCCGAACTGAGAAAGTATGTCACTCAACTTAAGGATAGAAAGTGAACTTGGCAGATCGCGCCAACTTTCGGCAGGAACTTCTATCGTTCCCCCTTTGCCAAAAACCTCTTCACCGTTTTTTAGGAATGATATTTCAAAGGTATAGCTCTCGGATTCAGACGTTGGGTTGATAATCGGAGTGTCCTTTATGTAAAGCGTATCTTGCGGGTCAAGACTGCTTTGATGATTAGGAGAAGTTAACCAAATCAATCCCTCTGCGCGTCCACTAACCCAATTGTAACCACTTTCCCAAACATAGACGTCGGAACTTGGTTGGCTTGTTCCTAAATGATCAACACTTATCGTTTGAAGCTCACCGTTTGCGGCGTTACCGCCACCTACAAATCTTAAAGTTCCTTTCGGCGGATCTGGAGTTCCAGCAATACCCACTATCTCAGATCCCAGACCGATATGCGACTTAAGATCTGACCAGGGTACTGGATATTGAATGTAGGGACTGCTCCCACCTAGCTGTAATCCAAAAATTAGGTCGCCGGAAGGATCGTTTACATATAAAGTCGTGTCAGTTCCTGAGTCCAAATAACCAGTTACAACAACTGTATGTTGCAGACTTTGACTGCTTAAAATAACAGGCTCATTTTTGTTCAACATGGCTTCGATATTTGGAAGGTTTACGTTAAAATTATATTCCGTTGTCAGTCCAAATGATGCAAAGTAGGCGACCATAAGCGGGACATTTATTACTAACCCACCGACGCCCTGCCCATTGTGGTCTTCCAGGAATGCATTAGCTAAATCCCACGGATGAAGATTAACCCCATAGTATTTCATTACCATTGCGACAGAGGTGGGGGTACACCATTGTGTGTCTCCTTGGTCATAATAAGGTACAGACAGGAATGGTACCATCAAAGTCGCAGTTGTTGAATGACTAATCCCTTGGCTGGTTCCAGTTATTGTTATTATGTGGGATGTAAGTGCGGTGGAGATGACTGAGACTTCTATACTTGATTGAGCTAACCCATCTTTGGGAGGTGTTATGGTAGGGTTTGAAAGCGTCATGGTCACGTCGGTACTATCTGTCGTGGCTGTTAGTGAGACGGGGGAATTGAATCCGCTTATTGAAGAAATTATAACAACAAAAGCCGTAGCCTCTTTCGGTGAAGCAACCAAAGTTGAAGGTTGCTGTACATAGATTCCAAAGTCGCCAGGTGTTGGAGGAGAAATCAAATTGAAATCATAAAAACCGAAACTTGGGGCGTTATTTGAATCTCCGCTATATTGTGCATTGATGGTTATATCTGAAATTGGGTTTAATGTGTCAGTTAAAGTTGTGGATGAAGTCATTGAGGTTAGCAACGTTTGGTAAGTGGTGAAATATCCATTGCTATCGCTTATTGTCCATGTTATTGTGCCTGTAGGGTTGGATCCAGACACCGTGGCTTTGCAGGTAATAGGAGAACCCGAATAGATGGCGGGAGGTGAGAAAGTTAGGCTCGTCGAAGAAATACTAATGAAATTCGCCGTTAAAGCTCCGTTTCCGTTGACAGTGGCTATCTCAGTTTGTGTAGAAGGGTTAGATGCAATCACGGAGCCTGTTGTTGACCAGGAATTGAAGACATGTGATCCGTCTGCATTAGCAATAAAATTTCCCTGCCAGCCTTGCGGAACATTAATTCCTTGCGACTGCATGGACAACACTTCGCCCGAATATCCAGGATTAGACCAGAACG
This sequence comes from Candidatus Bathyarchaeota archaeon, assembly GCA_963768425.1. Classification (GTDB taxonomy): domain Archaea; phylum Thermoproteota; class Bathyarchaeia; order Bathyarchaeales; family Bathycorpusculaceae; genus Bathycorpusculum. The sequence continues at coordinate 7,555 of CAVYHV010000020.1, read as the reverse complement.
AAACTGACCCACCAGAGCCAGCCGCTATCGCAAGATTGCAGGATCCACTGGCTGGACTGAAAGATATCACCGTGTTTACATCACTGTAATTAACTTGGAACGACCCTGTTGAGGGTTTTGCCACAAATCCGGGTGGACCAGTTATGCTGAATGAGAATGGACCTCCGTTCGGAATTCCTGAAAACACAATAGTACCTAGTCCATTTGAGGATTTCTCAGGGACTGGGTAATTGTTCAGGTTGACGCTCCAAATTTCTGCATTATTTAAGCCTGATGCGACAAACAAAGCGTTATAGGTCTGACTCCCAGGAGTCGGGGTAGGAGTTGGCGTAGGATTAGGGTTATAAGTGGAAGTAGGAGTGGGAGTGGGGATGGGCGACGGGGTTGCTGTGGTAGCTGGTGTTGGTGTTGGAGATGAAGTAGGCGTTGGGGTAGAGACTGGGGATTGGTCAAAAATAATTTGTACATTTAAGTCCCCACCGTTTACTGTTACTGTTCCGGAAGAAGGTGATGCCGTTTCTCCAGAAGGTGGAATTACATAAAATGTGCCGCTCAGGCCGTTGGCTTCTGAGAATACTATTGTAGAAAATGAGTTACCACCATCATTTGAATGTAAGGTTTGTCCGTCGAGCATGACACCCCAAACAGCCCATTGGGCATTAGGCAAACCAGATTGGTCAAAGTACACGTTGTACGACAAAGAAGCTTTAACAACTGGAATGATAGGCGTAGAGTTTTTGCCTTCTTTAGGCAGAATAACCACGAACATAGATAAACAAAGAATCCCAATAATGAATACTACTGCAGCCTTCTTCATTTTCTCTTTCTCCGCTAAACAAAGCGACTTGAAAAGAAGTTGTATTTATCACCTGTCGCCATAGAAAACATGAGACAACCAAAAACTACAGGCTCTATTTAGAAGCACTCGGATAAATTCCTACTTAAAAGTGGTTAAAAGATATTACCAAATCGCTAATGATTAAAAAGTGGTTTTAGTTAAGTGGAAATTTTATCGATGCAAAAGTTAAAACTCCACAACAAACTAACCCTAAAGAGCTTCAAAGTTTGACTTAGTAGGGTTCAGGTCAGGAATATATGTTGAAAAACACCACGAAAGTCTGCTTGAACTAGCTGATAAACTCCCACAAATCACCCCCTCACCTATGGGGACCCGTGGGGTTGATTACTAAAACTTGAACAAGGAGATATTGCATGGTTTATAGAGTCAGGGACAAATAGCCTGACTGATTGGGGTTACTACATTGTAGCTCTTAACGGCTGTCAAAAAACCAAGTTTAGAACTTAATGCAAAAGATTTATTTTCCTTTATTTTTCTATCATGAATTGTATCCTTTGCAAGATAGTTTTCTAAAGTGTCTTTTGCCGCTGTTTCCCTAATTGTTGATACGTCTATATCTTTTTGCATCATAGCAAAAACTTCAAACATTGTAGGCTTTAGCTTAAGTAATTCGTCTGGATTCTTGCCAATGTCATCACAGTATTGTTTCATGCGTAAAGTGTACATACTGTTCTGTTTCTATTCTGTCTTTTAGTTTGGAGTTAAAGAATTGTTGACCGCTAACGAAACTAAGAAGACATTCTTTGTTTGAGTCTGTCATCTTACTCATAGTAGCCACACCTTGAAAAGTCCAAGATTTCATTAATTCGGGTGCAAGAAATCGATAAATGACTTGTCAAAATAACAAATACTTTAATAAATAACATTGAAACACAAGTAGCGAGGAGCCAAGAGATTGATTCTTAACGACCTCGCTGAAGTAATTTATGCACCTGCAAAGGCATTCAAGAAAATCGTGGAAAACCCAAAATATATCGGCGCAATTCTGGTTCTGATCCTTTTCGTCGGCTTGGCCATGGGCTTCGAGTTCGTCCAGTTCTCCAAGATCTACACAGAGAACACTATGCCACAGGTTGGCCAGCAACAAGATTTCATTAACTCAACATCGTGGAGTTCAAATTCGCATTTAAGTGACAATTTCGCTGATCCATTTAACTATAGCATATTCGTTGCTGCCCTAAATACCAATTACAGCTTGTTTGGAAACAGCAGCCTTGAAATGGATGCTCTCCACACAAACAACATAGCTGCTAAGATAAGCAACGCATTCAACGTGGATTGCAGTGCCCCGTCGGGATTCCAAAATCTCTCTTTAACCATGAAGCAGGTGGCACCTTCTTCTGAACCCCAAAGTGCTTCTTTAACTTTGTATTCACTTAACGACACAAGCTTCTATACCTACGATCTGACCTCAGCCTTAAACATGGCGACAGTTGATGTCTGGAACAACTTAACTATCCCGCTGGGACAAAAAGCGTCAGGTTGGACCCTCACCGGCACTCCCTCATGGGGGAACATTACCGCTCTGCAACTCAGCATAACCTATCCAGCTAACTCCAACGTAACCATCCGCATCGGGGCCCTATTCTTCCGAGGACAATACAATACGCCAGTGCAAACCGACAGCCTGGGACTCGTTGAACAATTCCTCTCCTCATACGGCTTCGAATTCATCCTAATGTGGTTCATATTAACAGGGATAATCTACCTGTTCTTCTATGGCTTGAAAACCAGCCATGTTTGGAAACCGGTTTTCGTCGGAACAGGCTTCGCCTTGATCGTGATGGTTATCAGATCATTAATCAACATTCTTGCCGCAGCCACATTACCCACGCTATACTACCCCTACGACATAACACTTGGAGTGCGCTTCAACTTCTTCGGAGCCACAACATACGCTGGAACAGCAAGCACCCTTACAGCCCAGTCGCAAACCATCTTGAACAGCATCAACACAGCCACCGCCGGATTCGGCACAGTCGTTTTCATAATGTTCATCGTCTCCTACGTTTGGCTTGGCGCCTTATCCACCATAGTAGTTGGAACACTAAAACCAGAGTTCTCGACAACAAAAAGAATTATGATCGCCGGTATCGCTGTAGCCGTCACCCTGTTTCTGTCGCTCCTACTCGTAGGACTTGTCTAAAACCTCTCCTAACCCTCTTTTTCCGAGGGCTTTTTGCTTTTTTTCTCCGCAGCTAAGAAGGCACATTATTCTTTACAGTAGATGCGAATAATTAGCACAATTCGATTGGACCTTTTGATTTGGTTGAATGGGCGACGCTGAAGACTTTGGCTGCGAATTATTTTAGAGAACTTTACAGTCGAGTGGCGCCATCAAGCCTGTAGAAACAGGGGGCAAGACAAAACATAGCTAAGACTTTAAGAAAAAGAAAACGTCACCTATCATTTCGCCTTTAAGCCTCACACTACACCTCAAAGGTAGCAGTTATCCAAACGAATCTGACAGCTTGCATGAAACAGCAGGCGAAGACCACAAGCACAAAAGCTTCAGCCTCACCACGATGACATGATCCTTTGCCCGGGCGTTTAGAAGAACCCACACATTATACAGCAGAACAGCCAAAACAAAATACCAGACCCTAACCGAGTAGTCATCGCAAGTTGTCTTAGCCAAGAACTGCCCAATCACCCTATAGCTGGTCTCTATGCCCCAACGCTTCTTGTACAGCTTCAAAACACGCTTCGGTCGCCCCGGCAGGTTGGTGCCAAGAAAATACTGCGTGCCCTTAGAGTCAACAGCCTCAACCACGTCAACCCAGACACCTTTAGTGCAGTACGTGAAGCGTTTGAGGTAGCGTTTCCACCTCCAACGCCTACGCAGCTTAACCGTGTCACGCAAAGGAACAATGAAGCCAATGTTGCGGTCGATAAGCGCCTGCAGAAGCTTGCTGTCTTGGAAACCGTTGTCAAAGGCGCACGTAGGAGACTGCTTTGACGTTCTGCAGTACTTGGTCAAGAAGCGGAAGAACTATTTGCCACAATTCATCTTTTGATAGTAGCGGAACGACTGCAAGCACAAGGCGTTTGCCGGGCGTGATGATGCTGACGGTAAGGTAGCAGTAGGCATAGCTTGTTCCACGTTCAGGCTTGGTGCCTACTACTCCTTCCTTACTGTGTTTTCCGTAGAATCGCACATCGTGCCAGTCAAACGCTATAGCGACGTTGGTTAATACTAGTCTTTTTTTGGCAAACAGTGTTACGCATTTTAAAATCTGAGTTCTGGCGACTTGGAGGGTGTCATTGATGGTTTGCGTTTTAAGGTAGGCTAGGGCAGTCTCAGATGTGGGCGTGCTTTTTCTTTTAGCTTTTTGTTTGCGAAGTGCGTTTGTGAGTCCTTCAGCATAACAATTCATGAGGGCTACTCTGAGCATTAAATCAATGATGTCGGCTTTTCGGTACCATGCATACTGCTTCATTTGAAAAGTGAAGATCGGCGAAACAAGCTCTTGAACAAAGCTCTTGAACTTCAAGAAGACATTATCCAAACTTGTCCCAAGAAGATATCAGGCAAAGCTAGCCATAAGTATTCGCATCTACTGTTTAAGCAAGATTTATATGATTGAAATTCACCTTTGCAATTGAAAAACCTTTAGCGAGGAACATAGTTCAGGTGAATTAAGTTGACAGCAATTAAGGATTTGCAGGATGGAATGAAACGGGTCAGTGTTGAAGCGAAAGTTGTTGAAAAAGGCGACCCAAGAGAAGTCAAATCCCGTTTTAAAGACGAAACATACCGCATCGTGGACGCAGTAGTCGCAGATGAAACGGGCAGCATCAAGTTGACGCTGTGGAACGAGCAGATCGACCAAGTTAACGTTGGAGACAACGTAAAAATCGACAACGGCTACATAACCAGCTTCAAAAGCGAAAAGCAACTAAACGTCGGCAAATTCGGCACAATGAAAGTTAACTAAAATAACACGTGCGCAGCCTCGATTTTTCTTGGAGGCGCAAATGTTTTTTTCAACCATTGTCAACATTGTTTACACTTGCACGGCGGATGGACTATTTTGTAGAACAAGCGTTCTATTGCGAAGAGTTAAGAGTTCAATCTGCTTCACCCTGTCCATGGCAAGCCATAGTCAAAACCCAAAACGATTCAACAAGAAAAACAAGTTAGTTATCGCAGTGCTTGCACTCGTAGCAGTTTTGTTGGTTTCTCTTTGGGTCACACAGGAAATCTCGTTTTGGCCAGGCGGCGCCGTCAAACCCAATATAGCATCGATGCAACCAATTGCCGGCTACTATTTGACATTCCGAGGCAACATTACTAGAATCTTTGTTGTTTCTGCAATCCTGACTTCTGGTTCATACCCTTACACGCGGTCCGCTATTGGAAGCAAACCAGGCAGTCCGCCAGTAGTAAAAAAGGGCGAGCCATGCGTCATCATCAACGTCACAGTACGTAATGACTATTCATCACAGTTTCCAACGCCTAATCCTTACCCAGGTTCTCCAACTAGCGCATACGTTTTCTTGGCTGCGAAGATATTTAATGAAAACAAAGAAATTCAGGCAACCGATTTAACGCAAGTTGGGCTTCCGCCTGATGGATTGTCATTTGCATTTTTAAAGAGTGGGGAAACCGCGACGATTTCCATTTATCTGGCCACGGCGAGTGAAAGTGCGATAACGGGTTGTGAGATTGTTCCTGCCTGGATTGGCGGAGTTCCGTTGGCGTAGGTAACATTTATGGGGAGTAAACTTTTAAGTGGCTATGACACGTGTCATGTACAACGATGCATTCTCATAGAAAAAACCTTATTAGTTCAAACGATTGGGTCATTTCTTAGAAGGGTTGTGGAGAAGCTAAAGTGCAGTTTGAACTTATCGCACCATACAAAATGTCGCCTGGACAGGCTGACGCCGTCGAAAAGCTAGCCGACAACTTCTCCAAAAAAGACAAACAAACCCTCCTCGGCATCACCGGCAGCGGAAAAAGCGTCATATCAGACACGGATGTCATAATTAGGAAAAACGGCCTCCAAACTAAACTGAAAATTGGTCCGCTAATTAACGCCATTTTATTAGAAAACGTAAATAAAATAAAAGTTATCAATGGCACGGAGATACTGAATTCTTCTGAAATCAAAGATGTTTATGAGGCTTATAGTTTTGATCAAATAACCAAAAAAGTTGAATGGAAAAGGATACGTCAATTTATCAAGCACAAGTGCCCAAAGAAGTTATATAAAGTTCAAAGCACATGTGGAAGACAAGTTACCGTCACTGAAGACCACAACTTTGTTGTTTTAAGAGACAGTCAATTGGCACTTTTGAAAACTACAGATCTTAATAACACAGATTTCTTACCAATCCCAAACAAAATAGAGGAACCGGCGAGTTCTTTAGAAAATATTTCTATAACTGATGATGTTTCCAAAGAGCTAAAATTATTTGTTTCGCTACCGCATTTCGCATCAGCCTACGAAATGAACAAGGAAAAAATTGGTTCCGCAGTATCTTATTCAAAGGCACATAGAATACTATGCAGCAATGAAAGGGTCAAATATGAAACTTACAAAACGCTGCTCGCAGTCGACACAGAATTCAGTGAAGAAGCTAAATTCGGGCTTTTTCATGGGAACGATGACTTGCCACTGAGCATTGACTTAACAGACTATTTCTTAAGGTTTTTAGGTTATTACATTGCTGAAGGCCACGCAGAAAAACAGTATTTTACAATATCATCGGGCAACAACGAAATCATTGATGATTTTCTGCAAGTTATGAATAAGCTCAAGATTTACGTCTACAAGAGAACACAGACATATGATTACGCGTGCTACTCAACATTTTATGCTACATTGATTAAGGGGTGGTGTGGTAAAGATTCAGGTTCAAAGCACCTTCCTGACTTCTGGATGCAACTTTCTAACAAACAGCTTGCTAATCTATTAAGAGCATATTTTTCAGGCGATGGAGGTGTTAATGGACGAACTGTCTCATGCACAACAAAGAGTAAACAACTAGCATCTGACTTAGCCTACGCGCTTCTACGTTTTGGTATATTGACAAGGACTAGAAATAGAATGATTCTTTTGCCTGGAAAGAATATAAGAATGCCTTATTTTGAGATTCATATTTCGGGGCAAAAGAATCTAAAAATATTCCAATCAGAAATAGGGTTCAGTTCAACAGAGAAGAATGAAGCCCTCAAAAAAATTATGCCGCAATTTGCCAACACAAATGTCGATGTTATTCCAGCAAATGCATTAATTAGAAAAATCAGAAAAGATCTTAAACTTTTGCAAAGAGAGCTTTCAACAATTGCTGGCATCGAACAACCTCACTTGTCAATGATTGAAAATGGAAAACGCATGCCTTCAAGAGACGTAACAAAAAGGCTTGTTATTGCTTTACATCAGTTATCAAACCAAAATAATAACCCAAAAATGCTTGAAGACATACACAAATTAGAGGGTTTTCTTGAGTTTTTCTGGTCTCCTATTAGAGAAATTGATTGCGTAGAAGGGCAGAAATATGTGTACGATTTCTCCGTGGAGGAAAATGAAACCTTCTTGGCAGGAGAAGGCGGAATATTTGTTCATAACACATTCATCATGGCTAACGTAATTAACCGTCTTCAAAAGCCGACATTAATCATCGCGCACAACAAGATTTTAGCTGCGCAGCTTTATGGTGAACTTCGGGAGCTTTTCCCCCATAACA
>CAVYHV010000019.1:0-41216 GCA_963768425.1 Candidatus Bathyarchaeota archaeon | reverse complement strand
ACCTGAATTAACCCTTAAACTGGAAAGCAGCAGAGAAAATAGCAACAAAGCCCAGTCATCCGACACAGCACCTTTAGGTTAAAATATTTAAATAGCCCGCCCAAATTATTTGGGGTTTCGGAGTTGCTGTCGTTGAGTAACGAATCTTTTGAGACCATCCTCGCACAGGAGCAGGGAGCCATAATGAGGATGGCAGGCGGGAGGAAGGAGCTCGAAGCGGATTCGGCATCGGGGAAAAAGAAGGCACTCTCGTTCTGACCAACAAACGATTGATCTTCGTTTGCACCCATGAGATAAGGGAGGATGTGGTACTGGGCCCATTCATGGGGCTTAAGCTTCTCTATTCTGAAGTGGAGGACCTCGAGGAGGTTTCGAAGGATCCTCCAAACCTGTTTATCTCGTTGGGAGACATCATCACGGTCAAGGGGCACAAAGGAGGGCTTAAAGGCAGGCCGAGCCTTGAAGTGGAGTGGAACGACCATGGAAGCAAGCGTAACTACGTGTTCACGGAGGCACTCACAGGGCGCAAGAAGAACCTGAACGACTGGGCGCAGATCGTGGAGAACCTGAAATCTGGGAAACAGAAGCTGGTGGCGCTCCCTCCCGTTCCTCCCATCGACACACTCGAAGGCAAGATCATGCGCGCCTTGGCAGACCTGCAGGAGAAGGGAGTCCTCACCATCGAAGGGAGTATCGAGGAGACCTTCAAGGTCGAATTGGACCCTGACGAAGTCCAAGCAACCTGCGACCGCCTGTCTTCCCAGGGATTGCTGGTCCGCCGCCCCGATCCGAGCGGCGACATCTTCTACAGAAGGGTCTCTGCCCTCGGCGAAGACAACCCGTCAACTAGCGCAAATTGAATCAATAAACTTCGATATTGGTTAATGCATTTGAAGGATCGCCAAAATTGGCTGGACAAGCTGAACCAACTGTTAGCAGAACACATGACATCAGATCGGTTGCCTCCCCCGAAAAAAGAAAATACAACATAAAAGCGCCGATGGTTAACAGACCTCACCAAGCCTTCGAAGGGAACAACCAGGTTTGCAGGATATGTGCCTTGGCCGCCGACGCGGAAACCTCTGACGTTTTTCCTCAGCGATTTTGGTTGGTGATTTCGGCGATGATTCACGTAGCTCATTTTGCTTCCTCAGAAGAAAAACAACTGCACTTTGAAAGCATGGACTTTTCCCATGCCCAACTCTCTTAATAGCGGTTTTTTTCTTCAAAAAAAATTTTGGAAATACATATACTTATTTTCAGTCTGTTCGTTTAATAAATAGTTAAGCGAACGTTTTTACCATGCTTTTTTGAGGGGGGTAGCCAGAAAATATTTAGTCGCATGCGCGAAAAGTGGCTTTTTGGGCGGGTAGTATAGTTGAATATGTTAGTTTGCTATGCAGCTAGCATGCTAACAATTTCTATATTTATCTTTTGAGAACAATGCCCAAGATACCCGTCACGATAACGATTGACCCCCAGAAGTGGAAGCTCTTCCAGACCCTCTCCAAAGAGAAGCTGGGGAAAAAAGCAAGCCCGCACGTTGAGCAGCTTGTCGACAAATGTATTGCTGAGATGCAGGGAACCAACCCAGACCCTGCATCATTAGAAGCTGACCTATCGAATCAGCATGAAACGCTCAAAAGCCGGGCAGCTGCACTCCGCAGGACGCTCAGGGAATACGGCACCTACGAAGAACTCAATACCTTGCTGAGAGACCTTGGACTTAACTTGGTCACTTTCGCTGAGGCTGATGAAGTTATCGGTAAGCTTTCAGACGCCATGGATGCAGGAACCCTTGACTTTACGGATTCTGATGTTCTCACGATGATCAAGCTGGTTAAGATTGATGTGCAGATCCACGCCATCACTGAGAAACTGAAGGATAGGCTTAGAGAAGACCGCGAGAAGAACCGTAGCAAGAAGTAATTTCCTTTTTTCTTCTGTGATAAGATGTCACAAGTCACTTGTCCCGAATGTAACAGCCCCCTGGAACGCTACCCCAAACAGGATATCCCTGGTGCCGTCACAAGATACCGCTGCCAAAACAGGCACTTGATCGGCTTTAACGTCAAAACAGGCAAGCTCGTCAGCGTCATTACTCCTTTTGAACACGAAAAAATCTGTCCGGAAAAAGACTGCGGTCTGCCAGTTCACATCGTAGGCGACCAAATCAGTGAACTCAAAGACGGTTCAGGTATAGTTCGACTAGTCGATTACATCTGTTCAAATGGGCATCAATCTCGTAGACGCGTCATTATCCTACGCAAAATCGAGGAGGCCGCGTCTAATTGAGTTACAAAAAACCCATAGCCACCTTCAAGTACGCGAAGCGGCTCACATCAGCGAAGCCAGGCGTACATAACTTCAAGTTTTACGGTAAATCCGTAAAAGGCGTCGTCAGCGCAGACGGCCGCACACTCCAGATCGTGCAGGCAGCGCCCAACGTTATTCAGGACCTCAAGAAACTTGCTCCTGGAGCAAAACTGGTGCCTGAAGGGAAAAACCTCCGTGTCTCGAAGCCCAAAGTGAAGCCGACGGCGCCTAAACCGAAACCTCAGCCAGTTCCCAAACCCACGCCGGTCCCTGCGCCACCTGCCTCACCCACTGCAGCACCTAGTGCGGCTCAATCAGCTCCAAATTCTGCGCCTTCTCAGCCACCCGCGGAAGAGGAAGCGCCAGAGCCCGCGAAGAAGAAGCTTAAGGACCCCTGGAAACTCACGGAAGCAGACAGGAAAGCAGCAAGAAACGTGCCTGTGTCGTCCAGCGGAATAATCGAGTCGCCCTACATCGACTGGGACGCGGTGCCTGAACAGTGCAAGCTGAAGCCTGAAGACGCGAACTACACTGATTACCCGACGGCTTCGGCGCCAGGCGGAATGCTCAAGCTCCTGCGGGACGGCTTCAGGGCAAACAGACTCTACCAGAAGGTGAAGCCCACCAACGTCGACATCGTTGGTCCCCCAGGCGGTGGAAAATCCACCTGCGTCAAAGCGTTCGCCGCTGAAGCAGGCCTCCCCTACTACCAAGTAATAGGCCAGGACGGCTTAACCTCTGAGGACCTCCTGGGCAGAGCACACATAGAAAACGGTAAAGACGTCTGGACAGACGGCATCATTACTAAATGGGCAAGAACGGCGGCATCATGCACTTTGACGAAGTCAACGTTTTCCCAGCAACCGTTATGATGCGACTCAACGAAGCTATGGATGCAAAGCGTCAACTGAACATGCAGGACCTGAACGGCGAAATCATCAAGTTGCACCCTGACTGCTTCATAGTTTTAAGCCGCAACCCCCCCGACTACGAAGGCGTCACGTCACTGCCAAAACCGGTTCAGAACAGATGCAAAGAAATCTGGCTGCCATTCGCACCCATAGAGATCGAGCACAAAGTCATTGTTGCACAGGCCAAAGGCATAGGCGTAAAACCCTCTGAACTGTCGCTTACATCAGGCGGCAAACTATCAGGGTCTCTTGCTTCTGACGTGGCAGACATCACAAGCATCATCACGGGTTTGCGAGCTGACAAGACGTTGCCCCATCACCCGAGCATGCGTCAAACCATGGATTTTCTCATAGCCCGAAAGCAAGGATACAACTTCAAAACCGCGTTCCAGCAAACCATAGGAGACAGCTACGTCGCAGTAGACGAAGACACCTACGGACTCAGAATGCAGGAAGCCTTAACGTCAGTCGGCCGAAACTAAGGAGCCACGTAAATGTCGTATCGCCGCCCAGCAGCCAAAAGCTACGCGCCGACAAGGCACACGCAAATTCACTCACAAGTGCAGACGCCTAAGCTGTCGCCGAATCAGTTGGCCATTCAACAGAGCAAGGCGATCCAGGCGAACATCTCCAGTATCTCTCTTTTCTTAGCAAAGTACCTGAGCGGAAGAAACAACATAGTTATTTCGCCTCAACCAGGCAGCAGCGGCTACTCTGTTGGAAAACGAAAACTGACGGGCGGCCAAGAGATCTTCGAAATAAACGTGCCCCACTGGGAAACCTACAAGCTGCCCCTGGACGACAAGAGCAAATACCGCATTTACCGAAATGGCATTTGGCATGAAGGCCAACATATTGATTCAACACCTGCACAGGTCTACGGCTACGGCGCAGACAAAGATATGCAGGTAACTGAGCCGTTAGCGCACGACGTAATCAACATCATTGAGGACCGCCGCATCGAAGACATAGGCATCGAGAAGTGGCGTGGCTACTCTTCAGAACGTTTATTCTCAAACGGCTACGCCTGGACCAGAAGAATGGATTGCGGCGACTTCTGGAAAGCATACCTGGAACAGCACTTTGACGCTTCAACAAACAAGTACAGCACCACAGGCACGTTTGTGACGCAGAGACTTGGCCACATGCGCCACGAAGCATTCCTGCAGAGGCTGCTTGTCATGAAGATCAAGGGCTGGGATAAACTGCCCATTTACGAACGGGACCTCATCGAGAAAGAAGCAAGAATGGTTGAGCAGGAACTTGCAAAGATCAGACGCCCAAAAATGTCTGACAAAGAAATCTTCGAAAAGCTAGCTTCCTTAACTCTTAAAGTCATACATGACTTGGAACTCAAAGATTACAGGCCAGAAATAACTAAGGTTGGGGAAAGCAGCTGGGACCAGTCGTTCCAATCTGACCCGAACGTTCACCGGCCCGAAGATGAACAACAGACCCGGCAGGGAATAGACGATTACTTCGACGAGCTCTTGACGGTTGAAGTTGTCTGCGCCGACTGCGGAAAACATTACACGCGGAAACTGGGGACGAGGGAATAATGGCGTACAACCGAAGAGCCCAAAAAGCCTATTTGCCGAGAAGACGAAGCACAGTCGTGCCCAAGCTGAAGAGTGTAGCTGCACCTGCGCCAGAAGTTGTTTTTGACATTGACGAGTTAGCCCGGAAAGCGAAGGAATCCAAGCAGACCGGCGTCTGGATCCCGCCTGTTTTCGATGTTTGCCCATCCTGCAAAGCGAGACGAGAAGCTGAAGAAAAACAGAAGAAGCAGCAGCCGCCTCCGCCTTCGGAAGAGGAGCCCCCGAAAACCGTGGATATAGACGAGCAGCAGAGCGGAGGCACATCGTCCACACCGCCAAACGAGGAAGAACCTGAGGAGTCCGAGGCTGAAGAAGACCAAGGCAAATCTAAACAAGAGGCTGAAAACGGGGAAGAAGAACAGGAAGAACCAGATGGAACTGAGGAAAAGCAAGAGGCTGGAAAAGAATCAGACAACGAAGAACCCGAGTCTGAACAAAAAGAGCCAGAAAACAAAGAAGAGGAAGGCGCTGAAGAACCTGCCAAAGAGGAAAAGGAGAAAACGGAAGAGGCAGAATCCGAAGCAGCCGAGCCTAAAGAGGAAGAGTCTGAAGAACCCACGGAGCCTGAACAGGGACACAGCGGCAAAAGCGAAAACGAGGAAACTGAAGAAGAAGCGGGCGAAACCGAACAGGAAGAAGCGCCAGAGGAAGCGGAAGCCGAGACAGAAGAACCAGAACCTGAAGAGACCGAGCCTGAAGAAGAGGAGATCGAGGAGCCTCCGCCGGCTTCTCCTGAAGAAGTCGAGCAGGCCAGGAAAGGCGCTGATAACGTTAACAACGAGTTTGACCAAGCCAACAAAACCACCGTTGACCTTGACACTGCCGAATTCGAGCCAGTTGCGTCCGCTGCAGACCCAATGATTTACCGGGACCAGAAGTTCATAAGCGAAATGAACACGGCCCTCAAAGACTGGAAGACAGGTTACAAGTCGACAGCTGGCCCTTCAGGAAGCAAATTCAAAGTGAAGGAGTACATCCGAAGCAAGGGAGAAGAACCCTTCATAACCCGGGAACAGAAGTCAGCGAAGGGCAGAAAGATTCTGGTGATCGGTGACTTCAGCGGGTCCGTTGCGCCCTTCGAAGACGAGTACAAGAAAGCCATTGTCTCAAGCATGGAGATCCTTGATGGCATAGGCAGCAAAACAGCGTTCTTTGCTTTCGGCGGCCAAACAGGAGACGGTACCTCGTATCCAGGCGGCGGTTTTGACGCTCGTGCAAGCTTCTTTAAAGTCAAGAAGTTCGAGGAAGCCAAGTGGCTTCAAAGCCACTCAGCCAAGACTTCAGCGCTCACTAACGCAGGCGGAACACCGATGGCTAAGGCATACGAGAAAATAGCTTCTTACATCAAGACGCATCGGCCCGACGTGACTATCACGTTAACTGACGGCGTGCCTGACGACTCGCGAGGCGTATACAACAAGGTTGGTGGCAGAGTGCAGTTAGTGGGCATCGAAGCGCCCGAGACCCAAGCAAAGGTAAACGAGCTGAAACGCTATACAAAGATGGTTGCGTTCGGCATAGGCGGCACATTGGAAGGCGCCGCAGAAATCACAAAGCGCCTGAAAACCATAGGGTACAGCAAAACCTTCGGGGTAGCTTCCGTCCGGGAAGTCCCTAAAAAACTCGTGGGCATGATAGCGCCCACTTAAGTCACGGTGACCTGAATGTACAACAGCAAAAAAAGAAACAAGTCTTACGCCAACAGGCGTCGAATGTCCGTGAATCCATCCGCTTTCACAGCTGGCTTCGAAGGCGCTGTCAAGAAAGCGGAAGAGTTAGCCGCGCAGGGCTGGCTCATCGACACCGACCAGGGCGCATTGGATCCGGAGCAAGCCGCTGAAGCCCAGAAAGAAGCCCAGAAGCAAGGCTACGACACAGAAGTCATTCCGATCGTGAAGGAAGGAGACGACGTTTTCGCCCAGTTCGTAGCTGTGAAACCGAAATCTGCTGCACCCGTGCAGCAAACTCCTCCGCCTGCATCAGCTGGGCCGCCAGTGACAACCAACACGCTGCTGGATCCGCAGGAGGCAGAGGCCGCTTTCGTCAAATCCTTCTACAGAGGCAAGAAGCCGACAGCTAACCAGATAGACAACGGCTTCGTGATGATGCCGGGCAGAGTCGGCGCATTCATCAGACGCGACGCAACGCCGCAGGGACAAACCGCCCAGGAACTCGTCAAGATGGCTGAGCAGGGCTTCCAAGATAATCCATGGGGCACCGTAACCGGCGAAGCCTTAAACGCGTTGAGCTACGCACAAAAAGACAAAAAGACAGGTTTGGTTCTTGGAGCTGCAGGCAGCGAAATCAAAGTTCCACTGGACAAGTTCGTGCAGGGCGTCACCGCTTTAGGCGGCGCCGGAAGAGTCAAGATGGCAGGGCAGAAGAAGGACGGCTTAGCTTTCCTGCAGAACACAGAGGGCGACAGGATCCTGATTGCGCCGCTCGTCGGAGACCCACTGCCCAGCGACATCAGCTACAACGATGCCTTAGCTAAGTACCGGAGCAACCCCTAATGACCTACCAGCAGAAGCGAAGGAACCACAGGCCAGCGTCTTCCTTACGTGTTGCAAAACACACGGCGAAGCAGAAGCCGTTTAACCAGTGCAGCAGAGCCGAGCTTGTACGGGAAGCCAAACGCCAAGGCTCCGTTAAACGTGCAGAAGAACTATTCAAGCTCACCCAGCGACAAAACTATTACAAAACTCTTTTTCATGGTCAAATCTCAACTCGCGTGTAACATGTTGTTAGGGCTCGTTTTCAGAGTTGTTGTTAGCAATTTCATAGATAAGGTTAGGCACAATATGGCCTGTTGACGCGTCAATTAGAACTTGATACGGCACAACACCATTTGTTAGCTCCATAAGACTTGATCTTTGAAAGTCTATTTGCCATACATATTGGTAAGTTACACCGTTGCAGTATACATCAGAGTAACTTGCAGGTGGGCTTGTTACATATGTTGGATTTAGGGGAGAACTGGGTAAATAGGGATTTGTGGCGTAGACAGGTGCATCATGATTTAACAGAGCTGTCATGTTAGTCACAGTTTTCCAGAATACAAGATTGATACTAACTACCGTGCCTTGAAGTGATGTTTTGTTCCAACCACCTTCTGCAAAGCCAACTAAGAGTGCTTGATACATTGATATGGGCGGTGCAAACGAAGAATTAACATTTGTTGTGAGCGTTACTGTACCAAATTCATTATAGTAAGCAGCGGCTTCAGGATTTGCACCATTCAAGAAAGTGTTCTCTTTGCGAATACCGGCTGTTTGATTATACTCATAAACTGCGATTGCGGAACTTGTAACTAAAATAGCTATAAGCAGAAAGGAAACGAATTTTAAACCTATTTTAGCGGTAAAGTAATGTCTGTGCGTTTCCTCATAGTCATTGTTTCTCGGAGATGAATTCTCTACTGTTTGCACTGTTAGCAGGGCATCTTTTCCTTCATCGGAGAGGCAGTACTTGCCATATTCATCGTTTTTTATCAGTCCATTGAGCTTGGTTAAGTGGTGTTGCAGGTGTCCACTACTTTCAAAGCCAGTTTTCTTCTTCAAGTCAGCAAACCCAAGAGAGCCTTCACTTAAAACTTTAAGAATTAGAATCCTTGTGGGGTGACCAAGAGCATCAAATATTTCAGCCCGTTGCCTGTCTTGCTCTACCTGATTTTCGTCTTCCATTTTCCCTCTTCCCTGACTTCTTGTCCATGTCAATATCCAATAGTCTATTTAATCCCTCTTTTGTAGACCGAAAAAATAACTCTTAGAACGGTTAGTCCAGTTTTCTGGACAATTTATTTTGAACCTTGACCTTCTCCTATGCCAAGGAGTACACTGTCCTCATTCAGCCCTTTTTATGTTCTAAAAGATAGTTTTAAAAGCCAAATCCGAAAGAGGATTGAGTAAGGCAATGATGGAATGTCAGAGTCAGGCAAATGGCAGAAATACAAGTATGCAGTTGCAGCCTTAATCGCCATTATGGTATTTTGTGGATTCTTATTTTCTTATGTTGCAGTTGTTACTTCAGCATCAGCTTCTGCAACAAAGGCATTGGACAACATAATTATAACGAATTGTTTCCAACATCAACCGAACTGTCCAAATACAGTTGGAATTTCTGATAGTATAACAAACTATTCAATTGCATTAGGACAAGAATTTAACATAACGAATACCTCTGACAAAATTATAAGATTGACCTTAACGTGCTCTGCTGCTCTTACAGCTATTGGGGCAGAACAAACAAATTATTGTTTAGATAGTATCGCTATACCCATAACAATAACAAGCCATAGTAGTCAGGTAATATCAGCAGACCTAAACCGCACAGTACCTTTTTTGAACTTGACTATATCGGGTTTTGGCGGTTATTTTGGCTATTCCTTTTCTGTTGATGCTTCCACCACGGCTAATTACTTGTTTTGGCATCCAACGGTAGGTTACAAAGCATTCGATTTCAATGGTTCAATTGTATGGTAGGCAAAAGAGCTATCCATATACGTCTAATTTATCTTTTCCCACGGTTGGGTGCATCCACCCTCTGTCTGTTAGTCAAGATACGTTGACTAAATCCCAGTCAAAAGAGTTTGCGAAAAACAATTTAGGACTGAATACCTTACAGCTTATTGGTGCGTTGTGAAAAAAATTACACCGTTGCAATTAATCTTGCTAATTTTAGCCGTTGCCATACTTGGAACTCCTCATTTTGTCACTGTTTCAGCCCAAAGAAGCACTGTCGCTGTTAGTGGTGTCATGAACGGGTTTCAATTATCTATAAGTATTGATAAGACTCAATACTCCTCAGGAGAAGATGTGAACATAACTTGTGCAATCACTAATGTAAGCAACCAAACCTTAAATTTCATCAACCAAAATGGCAACTTAAGTTTTAACTTTCAAGTCTACAACAGCACAAACTACGAAGTTTACTCATGGCTGCTCGGAGCATACCCATTAGTTAATGCAACTGTATCTTTGGCTCCAAACGAAAACTACACACAAACCCTTATCTGGACGCAAGAAGCCGATAATTCACGTGGATTTCCTCAAGCTCCTACAGGCGCATACTCCATTATTGGAGATCTTGGAGAGCGCCTTCCATACCAGCTACAAACAACACCACTTAACATAACAATCACGATGCCTAATAACACAACTGTACCTGAATCAGCAACTCCAACGTCTTCCTCAACGCCTAATTCGACGGCAACCGTTCCAGAATTATCTTGGTTGGTAATTGTGCCTTTGCTTCTTTCTGTGTTCTCTGTTGCTTTGGTTGTTAGGCATCGAAAAACCGCTAACTTGAGGTACCGCGGTACCGCCCTATAGGTACCTGTGTACCTAAAGTTTGGTCAAGAAAATTTGACTAAAGTCAGTCAAGATAATTTTACGAATAGCCTTTTATCTCAAACCGTCTCTAAACGCTAACTATGAGGAGTATCAGCAAGAGTTTCTCATTGCTTCTAATCTTAATCTTAACTGTGTCAAGTTTAATGATTATTAAACCAGCATTCGCTCAACCACCTGTAACATATCCAGAAATCGCCATCTTAACCAACGGCAGTGTTCAGAGTAGCCTTACTCCTTCGCCAATCAGTAATGAAGGAAACATTTACATAATAAATGAAAACATAAGCGATTATGGCTTGGATGTTCAAATCAGCAATATCCTTCTTTTGGGCGAAGGCAACACTCTTCAAGCATCAGCCGAATATAACACAAATTCGGCAATAACAATAGAAGGCAATGGAGTAACTGTAGAAAACGTTTCGATAAATGCGTTTTATGTAGGCATTGATGTCAAAGGCTCATCAGACAAGATTACAGGTTGCAACATAACAGCGTATGATAATGACATTAGTATTGAGGGTCAATCTAACTTAATAACGTATAACCAACTTTCAAATTGTGGGGCTTCTGGAATCAATTTATCGGGCTCTTTAAATAACGTTGATTCAAATACTTTCAATTGCGGCAACGGTGCTTGCTTAACTACAGTCAGCAACAGCAATACTATAAGCAGAAATCTTCTAATCAGTGGAACATTTGATGTAGAGATGCTTGGCAACAGCAACAATGTTATCTACAATACTATCACAGGCGGCAGTAACGGGATTATTTGTTATTACCCTGCAAATTCAAATACCGTAGATAGGAATAACATAATTGGTAATTATGAGGGCGTTGGACTTGATGAAAATACCAACATATTTTACCTTAATAATTTCATCAATAACACGTATGATGTTAGGTTAGAAATGGTTAATGCAATCATTAGTGACCCCTCAGCTTACAATGTGAATGCTTTTGACAATGGCTCAGTCGGTAACTATTGGAGTAACTATACTTCTAAATACCCAAGTGCAAAAGAAATAGGCAAAACTGGAATATACAACACGCCTTATGTGATAGAAGGAAACATAACCGATAACTATCCACTTACCACCCAATTCAATGTTGGAGCTACTGGTCTGCCAACTCCACCCATTCCAGAGCTAACTTGGTTGATAATTGTGCCTTTGCTTCTTTCTTTGTTTTCTGTTGCTGTGATAGTTAGGCATAGAAAGAGTAAAGTCGAAAAACTTTGACTGGGCTTAGTCAAGAAATCTTGACTAATCAGCTTTTTGTAATAGTCAACAAAGCTTGACGAAATTCTTTATATTAGCTCTGTCTACACAATAATTTAACAGAAGTCGATAGCTTGAAAAAAGTAGTAGTTCCGTTTGCGTTGGCATTATTGCTACTATTCTTAATCAGTACATCAAACGTTGATTTGGCAATAGCTCAACCTCTTTGGATAGAATTAGCTGTCCCTACAGAACCGTTTGACAGCCCACCCGGTATCCAAGTCATTTCGCCAAACCAAAATCAAACATTTACCTCTTCCAATGTCGTGCTGAACTTTAGTGTCGAGATTCCAAGTTCATGGTTTTTCTACACTGGACCACCAAATGATACCATTCGAACAATCTGGGGAAATATTACGTCAGTTAGCTTCTCATTAGACGGCAATCAATCCCAAAATTTACCCCTTGACAATATGAACGTGCCGTATCTTAGTAATTCATCACAAAACTTGAACTTTTCAGAACAATTAGACTTGACAGAAGGAGCGCACTCCATTCAAATATTGGTTTCAGGCTCTACCTATTACGTTTTAAACCCGTTGGAAAGCATTCAATTTAATCTGCAACTTGCAAGTGTACCAGTTGAAGCAAACACTACCGTTGATTTTCATGTAGCACTACCCACTGCATCTCCCGCACAATCTGTTCCAGAGTTTCCAACATTGGTAATTCTGCCAGTTTTTGCAGCAATAACACTGCTATCAATCGTGTTTGTCAGGAAGAGAACACCAAAAAAACTAGTTCACGTTTTTTTAAAGGGCGGATAAGTCTTAAATCTGCAGAAGCAACGCGCGAAAAAAGCGAAAGAGCAAAAGTTACGGCTTGTAGATAAATAAGTATTTTTGCTCTTTGTCCTGTTCAATGGCTAAGTTGTGTTTCTCTGCGTACTCTTTTATTTCTTCAGTGTCATAATTGCTTTCAATTTGTATCTGATAGTGTTCAGGTTTTCTTAACTTGATATCAATAAATGTCGGGTCAACTAAATGGCTATCAATTAACTCTAACAGCACAGTTGCAGCTTCTTTTCTATCCAATAGCTTTCCCGATTTCCGCTACTTACGCCACAGAACTAATAACATTTTACCCTAATTTAGCCAAATTTCCAGAGTAATCAAAAAAAAATAAGAAAAACATGTCTTCAAGTCTTTTGTGGCAAGTTCATGGAGTTTATGTGGCAACCATAAGTGTCTTGTATAAAACTGGTATGTTTGAAAACTAACACGTCTTTTTGCACTTCACAAACATTTCAAGAATTTAGTAACCTCTTGTTACTCGTAATATTAGCCAAGTTTCCATATTGACAAGTCTTAAATCTGAAAAGCTTAGAATAGGCTAAGCATGCCGTTGAGTAATCTAATCAAATTAGGTTGGGCTCTAGTCATTATTTTTCTTATTGTCATGAGTGTAATAGTTGCTTTGTTTATGAGTGGTATAGGATTCCATCTTCACGATACTCCTGTTCCGTCTGAAACTCAAATAATAAACGGGGCAGTCACCGTTCCCGCTGGCGCTTATTTAGACTACCAGTTCACCATACCTTCAGATGCCCAAAGCATTTCACTCTCGTTAGCGTTTACGGCACAAGGTGGGGATAACGACATCAAAGTTTATGTTCTTAACAGTATCGACTTTAGCTATTATCAGAACGGTCAAAACTACACTTCTCTCTATCAAAGTGGACAAATTACAACCGCAGGTTTTAGCATGAATATTCCAACAAATGGAACTTACTTTCTTGTGCTAGACAATAAATTTTCAATGACAAGCCAAAAAACCGTAAATATTCAAGCGGCTGTTTCCTACTTTCCACCTAAGAGCGAAGGAAACTAATTCTAAACTCACTCGCTCATACTCGGCTTCTATGATTAGTCCAGAAACTTTGACTAAATCCAGTCAAGGAGTGTTGACGAGTATCCTTTTATCATCCTTTTTTCCCTCATGATTATAAGGAAGAGAGAATGAACAAGAAAATCGGATTAGCCCTCACGTTGGCGCTTATGTTATTGCTTTTAATTAGTATGTCGAACTTTATGACAAAAGCACAATCTATTTGGTCAATGTCGGGTATTCCAGCAGAACCGATCAACGCTCCACCAACAATCAGTATCTCCTTTCCCACTATCAATGAAACCTTTATTTCGCCATTAGTTACGATTGACTTTAGAATAAACGAACCTGAACAATGGTTTGAATATAATGCAAGCGTAGGAACCCCTCCCTATATTTACACAATGACCCCATACCCTCACAACTTGGTCGCTGGAAACATAACCTCAGTTCATTACATACTAAATGGAGAACGCCAAAATCTTTCTGTACCAGTTCTTCCTGCTCTTCGTCCTACCAACGGAAGTTTGTCAACGTACCTAAGCTATTCTATTCCGCTTCATCTCACTAATGGACAATACGCTCTTCAGGTGTACGTTGAGGGAAGCAGCTTTTACATGCCAAACATCTTTACGGGCAATATTTCAGAAATAGCTGTAGATGCTGTTGCTCAACCGATTTATTTTGCTGTTAATTCTCCACAGCCGCTCATTATTGCTCCTGAAAGAATGACTTACAATGAAAACAGTGTTCCTTTTCAGTTTACCACAGGTGGTTTGTCCGCTTCTTGGATTGGATACAGCTTAGATGGTAAAACCAACGTTACCATAACAGGGAACACAACCTTAACGGGCTTAACTTACGGAAAACATTACTTGATTGTCTATACAAATGATACTTTGGGGAATAGTTATGCTTCCCAAACGGTCTATTTCACAGTTAAGACAACGGACCTATACCTAACAATCGCAGTTATCGCCACGCCAACAACTATTGTATGTTTGATTGTAGGTCTATTGCTCTATCGAAGGCATCGAAAAACCGCTAACTCGAAGCAATGACCATTTTCCCATATGTACGTTGTTATCCAACCCTCTTTTTGTTGGGTAAAGAACCTTCGCCAATATGAGTTTGGCTAACAAATTTTGAAAGAAACAGAAAATGAACCTTCCAAAGACTCCCATGAACTATTCGTTATGAAAACGTCGCGGAGCGTTTAGCTGCTCAAATTAATGCCTAAATCTCATTGTTACGTGCTGTTCTTCTAGAGAACAGTCGGGGAACAGTTTTGTTCTGCAGTGAGTATTATTAGGCGCTTCGGTTAATGGATGAGCGGTGAAAAACCAAAATGGTCGAAAAAAAAGTAATACTATGCTCAATACTCGCTATTGCACTCGGAATCGCAACGGTCATACCTATGGAGTATCTGATGGCTGCTCAAAAACAAGTAAACGCTGAAGTTCCAATCACGCCTTGGTTTAACATCGATGTGCCTTACGCCTACTACATAGCTAATGAGACAAACAACGGCGGGTCAATATCCTATGGTGAAGGATACTACATAGCACTTCAAATTACAACAAACCCTAACGCCATGAAAACACTTCCAGACGCCAGAATGGAATACTACCTAATACAAGTCTACTCCGATCAAGGTCCAATTGAAAACTTCACCTACGTCATCAGCGCAAACTGCACAGGCACCATTAACCCATACATCCAACTTGGTTACGCGTTCGAGAATTACTTCAATGCAGGCGACTTCGCCAATGCCAGTCTTACGCCTGACATCTTTAACGCAAACAAGGTTTTTCTGTTTCTACCAAACTTTGACGGCACATTACCCGCCACCGACCAAACTTGGCAAGCCGAACCTACCTACACATTAACAGCCCAAAACCAAGCAATCTCTGGAATAAGCGAAAGCTTCTGGAACGGTCAGTTAATTCAAGGAATAAACATGACCTCCACCGACAGCACCATAAATAGCATAGCGAACCAGCAAATTGAACAGATCCGAGACATCCAAAACGCTCAATCAATAACCATCAACATAAGCAGAATAGGCTACGTCACAATAGGAAATAGCTCTACCACAGTAACCCCAGCAAGCGGAGTAATCCAACAAATAGAGCTAACACCATACAACGGTGGATTCCTCTACAACACAATCATACCGCAAGATCAGCTGTCGCAAACTAACCTGCAATCTCCAAACCTTCCATAGAACCCATCAGGCGGCGGCAGAATTGACTAACGATGAGCTCGAAGGCAACACATTAAACGTTTACGCGTACATCGTCCACGCGGCTAAGCCAGTGGGTACAAGAGAAGTTACCAGAGGCGCGAACCTAAGCAGTACAAGCGTTGCATCGAGGCATCTGCAAAAACTTGAGGACATGGGTTTAATCGAGCGAAACGAGTACGGCGATTACGTTTTAAAGGAGAAGACAAACATCAAGGGGCACGTGTGGGTTGGACGAAACCTCGTGCCACGGTTGATGTTTTACTCGTTCTTTTTTCTCGGAGCTTTCGCCGCTGAGATGTCAATAATACTGTTAAGCGTCCTGATAAACAGCATAGTGATACAGGTCAGCTTCTACTTTTTGACGGGCATCACTGGAGTTGCGATGATTCTTTTCTTAGTCGAAGGAATTACCTTGTACAGGAAGCTCAACCCAAAAAACTCTGAAAGCAAAGTGACCCCAGATTTTAAAACAATTGAGCGCTCGATGCCCGGTCTTAAGAAAAGCTTAAGCTTCCACAAAAGACGCAACCTAGTAGCCCTATCTGCTGTTCTGATAGTTTTAGTGGTATTGACTGCGTTTTGGGTTTTACCGCAAATCCTGCCTGCGTCTTCGATGGCTGTAAAGCCATCCATTGGTTCAATCCAACCAGCCACAGGCTATTATCTTACTTTTAGAGGAAACGCTAGGAAAGTGTTCGTAGTTTCTGTAAACATCAGCGCTGGTTTTTACCCATTTGACACTCGAACTAGTATGGGCATAATAAACGGGAAACCATCGGGGAGTATAGCTGTCACACACGGCGAACCATGTGTCGTCATCAACGTTACACTCCGTAACGATTATTCGATACAGAACTTGCCGCCAAATCAGGTAACTAGGTACTACAATAATGGAACTGTTGCTCCTAAATCGGCGCAAGCCTATGTTTCCATGACAGCGGAACTATTCAGCGGGAACAAAGAAATCGACTCCAATGATTTGACGCATCTTGACCTGCCACCTGATGCTTGGTCTGAAACATGGCTGAATGTTGGAGATGAAGGGACCCTTTCTATTTATTTGGCTGTTACAAGTCATGAGAAAATTACAGGTTTTCAACTTGAAACTATGTGGATCGGGGGAATTCCTTTAGCGTAGAGGCATTGAAAGTCAAGAAAGTTTGAGTAAGTGTGAGTATGGTTAGTCAAGAAATGTTGACGAATTAGTTTATATCGCTCATATCCACACCACCATATTGAAGAGATGGATGGGATGAACAAACGTTTGTCTGTGGCAGTAACTTTCATTCTCTTTCTATCATTGGTTCTGGTAAGTATTCCAGTCAAGGCACAAACAGCAAGCAGCATAGTGATTAATCCTGATGGATCGATAACAGGAGCGTATAGTATTGCCCAAGTTGGCAGTATCTACACTTTAACTGGTAACATAACAGGGAACATTCATGTTGAAAAAAGTGATATTATAATCAACGGCTCAGGCTATTGGCTAAACGGAAATGGCGGAACAGGCTTCGACCTGAACGACCTAAACACTTACCCAACAATCTCAGTTACAAACGTAACTGTAGAAAACTTGTATATCACTAATTGTGCATTTGGCGTGTCTTCTGATGGTGGCGGCAATTATACTCTTTATAATGATGACTTCTCGAATTGCGGCTCTGGAGCTGGCATACGGCTGATGGATTGCAGTCACAACATTATTTCTTACTGCACCTTTGACAATGAGTCACAAATAACTATGGATTATTCAGCGGCTTACAACACAGTGACTGAATGCAATCTTCCATCTCAAAATGCCATTTTGATTTGGCTAAGTGGCTACGAAACTGTCGACAGGAACTATTGGGCTGACTACTTAACCCTGTATCCTAATGCTACTGAGATTGACAATTCAGGCGCAGGCAATATACCATACATATTCGATACACCAAATAGCGGAACCCAAGTTTTTGAAGATAACCAACCTTTAATGAAGCCTGTTGCCATTCCGTTAATGGGTTCAAATCTCCAAACAAACGTTCCAGAGTTTCCAACTTGGATAATTCTGCCACTTTTCACAATGATGATACTGCTTTCTATCGTATTTGTAAGGAAGAGAACACCAAAAAAACTAATTCACGTTTTTTTAAAGGGCGGATAAGTCTTAAATCTGCAGAAGCAACGCGCGAAAAAAGCGAAAGAGCAAAAGTTACGGCTTGTAGATAAATAAGTATTTTTGCTCTTTGTCCTGTCCAATGGCTAAGTTGTGTTTCTCTGCGTACTCTTTTATTTCTTCAGTGTCATAATTGCTTTCAATTTGTATCTGATAGTGTTCAGGTTTTCTTAACTTGATATCAATAAATGTCGGGTCAACTAAATGGCTATCAATTAACTCTAACAGCACAGTTGCAGCTTCTTTTCTATCCAATAGCTTTCCCGATTTCCGCTACTTACGCCACAGAACTAATAACATTTTACCCTAATTTAGCCAAATTTCCGGAGTAATCAAAAAAATAAGAAAAACATGTCCTCAAGTCTTTTGTATCAAGTTAATGGATTCTTATTTGAGCCCAAACTAGAATTCTGTTCTCATGGAAGGACAGCTATTAACAGTTTAAGTCACTTTTAAAATAATATTGGATTTGCAAGATAGCAAAGATTCCTTTAGGCTAATGCTCAGTTATTCTGTAGAATAGCGGATTTTAAAAATGACCTAAACTCTTTTGCCTCAGTTGAATTAAATTAACAAAACAACGCTGCAGTGTAGTTCATGACTGAGAAAAACATTTTTACCACATTCAGGTGGTCCATTTCAAACCAAATGCTTAGTCAAGAATCACAAGTTAATCGCGCTTACCATTGAATTTGCGCTTAAACGATAGGAATAACAAAACAACCACTCCAATGCCAGCCACAATTAAAGCGGCTATAAAGAAAAGCCTACCTGTTGTGTGATCCGTAATGGTAGACTGCACAGAATACGGCTGCATGAGCGGGTAGAAGTCCGTGTTGTTGCCCCCAAGATTAAACGGCGTATCGCCTATTCCATCACCGTTACGCGCGGTGCCGTTATAATTACTCCAGTAGTTGCCTTCATTTCCGTTATCCCACTGAACGGGTGTACTGGTTGAGTTGAATTCTAAGTCTTGCGTGTTATGGATGAAGTTATTGTGATACAAAACGGAACCCGTGAAGTTACCTGTACCCAGCCAAACACCACACTCGACATTCTCAACTGTATTTCCATATATGCTGTTATTTTCTCCTGAAATTAACACGGTGATATAATAATAATCGCTACCCTCTGAATAGCTGCCTGTATCCAGCCAAATCCCACACCCGGAATTCTCAACTGTATTTCCATATATGCTGTTATCCTGTCCTGAAATCCACACCCCCGCGTCCGTCACGTTATATATGCTGTTCCCAAAAATAATTGCGTTCCCGCCAGCGACGATACCGACGCCGCCGTTAACTATTACATTGTTTGAGACTATGCTTGAATTACCATTCACCAAAACGTTATCCTGTCCTGAAACCCAGAGCCCAGTGCCTGTTACATTGTATATGCTGTTTCCGAAAACAGTTGAGCTCCCGTCCGTGTAGATACCGCTGGTGTCGTTAACCATTATGTTGTTTGAGATTATGCTTGAATTACTATCTTCCACAAGGATGCTATAACCAACGTTTCTGAGTGTGTTTCCAGTTATTGTATTGTTGGAACTTTGCCAGACTTGTATGCCATCTGAAACGGTATTCATGGTTACGTTGTGTGTTAAGGGGTTCCAAATTTCAACAATTCCCTCTAAAGAGTTGCGTGCAATGACAGAGTCATTACAAGAATCGAAGGCTATTGTAACTGAGGGCGCGGGCGCACAGCGTGTAAAGTTATTTTCTTCGATTTGCAGATTTAATGCGTCTTGTGCTTGGATTGGTTGCAAAAAAGAATCAAAGACAAAGTTTTCAATAGTTACATTTTGCACGTTTTGCAGACTTATCGCTTCGGCAGCAAAAACATTCGTCCCGTTGTAGAAGCCTTCTAATGTGTGACCTGCTCCGTTGATTATGATGTTATCGCGATCCACTACTATTGTTTGATTGACGATGTCACCAGTTAAAGTGTAAGTGTTCCCATTCCGCGAGAGGGGGGCAGTGGTCGAGTTGACGCTTCCATCTTTCTCAATCGTTATTCCGGGCAGTTGATAACCAAAATAGAACTGCGCAGGTCCGTACGCATTAGCTGGATTGTTGGAGGATGAAGCGTTGGAGATAACAGAATATCCGGAGGTATGCTGTGTACTTGCCCCACTAGCTGGCGAGAATGGCTCAACTTGTACTTGTTGCTTAGTGAACGCCTGTAAAGGAAACAATGTAAAGCTTATGCCCCCCAGCAAAAAGGCGAATATCATTCCCAGCGTTATGGCGAGGACAAGCTTGTTTGTTTGGCGGCTCATCTTTTTTTATCCCTGAATTTTTGTCTGATTACTTAACAGCTGCAGGCTACTTAATTCTATAATTTTGAACAGTGTAGCTAGACTAAACAGTGTATGTTCTAAAGGTTTGAACATGGATGCGCTTAAATTAACCCTCCAATTTAATGGTGGGAAGTGGCGACCATGAGGAACGATAAATCCGATGATGTCCTTAAAGGAACGACGGCGGAAGTTTATCGTTTCATCCTAACAGTGGGGAAGCCTGTAGGTGTACGCGAGGTTCAAAGAGCCCTAAACTTGAGCTCCCCATCGTTGGCGCTGTACCACTTGTCAAAGCTTGAAGAAGTTGGTCTCCTGAAAAGGGAAAACGGTAACTATGTCGTCGACAAAGTGGTATTAGACAACTCGGTTAAGGTTAGCCATTTTCTTGTTCCAAGGCACTTATTCTACGCCATATTTACGATTACCGCTCTCATAATAGAATTGACTATTCTAAGGCCAACAGTTATCACTAGTGGATACTTCTTCATGACTGCTACAACAGCAGTTTGCGTTGCAGCTTTCTTATTTGAAACTGTCAGAACTTGGCTAAAAGGAAGAGTCTAAAAAAGGAGTTTTTGCAGAGATATCGCCAATTGTCTAAACTCCAAACCAGCAGCGTAGACGGAAACCCCATCAGTACCAGATCCATCTTCCCGGCAAAGCCTCAGACCCCAACATGAACCGCTGCCGCTTCTGCACCAACATGCAAGACATGGATAAAGGCGAAGGCGGAATGGAGTGCAAACTTCCCGAGGACCAACGAGACAAAAACCGCAAGTGCTTCTCGGCTCCAGACGAAATTTCCTGATTTTTCTATTGGACCTGATCGAATGAGTTATAGAAAAGGCGCCAAGAAACCATACCGAAATAAACAGATGGTCCTTCCTTCTCTAACTGCAAAAGCCAAAGTGAAGTCGGCTGTAGCAAGAGCCAAAGCCAAACAGCCCGTAATGGCGCCTCCCACGCCGCCCACGGTGCCTTCATCCAGATTCGACGACGTCGACATCCTCCACAAGAACAGCGAAGGATACTACTCCCGCTTCAAGAGCAAAAGCAACCCTTCAGCCAAGCCGTATGTAACGCGGATCTGGACTGTAGCCAGCGGCAGATTCCAACCCGGCGACGTCTCATGCAACTGCAACGGCTGGGTGTACAACCACAAATGCCACCACACAGACGACATCCAAGACCTGTACCGTGAAGCCCAAGCAAACGGCACACTCGCCAGGCTTCCAGCCTAAATTTCCCATTTTCCCAGTTTCCTGTTTTTCTTTAGGATGAGAACATGCCTCCAAGAGGAAAAACCAAACATGCCCCAGGCTATTATGCCTCACGAAGGAAGAACGGCGAATTCAGCAAATTCACTAACATCGGCAAAAGTATTCGCGCAGACATGCGTCAAAAAGCTGAATGTCACCCAACAAAACCCGGATACGGCAACGTCGGAGACTACAAAAAATAGCTTAGCATCTTCCTTCTTTTTTTTGTTTTGCGATCCCGAAAAGCCACAAAACGATCGCACTAAACTCATTCCTGAGCAGACCGAGCGACATGAGGTACTCGGAGGTATTTGCTGACGCTAAGAAAACCGTCTTTATTAAAGGAAAGAAGGTAGCTCCCGCAAACAGTCTGCTAGCAATGAACCTCCAACATGTCCCAAAATGTAAGCAGCAACTTTACCCTAGTTAAGGCAAGAGGCATATTTTATTTTGAGAAAGTTATATAGAAATACGCTTGCAGATTAAGGCTAGGAAGGATCAAAATTGAGCAGCGTCAGTTACTCATTAAAAAGACTCGTTGTTTTCTTAATAGCCATAGTAATCTTGAGCATCAGCACCATCTATATTTTTGATTTGTTTATAGCTAAACCAATAAATCTACCAATGTTTACTGCACAAGCTTTTAGAATAACAATCATCTTGATTTTCTGGTTAACGGCAATACTAATTTTACGGCACATCAAACCACTGATGACACCAAGAATAGGAGACCAAGCCGCTACAATAATAGAGTACGTCGTGCTCGCAATAGCAATATTAGTCATGACCTTTGGAATCCTAAACACTTTGGGCGTTTCTCCAACAGAACTTTTAACAGGCGCAGGAATAATTTCAATCACCGCTGGACTTGTAATATCCACATTTGTCGGCAGCCTCTTGTCAGGCTTCTTGGTTTTCACAACTTACCAGTTCAAAATAGGCGACACTGTCATGGTCAACAATATCCCTGCAAAAGTCACAGAAATGACTGCACTCGTTATGAGAATACAAACTGATGTGGGACAAGTCAGCATCCCAAACAGTGCAATTGCTTCAGGCGCAATAATCGTAACCTCCGTTCGCAAATATGACGAACCATTAAAGACTGGCAGACTACACTACGCTGTAGGTGACCGAGTAATCACCTCATTCATGAATGAACAGGGCATAATCAAAGAAGTAACGCTATTACAGACGGTTATCCATTTGGATTCTGGAAAAGAAATAACCTTCCTAAACAACAGCGTCCTCTCAGGCTCAGTATCCATAGCTAAAATAACCGATGAGTTAAACCAAACAAAAGAAAAAATATTGCAGTCTTAAATGGAAAGTGAAGATAAGCCAAACGGAATTGCTGAACACCAAGAAGCGAATTATTACACTTTTTCACAAATAAGGAAGCGTGTACTCCAAAAAATTCACGCAACACTTTGGCGCTATAGCTGCTGCATCTGAAATCCTTATTAGCATTTACTTCGCTGGGCAAAGCGCGGCGCGCTAAAAGAAAAACAAAATTCTCTGCTTTTTTCTCTTAAGAGGCGTTTAAATTGAAAAACTCACGAAAAAAAGCATTAGCGGCAGCAGCCATTATTTTAATTGCAGCATCTCTCGCAGTAACCATGGTGGAGGACCCCGGGCTTTTCCATTTGCCAAGCAGCCTTAGTCTCGTTTCACTGAGCCAGATCACCGTGGACCCGCAGGGTGCTTCAGTAGGCAGTAATGGAGCCTTAACAGGCGTTTACTGGAACTTGCTTGGCGCAGTGGATTCTGCCGACGTCGTGCAGGGTTTTCTGCTTCCAAACGGCACCGCAGCCGCAACAACCGTAGCCGGCATCAACC
This sequence comes from Candidatus Bathyarchaeota archaeon, assembly GCA_963768425.1. Taxonomy (GTDB): domain Archaea; phylum Thermoproteota; class Bathyarchaeia; order Bathyarchaeales; family Bathycorpusculaceae; genus Bathycorpusculum. Next base: position 18,133 of record CAVYHV010000019.1, on the reverse strand, counting down.
AGGAAGTCACAAACGCAGCATCCGTCGAAGTCGACATTACGCCGCTGCAGCCCTATTTTATCCGTGACTTGCAGGTGCAGCAAATGACTTACGCTCCGGAAGCGCAGGGCAGCACAGGATCCACGCCGACTTCCGCCGCAACCACAACCTACTACGCCTGGAACGGGCCGTGGGAAGTCTACACGCCCTATCAGGTGACGGTTAAGCAGAACGGCAACGTAATCGGCACGGCAACGTTGAATACGCAGGGTAAGAGCGGCAACGTCCAGACTATACAGACAAACGATGGAGACATACTCATCGATAACCTTGGAGGCTTAACAGGAATATATGCTGGTCCTCCAGATTTGCCTTCGCAGGTCTGCATCCTCAATAACAACTACGTTTACGATTGGGGCGTGATTCAAAGCTACATTGACTGCACTTCGCCTGGCCCGGTTGCAGGTGCAAACGCAAAAATCTACAGTGACTACTGGTATGGCACAGCAAGAACCTCAGCTAACGTGGCTTATGACCCGACAATAAGCAGCCCCACTTTCGGCATTGGCAACGTGTATCTTCCGTCACAGTACGGTGGCTGGGAAGGATCAGATTCAGGCGGCAACGTATCGCCGGTTCAACCGGTTCTCTACAGCAGCGACAAAGGCACAATGCCCAGCAACAAACGCAGCTTCCTCAGCTTAACTGAGTGGCTTCAGAGCCAGGACATAAGCAACTTGGCAGCGGCAGGCAGCGGAGTCCTCAGCGAATACCCAAGCTATCAGCTGGTAACTAACACAAACGGCGAAGCAGCCCTCCAAGTAGACATCCCCTGGGGCGCCTACACGACTCCGCTTGTCAACATCAGAATCCCCGTTGAAATGGCAGACACCTTCGTTGAGCGTCCCCAAATCAGCGACGTCGCAGTCGACGGGTACTGGCAAAGCAACGGCGAAAAAACACTTCTAAACATCGGTGCCCAAGCAACCCTTGAAGTTGACTTAACCCAGAAATCCTCAGTTACCAGCAGCGCACTCATCACCGTTAACAGCACGGATCCACGGGCCGAAATCTACCCGTCACAGACCACGGAAACTCTGGCGCCGGGCGCAACCCAAACAATCAGCTTCACCGTCGCGCAGGCAGGCGGATCTCAACCGGACGGCACCGCAGCGAACCCCATAGCCATAAACATAGACAGCTACGAAACGTACAGCGGCGCCCTAATGGAGCACGACACCGTTTACTGCACCTTCGCAGCAACCGTCGGCAGCAGCCTAACCACAACTTTCTCGATCCACGTGCAGGACAATTCTACCGCGCATTCGCCAATAGTGGCTGAAGCATTGAACCTTGAATGGCCACCATCTAACGGACAAACCCTCACGGCGTACACGGATTCTAACGGCAACGCAGTCGTCACACTTAGCACTTCAGCTGGAGGCGGCTACAGCGGCCAAGTCCAGATCGTCGCAGCAGCTATTCCGGCAACATCAACGACACCAGCTTACCCAGCGCAGTACGTCACAAACACAGTTAACCCCGGACCCAACACCCTCACCATCACCATGGGCACGACACCTAAGAAACCCGGCGGCACAGACTGGACACTAATCGCCATAATCATAGGGTTGATTGCCGCGGTAATTGCGGTTGTGGCAGTTCTGGCATACGCAATGAAACACGCAAAGAAGCGGAGGCGCTAAACACGAAGACCAAAAGCAAAATCGCGTTGACCGGCGCAGTGATGATGCTGCTCGGCATCGCATTGATCGCCGGCGCATCCTACGCGTACCTGAAAGCGCCTAAACTCGACTTGTTCAACGGCAGCGGCCAACTGTCAGCTTACTCAATGATCTTCAACCCTACAGCACCAACCATCAACGTAGGCGACACAGTAAACTTTAGCTACACAATCACCCCGCCTTTTCCATCAACACCGCTAAGCCCAGGATACGCCATATTAACCTCGATCTGGATTGACGGCTCCGAATTAGGCAGCACAACAAGCGGCGTCACATACGCAGACAGCGGCGGCGACAATAACCAGGGCTGGTTCACGTTAACCTTCAATTCAGCAGGCACCCACGCAGTCGAGTACCAAATCAGCGCTATCTACGGCGGCCCATCAGTCGGCATGTTAAGCGGCGTCAGCACAGTAACCGTGAATACGCCACCCGTAAACGAAGCTTTAACCGTGGAGGCAACGGCAGGCGGCAACGTTCTGCTTTATTCCTCAACCGGCGGCACCACAGCGCCGGGCTCGCTCGGATCCGTCGTCGGCGGCGAAACAGAGACTTTCCAGATTCAACAGTACACGCAAGTAGACATGAAAGAGACAGCGGCACCCAACTATGTTTTCCAAGGCTGGATTTTCCCAGACGGATCCGTACAGGGAGGCAACGTTTACTCAACCACGCTGAGCGGCCCAGAAACCGTTAAAGCCGTCTTCAGCCAGCAGGGCGAGTTAACAGTGACGGTGATCGGAGGCGGCTGGGTAGTTCTCACCCCCGCAGACACCGCGGACCAGGCAACCAAAGGCAGTGAACAAGCAAACCAGGGCACAACCAGCTACATGTACACGCCGGGAACCACAGTTACTCTGCAGGAGTACTCGGACACGACCCGGTGGCAATTCACCGGCTGGAACGGCGGCTCCACAGCGGCATCGGAAACATGGACCGCATCGACTGCAGACGCATTATACACCGCAACCTTCGTCCAGGTTCAGCCGACCCCGACTCCCACAGCGACGCCTCCAGGCAGCACACCTACGCCGACGCCGCAGACGACACCAACACCAACCCCCACTTTGCCGGCATTAACTCCTACGCCGACGCCGTGGATTCCGCCTTCAACAACGCCTACGCCGTCCAGCGGACCCAACACATTGACTCTGACGTTAAACGCTAACCCAATGGAATGCGCAAGAATCGCGGTGCAGGATACAAACGGCGCCTCAACCAGCTACACAAGTTTCCCAGCGACGTTTGTCTTCAACGCCGGCGACGTAATCACGGTGCAGGCCTACGCACAGGCAGGCTACAGCTTCAGCGGATGGACCAACAACGGAGCAGCATCGTCAAGCAGCGCCTCCTACACTTTCACAGTGAACGGCAACACCGCTTTAACAGCCAGCTTCATGACTTCAACACCCAACAGCCCAACACCGCCACCAAGCGGATCGCCAACCCCAACACCGACAGCAACTGTCGCTCCAAGCAGCAGCTTCACATTGACAGTGCTCGATAAGGAACTTATTGCTGCTGCAGGGGCAATATTGACAGCTGCAGGTGCAGCAACCATAGCCATCAGCAGAAAACTCAACTAAACCTCCTCTTTTTCTTGTTTTTCTCTTTTGAGTGAACATGTCCAGAACTAAAGCCAAGAAACCGCAGCCTCAGCAACCCCAAAAAGGGAAAGGCAACAACCTCAGAGCCATCGGCGTCATTATCCTAATCTACGCGGCCGTCGCGTTACTTAACAACTGGGGAATCTGGCACCCTTGGTTAATCAGCAATTTGACTTGGCTTTGGAATCCGCTTTCGCTGTTGACGCCGCATCTGGTAGGCCACACTTTTCTGTTAAGCAACTTCGCAGCCTGGCTGCTCAACGGCATATTTACAGCTTTCTGGCCATTCATAGCAGGCATAATCGGCTTAGTCCTCGTGAAGTAACCTTATTTTTTATTTTTTCAGGACTTTAAAGATAGCTACAAGGACGACTGGCAACGCAACAAATAACCAAAGTATGCTCCAGACTGCTTGGTTAAGGGTTGTCCAAGATCCATGGAAACCGGCGAGACTGCTTACTGAAGGCAAACCGAATACGCCGGTGGCTTCAGACATCCACGCCCACTGAAGGTTAATGCTTGGAAAGGGACTGTGAAAAAAAGCAGTTCCAACGATGAAGTAAAGCCAGTCTTCAAGGTTTCCGAAGACAAAGAACAGGCAGGTGACGAAGACCGCGAGAGCCAACGTGGTTCCTCTTCGTCCGGGAACAGAAAGCTTGAGGAGCACAGCACCGAAGCCGCCAAAAGCCAGCATTTCAGCGGTTAAGCATTCACCGTAGAGTGCGTTCGGCTGATAACCGATTCCGATCACCCAAGAAAGCACCACATAGTCCAGAAAAGCCGTTACTGCGATGCAAACGGCTAAGCCGATTACAACGGCAGCCATTACCGCGTGAACGTTGACTGGCCTGTACCTGATCCTGACCATGTCTCCCACAAAAGAAGAACCCCAAAAAGAAGCAAAGTTCCCGTTTTTCTCTTAGGTGACAAGAAATGGGTTGGTCATTAAGTGATTTAGGCGTTGCAGGCGGAACAACAGCAATAACGGTTCTCGGCGTGGTCCCCTCATTGATAATAGTAGGCTTAGTCTTCGTTATCGGCGCAGTAGCATTATACGTTTTAGGCTTAGTCAGCGCGGTAATTTACACTTTGGCAGGCGTCGGCGTACTGTGGTTTGCAAGTTTATTCGGCGTCTTCAAAAGTCTCTGGGCTTACCCCGCAGCAGCATTGTTTCTGGTAATCGCTTTTCTCTGGGGTTGGGGCACCGACCACATCAAACTCTTAACGATGCTGGCGCCAGCGCAGTTCATCAGCAGCAACCCCACAGTAACAGTCGGTCAAATGAGTCTCGAAGGCAAAACAGTCGCTTTCATCATGACACCCCAAGTCTTCGGCGGAATCCTAGTTTTCGTAGGCGCAGTAATCCTTGCCGCCGTAATCGTGTTGAAGGAAAAGAAAAAACATAGGCGTTAACTCTCCCACATTTTTTTGTTTTATATTATTTTATAGTTTTTCTCTTAGAGGAATTTGAATTGAAACAATGGAAAAAAGCAGCACTTGCAGCATTATTGGTTCTTGTAGTCGGAATCGTAGGATTCGTCGGCGTCATGGACGCAGTTAAACCCGATTGGCTTAACTTAGCAAGCTCCAGTTCATCTAGTTCATTGAAGCCAACACCGCCACCTACTGGTTCAGCGCAGAGCCAAGTCGTAATCAGCGACAAAGGATACAGCAGCCTAAACATCGCAACCAGCTACGTGGACACAACAAACTACATCATAGCGTACTACAGCCTCAGAAACGGCAACTACGTGCCCTTGGGCACAGGATCCAGCGGCTCCGCAACAGTCACAACTATAGCCTCGGACAACGGCTACGTCTACGCCTGCGTGTACCCGGCAAGCGGACAAAGCATCTACGTTGACGCGGCAACAACCGTTAAAGACAACCCATGCGTCGTCAGCTACAGCTACTTCGACATAGCTACCAGCGGCTACCCACACTTCGTCTTCAAAATCACCGTTCAAGGCCTCCCAGTCAACAGCAACGGCCAATCACTGTTAACCTTCTACCCGTACTTCATACCCTACGCGGCTCCATCCCTAAACACTCTTAGCAACATAAGCGGCATCGGCACAGGCGCAACTACCCAGTACCTACAGTGGCAAGCAACCTTCAGCGCCGCCGGAACAGGCTTCGCAGTAACCAAAGTCACATTGACACTTAACACCACAGACACCACACAGATCAATTTGATGCAGATCAACATCCCCGGCATGCAGCTGACAAGCTCTGGAACTTCGCAGGCAGTCGGGTACCTGAGCGCCAGCAGCCTTGGTGCACCAACAATCGGCGCAACAACCATGTACTGGACCTGGGCGGTAACACCTTACAACCCATCCGCAGCGGACTACCTGACACTTAGCAGCAACCAACTGAACCAGTTCCCATTCACCACTGAAGTACAAACAACCCTAAGCTACACAGACACCATTCAGGCAACGCTAACAATCTACGGCCAAGACATGAACGGCGTAGCAGTCTCACCGATTACAAGCAGCGTACTGATTAACCAGTAAGCCAACCCCCAACTTTCCCTTTTCTTTTTTTTTGTTTTTTCAGTTCCCGCAGCCAACTGTCTAGAAACTGCGGTGGAAACTAATGAGATAGCGCTACCCATACCGACACGGGAACTTCTAACTCGCTACAAAAATTCAGAAATGCCCCGTTTTGAACATTTCAACATCGACACAGATGGCGCAAGAATAACAGACCGCAAACGCCACATGATAGCGGACATCTACTTCAAGCCGAATGGGATATTCTGCGATTTGGACAAAAGCGACAACTGTGAACACATAGACTTCGCACTCACGGTACCAAAAATTCAGGACGTTATAAGACAGAAGAGCAAAGAAGGCTGGAAGCTGCCTGACATTTAGGAGCTCCGCTTAATTTGGTGAGAGAAGCTGACTACAATTTTAGAAATTAACCTAACCGACACAGAAATGGCAAAACCCCTTGCAGACGTAATTAAAAAAATTAGCCAAAGGATCCTTCAAGCTAGAATCACTAGAATGGACACCCCAAGGCAAAGTAACAATTCGATATGCCAGAGCTTGCGCTAAAGCTTCATTTTAATTGCTAAAGAAGTGCAGAAGCGCACGCTTACAAGCTTAACGTTTGACTCAACAACAGATGAGCTAAGCTTCGGCGTCTCTGGACCTTCAGGAACAACAGGCTTGGCGGAAGTTTGCATTCCACAATCGCTTATTCCAGATATTTCGAAGCTCACTGTGATGTTAGATGGGTCGACAATTATATATAGAAACCCCTATTCAATCGCTTTCTCTATCTGTAGTTTTTTGCCATTAAATAGACGGAATTATCAAATTTGGAGATGTAGCTAAAATGTTCACTAAGCAACATTTTATAGCCTTAGCCAAACTGATTAAAGAGACCGATGCAAGAACCAAATACGAATTAGCTCGAGACTTAGCGAAATTTTTCAGCGAAGACAATCCAAGATTTGACAGCAAAAAATTCTTTAAAGCAAGTGGCTTATTATTGGAGAGTAGTTAAGCATGACTGACTTTAACGCTAACATTGAAAAAGACCAATATGTGATTCAATGGCTAACGGGTTTAAGTGACCGCACAAAAAACAATTATTTGATTCAATTCAAACTCTGGAATTCCTATTTCGCTATGACCCCAACAGAGCAAATAAAAAAACGCATTGCAGACCTAAAAACGAAGACTTAGCAGAAAGACACTTTTTTGAAACTAAATTCAGAGAGTATAAGCGATTCATGGAAGATAACGGAAAGCAATCACCAATAAGCATTAAAACCGCATTAATTCCCGTAGCTTCATTTTTTGGTCGAACAGTCGGCAAACTTGATTTAAAACGGGGCGATTGGAACAGCACATTAAGCACACGGATAAAGAACAAATTAGAGCTAAAGCTTGATGATGTTAAAGCGATGTATGCACACGGCAATTTAAGAGACCGTGTTTTGCTTTTGGGTCTCTCTCAATCTGGATTCAGCGAAGTTGACCTAAGCGAATTTCGCATAGAAGACATGAAAACAATCTACGAAACCCCAATTAGCACACATTACTTTTTAGAGAAACCCAGAGAAAAAACGGGAGAAATTCAAGCAACTTGTTTAAGCTATGAAATGGTGCATGACTTCAGAGACCTATTAGCGGAAAAGCAACAATCCAAAAGAAGGCTATATTTTCACTACCCAAACAAGAGCCAAAAAAGACGAATTGAAAGACGAACAAAAAACCAAAATGACAGAAACCGAATTAAAAAACTATTATGAAAGCCTAAAGAATCAGCCAATAGAAACAAAACGCATACATGAAATAATGAAGGCTTTAGCTGAAAAAGCATTCGGGAAAGACAGCGAAAAAGCGAAGACATTCAAAACAAAAATGCTAAGGTCTCTCTATAATTCAGCGTTGCTTAGAGCCGACTTGAAAAGCGAAATTAAAGACATTATGATGGGTCACATGCGTTTAGGTGCAAGAGGTCATTATGGCTATGATTCGCAAACCATAATGGAAGCATACACTAAAGCGTTTGAATATCTAAGCATAAACGGTATGCAGAGCCGTGAAGACCTTTCAAAAATCAAGGAAGACATGAACAAACTCATAGGCAAACAACAAATAGAGATAGAAGACCGCAAACAAGAAAACAAGGCATTAAATGAAAGAATCGGCAAACTTGAAGAATCATTAAAGAATGTCGGAATAGACCCCAAAACCATAAAGAAAATGATGGTTGAAGCAATCACAGAATACGAGAGACAGAAACCAGAAAAGAAAAAGGTTTGGGATTGATTAGCCTCTTTCCTTTTTAGTCTCGTTTTCTGCTTTTTTAAAAAAATTGCGCCCTATAATTTTGAAATATGGTACTTTTTACTTTAGACTTGATTTAATAATAGTATTATCGTCATTTATCGCTTTCATTATTTCAGAACGATGTTCGTTAATGCTTTGAAGAGTCATCGATTTAGCTGGTAGTCTGTGTTTTTTTCGCCATTCTTCATGTAGCTTACCTTCTTTCTCTCCCATATGCAAAATCATTTTTTCGAGCGTTCTCTGAACTGTATGTTTGTTATCCAAATTACAACTATATTCGAGATTCTCCATGTATGCTATTTCTACGCTATGCAGATTTAAGACTTATCATGAAGAAAACTTGGGTTTAAAGTCTTAAATAATTATCATTCTCAGGCAGGTATTGTTGCTGTGTTTTGTTGGTTTTGTTGCATACGGAATCTTCATTTTTTGGGGTTTTAATTAAGTATATACCCATTGCAAGTATTAATAGACCTAACAGCGACAGAATCCAAAGATATTCAGTAGTTAAAAAGAATACCATTTCGATTAAACCGCTAATTATTGCTATTACCCCTAATAACTTAAATTTTTTTTCTAAACTGTTGATTTTTCTTTCAATATTGTTGATTCTTATTTCATTTTCCATATTATTCACCATGTTTTATTTTATTGGTTTTGTTGTTGTTGCTATGCAGATTTAAGACTTATCTATTCTAAATAGCGAAGTTTCTAACCCTTGAATTTAGACTCTTGGAATTTCAGACTTAAGCTTTACAACTTCTTCTGCTTGATTTGCAATCAATATCTCATCTAAAATAGCATATCTACAAACTTCAGACCAGTTTACATCTTTTAACTTATCCATTTTTTCTGCAAGTTCATCAGAAACCAACAAAGTGATACTCCTCATTACTCTCTCAAGCCTTCTCAATTTTATACATAATGAACTTTCTAATTAATTTTATTTACTTCTTTACCTCTACATCTGGAAGCGACTTAAATTGTGCCACGTAATTCCTAAGAAGCATAGACACAAATCTTTTGGCTGAAGCAAGGTCTTTCCAATAACACTTTTTCACTATTTTATCCACTATCCTATATCTTAAATTTTCTGGGTCTCTTACTGCATATTGAGGCATTCTGCTGAGTTGGCTGAAAAGCCAATTCTCTAATTGCGTGTATTCTGAACTTATTAGGTGTCGTTCACCGTTGGGTTGGTACAGTTCTGTGTTGTTGTACTCAAGAATGATTAAGTCACCATAATTATGAATTTTCATTGATTATCAGAAAGCTATTCTTCGCTTTTCAGATTTAAGATTTGTTAAAGCGAAATAGAGTGCTATTCCTTTTCTTTGCTTCTACTCTATCATCTATGAACCTTGTTATCCTCTCTAAAAGACTGAAAAAGCTAGCCAAAAGAATTGATCTAAAGATATTATCGATTTGATTTAGGTTTATTTGAATTAATCCACTTTCACCAGTTGAAGCCCAAGTAACCAAAGCTGAGACTACAGATACTATGCTTGCTCCTACTAACAGGAGTCTTATCAAGACAAACTGTCCGTCAATCCATGAGAAAACAGCAATAGCTATTACAATAACTAATACAAGACCAAAAGCCACTAAGTCATGGAATAAGGGCGTAAAAGAATTTAACAAAAGTGCAAGCAAGATTCCAATCATTAAACTGAGTATTTGGAGTATCAAGTCTCTGATATTCTCTTTCATTATTACCTCAAAACTTGCTTCGATATTGTTTCTCAATCTGTCTAGAATCTTGCTTTTTACCATGTTAAGCTATTTTTGAGCTATGCAGTTTTAAGGCTTTTGCAATCAGTTAGTTTGGTAATGAAAAATCAGGGTTAAAAAAAGCTGTTTTGCTAAATGAGTAGGGGCTTTACGGAAAGTAGTAATCGGACACTTTTTGATTTTTGAAAGTATCAGGAAGTCTAATCCCTAGAAATCCTTCTATGACTGGGATCCCCGAATCGTGTATTTGCTGTTCAGACAATCGCGGGTTTTTTATATGGTTAAGTTCATGAATAGCTGTATCGACATAATTGAAAACTAAACTGGCACTATTACCCGTGAGCAATCTATCAACATTGAAATGAATTGTTGCAGTCACTCCATTGTCTACTACAAAACCTGTTGATGCCATTTTCGGGGCGAATAGCCTGAAATACATTGACTTATTGGCTTACCACTCATTTGCCGAGAATAAATATAAGAAATTGGGCAAGAAATTCGAGACTGCCGGGGTTAAGGAGCCTTCTGCGGAAGATATGGCGAAGCATAAGGCCTTGTTTGAGACCTATGGTCTTGAAGTTAACATTGGTGGCGTAGACATCACGTCCTAGACTATGAGGTCTCAAAAAAAATTTTCAAATTTTTTCCTTAATGTTTCCTTAGTGACTCTTTTTTAGTTGAATCGTTTCTACGGACTTCGTGCATTAAAAAATAATTAATAACTAATTTTTAAAAAAGCAGCGCTGTTTTGTATATGTAAGTAAGTGATTCTAAAAAATGAGACTGAATCGTCTGGTATCCGAAAGAAATTCGCAGCATCTTTGGTTTAGTATCCTAGTTCATCCGGCGATACTCATGCTCAGACCGAAACGCTAACCATTTCATTAAGGAACTTTCTCAGGTCGCAGTAGTTCAAATCCGGATTATGTTTTCTTAGCCGTTTCGCAATCCAATCCAGCTCAGACCTTACGTACTCGCGAACCTCAGGAGAAATCTTCTCCACCTTGTCTGAATAGTCATGTTCTTACATTCAATCTCCATAATCTCGCCTCAACCCAAGTTGAATATTGACACGAAGAGTGCTCTGGCGCGCCCTTGAAAGGCCTTTTGCGTATCGAGGAGTAGGGTCAGAATTATCATCAATCCTTTGGTCAGTTCTTTCATCAAGCTCTTCAGCCAGCGTTTCCTTAATTTCCGCCATCCATTTTCACCAGCTCTTTAGCCCCCTGTTCCCGCTACAGGATAGCAGACGCAAGTATTATATTTCTCTTGGCACCAGATGACCAGCCCTTCGTGATATAATTAAGTCATAATCGCATCGTTTTTGAATGAAAGATGCATAAGTCATGTTGTTTGTGGTGTTTTTCAGCAAGACTTAAAACCACGAAAACTGCAATAGGATTGGTGTCTTGATTGCACAAAGAATCGCGGAAAAAAAACCGCCCCGTCAGAGGAAAGAAAAAACATAGAAAAAATGAAGATGCTTTTCGCTTTGGTTCGTGGGTCAAAGATAAGCGATAAACAACTATCAAGACCTTGGGAATGTCTCAAACAACAGCAACTAGGAGAAGGAAGGAACTTGAGAAGGAAGGCTACATAAAGAATACACTATGATACCCGACTTTAACAAAATTGGAATCGAAATCGTTGCATTCATTTTCGGCTATGCTGACGCATCCGAGCTAACGCCCGAGAGAAGTGTCCGAAGCTCGCGAATGGCTGAGTGAACAGCCTGAAGTACTCTGCAATCTAGAGGGACAAGGCTTGGATTCAAACTTTATTCAGATATCTGTTCACAAGAACTATGAAGGCTACTTAGAATTCCTCAGAAGGATAAGAGGCCAACCCAGTAGGGGCGGGCACATTACCGGTATTTTCGCTGTAAGCACGAGCAAAACAGATCTCGTTCTCAAGCCGTTCTCGCTTCGACAAATAGAATCGCTGTTACTTCCACCCGAGACTAAACCGTCCTCGCCTAGAACCTTAAAAACCACGAGCGTAAACCAAAGGCATAGTTCAATAGTTGGACCGCTTTGAGGAATCGACATCATTATCTCTAAACAAAGGTTTTACCCATTTCTTGACCCTTGTCAAAGTTTGGAAGCAGTTGAGACATGTTTGTTATTCTTTTTGTAAAGTTAAATTTGTTCTGCTTTTTCCCACAATTTATCAAAGTATTGTATTGCCATGTTTACCATTCTTGGGTTATTTGTATGTAGTACAGAAGCATCATGCCATTTCGTTGTCTCAGATAAGAAAATGAATAACTCTTTCTTGTCATGTATTCCAAGAGGCATAGCGATTTTTCAGTAGTCTTTCTAACGACGTGGTTGTCGGTTAAATGCAACCGAAAGCTTTGCGGAATTTTCGTTTTGAGGTCAGGAACTTCAATAATTAATCTTCTCTTAACTCCCTTTCTTTCCACTGAAGAGGACGCCCTCGCTTCTCCATTGTCCTTGGTTAGGCTTTGTTTCACGCGACTTTGTGCGCGGAGAAAATGCTGTGATGGTTTGGCTAAGAGAAAAAACGAACTTTTGGTGCAACAGGCAATTCGGCTCTGGCTAATGTGTTTCAAAGGTTTTGAACCCGTTTGGGTAATGGGAACGGGCAGCTTCAAACCTCTTCAAAACTTGCGAAAATGGTCTTATTTACAAAGTTGGAGCTTAGAGACCCAGCCCATCTATGGGGTAAGCCCGGTCCGACCCATCCTTGATATTTTTTACTGGTAAAATGAGGCTGGGATCCGCCTCCTAGCACCTATAGTGATTATTTCATCGAGATCAAATTAAATGGTTCCGAACCCACTTGAGACTGTGTAAAAACTAATTTCAATTTCAGAAAATTGCTATTTTTATCCAAATAATATTGGCTTAAAAAACGATATAATACACATTTAAAGCAATTTTCTAAGCTCGATTTGAGTTTTCACACACTCTGAAACAGGTTCAAGTCCACAAAATAAACCGAACTCTCGTGGGGCCGCTGGGTCCCAGACCCAAATCAGACTGTGTGAAAAGTCTCTTTCTCTGCAAGCTATTCACCGTTAACCTTAAATCTAGACTAACCTTAGAGCAACTGAAAACCCATGAGCGAACATGTAAACGGAACCCACAGAGACCAAACAGTACTTTTTCCCAATACCATCGACCAGTACGTTGAAAAAGAAAACCCCGTCAGATTCATCGACGCCTTCGTCGACAGCCTAAACCTGGAAAAACTCGGATTCAAACACTCCATCCTAGCTGAAACTGGAAGACCCTCGTATGATCCCTCAGACCTTCTCAAACTCTACATTTACGGCTACCTAAACCAAGTAAGATCCAGCAGGAAACTGGAGAAAGAATGCCACCGCAACGTTGAGGTCATGTGGCTAATGAAGAAGCTTGCTCCAGACCACAAAACCATCGCTGACTTCAGAAAAGACAACGTAGACTGCATCAAAGGCGTATTCAAAGAATTTGTTTACCTCTGCAGAAGCCTGGATCTTTACGGTGCTCAACTAGTAGCGATTGATGGCACCAAATTCAAAGCGGTAAACTCAAAAAGCAACAACCTCAACGAGAAAACAGTCGCTTTGAGGCTCAAACAAACAGAAGAAAAGATAGCAGAGTACCTCAAAGAAATGGACCAAAACGATACGGCTGATTCAGCTGAAGATGAAAGCGTCAATGTCGATGAGCTCAAGGAGAAAATATGCAAGCTTGAAGAAGAAAAGCAACGATACGAGCAGATTCAAGACCAAATGAAGGCAACAGGCCAGAAGGAGGTTTCACTTGTGGATCCAGATAGCCGTTTGATGCGGGTAGACAGTCAAAGGCTTGAAGTCTGCTACAACATTCAGACATCTGTGGATGCGAAGCAGCATTTAATCGTGGATTACGATGTTATCAATAATTCGACTGATCATCACCAGCTAGCGACTGATGCTAAGGCTGCAAAACAGATGCTTGGCGTTGATCAGCTGGAAGTTTTGAGTGACAAAGGATTCTATGTTGCAAATGACCTCGTTGAATGTGAGGAAGCTGGGATAACGGTGTTTATGCCGATTCCAGCTTTCAATCCTACTAAGAGGGTGGGTGTTCCGGAGCCTGAGTTTGGCTCTGAACGGTTTATTTTCGATGAGGTCAAGGACGTTTATGTTTGTCCTGTTGGGAAGGAACTGGGGTTTTGGAAGTGCAGTTTCAAGAGTAAGCCTGAAAATGGTAGGCGTTACAGAACAGTTTCCTGTGCTCGTTGTGATTCTAGAAGTAGGTGTACTCGGAATAGGCGGGGCAGGATAATGGTGAGGTGGGAGTATCAGGATGCGGTTGATAGGCTCAGAGCACGGCTGATGAGTTCTGACGGAAAAGAGAAAGTGCGTTTGAGGAGGATGTTGGCGGAGCATCCTTTTGGAACCATGAAACGGGCATTCAATCAGGGCTATTTGCTCTTGAAGGGTCTTAGAAAAGTCAAAGGAGAAGTAGGATTTACGATGCTTGCTTACAACATGCGAAGGGCTATCAATATTCTTGGAGTTGGAACGCTAATGGGTTTGATGAAGGCGTAAAAAGAGAAAACAAGTGAATAACAATCCTCTACAAGGGCTTGAGTGCCAGATATTCTTAGGCTTTAGCTCTGAGTTTTGACACAGTCTGAGTTGGGTCTGGGACCCAGCGGTTCCACTAACCCTCAATTCAGGCGTTTTTTGCCAGCTTGAGATGAAATCTGCTCCATAAGTGCGTAAAAGGAAATTGTAAAAAAAGGAAGGTGCGAGCCGCTAGCTACCTCTTGTTATGACCAGACGAGGTCGAAGCGGTCAAGGTTCATTACCTTGTCCCATGCCGCTACGAAATCGTGCAGGAAATTCTCTTGGAAGTCCTACTTGCCTTTCACGCCTTTGGCGACGCGGTCGCCGATTTCCTTATCGATATTGCGCCAGTATTCGAAGACCTTCTGCAGCACGGGTTCGGACACGCCGTTTCTCAAATGACCCACCACATTGGACACCAACCGGTCGCGCTGCGCATCGTCCATAACCTTGCGAACCAGGGTACCGGGTTGGCCGAAATCGTCGTCGTCCTTGCGTTTAGTGTAGGCTGCACGGATGAACTCGCCGCTGGCACTCCAGATGGCCACCTCGGGATACCGCTCGGAGTCGGCCTTTGGGCCGCCCTTTGAGTTGGGCGCATAGACTGGATCGCGAGACTTTATCCATCCGCATTGCCCCGCCTTTGCTGTAGCTGTGGATCGGTACTTTGGGTCGGTTGACTGGAATCTGCTTGTAGTTGACCCCCAGGCGAGCTCGATGGGCGTCGGAGTAGGAAACTAGGCGGGCTAGCAGCATCTTGTCTGGGCTTGGTCCGATTCCGGGAACGAGGTTGTTTGGTTCGAATGCAGCCTGCTCAATCTCAGCCTGAAAATCGCTTGGATTGCGGTTCAGCGTCAGTTTGCCCACTTCGTGCACTGGATAGTCTTCGTGGGGCCAGACCTTGGTCAGGTCGAAGGGGTTGAATCGGTAAGTCTCGGCCTCTTTGAAGGGCATGATCTGGACTTGTAGAGTCCAACTGGGGTAATCCCCCCGCTTGATTGCCTCGAACAGATCGCGGCGGTGGTAGTCTGCATCAACACCCGCAATCCGGTCGGCCTCTTCTTGGGTTAGGAAGTCGATGCCCTGGTTTGTCTTGAAGTGATACTTCACCCAGTAGCGCTCGCCTTTAGCATTGACCCACATATAGGTGTGGCTCGAGTAGCCGTTCATGTTCCGATAGCTCTTGGGGACTCCACGTTCGCTCATCAAAATGGTGACCTGATGGGCCGACTCGGGCGAAAGCGTCCAGAAGTCCCACTGCATGTCGTTATCGCGCAGGCCGTTGTTCGCACGTCGTTTCTGGGAGTGGATGAAGTGCTGGAACTTCATAGGATCGCGTACGAAAAAAACAGGGGTGTTGTTTCCCACCATGTCATAATTGCCCTCTGTGGTGTAAAATTTGAGCGCAAAGCCACGCACATCCCGCCAGGTATCGGGACTGCCGCTCTCGCCAGCCACCTGAGAGAACCTGGGTCAGCACCTCGGTCTTCGTGCCCAGTTGGAACACGGCCGCCTTTGTATAAGCGCTGACGTCCTTGGTCACCTCAAAGTATCCGAAGGCCCCCGAACCCTTTGCGTGAGGTTGGCGGTCTGGAATCATCTCCCTGTTAAAAGTGGCCATCTGCTCCATCAGGTAGTGATCCTGTAGCAGAATTGGGCCATCAGGTCCCACGGTAAGGGAAAACTCCTCGCTGGCTACTGGGATCCCGGCATCTGTTGTTGTGGGTTTACGTTCGTCTTTTTTCATGGTTATATCATTCAAAATAATGCAACTCCTTGATTTGTGGTAAGATGTTTTTCTTTCATCTTCAAAAAATCGCCTTTTCGTCTACTATAGGTAGCGCAAAAGGTTTATTTAAGAATTTTTATTATCTAATAATTTATATGACGGCTTCTCTTAAATCAGACGCTTCCGCAATTGAAGCTCTGCGAAGTAAAGGATACAAGGCAACCCCGCAGAGAATAGCCATCTGCAGAATCGCGCTCAACAGCAGAGCCCACCCTTCAGCTCAACAAGTGTACGATGAGGTTAAAAAAATTCATGCAACTGTGAGTCTAGCGACGGTCTATAAGACTTTGGAAGTACTTAGGGATTTAGATTTGGTGCAGGAGATTAATTTTCCCGAGGGGCAGGCGAGGTTTGATTCTTGCATGAATCCTCACATAAACCTGATTTGCTTGAAATGCGGTACGATCACAGATCTAGACGATATAACTATAAAAGAAATAACAAGGAAGGTTACCTCAGCTACAAAATTCAAGCCGACGGGACAACGCATGGATGTATATGGAATTTGTCAAAAATGCAGTAGCACCAAATAAAAAAGTGGATTGCGGGAGATGTCACCGCTGAGGACTGGGAGCACCCCAGCAATTTGAAATTCTCAAATCCCAGCGTCCTAACCAAGGATTCGCTTAATTTTTTAAGCGCATCCCAGCGGGCCTGCCACTCTGCGTAAGCGCACTCGCATATCTGCGATTGTAAAGTTCACGCTTTTCGCCTAATATGGCTCTGCAGCAGGTGCTAGCTGATTCAAAAAAAGTGGTGTATTTGAGGTCTCTCCCGGCTGCCACAGCTTCATTGTTTTTCAGAACCGGTCCAAGTCAAATTACAAAAAAGGGAATGTTTGAGGAAATAGTACTTATTCAGTTCTGGAGTGGTGGGGCTGCCCGAACTCACTGCGCTGGAGTTGAATACGAGGTCAGGATACCAATTGGCAGATTTACCCGTTACAGGTCGATGATAAATCACTTTTGCTGTTTCCTGGACAGTAGATCCGCGAAGAACCCCAAGCCGAACAGCGCCATCACGCTTAATTTCGTAAATCTTTATAACACAACAGGGTATGCATACAAAGAGGAAGATTGGAATGTTTAAGCTCAAAGTGGCTGACTCAAAATTCTTAAGAGAAATGGCCACAGCCATCTCAATACTCGTAGATGAAGCTACCTTCAAAATTGAACCCGACGGCTTGAAACTTCGGGCTATGGATCCCTCCCGCGTTGCCATGATCGATTTTGAATTGCCCAAAACAATCTTCGAAGAATACGTTTGCAGTGAACCCATTAAAATATGCATGAAAATAAGCGAACTGCTGAAATTGCTGAAGAGAGCCGGGAAAGACGAAGCAGTGGAGTTGTTGCTTGATGATAAGACTGGGCGTTTGCAGGTTAAGATAACAGGGAAGTACAACCGAGACTTCACCATGCCCACGCTGTTAGCCTCGGAGGAAGAAGTGCCAACGCCAAAGATAACCTTCAACGTAAAAGCTAAGATTACAACGCACGGTTTGAGCCAAGCAATTGAAGATGCTGGACTAGTCAGTGACCATGTTAGATTTGAAGCGGACCCGGAAAAGCTGGTTTTGAATGCTATGGGTGATCTCATGGGTGCTACGATAACTCTGCAGAAGGGAAATGATGCTCTTTTGGATTTGGAGGTAAAAGAAGCTTCAAAGGCAACTTTTAGCCTAAGTTATTTGTCTGAAATCATTAAAGCGGCTTCAGCCACATCCGACATCGCTACACTAGAGTTCTCAACCGACATGCCTGTGCTCATCGATTTTCAACAGACGAAAGGAGGAAAACTAACTTTCTTCCTGGCGCCAAGAATCGAAACGGAATAATGAAATTAGGTGGTTCAAAAAAATGGTATATATGAGCATATGCATAGGTCTCTCCCGGGCT
>CAVYHV010000018.1:0-30811 GCA_963768425.1 Candidatus Bathyarchaeota archaeon | reverse complement strand
CCAGAACTGAATAAGTACTATTTCCTCAAACATTCCCTTTTTTGTAATTTGACTTGGCCAGTCTGGACAACCCCTGAAACAAGCCATAATCAAATTGCTTCTAAGAAAACGGTACACAAGAGCATATGCAGTGGTAGCCCGGGAGAGACCTATGCATATGCTCACATATACCATTTTTTTGAACCACCTAATTTCATTATTCCGTTTCGATTCTTGGCGCCAGGAAGAAAGTTAGTTTTCCTCCTTTCGTCTGTTGAAAATCGATGAGCACAGGCATGTCGGTTGAGAACTCTAGTGTAGCGATGTCGGATGTGGCTGAAGCCGCTTTAATGATTTCAGACAGGTAACTTAGGCTAAAAGTTGCCTTTGAGGCTTCTTTTACCTCCAAATCCAAGAGAGCATCATTTCCCTTCTGCAGAGTTATCGTTGCACCCATGAGGTCGCCCATAGCGTTCAAAACCAGCTTTTCCGGGTCCGCTTCAAATCTAACATGGTCACTGACTAGTCCAGCATCTTCAATTGCTTCGCTCAAACCGTGCGTTGTAATCTTAGCTTTTACGTTGAAGGTTATCTTTGGCGTTGGCACTTCTTCCTCCGAGGCTACCAGCGTGGGCATGGTGAAGTCTCGGTTGTACTTCCCTGTTATCTTAACCTGCAAACGTCCAGTCTTATCATCAAGCAACAACTCCACTGCTTCGTCTTTCCCGGCTCTCTTCAGCAATTTCAGCAGTTCGCTTATTTTCATGCATATTTTAATGGGTTCACTGCAAACGTATTCTTCGAAGATTGTTTTAGGCAATTCAAAATCGATCATGGCAACGCGAGAGGGATCCATAGCCCGAAGTTTCAAGCCGTCGGGTTCAATTTTGAAGGTAGCTTCATCTACGAGTATTGAGATGGCTGTGGCCATTTCTCTTAAGAATTTTGAGTCAGCTACTTTGAGCTTAAACATTCCAATCTTCCTCTTTGTATGCATACCCTGTTGTGTTATAAAGATTTACGAAATTAAGCGTGATGGCGCTGTTCGGCTTGGGGTTCTTCGCGGATCTACTGTCCAGGAAACAGCAAAAGTGATTTATCATCGACCGGATGCTATTATTTGTGCAGTATTTTTCGGCTACTCACGTGGAGAATACTCGGAGGCAAAACGTTTCATTGTTTCCAAATGTGCAAGAATGGCCACTTTTCCTCTGTCTGTTATCTGTATAAACGTGCGAGGGCCCCCGGCCGCTTTGAACCCCTTGCGCACAGTTACATAGCCAGCATCCGCCAAAGCATTCACACAATAATTCAAAGAACTCTTTGAGACCCCAACCACAAACATAAGATCAGTAAACGTGATCCGTTCCGTTCCCAAAAGAGCAATCATTATCCCAACTCTTGTAAAACTAGACAAAACGTTTTCTGAAGAAAGTTCAGAAATGCTGACGCTTTCCTGTTTTGAAGCCAAGGGTTGTCGACTGAAACTGTCATTGCCTAAAACTTGTGAAATCTCTTGTGGCGCTTGATAGGAAGATTTGAGACCGGCTAACAAGAACAATAGTAGAAGGAGAACCAGAACGGTTGATGACTGTATTGCTTGGAAAAATCCAAGCACTAGGAGAATTGGAGGAAAAACCGCTACTATCCAATCTTCTATACGCCATGGAAGAACATTATCAGTTGGCTGTTTTGAAAAAACAAAGATATAGTAGGCTAATATATAACCCAAATATGCAATCAGCGCTATAGAGCCAAGAACCGCGCTTCCAGTTATAGCAAAGATAGCAGCAGCAACTAAAGGCAAGAAAGCAATCAAAACAGTCCTAGCGCCGTCCAAGAGTCTATTTATTCTATGCTTCTCATTACTTGCGTTTGGGTTTTGGTCTAAAAGGTTCATTACAAACCTCATTTGAGTAAAGCGCTTCATTCCGGCTGAGCTTGCAAAAACCAGAATTACGGGGGCAAGGACAGCCACAGAAATTGCTGCGATATAGGGCGGTGTGGAAGAAAAGGTCAAAATGATTAAAAGGAGCGGTATAGTTGCGAGTAGGGTGTAATAAACTCCGATGCCTCTTCTGGCTTTAAACCTAAAGATGGCTAAAGCGGTGTCTTTTGGATTCTGCTGTCTTATCTCTTCTAGAGCAGGCACTGTTGAAGGCCTCTAAGCTTTCAAACGATATGCTTCAATGCGCTAATTAAGAATTTTCTTTGCGAAAATCGCACTTTCGCCCTCAAAAAGTTGGTTCAGTAACTGAACAACTGCCCCGCTTTATATCAAAGTCTCAATATTTCACTTCTAAAAAAAGGAGACAGGAAATGTCAAGATTAATCGTGAAAGCTGAAGAACTAAAGAAAACATATTTGCTTGGAAAGGTACCTGTCGAAGCTCTAAGAGGAATCAACCTCACAATTGAAGCTGGAGAATTCGTTTCCATTCTCGGACCATCAGGCAGCGGAAAATCAACGCTTCTCAACCTCATCGGGGCATTAGATAAGCCAACATCTGGAACACTGTTAGTTGACGGCGTGGACGTGTCTAAACTAAGCGACAACCAATTAACTGATTTGCGAGGCAGAATCGGGTTTGTATTTCAGTTTTTCAACTTGATACCCCGATTAACGGCCAAAGACAATGTAGAGCTCGCCATGAGCATAGCCAACATTGGTAAAAGTGAGAGAAGCAAACGTGCCCAAGAGCTCCTAGAAACTGTTGGGCTAAAAGATAGGATGAACCATAAACCGGCTGAACTTAGCGGGGGTCAACAGCAGCGTGTAGCCATCGCCCGAGCATTAGCCAATAAACCCAGCTTCATGCTTATGGACGAACCCACTGGAAACGTTGATTCCCACACAGCCCAAGAAATCGTTAGCTTAATCAAGCAGGTCAACGCCAACGGCGTAACCATCATAATGGTAACACATGACCAGAATTTGGCAAGGGAAGCCAATCATACCATCGAAGTTTTCGACGGGATTATAAAGTCAGATGAAGTGAATCACAATTGAAAACAAGAGATATTTTCGGATATTCATTTAGCGCCATTAAACTGCGTAAACTTCGCGCCGGTTTAACTGCGCTTGGAATCATTATCGGCATAGCAGCTATCGTGGCGCTACTATCGCTCACTCAAGGCTTATCAGCCAGCTTAACAAGCAGTTTTCAACAAGGGCTGTCCGCTAATACGTTGGTTGTTACTGGGCAAAACACGCCGCTCTACGCCAACTACACCGACCAAATTATGGAAATTCCGTCAATATCACAAGACATCGCCGCAACTATACCAGTTATACAACAAACTGGGTACTTAACCAACAGCTCAGGATCCACGATGAAGGTTACCCTAATAGGCATTAACTTCACGGCGACTGAACAAGCCTTCCTGACCACTTTTGCATCTGCCACTGGAACAATCCCTCTCAACCCACCCGATAATGCGATCATAGTCGGCGCAAAAATCAGCAATCTAAACTCCAACGGAACGATATTTGTAAATGCAGGCGACCAGTTAAGGGTCACTACCCAAGTACCAATTGCTAACGAGACTTACATGGGCAACGTAACAGCCGTTCTCGGTCCAATTGGCGGACTCAGCATAGGCGGCCCATCTGACACAGGTGTCTACATACCCATAAAACAAGCACAAGCCTATTTTGGAACAGATCAGCTTTCAGAAATAATTGTACAGCTAAAAAGCAGCAACAACGGCACAGTTACCACTGTATCTAACGCTATTAGTAACTACTTTGACGGGCAAGTCAACGTAGAATCTGCAACAGCGATTATTAACACTATAACGTCGGCTATCTCAACTGTCTCTGCGTTCATAGTTGGGATTGCTGCCATCTCTCTGCTTGTAGCGGGCGTAAGCATTATGAACATTATGATTGTCTCGATGGTTGAACGCACACGAGAAATCGGCATCCTGAAAGCGCTGGGAATGAAAAGCAGAACAGTCCTGAGCACTTTCCTCTGTGAATCAGCCTTAATTGGCGTGGTCGGTTCGGTAGTGGGCATAGGGTTAGGCTGGGGTATAGCAAACGTTGACGCAGCTAGTAAACAATAGAAGCAGCTTGGTCAAGGTAAACGGTATTGGAGTCAAGAATATGCCGATTCTTACGCCTGAAGTAGTAATACTATCTTTAGCTTTCGGCATCGGCGTAAGTATACTATTTGCTATGTGGCCAGCCTGGAGAGCATCGAAACTTAAGGTCGTAGACGCATTACGATATGAATAGCCATCAAAAACAACTTTTTTTCTTTACTTTAACCCGTTTAAATGAGCTAACTCGTCGGTTTTGGGGAAAAAGAGGGTGTGCGTTTGCTGAGAGAAAACTTGAAGGTGATACCACCACTTGGGGCGTGAGTGGGTCAGCGATAGGCATGTGCAAGTCAAGCTGACACAATAATAGTCTATAGCATCTCGAAACGTCTTTCTTGTCGACGAGGCTGGCTTCGGCAATTTCTCGCAATGTGCGTGGTGTTCCGCTTCCACGGCAAGCAGCATAAAGCGAAGCAGCAGCGATAGCGGCAATTGATCTTCCGCGGACAAGACCTTTGTCTAAGGCTTTTCGATAAACAACGGCGGCTTTTTCCTTGACTGGTGGTGAAATGTAGACTTTGTCTGAAAGCCTATCGAGTTCCGCCATGGCTTGAGCCAGGTTTCGGTCGATAGATGAGTGCACTCGGCTTCGTATTTGCCATTTCCTAAGACGCCACATCTGCAACCTCGTCGCCAAGGGCAGTTTTCTCCCAAACGCATCTCGGTCAACTTGGCTAATGGCCGTGGATAATCCTTTGTCATGAACAGAGTAGGATGTGGGTACTCCAACACGGCTTCTCGAAGCCTTCTCCTCTTGGGTAAACGCTCGCCATTCTGGCCCTTTATCCATCATTTGCTCGTAGAGAACTAATCCGCAGTCTCCGCACACAGTTTCGCCCGTGTCATAATCGTGAACCAAGTTGTCGCTACCACACTCTGGACATTTGTCAGCTAAACGGGTCTGTACTTTAGTTACTTCTTTTTTGCTCATTTTTTAACATCCTTTTCAACATGCATAGAATCGTCTCTATGGAGTCGTCTATGCAACAATTTTGCTAGAAAAACAGTATATTCGACTTACGCAAATCAGACGAATTTACTGTTTTGCCATTATTATGTTAATACTTTGGAGATTAATATGCATAGTGTACCCAATATTTTCAAATTATCATAAACATAGATACTGAAAAGATGTTAGACTCTATTTTTGAAGCACAGGACAAGGAATGTGAAGCCGAAGATTCCGCTCTTCGCTTAAAACATTAAGTGCATCCCAGCGGGCCCGCCAATAACATTAAGCTAGTGCTGCCAAAAGGATACGACAGTCTGAAGGAGCGTTTTATGCTGTTTTCATTCCTCTTTTCGCCATTTTTATGTGGCGAAAGATCATTTACGTATTCCAAGAGCGCCTCATAAGGAGTGCGCCGACTCCAACGCAGGCGATAGCGTAAAGCGCAAGAACCAGTAGCGAATATGGAAGCCCAGTGGGGTTAAGGTAGAACAAGGCTTGCCGCAACGCGTCGATCGAGTACCGCGTCGGGATGAACGCGCTTACACCCTGAAGCCAATGAGGAACAAACTCGATCGCGGTGAAGCCCCCGCCAAGGAGGAACAGGTAAATGGCTGTCATCGAAGAGAGAAACGCAACATATCTTGAGCCTTTCACGCAAGTTCCTATTATTGCGCCGATACCGGATGCGCACAATGCCGTTCCTAAAAATATCCCAAACAACGCCGGTAACTGTGCAATTGGCGGGCTGATAAAACCGAATAGAACTCCAATCAATACTGCTGGAAGAACGATTGCAAAACACGCAAGAACGCCTCCTAGAATGCGTCCAGAAATTAGCACCCAGGAGCGTTGCGGCGATAGGGCTAGCATACGAGCTGTCTTGCTTTCAGTATCCAGCGCGCACAAAAGGGCAGTCCCGACTAGACCAACATTAAGTACTAAAAGCAGGAAAGTGGGAACTAACTGATAGTGGAACCAGTCCACGTTAGTCTCCCTAACATATTGCTCGTCTAGGGCTACATGATACACGTTGGGCAACGACGAATTTATCAATTCGTCCGACACGAGACCTTGAGCATCGAATTCCACAACCGACCGATCCACACTTCTGCGAATGTCGTCAGAAAAATCAAAGTCGACGTTGTTAATCGTCAGAAGCACCTTTCCAGTACCATTTGCCACCTGCTGATCGAACGTAAACGGGATGGTAATGACGCCGGCGACCTTTTCGTCCTGAAGCATGCTGTTTGCAGTAGCCGCATTCGTTATCGTCAGATCATATGCCTCAGTGTCTGATTTGATAATTTGAGCCATTTGCACCGACGCCGGACCATTCCCTTGGACAACCAAGGCAACAGGCTGCTGAGTAACCGCTAGACTCAACGATACAAGGACTAGCATCATGGCAATCGGTGGGATAAGCGCGCAAGCTGCGGTTAGAGGCATTTTCCTCCACCTCTTAAGGTCATGCAACGCGATTGTCCAGATCGAATTTTTTTTCATGAAAATCCTCTTCTGGAGAAAAACCACGCTAAAGCCAACGCCCCGATTCCCCACCCAACCAACGCAAGGGCAAGCAGGCCGAGCGGCTCAGGCGTGACCTTCAAATTGAAAACGGCGTTTTCCATCAAACCCACTGCATAATATTCCGGAGAAAAGTGCGCCGCCACCCAAATGAGGTTCCCATCGAACCGTTGCGGCTCGTATGAACCACTGAAAAGAAACAAAGGAAGGGCACTCCCGAGAACAAACAGAGCCACCGGAAGCGTCCTTTTCATGATTGCACCAAGTGCGGCACCTAAACAACTGAAAATGGCAACGCAAAACAGTAGGGTTAACACCATTTCGAGAGGTTGAACGGGTGAAATACCGTAGCTAACGAGGGCCACAATGACGGTTATTGCCAAAGCCCCCGCCGAAACCAAGGCAGTTACTACGACCCTGCCCATCATGGGAATAAGTGGATGAACGGGCGAAATCGCAAGAAGCCTGGCAGTTTTCGACTCAAACTCCTCTGCAACCGAGAGCGCGCTTAAAGTACCCGCGATTATGAGGGCATCTAAGACTAAAGCGCTTGCAATCATATAGTCGATGAAGCTCGTATCATGGGTGTACGAGTCTGTCTCGGCCACACTCACGTTCACGCCTTCAAACTTGAGCGCATCGCCAAAACTCATAACGGCTGCAGGCATCGCGCGTTGGATGTCATCTGTCATGTCAGTGTTAATGTTGTCGATAAAAACAGTAACGGGCACTGTTTTTCCTTCACTGATGCTCTGTGAAAACCCTTGTGGAATAACGATCATTGCCACGATGACACCCTGCTCAACCAATTGCTTCGCAGCCGTCTCATTATTCATGAATATTAAGGCGAATGAGTGGTGGTCGTTTTCAAGGCTGTGAATGAACTGCTGTGCAAGCGGACCGTTGTCGTAATTTACCAGCGCGGTTGGAGCGTAAGCGCCGGTCATGCCGAAAAGCGTTACGAGAATAAGAAACGTCACTGATTGAACTACAACAATTGCAATAAGCAGGCGGGACCTCCGCATCCTGTTTAATTCGGCATTCATTCCGCCTAGCAATGCTCGCAGGTTCTTTCTCATGGGTGGCGGTTTCCGAGCGATTTGAATACTTCCGAAAGATCGGGTGCGCGAAAACAGAATCCGTCGATGCTGCCGTACTTTGCAAATTCGCTTAAGACCTTATCAGGGTTGGCCCCTTTGTCTAGGAATAATGAAATGCCGCTTAAAGTTAAGTCTGTGCGGGTTACCTGCTGGAGATTGAGAACTTCTGAGGCGATTTTTTTGGCTGTTTGCTGGTCGCATTCAATGTCGATGCAGCTGCCTGTACGCCTCACGAGTTCGCGGGGCTCCGCAACCTCCAATAATGCGCCCTCTCCCAAAACTGCAACGCGATCGCATAAAGCTAGGGCCTCGTCGAGATAATTGGTCGCAACAATGACCGTTTTGTCCTTTGATCTGAGAAGGCGAAGGTAGGCCCAAAGCGCATGACGCGTGTCGACATCAACCCCAAGTGTGGGTTCGTCAATTATGAACAGCTCTGGGTCGTGAAGGAAAGCGCGTGCAATCGCAGTGCGCCTCTTGAGGCCTCCTGAAAGAGTGTTCACGACTTGGTCGCGCCGGTCTGAGAGGCCGAGAATTTCAAGGACTTCAAGAATCCTCTTGCGCGAATCTTGCACGTCGTAGAGGCTAGCTGAGAATTTCAGGTTTTCAAAGACGGTTAATTCTTCGTAAAGCGCGTTGTCTTGAAGAACAAAACCCATTCTCCTTCGAAACTCAGCTGTATGTGTAGGCATTTTTTCGCCTAGCACATTGATCTCTCCTGAAGTATGGCTTCGTAACCCAGATATGAGGGAGAGAAATGTCGTCTTTCCAGCGCCGTTTTTTCCCAGGAGACCCATAATTTCTCCGCGACGGACGTTTAGTGTAATTCCTCTAAGAATGTCTTTGCCTGAAATCCTGCAGTCGACGTCTTGAAAATAAATGACATTATCATTCATATTTTCTTTCACAATATCCGTAGATTCAGCAATGGTAATGTCAATACTCATGGATTAGACTGGCAAGTGCAATAACTATAAGTATTGTGAATTTTCAATCATGAGCCATAAACCTTAGTTAGGATCATCAAAAAAGTCAGGCAGAATTTCGACCTCAAAACAAGATTGCTCAAATTCTGTTTCTACCGATGTTTCAATGGAAAGCAGACATGATTTTGGATAATATTCCTCAACGGCGTTCTCCGACTGTTACGACTTGCCACAGTGTCCACAGTCTTCTTTGATCTTGAGCCCGAAAGCCCGCACGCCTAAAAGCTTCCCTTATTGCACTAGGATTGTTGGTTTGAAAATGACGGATGATCTTGGATAATCCCAGCGGTAGCCAAAAATCGGCGAGAAAAAACAGACCGCCTATTTGCAAAACACGTTTTATTTCTCTTAGACCTTTCTCTTGATCTTGCCAGTGGTGAAAAGAAGCCGTGCTGAAAGCGAGATTAACTGATTCGTCAGGCAAAGGGAGCGATTCAGCTTGGCTAACGTAGAATTTTGCATAAGGCGTTAATCGACGGGCATTCTCTATCATACCATCTGCTGGATCAACGCCAATCAGCTGCGCTTCGGGCCAGTATTTTCTGGCTTTTCGGAGCAATCGCCCAGTCCCGCACCCGACGTCTAAAACCGTATTAGGGGGCTGTCCTTTTTCAGCCATGTTAAGTACACGCCTCTGCAATCGGTCAAAAAGAAGCCACTGCCCCCACGAATTCTCATAAGTCAAGGACCAATGGTTGAAGTGTTCAATGTCATCAGCTTTCTTTTCAGCCGTACTCGCTCCCTCAAGTTGTAATGACTCTTTGTCCTCTCTCCGCCAATCTGGAACAACTGTCCATTTAAGAATTGCGGGATACTCAAATATTCAAACTTGCTTGATGCTGAATCTAGCCTTCGTTTGCCCTCTCGCATAGTTGATAAGGGCGAGTTACGCAAAGGAAAAAAGTTGGATAGTACATATTCGCCCCGTGGGGTTCAACTCGGTTTTGGTCCTTGGTCTACAAACGAGGATTAAATAAGAAAATGTCACTAAGCTACAGTGAGGTCATCCATTGTCAAACGATGAACATGCTGCTCAAAAAGACATTCAACAAGCAGAAGTTTTTGATGCATTAGGGCACCCCACACGCATAGTTATCTTGAAAGCTTTAAGTGAAGGACCTGCTGGTTTTGCTGAATTAAAAAAGAAAACTGGAATCGAAAGTAGTGGGCACCTTCTTCATCACTTAAATAAACTTAACGGCTTGGTAAAAACAGACGAGTACGGCAAATACTGTCTTTCTGACCAAGGAAAAGATGCTTTGCTTAGCGTACAAACTGTAGAAAAAGTTGCAGACTTAAAGGCAAACAAGAAGGCTGCAGACTTCATTGAACATGCAGAAACAATCTTGAAGGGTATAACGGCTTTGTTTGCGGTGCTGTTGGTAATAAGTTCTGCAGCGGCTTTTTACCAATTAAAAGAAATAGGCTTGCTTGAACAGACTATTTTTCTCGGCGTTGGCTTCTTTGTATGCTTAGGTGGCTATCTTCGAATACAAGCAGAGTATGTCTCGAAAGTAAGAGCTGGCAACATAGACTGAAGCCCTCTGATTAAGCTTAGTAGCATCCTTGTCAACAGCAATAATATCTGAAACTCTAAACGCTGTCTTAACATCCTACTTGTTAGTTGCAGTCATCTTGTGCGGGTATCAATCGGATTAAATCTACTCTTAAAATCTTCAACCATGCTAAGCATTTTGACTCCAGTTATCAGTAAGATGGCGTTAAAATTAGTGTATCTTTAATATTCAGAATTTGCTTTATTTTCACTATCTCTTCTTCACTAAGACCCAAGTTTTTCACTGACGTTAACTCTCCGAAAATTTTTAAATGAGAATATTTCTCAATTTCAAACCCTTCCTTTTCAAAAAATCTTTTTATTTCATCATCATCGGAGAAAACATTGTTTCCGGATAAAATATTGTACTGATCCTGTTTCATACGATTTTTAGCAAAATCATCTGCTGATTTACTAATTTTTTTTAGTGTGTCCTTGCTATAAACCTCGTTGGTAATCCAACAGCCAGAATATTCACTGAATATTTTATGGATGTTTTTAGCTAAGGTTTGTTTTTCTTCCATTGAAAAATACGGTAAAAGTCCTTCGGTGATAACGGCAAGAGATTTGTCTTTTTTGAAAAAAGTAACAGCCTTCGATAAACTTTCCAT
Organism: Candidatus Bathyarchaeota archaeon; assembly: GCA_963768425.1. Classification (GTDB taxonomy): domain Archaea; phylum Thermoproteota; class Bathyarchaeia; order Bathyarchaeales; family Bathycorpusculaceae; genus Bathycorpusculum. The sequence goes on along the minus strand of CAVYHV010000018.1, from coordinate 20,001 downwards.
GTCAAGAGCATTTACTGCTTGAAAGTGGAGATTCGGACGTGATTCATTTGACTGAGCAAGAATTGACTGAGCAATTTCCTTTTCTTCTTCCAGAATTTGAGGCAAATCAGTTGCTACATATACGACATCGGAATTTCTTGTCATCGATAAACCACGAGGAGACAGTCCAGCGGCAATCTCTAAAACTTGAGTTATGCCATGTTCTTTGATTATTTTGTCAGTGACTTTATATCGTGCTTCCCAGATAGGAGACCCTCGAATATCCCCAGTCTGTTCTTCGAAGGATTGTTTAGCGTTACTTTTAATTGCAATCTCTTTAGCAAAGGGAATGTCAGTAAACGTTCTTGAATAAGCTACAAGTTTAGCAGTTGGGCTAATTTTCTCAAATTCTTTCATTTTTACATCTTCAGATAAGAGAAACGAAGTTGTTAGATATATTTAATGGTTAACTTGGTTTCACACAAATACATGAAAGGTCAAAGTCTTCAACAGACAGGGTATACACTATCAAAGGAAAAGAATTTCATAATGCGAGATGCCGTCGATGTAATGCTCAACTGTGTTTTCCGAGCCTCTACCTCTGTTCTCACGATTGAAGTGTAGACCTTCTTTACAGTTAAGAAAAAAGAGAGAGCTTGCGGGTGACTTAACCAAGGGAGACAATCCATCGAAACAGTCCCATTGCCGAGCGACGCACCATATAGTCCAAAAACTCAGTTTCACTTAGCCGCGAATGACCGATATTAGTAAATTCCTTTGTGCAATTATACATTCAAGTCTTCGGACCGTGAAAAACTTGGCTCGTTTTTGGAGTGAACTCTACAGGAAATGGGTAGCCTGTCATTTTCGCACAACTTTAGTTGTCCAGTGCGGTTAGTCATAAAAAAGGTTGTTGGATACTAAGAAAGGGGGGCTCGTCGCCCTTGGGGCGACGGTTAATCAGGTTTGGCTTTCAGTAGAACAACCACTCGACGTTCTAGTGCTGTCCTAATGTCCTCTAATAGGACTCTTCGTAATTCACCATTTAGTTTTTCAATGCTTTCTGCCAAGGTTCCGTTGATCGGTATTGCGAAATTGGTTTTTCCCCGTTTTGAAGCCATCCAAATTTCTCCTTCAATAGAATAATATGCATACAGGTACAATCAAGTGCACTGGCAATTCGAATCACTTTTGATCAGTTCCTCTGCTTTTTTGCTCTTGGGGAGATCTTGCGATGTGAACAAACTCAACTAACTCTCCTTTCTCATTTGAAACTGGCGAGACCGAGACCAACAAGGGTGTCCCGATATGGGTGTCGTCTACTTCACTTGAAGCAGGCTGTCCAGTTTTCTGCGCCACTTTACAGGGACAATTTACCCAAGGCTTGTCTGTACCGTGCATAACCTCGTAGCAATGTTTACCTATCAATTCTTCTGGCTTCTTATTTAGAAAATCACAGGTTCTTTTGTTAACTTTGACAATCCTATTTTCCTTATCCATAACGAAAGACAAATCATCCGTTGCATTAAAAATTCTAACCCAGTCATCAGCAGCTTCTTTCATCAGCGTCTCCGCTTTTTTGCGCTCAGTAATGTCTATTGCAAGCCCTCTGAGCCCTGTCATCTTATTTCCGGAAATACGAGGCGTTGCAGTGATAAGTGCGGGGAAAGTTGTGCCATCTTTCCGCATGAATTTATACTCTGCAGGCACATAGCTTCCTCCTGAAAGTAAACGCTGAATGGTTTTTGTTGCTCTGTCTCTATCTTCAGGGACAATGAACTGGAAAATATTTACCCCTCTTTCAATCTCTTCAAGAGAATAACCCGAGATTTCAGAAGCCCTTTCATTAACAAATTCCAATTGACCCTTTAAGTCAGTTTCAAAAACAATATCAGGCAAACAATTCGCAAGTTCTCGATACCTCTGCTCGCTTTCATAAAGAATCTCCGCAGCCTTCTTGCTTTCATTAACATCTAAGAACATCCCCTGCACCGCAGGTTGTCCATCGTAGTCCACTCGATTTGCGAGTGAGCTCAGCCAGATAATCGAGCCATCTTTTCGCAGTGCACGAAACTCGAAGCATGCTTCCGCCGGCTCGCCCCGCAAACGCTTTTCCGAATAACAAATATATGTTATAAAGCGATTAAATATTATAGGCGATTTTTTTGGAGAGACAGATTCAAAAGATTTTGAACCGTAGGCTAACTCTTGAGGGTGCAGGAGTTAAGTTAAAAAGAGTTTTGGGAAACAATGATGCCTCTAGACTTGACCCGTTCTTGCTTTTAGACCACTTTGGATCAGATAATTCTGAAGATTACATCAAAGGTTTTCCTTGGCATCCTCATAGAGGAATGGAAACGGTAACTTACATGTGGGCAGGCGAGGTTGAACACGGCGACAGCATGGGTAATAAGGGCGTGATAAAATCTGGTGATGTACAATGGATGACTGCTGGATCCGGCATAATTCATCAGGAAATGCCCCAAAAATATTCTGGTTTAATGCAGGGCTTTCAGTTATGGGTAAACTTGCCCGCAAAGAAAAAGATGGTTGACCCCAAATATCGAGGAATACTAAAAGAACAAATCCCGATGGTCCAGAAAGATGGCCTGAAGATTAAAGTCATAGCAGGAAAGGTGGATGGGATACAGGGGCCAGTTCGTGACTTAGCCATTGACATAGAATATTTTGATATCGAGTTAGCCCCAGGAAAAGCGTTTGAACATGCAACAGCCAAGGATGATACGGTGTTTTCTTATGTCATCGAGGGCGCTGTTGAGGTTCAAGGCAAAAACATAATGCAGGGACAGTGCGTAGTCTTTGGCAAAGGCGATTCAGTAAAAATATGCTCAACAAATGGTAGTCATTTTCTGTTTGTGTCAGGTAAACCGTTGAATGAGCCTGTGGCCTGGAGAGGACCTATCGTAATGAATACTCAAGAAGAATTAAACACAGCTTTTAAGGAGCTTGACTTGGGGACATTTATCAAAAGCAACAGCAGTTTAAAAAAGAATAAGGTGAAAAATTAATGAGCAAAGCTAAAAGAAACGAATCGAAAACCCAAAGAAAAAGCACTTTTGACGAAAACATAAAAAACAAAGACAAAGCATTCGTTCTTTTCTACGCGACTTGGTGCCCGTTTTCCCAGCGGTTCTTACCAGTCTTTGAAGAATATTCAAAGAGCAATCCAAAAGAGTGCCTGAGCGTAGTTGTCGATGAAGAGCCTGATGTCTGCGAAGAATACGCTATAGAATACTACCCGACAGTGATAATGTTCAAGAAAGGAAAAGTGCAAAAGCGCCTGGACGCAGAGCCAGGAGTTGGCTTAAACAAAAAACAGCTTAAGGACCTTACTGAGAAACAGTAAGAACCTCAAGCCTCTCATTCTTTTAGACGTTGCCTTATTCGTTCATTTTAAGGAGTCGTCGCCGTCGTTGAATCCTTCATCTATGTGGGAGCCGTCACAGAAGGGCTTATTTTGCGATTTGCCGCACCGGCATAGGGTTTGGCGATTGCGAACTTCGTAGTTCCGTCAGAAGATTCCACAGGTATCCCGCCTCTGAGTGCAATTGGACCGCTCACTTTGTTTTGTGGATCCTCTACAAGGCTTATTGATTGTTTAAACTCTTTTTCGAAAACTTTCCCAGTTTTTTTGTCAGATTCAACGAGTCTGCCTGAAGGGCACTGGCAAGCTTCTTCGATGGCTAACTCTCGGGCTTTTGGATCGTCAGAGTGATGAGTTAGCTCCCAAGTTCCTCCACCTCGATGGCAAAATCTAGCAGCCGCGCACATCGCAGGAGCATCTTCCAGCTTCAGAGTCGGTCCATCCATGACTTTAGCCTGTTTGTCATGTGGTTTTTTGCTTGCGGTTTCCGCTCCTTTGAAGCCGACTTTTGCGTGTGTACCGTCGCAGAAGGGCTTGTTTTTTGATTCTCCGCAACGACATAGTGCACAGGGTTGATTGGAGGGTACGTTTTTGCCTTGGATCCAACTCTCAGGCTCGCCTTCTTTTCCTATCCCAATTATCTGTTTGCCAATGGGCAAACCGCCACTTACAAGATAGGGGCCATCTTTGGTGACCATTATTTTGGTGTCTTTTTTCATGTTTTTTCTCTCCATTGGTTTCTTCGATTGAAGTTTTTCTAAAAAGGGGAGTGCTATGTTTCTTTTTCTGTTTTCTTTATATTTTGCAGATATTCGCTGGCTGGATGCAAATGTGTTCCTCTAATAGTTAGAGGACCAAGAATTACTTAAAAGAATCCATAAATCATTAGACTGACGATTGCTTTCGTAAATTTCGGTAAGGTCCAAGCGCGGACTGCAGTCTTTTCCTTGACCAAACTATAACCCACCACAAACCCAGCAGACCCCATTTTGCGCCCCGAGACAGAAAAGAGGCTGGCACTCTCCAAAGCAAAACCCGTCGAGACAGATTGTAAAACGGATGAAGGAATATCAACTTTGACGATTGATTCGTTCACGTTTTGTGGCCAACCTTACACCCATATCGAAGGCTTTCTGACAGTCTAAAGGAAAAACTTCACGCCGTCGTTTTTCTTTGGCGTTCACGTCATACACATTCACATACTTGGAGTAGTCATCAAACATGTAAGTATCGTTAACCACAAGAAACTCGGTTTTGCCAAAAGTAAAGTCCAGAATTGCCTGGTTAGCTTTGATTTGCCAATCGTATTGGCGATCTCTCATATTTGTCTCGTTAACGCCCATAGTATAGATGAACCCAATAGGCATATTCATAGGAAACAAGCTGCTGGGAAAGGGGGTTGCATAGGAAACATGAGGATATATGAATCTCTCAAGAAATGACTTCATCTCGCCGCTAAGCATAGCAAGATAAATCGGTGAACCCATAATCAATGCATCAGCGCTGTTAATTCGCTCCAAAACAGGCGTCAAACCATCATGGATTGCGCATTTGCCGTATGATTTTCCACCTTTGAGTTTGCATGCATAGCAGCTTCGACAGCCTTTATAATCCAAATCATATAGATGGATCACCTCCGTTTCAGCGCCCTTAGACTTGGCGCCTTCTAAGGATTTGTTCAATAATATTGCTGTGTTTCCTTGTTTACGTGGGCTTCCATTTATCGCGATAACCTTCATTTTCAAACCTTCTTTATTTTCCTGTCTGCTAACCTAATACTCTATACAACATTTAAATGTACAAGGCGCAATATTGTGATATAGTATCAAAAAAGTTACTAAGGAGAAAGAAGTGACTTGCAAGACATTAATTCTAATAAATGCGATATGGATTATCTATTTCAGATTCTTGGCAGTCGGTGGAACTTACTAATTATATGGCATCTCAGCAGACAAACCTTACGGTTCACGGAGCTTCAGAAAAGATTAGGCGATGTGCACTCAAAAACGGTCACTACCCACCTTCGAGAACTTGAAAAATACCATATCATCAAACGAGTAGTTTACCCAGAGGTGCCTCTTCGAGTAGAGTATTCTTTGGTTGCAAAGGATTCCTTTCTTCCTGTTTTTGCCGCGATTAAGAAGTGGGGAAAATCTCTGAAATCGCCTTAAAGTGCTTTGCAGGTTTAGCTCATTTTAAATTCGAAAATATTTGCATATAGAAGGATACAAAATGATTAAAGGAATGGAAAATGATTTTCACCAATAGAAAAATAGAAAAATCAATGTTTCCGATGTTTCCGAGGTCGAGACAAAACCAGTGTTATGGCAACCGCGACGGCAATGAGGACGATAATTAACAGCAGGATACCGCTATTCAAATGGGATTGAGTGGGCGAAGGAGAACTCTGATTGGTTTGTGTCGGAAGTGGGCTCGGGCTCGTCAGAGTGAATGGGTAACCTGGAAGTACGCCATCAGGTGATGGAGACGGCGTAGGGTTGGCCGAAGCTGTAGGCGTTGGAGTAGGAGTTGGCGAAGCAGTTGGCGTGGGAGTGTCCGTCGGGGTTGGTGTCGATGTGGATGTATAACTGACGTAAATAGCCATCGCTAAAGTTGAGTACCACCAGCTCGTTACAGATTGTTGACTCAACGGTGTGTTATAAGACAGTGTGTTACCGGGATAATCAAGCTGAGTGTTCCAGCTGTTGGAGTTGGCGCAGACTATGTTGAAATCTCCACTACCAAACACTCCGAACCAGTAAGTAGTGTCTGGAGAAACAGGCAAATAGAACGTGTTAAAGTCAATCCATGTTAAGCCTGTATCGTTCACGTAAGTGTCTCCACTCTGAGCTAACACTGCGTCTGGCTTGTTGGTTGAAGGGTTGTTAGAGTAAATTACGGCACACGCATCTATTGGAGCAGTGTAACCACCCATATAACAACTAACAGTTGTGATCGTATCAACGTCGCTTGGCGTAGTGAAATTATTCAACATTAACGGAGAGGTTGGAGCAAACCACAAAGCATCGTAATTTAAGCCAGAGGATGAGGTATTACCGAAAGTTTCTGTGGATTGTGCTCTTACCGCTGGAAGTTTAATTAGGAGAGGAGAAGCTATCAAACAGACTAGGAGGATTAAAGCGAACAGTTTCTTCTGCAATATACGCACCAATAGAAAAATAGAAAAATCAATGTTTCCGATGTTTCCGTGTTCTTCACTTTTTTTTATTTATGAGCAAACCTAATACCGCGATTACAACGACTACTGCAACGACGACTATGATAATTTTTACTGTTGCATAGCTGAGTGAAGGCAAAAACGAGAAAGAGGGCAATCCAGGCAGTCCAGGGCTGGATGTGGGAGAAGGTGAAGATGGAGCTGATGAATAGAGCTGTGTTGGCATTGGGATCCCTCCACCAGTGGATCCGCCTCCAGGCGGTGAGGTGGTGGGCGTGGGGGTAGGTGAACTATTCTGGGCGGTTATGGTGAAGGTGTAAGTTTGTCCCTGTGTGGCTGTGAAGTTGTATTGGCTGGTTGTCAGCATGTTAACTGATGCTCCTCCAGTAGGCTGAAGCGTCATAGAAGTTGTGACGATGTTGCCGCTGGTCCAACTCACTACAACTGTGCCTGTTGCGCCGATGTTTTCTAAGCAGTACGTCCAGGTCCAGTTGTCAGTAGGGGCGATGAGGCTTGTAGAAAGGTCTTGAAGGTCCACTGGAGAAGCAGAATTATCCGGGTAATACAGGTAACTGTAAACTCCAGTTGGTGGGGGCGGTGGCACAACCTGATCATATGTCTGGTCAAAACCAGAACTAACATTTGACGCACCTGAATTAACGCCGAAAGTGCAGGTTGAAGTGTAGGATCCGTTTGCCGCAGTTACGGCCAAGGTCCAGTTCGTTGACTGAGCTGCACCTAAACTTAAGGAAGCTAGTAATAATGTGGCTGCCAAAACAGCCAAAAACGCCATGGTAACCTTTCTGCCATTAACACGCATGAGTGTTCACTAAAAGAAAAAAAGAAAAAAGAAAAACGGTTCTTTATTGCAACGTTATGTCCGTTGCAGTTAACACAAACACCCAGTAGCCTTGGCCGTCATTGATGGTGGTTGTGGTTTGGTAGCCTGTTCCTGTCCAGGTGTCCAGTTGATAGTATCCGCCGCTGGTAAACACAGAAGAAGCGCTTAAAGATTGACCGAAAACGCCGCCGATCATGTTCCAACCAGGATTCAGAGCAAGGGTACAGGTATTTGAGACTGCTCCTAACATGTTTATGGTTTGGGCTGATAACACAAGTATCCAGTAAGCTCGACCTGCATCGACTGATGTGGCTGTGACATAACTTGTTCCATTCCATGTGACTGCTTGGTATCCACTGATTCCACTAAGGATGTTACTGAAATCTGGGTTTGCCGGGATTATAGAGAAACTCACTTGGTTCCAGCCAGCAGATAACTGCAGAGTGCTTATGGTTAATGAGATGTCAAAACTGAAGTAGGTAACGTCTGGATTTATGTCGTACCCGATAGTCAATGATAACTGCGCTGCCACAACTTCACCTGGATTTAACTGTGTTCCAGAACAGTTCAGAGTTAAAGTGAAACATGGAGAATAATCGCCTGTAAGCAACGTACCGGAATTGTCATCACAAACAAGACTGGAACTTTCTGGAGGACCAATTACATAGGCGTCATCCCCCAGATTTTTCACATAAAAAATGGTGGTTGTCGCAACACCTAAACTTACGTTACCCCAATTTATGTCACTGAGTACCGATGAAGCCTGAGCATTTGAATAGACGCCCATATCAACAGATTGCGCCTTCACAAAGGAAAAATTGCCAGGCAAGATAGTGTTTCTTTCGTCAACAATGAAAAAAGCTGCGACTACGAGAATAAGAAGAAGACCAAGGGCAACTATTTTCTTCTTCATTTTGCCACCATAAGAAAAAAAGGGTGATTAGGTTCGTCTTCTTGTTAGCACTGCTAAGGATCCAACTATTACAACAATCATTACTGCGAGGGCAACTGCGAATTCTGTTGTTGAATTGTTGGGTATTTGTATGGTTGTTCCTGGGCCTGGGTTTTGCGCGGTGTAAGCTACTGATGATGAGGCAGTGTGTGTTGTGCCGAAGGCGTCTGTTGCAGAAAGGGTTAAGGTGCTGGTGAACGTTCCTAATGTAGCGTCTAAGGGGAGATCTAGCTCAAGTGTTATGGTGCCTGAGCCGCCGAAGAAGGTTTGCGGGAACTTCGTGTCAACTTTGAAGTATTGAGAGTTGTTTCCGGTTAACTGTATGCCTGTTACGGTTAGGCTGGTGCCTGTGAATGTGAATGACACGTCGATTGTTTGGTTTTCTCCTAACGTGACATCTCCAAAGTTTGCTGCTGAAACGGCTACGTCTACGTTGCTGGTTGTTCCGCCGCCTGTTCCGCCGCCTCCTGGCGGGGTTGTGGTTTGTGTCCAATCCACGATTATTTGGTCATTATCCGTGTAGGTGCCTGTGAGGAAATTGGTGGTTGAATCGTAAACTGCGCTCATTCCTGTTACTGTGGTGGGTACGCCTCGTGTGCTGCAGTGTATAATTAGGTTGCCTGTTCCGTTTGTTTCAAGATTTATGGTGAAGGTTTGGCCGGTCCACGTGACGGTTGATATTGGTGTGTCTATTTCTTGCAGGTAGAAGCCGCTTCCGAAATTGTCAAAGTTTATTGCTGCTTGGAAAGTGCTGTTGCTAAGAGTGCAGGTGAATACGTCTGTGCTGGGGTTCCAGTCTGAAGCTAAACTGTAGCTGAGGCCTGAAAGATATGTTGGTACTTGGGCCGCGTCAAAAACTAAAGTGTTGCTGGTTAAGGATGCGCCGAAGAAGATTGTGAAGTGTGTTCCGTCCCACGTTTCAGACGTCACTGGTCTGTTTGTTGCTACTTCGTAGAGAACATTATTGAATTGGTAGGGATATGCGGTGCAGACTATGTTAAGGTCGGTGTTTTGGGTTAGCAGTTTTATGTTGAAGGATGCGTTAACGTCTACGTTTTGCCATGTTACCGAGCCCATGTAATCTGTTCCAGTGAGCAAGTTTGTGAGTTGAAGTGCTCCATTTGTGGTTTGGTAAGCAGTACCATTTAAAGTGATGGTTGTGGCTGAAAGAACGTTGCCTTGTTCATCTATGGTTTGCAGGTTCAAAGTGGCGTATGCGGTTGTGGATACTGAAATTACATAGTTTGCTTCTACATTGGTGAATGTGTAGGGCGACGTTGTGCTTTCTGAGGTTCCGTTCACTGTAACAGCGCTGATATAGTAGCCTGTTGAGGGGCTGAAACTGAATGCTTGGCTGCCGCCAGCAGCTATTGGGAAGGCTCCAGACGGCGAAATAGTGGAATGTGCATCTGCGGTGGCTGTGATGGTGAAGGTGTTTGAGGCTGTTGAGACCGCAATTGTCTGCGGTGCTGAAACATGAGTGAATGTGAAGCTTCCTGTTATTGGCACTGAAGTGCCATTCACCAGAACTAAGTTGATGGTGTAGCCGCTGCCCGGCGAATACGTGAAGGATTCTGAGCCGCCAGAGTTAACCCATTGGGCTGTACTTGGTGTTATCGTGCTGTGTGAGTCAGAGCTTGGCGTAATTTCGTATTGTGTAAGCCAGTTCCAGACACATGTTGAAGCCGCCGTTATCGAGAAAAGTCCTGTGGTGCTGGTGCCCTGGACGCCGCCTGACGTTAAGGATCCGGTCCCCGTATAACCTGAAGTAACATACTGCACGCCTGCAGCACCTGCAACGGGCGTAGTTACGGTTGATGATACGGAGTTGCCAGTGTCATACCAACCAGCGCCCGTTGGGGATCCATATGTTGACGTGACCGAAAAATTATATTGAACTACTGCTGAGAAAGCTACTGTTTGAGCGGCTGTCATTGAGAGGGATCCGGTGGTTAAGGTTCCGCTGTACTGCCTTGTCGGATTCTGATTTACGCTGTTAATTGCGTAGTTGTTGATGGCGTCACGAGATTGACCTGCAACGATGGTCCAGACCCAGTTTGAAGACACTGTTGTTGAAGTTCCAGTATCGTACCAACCGGTATCGCCTGAAATCGTTGATGCGGTTCCATAAGAAACCGCGTTTCCCCCAGTCACGGTTAAGAAATACTGAGTCACCGTTGTGGTCGTGACATACTCGTGGCTTGAGATGGGACCGCTGAAAACGTTAAAGGCACTAGTTGTGTACGTTGGTATGTTGCTTCCGCCGTTAAGAGCATAATTTGATAATCTGGTTCCGGATCCGCTGCTTCTGCCCCAGACACCATTTAAAGATATGGTTACGGTTGTGCCGCTGTCATACCAGTAGTTGTCTCCGGAAACTGTCGGCGACGTAATGCTGCTGAGGGCTGCTGTGGCGCCGGAATCCAAAGTTACCTGGTACTGAGTAACCGAGTTAAAAGTCACCGTATGATAAGTGCCCATTGAAATGGGCGAGGTTGTTGCGGTTCCAGTTGTGCTTTCAGCAGTGTTTGAGCCGCCATCCAGATTCCATGCAGACACTCGTGCACCAGATCCGCCAGCCCGTCCATAGACGCCACTGGAAGACACCGTTGTTGAGGATCCAGAATCATACCAGTTGTCTCCTGTTGGGCTTGCTGTTCCATAAGAGATGGAGCTGCCGCCAGTAACGGACAGAAAATACTGAGTAACTCCGTTAAAACTTATGGTGTGCGGCGCATCCATGGGAATCTGAGGCGTGGTAAACGAGCCTGAATCAGCTCGGGTGACGGCGTTCCATGCGCCACTGTCCAGATTGTACTCGGTTAGGCTGCTGCGGGATTGGCCAGACACCACATTCCAAACATAATCAGAAGAGGCTGTTGCATCTGAACCGGTATTGTACCAGCCTTGGCCAGTAGCGGCGCCGTCGCCGCCTGTAACCGTTAAGTAATATTGCTGTGTCCATGTTGCCGTGTCTGTTATTGCACTCGTCATTAATACTTGGTCATAGCCGTTATTTGTTCCGCCGTCGTAGCTCCAACTTGCGAAAACAACTTGGGCGCCTGAGCCAGTTGAAATAGTCTGGTCGTTGGTACTTGCGTAAGCGTATGTGCCAGCATTATACCAGCCTGAGCCAGAGGTTCCATCACCGACGGAGCCTGATGAAACAGTTAAATAATATTGAACTTGCCAGTTGAAAGTGACGGTTTGGTCTGTTTGAATATTGGAGAGGCTAACGCTTGTACCGTAACCGCTGCCGTAACTGGTGGTTGAATACCCAGTGCAAACAGCCTGTTCACCCGACGCTAATGAAACAGGTGATGAAACATAAGGAGCATCACTGCCGCCTTGGTTAACTACTCCGTTAGGATTGACGTCACCGTAAGCGCTGTTGACGGTTATGGCAACATTAAAAACGGCAACCATCGTTGAACTGGGTATGTCAGTGAAAGTAAAAGTGTAGGGGTTACTGTAAGATGCTGGTGGGGACGGATCTCCAGCCCAGTACCATTCGCTAAAAGAATACGTGTTTGGAGGTTTAGTTGCAGTTATTGTTAGTGAATCTCCAAGATTAACAACCATCGACGCAGTTCCAGATGGATTGTTATAACCTTCATGGAGTGTGTTATCGTAAATATCAAATCCTGCTCCGCTTGCGCCTTCAGCGGTGAAAGTTGCTGTCATTGCATGCGCACTTGGAATAGTGCGCGCTACCATGACAAACGCCAGCGCCACAGCTAAAAAGATAAGAAGCAAAAATCTTTTTCTTTTCATCATCATCTTAGTTCACCTGTCTATAGAATGTTAAGTCATGCGTGAAATCCGAGTATTGCCAGTAACATAGCAGCAGGGAAGTTATGAAAGGAGCAATTATAACGAAGTCCCTGATGAATTCGTTAATAGGCTCATGTTCAGGTTTAGGCAACCAGTGAGTTTGAAGAAAGTAGAGACCGAAGGTAAGAAGTGAATAAACCCCGAAGTAAAGAGGGCAAATAACAAATTCAGCCGTGACCGTGCCTATATGCGACATTAGATAAGCTGTAAGCGGATTACCTTCGTCAGCTAATTTTTGTAAGATCATTATGTCTGTGAAAACCGCGGAGCCAATTAGAGTTACTAAGAAAAATACTGCGCAAAGGACCAACAATATTAACTGTGTTTTCATTCGTTTTCCTGCCTTACAAGAAAAAAGAAAAATGTTAGAAAAATAGCAGATTTAGTGTTTTCTTCGGCTTGAGCTTGAGTATTGATTTGAGGACCTGGACCGTTGGATGATTGGCCCAATTATGAAGGCTACCCAGGCTATGCACAAGATAATTAGTAGGAAGTCTGTTGCGGACGCGTATGGCGGAAATATAGGTAATGATGGAGCTACTACCATGTAGCTGGTTACGATGAGTATGGTGTTGTAGGCGCCGTGGGCCAGAACAGGGGCTAAGAATGAGTGGGTGACTTCAAGAAGTGCCAGCAGCACGAGGCCGTCGACGAATGCGGGTATTAGGAACCATAGGTTGTTGTAGGCTTGTATGGCGTGGAATCCGGCCCATAGAACTACCGGGAATATGGCGATTAACCATCGGTACCAGTGACCCTTGTATCTTTCCTTGAATTCTGCGTAGCCGCCAAGCTTCAATGCTTCTTCACTCAAAGCCACCATAACGACGGTGAAGAGGATATCGCTGATCAACCCGGTTGTTATGCTGGTTGCGCCCGGTATCGTTGTTAGTGGTGCTTCTGCTGCAGGAAAATAGTTCGCGCAAACCAAGCTCACCCCATACATTACTGCTGACGCAATAATGATGTACAGCAGGTAGGTTCCCGTCAAGTTTTCGTAGTAGGCCTCATCTGACTTGAGAAAAAGCAGCACAATAAGAGAAATGCCAGCCATTATCGTGTAAATTATAACAACTATGGCTGTCTGCCAAATACTGCTAACTTGCAGGAGAAAGAAAACCGCTGTGAAAACCCATAGAATTAAAACGACCAGGATATCTTGATGCTTCTTCTCCATACCGTCTGCCTCTTAAAAGAAAAAATGATTTCCTGTCTTCGATCCGTTAAAATTTCACGCGCCCTCTGGCAAGATAACCACCAATTAGGCATAAGCAGATTGGAGTAATCACGTATGTTAAAAGGCGGAGCGCCTGTATGGCCATTGTAGAAGAGGGCGAAATAAGGAGAGTCCACATGTACCATGTGACGCCGTCCTCAGCCATCATAAACACATGACTAGCGCCTGCCAAACTGCCGGTGCAAACGTACTGAATGTAATCGCTTGTCCAATCGATAGTTATGAAAATGGCGAAAGTTATCAGGTAAATACCAATCGTCTGTGCAAGACTCTTTATTTGGACATGGAAGATTACAAGCCCGCCCCGACCAAGAACGTACAGTATCAGAAAACGGACTGTTTCATATATGACGAAGCCGACCAGCAGGCTCGTAATGTTCAAGAAAAGGATGAACGGGCGAATCGTCAAGAAGAAACCCATCAGGCCGATAACTAAAGCAAGAAGAATCTCCTGCATTGTCAAATGGAATCTTGCCTTTACTCGCCCTTTAACCAAGTAAGCACCCATCAGGCACAAGCAAATGGGAGTAACCACATACGTTAACATGTGAACAGCCTCTATGGCAGAGGCGGCGGGAAAAATGAGGCGCCACAAGTACCAGGTAACGCCATCTTCAGACTGGACATATATGTTGTTGACGCCTGCGAAACTGCCTGCGGTAATGTACTGGATGTAACCGCTTGTCCAGTCGATAGTTATGAAAATGGCGAAAGTGATCAGGTACAGCCCTATCGTCTGCGCAAGGCTCTTGATCTGCGTTTTAAAGATTACAAGCCCGCCCCGACCAAGAACGTACAGGATTAAGAAAAGGATGCCCTCGTAAATAGCGAAGCCGACAAGCGGATTCATCTCGTTCATAAACAGAAGAAACTGCCGAATCGTCAGAAAGAAGCCCATAAAACCGACAACTATAGCCAAAAGGATTTCATTCCCCGTCAACTTGAACTTGCGGTGCTTCACAGTGTCACCTAGGAGAAAAAATGAAAAAGGAGCAATAGATCATGCTGCTACTGAGTTCTGTGACCCTACAAAAGAAAAAAGCAAAAAGTGGTTTCATCTACTTGGAATAAGGAATGAGGTTGATTGAAAAGCTAAATTGGTCTGCTATGTCCGTCAGGTATTTGGGTGCTCTGTAAGTTTGGTAGGTGTACAGCAACTTATTTTCTTGATAGGAAAGTGCTGGTTGCAGAGTCGTGTTTGTCAATCCAGAAGACTGACCGAGTGCATAATTGTCCATGTTGCGGTTTGCTTCTTGACCGTGACTTGAACGCTGCACGTAACATTTTAAAACGTTGTACCGTAGGGCATACGGAAATTAACGCTTGTGGAGCTATTCTAAATGGAGTGGCGTTGAAGCAAGAAGCCCTCACCCTTTTAGGGGTGGGAGTATGTCACGAGTATGCGAAGTCTGCTGTTACGCCTGTGAAGCTGCTGCGGTTATCAACAAGAAAGCATCTACAAAGAGTTCTGTAATGGCTCAGGGTCGGCTCATCTAGAGAACATTAAGACTGCGGCAAAAAGCTGTTTTCAATAAAGTTTTCCAAAAAAAAGTGGAAAGGTGGTTTTTTGCTGCGCCTTAACTATAGGCGAAGTCTGCTGTTACGCCGGTGAAGCTGCTTGCTGAATTGTATGTTAAAATGACGGAGCCTGAAATTTATGTGCCGCTTGGGCCTATTACTGTTTGGGTTTGTGGGCCTGCGATTGCAAAGTTAATTGTTACGGATCCGCTGTAGGTGTCTGTGATGGTGTATGTTTTTCCTTGTTGCCAGCCTGAGTATAAGGCTTGAATTTGTGCTGCGGTTAAAGTGGAGCTTGCAACGATGAATGATTGTCCTGAAGATGCTGCGGTCCATGTTGGTTGTGGTGGCTGTCCTGAGAAAGTCCAAACAGGTTGTAGTGCTTGGCTAACTGGTCCTTGGTCTAACACGCCCAGACCAGAGGTTGAGGGTCCGTTAAGCTGCTCGGCAAATGTGCCTGTTACACTCCAGCTTTGTACGCTGTCCCCGGTGTCTACTGTGAATGTGGGTGTAACGTACAGGTTACTGTTGATGCTGGCGATTGTTTGGCCATTCATCACCAATGCGTCTTGCTTAATTGTTGATTGCGGCTCGTTAGAGTTGATGACTGTTGGAGCTGGCGTTACCCCATTAACTGGGGCGTAGTTGATGACGAATTGAGCGTATCCGCCATTGGATAATGCTAACGTTTGCGATTTCTGTGTTGTATATATGTAGGCGCCTACTGAAGCTGAAACAATAATTACAACGGCTAAAATTGCAGTTATCATTAGTAAATGTTTATGCTTTCCTTTTTTGCCTTTGGTCATTTCATCTTACCTTAAGAGAAAAAGAGAAAAAGAGAGGATTTTTATGGCAACAGTTATTCTGACAAAACAACCGTGTTGGTTATGTCTGCTACAGAGTTACCGTTCTGGTCTACTCCGTAGATGTTCAATGTCGCAGTGATATGGTTGCCTGTTGATAGGGTGCAGCCCACGTTTGCTGTAAAGGCAAATTGGTTCAACGCGTTAGTGGCTAAGGTTATGTATGTTGCTCCGTTCAGGTTAGCGGGGTTTGCTGTCCAAGTCCAGGTTAAGGTTGTGGCGCCTTCAGCTGGAGTTCCAAGTTCTGCGCTTGTTAAGTAGCCGACGCCGGGTATGTTCAAGTCGTTGAGCGCGACTTGTGTTGGATCTGTGGTGTTGAGGACGAAGGTTACTTTGGTCATTGCGAACGCGTTCATTGAGTTGGCGAAGGTTGCTTGCCACTGTAAGTATTCTGTGGTTGCAGCGGTTCCGATGCTGCTTATGTCGTTAAGGCTGTTGAGTGTTGGTGCTTGCATCGAATAGAAGTATGGGAATAACCAAAGTTGCGCGTTTTGTCCGATTGGCTGTGGAAGGCCGGATACATCAATTTTGAAGACGAAGTAGTTGTAGCCGTTGTTGTTGAGGTTGATGTAGTTATCGCCGACTATGTTCGGGTTGTTGGCTAAAGTGTCTTTCACATCAACATAATAGGCTTGTTCGCTTCTCGGCATGACTGCGGCATAAATGTAGCCACCGTCTGATGGAGTAACTTCAACGGTTGCTGCACCAGAAGTGCCTGTGCCAAGAAGCATATAGTTGCCTGTGCTTGATAAAGCGTAATAGTTGATTTGATAGTTTGTGTCGTCAGTTAAAGACGCTGCAAGGTTTAGAGTGTCGTAGCCTCTGTCGTTCATGTCGATCTGTGTATAGGATCCAGGTGCAGGAGTAGCGGAAAGACCAGTTGACGATGTCGATGACGTCGATTGCTGTGCTAAGCTGAACCAGTCACGAGGATTCACGCTGCCCATGTCTGCTGAAACAGCAGCATAAGCTACCAATAGAACCAGTACAACTGCTAATACTGCTTTTGCCCATGGTTTCAATTTTATTATCTCCTTAATAATTAATAGAATAAAATATACAAAAGAAAAGTTGTTAGACGAGTTTCTTAATGGTCCAGCCCAACAAGAGAAAAAAAGGTTTATACCTGTTTATCAAGTGGGTATTGTGTCTAAAATGCAAACTACTGAGAATCATCATCCTGACAAGAAGAATAAGCCGAAAGAAACAGTGCCTATTCCACGCAGAGAACACCAGAAAATCCATGGAACAGAGCCACACAACACGCCACTATCACGTACAATGCGAGAATACGATAAAGTTAACACCATTTTGGTCACTATGAAAAATTGGAGTACCGCTTACCAGAAAGACTTCGATAAGACACCTGAAATCGGTTTAGAACAAGCAATACTGCTTAAGAAAACATTATCAAAAGAACTTAAAGTCTTAATGAAGGATGAGCTTCCAAAAGTTAAGCACATCAAAGGGTTCGGTGTGATTAGCTTAGCTGGAATTTTAGCATATGCTCACCCAAACAGGTTTCCAAGCCAACGAAAATTCCTCTTCTACTGCGGATACACGCAAGCATCTAGGAAATTAAAGAGGTACAGCAGAAGAATCAAGCCAATAATGCATGAACTCAGCAAAGAGACAATTATTTACAAGGACGCTAAATATTACCCGCTATACATCAAATTCAAAGAAGACTTAAGCCAAAGATACCCCGAAAGAAGCAAAAAAGCAATCGATGTAATAGCGCGAAATAGAATTGCAACCTATCTGTTAAAAGAAATTTATGAACTCTTTAGGGTAGAAAACCGAGAGGTCTCTATTATTCTTCAACTCCCAGTAACGGAAGGTCTTTCCTTACATTCAACTCTCGGTCTACAAATCTAAAGAGTTGCATAGCTAATATAGAATAAAATTACTATACTGGAAAAAATAGAGCCACACAAAAAAGAAAAGGGGAGAAGGAAGACGCTTACTTTATGTAATCGCCTTGGTTGCCGTATCCTGGTTTTGTCGGGTGTGATTCTGCTTTCTGGCGTCTATCAGCGCGAATACTTGCACCTACACTTGTGAATTTTTTGAATTCGCCGTTCTTCCTTCTTTCGGCATAATAGCCTGGTGCATGATGAGTTCTTTGTCTTGGCGGCATCTTATCACTTAAAAGAAAAAACAAACAAAAGGGATTAGGTAACCTGGATAGGTTGCCTGCTGCGGATTCTAAAGAACACGGGGTCTTTGTGGCTGATGATACTTTCGCTTGTAACGTTCACCCGAATTGCTTGTGTTATTGTGTTAAGCAGTCGGATTATCAGAAAACTTAACCTCAATGATGCTGATGGCTTGGTCAGCTTTGACGTAATAGAATGAGCTCTACAGCATTGAAGCTATGCTCGCAATGAAGAGAACCGCTGTTATCACGATCGTTGCCAATGCTAAAGTCAAGGTGGCTTTCCCGAGTTTGTATTTGCCCATTAACTCTTTGTTTCGGGTGATAATCACGAGCGGTATGAGGATAAATGGCAGCAGGAGTCCGTTTAGGTATTGGCTGAAGACCATTACTTGAATTTGGTTGGGTATGAACGCGAAAACTGCGGAGATTACGAGCGCCAAGACGAAAACAAGCCTGAACCTTCTTGCCTTAATTCGGCTCTCAAGACCCAAAAATCCAAAAGCAGAGTAAACGGTGCCTAAGCCCACAGTAACTACAGCTAGTATTCCAGCAAATGCTAAGGCAACTGCGAAGACGTCGACTCCCACTGTGCCAAATTTCATGCTGAAAGGGGCTGCTATATCCGCGAAACTGGTTACCGATTTGCCGCCGATAAGTAGTGCGGCGCTGGCAATTATGATGATGGTGAGGATTGTGCCCATAAGGATACTGACAAAGGAATCGACTCTTTCATTTCTCACGCATTTGCGTTCCTTGATTTGTTCTTCTTTTGTCGCGCATTCGTCTTCCTTGATTAGGTCTTCAACGCCTTTCTCGTGGTGATGAGCCCATCCTTTTTCGTAAACTAGTCCGCTGTGGAGGATAACGTAGGTAGGCGTAATCGAGGCCCCTATTATCGCCTCGGCCCAGTAGAAAGAGTTAGGCTTCAGTGAAGGAACCAATGAATTGTAAACTATCGCGCCAAAGTTTGCGTGGAGTGAGAAGAGAAAATACACGTAGGATAAGAAGATCGCAGTGACTAGAATTATCAAGATTTTCTCTAATTTGTCGTATGCTGTAAAGTAAACGAGAATAATGTTTAGCAGGATCGATATAGATACTGCTAAAGGGTAGGCTATTTTGAATAAGAAGGAGAATGCGAGGCTTAGACCTATTATTTCAGCAGTTAATGTTGCGAGGTTCAAAAACATCGAAACTATGAAGAGAGGATTTGAATAGCGTGGTCCAAACCTCTGACGTATATTTTCCGCCAAAGTTTTTCCAGTGACAACTCCTAGCCTAGCGCTAATCTCTTGTATTCCTATTAGCAAGATGCCTGAGTAGAAGGCTGCCCATAATACACCCAAGCCAACCGCTGCACCTGCCGCTGTTGCTGCGACGATGCTTGCAGGATCAAACAATTCTACTGAGACGAGGACTGCGGGGCCAAAAATGGAGATTACCGTTATGACTTGCTTTAGGCTCATCTTTCTCTTTTTCATATTTTCCTCTTCTTCCTCAGATAGTCAGATGACGTTAGCTGATCTTTTAATCTGAAGATGTTTTAAGTTTAATTATTAAACATTACAATTGGAGACGGTTGCTTGGGAAAAAAGCATATGGCCGATTGTTTAAGACGAAAGTTGGCGAGGATGTGGTTGCTGTGACCAGTCTTGAACCAGTTTCTTAATATCGTCTTCATGGTGGCAATGCTTGTTGTAGATATAACCGGGGCAGTTGCAGGAGACGTCGCCAGGTACAAATCGGCCTGTTCTGATCTCCCAGATCCTTGTTACGTAGGGTTTGGCGCTGGGGTTGCTTTTGCTTCTGAACCTTGCATAGTAACCATCGCCGTCACGGTGCAAAACGCCGATATCTGTTGTAGATGGGTTGCGAGGTTGAACTACTGGTTGCGGCGGGGGTGGAATTTTAGCTTTTGCTTTTGCAATTGCATTCTTTACCGCTGAGTTTCTGCGCTTAAGAGGCGGCAGCAAAGTTTGCTTATTCCGATAAGGCTTTTCTGAACCTTTCTTGTAACTCATAGTAGTCCCTCAGGAGGTGCAAAACATTT
>CAVYHV010000017.1:0-289551 GCA_963768425.1 Candidatus Bathyarchaeota archaeon | reverse complement strand
TACGGCCGCTCGGGACACCACGAGTTGCTTTTAGCGCTTTATACGCCAATTTTTCTCATCGCTAAAGCTTGCGTAGCGCAACACAATAAGAGTATCGCGTATCACTTGAGCTTCTTAGGAGGTTTGTTTGAAGTTGCGACGCCTACACCAAAGTGATTCTTGTAGTACTCAAGGCCCCGAAACCAGTCGTAACGCCGTAAATCGTCTTCCCCTCTCGAGCTAAACGTTCTAAAACTGTACGTGACCGTTCAATTCTCTCCACAGATTCTTTTGAAAGGTCGACATACGCACCTTTCCGCGCTACTTGGACCATGTCTTCTATTATTAATGAGGACCCCCACGAGAATTACTTGCTCCAATCGTACAATTCTCCCGGTTGGCGGCTATTTGGGGGAGTCCCGTCTGAAGATGTAGATTGAGAAGCGTATTCGAAGCGAATTGTGTTAAAGCCTAGTGTGCGAAAAAATATCCTTACAACGCCAAAAATTCCCTGAGCGACATCCGCGCGTTCGTGAAGATGCTTATATACACGGCGTCCAGTACGGCACGGAAATTGCGACGTGTCAGAATCATGGCGACTCCGCCTTCATAGAAGGATGCTATTACTAGTTGAGTTCGCGGCGAAGTATGCAAAAACTTCTTTTGGTCACCGTGCTGACCCTCGCAACAATTTCACCGTTGGTCCAAGCGGTTGGGGCCACTTTTTTCTTTGACCCTCAGGTTACGCTGCACTGGAAGGCGGACCCCGCCCTACGCAATTTCCTATCCAAGACCACAACTAAAAACCAGGCGCAAGTGAGCGTTCTGGTAGTCTTCTCCGAGGTGCCGTCATCAAGACAACTACAACAACTTTCCGCCCTAGGAACGCTGGAAACATTCACGGGCCACGTAGCAGCTATGCATCTACCGCCAAGCGTTATTCCCCAGATTGCATCGCTCGATTTTGTTAGCCGTATCTCTTCCCCGAAGAGGCTTAGCGCACAATTGGATGTGAGCGTCCCAGAAATAGGGGCAGACAAAGTTTGGCAGACGATGCAGGATGCAAACGGTAATTCAGTGAATGGAACAGGAGTTGTCGTTGGAATAGTTGATACGGGAATTGACTACCACCATAGAGATTTCTTCTTCCCGAACGGAACAACCAAGATACTTTCCATATGGGACCAGTCCGTTGAAGGCAACCATCCTCAAGGATTCGACTATGGAAACGAATGCACTAGATTAGAAATTCAGACATCAACATGCGAGGAAACTGATGGCGGGAACAACGGATTTGACCCGGGACACGGAACGGCCGTTGCAGCCGTGGCAGCAAGCACAGGCCAATCCGCTACACTCTTTGAGAGTTGCCTACGCTATGATGGAACCCAATGGCATAATGAGACACAACAGTGCCAGAATTCTGCAGACCCATTCGTTCCTTTGGCAGACACATCCAACTATGCTTACTTCGGGGCCGACCGTAAGTTCAGCCAAATATTCTTCAACGTCCAATCCCCCGGTGAATATGGGGGCTTGAAATGGGAGTACTCGGAAGGAAACCAAACCTGGCTTCCCCTCGCGGTCCAATCCAACCAGACGATAGTCTTCACCCGAAGTGGAACTATTTTCTTCACACCGCCAAGAGTCTGGGCAACTCAAACGGTTGATGGCTCCTCAACACTATACTGGGTTCGGGTAAGAGCTGATAGCGTGGACAAGCCAGCTTTCATTTCACGTGTACAAGCGAACCCGCCCTACACTGGAGTCGCACCAGGCGCATCATTAATCGTGGTAAAAATCAAAGATGGATACGACGAGAGCTTCCTCGATGGAATCAAATATGTCGTAGATAGAGCTCGAGAACTGGGAATGCCGTTCGTAATCGATCATAGCTATGGAGACCAGCTGGGATCCCATGACGGAACAGAGTCTATGGAACTTGCTTTGACCGACCTTGCCTCACAAGGCGTACCCATAGTGGTCTCCGCGGGGAATCACAGGGACGTTAATTCCCACGTTAGTGGCAAACTGTCGCCCGGCCAAGCAGTGACTGTCCCATGGTTCGATGCCAAAGGTCGCGACCAATTCGTGGACTTATGGTACTCGGTAAATGATGCGCTCGCAATTTCGGTCACGACCCCTAACGGTGCTACAGTCACCGGCCCGACCCCAGACTCCGGAGTGAACACAGTGGACGGAAATGTCACAATTCTCTCAGACAAGCGTGCCAGTGGCAAGGAATGGTGGATCAGCATAAACTCGACGAACCCGCTCCGTTGGTTCTTTAGCCTAACAGCGGTGACCGTCACTGATGGCAAGTGGGATGCTTGGACTGAACCGGGGGAATTTGCCTACAACCTTAACGCCACCATGGCCGGTCTCTACAAACTTGACCCGACCGATACGATTGACATTCCAGGCACCGCAAGAGGAGTGATAACTGTCGGCGACTACATGACGAAGTACTTTTGGCGATCTGGATGCGATACTTGCATACAGTACACAACAAACCGCGGGCTTCATGGTATCTGGTGGACCGTGACTGACTCGTCAGGAGTGGGAAACATTACCTATTATAGCAGCATGGGCCCCACAAGAGATGGCCGAACGAAACCAGAGATTGTCGCACCAGGGGCGAATATAGCGACGGCCAGAGCAAGCAATGCACCAGAGAGGAACTCAGATCCCGACAACTATCACCAAGTCGGGGGGGAACAAGCTTCTCAGCACCACACGTAGCAGGAGTAATAGCGCTAATGCTTCAAATGAACCATTTTCTTTCTCCGAACGAAATCAGGACCATCCTTACCGAAGACGCTAGGCAAGACCAGTTCACCGGCCGGATAGACCGGCAAACCGGGTCACCGCTTTGGGGTTGGGGAAAAGTCAACGCATTAAATTCGACTCGCGACGCCGTAAAACTATACTCGGTCAGAATAGAGATCGATTCAGTCGGAGCGCCGTTTACAGTCAGTTTGACTCGCGATGGACAGATCATCGGCACAAGCACACTGAACCAGACACGGATCATTATCCTCGAGTTTCAACGGGGCGAAAACCACACGATATCCCTATCCTCGATTATACCGGTGGAACCGGGAACGCGGTACACATTGCCGCAGACCTCGTGGACCTTCTCAGCCGGCGGCGAAAAGAGCTTCCATTACAACTTGCAATATTTCCTGAATGTGACCTCTGCCTATGGCTATGCCACAGGAACCGGTTGGTATAATGCAAATTCAACTGCAGTGGTGGGCGTGATACCCAGCGAGACAGAGGGGCACCAATTCCAAGGCTGGATTGGGTCAGTTACCTCAAATTCTCAAGTTTTTGAGGTGAGGATGGATTCCGCTAAGGCAGTGACTGCCACATGGAGGTTAACGCAGGGAGCTTACAATTTCACGAACGTTGCGGGATTTGTATTCGCGATAATTTTCTTGATTGCAGTTGCCCTTATTGTCCGGTACAAGACCCATAAGCGAAGCTAGTCAATCTTCTCAGAACCATCAGTCGCCTGGCCCGCCGAAGATTCGTCAACCCCTTTCCGCAGCTTCACAGCAACTCCCCTCCGTAGATACATCATCTCATGCCCACTCAGCACAGCGCTTCCGACCCCGACCAACGCTCCTTGCTCGTCAGTGACGATGACCTCCTCCGCGGGTCTAATGCTCGAATCACTACGCGCAACATGTTTTGCAAAGACATCCCCACCACCTCTAACAACGTCGGAGACGTCCGTTTGAACTACGACTAGGTTCCTTAGGTTCTTGATTCTTGACAACACGATGTGTGCGCCATTGGGGGTCAAGGCGAGGTAGCCGTCCACAGGGCGCAGGGTTGCGATTAAATGCCCATCTCGATAGATGTGCCGAATCCTCCCAGTCCGCCTCGAACGTTCGATGCGAACCTGATTATTGAACAGGGCGTGGCCTACTCCCGCTCCGAACTGGTAGTTCGCTACACCCACCAATTTGC
This sequence comes from Candidatus Bathyarchaeota archaeon, assembly GCA_963768425.1. Classification (GTDB taxonomy): domain Archaea; phylum Thermoproteota; class Bathyarchaeia; order Bathyarchaeales; family Bathycorpusculaceae; genus Bathycorpusculum. Next base: position 285,594 of record CAVYHV010000017.1, on the reverse strand, counting down.
GAAGCTCAGCTAAGGTCGGACGGTCCATGTTCTCTGGTTTGAAGTTACATGAATAAGCCAATTTAAATTTCCAGTTCGCACATCCGGCGGTGGTAGCGAGCATCTTGAATTGCGATATTTGCGGCAGGGTAATCGTTGGCCCTGCTTTCAGGGTACGTGTTGAAGGGGCAAAGATGCTTGTCTGCTCAAGTTGCCAGCACCTAGGCAAACCATACCAGGAAGAGCGACCAGTTCCCACACGGCCATACGCACCCAGCACGCTTCGAATGCCCAAGACTAATCATCGAAGAGCCCCCGAATTGCCAAGGGGAATGGAGGAGTCGGAGGTTGCAGAGGACTACTCAAGCCTGGTAAGGAGCCATCGCATGAAGATGGGATTGTCCCAAGAGGAACTTGCCAAACGAGTTAAGGAAAGACTGTCTGTAATACAAAAGATCGAGACCGGCAAAATCGCGCCTGACTCAAGATTGTGTAGAGAGTTGGAGCATGAGCTTAGGATCAAGCTGTTGGTTCCACGCAAAGTGACCCCTGCCCCGAAGATGGCTGCCCCTGCGGAGGTAACACTGGGGGACATAATTAGGGTGAAGGGAAAGCAGAAGCCTACGGATACTGCCTAATTCCCAACGACGGTTTTTCCATGGGCAGTGGGAATTATCTGAATTTTTGCGTCTGCGTACCGATCCTCAAGCCGACGGTGGCCAAACAGCCAGTCCAGGAAGATGCCCAACGCACTGACTTCGCTAATCGGCTGATTGGTCACGGCGACGTTCCAGTCTGCTAAACCGTAAATTTCGCCAGGTACTTTTTCTGCCCCAACTATGACCAATTTGTCCGCATTAGAACGCCTGATCTTCGCCACGACTTTAGGTAGCGGCATACCGTAAGCGGTCAAATGGATAATCTTCCCGCCCGTGCGCCTCCACTCGTTTACGGTTGACCGCCATGGCTTCCCAGCCTCGATGATGAAGCGCCCTCCGAAACGTTCGATGACTCTGTTTACTCCTTCAACAAGCTCCCTATCATGAACATCGGAAATGTAGATGCCATCCGCGCCTAGGGCGCGGGCGGTCAAACACACGTGGGTGGTCACCCGGGCGTCTCTTGGAATTCTATGTCCAAGTCGGAGGACCATCACGCGGGATTTCCGCCGAGACCTCTTCTTGGCCATTTCGACCCGGCTTACCGAGTCTTTATAATGAGGTAGATTCCGGCCAGAAAAATAAGTGACCCGAATAGTTCGATTATGCCTACTCTAAAATAAAGCGCTGCGGGGGTTCCACCCTGCGTTACCGAGGTTGAGCCCGCGATATCCATCATTGAGCCTACGAAAAACAGAATGAAGCCCAAGGTGGCAACCGTTTCCTTCATCTTAGACGGCTCGCGAAGGCTAGACGAGGTAGGTTCGTATAAAAAGTTGCCCACGAGTCAAACGCCCGACAAAGAGTTAATGCGAAGTAAAACGCTAAAAACATAAACATTCACTTGGCGGTTATGCCATTGTCAGTCTTGGATGAGGAACTCATTAAGGTCGCAAACCTCTTCGGAGGCGAGGAAGCTGTTACCGTTGTCAACAGCTTAAAGGCAGTCGGCGAGGGAACTGATGAAATAATTACAAACGACTGTAAGACCCGTTTCAACAAAGAAGTTAGGCTGAACACGGTTAGAAAGATTCTCTACAAGCTTTATGACCACGGCCTAGTTTCATGCACACGCGTGAGAGATGAGAAAACTGGTTGGTTCATTTTCTACTGGAGGCTTCAACCCGACCAATTAGACGCGTTCATCCGAAGCCGGAAGAAACGGGCGCTGGACAAGTTGAAGCAAAGGCTTGACTTCGAACGAGCTCACACCTTCTTCATATGTAAGACCGACACCGACGTCCGCGTCACCTTTGAAGATGCGATGGAGACTTCCTTCAAGTGCACAAAGTGCGGGAACCAGTTGGAGAGCTCTGAGAATGCGGATATGGTTTCCGTCTTAGAATCCAAGATTGGAAGGCTGGAGGCTGAACTCAGCAGATAAGAAATGCTGTGCCCAATGAAACTCATAATCCTGCAAAGACCAGGCCAATTCACTACGAAAGATTTCCAGGCGGAATTGGAGAAAGCTGTCCGCGCTGTGAAGGGTGAACTAGGGGCTACCATCAGACTTGATGGATTCTCGCGGAAGGGTTGGGCAAGGTTGGACGTGGAAGGCGAAGATTCCGACATTCTCACGGAGCTGTTGGCTCGTGACCTTGGCCAAGCACACACAAACGCCGCCAATCTAGAGGCGCAAGGAACTTACCAAGGAATCGTCAGCGGAGAAGCCGATAATTGCCTCGAGATTGATATCGGTATTGAAACACCAAGGCTCATGAACGTCAAAATAGGTCTCGCCGCCCTCCGGGCACAACTCGGAGATGGAAAACCCCTACGAAGTAACGAGATCATACACCAATATTGCCTCGTCCCCGGCAGCCGAACAACGATTCGACTCACGAGACTAGAGCCGGACACACAAACAGTTGAGGGTTGGCTTGCAGACTCCCAGATCGAACGGTTTTCATCCTTGATTGTAACAGGCCTAGACCGCATTCAAATTGCCGACTGTTTTCGCCAGGAAGCCGAAAATGCCGTGAAAAAGTCGAGGATTGAGAGGGACACGGTAACTATAGAATCGGAAACATTGACCGCGCAGTCCGTTGAGTGCAAGCTCGGTACCGACGCAGTAGGGTTGATTCCGAAGCTAGGAAAAATCCTAAGGAACCGAAAGCTGGACCCTTTCATTCCAAGAAGGATCCTAACGCGATGCCGTCCCTGGTAGGTGGACCAACGGTTTCAGATCGTTGGAGGCTGCTGGAACAGAGCTACGGCTCGGTGTTCCAGAACTTAGCCATCGAGGAAGCATTGGCACGCAGCACGCTTTTTCCCGCCTTCAGACCAACGATACGACTATGGGTTAACCCGCAAAGCGTCATTCTCGGCCGTTTTCAAAAGGCATCAACAGAAGTTGATACTTCCCTCTGCCAGCAAAACGGCATCCACATCGCTCGCCGATTTACAGGCGGAGGCGCCGTTTATCAAGATGAAGGAAACCTCAACCTCACACTCGTTATTCAACAAGGAGAGAGACACCAGCAGCCCAGGATTAATGAAACTGCATCCGCCATTGTCCTCGATGCCCTACGTAGTTTCGGGTTGAAAGGCAGTTTTCTTGCGCCCAATTCAATTATGCTCGGAGAGAGAAAAATCTCGGGAGGCGCTGCTGCTTCTGGGCACGGTTTTGCACTTTGGCATGGCTCACTTTTGGTTTCCACCAATGTCGACACTTTGGAATCGGTTCTTGCCCCGAGCAGGCAGAATCATACGACCCATTATGTGCGCAGCCGATGGCATCCGGTAACCACTCTGGAGGCAGCCGTAGGAAGGAGGGTAAGCGTAGAAGAGGTTCAGTCAAAACTCACTGAATCTGCTCAAGAAATTCTAGGCGTAAAACTAGAAGTAGGTGGGCTGCGAGCTGATGAAAAGAGATGGTTTAGGAGATTATACGCTCGGAAGTATTCCTCGCCTAACTGGAACAATAACGGAGAATACGAGGAGGCCGAAGAAAGTGATTAACTCACACGACTATGGCCGTGTGAGTACGCTCAACGCCCTTCACGGATTGAATCTGCTTTATCACTAATTCGGAGAGCGTATTCATGTCACGCATTTCGAGGTATGCGATAACATCGTATATGCCGGTTACCGCATGAACCATCTTCACACCCCGAACCCTAGCAACCGCTTTAGCAACATACCGAGACCGCCCCAACTGGGCTTGAACCAACACGTATGCCTTGACAACCAAGCAAAACACCAAAACAAGGAGGCCCCCACCCATACTTAAAAGGAGTTGAAATATCGACCGACGCTGCTTCGGCGCGCACGCTCGGAGGCCCCCCTAGGGCCTAGTGATTCTCCGGGTCAGGGGGGTTTAGCTGTTTTTCGCTACGCGTACTACACGTCGTAGTTAGGCTGCAAATGAGTAAACCCCAAATAGGTACAGCCCACTTTTCTTATGCGATTAGAATGCGAGCGAGTTATTTACCTAAATTCGCAGTTGCAGTTCTCGTGTTGGCTGCTGCTGGTGTTCTATTGTCAGGGCAGACAGCTCAAGTAGCGGCTTATACTCCTAATTGCGGCTCACATCATCATCATTGTAACGGCTATTCCTGGTACCCGTATTACTACGGATACAGCTACTACTACCCGTACTATTACGGCTACAGCTACCCGTACTATGATTATTACTACGGCAATTACAGCTACAACTGCTTGTACTATGATTACTACTATGGCAATTACGGGTGCTATGACTATGGCTACCCGTACTATTACAGCTACTATAACACCCCGTCCCAGTACACATTGACGGTCACAACTGATCCAGCAAATCTTGCAACAGTGACTGGAGGCGGGACATACAACCAGGGAAGTTCAGCGTCATTCTCAGTTACTCAAACCACTATTCAGCCCTCCGCGAATACGCGGTATGTCTTCTCTCATTGGGGCGGTGATTATTCCGGTGTCGGAAGCAGCGGGACAGTGACGGTGAATGGAGCGATGAAGGTCGTCGCCGTCTACCAGTTGCAGTACTATCTCAGCGTACAAAGTCAACCACAAGGTGCACCAGTGCCTCAGGGTGAAGGATGGTACAACACAGGCGACACCGCGATGGTAAATAGCGCAAGCCAGCCCGTCGGAGACAGTTCAAGTAGAATCGTATTCCAAGGATGGAGCGTTGACGGGCAAGGCAACCAATCCGGTTCTTCGTTATCAGTCAATATGGATGCGCCCCACAGCGTGACTGCAGAATACAAGCAACAGTACTACCTCACCGTACAGAGCGACCAAGGTGTTCCCTACGGGCAAGGTTGGTACGACGCAGGTAGCACGGCCCAAATGTCCGTTTCAACACCCATCAGCACGTCTTATGGCGTCAGCATAGTTTTCAATGGTTGGCAGGGTGACGTTCAATCCAACAGCCAAACGACCACCGTACAAATGAATCGGCCTATGACGGCTATTGCTTCATGGCGCACGGACTCCACAGTCCTCTACCTAACAATAGCTGCCGGAATAATCGCAATACTCGTGGCTGCCGCAATCATCGCCTTCGCCGTTGCAGGCCGCGGCCGCGACGGCAATTCTCCGAATCCCAAAGTCACACAATCAGAACCTACTCCAGAGCCCCAAACTAGCGCTGCAACCACTACGCACGCTTCCCGTCACAACAAGAAGAAGACAGAAGAAGAAACAAAGAACACAGACTGACTCGGACTGAAGCTGGTTACATCAGCCTCTTCCCTACTGCAAGCTCTAATACCCGGCCCTACTTCCGCCTGGAACGCGGGATGGCCTAAGCTTGAATGTGGAAGAGGTTAGGCGGCAGATTCCGTTGCTCGCCGGCAACGTGTACCTTGATAATGCGGGAGCCGGCCCCCCACCCGTGAGCGTACATGCCGCCATGCGGTCGTTTCTGGACGAGTGGAGAGATTATGGGGAAAAATGGGAAGCTTGGCTTCTAGAGATCGTGAAAACACGCGAACTATTCGGCCGCCTCATCAATGGCACTTTGGATGAAGTCGCCTGCATTCCGAACGTTTCATCAGGCTTAGCAGCAATCGCCAACGCCCTTCCCCTGAAGCCTGGGCAGAACGTTGTTGTGAGCGAATTGAATTTCCCCACCAACGTGTACCTTTGGCACGCCTTGAAGCAGAAGGGCTTGATTTCTGAGGTGAGAGTCCTGAAGGCGAAGAACCGTCAAGTTCCCACCTCAGACTTTGAGAAAGCGATCGATGATAAAACGGTCGCAGTCTCGCTTGATTATGTCTCTTGGATAAACGGCTGCAAAGAAGACATACGGGCTGTCACTCAGATTGCGCATTCTCACAACGCCCTAATGCTGGTGGACGCGTTTCACGCGGTTGGAGTCATACCAGTAGATGTCCGCAAGCTGGGCGTCGATGTGCTAACATGCGGAACGTACAAGTGGCTGATGGGTCCACATGGAACAGCGTTTCTCTTCGTCAGCCGCGAAGCCCTGCAGCGGCTTCTCCCTGGGATAGTTGGATGGCACGGGATCTCCGACTCCGTCGTGGCCAGGGTTCGTTCCAAACAAGAAACTTTCGAACGTCCCTTCGATATTAGTAGCGTCACCCCAGCGGAAGATGCCACCCGATTCGAATGGGGAACATGGGCAGTCATAGCTGTCATCGGCGCGAAGGCCGCGTTGGAATTCACCCTCAAGTATACCCCACAAGAACGTGGGCCCCTCGTGGAACACTTGAACAAACGGCTCGTTGATGGGCTGGAAAGTAAGGGAAAGAAGATCACCTCCCCGTTGGAAGCAGGCCGCAGGAGTGGAATCGTTACATTCGAAGTCGAAGATGCGGCCCAGGTTTCGAAGAAGCTTCTACAAGAGCACGTTGTCGTCGCGCCAAGAGTGAACGCGCTAAGGGTTTCACCCCACTTTTACAACACAGACCGCGAGGTCGATACGTTTCTCGAAAAGCTTTGACTAGGAAAAGGATTAGGAACTTTGAATGTTGAGGCGGTTCATGAATTTCTCGGGGACGCCTGGCCGGTGCCTCTCACAATAATACTCGATTTTCCCGAACATTTCGACCTGCCAATCAGCTTCCCTGCCGCATAACGGTATGTTGCATAATGGTTTGGTTTCCGAATTCTGCGCCGCTGTGGTGCTCAACGTTGGGTCAGGAGGTTGAAACGCGATGTTTTTCTAAGCTCTTTCGGTTTCACCCGAATAAATAGCCCAATAGGGTTGCGGATGATAGGTGGGGTATCAGTGAAAGCACTTCAGGTTGACAGCGTAGCCAAGAATTTCGGCACGATAAGGGCAGTCAAAGGTGTCAGCTTCGACGTCGATAGCGGCCAAGTTCTTGGATTGTTGGGCCCAAATGGCTCCGGTAAATCTACTTTAATGAAAATCATCGTAGGAATAATGAAACCTGACGCTGGCAGCATCTTAGTTCAAGGAGTGAATGTTGCCGAAGACCCAATCGCGGTCAAGCAAATTGTTGGCTTCGTACCCGAAAGCCCTAGGCTGTACGAGTTTCTGACGGGGATAGAGTACCTTGACTTCGTTGCGGATGTCCACGAACTTGAGGCCACAATGAAGCAAGAGCGCATCTCGGAGTTCATGAAGGCCTTAGACTTGGAGGGCCGAGAAAACGAGCTGATTCATGGTTATTCACAGGGTATGAAACAGAAACTGGCAATTATAGCAGGCCTACTCCATCGCCCACAAATTCTGGTTCTGGATGAACCCCTCAATGCCTTGGACCCACGCAGCGCACGCATAGTAAAGGACTTGATCCATAAGCTGAGGGATGATGGCATTCCAACCGTCTTCAGTACACATGTTCTCGAAATAGCCGATGCTATTTGCGATCGAATTGTAATCATGTATGACGGGAAAGTCTTGGCCGAAGGAACTTCGGAGGAACTGAGAGCCAAAGGAGGTACATCTGGCTCAACGCTTGAAGAAGTTTTCCTGAAGCTAACAGGAACCTCTGATACACACGATATCGTCGAGGCACTCACCCGATGAGAATAAAGACGGTGTACAAGCTTGCCGTCGTATTGACGCGCTCACAAATTCGGGGAACTCAACGAAGCAAAACCTTGGCCCGAATTTTCGGAGAACCACGCATTATCCTCGCAGTGGATTTAGTGCTGCTTGTTGGTCTCGGCCTAGCCGGCTATTTACTGCTCTCGAAGGGCCCTCCATTCTTTCTACGTGCCATTACCAGTATGGAAGCAAGCGCTTTGGCAGGAGTACCCGTGGGTATCGCCTCCGCCGTGATCCTTTTCGGAGTTCTTTACGAAATTAGCCAACCAATTCAATCGATGAATACCGACATCGTGAACTGGCTTCCGATCTCACCCACAGAGTACGTTGCGGCCTCTACATTGTCTGAATCCTACATTTACTCATTCATGCTCAGCCTCTTTCTGGGGTTGCTGCTTGGACCGGCACTAATCCTCGGGATGGCTCCAGCTTGGCTTGCTGCAGCTCTGATGGCGACTATCGCCCTAGCAATTGGATCCTGCGTCGTTGAAGTGCTGGACACAATAACCAACCGTATCTCATCAAGTTTCTACAAAAAGAGCGGACGCTCTGGAATATTCTTCCGCCTCGCCTTGACGATTATCATGCTTGTCTTCGTTCAGTTGCTCTTCAGCGGACAAATAATCGGCTACCTTCTCCAGAGCGTGGTTCAAACGGTGAGGATTGCATGGTTCGTTCCCATAGTGTGGCCTTCAGTTGCAGTCCTCGGCGTCTCCCAGGGCAACATATTCACATTTCTTGAATTTGCAAGCCTCTCAGCACTCTTCACGCTCGCGTTATTCGCGGCGGCCTCAAGATTGCGCGCGAAGTTCTGGGTTCCAATTCCTGTCTCCATAAAGCTCTCTCCGCAGACCCATCACGCTCATGGCATCGATTTCCGGCTACCTTTGATTGGAGCCGCTGAATCGGCAATTCTTCGGAAGGACCTACGTTCGCTCGCGAGGAGGAGGGAGATGGCTAGGTTCTTGGCGATTCCATTTGTCCTAGCTATATCAATGGGCATCTCATTCTTCCCCCTGGGGGGCGAATCGATGCCCGATGCGCCTGGATTGTTGGTCATCATCCCCCTTTACTTACTCCCCATAGCGATTTTCGTTGGATTCCTCTCAATGACTAGCATAGGCCAGGAGGGATACGGTGTGGAATCTTTACGCCGCGCCGATAAAATCAAGTAGGCTTCTGAGGGCGAAAATGATGTTTGCAATACTCTTAGGCATATTGTTTGGCGTGGGCATGCTGGCGGTGCTGAGCCTTCTGCTAAGATCCCTTGCGACTTACTTCTGGCTTGTTCTTGCACTGGGAGTAACAGTTGTGCTCGAGGAGTCAGCGGTTGGAATGTGCTTCGCGGCTAGGTTTCCTGACTTTCGTGAAATGATACGCAGCCGCTACGTCAGTGTCTGGGGTTCCCTCATGGGAATGTTCCTCGCGATCGTTTCAACAATGTTAACCGCCGCGCCGATCATAATCTCGGTTATGGTATACGGCACGATTCTGCCACAACTAGCGGTTCTTGGCTTCATATTTGCATTCGCGGTACTCGTTGTTGCATCAAAGCTAGCGAACAATCAAATCAGACTCTTACTGCAGAACATCCGAACCTAACTGCAACTGTTGGTCTTCGTCACAAAGGAATTCTTGTCTTAATTGGCGTAGCGACCTCTCATCGAAGCAGAAGAGATTTGTGCGCTTGCAATGTAAGACGTTCAAATCTAGTTGCCCGCACCAGCTGACCCGCACACACACACTTTTTTGACGACGACGGACGACGGTTCAAATCAAGCCTCGTTGTAATCAGGATGAAGAGAATACCTTACTTCAACTTTGAGTCCAGGAACTGAACTGTCCTCTTCCAAGCGAGGCTAGCAGCCTTACCGTCAAATTCCGGTCGGTCCTCTTCGAGGAACCAGTGCCTCACCTTAGGGTAGTAATAGAATTCAACCTCCTTCCCAGCAGACCTGATCAGCTTTTCGAGCTTTAGTACGCCTTCCTTGGGCTCAAATTCATCCTCTTCAGCAAAATGCCCTAGGAACGATGCACTCGACTTCGAAAAGTCCTCTTCTCCCGTCCCGTAGAAGACGACGACTGCACGTAGGTCAGGTCTCTTTGAGCTAAGCCACAGGGCCCAATTCGCGCCCATCGAGAATCCAACAGCGCCCACCCTCCGCCCCTTGACCGCATGATGGGACACTAAGTAGTCGGACGATGCTATGACCGATGTTTCAAGATACTTGGAATCCCGTTGAGTCATAAGCTCCTTGGCTTCTTCTCTGGTGCGGGCGACCTTTCCTTCGTATAGGTCCGGGGCGAAAACTGCGAAACCTTCACCCGCGAGTCTGTCGCAGAATCTTTTGAAAAACTCGTTTAGGCCCCACCACGCGTGCAGCACAATTACTCCAGGTCCTTGAGAAGTCTTCGGCATGCTGAGGTAGCCGCTGATTTGCACATTCTGAGAACCTACCTTGACCATTTCACCCATATTGAATCCACACTCCACAATGAGGTTGTCATCACTTTCATTTCGTATTCATCAGATATGAATTTTGTTTGTGGGTCAGCTGGTGCGCACACACACTGAAGGTTTACGACGGCGCGCCACCAAGACCTATCTGACGACAATCAGTCATATGCGCCAGAAGTAACCTAGACCTTTGCACCTGCGCAAAGCCATTGCAGGAATTGCCACAGCCACGTCCAAATGTCCTTTGCAAATGGAACGAACAGCGCTACCAATGCTAGAACAACAGCCGCCAAGGTCAGAGTTCTCATGCTAGTTTGAAGGGCAAAGTCGCTGTATTGTTTACATTGGTCAACACAGCTTGCTATCTTACGGCGAACGAACGAAATTCGCTAGAGCATACCAGAAAGCCAAGTGACACGTTCCGCGATAAGCCTTTGCAGAACACATCATCCTGCTGTGATTTTCTCCAATGCCCGATTGCTATTCATGCCAAGACCATATTGCCTGCAGTCTTCCTAGCAATAGATAGTTGTCGTTGGATGTGAGCAGCTTGATAGTTTTGGTTGAATCCCAGTGTCTGCTATTTCGTTAGGCCACACTGCTTCCGGATTCTCTCGACCAGTTCCGGATATCGTGGGTCGGCTCTTGCCTGAGCGAAGAGCGGCGAGTACATCAGTATTAGGGTAACTAGTGCATGGGCTTCGAGGGCCTTATCCATGTACGCGAAGAATGAGTTCAGGTCTCCGAGGGCATAATGGACGTACCCGATGAAGTTGAAGCCCATCGGGCCCATCTTGGCGTCCTCAATCTTCTTGAACGCGAGCAGCGCCTTCTCCCTGTCGCCTTCTATGGCCGCGATGACTCCGCTTGTCCAGATGAGCCAGGGACGGGTGGGTTCAAGCTTCTCGGCTTTCGCGTGGAACTCCTTAGCCTTGTTGAGCTCCCTCTTGGCCAGGTAGTACTCAACCATGCCTCTGTACCCGGGCGCCGGCGCCAACTGCTCTGTCTTCTTCCAGAGCTCAAGCGCCTCCTCCTCCTTCCCAGTATAGAGGTACACCATCCCGAGAAGCCAGATGAGGTGGGGCCTGATGGGGTCGAGTCGGTACGCTGCCTCCATTTGTTTGACCATTTCTCCTTGGTCCCCTCTGAGCGCAGCTAGCTCGCTTAGGATATTGTGGGGGTCTGGGAGACTGGGGTTGAGCTCCAAAGTCCTCCTCGCCTCCGCCTCCGACCGCACGGAGTCGTCCGCGTTGAAGAACATCCCGCAGAGTGATGCGTGGGCCTCCGGAAGGTTCGGGTCGAGTTCAATGGCGCGCTCCAGCGAGGTGTTCATAATTGGGAGTCCGATGTCATCGGGCTCGTATCCGCTTCCAACAAGCGATTGGTGGCAGTCTGCGACTCCCACGTAGGCCTTCGCGAACTTGGGATCCAGCGCGATGGCCTTCTCGAAGAGGCTGAGGGCCTGCCTAAGCGAGGTCTCAGTCTCCTCGTTGTACAGCTCCCTACCTCGCAGGAAGCAGGTGTACGCCTCCGTGTTCTCGGTCGGCTTCTTTTCTAGGGTCCTTTTCTCAGAGTCGAGTAGTTGGGTCTTCAGCTCGCCAACCACCTTCTCCGCTATCGTTAAAGGACGGTAGGGGACGGTAAAGAACGGTAATTGACGGTAAAGGACGCCAAAGGACGGTAATGGACTTTTAAGGACGGATGCTGGGTCTGATTTGGATCCTGTTTCAAAAAAGCAACTCAAAACATAAAGAACAAAAAATTGCGGTGCGCCAAACTCAAGAACAGCGCATCTGCCGTTTAGGGAAAGGTTATTACTTTTAGAGTTGCTTCACTCGTGGACGGAGATTTGAAAGGTGCCTCTTGCGTTTATTATTGGAACTGCCGGCTCTGGCAAATCCTTGTTTACAGCGGCTTTTAGTGAATGGCTAAAAATGTCAAAGCAGGATGTGGCTGTGGTCAACTTGGATCCTGGAGCGCTGAAGCTTCCTTATCAACCTGACGTGGATGTGCGAAACTATGTAGATGTAGGCGATTTGATGGAGAAATATGGGTTAGGACCCAACGGGGCGTTGATTATGGCGGCGGATTTGATCGCGGACGAAATCCAGAACCTGAACCGCGACATCGAAGAGGTACATGCTGACATCGTGTTGGTGGATACTCCTGGCCAGATGGAGCTGTTTGCTTTCCGCGCAAGTGGACCGTACATTGTTGATGAGTTAACTCGGGAACCGAAAGCGTTGATTTACCTCTTTGACGCGGTGTTCTCGATTAACCCGATGAATTATGTTTCAAACATGTTTCTCGCCGCCGCAGTTTACAACCGATTCTTCCATCCACAGCTGCATGTGCTCTCGAAAACTGATTTGCTTCCTAAGAAGGATGTGCAGTCGATTGCTTCCTGGTCAGCGAACCCACGGGCGCTGGAAGACGCGATTGAGGAGAAGCTGGAGGGGACAAAACGCCTCTTCAGCCGCAACATGATGCAGGCAATTAGCAGGCTCGGCTTGACTTTTCTTCTGATGCCTGTTTCCTCCAAGACAAACGAGGGCATGACCAACATTAACACGACGCTCGAGAGGATACTTAACGAAGGCGAAAAATACACTACATAAGATCAGGCGGGAAGCAGGGTCCAGCCTGCAGCGAACGCTCCCCTCTTCGCTTTCAGTTCCGAATCGGCTCCAGCTATGATTATGACGTCGTTGTCTTGAGGCGTCAAATGCTCCAAAATCCACGCCGCCGCTTTCGGATAAGCTTTCTCTATACAGTCGCTAACCGAATGAATCTGCAGGTGGCCATCCTTGAAAATGGTAACCAAAGCTTTTCGGGCACCACCAATAATAGCGGCGTCCCGCTGATCGATTCCCGACTTGATCTTGTCTCCGCTGCCTTTAACCAAAAAAGCAAAATTAAACTCGGATTGGCTCAGCTCAGACTTGGGGATTTCAACCCGTTTAGGAAAAACCTCTTCAAACCGCCGCCACGTCTCTAAGCCTTTTTCTGTTAGGTTGCAGCCGCCTTTACTTGTTTCAATTAGGCCGGCGTTTCTGAGCCTGCTTATTATCGTGCGAACAGCTCCGTCGCCAACGCACAGTTTCTTGGCTAACGTGTTTCTACCCAGAGGCTTCTGCGCCATTAGCTCCAACGCGTAGAAAACATGGAAGACAGTGAAGGTTGTGGATGGCCCCGGAGCCTTTTTTCCAGCAATTTCCTGTATGAATTTCTTTAACGACTCAGGCATTTCTTGCACTACCCTAACATATCGTGTCTTAGGTTTTTATAATTTGTCAAAGCTTAGACAGCTAGCTTCGGCAAGCTACAGCTGAAACCTCAACAAGCGCGCCTGCTTTCAATTCGCAGGCAACCGTTGCGCGGGCGGGAAAATCGCCTTCAAAATACTTTGCGTATTCAGCGTTAAATTGGCTGAAAAGCGTCATGGACGAAAGATAAACGGTTGTTGAAACAACATCTTTCATGGCGTAGTCTGCGGCTTCCAAAATAGCTTTTATGTTCTCCATAACCTGTTTTGTCTGCGACGCGATGTCTCCAGCAACTATCTTGTCTTCGTTTGGGTCGATCGCCAGCTGCCCCGAAACAAAAAACAAATTACCCGCCTTCACTCCTTGGCTGTATGGCCCTACGGGTTTTGGAGCTTTTGCACTGAACACTGTTTCTTTCATCTTATACCTCTTGTTGTTGTGCGGAGTTGGGGTTAAAAATGTTTTTTGCACAGACACATGTCCAAGTTCGTTTCCAAGATGGTTATCGTGTAGAAAGATTTTTAAGAAAAACGGCAAGTATCTTATGTTCCAACAACAACTTGGATGGAACAAGATTCCCATGAGAATAAACGGAAAATATTTATTCACTTCAGAGTCTGTTGGCGAAGGCCACCCAGACAAGGTGTCAGACCAAATATCCGACAGCGTCCTAGACGCAATATTCACGAATGACCCCAAGGCAAGAGTTGACTGCGAAACCCTCGTTATGCAAGGCACCGTAATGATTACAGGTCAAATCACCACTTGCACCTACGTTGACATCCCAAAAATCGTCCGCCAAACCCTAAAAGAAATCGGGTTTGACAACGCCAAAGACGGCTTAGACTGGGAAACCTGCGGCATCTTGGTTTCTTTGACGGCGCAGTCTCCCGACATCGCCCGAGGCGTCGACGAATCTAAAGGTCATGAGCAAGGCGCAGGCGACCAAGGCATGGTTTTCGGCTACGCAACAAACGAGACAAAAGAGCTTATGCCCCTGCCCATTATGCTGGCGCATAAACTCGTTAAGCGTTTAGCGGAATGCAGAAAGACAAAGCTTATTCCATGTCTCCGTCCAGACTGCAAATCTCAAGTCACCGTGGAATACGTGAATGGCAAACCGAAATGCGTAAAAACCGTAGTTATCGCCGCACAAAACAACGGCGCACTTGACGATGCGACTCTCAAGAAGGAAATCATTGAAAAAGTCATCAAGAACGTTATTCCCGCCGATATGCTGGCTGAAGACGCAAACTACGTAATCAACGGCACAGGAAGATTCGTCATCGGCGGAACCTTGGCTGATTCAGGTTTAACGGGAAGAAAAATCATCGTCGACACCTACGGCGGAGTTGGAAGCCACGGAGGCGGATGCTTCAGCGGCAAAGACCCCTCGAAAGTTGACCGTTCAGGCTGCTACATGGCAAGGTACATAGCGAAAAACATCGTTGCAGCAGGGTTAGCTGACCAATGCGAAATCCAAATCTCATACGCCATCGGCGTCGCCCAACCAATCTCAGTGCTGGTAAACACCTACGAAACAGGGAAGCTGCCTGACGCAAAGATTCTCGAGTTAGTGCAAAAAGTACTTCGACATGAGGCCTAAAGCAATCATCGAACAACTGAATCTGCTAAGACCCATCTACAAGAAAACCGCGTGTTTCGGGCACTTCGGAAGAGAAGAACCAGACTTCACATGGGAAAAAACCGACAAAGTCGACGTCCTCAAAAAAGAACTGGAAAACGCCAAAAAAGCGTAAACCAGAAACCACACTTTTCATTTTGTCGAAACTATTTTTCAAAGACGGCTTTTCCGCCGTTCTCTTCAACCAAACCGGCAAGCTGACCCATCGCTTTCGTCAGCATTTCCATGGGTTTTTCTTCCTGTTTTGCCGCGGCGGTCAAGTGGATTTCGATGTGCGGCTTATTCTCGGCACCCATTGGATGCGACTTAATGTAAACCCCTTCATTGGCACTCATCACTTTATCAATTAGAGGCGCCAACTGCGACTCCATGATATCTTCTAGAAACATGCTTTTTTCACAAAATACCCTGTCGCCCACGGCTTCTTTGAGCAGCGGCGCTATGGTCTGGGTAAAAATCGCTTCCATCTCTGACGGCACACCAGGCAACGCAAACAAAACCGTTCCATCCGAATCCAAACGCACGCCAGGCGCGGTGCCGACTGGATTGTTGATTGGCTCGGTTTTTTCTGGCAGAGTCGCCATTTTAACTCGGGCAGGTGTCATCTCGCTTTGAGGCAGGTTTCTTTTTTTGACGTATTCAACGTATTTCGTTTTGACTATTGCTAAGGCTTTCTCGTTGACTTCCAATTTTCGGTCAAACGCTTTAGCTACGCCTTGCAAAGTTTTGTCGTCAAAAGTTGGGCCTAATCCGCCTGTAGTAATTATAAACTGGGGTTTTCTCTCCATGACTTCGCGAACAGCTTTGGCTATTTCATCAACAATATCTTGCACCACCGTTATCCGTTTTACGTTAACTCCAAGATTTGTTGCCTGCTTGCCAAGCCAATAAGCGTTTGTGTTAATTACTTTGCCGATAAGTAACTCGTTGCCAACGCAAATTATCTCCAGTTCCACAGTCATAGTCTTCACTCGACAGCAAAATAATTGAAAAAGCACATTTTATAGTGTTTGCTAACGAAACGTGTAAATCTCTTAAAGTTGTGCGGCTTTATTTTTTCTTGCTAAGATACCAATTGAGATATTCTTTTCTGCGGTTTTGTTTTTGTTCTTCTTCCGTTTCTTCAGCAGGTCTGTTCTTATCCCTTAGATCGTTAAGTTCTTGCTGCGTAACTGATAACCCGCAGCTTTTACAGATATAGTGCTTAGTCCCTATCTCGTAATGCATTTCGCCGCCGCATTCAGGACAATATACCATGTTACCTTTCTCTTCAGATTTTATACGTTAATCGCCCTCGCAGAGATATTAGTCTTCGCCTCAATTTTTCACCTTTTCGCAGGTATTTTTCGCACAAGAAACAGCAAACCATTCATTCGAGCATGTTCTCGCACCAGACCTTGTCATTAATTTCAAAAAGCTTTTATAATAAAGAAACAAATGCAAGGGGTAATACCTTAATTTGAGGATTTCAAATGAGCAACGAACACTTAACTAAACTCGCAAACCCCGCCCCGCTTGGGCTTCTGGGCTTCGGCATAACAACAGTTCTTCTTAACTTAGTTAACGCGGGTGCTATTCCGTTAGACACCGTGGTTTTAGCTATGGGCATCGCCTACGGGGGAATAGCACAAATTGTAGTTGGCGCAATGGAGTTCAAAAAAGGTAACACCTTCGGCACAGTGGCTTTTCTGTCTTATGGCTTGTTCTGGTGGAGTCTCGTGATGATTCTGCTTTTGCCCAAGTTTCCTGAATTCGCTAGCTTTGCGCCGTCCGCATCTTCATTAGCAGCATACTTCATAATGTGGGGTATCTTCACGTTCGCAATGTTCTTTGGCACACTAAAAGCTAATCGCGCTTTGCAATTCGTATTCGGAAGCTTAACTATACTATTCATTCATGCTAGCAATAAGAGAATTAACTAACAACTTTGGTCAAACTGGAACCATAACATTCAACACATTCGTAGGTATTGAAGGCGTCATATGCGGTCTAAGCGCAGTTTACCTTGGAGTGGCCGAGGTCCTGAACGAATCGCACCAAAAAACCATCCTGCCAATTTTCCCAACCCCCTAAAAAACCCAACTTCTTTTTTTGTTTTTCAATAAAACAACTGAAAAACTTATATTCTCTGAGGCTTACCATTCCAAACAATTCAGGTTGAGCGAGATGTCAGAATCTAATTTACCCTTCGATGAAAGGTATAGTCCAAGTATCGCAAAATTTTCCAATGGAGAAAAAAGAAAACAAGAATCAGAAAGAGCGATGAAGAATCCACAAGAATACTGGGCGGAGAAAGCTAAAGCCATTGATTGGTTTAAGCCCTTCAGTAAAACGCTTGATGATTCGAACCCGCCGTTTTACAAGTGGTTCCCAGATGGGGAACTAAACATTTGCTATAACGCTTTGGACAGGCACATAAAAAGCAACCGCAAGAACAAACTTGCCTACATTTGGGAAGGCGAAATGGGCGAGGTAAAAACTTACACTTACTATCAACTTTACAGAGAAGTAAACAAGCTTGCAAAGGCACTCAAAAACCTCGGCGTCAAAAAAGGCGACCGCGTCGCTGTCTTTCTCCCTGTCATCCCAGAGCTGCCAATGGCGCTGCTGGCAACAGCCCGAATTGGCGGAGTCCATACCGTAGTCTTTTCAGGATTCAGCGCTGAAGCATTGGCAGATAGAGTCAACGACTGCGGAGCAAAAATCCTAATCACAGCAGACGGCTCCTTCCGAAGAGGAAAACCAGTCGGTATCAAAGACAACGCCGACCGCGCTACGCCAATTATGCCCAACATCGAAAAAATCATCGTTGTAAAACGTACATGTCAACCTGTCCAGATGAAGGAAGGCAGAGACATATGGTACCATGATGCTCTCGCAAACGCAGGCGCAAACGCCTACGTGGAACCAGAAAGCATGAAATCTACTGATCCATTGTTCATTCTGTACACCTCGGGAACCACAGGCAAACCAAAGGGTGTCCAGCACGGCATAGGCGGATACCTGGTTTGGGCTTACTGGACATTAAAATGGGCTTTTAACCCGAATGACGAAGACATTTACTGGTGTGTCGCAGACATCGGCTGGATCACAGGACACACATACAACGTCTACGCACCGTTAAGCTTGGGAATAACCGCGTTCCTATTCGAAGGCACACCTGATTACCCAGGGCAAGACCGCTGGTGGGAAATGATCGAAAGACATGGCATAACCATCCTCTATGGCACACCGACAGCTGTGCGAATGTTCATGAAGTTCGGCGAAGACCTCGTTCTAAAACATGATCTAAGCACTCTGCGCATCCTTGGCTCAGTTGGCGAACCTATAAACCCCGAAGCATGGAAATGGTACTACCGCGTCATCGGCAAAGAAAAACTCCCCATAATCGACACCTGGTGGCAAACTGAAACAGGCGGATTCATGATTTCGCCAGCCTCTGGCATCGAACTAACACCTCTAAAACCAGGCAGCGCAACCCTTCCAATGCCGTCAGTCAACGCAGACATCTACGACGAGAAAGGACAGCCAGTGCAGCAAGGCACCAAAGGAGTGCTGGTACTCAAGTCACCTTGGCCAGGTATGCTGCAGACAATCTGGAAAGACCCTGACCGCTTCAAGCAAACATACTATGGACGATGGCCCGGAATATACTTCTCAGGCGACTACGCAGTCCGCGACCCAGACGGGTACTTCTGGCTCTTAGGCAGATCTGACGAAGTCCTCAAAGTAGCAGGACACAGAATCGGCACCGTCGAGCTCGAAAGCGCATTAGTTGCTCATCCAGCAGTTTCAGAAGCAGCAGTCATGGGAAAAGAAGATGCTGTCAAAGGAGAAGTTCCAGTAGCATTCGTCGTTCTGCGCAGCGGCTTCAATCCATCTGACGAACTTCGCACTGAACTCATAAAGCAAATCAGAACCACAATCGGACCCATTGCTACACCAGACGCAATCGTATTCGTTAACAAGATGCCGAAAACCCGAAGCGGCAAGATTATGCGCAGACTACTCAAAGCCGTTCTAACTGGTGCACCTCTAGGCGACACATCGACAATCGAAGACGAAGGATCGATCGAAGACATAAAAGCAACATACAACGAACTGCGAAAGCAGCTCGCCAAATAATTTCTTCTTAGCTCTCTTTTGTTTCTAAAACCTTTTTCTTTTGTTTCGAATCAGACGGGGATACTTTGAGTATGGTTAATTGCGGCTGCTTTACTTTTTTTCTTGTTTGCCTGCTCCTGTGGCTCTTGAGTTTGTGTGGTTTCGATTTTTTCCTGGCTATTCAGTTGAGAACTGCAAATGTTGTCGAACTCTTCGTTTTTTAGGTTCAATGTTCCTCTGGCTGTTCCGTCGCCGAGGTATTCGAAGATGAACCCCATTTTCTTCATGAGATCCATTGCCCTTGCATTGTCAGGAAGCACAATAGCGTAAATCTCTTCTAACCCTTTCTCTTTGGCTATGTCAAGCACGTAATCCACCAGTTTGGTGCCTAACCCTAAACATTGGAATTGGTCGCGTACGATGAATGCGACTTCGCCGTTTTTCCCGTCGGACTCTATGCTTACACGGGCAACGCCGAGGATTTTTCTTTGTGGGCTTTTCACAAGTTCAGCAACTATGGCTATTTCACGGTCGTAGTCTACATTACAGTAGCGTACCACCACTTCATGCGGTGTGTCTCTTAGTATCTCAAAGAACCTGTAACGTATTGATTCCTCAGAGAACCCTTGGAACATGTCCAGCCACAACGGTTCATCTTCAGGTTTTATGGGTCTAAGCAGCACCTCTTCCCCGCCTTTAAGAGACCAAATTGTCTCGTATTTTTTTGGGTACGGACTAATCACCATGCGCTCGTGCGGATCAAATTTTTTGCAGACTTCATCTTTGTTGATGGCGATGCGGGCATCTAGGATGTAGGCTCCTTTCTCGCTTACTAGTAGCGGGTTGATGCTGATTTCTTTTATCTGAGGAAAATCTACAAGTAGCTTGGAGAAGAGAAGGAGGGTTTCTATGACTTTTTTGATGTCGACTGGGGGCGTGTTTCGGTAGCCTTTCAGTAGCTTGTAAACCTTGGTTTCTTCCATCATGCGGCGGACAAGGGTAATGTTAAGCGGGGGCAGCCCGATGGAGTAGTCTTTAAAGAGGTCCATGCCTGGTCCCGCCATGCCGAATAGGATTACGGGTCCGAAGACGGGGTCGGTTTTGCCTCCGATTATGAGTTCGTACCCTTTTTCCTCAATCATATGCTGAATAATAACGCCGGTTATCTGCGCGTTAGGTTTGGACGCGGTAGCCCTTTGAATAAGGCTTTGGTAGGCTTCCCGAACCTCTCCCGTCGAGTTCACGTTCAAGACGACTCCGCCTGCAGCTTTTTTGCTGGCGATTTGAGGTGAAAGAATCTTTAGAACAGCGGGGAACCCAAGTTCCTGTGCGTGTGAAACGGCTTCGTCGGCGTTGTGGGCAACCAAGTTTTTTAGGATTGGGAAATTGTAGTACTTGAGTATGCTTTCGGCTTCTTCATCGGTTAATATTTCTCGGTTGTTGAAGGCTGCATTTCTGATTATTGCCATGACGGGCCGTTTAGGTGGTGAAGCGTCAAGAGGTAGCTCTTCAGGCGTTTCATATAGAAGCTCAAGATTGCGTTGATAATTATACATGTACATGTAAGTTTTAGTGGCTTGGTCAGGCGTTTGGTAAGTTGGTATGTTGTTGGCGCTGAAGATTTTGTTGGCATGCATCACCGCGTCAAAACCCATGAAAGACGTCAAGATGGTTTTGTTTTTGTATGGTCTGCTGTTTATGAGGTCAACTATGCTTTTCGCTATCTCGACTGGTTCTGAGCCAGCTTGCTGCGTAAAAATAATTAAAATCCCGTCGACTGTTTCATCGTCAAGGCACACTCCAACTGCAGCTTTGTAATAATCCGCTATTGCGTCCCCGACAACGTCGATGGGGTTTCCTTTGCTCCAGAAAGGAGGCAGCACACTGTTAAGAGCCTCAATCGTTTTGTCGCTCAGCTTCGCCAGTTTACCGCCTTGAGCAATCAAAGCGTCGGTGGCCATTACTCCAGCGCCGCCCGCGTTTGTTATTATGGCAAGATTTCGGCCCTTTGGTAAAGGTTGTGTTCCCAAAACCTGAGCGGCGTTAAACAAGTCGTTTATTTCTTGGACGCGAACAATGCCTGCGCGTTTGAATGCAGCATCGTAGATGTCGTCTTCCCCTGCTATTGAGCCCGTGTGAGATGCAGCTGCACTTGCGCTTTCAATGTATTTGCCTGATTTTACTACAATTATGGGTTTAGTTCTTGAAAAGTGTCTTGCGGCGCTCATGAATTTTCGAGCGTCAGTTATCCCTTCAATGTACATTATGATGCTTTTGGTTTTGGGGTCAGAACCAAAATAGTCGATCAAATCTCCGAAGTCAACGTCAACCATGGATCCGACAGAGACAAAGTTGCTTAAGCCGATGTTTTCATGGTTTGCCCAGTCTAGAATCGCTGAGCCTAGCGCACCGCTTTGGGAAATAAATGCAATGTTGCCTGGCTTAGGCATCTTATCCAGAAAGGAAGCGTTCAGATTTATTCTTGGGCGGATTACTCCGATGCAGTTGGGGCCGACAATTCGGATGTCATATTTTTTTGCAACTTCCCCAATAGCTCGCTCCAACTCCCTTCCTTCGGCGCCTGTCTCCTTGAAGCCCGCGGAAACGATAATAGCGCCCTTCACCTGTGCCTTCCCGCATTGTTCCATAACTTCCTGAACGGTTTTGGCGGGCGTCGCGATTATAGCTAAGTCGACGGGTTCGGAAATTTGGTCGACTGATTTGTAAGTTTTTATGCCAAAAATCTCGGGTTTACGGATGTTCACGAAGTAGTATTTTCCGGCATATCCCAATTGGGTAAAATTCTTGACTATCAAGTACCCTACTGAGCCTTCAACATCGCTGGCTCCAATTATTGCGACGCTTTGTGGGCTGAAAATCTTGTCAAGATTTTTAGTAACCAATCCTGATTGGCACCTGACTATGTGAGTGAGCTCTCTAGTTAAACTACTCTATCGTATTATTTGATTGTTATGAATCCAAAATCGGAAAATTGAAACCAAGACGGCTGAGTGTTTGAAAAAATCGTGCCTTTTGGGCTTGAAAGAATAAAGAAAAATTTAGATGGGGTAAGCTCCGCAAACTTTGCAGAACTGAATCTTTGTCTTAATGTGGCTCTTGCATTTTGGACATTGAATGCCGCCGTTGTCAGGGAAGACGTCTTTTGGTTTGCCGAACTTTTTGCGGAAGACTTCGTAGTAGAGTAGCTGTTCTTTGTCTTGGATTTCAACGTCATCTGCCGCTTTGATTGCTGCCTTTTTGTCCGCGAATTCCTTGTCGGGGATCATGTCGTTGAAGTATGTTCTCAGTGTTTCTGTTCCTGTTCCCTGTTCAAGAGGAGCTTTGGGTCTCCAGATGACATCCATAGGTATGACGTCTTCGTAGGCTTTGCGCAATATCCATTTGCTATATTTTACTCCGTTGTACATGTTGATCTTGTATTTGATAGGTAGCTTCATTGCCCAATCCATGAATTCTGGGTCTCGATATGGTGCCTTGATTTGCATTCCAAGAGATTCCGCCATTGGGAACGAGGAGAAACCCATTTCTGCCCACATTTCCTGTTGCTTCTTTGCGAATTCAGCTTCTGATAGGTGGAATTGCCATGGGTACCCGAAAAGCTCGTCTAATGCATCACCTGTGAATACGGATTTGATTCCTTTGGGTTTGAATATTGTTAAGCCGATGTAGACTGGAAGGCTGTTTCTGATTTCCATGGGGTCAAATTTTTTGAGCGCTTCGACGACTTTGGGGTAGTATTTCATAACGTCTTCTTTGCCGAACTGATAGGTCTCCTGTTTTAAGTGCAAGAGTTCTACCATGCGCTTGACGTATTCGGTGTCTTTTGGGCTTCCGTGTTTGAACGCTAAGGTTAGGCATGGAATATCAGGTTTGTATTTTACCGCTTCGTAAGCAATTATCTGAGTGTCGGTTCCAGCTGAAAACAAGAAGCCGTCAGCCATGTTTTTCTTGACACATTTGTTTACTAATGTTCTGATTTGTGGTAAGAGCTTGTTATATTCTGAAGGGTCTAGCGTCATTTCTTTTCCTCGCAATATATTGCTTTTCATTTTACAAGTATTTAAGTTTACCGTCTGCATACAAAAGACGAGAAATAGTAAACATATGTGCTGAAAGTGAACAAAATACTGAACAGACGCCATCTAACAGGAATGGAAAAACCTATGCGTAGCAATACATCACATTTAAAAGTCAAAAATTGTCAGTCATAATCCAGCTTAAGAGGACAGAGGATAGAACGTGAAAGTAAGCATACTTCATATGGAAATCCGTAGCACATTCAAAGCAAACATAGACGCAGCCAAGGTCGCCGTTGATTCAGCCGCAAAGAAAAAACCAGCAATAATTGCGCTCCCTGAATATTTTACTGTCCCCAATTGCATGGCAGACTTTACGAACGCGAAAAAAATCTCTCAAGAAACCTGCAGAGAAACCCTCAACTTCTTGCAACAAGAATCAAAGCAGATTGGCAATATCTACTTTCTAGGTGGCACAGTACTCGAAGAAGACAGGGGACAATACTACAACACAAGCACCCTGTGGAAAAACGGTTCTCTCTTAGCTAAATATAAGAAGATAAACCCTATAAGAGCTGAAATTAACGCCGGTGTCGCCAGAGGCAGCCAACCAGTTGTGGTTAATACGGAGATCGGCAAGATCGGGCTGCTGGTTTGTGCTGATTCGTTTGACCCTGACCTTGTTAAGCGTGTTGCATCTATGGGTGCAGAAATCATTTCTCTTCCAGTGGCAGCAATGGGCACTCATCCAGTTGTCAAAGGTCACCCGTTGACGGAGGGAATTGCACGCAACTTCGGTTTGTTCCTGCTTAAGGTGGGCAATGTTTGTTCAAACATGAGGGGCGGAAGAAGCGCAATCATTGCTCCCTGGGGCATACTTGGAGAAGTAACCGACGCGCCAAAAGATTCGATTTTGACCCGAGACCTCGACATGCAGCGGCTGAAAGAATATCGAAGCAAACTCAGTACAGTTTAGCCCAGCCGTCGATGATTCGGTTCATTTCCCCAAAATCGTATTTTTCCAGCCAATCTCTAAGGTCACTGTTGTTTACCGCATACCTGCAGACTTGCCTGGCGTTCTCAGAATCATGCACCAGCA
This sequence comes from Candidatus Bathyarchaeota archaeon, assembly GCA_963768425.1. Taxonomy (GTDB): domain Archaea; phylum Thermoproteota; class Bathyarchaeia; order Bathyarchaeales; family Bathycorpusculaceae; genus Bathycorpusculum. The sequence goes on along the minus strand of CAVYHV010000017.1, from coordinate 261,368 downwards.
ACAGCACCGCATCCAACTCGTGCCTGGAAATGTAAGCCACCGTTTTCAACAGTGCTTCAAGTTTTTCGTCAGTGGGCATTTCAGCGCTTAACTCCACAACAACGGGTTTTTTCAAAGACGCTGCAAAATCCCTTGCCAACATGATGGTCCAGTAGTTAGTTAAGTAATCTCGTGAGGAAAGCGGCACGTGGAAGTAGTCGACCAAATCCCCTATTGCAGCAAGGTCCAAGCCGTAGCGTTCTTTAGCAAGCACGGGGTCAGGGTAAATTTCCACAGCAAAAGTTCCTTTTACAAGTTCTTTGGCTTCCTGCAAAAGTTCAGTAACCGTTTGAGCCCTCCACTGTGTCCAGCTTAAACCGCTTTGCTTCCATTTTTCCACGCATCGTGGACAAACACAATACTCTTGGTCGGGAAAATGATAAAGGTTCAGAGTAACGCCCAAAATGTTTTCTTGGCTTAGGCCTTCTATGTAGTTTAAAGCTTTGACTCGATAAGCTGGGTGTGTTGGGCAGACAAAATCAAAGGCCAAATTTGACCGCCTGTTCTTGCGTAGCGCCGGTCCAGTGTTTGACATTGCGACGAGACTTGGATCTTCCCTTAATGCTTTGGCGTCACAAAGAACTGTGACATCGTTCTGCATGCCTTTTGCGGCAGGGAAAGCTTGTCCGTCCGTCCACTTCGAGTAGTAAACATGAAGGTCGTAGCCCTCGACTTTTTCGGGCTTGTAAGTAACCAAACCTATCTGCATACTCTCCTATTTGATGCGCGCAAACAATATATTCTTGGTGCTTTCTTAAATCTTGATTCCGATGGGCAAACTGCAGAAATCCGTTATTCTTATAGATGCCTCTAAATGCACATCCTGCGCAGGACTCATTTGCGTCGGCGTTTGCCCCCAAGGCGTTTTTGAAGAGGGCAAAAACAGGAAACCGCAGATTGTTGATGTTGTCGAGTGTACTTTATGTGGTGTCTGTGTAAATTTGTGTCCAGCAAAAGCCATTACTATTAGCAAACCCTAACAAGTGGTTAAGGCGATAGGCTGGCATGGAACAGGCAGATCTTGCAGACGGCATCAAACTTGTAATAAAAGAAAACGTACTAGCCGTAATTTGTGATAATCCTTTAAGTGTAGTTAGTTCAGCCATATTTAATGGCGGGAACAGACAAGCAAACGCTGTCCTCAATGTAGGGGTGCCGGAAGGGTATAATGACCGTTCCTTGCACCTTGACCCGCTGGAACTTATCACTTCATCTGCCGCTAAGCTCGGGTTAACTAAAGATTACGTCGGCATGGTGACAGCTGCCAAAATCAAAAACTACAGCTTAGTCCAAAAGAAAACAGCTGATTTTTCCGTAAGTGTAGCCGCAACAGCAGGCTGTTCACATGGAGAATCCTCAGGCGAAGAAATGAATGTCCAAGAAATCTCAAAGGGCACCATAAACGTCATCGTGCTAATCGACGCTAACCCAACGCAGAGCTGCATGGTAGCGTCAGTTGTTACTGCTACGGAAGCCAAATCAGCGGCGCTAAGAGATTTTGATGTCCGAAGCCTGTATACAGGGGACTCAGCTACTGGTTCAATAACCGACAGCGTCGCCATTGCGTCGCCTTGCCAAGGCAAAGTTATCAGTTATGGTGGTCCAGCGTCAAAGCTTGGCAAAGTTGTCGGGTACTGCACTAGGAAAGCCGTAACGGAAGCCCTGATCAAACAAGAGCCAATTTGGGGTTGCCGAACAGTATTGGATAGGTTGAAAGAGAGACATCTTCCACTTGAGAAGCTTGCGACTGAAGTATCTAAAGTCGAAGGATTACAGGTTGACACCGAAGGCTTGGCTGAAATTCTAAAGAACAGCCCCGTAGCCCTATCTTTTTTGTTGGCGGCGGCAAAGATAGATGACGATGTTAAGAAGAACCTGCTGCCAGCTGAGCTTGGCGATGCTGAAACGTTAAGCAAATGCTTCGGTAACCTAACCAGCACCGCAGGGTCTTGCTCTAAAGTGCCAAGTTATGAGGAAGTTGATTTGCCCCCTATACTAAAACAAGTTCTAATCAGAATTGTGAGGAAAGCTGTTTCTGAGGCTTAACTGAAAAGACTTAAATAACTTGCACTTTTATTCGTTGGTAAAACAATTGTTACGATGGTGTATCAAAAGTGAAATTTGGCGTATTTCTCTATCAACCAGAGCCCGTTGAAGGCGTTGACTACAACTTTTACCGTTTGAAGTCCGAATCTGGGATCGTTGGAAAACCCAACCCTGAAATGTACACTAACATCGCCTGCTTCGGCGACAACTTTATGGCAGCAAAACGCCCAGACTGGGTCTCAATCAGCAAAGACGGACCAGCTCTGCGCACCAACAAAAAATACAACCTCCGCTGGGACGTCGTATGCATGACTAACCCAGAAGCCAGAGAATACAACCTCAAAATTATCGCTGAATCAGCGAAAAAAACCCCTGGCATAAGCATCAGCAGCCAACACTTTGCTGAACGCGACTTCTGCACCTGCCCACGCTGCGTTGAACAATGGCGCCAAAGCGGATTAAACTGGGTTGATTGGCGAGCCAAAACCGTCACCGAATTCCTTAGCGAAGTTCGCGACGTCGTCAAAAACAAGCCGCTTTTCGTGAACTGCCTGCCTGATCCGTTGCTGGGCAAGATGCGGTTTGGCTACGACTTCGAAGCGATGGCACAGTACGCTGATTACTTTGTAATCCCAATGTTCAGCAAGGCATATCCGACCCCATGGTACTGGGAAACAATCGCAAGAGGCTACAAAAGCTTCCTCAAAAAACCAGTCTACGTGAACTTCTATGTCAGAGGTCCAAACGAAACTTGGGACACAGTTGCACCGACAAAGCAAATCATGACGGTAGCTACACGCGCAGCAAGAACAGGCATAGACGGCATAATCTTCCTCGCTGAAAAAGCCCAGTGGATACAAGAGTTCCAAAAGAACGCAGTCGCAGACAAAGAAACACGTGAGTTCCTTAAGGGTCACGGCGGCGACGAAGTCTTAGAGCTCTTCAACCGATGGGAAAAGATGCTGAAAGCATAGCATCCCAACCTCTTCATTACTTTGCTAATTTCTTTTTTGATGGTTTTTCTCAAGTCTATTCTTGTTTTTGAAAATGAATAACAAACCGGAACAAACGCGCTTCTTCTACCATTTAACAGGGTTATGCTTTCCTACCCTTGGCAGTTTTTCGCAACCCAAAACTAGAATATCAACAACAACATCAACAACAACAAAAGAAACCTATTATTGTTCTTCTTTTTTACTTTTTAATTAATCAGTGTCAACGCAATCTTAGATTATGGCTGTACCAACAAACAACATTTGATAACTTTCTTGTTGGCAGTGGACATTAAAAAATCAAACAAGTCAAACGAGGTATTATCTGCCTTAGATTGTTCTAGTTATTGTAAAAAAAAGACACAAAAAGCAAGAGTAAGCCAATAAAATTAGTGTGATGCCTCGAAAACTCCTTAACCTGTTTGTTTATTGTTTTTGTGCTTTATCTAGAAAACTATATAATTCTTCTTAACGTACAAAGCAGTCACTTAAAGAGCGTATCTAGATTGAAGATTACCTTGGTTAATCCCCCTTACCCGCTACATGTGCACTCGCACCCGCCATTTATCCCGCTGGGCCTTGCTTACCTAGGCGCTGTAGCTGAAAAGGCTGGGCATGAAGTCAACATCATCGATTGCCAAGCTGAAAGGCTAACATACGATCTTTTCAAGCAGAAAATTGGCCAGTTAAAATCGGACGTCATTGGTGTAACAGCCACCACACTTCTCTACAAATCAGCCATGCAACTCATAAACATAGCCAAGGAAGCTCACCCGCAAGCCATCACTATGCTCGGCGGAAGCCACGGAACCTTCTGGGATGAAAATGCGTTGCACGAATACCCGAGCCTTGACGTTGTCGTGCGTAGAGAAGGCGAAATAACATTCATCGAATTGCTTAACAAATTGCAAAGCGGAGACAGCCTCGCTGGCGTGCTAGGAGTAACTTTTCGAGCAAAAGATGGTACAATAGTGCGTACTGAGGATAGGCCTTTTTTGGAGGATTTGGATTCGCTTCCTTTTCCCGCTCATCATTTACTCCCGCTTGACTCGCTCAAAAGAATGGGGAAGATCCTGTTTCCGCTTATCACAAGCCGAGGCTGCGTATACTGGTGCGACTTCTGCAGCACAGTGCGCATGTTCGGCAGAGGATATCGTTTCAGAAGCCCCAAAAACGTTGTTGACGAAATGCAGTTCGTGCACGACAAATACGGAGTAGACCAAGTCACCTTCTACGACGACGCCTTCTCAGTTAACCGGGATCGGGTCCTCAAAATATGCGAGGAACTCCACACCAGAAAACTTAACATGACCTGGGACTGCGGCACACGCGTCGATATGGTTGACCGAGAAATGCTCAAAACTATGCATAATGCTGGCTGCATCGCTGTTTGGATGGGCGTTGAGTCAGGTTCAGAAGCCATATTGGGTAAGATGAACAAGAAAATCAAGCTTGACCAGACACGCTTAGCCTTCAAAACAGCCAATGAAGTTGGATTAATGACTATTGGGAACGTTGTTTTAGGTTTTCCAGGTGAAACTGAACAGACAGCAAAAGAAACGATCCGCTTTGTCAAGGAACTTAACCTTGCTGACGTGGGGTTCTACGTTGCCACTCCGTATCCTGGAACACCCATGTACGAGCAAGTTAAGAATAACGGGTGGCTGAGAGTCACAGACTTCGATAAATACGACACGGCGGGACCAACTTTTGAAACTCCGTGGCTGACCATGGAGAAACTTGCGGAGATCCGCTACAAGGCTTACCAGCAATTCTACCTCCGCCCAGGATACGTTTTCCACATGATGCGTAAAGGCGGGACATACGGGAAGTCAGCGGTGAAAACTTCAGGAGCTTACTTGCTCAGGGCTCTGCACATTAGGCTCTCTTAACATTCTCAGAAGCGCAACAGCAGCGAAAACCAGCACAATCACGGTAAGCGATACCGTTATCGAAGTAAAGTTAATGCCTATAGGAGAAAGGCCCAAAAACAAACCTGCCAAACCATCTAAACCAAAACTCAAAGCCACCGACAAAACAGCCTGCTCAACCGGGTCAATCCTGTTTTTACCCCTGAAGAGACTGTTGATTAGACAGTAGCCTGGCAGAAAAACAACAAATACAAAACCGAAAACATAACGCAAAACGGCAAACAACGAGTCGCCGGGAATAAGATAAGTTACTGCTAACGTTAAGACTGTGAAGGCAACAATAATTTCAAACCATGTGAGAGGCTTCAGATTTTCGCCTTCAAAAAATTTAACAAATAAAAAATAAAGGAAGGGGTTTTTTCTACATGAACATTTTGTAGATTGGATGAGTCTCGTCTATTGGTCTAGTTCCAAGGTCGCCTGCGGCTGAAGCAATGTATGTGTCAGTTATTGCAACGGCGGGGAAAATCCATTCTGCTTGCTCTGCGGGTCCAATCATAAGCCAGTTAGCGCCTACTGTCTGCATGATAGAGTTGGTTGAGGTTCTGCACCCGGGGCGGAATTCTTTCGCGACGTTTGCTTTAACCCAACCCATGGTTGTGACAACGTTTCCGCTGCCTAAGCCTACTGGGTGACCGTACTTCTCTTTCATGATCGGTATTGTTCTAACCGCAGTACCCATGTCTGGAGCGAAGGCGGGAATAGCCGTGTCAATCAAAGGCTTAGTGATTCCGCCTTTTTCTGCCAACGCTAATGCTTCCTGGATGACCTTCATTTTACCTTCCATTGTGGTATCTTTAGGGTCATCAGCAAGCACTATAGACATTTTGACGCCGCTTTCTTTCAAATTCGCCAGTTCCGCATCAGTCACACCTTTGTAGACTGAGTTGTAGAGACACCGGTCTGCAAGGCCCATCTTCTTTGCGATAGTAGCTGCCGTCATACGTGTCTTTGGGCTCATAGCATCGAGCATAAGAGGTGCGTCGCTGTGTTTTGCAACGAAATCGATGTATTTTTCAAAGGCCATATCAGTAGTTCCTACAATGTCAAAAGCGAACTGTACACCAGTAATGTCGCTTTGCGTCTGCATAGTGTTGATTATGTCTTCTGCTGCCTTTGCATCAAAAATACCCTTGTTTGCGTCTTGAACCATTTTCTGGCCGAGCCAAAAGATGGAACCAATCAGAAAAGTCGGTAGTTCTCCTGGCTGACCGCCTACTTTAGCTTTTCCAACCGTGTAAATATTTTGTTTCGTGTTGAATTTAAAGGACATTTTTCCTCATCTGAAGGACTATTTTTTGCCTATTGCTTTCTTTGCAAGTTCAGGAGCTTCTTCTTTGTTTTTGCCGAAGAGTGCACCCATAGCGTCAGCGTCTTCTTTCTTGACTGCAGCACCGCCCATTATTATGGCGATTTTTCCTTTGAGGCCAGCTGCCTTCAATGCTTCATCAAGTTTTGCAAGATTGTTCTTTGCTGGAACAGTGTTCACTGAAATAGCAATCAAGTTCGCATTGTTCTCTTTTGCCTTGTCAACGAAAACTTGTGGAGCAACGCTTTTTCCTACGTCGATTGTTTTGAATCCAGCGCGTTTTAGTGATCGCCTAACTGCTTCTTTTGCTGTGTCATGCATGTCCGGTTCAATATTGCCTATAACGACTATGCCGATTGGATTCTCTGGTTCTGGAGGCTCTTTTTCCATCATAGATTTAAGCCACGACATTTAAACACCTTTTTCCTTTTTTATTACTCTGGGCTTTTTATACTCGATTTTCATATTTAAGCTTTGACTAACAATTTCATCAAACACAAAAGAATTTCACGGAAAGGGAGGGGCGCAAGTGTTCAATGCAAACAAGAAATATGTTCTGCTGCTTTTGATTTTCGTTTTCTCTTTTATTTACCGTATCGTTCTAATGTTTTGGCAAGGGTTCCCGCCTGGCGCTGACATAGGGTTACACGCAAGCGTCATCAACTCTATAACGGGTTCAGGCAATACCAATTTCCTCTACGACTACTTCCAGATGGGTGGAGGCCAATCCTTAACCTTTCCGGGGTACCACATTTTTGCTTCAGCCGTAATGCTCATGACGGGCTTAACAGACTATGTGGCACAGGCTCTAATTGTTGCACTATTTTCTTCCCTTATTGTTTTAGCCGCTTTTTTGATAACTAGAACAGTATGGTCTGAGTCAGCAGCTTTTATTGTTGCGTTTTTAGTCGCAGTTTCACGTTTTGATATCGAAATGTTGATGTGGGCGGGCTACCCCAACGTGATAACACTGCTTTTAATTCCTTTGACTTTTTACCTGTTTCTTCGAAGAGAAAGGTTTTCGATGAGTCCTTTTCTTGTTTCGGGTTCAATCTTGGTCGGATCCATATTCTTGACTCATTCGTTAAGCGCTGCCGTTTTCTTAGGAATAACAGCCGCCACTGTGTTTTTTGCGCTTGTAGCGCCTAGAACGTTCGGAACAACACGAAAAAACGTTCTAAGTTGGTTACTTCCACTGGTAGGAGGCGCAATTCTTGTTTCACCGTTTCTTGTAAAGGCGGTTCCTGCTTACTTGAGCGCTAACTCGTCGTTTTCCGCTGTTAGCGCTATTGATCAAGCGATAATTGCGACAAGAGTGCTTCCTATGGATGAAGTCTTAGCGCTCTTCGCCTGCCTTCTCCCACTGCTTCTATTATCTAAAAAATATAAACGCCGATTCATTTCGCTTCCAACTTTCCTGGTAATAATGTGGCTTTTCGTTCCGCTGATCCTGACACAAGGCTACTTGTTCGGGCTTTTAGTCGATTACAATCGTTTTCTCTATTTCCTGGTTTTACCCGTTATCATACTTTTCGCCATGATGATTGATCACGGTTCAACCTATTTTGCACACCTAACAGTCCCTTACCACAACCTGACACGCCAAATGCAGAAAACAACGAGGACCGCAGACAAGTGGGCTACCAGAATCTCCGCTGTCATAACCCACAAGAGAGTTTACTCCATCTTCACGTTAGGCTTCATACTTATCTTTCTCGTTACCCTTCCTATCTTTCTCACTCCTTGGCAAGGCGTGACTATTCAAAGCTTCTACCAAACTATGGACAAACCCGGATACCAAGCAATTCACTGGGCTGAGCAAAACACTGCACCCGGGTCAGTTTTTGTTTCTGACGCTCTTTACGGATGGTGGCTTGGCGGTTTTGCACAACGGCCTACCTTGAGCGCGGTTCAACCGCAATACTTAACGGTTGACAGTGAGTTAGCGCCAGCAACTTTTGCTTCTAATCTGCTTGATACTGATTACATGATCGATAACGGCTACATTCAGGTCCGAGAAGACGGCGGGTACATCGGAAGACATAACCCTGAATTTCTCGCCGACCTTAGCTGGACACCTTTTCCCGTTCCTTTCTTCCAGTTCAACAACAGTGAGATTACTTTGCTCTCACAGAGCGTTGGATCCAGGCAGTCCACTGACGTAACGCAAATGCCGGTAGTCAATATGCAGCTAGATGGTGCACAAAGCAACAGCCCATCCATTATCGTAGACAAAGCAAACAATGACTTCAGTTACTCCGAAATTTTAACTGTCTCTCAAGGGGTGGCATTCGCAAACATGACTATAGTACTTCAGAGCATCAATCAGAACGTTTCTTTAGACTGGATCAATTTCATAATAAATGCCCAAGGTCAATTCTTGCAGCCGTCCAATAACACTGTAGCAATGTTAGATACTGGTCTGAAAGAGGTCGGCCAACTTGTTTTTGAGGAAAATCAGCCACAAGTGAAGGCGTTTAACTCACAAAATCCCTGCATAACCCAGCTTTCTTACAACTTACAAGGCAAGTCCTCTGCAGAAATACAAATTTTTGTAGGCATTTACCCAGTTACGGAAAATGAGATATTAAACACAAATAGCTTGAACCAAACATTAATTTCTGACGCTCAAAACGCGCAAAAACCAGATGTGAGTTTGCCCTTAACTACATTTGATTATAAAGCGGAGTTGCAAGCAAACTCGGTTTCTTACATTGCAAACCGTGATTTTGGGGTGAACACAAAATTTGCTGACGACCCAGAATTTAGCTTGGTATTTATTAACAATGAAGTTGCCATCTTTAAAGTCAGGACGAACGTCAATCAGAATGGAGGATAACTGGCTTCTTGATGGGTAAAATGGCAAATGAGAAACAGCTTGAAGTTGCCTTCATAACAATTTTCTCTGTGCTTGTTTTACTCATCTTCTACACTGTTGTATCAATGAACGGGGTAGTACTCGGAAATGACCCTGCTGTTCATCTTGTGAAAGCACAGATTTTTCTAAATACAGGTAGAATACCCTTAGAAAACTTAGGTTGGACGCCTCCGCTTTACGAGCTTCTGCTTTCCATGCTTATTTCTTTCACTGGTGCAGCTGGCATCGGGCAGATGATTTTCTTGGTTAAAGCTCTTGCAGCAGTGGCTGATTGGCTACTTTTCATGGCTGTTTATCTGATTGGTAGCAAGTTTTTTGGTAAGAAAGTCGGAGCTGTAGGAGCCGTTTTACTTTTGATGTGTTTTCCTGTTTTTGAAGCTAATCAGTTTGGCGGCTACACCACAGTACTTGGCATAGCCTTTATTCTTTTTATGCTTCTTTACTTAACTAAAGCCACAGGGGAGTTCGGTTACCTTGTGGTTACTTTTCTTGCGGCTTTCGCACTAGTTTTGTCCCATCAGCTTGCCGCTTTCCTCGCGGCATTTATGTTGCCTCCAATTCTAATTTATATGCTGATAAACTCAAGAGGGGCCTCCCTTAAAGTTGTATTAGCCTTGATTGTGGGCGGCGGAATAGCTTTTCTCTATTATTTTAAAGCTGTGTTCGGTTACATTGGGCTTGTCATTGAATACGTGTTTTTTGCCGTAAAAACCTACGCTTTCCAGATTCCCTCTGTCAGCTTTAAGGCGTTTATGGTTAATTTCGGCTTCATTTTCTTTTTTGCCATAGGCGGCATTGTCATTTCCTTCTTTCTCCTGAGAAAAGAAAAAAAACTTTTTTCCTATGCAATATTGATGATCAGTTTCTTTGTTCCACTTTTTTTCGCTGAGTCCTACCTTTTCGGATTTTTCATGCCATTTCAATGGTTCGTTTATTATCTTACTCCTGCGATGGCTATTTTCGCTGCTGTTTCTGTAGTTTTCATTCAAGAAAAATTTGTCATATTCTACTCGAAGAACAGCAAAAGCCTCTCTATTTATCAGGGCATTCCTCAATCTGATGTAGTTGGAGTCAAGGGGCAAAAAGCTGGCAACGGCTTTTCAGCGAAGTTTGTAAGGACCTTTAGCAAGCCGATTCTTGGTTCTGTTCGCGGGAACTGGCTAAAGATTCTAACGGTTTCTTTAATAGTGTTGATGTGTTTGGTGCTCGTTTTTCGTTCCGACACGGTTTACGGCAAAATAATACAGGCGAGCGTTTTCTACTCGACAACAGATGTGAAAGCACTTGATGCAGGCATTTGGCTCCAGCAGAACTACCCGAATAACGCGACGGTCGTTGATACTGAAATCCCTGGTTTTTGGTTTTCCGCGTTTTCTGGCAAAAATGTTATTGCTCAAACTTCAGCAACTGTGGAGACAAATGACGTCGCATGGTCAGTTTTGAGTCTATCATACGATATTCAGGACCCTCAGAACCTGTTTCGAGCTTACGAAGCCTATGGAAATACTTTCTTCGAAAGCTACATTTCCATCAACGGAATTTGGTATCAAGTCTTGTCTTCCTCCACCGCAGGGGATTTTATTTCTTTCACCCAAAACGGCAAGAATTACAATTTTCCCTTCACCAATTTGACACGGGACATTTACTTTGACCAGCAAATTAATCCCACACAATTAGAGATTCGGTTTTCCAACGAATATGTAGCCTTAACGGAGACAATGCTTGTTCAAAACTATTCTTACCCGGCCGACATTTCTTGGGCTTTAACTCCTTTGAACGGTGATATTTCAAATGTAACGCTCTACTTTACCAACTACTTTGGTCTCGATTTCGACAAGGCTCAAATTCCGCAGATTATGAATTGGGTAAGCCCTTGGAATGTAACTTCAAAAACGACCGACGGGAATCTCTGGGCAGTAGTTAATTTGCCAAATTCAACTTCCGACATCTACGTCGGAGTTTATGACGACAAAGACCAAGTCGCCTGTGCATTCAACTTCACCGATCCACCAGACTGGGGGAACATTGGGGCACTGGGCGGGGGGCAAATTGATGCAATAAGGTACCAGTATCAATTCAGTGAAATCAACACTGACCAGATTGTTAACCGGCAATACCAAATTCTCTGTCTTTCAAAAAGCAACTTTACAGCGTTGTCGCCCAGCAATCTTGAAAGCCTATTTAGCTTCAAATCTGACCCCTTCACAATATACACTAGTAGCTACAAAGACTACATAGCCCAGAACAACATTGAATTCATAGTTTACGACAAAAATCAGCTTGACCCTAACATAGTCCATTTGAAATTTCTCCAGCAAATCTACTCAAATGACCGATACGTTATTTTCAAAATACTAAATAACTACAACCAAACACAATAGCAAAAATGTCTAAGGCAACGGGCAGTCCCGTTTCTATAAGTTGATTTTCTGTTTTTCTTGAAAAGTAGTCGGAAAGCATCTTGTTAATATTCTAATAATAAGTGCCAAACTGCCGAAAGTAATTAATCGAAAATGCTGCCCTTTCTTGTTTTCTCGATTCAAAAAGGGAACTGAAGAAAGAAATTTACTGCTTTTTTAAGTAGTTGGGATCTTCTCGCAGAACTTTCGGAATATAACTGCAGGCTGGATCTGACTCAAATAGGTCGCCCGTGTAGTATTCGGCTCTAGTTCTACATCCGCCGCAGATTTCTCGGTACTCGCAAACTCCGCATCGGCCTTTGATGTTGCTTTTGTCCCGCAGTTTAAGATGCAATTCACTGTGCTGTAGATCATCCCAAACCTTGGTTAATTTCTTGTCTTTGACGTTGCCTAAACGGTAGCCTTCGTGGAATCCGCAGCTTCGGTAGTCGCCGTTTTCGGTTATGCCAATGTAGTTACCGCCGATGGTGCATCTGCCAAGGTAGCCTTCATGGTACCAGTCCCAGAAGTCCACTGGGTTTTTCTGGCGCACAATCCTTGCATAGAAAGGCGAATAAACATTGACCTTAACTTTGCCATACAGTTTCCGTTGAATATCATAAATTTCGTCAAAAGCTTCCTCGTATTGTTGTGGGGTAGGTGCTAAGTCAGGCATGTTACTTCCTGCTCTCCCAACGGGAACTAGATTGTGATAAACTACCATGCGCGCTTTGTATTCCTCTGCGAGTGCAGCTGGATGCGCCATGTGTTTAATGTTGTATTTGGTCATGGTTGTAACAATGCAATCGAGTAATCCAACTTCAGATAACTTTTTCATGGCATGTAATGCTTTGTCATAGCTGCCTTTTCGTCGAATTATTTCGTTTGATTCCCTGTTTCCATCCAGGCTGATTGCGGTGTGGACATTGTACTTTCTGAGTTTGTCAAATCGTTCTTCATCCCACGCGAAACCGCTTGTTATAAGGCTGACTTTCATGTCGTATTTTTCTTCGGCGTAGGCAATAACGTCGAAAACGTCGTTTCGAACCAAAGGTTCTCCACCGCTGATTCCGAACCAGGGCGAACCAAAATCGTGAATTTCGTCAACCATTTTCTTGGCGCCTTTAGTATCCAGTTCCGTTTCAGCTGCATAATCCTTTGTGTAGCTACAGTACATGCAATTGCCGACACAGTTCCTTGTACAGCGCCAAACCACCATGAATAGTGGTGACTTGTTTGAAGCCATCAAATCCCAACAGTCAAATTAAATTCGCCGATGCGATATAAAACTTGCTCCTAGAACACAATGTTTGTTTCGAATGAAATAGATTGCAGAAAGCAACTTGGCTGATGCATTGTTTGGGGCATATTCCCGTTTATCGGGTCAGAGTTGTTCTTAGGGCTGGTTTTTTCATGTTTGCTGTAGTGGGTTCGTCTAACTTGAAGAAATCCTTCAATAGTGAAAACGCTGAAAGCTAGCACAGTTATGAGAATTATTAGTAGAAAGAAAACTTTGAATTCGTAAGTTTCAACGGCGTAATGCACAGCTAAGATCACTGCTTCAGCGGCGAGAATGGCTAGGAAAACGATTGAGTACCGCCACATCTTTGGAATCAAGCGATTGCTAATCCAAATGTACCCGGAAATGTGTGCTTTATCTTTTGTAATATATTCTCCGTACGTGTTTTTTTGCAGGTAGCCAAAGTCTTCGAGTTTTTGTAGGTGTCTATACGCCACGCTTGGGCTGCTGAGGTTGGCGGCTTTCATGACTTCTCTTGGTCCGACGGGTTTGCCTATCTTTAAAACTTGCAAGTAAACGTCTAAAGTAATGCCCTCTAACTCCTCTTTACCCGCTTTATTCATAGTTAAGCCTCTACGTAAAACGAGAGTAAAAGTTTATCCGTGTTAGCTCCTTTACAGAGTGCGCCGTTTCTTTTAGGTCATTCACTCCTAAACGTATTTCAAACGGAAATAATGTTCACACACAATTTTGCGCAATAATTCTCATTCCCCTTATGGATGAGCGTATAATCCATTAAAAGTATCAAGCTTTCATCATATGTTTAGAAAGTCTTATTAAACTAACCAGCGCTAAATTGAACTTAGAAATTAAAAGGAGAAGAAGTTGAATAATGTCTAAACCTAAAGAATATTCATGGATGACTAAAGATAAGCTAATGACTTACACCTTTTTCGCGTTGCTAATACTCACCGTTATAACGGCCGTTATTTGGTCACAAGAGACGACACCGTCGAAATGGAATCTTGGTCTCACATTAGCCATTAACGCAATAATCGCTGTCGGTATCGCTGTTGGGCTTGATGCTTTTCTGCATTCAGTTGCTGAGGATAGTCCGCTCAACCTGATGTCTGCCGCTGTTTTCGGTTTAATTGTCACTGACTGCTATGTACTCGGTGTCCCAAGTATGACTACAGTGGGTTTTGAGCTGTTCCCTCTTGAGGCACCTCAATGCTTCATCTTTGTCGCTGCGATGTCCGCAGTAGGCTTGATTGTCTTCAAGAAACTAGTCGGTACCACTGGCAGAAAATACGTTAATCCCGCTGCAGCTGCAAAAATCGTTGTAATGATACCATTCATCAACGCGTTGCTATTGGCAATTGATCACATGAAAAGCGGTCTACTGAAAGTTCCCTCGCTTGCAGGTCCATTAGGGTTAACCAACGTAGTAAACGGCAATGGAGGCGGTCCAGGATATCCTGGATTCGGCTCATATATGTGGAGTTGTTTCTCTAATTCGAACATCACGAAGCTCGCAACGGTAAATATAAACAGCCTGATTCAGCAAATGTTTTTAGACAAGTTTCACGGATGGCCTGGTGGAGCATCGACAATTGCAGTTCTCATAGTCGGCATAGGCTTCTTTGTTGTCGCACGCAGATACGTTAAATGGAGAATTACCATTAGCTACTTTGTCGCTGTCGCTGTGCTTTCAGTGATTTTCTCTGCTGTTTATGGTGACTCAGGTGGTGCAGGTTACCTTGTGCGGTTTCTGTTCTTAATGTTCATCGGCAGTTCAGTGTTCTTGGCGTTCTTTATGGCAACAGATCCTGCAACAACCCCGTTAACATACATGGGACAGATAATCTTCGGAGTGGGAACTGCGATATTAACAGTGCTTATGATTACGTACATGCAGTTCTTCGGAGCCTCTTTCGTAGCGCTAGTCATAATGAACTTAACAGTGCCTGCACTTGACAAAGTTGGTCGACGGAAGCCTTCAACCGAATCTAAAGAGCCTAAACTGCCTAAAGCCAAAGCATTTACCCCTGATAAAGTCAAAGAATACCAATGCATGAGATGTGGCGCGTGTATGAGAGTTTGTTGCCACGGATTAAGCCCAATATTAATTAAGCAGGCCTTTGACAAGATGAATTTCGACGCCATGAGTAAGTTAAATGCGGATTATTGCACTGGATGCGGACACTGCAGCTACGTTTGCCCATCAAGAATAGACCTTAAAGGCGCTGTTCTCCGATCAAAAGCAATGCTAAGACAGCAACAATAAACCCCATTTCCTTAATCTTTTCTTTTATTTTCTTCAACCCCAAAACCTATGTTGCCACTTGACAGGTTGCCGTTTTAGCGCCTGTTTCCCGCGTTGTAACCTTTGCTTTTTAACATGCCAACCTTCCAAGCATTAAGCTTATAAACATGCCACAACGTAAATAAGTCAAGGGATAAAAATTGGAAACACCAAGATTCAAACTAGCTGACATATTCACCGGCATCATGATACCGCTAATCCTTGTATTCTTGATCTATTTTCTGGCAATATACATTAACCCCAACGGAGCTTCACACGTAATCGGAAAATCCAGTACGATCGGCATTATTCTCACTCAGGGCTTTGCGCAAATGATCATTCTCGGTATCCCAATGATATTGGGTTTACTGTGGAACAAATGGGCAGGCGGCGCGGCTGGCTTCATTACAGGAGGCATGTATTATTTAGCTGAAGCAGGCTATTCTAACGGATCTTATGCGGTCTATAGCTCTTTCGCTAACAACTTCTACGGCGACTTGAGTATGCTGTCTTATCTCGTCATGGCTGTAATCATCGGTTACATGGCGGGCTCTTTGTCTAACGGCTCCATGAACTTCAAGCGGTTACTCGGGGCAGGAATGACAGCAGCTGTCATCACCGCTTCAATTCAAGCGTACTTCAACTACACTATTTCACTCTCACCAGCGCGGACAATGAATCATCAGATGTGGGCATCCACAACGTATCTCGTACCTGGCTTGTATGGCTTCGTGTTGCAATTCATTCCGAACATTGCTTTAGGAGCAATCATCCCGATTCTTGCTAAAGTAATGTCGTGGTATGGACTTCAGCCAGTAAGGCATCAATAAAAAATCCCTATTTCCCTTTCTTTTTTAATTTCCGAAATTTTTGGAACCCTCAGTTCTGGCTTCAGTTTTGGGTGGTTTTTGTCACAAATACTGGCTTCCCATTGTGGGGTAAGTTGTTATCAAAAGTACTTGGGTCTGATTGCTTTTTGGCTTGTAGCCGAAATTAAGCTCAAGAGATTTCCAATGCCCATTCAGAAAAAAAAAGAACCACGTAAAAATAGGTGTAGACCATTTCGCACCTGAATCGACGATGTTATCAAACTAGGTCCCGTACCGCAGGGTTGTTTCAATTGTTTTTTGGCTGAGAGCTTGAAAAACAATTTGATTGAAAAAGATAAACGCGAAAGTGCAAGTGAAAATCAGGTTTGGTTAGGTGCGAATTCCCAAGCTATGTTGCCTTTCCAGATTTCACCCAACTTCGTTATCCTGATTTCTTTGTCGTTGATTTCTATGAGTCCCTTGTCTTTGAGTTTTTGAAGCTGTTTCGGGAAGACTTTTTCAGGTGTTGTTCCGAATTTTTCCATAAACTCTTTCTTGCTGACTGGTAACCGTAAGTACAGCCGAGTCATCGTTCGCCTCATCATGTCCTCGTTTGTGGATTCGGATAACTCTACTTATTGGCAGTTTTCCCTCTTTGACCGTTGCCATGTAATCGTTTATGTTTTCGATGTTAGAGTAACTAAACTTTTGCAAGTATCCCATGAAGCAGCCCGCGCCTGTCGTCAAAATTCCGCCCCACGGCCAACCGTTCAGGCAGTTTTCCCGCATGTGCCACTCTACTCTGCTGTATCGGTCGTGCCCCACTGCCTTGTACCCAGCGCCTGTAAGCATCTGATAGGCTGTTAGATACATTTGCTTCTCATATTCGGCATCTCCTGTGGGCGGCGAAACGCCTGTTTTAATCATTTTTTCAAGTGTCGTGCCGGGGTCTACATGCAACGAGTAAGCATCAACTTCCACATCAAGCTCAATTGTTTTCTTCAGGGTATCTATCCAACTTTCCATGGTTTGTCCCGGAAGATTATACATTAAATCTGCACACACGCATAAGCCCAGTTTACGTGCATACCGAATAGCTTTTTCAACGTCCGCCGCAGAATCGGGTAAACAAAGCATTTTGCGGAGTTTGTCGTCGAATGTTTGCGCACCCATATCCATTTGGTAGACACCGTATTTGGCGAGTTTTTCGATTTTTGGAAGCGCAAGAGTCTTTGATGAACCAGTTACTTTGATGAAATATTCCTTGTTTATGTTGAAGTTCGCCTTGCAGAAGTCGATGAGGTCAATCATCTGCTCAGCAGCCAAAACGCTTGGTGTTCCGCCACCTAAAACTATTTCGTCAAAAACGCTGGTCTTCACATATTTGGTCTTAGCATACATTTCTAGTTCTTTCTTGAGCAGTTCAAGATATGGCTCTATCTTCACCTTGCTCGTGGCTGTGGTTGGAAAATAACAAAATGCGCATCTTGAGTCGCAGACAGAGATCCACGGTTGCAACTCCATCAATCTGCCTGATTTATTCTCAGTATTAAGGAAATCCATGAAGGCGTGGTACATTTCAGGTTTAATGCCTGGGTAATCTCTGTAAGTGTAAGGTGGCCAGTTTTCCCGTGAATCGTAAACTTCCGACGTGCTACTTTTAAGCGCAGCGGCTTTTGACATCCAAGTCCCCTCGATTTTACCTTTAAAACGGTTCGATAACATAATAAATGTTATGTAAAAAGTGCTTGTGCACCGTAGGTCTCCGAAAAAAGCACAATTTGATTCGGCAAGCTATTGGTTACCAAGCGCCTTAGACTTTGCTTCTTTTGGTTCTCATAAGAATGTAGTTTGCTGCGGTTCGAGCCATGATCTTACTGTATACGCTGCCTTTGCAGGTATCCTTTCACTGCTTGACGCATGAAGTACTTTACTGAATAGAATTGATTGTAAAAGTCCTGCCTAGCCTTGGTTACTACTTCTGATGGCAGGTCGGGGTCTTCAAAAATGGGGTTCATCGTGTTGTATCGGTTCCAGTCGTCCGTCATCTTCCAGCCGTGACTCTGCACCAGGGCACGTAGTTCCGTTCCTGGGTAAGGTGTTGGGATGTTTAGCCAAACGCTGTCGGGCTCCACTTTTCGGACAAAATCCAAGCTTTCCTTGAGCGTCTCCTTTGTCTCCCCTGGGTAACCCAAGATAATGGATACAGTAACGAATATGCCTGCTTCCTTAGCCCATTTGATGGCGTTTACGCACTGCTCCGTCGTAACCTTCTTCTTCAAAGAGTCGCGGATTCTTTGGCATCCCGATTCGACGCCGAAGCAGATTTCCTCGCAGCCAGCCTTATGCATCTTGGCTAAGAGCTCTTTGGTGGTCACGTCCGCTCTGGTTCCGCAGCCCCACTTCAGATTGATTTTTCTTGCAATCATTCCGTCGCAGATGTCGATGGCTCTTTTCTTGTCGAAAGTCAACGTGTCATCTTGGAACTGTATTCCTTCCGCTCCAAACTCGTTTTTGAGCCATTCAATCTCGTCAAGCACATTGTTTGGGCTTCTTGCGCGGAACGTTCGACCGAACATTTCGGACGCAACGCAGAAGGAGCATTGGAATGGGCATCCTCTGCTTGAAATTACTGGAAGAATCCTTTTTCCGTTGATTCGGTATTTTTCGATCGGAATCTGCTTGTATGCAGGGCGTGGCAGAGCATCTAGGTTTTGGATGAAGGGTCGGGTTGGCGTTTGGACAATCTGGTTGTCCTTTCGGAAAGTTACGCCCTTAATCTCGCTGATGTTTTGCAGTTCAGGTTGCTTCGCGAGTTCCAGAAGGGTTTCTTCGCCTTCGCCTCTCACGATTATGTCGACTACTTTTTCTTGAGAGAGGATTTCTTTGTCTTGAAACGTCGCATGTGGTCCGCCCATCACTACTTTGGCGTCGGGACAAGCTTCCTTCGCAGCGTACGCGGTCTTTAGAGCTGACTCAAACGTTTGCGTCATGGCGCCTACTCCCACTATGGTCGGCTGGAAAACGCTTAACTCCGCCTTAAGCTTCTCATGGTCTATCCCATAGATGGGGCAGTCGAAAACTTTTATTTCAAAGCCGTTTTGTTCCAGCACAGCCGCCATGTATGCTAAGCCAAGAGGTGGGAAAAGCGGGTGGTCGCCGGCTCCTTCAAGGAGCGGGGTGTTCACGAGGGCTATCTTTGTTTTAGTTGTTTTCATCACGATACACGTTTGGCTGCGTTAATAGAATGATTTTCGTTCTGACTGGAATATAGTTCTTAAGCATATTATTTTCTGGATTTTAACCTTTTGCTAAACGCGCGGGTTAGGTTAAAGAAAGAAAACTGAGCACCTTAACCTGCTTTCCAACGACACTTTGACCAAAGACTATTAAATTCTAAAACCTGCACATACTTTGGTCAAAACGAAATGACCCAGTCACCTTAAAAAAACTAGGCGCTTAGGTCCGGTAGGTAGGGGGTCACCTCTTGTGTGTACAAGCCTACCCGGTCGGGTCAATGCATATACATTTTGCATATACACTTTGCATATACAGTTGATTGATACAGGCGCGATGAGGTTTAGCTAAAGCTTTCAACTTATGATTAACGTTAACCGTTACATTTTTATAAGGTGTGGGTGACGCTTCTTCGGGGAAGATTTTGAGAGTTGCCTCAATGTGGACTGGGGGTAAAGACAGCTACCTTGCATGTCAAGGCGCTATCTCAGAAGGAAACGACGTTACTTCGCTGATTAACTTCGTATTCAAAGAAGCCGAACGACCCAAACCAAATAGGATCAAGAGCCTAGCGGGTTCGGTTCTAATGAAGCTGTCAAAGATGAAGCCTTACAAGGATGTCCCACACGAAGTCAACCCTGAAATTATCGCGTTGCAGGCAAAGGCAATGGGTCTTCCACTTGTTCAACCCGAAATCTCCATGGCAGGGTTTGTGGACCAATTCAAAGCAACAATCAGCAAGCTAAACCCTCCTGTCGAAGGAATCGCTTGGGGCGCTGAAGAAGACCAAGCCGCCGTCCACATGTCTATGCTTACTCCAATATGCGAAGAGCTAAAGGTCAAAATGATTTTCCCGCTGAAAGGAAAGGGGGAAGACCAGAACCTGGCGGATTTCACACAAAAAGGCTACGAAGCAACAATCATTGTCGTGGACACTGACTTTCTGGGCGAAGAATGGTTGGGCCGAAAAGTCGACGCTGAATTCTTGCAGGCAATTCGAAACAAGAGCAAGGAAACGGGCACTGCCATAAGCAACATCGAGTTTCACACGCTTGTCAACGACGCTCCGCTGTTCAAGAAACGCCTCAAAGTGCTTAAGAGCAACGTGATCCACAGGAAAGGATTCGCGGTTCTCAACATAGCCAAAGCTGAACTCGTCGAAAAATAAGCCGCTTTTTCTTCTTTCTAAAAGGACCGATTACCTGCAGCAGGATTAAAGCGAGAATTATCACTATTATCACAAAAACTAACAAAACAATTGTTGGCTGCAAGGTCTCCGATTTGGTTGGTGCACCGGTTGATGATGAACCGAACGCGTAGAGCATGTTATTATATGAGCCGACGTAAACCGCGTTGTCGGCTATGGCGGGTGACGAAACCACCATTTCCCCTGTTGCAAAGCTCCAAATGTATGCGCCTGTCTTGGCGTTAAGAGCGTAAATATTGCCGTCATAGGAGCCAACGTAGACCACTCCATTTGACACCGCTGGGGAAGAGGCAACTTGCCCGCCAGTTGTATAGGTCCAGACGAGTTTGCCGTCGGATGCATCCAGCGCGTAAACCTTGTTGTCCCCTGACCCTACAATGACTAAGCCGTTTGCTATTGCAGGCGACGATGCAATGCTGCCTCCTGTGGCGTATTTCCAAATAAGCTTCCCGCTTGATGCATTTAGGGCGTAAATTTCATTGTCGTATGAACCAACGTAAAGCACACCATTCGCGATCGCAGGGGAAGAAACCACGTATCCCTCAGTTGCATATTTCCAGACTATAGCTCCATTTGAAGCATCCAAACAGTAGACGTTTCCATCGTTAGAGCCGATGTAAACTTTGCCATCGTTGATTGCAGCTGAAGACACGGTTATCTGACCGAGGGTAGCGAACTGCCAAACCAACGAGCCGTTAGAAGCATTTAATGCATAGACTTTGTGATCTTCTGAGCCAAAGTAGACCACGCCTTTTTCTACGGCGGGCGAAGAAACCACGGGGTCGCCAGTTTTGAAGCTCCAAATGAAAGCACCTGTCGTAGCGTTTAATGCATAAACGTTATCATCGTAGGAACCCACGAAAACCATGCCGTCGGCCACCGCTGGAGATGAAAACAGAATCATGCCTTGGGTCGTGTAGCTCCAGACAACGTTGTTGTGCATTTCCAAGTTGTAACCAACCATTCCCGTGGAAGCATTCAAAGCGTATACTGAGCCATCATGCGAACCTACATACACTAAACCCCCGGAGACAGTCGGGGACGAATCGATCTCCCCTCCAGTTGCAAAGCTCCAAACGAGTTTGCCGTCCGCAGCGTTTAAAGCGTAAAGTTTGCCATCCCATCCGCCAACATAAATCAGATCTTGCGCCAAAGCTGGATGTGAAATCACAATGTCGCCAGTCGTGTAGTTCCAAAGCAATCCTCCGTTTGCAGCGTTCAAAGCGTAAACCCTGCTATCTTCCGACCCAACGTAAACAGTTCCTCCGACGCATGTTGGGGAAGAAGCAACTGCACCGCCCGTTATAAAATCCCAAACAATCTTTCCGTTTAAAGCGTTCAGCGCATACACTTTGCTGTTTGTTGAACCCACGTAAACTATCCCATTACTTACGTAAGGTGATGAGTAGACTGCCGCACCAGATGAAAATTTCCAAATCGGTTTGCCGCTAACCGCGTCCAAAGCATAGACTGTGCCGTCATCTGAACCTATGTAAACTGCCCCGCCGCTTAAAGATGGTGAAGAAACGACTTGGTTGCCTGTCGCATAACTCCATATGTAGTTGCCGTTATAGGCGTTCAAGGCGTAGATTTTGTCATCTTCTGATCCTATGTAAACTATTCCGTTGCTCACCGCTGGTGAGGACAACATAATTTTGTTTCCAGTTGTGTAGTTCCATAAGTATGTTCCTGTAACAGCGCTTAGGGCGTAGACGTTGTGGTCTTCAGACCCAAAGTAAACTATCCCGTTGGCGACAGCTGGATCGCAGTCAACGTAGTATCCAGTTGTGTAATTCCAAAGTTTTGCGCCTGTTGCGGCGTTTAGGGCATAGAGGTTGTGGTCTTCTGAACCCACGTAGACGACGCCGTTGACGACAGCGGGACGGGAAATCACTACTCCGCCCGTTTTGTAACTCCAAATGGTTGAGCCATCTGACGCGTTGAAAGCGTAGATTTTATGGTCAAACGAACCCACGTAAACTACTCCGCCGACAACCGTTGGCGAATCCACCTGCCCGCCCGTATTGAATTTCCACAAAGTCGCATTCGTCGTCGGAGCCGCCGAGTTGGAACTGCCTGAATGGGTGAGGTCGCCATGAAACATCGGCCAAGCAATGGGACTTTGTTGGCTTGCAGAAGCGGCGCTTCCCAAAACGGCACAAACCAAAAACAGCACAGTCAAAATAAAGGCTGCTGCTTTCATTTCTGCTCCTATTTAACTCGGGTCTTATGGAATAAAGAGGTTTTCTTTTAAATGTGGGAAAAGTCGGGGCTACTTCTTACGGAGGCTTTCAGGGATATAAGCGCAAGCGGGGTCTTCAGCATACATGTCGCCTGTATAAGCGTACGCGCGGTTTCTGCATCCTCCGCAGAGGTCACGGTACTCGCATACTCCGCATTTGCCCTTGAGTAGGTTGCGGTCTTGGAAGCTGCTGTAGAACGGTGAGGCTTTAACTTCTTTCCAGGCGTCCTGCAACGATTTGTTTCGGATGTTGCCTAGCCGCTGGTGTTCGGTTGGTGTGAGATCGGTGTAGAAGCATGGGATGAGGTCGCCGTTCTCCGTGACGGACACGTAGCCGCCGAAAGCGAAGTAGGTGCATTTGCCGTGGAACTTATGTTCGTACCATTCATCGAAGTTTGGGATGCCGCGCATTTTGACGACTCGGGCGAAGTGGGGGCAGTGGACGTGGATTTCGAATTTGCCCTCATATTTTTCGGTGAGGTCCCAAATATGGTTAAGTACCCACTCGTACTGTTCGGGCGAGGGGGTAAGGTCCTCCATTTCCTTGGCTCTTCCGCTGGGGACAAGGTGGTTGAACCAGACAAAGTTCGCGTGATACTTCTCAGCCAACTCGCAAACGTGGTCGAGATGCTGGTAATTTATGGTGGTTATGGCGCAGGCTAAGCCGTTGAGGATTTTGCCCTTGCTAAGTTTATCGATGGCGGCTAACGCCTTGCGGTAGCTGCCTTTGCCTCGGAGTTGATCGTTGATTTCTTCTGGTCCGTCAATGCTGACGCTGGTCCAGATTTGGTCTCTGACCAGATTGTCGTAGATAGAGCCGTCGACGAAGGCGCCGTTGGTGAGGAGACAGACGTTGAGGCCTTTGCTTTTGGCGTATTTGGTGATTTCAAAGATGTCTGGGCGTGTGAGTGGTTCGCCGCCTTTGATGCCGAACCAGCGAACGCCGAATTTTGTCACTTCATCCACAAGGTGGAAGGCTTCTTGAGTTGTGAGTTCCCTGGGGGCTTTGGCGCCTGTGGCGTCAACGTTGCAGTATCTGCAGCGGGCGTTACATGCGCCAGTTGCCCTCCAAGAAGTCATAAGTAAAGGACCCTTATTCGTCAAGCCAAAATCCACCCTCTCGCCCATTCATTATTTAAGTTAAGGTTTCGTTTCAACTTAAAAAAGATTGTGCGGTAACCTCTCAAGTTTGCATTTTTCGCTGAAACAGCATTTTTCTGCAATTTTGCAGCGGAAAGATGCAAGCAAAGGTGTTTCCGTAAAGTTTATAGTGAAACCAAACATAAAGAGACGTGTGCCAAAGCGTTAACCTCTTAATCAGAGATGCGCAAGTAATTAACAATTGGAGGTGCTATTGATCCGCAAAAAAATCCTAGTCATATCCATTCTAAGTCTGCTTCTTGTTTCCTCGTTTTTCGCCTCAATATCAACCCTCCAACTGAATGCAAGGGCTCAGTCGACTAGTGGCACAACTTCAACAAACTTGAATCAGTATGATTGGCCCCAATTCCAGGGAGATGAATCATTTACCCGCTTCTCAGCAGGACCGGCACCTAACATGCCAAGCATACTTTGGAAAACTAACGTGCCAGGAATCCAACCCGACCTAGCAGCCTTCGATGGGCTCATATTCGTGGGCACGAACACTTCAATGGTTGCTGTAAATCAGGCTGGCCAGATTGCTTGGAGCACCGTAATTCCTTTGAATAAGACTTGGCCAATAGCCTATGAAATAGATTCTTCCCACTTGGTTACGGAAGGCAGCTGCCTTGACCCATCCACCGGCAAAATCCTGTGGACCAGCACATCATTTTGCGCTGATACAGGAATCTTCACCTCCAACGTGTACAGCCCAGAAACTAAAATGTTCTACGTAAAAGCCAACTCATACATCGTCGCTTGGAACTTTGCTGACCCCTCGAAACCGCCGACCGTGGCTTGGACAACCTACATTCCAGGCGGAGGACAAGCAGGCATCGGAACAACCTACGGTGACGGCATGGTCTTTGCGGGTTCATTTGAAAACCAGCAGTTGGGGCTCAACGCGACGACGGGAAAAATCATCTGGGATACACTCACGAAAGGACCCATGATTTTTGACGGCGCCTACTCGGACGGTCTCTTCTTCCGAGGCGGAACAGATGACAACACGATGTACTGTTTCGACGCGCTTACTGGAAAAATCGTATGGACTTACACACCTCCTTCAGATCCTGACGGGTACTTCACTACGGGGCCAGCAATCGCTTACGGCACAGTTTACGAAATGAACAAAGACGGCTACCTCTACGCCCTAAATGAAAAAACTGGTGCACTCATCTGGAAGTATAAGAGCCCAGACAACGACTTTCTGTGGCCGGGAATGCCAACTGTTGCAGACGGAAAAATATATGTAACGACAGGCCAATACGCAGCGTACAACGGACCTGCGCAGATTTCTCAGTACGCTTGTATTAACGCTTACAACGGACAAACCATATGGACGCTTCCTATTGAAGCGCTAGCTCCTCGCGAATCCGCGATTGTAGCATATGGGAACTTGTACATTATTCCAGGGAACGTAACGGCGGCTGTGGACACAACATCGGGTACAGAGTACTCGACGAATAATGAACTATGGGCGATAGGTGGCTCAGCCCAAGCACCCACTCCCTCAAACACCCCAACCCCGGCAGCTACGCCAACGCCGACTCCAGCTTTGACGCCGATTATAAGTTCAGCCGCAAGTAACTGGACTATGTTCCGTGCTGACCCAGCTCACTCTTCCACTGCCGCTCAAGGTCCATCAAACCTTACGATAGCTTGGAAATTCACCACTGATGGTTCAGTTATCTCTTCGCCTGCTGTCGTGAACGGGATAGTCTACGCTGGTTCGCAGGACAAAAACGTCTATGCCCTCGACGCATACAGCGGCAAACTCGTCTGGAAATACGCCACAGGCGGCTCAATTGAAGATTCTCCTGCAGTTGCAGATGGGATGCTCTACATTGAGAGTGACGATGGCTACCTCTACTGCCTCAACGCTCAAACTGGCGCATTGAACTGGCAAACCTCGGTCGGCAGCAACTTACACTTCACCTACGCGAACCTGATGCTTACATCGTCGCCAGTGGTATCTGGCGGTATAGTGTTCATTGGCTCTTTGGACGGGAACCTTTATGCTCTTAACGCAAACACAGGTGCGGTGGTATGGAAAACCCCTGCGGGTGGACCCATCGAGTGTTCTCCAGCCTACTCAGACGGCGCAGTCTACTTCACTTCTCAGCTGCCCTCAGCAGGCATGCTATACAAACTGGACGCTACCACTGGGAACATGGCGTGGAACTTCACTATTCCCTATATGCACTCGTTCCTCGGCGGCACAGAGATGCTTGGATCCCCGTGCGTTGCAGCAGGCATGGTTTTTGCAGCCTCAGACTTCGGAGCATACTACGCCGTTAACGCTGAAACCGGCGAGCTCGTATGGGATTTCATCAACACCAGAGCCACCGAATTCATCGTTTCCTCCCCAATTTACGAAAACGGCAACCTCTACATACTCGACATATTCAACATCGCCTGCCTCAACGCAGCCAACGGACATGAACTCTGGAGCGCCTACACAGGCGACGAACTATACGTTTCTCCATCCTACGCTGATGGCAAAATCTACATGGCAACCAGCGAACGCCACATCCTCATCTTAGACACAACCAAAAACGGTGAAAAAATCGCAACAGGCTACAGTCCATCAAGCAGCTGGTCATCGCCAGCAATTGCCAACGGAATGCTTTACATCGGATGCAACGACTGGAACATTTACTGCTTCACCGAAGGCATCACTGAGCAACCTTCAAGCGCCACTTCATCAAACAACGTTGCAGTTGGACATGACTTAGTCCTAGGAGTTGTCGGTATCGCCACGGTTGCCATCATCGCGCTATTCACGGCTAGCTACGCAAACAAAAAGAAAACTGAAAAACCGTCGGCTGTTAAGCCGTCTTAAGCTTTTTTATTCTTGATCTTTGCTTGGGGTACTGTGCCCGCCTGGACTCTGTTTGACGTGTCTGACCTTGCCCAGTTGCCTAAATCCCCATCTTGTAGCCTTGTACTTCCAAACGAGATGGTTTAGGGCCATGCGAGCCATGATTTGGCTGTGGAAGTCTCCTCTTCGCCTCATCCGCAAATAATATGTTGGCGTGAAGACGCCGTCGTAAACCCGCTTTTTGGTCTGCTCTAGCTTCTCCAGCGGCAGCAACGTGTTCTTGAAAACCTGCATCTGTTCATGGTAAAGATTCCAGTTCTCTGAAAACTCCAATCCCAACTCCTTCACGTAATCATAAAGCTGGGTGCCTGGATAGGGAACGGCCTCACACATGTAGACATAGTCAGGCTTAGTTTTGCGGATGAAATCCACGGTTTGCTTAAGCATCTCCGGGGTTTCGCCTGGGTATCCAATCACAAGCGATATCGCGACCAAAATGTCTGCTTCCTTCGCCAGTTTAATTGCATTTGCGTTTTGCTCAACTGTTGTGCCCTTCCGCATAGTGTTGAGCAGTTGTTGGTTGCCTGATTCGACCCCGAAATGGATGAGCTGGCAGTTTGTGCTCTGAAGCTTGTCCAGCAGAGGTTTAGAGACTTTATCAACTCTTGTTCGGCAGTCCCACGGCATGTCGAACCCTCTTGCTTTCATTTCGTCGCAGATAGCGATTGCCCGCGGAACGTCAGAAGTGAATGTATCATCATAGAAGGCGAAGGCTCCTGCCCCAAAAGTATCTCTGAGCCACTCGAGTTCATCCACCACTTTTTTGGGTTTTCGTGCCCTGAAGCCTTTTCCACACATCTTTGATGCTAAGCAGAAAGCACAGTTAAACGGGCATCCGCGGCTGGTTATTATGGGCATGTAGAGCTTGCCGTTGATTCTGTATCTGGTTACGTCAAAGTGCTTGTGCGCCGGGTAAGGAAGCGTATCGATGTCTTCAAGGAAGGGTCGGTCGGCTGTGCGGATGACTTGTCCGTTTCTCTTGAATGTGATGCCTAAAACTTCGCCAAGACTTTTCAGGTTGCCCTCTGATGCTAAGCGTGCGAGATCGAGCATGGTTTGTTCTCCTTCGCCCCGCACGACGATGTCTACGTCTGGGCTGTCGGTGAAGGTGCGCTCGTCCAGAACGGTAACGTGGGGGCCACCGATGAGGGTTAAGCAGTTGGGCACGGCGGCTTTGGCTGCTTTGAGGACCTGCAACGCTGGATAGTAAGTTACGGTTGCGGCTGTTGCCCCGACTATGTCGGGTTTGAGGCTTCGGAACTTGTATTCCAGGTCCTTTTGGCTGAGTTTAGCTACTTGGCAATCAACGACGTCTACTTCGTACCCGTTCTGCTCGAGGACAGCGACAAGGTAGCTGATGCCTAGCGGAATGAAGACGGCTTGCGGCACATCTTCAGGATAAGGTGGATTAGCAAGTACTACGTGAGCTTTCACGCTGTTTCCCCGACTTTGATGCTAAAATCGGCTCTGCAAACTATTATGTGTTATGCAAAACAGGCTCAACCAGTGTTTCTGTTTGAAGGACGATGTTTTGGTTATTCTCTTTCTGGCAAATACAGTTGATAGCAGTACTGCTGCAAAAAGTGCCAGAATTATCCAAGTAGGAAACTCTGGGACGGCAGGGCTAGATTCAGAAGTTGCACTAGTAGTTGAAGGCGACACTGTAGGTGTGGGAGTGGGGTTTGGAATGGGAGTTTCTTGAGTAGATATTGGTGGAGTTCCTGTATTTGGGTATGAAGTTACTGAACCATCTGGTATGCTTATAGTTGCTATGTTGCTCCAACCGCTTGTTGTCCCATTAAAAACCGGAGTCGTTCCAAAAGGCATTCCTATAGGATTACCATTGCTATCATATCCATGGGGATAATAGGGAACTGTATACCAAGATCCTATTGCTGCTTCCACTTGAAAATCTATTTTTCCACCATTGGGAACATCAGGCACTGTGGCTGGAGAACCAAAAGTACCGTTGTCTCCGCTAAAACCTATAGGAAAAACGGTAACGTCAGACAATGCATCAGGGTTAATATCAACATTGAAAAGATTCCATGTCGTCTCAAAGTGACCTTTCCACTGAACACTATAATGTAAACTTATAAAAGAATTAGAGCTCTCAAATGCTTGATTTTGGATTGTTAGTACTAGAGATTTGTTTTCATAAAAATTAACGTCGCCAGATGGTGTATTGCCTGTAAAAGGGTTTGGAGTGTAGGTCGGCGATGAATAATATGAGTCATCCACGTAATTCACAGTGAATTCTGGAACAGATGGCGTAGAGTTTGACTGAGCACAGACAGGTTTAATCGCAATAAGACTAGGGCTTGATACAAATATGATTATAATCAGAATTAAAGCCAAACTCTTGCTTGTGCTTCCCATACTTACTCTTGGAACCTGTTTACGTTAAAAGGCTTCCCGTAAAAGATTTTTGACTGGCTCAAGTCAATGTTTCTTGCCTAAGAATTAGGCTATTTCTACGCTTTACAGATTTAAGATTTTTTACCGTCAAATAGCCTACCTAACAGTCTTTTTGGGGTTATTTCGATTAAAGCTTTTTAACCCAACAAAAATCATGAGACTGCCAATAAGTACGGTGAAAATTTCCGCTATTAGTGAATCAGAGCTTTCTCCATAAAGTTTCAGCAAGCCTATTATGAAGAAAAATAATGCCAAAAAGTTTAGATTTACACCGATAAGTGTCAGATACAAACGTGTTTTCATGTTTATTTTATTCATAAATTATTGCTTCCACCTGTGCAGATTTAAGACTTATTATCCCCAAAAAATTTCGTTTGTTGTTTGAATAATCACTTTCAAAATGGTCTCTACTGTGCTACAAAGTAGTTTCATCACTTGCTTTAAAAACCGTTTGAGAACTTACCGTATTCTATGGTTGATTTATCAAGACCTTGTGACAGTTGCGGTAAGAGTGTAGGTGGAGCTGGTAAACACTGTTCTAAATGCCAAATCTACTTTTGCTATGTATGCTCATATCAAGCACTATTGTAGTAAAAGTAAATAACGTTACTTCCAGCCAAATCCCCGACATTGGATGATGACAATTCTGTGTTAATCTGAGACGCAAAATGGTTAGATGCTGACATTTCAGTATTTGGGGGAACAAAAATAGCAACTACAACAACTGCTATGATTGCTAACGCTAAACTAATTAAGGCAAAACGTTTGTCCCTTCTATTCAATAGTAACTCTAAGCGTACTCAAAAAGATAAAAGGCTGTTCGTAAAGGATTCTTGACTGATTTTAGTCAAAGTTTCTGAAGTAAAGCTTAGGTACACAGGTACCTTTAAGAGCGGTACTGGGTACCTCAAGTTGATGGTTTTTCGATGCCTAACATGACAACTATCATTTCCACCAATCTGTTGGTAAGTTTGGCGTAGAAATTATTGGCTTAGAGCTTGAGATTGTAGACTTGACATATAGAATCATTTGGTTAGAATTTACATTGCCCACCACCATTTGAAGCCCTGAGAAACTGGGTCTCTCTCCTTGATTTGCTCCGAAACTTTGGCTTGAGTTATTAATGAGCGTCTGCGCCGTTACTTGAAAAACAGGCATTGATGAGACAAATCCATTTTGAACATCATTATACGTTATATAATAAACAGTGCTTCCAAATTTTATAGAATAGGTCTGAGCATATGTAAGAGAGACTTTGGTATAACCAGAAAGGGAATTAACTATAAAAAATTCATATCCAACAATGGCTATGACGACGATTGCCACTACTAAAACAACCGCTATGATTTTTTTCTTCGGCATTAATTGGTTCCTATATTTCCTTATTTATGCTCTTTATATCAATGCAGATTTAACTTTTTCTTATGTGCTTTTGCCTATTGTTTCCGCTCAGACAACTTTTAATCACAAGTGTGGGTACTCGTAGCCGCAGAAAAGGTCTACTTATTCGTGTTATCTGTTTTTAGATGCTTACTCGTCGGCTTAGTTTTCAATCTCTGTCTAGTTATTTCGAATTCGAAGAAAGCTCAAAGTCTAAATAAGAACTACTGACAAGAATATTCCAATAGCTAACATTAAGGTGAATAGGCTTGGAAGCAAGAACGGTCGCTTTTTCATGCTAATTGAAAACAGACCAGCCCACCCCAAAACTAAGCATATAAGTCCAACAGGGCTCAGAATAGAGCTAAACAGCAGATAGGGACTACTCCACACAGAAATTAAAGACAGAGGAACAGCTGGAGGAGTAGGTTTAAACTGGAGAATAAGAGCTAACGTTAGGCTGGTGGCTGCGCCGAAAGCCAAGACACAAAATGACTTTTTAGCTAAGCTGGGTAATGCTGACCATTTCGAAAGACCTAGAAACAGTATGAGCCCCCCTGCAAAAGCCAAAAACCAAAAAAATGTTGCGTAAGGCTCAACGAGTAAACCATATTGATATGGTCCCATTCGCGTTGACAATAAATATTCAGAGAGGATGGCGGAAATGCTAATAGTTAGCAATATTAATCCGGCAGTCAGGCAAGGTCTTCTCAGAAATCTGCCATTAAATTGTTCTGAATGGGCACTCAATGTCATACCAGCCACCATCAAAGCAATGCTTGCAACGAACGATATTGGAAGCAAATTCACAATGTTACTGAGGTTGTAGCCCGAAACGAATACTAAGGCGTTAAAACCAACCATAGCTAGTAGGAAGACTCCAACTGCGGATAACAGCAGACCGCTAACACGGAAGACCATTGGCGCTTTTGGAGTAGGGTTTACAAGATTTATATTGACTCTTTTTTCGGGTTGTTGAGGCTCTTGGGGAAGCCAGCCTCGAATACGCTCTCTCAAGTAGTATAGTGGGTTCATGTTTCTATCTCCGGTGCAAGTTTACAAAAAACGAAGTGCGCCAGCCTTGCTGGGTGAATTGTTGCTGCGTTGGGGATTTCTATGCCCTTTTCTTTGGCGAGGTCAAGCAGGTAGGTTTGGGTTTGTTTTAGGAATTGTTGGTTGGTTACTTCTTCGGGGTTGTCGTGCCAGTACCACACTTTTAAGCCGTGGTTAGTGCTGTAGGTTACAATGGCTTTGCGTTTTAGAGATGGATGATAGCCTAGCAGTATGCCTTCTTTTGGGTATAGTTTTGTGATTTGGAGGTCGTTGGCTTGGGCTACGTTTAGGAGGGTTGTGGATAGTTTGGCTTCTGCGACTAGTTTAGTTTGGTTTACAAATTGTCTGGTGGTGTTTAGCTTGTCTGCGATGGCAGCGATAGATGAGCCTCTGCTTATCAGTGACCAGACGGTTTTTTGTTTTTGGCTAAGTGGAGAGGTTAGAGTGCAGGTTGGTGACATTTCAGGGTCGAGTAAACACTAAAGTATTTACATATATTTAAGATTTGCGAGTTACGGGTAAATATCCCAATAGAAAGAAACAATTAACCAGTTCAAGTTCCATCAACCTCTCGCATAGAAAAGTTGAATAATCCTGTAACGGGCTAAGTTCCCAATGGATGATTCAGGGCGTTTTTTTCTTTGTCCATTCAAAACCCTTTCTTGTACAGCAACTTGTTTTCTTTCTAAGAAAGTCGTACATTACCCAAGATGAAGTTAAAGCAGAATCCTTTCTTTAATCTTGAACTGTTTTTCTGTGCTATAACCCATTTTGGATCTGCTTTAACTGTTTACGTTTTTGGATTTACAAATCAAGTTAGGTGTTTGTTGTGAAATGATTTGGTGATTTTGTTTTGGTTCTGGGCTTCGTCTCATGGATTCTTCTGGAAACTCCGAGTTAGTTGCTGGAAACTAGAGGGATGGAATAAGTAAATAGGGGCGATAAAGCCGTTCCAGCATAGATTTTTTGGTTTGAGGTCAGGCGTTTTACAGCGCAAATTTGAATAAAAACTTCGAGTTTATATACACAATTCTTCAGCAAAGTGTTATTAGCTTTGTACGTCCATTAAGCGAGTTAGGGGAAGCAAGTGAATAGAGAACAGTCGGTTGCTCTTCTAAGAGAGTTAGGTGCTCATCAGCTTGTTAGCCCTGTTGTTGTCAGTATTGAACATAGCTTACCAGATATCTACCAGCTGAAGATTAAAGGCGATTATGACCTTCAAGCAGTGAAGCTATTTCTTAACAACAAATTCTCAGTGGAAAAAAACAAAGACTATATGGTTATTTCCGAGGCTTAGAACTCTATTCTTGGCTTCCAAACCTTTTCTTCATGCATTCTTCACAAAAACTCTTCTTGAACTTTCTTACTCCTCTGGATTGAAAAAGTTTCCCGCACCTGCTACACTTTATCTGGTTAACTCCCTTAGGCTCAAGCAGTTTGAGTCTTCTCTCAATTTCAGCTTTGACTTCAGGATCATCCTCCCGCTCCAAAGCAGTTTTCAACAAAGCTTTAGCTTGTTCCAAACTTTTTTCTTTGAATAATTTAAGGAAAGCACTATCTACTTTTCCTTTCCCGAACTGTGAAGGGAGCATACAAACGAAATTCTGAGGATAACTCTTAGACTTAATAGAGTTAACAACAGCGAGGCGAAAACTTTTTCGCCCATTATCGTCATTCGTATAATACTCGAAAACTTGTAGCCTCATGTCCAAGCTGATTAGACCTTGACGGAAGAAACACGAACCAAGTTATATAAGATTGTGGATTGCTGAGTTTATTGAATGATTGGTAGAATTTGTTTAAGCTCTTGGAAATTCTCAAGAACTTCAATGCCTTTTTGTGTAATCGCATAAAATTGCCGCTTACCAGCGGTACGCTCTTCAATTAAGCCTTGTTTTAACATGGAGTTTATGTATTCTTTTAGGATGCCGCAATTAATACTAACTTTACACATGATGTGCGTTAGCTTTATTGGGCTTGTTTGATTTAAAATACCCAAAATTTCTAAGTAAATTTCAAGCCTGCTACGTCTCTTCACATACACATATTTATTGTGTCTTACGACTTATTAAAAGCTTTTCGTTATGTCGTGGGGACGTCTTCCCTCGTCGTTGATATCTATCTCACTCGGAGCAACTTGGTTTTTCCCATTGGACTTATAACAAATTCTAAGGATGAATACTAACTATGAAATGTAAGAATTGCGGGTACCTTGTTTGGGTTGTTAGTGCAGTTGGCGACAAAACAGTTTACAAACACAAACAATCAAACCACAGCTTTTACTGTCCGTGCAGGAAAACAGAGCCATAGCTTTTCCGGAGAGAATACGGAAGAGAACATGTGAAAAGATGGTTATGCGCCTAGGAAAAGATATGATTTGTAAGGTTCAAAACCAACTGATGAATAAATGCGGATAGCTGGTAAGTTGTCGCTCTTGACCGATATAGCGGGTGTTGATGATATTTTCAATGCTTCTCTGACCAAGTCTGAAACAACAGATGTTGCATAACCTCGGTTTCTATATGATTCAAGTGTGACAATGGGACCGATTAAACTTCCGTAATCGTTCAACCTAACTGCACCAGCCGAAACGAGTTTCCCGCTTTCTCTTACACCAACCCATAAGGAGTCTTCGAAACGTGACCTTACCTCTTCAGCAGCCCTATGCCATGACGCAAGATTTGTCTGGTTTAGTAGGTTAAATATTTCCGTTGAGTCTTCAACAGATAGTTTTTCAGGTGTTGTTGATATTTTTATGTTTTCTTGTCCTTTCTTGATGGACATTAGTGTTATAGTCACTTTGGAGCTGAATGAAGGATGTTTGCACAGAGCAACTTTTTCGTACTCTACGGGTATTTGAAGGAAGGCGTTCCCGATGTTAAGTTCCTCCAGCATTAGACGAATAGCTGCTTCTGTTCCTCTCAGTTGCATAACGTGGCTCATATAGTTCAGGGATATACCCAGAATTTCTTCTCTTTCGTTTATGACTAAGTGGAACTCACTTAGTGCTTTATGTTGATTGTAATCATGAATGAAAAAATAACAGTCAAGAGGATCCCTGTGCGTGTATTTCCCAAAGTTCTTCTCCAGATCCTCATTGAGCTCAACTATTTTCATCAGTTCAAACCAATTATTAGTAGTTGTATGGCTAAAAAAGATTTTCAGGAATAAAAAATTATTAACACACTCAAACTAACAAACAAGATGATATTTACATTAATTGGATACCGTGATGCTTTTTGACGGATAAATCAACGAGACAAGATAAGAAGAGCAAATTTCCAGTTAAGTTCTGTCCAAAATGTGGTTCATCCGATGTGTTCTGGGCTCAGGGCATACCTCCGTTCTGGTCATTATTGCAATGCAGAAACTGCGGCTACAGTGAGCATTCATTCTTGAAAATAGTACCCACAACTTGAATAGTTGTAATCTTACTTAGAAAACTATTTTTTTCCTACAATATTTAGTAAAACCACAGACAATGTGATACTATTGATGGAAGTGGTTTTCACTCGAAAATTTCAACCAAGCGACCTTGATGCTTGCAGAAGTTGAAGCTTCCATTTGTATGCCTGCTTAGAAAAACCGCCGCATGAGGGCAGGTGCAAAAGGGTTTTATGCCAATTGCACAATAGCGAGAGTCATAGACACTAAAAGGTAATGTGAAGTTTGTCAGCAGATTTAGTATTCCTCAATGCAAAAGTCAGAACCATGAACCCTCATCAACCTCTTGCTCAAGCAGTGGCAGTAAGAGGGAACCACATAGCCAAGGTAGGAAGCGACAAAGAGGTAAAGCAACTGATTGATAAACACACCAAACTCATAGACCTCAACGGGAAAGCGGTTGTTCCTGGCTTTATTGACACTCACGTTCACGTGGCGGACTTTGGCCGATGTCTGCTCTGGCTCGACCTGACACAGGCGGATTCAATAGGTGAACTGCAGCGCCTGTTGGGAGAGAAAGCCAAACAAACAAATGCTGGAAAATGGATTATTGGTCGCGGCTGGAATGAAACCCGATTCAAAGAAAAACGCTTGCCAAATTTACAAGACCTAAACCGAGCTGCACCGGAGAACCCCGTCATCCTGTACCGTGAATCCGCAATGATCTGCGCCTCAAACAGTAGAGCCATAACTTTGGCTGGTATTACGGAGCAAACGGATGTTCCTGTAGGCGGAACTATCGACAAAGACACTGAGAAAGGCGCGCTAACAGGCATTTTTCGAGACACCGCAACTAATCTGATTTGGCAAGCAGTTCCGGAACCAACCGTCGACGAGCTTGTAGATGCGTCGGGTTTTGCCTGCCAAAAAATCGCACAAGCAGGAATAACCAGCATACATTGGATATTGATCTCGCAGGGCGAACTCGCTATAGTTCAAAGGCTCGAGGCGGAGGGGAAGCTTCCCTTGAGAGTCAACGTTATCGTTCCATACGAGTTCCTTAAAGAAACAGACGTGTTCAAGTCAAACGACACTTCGATGATTCATGTCGGCGGAGTTTTCATCACAACCGATGGATACCTAGACTCCAAAACAGCTGCTCTCTCGCAGCCCTACAGTGACGATCCAGCAAACAGCGGTAAAATGCTTTTAACTCAACAAGAATTGGCTTCTTCGGTTGACAGGGTTTTAGGAATGGGTCTTCAACCCGTGATACATGCCATGGGAGACAAGGCAATTGACATGGCTCTTCAGGTGATCGAGCAAACCAAACCCGCAGAGAGGTTTCGTTTTCGGATGGAGCAGGCGGCAGTCCTGAAGAAGGAATTAATCAAGCGTCTGAAAGCTTGCAAAGTCATCGTAACGGTTCAGCCCACAGTCATTTCGACTGAATTCGCGGTTTGGTCGGCTGAGGCACGGCTTGGGTTGGAAAGAGCAAAATTACTTCATCCGCTCAAAACCTTGCTGGATGCAGGCGTTAAGGTTGCAGGCGGCTCAGACTGTCCAATGGAACCTCTTAGCCCACTACTAGGCATTCAAGAAGCACTGCAAAGAGCCAGCTTTCCCGAACAACGGTTAACCTTGGAAGAAGCCCTACGGATGTACACCGTCGATGCAGCCTACTGTTCAGGTGAGGAAAACCTTAAAGGTATAATTGAAGAGGGCAAAGTTGCGGATTTGACAGTTTTATCAGACGACCCATTCACATCTGCCGTTGAAAAAATTCGGGACATCGGCATTCAATTGACCGTTATTAACGGAAAAATGGTTTTCAGCCGGTCATTAAACCGCTAGTCGATTTGGGGTTTGCTTTGTTCAGCTTTGGTTAGTTCAGCGACAACTCTCCAAATGAAAAATCCAAGGGCGCTGACAAAAAACATGGCGATCGTGAAAGTATCTGTTCTAACATTCAAGAAATGGGAAACAGGCAATGGCAGCCAATCAGGGTGGGTAACCTGTATAACCACGCCATCTAGCCAGGCGAGGAAACCAAAGAAGAACAGCATCTCCCCAACAACCTTGATAACAAGCAGTGATCTGCTGGAAGAACCGCTCATGTTTAAGGTTGAACCCGAGAGAGGATTATAAAACTTGCGAGAACTCTACCCTTAGCGCTTTACTGCTTGTCTATTCGAATACTTTTTTGGGCAAAACAGTTAGAACTGCGAGAAAAAATTTACCGCGAAATACAACGCTGTTTTAGGCCTGCTATGCCAGTTCACGGCATAGATGCTAACACAAAATCAAGACCACTGAGAAGTTGCTTGATTACAACATGTACTTAGTTCAAACAAGATCCACTTCAACATCAAAATAGTTCAATTTTTCCAACCCCTAAAAGTCATTTTCGTGCGGCATTTCCAATTTTAAGCCCAATCTAACCATCATTCAACTGCAAATGGACCAACTTTTTGAACCTGCAGGTTCAATTTAACCAAAAATCCAATATTTGTGAAAAAAACACAAATAAAATCAAAGCACAGGCTCTTTTCGTTATTTCATTTTGAGCAGTATCTTGGCGGTTTTCTTTGGGTGGCGCAGTGCTCTTGCGATTTTTGCTTTAGTGAAAGTTGGGTTTGCCATGTTTGCCTTCATGCAGAGAACCTGTAGGTCTTGCGCTGTGAATTCAGGGGTTTCAATCAAGGGTTCTGTGGCTGCTAATGCGTAGTCGCAGAAGCCTTCTTTTAGGTAGCCGCCTTGCTTTGCCTGATCATAGAGCGCCGTGCCGTAAATGGGCATTGCTATGCTGAATATGAGGCTATCAGCGCCTAGGCGTCTGAGTTTGTAGGCGAATTTTATGGTTTCTTCGATGTCAGCTTTGGTTTCCCCGATTAATCCTAAGACGAAAAAGCAGCCTACTTTGATCCCGACCTTTTTGCACAAAACAACGGCGTTCTCGACAGCCTTCAAATCTGAGCTTTTCCCGATAACTTCGTTGACGATCCGTTGGACTCCTGATTCTGGGGCAACGCGGATTTTCTTGCAGCCCGCTTGTTTCATCTTTCGCAGAAGGGTTTCATCAAGCGTGTCTGCTCGAATGCCGTTAGGTGTGAACCACTCTATGTGTAAGCCTCGCTCAACTATTTGGTCGCAGATTTCTGCCATGCGTTTCTTGTCAAAAGTCATGTTCTCGTCGTAGAAGTCAATCTGCTTTACCCCGTAAGTCTTCACAACCGATTCAAGCTCGTCCACTACGTTTTTGGGGCTTCTGCCACGCCAGGTTCTACCCCAAACGATGAAGTTCGTGCAGAAAACGCATCTGTATGGGCAGCCTCTGCTGGTCGTCATGATAGTCCAAGGCATGCTAATCTCACCCCTCAACGGGTTTTCCTTAACGGCTTCATTGTAAACCTTCATAGGAAGCAGATGCCTAGCGGGAAACGGCAGCGAATCCAAATCGGCAATAATTGCGCGTGGTTTCGTGTAAGTCGGTTTCCCATTCTCCAAGAAGACTAACCCTTCTATGCCGCTGAAATCCCGTTTACCTTCCTCTAGCTTTTCGATTAGCTCGAAAACCGTATTTTCAGGTTCACCCACAACGACAAAATCGATATCCGAATCCGAAAGGCAAGCCTCGGGTCGAGCCGAAGGATGCTGACCCATTAACACTGTAACAATTTTTTTGTTTGCTGCTTTTACCGCGTGGATAACCGCGAACGCAGTGGTTGACCAACCAGAGAAAGGAATCTCCATGACGACAACGTCGGGTTTCCATTGTTTGATGCGTTCAGCTATGGTTTGATCGCTTAAGCCGACCCGGTACTTGGTTTCATCCAGCTCCGTGACGTCTCTCCAGCCTTCGGTTGGCGCGTCGATGATAGATGCAGCATGCTTTTTCTCGAGGACGGCGGCAACCGAAGCCAAAACTATAGGTGGGAACACGTTTGGTTTTCCCCATGCTTTAGGCTGGATTCGAGGCGGATTAATCAAGCAAACTCGCATGCACGTACTTCTCAAGCCATAATACCATTGGCGCTTTGATTAAAACTTTGCACTAAATCGGCAAAAAGTACAAGCGCACACCCACAATGACCCCAACGCAAATCAGCCCCCAAAGAACAATCGTCACGTCCCTAATCCGCAGGGCACCCAAAATCTTCTCACCCGTCAAAGGCTCTTGACTGTCCCCCAAAACGTACTGCCCAGGCTTCTCCAACTGAATCCGCAAAGCACCAGCCATCGCAGCCATTGGCCAACCATGGTTTCTGCTTGGCGTTTTCTTGTGGTCTCTGCAAGCGATTCTCCAAGCGTTCCTAGCGTCTTTCCGCAATATAGCTGCTGCCACAATCATTAGCAAGGCAGTAAGCCTTGTTGGTATGTAGTTGACGACGGTGTCAAGGTTTGCGCTGAACCATCCTGTGTTGATGTGCTCTTTGTCTTTGAAGCCTACCATTCCGTCAAGCGTGTTGATTGCTCTAAAAGCGATTGCGCCTGTAACACCGAACAGGGCGAAGGACATCATGGGCGAGAGTTTGAAGTCGATCAGATTTTCAGCCATGGACTCGATTACTGCGCTGCCCATCTGTGGACCGTTGAGATCTGTTGAGTCTCTCCTCGAGAAGTGACTGTACTTCTTGGCTTCTGCAATCTCGTCCGCCTGAATCGCTTTGGCTACTGCTTTTGCCCAATCAGTTTCAAGCTTGATGCAAATGGTCATTTTCACCAGTATTATGCCGACGAACGCGTAAACGAAGATGCTTATGTAAGTGTAGATTGCCCATAAGCCAAAATAGGCTGGGACCGCGAAGGTGGCTATTACCGTCAGCGCCAAGAGGGCGCCGAGGAACTTTTCCACTTTCGGGTCTGGGTTCTTGAAGTATGGCTCAATTTTCTTGGTGTATTTACCCATGACTACGGTTGGGTGAAGCTTGAAGACCCACTTGTCAGGGTAATTCGGAGAAGGGTCTCCCACAGCCAAATCTAAGGCAATTGCTAAAGTCATGACGGCGACGGCGACCAATATGGTAAGGAGCGGAACGTTTGACACCAACCAAGGTTTACGCTAAACATTGTGGCAAAAACTAATATCAATTACGGTCAAGAAGGAAAAAGAATTGTTTCCCTGCGTTTCCTCTGAGACTTTTTTGTGTTTCTATTTCCTAAGTTTTAGCTTGATGTACGCAACAAGATTGTACCCAACAACCAGCGCTGTATTCAGTTTGAATCTTCTTCTTTTGTCAAAGTAGTATCCTCTGCGAAGGTAGAAGTGCATGTACGCGGCTTGTCGCAGTTTCCCAAGCTCTTTCATACTCATTGTCGGAGTTTCAAAGATGGGGTGGCAGGTGTCGTACATGTCAAAATCAGTCACTTTAAGCCAGCCTTTCTCCTTCACCATGTCATACATCGGCGTTCCTGGAAACGGCGTCGCAACATTGTAGAAGCCGGTGTCGTGAGGAGATATTTTTTCAACAAACCTGATGGTTTTCCATGCGCTTTCCTTGGTTTCTCCTGGGAAGCCTAAGATAACGTTGGGGATAGGCGTCATGCCCAGTTCGCTTAGCCAACCGAGAACTTTCATGGTTAATTCGGGGGTGATGCCTTTTTTCATGGCGTCTAAGACTTGCTGGGAACCTGATTCAACGCCGAACCACACTGTTATGCAGCCCGAATTCTTCATTTTCAAAAGCAAGTCTTTGGTGAGCATGTCAACTCTTGTTCCGCAGTTCCACTCGATCTTCAAGCCGCGCTTCATGATTTCGTTGCATAACTCCTCGGCTCTGGGCTGGTCAACGGTGAAAGCGTCGTCACAGAACGTGAATTTGCTGATGCCATAAGTTTTATGCAGAAGTTCGATTTCGTCAACGACGTTTTTTGGGCTTCTCATTCGGTATTTGCGGCCGTGCATTCTCACTGTTGAGCAGAATTCGCACCAATACACACATCCTCGACTCGTTGCAAGGTAAAGTATATCTTCCAATTCACGGAAACGCTCCATTGGCCAAAGATGCCGCGCCGGAAACGGTAACGAATCTAAATCTTCGATGTATGGTCGATCGGGGTTCCTGATTATTTTTCCGTCCTTTCTGCAGGTTGTCCCGATCACGTCATCGAAGCTTTTGTCTGCTTCAACTCTCTGCGCCAGCTCCAACAACGTGTACTCTCCCTCTTTCCTTACAACGACGTCGAGCTGCGGGCATTCTTCAAGGGCCTTGTCATCCCAAAACGTAACGTGGGCGCCGCCGGCAACTGTTATGCATTTGGGGCAAGCCTCTTTTGCGATCTTAACTAGCTTCATCGCGGTATTGTACGTCAATGTGGATGAGGTGAACCCTACGATATCTGGCTGACGTTTAGATATCTCGGCTCTGAAATCTTCAAAAGATAACTTGAGTACCTGGCAATCAATTACATCGACTGGGAACTGGTTTTGCTCCAAAACCGCGCCCAAATACCCTAGGCCTAAAAGAGCGAACGGCAGGTGCATCACAGCCATAGCTGGAGCCGCTGGGTTAACGAGAGTAACATGAGGCTTCATTTTGTGGTTCACAGCTTCACTGTTTACCCCTCAAAAATGTCCGTTTGATGCTTAAACATTTCGCATTTTGGGAAAAAAACGCAAAGTAAGAAACTTTTGACGGAATTCGTTATTTGCCAGGCCAATACTTCGGCTTCATGTATTCGCTTTCAATCAGCGAAGGGAACAAATTCAGCGGCCAAGCAGGCGGAACTGGTGTAAGGTAAACTTCTGCTGTTTCAACTCCGGCGATCCTCAGAATTTTCTCGTTGGCTTCAAACAGTTTCTCGAAATCTTCCAAG
This sequence comes from Candidatus Bathyarchaeota archaeon, assembly GCA_963768425.1. Classification (GTDB taxonomy): domain Archaea; phylum Thermoproteota; class Bathyarchaeia; order Bathyarchaeales; family Bathycorpusculaceae; genus Bathycorpusculum. The sequence goes on along the minus strand of CAVYHV010000017.1, from coordinate 219,659 downwards.
GGAATCGCGCAGTACAAGTCGTAGGCTCCTATCTGCCGCATGATAACTATTACGTTGGGAATTTGAAGCAGCTGAGAGTATAGGTCGGGCATTTTGCTGCGGTTCGAAACTTTTATGAAAACGTTAGCGAGTGCGTTGTACCCGAGCTTATGTAGGTTGATGGTTATGGTTGAACGGGTCAACAGGGTTTCCCGGAGCTTCTTGTATCGTTGAATTACGGTTTTGCTTGAAATCTTCAATTCTGCCGCGATGCTTTTGAAAGGGGTGCGGGAGTTCTGCGTGAGAATTAACGCAATTTTCTTGTCGACTTCGTCAAAGGCACATGCTGCTTGGTTTAGGTTAATTAAGGGTGGTTGCTCCACGATTTTCTGAGGGTTCTCCCGATCTAACGGGTTGATAATCAGGTTTTGCGGGAACTCAACGTTTATGGCTTCTGCCCAGATAAACGCGTCAACATGCTTGATGTTGCTGTTTGACTCTAAATCCTCGATTATGTCATGAAGTTTGTTTAGTTCACGTAAGGCGACTTTTCCCCAAAAACTGTAATGCCCCAAGGGACCGATCAATTCGCCTATGTAAGGTTTGCTTTCAAGAAATTTTTTGACTTCTTCCTCGTTTTCAACCGAAGTTATCATTCCCAAATCTGCAATATGCGGATAACCCAGGCAGTGGGGATTGACAAGCATTTTTTCACCGTTAATTACGCCGTCTCTCCATAAACGTTTATAACGCATCCGAACCGCGGTCACGGTTATTTTGCATTCAGCAGCTATGTCGGTGAAGCTTGTCCGCGATTCTAAAAGTAGGATTTTAATAATTTTCGCATCGATTTCATCTATCTTTGCCGCCAAACTCCATTAACCCTTAGATGTTGAAAGATATAACAGCCAAACATATGAGCGTTTTATATAAAATTTCTCTTCACAATGTTTAAAATACGGTTGCCTTTTTGGTTTGAAGGTCCATCTTTCTGAATGAGCAACAAATGGCAAGTTTCAAATGTTGCTTGAAGACAAAATATTCTTCTTTTCGGCTATCTTGTTAACTAAGAGGTAGATAAACGGGGTTGCTTGGTTTTCAAACGCTTAATTCAATTAATCTTGTGCGTACGAGTTAAACGTAACCATTCGTTAACTAAACGGCAATAAATAGTAACCTGAGCGATTCAGATTCTTCAAATCAAGCTAGCTTCAACTGAAACTTTGCTTTGCAGTCAATTTCTTAGTGTAAACTTTGGAACTGAAAGGTTTAAAAAGAAAACTTTTAGATAACAAAAGAAGCGCTAATTTGAATGCCCAGCAATAAACTTATAAGTAAACTTCTCCGTAGTATAACCTACCAATTTTAAGGAGAAAAGAAAAAATGCAAATTGGAAAAAACAAAACAATCTCTATTGCAATTTCGATACTATTCATATTTTCAATGACAGCTTCAATGATGCTTATACCCTCCGCAAATGCACATACACCCGCATGGACTATTCCAACATACGCTTTTATCACTGTATCACCTAACCCAATCGGCGTCGGCCAGCAAGCGTACGTTATCATGTGGCTTGACAAGCTCTATGACAACACGCTATACAATTAACAACTATCGATTCCATGATTACCAGCTGGTTATTACGGCTCCAGACGGCACAAACACAACAGAAACTTTCCCAGTGGTTCAAGACACGACATCCGCACAAGACTACGCCTTCACTCCAAATACAGTTGGCACCTACAAGTTAACATTCATATTCCCAGGACAGACACTAACGCTCGCCAACGATGCTAATCTGAGGCCACACTTTTTGGTCCACCAACTTTCCGAACGCATATATCAATGATACCTATGCACCAAGCACCGCATCAACAACTCTCACTGTGCAATCTTCACCCATTGCTGGAGCGACGGCAAGCGGCCCACTACCAACGGCATACTGGACTCGACCAATCTACGGCGAAAACACCTATTGGTACACCCTCTCGTCAAACTGGCTAGGCACCGGAAGCCCAGGCTACGCAGGCTGGGGCGGAACTTCAAACCAGCAATCATTCCCAGGCGATGCAGTCGGATCACTAACCAGCCATGTCATGTGGACTAAACAGATTCAAAGCGGCGGAGTCGTCGGAGGAAACACAGTTGCTATTCCAGGAAACACCTACTTCGAAGGATCAGCATACAGCCAAAGATACACCAACCCAATAATCGTCGACGGAATGCTCATCTACACCAACCAGATAGGCTGGTCTGGTGTCGCAGGAGGAACCGGTTGCACAAGGATACGGAGCAACAACCTGCGTTGACCTGCAAACAGGACAGACACTTTGGACTAACCCAAACATGAAAGCATATCAGCTTCGCATACATATATGATGCTGAAGACCCTAACCAACACGGCGTCTGGCCACCAGTGCTAATATCTTCAACTGCCTCAACGGTGGTACTCTTCGGAGCCGGTGCTCCAGGCAACTGGTATGCCTATGATGCCTTCACAGGAACATCGATTTTCAACATAACCAATGTTCCCGCCGGCACAACGATGCTCGGGTCCATCAGGCGAATATCTCGTCACATATCCTTCGTAAACTACGGACCAACTCACAATGACTATCCCATTCCGGTTACCGTTCCTTCAGGACCTCTAAAAGTGTACTTGCAAGAATGGAACTCATCCAAACTATGGGACAATACATATTCCGGTGCTTCAACAGTGCCAAGCCTAAGTCCGGTCCGACACTATACTCAACGGAAGCAATCCCAAGCCTTGTTAGACTTTAACATTTCGATGCCGACCCTTACCAGCCGCACCTACGATACAAGATGCTTTCTACAACAAGGAAGCTGATTGTGATCAACTGGCACTTTCCCAGGTGGCCCTTTTGCAGACATTCTCCATCCGATAGTCTGGACACCTTACACATACTATGGCATAAACATGGCACCAGGCAGCGTTGGCACTGTTCTGTGGACTAACACGGTTACAAGCACCAGCAGGAAACATCACAGTAGAACCAGGTCCGGCAGATATAACAGCTAACGGCGGTCACGGCGTCTTCACAGAAGCATACAAAGAAACCATGCAATGGGTAGGCTACAGCATGTCGACAGGTCAGAAGCTTTGGGGTCCAACCGCGTCAATGGCGGCTCTTGACTACTACGGCAACCCAGCAATTCCAATCATCGGAGGAGTCGCAGCTAACGGAAAACTCTACAGCACAGGCTACGCAGGAATACTCTACTGCTTGGGACTTGACTACTGGAAACCTACTGTGGACTTGGGGTAATGGCGCAACAGGCTCTACCAACAGTTCATACGCTGGCTTTAACACTCCATTCGGTGTTTACCCAATGCAGATCAACGCAATCGGCAACGGCGTAGTATACATGGTAACCACAGAGCACACTATCGAAACACCGCTTTTCAAGGGCGGAGTGAACGTCGCTATTAACGCTACAACCGGACAAGAAATATGGAGTCTTTCAGGCTACACAGGCGAATTCTTCACAACTTCATATGCTATGGCAGACGGCTATAACACCTGGTTCAACGGCTACGACAACTCAATCTACGTCGTAGGCAGAGGACCCAGCCAAACAACCGTCGACGCACCAAACGTTGCAACAACAGTCGGAGTACCAGTAGTGATACGCGGTTCAGTCGTGGATACTGCAACTGGCACACAGGGAACACAGCAGAAAGGCGACTTTCCAAACGGTGTCCCATGCGCCTCTGACGCAAGCATGCAAGCATGGATGGGCTACGTCTACCAGCAACAGGCATATGCCAACCAACTTCACAGGCGTTAAAGTGCAAATCGCAGTCTTAGACTCTAACGGAAACCACTACCCAGTCGGAACAGCAACAACTGACGCAAGCGGCATGTACACCCTATCATACACACCAACAATCGCAGGCAACTTCACAGTATTCGCCACTTTCGCAGGCACCAACGGCTACTGGCCATCATCTGCAGAAACAAGCTTCGTACGCAACCGGAGCACATGCAACCGAAGCACCAACTGCAACACCACTTACCGGAGTAGCAAGTGAATCAACAGTCGAATACGTAGGCATCGCAATCATCATCGTGATAATCATAATCGGCGCAGTATTAGCGCTTCTTATGATGAGAAAACACGCATAAAACAACCAAGGGAAAAACCATTTCCCCCTTCTTTTTTATTTAACTATTAAACCAGCATTTTTCAAATTCTTTAAATGTTGAAAAGCGTTTATTGGCAAGACTAACCCGCTAAAGTGGGGAGTACACGTTGCTTCAAGACCCAACGCTTAAAGAAAAAATTCATCAAGCAAACATAACTGTCCACCATCTTGAAGCACAATACTATGAACTGCTTCACCCAGAAGTGTACTCAAAACAAGAACAGAAAAGAACAGCTGCTAAACTGCAAGAAGATCGACAAGCTTGTAACGGAAAACCACAAAGTAGCTCTTGGATGTTGGAGCAGGCACCGGCAACCTAACAGGCAAACTTTTGCAGATGGGCTACACCGTAACAGCTGTGGATATCTCGCAGGAAATGTGCGCGATTCTTAAAAGAAAATACCCCGGGTACCTGCAAAACAACAAGTTAACCGTGATTTGTTCGCCCATTGAAGAGTTGTCTTTTGAAGAGGGAAAATTTGACTTAGTGACATGCTACTCCGTGCTTCATCATCTGCCCGACTATGTCGGCGCTCTCCATTGCCTCTCCGTTTTTCTAAAGAAAGGCGGCGTAATGTACCTTGACCACGAAGCCTCCCCTTTCTACTGGAAAAATGAACCAAGCAGCCTATCAACCATTGTGAAAGGAATCTATTTGCACTCGAACCCGCTGTTAAACAGTTTGTATTTTCAAATCACTGGGCTGAAAGTTCCTTCAATCGATTATGAGTTGTCTGATTACTGGCACAAAAAAGAGCACGCTCTAGACCATGATAGCATAGGGCGCGTGTTCAAAAATGAAAACTATCTGTTTTCTAAGCGTATCAGACTACTACGAAACAAGCACGTGGATTCCCAGCCCGCTTGCAGTCATTTTATCGTCTTCTCTGCAGCCCTGAGATGAGTTGTTGGATAGCTAAAAAATAGCTATGCGATTCCAACGTTTTGGTGTGCTTTGGGATTTAATCTTCGCTTTGCAAAGTTCACGACGCCTTCACGCCTGATTCTCTTCATGATTTGTTTGGGAGAACGGTGAAAGTCCCTGAAGAACCTGCGTTGAACCGCCAGCAACGAGTTGTAGTCCCACTCTTTGGTTTTTACGGCGAGCAAAAAGTCGTCGAGTTGTGTGTAGTTTTTTGAGTCTAAGACTTCTTGGTAGAGTCGGCTGTCTGGATTAGCAATGAAGATGTTAAATATGCACCAGTCAGGATCAAGTTTCTTGGCGAACTTAAGTGACGCTTCCATTTCTTTGAGTGTTTCGTCTGGAACGCCAAGCATGAAAGAGCAAGCTGTCTGCATTCCGTTTTTGCGGCAGAGTTTGAATGCGGTTTCAATCTGCTCCAAGGGTTGTGTTTCTGCCGATGCGCTGAAGAATCCTTTGAGAGCCTGATTCGACCCCGAACCAAATGGTTTTGCATCCTGCTTTGTTCATGGCCTCCAGAAGTTCCTGATCGACTAAATCGACCCTGGTGTCGCATACCCATTCTAAGTCGAGTTTTTCCTTTACCATTAGGTTGCAGAGTTCAAGAGTTTCTTTTTTTCTAAGAGTGAAGTTGTCGTTGATGAAGTAGATTCCTTTTGTGCCGTATCTGCTCTGCAAGTCTTTGATTTCGCCGATAACCCTTTGGGGAGTGAAAGCTCGGCAAATGTTACCCCACAGTTTGCGTGTTTCACAGAAACCACAGTTGTAGACGCATCCTCTCGCGATACTCATGACGTCGGATGGTTTAACGTTTAGGTACTCTATTGTTCGGTCGTAGAGTTCAAGCGGTAGCAGATGTCTGGCGGGGTATGGAATTTCATCCATGTTCTCAATGAATTTTGGCGGGTTCTTGATGTTTTTGCCTTGGCGTCTGCATGCAACACCAGCAAGTGTCATTGCTTGAGGTTCATTGTCGTTCACGATGCAAGTAGCAAGTTGGGTAACCGCACGTTCTCCTTCGCCCATGACTACATAGTCGATTTCTGGGTTTTCAAGTAGGCTATCAGGCACGTACGAGGCATGCCATCCTCCTACAACTATTTTGCAACCGGGAAGAACCTCTTTGATTGCTTTTGCAGTTTCTATGCAGCGTCTGTAGGTTGCTGAACCGCATGTAATCCCCACGATTTTCGGGTTAAGACTTGTAACTAACTGTTTGAGTTCACTTACTGGCTTTTTCATGAGGTAGTTGTCGAGCATTTGCACGTCAAAGCCTGCTTTTTCAAGTGCTGCTGCAACGTACATTAAGCCGATTGGAGGCAACCGCTTGCCTAGGTACCATGCGCTGTTTTCTGGTGGCGCTGTAGTCATTAAAAGAATCAAATGTTTTTCTTGGTTTGGCACGTTGCGTCTCCCGTGAACTTTTGCTATCTTTGATTATTCGCGAGTTAATAGCTTTAACTGAACCAATGCTTGGGCCGATGTTATTGTTTGTTTTTGCTGTTTTCGCCTGTGGTGGAAGCCGCAGATTATGTTTACGAAAAGGTTTATAGCCCTTTCAAGTGCCTTTTCCAGACTGGAGAGGGGTAAAGTATGAAAGTTGTCGTCCACTGGAGCGGAGGTAAAGAATGCTGCTTAGCCTACCACAAAGTCATAGCGCAGGGGCACCAAGTCGCTTGTCTGCTCAGCTTCGAATACCAGCGTCCCTACGTATTCCACAGTTTCCAGATGATGCAGCTCCAATCCCAAACACTGGGCACACCCCTTAAAGTTGTCAGAATCAAAAAGCCGTACGAAGACATCCTTGGCGCCCTAAGCAAACTGAAGGACGAGGCGGGCATCGAAGGCATCGTTACAGGAGACATAGCTGGTGCAGGCTGCGCCATTGTACACTCAAGCTACTATGAGAGTATGGCCAAACAGTTGGGGTTAGCCTTCTTGATGCCTAACGAGGGCGACACATACGAAGTGCTTAAAGATGCTGTGGTCACAGGCCTAAGACCGGTCTTAAACTGTATCAACACCAACTTTTTCGGCGAAGAATGGCTGGGAAGAAAACTTGACCCAGAATCCGTCAAGGAACTCAAATCCTTAGCCGACGAAAAAGGCATCGACGTAGCCAGCGAAGACGGACAAGGCTACCACAGCACCGTGGTCGAAGCGCCTCTGTTTAAAGATTCTTTGAGCATAGACAAATTCAAAACTAAGAAAAAGAAGGAAAAATCCAAAAATTGGAAACGAAACTGGCTCTACATGGACATAAAAGAATGCCACCTAAAACCCAAAGAAACGCCCAAGTAAAAATCCCGTCGCTTTTGACGCCCGCACTGCATTTTCTCTGATGTTTTGGATGTCTGGCCGGAAAATATGTGGTATTGCATAAAGTAAATGAAGCACAAGGCATAAACTCTATTGCTTTAGGGGAGAACATGAAAACTCGCATAACTCTTGTCAATCCACCGTACCCTGCTGGTTCCCATCAACATCCGCCTTTCATGCCGCTTGGACTCGGGTACTTGGGCGCCGTGTTGTACAAGAACCACTTTAATGTTAACGTGATTGATTGCCAAGCGCAAAAACTTACTCACAGCCAATTCAAAGAGGAAATCCGCAAGGTTCAACCTGACATGGTTGGAGTCACCTGTACCACTCTCACTTACAAGTCAGCGCTATGTATAGTGAAGATAGCTAAGCAGGTTTGGCCAAACTGCCTAACTGCCGTTGGAGGACCCCACGTCACCTTTTGGGACGAAAACGCCCTTCGAGAATGCCCCGAAATCGACATTATAGTCAGAGGCGAAGGGGAGACCACCATTCTTGAACTCGCGCAACGACTCGAAAACGGCGAATCGTACCACGATCTCATCGGCACTACCTGTAGAGATGGATCGGGGGTACAAAGGAACGCCGACAGACCACCTTTGGAGAACCTTGACAGCTTACCATTTCCCGCGCTGCATCTTTGGCAGCACACAGCGAACTTGCGCAAATACGGAACCATACCTTACCCAGTTATGACTAGCCGCGGCTGCGTTTACTGGTGCAACTTCTGCACAACCGTACGGATGTTCGGCAGAAAATACCGCATGCGAAGCACAAAAAACGTGGTTGACGAATTAGAGTTTCTGCACAAAAATTACTATGCGACACAATTTACGTTTTACGATGACGCCTTCACAGTTAACCAAGAACGGACGATGGAGATATGCGACGAAATCATGAGCAGAGGACTCAAAATCAAGTGGGACTGTGAAACCCGGGTGGATATGGTTTCCAAAGAATTATTTGTTAAGATGCGGGAAGCTGGCTGCATCGCTGTTTGGTTCGGTGTAGAGTCAGGTTCAAAGACGCTTCTTACTAGCATGGGAAAGGGCTTCTCGATAACGCAGACAAGACGGGCTTTCAAATGGGCGAAAGAAGCTGGCTTGATGACGGTTGCAGGCGTCATTTTGGGTTTCCCCGGCGAAACCAAAGAAACCGTTTGGGAAACAATTCGCTTCGTGAAGGAGTTGAATCCCAACGACGTCGGCTTCTATATTGCGACGCCTTACCCTGGGACACCGCTATATGAAGAGGTGAAAGCTAGTGGGAGGCTGAAGGTGACTGACTTTGACAAATACGACACTGCAACGCCGACCTTTGAGATTCCCAATTTCACCATGCAGGAACTCTCACAAATCCGGGAACAAGCGTTCCAAAGCTTCTACCTTAGCCCAGCATACTTTGTCAGCGCTTTGAGCATGTTCAAACAAGGAAAAATGTGGGGACTAGGTGCAACCCGACTGATACTCGCCCACGCAAGACGAGCAGTTCGGGCAAGAGCAAACAGCATCCTCAATTAGGAAACTTACGGGAGAAAAAACTCATTTGATTTTGCTTATGACTGCGGCTGCGCCTGAAAAGTCGCCTTGGGGCATGGCGGGCAGACTTCCGCCTTTAGGCTTGGCTTACGTGGCTGCGGTATTGGAGAAAGACGGCTTCCAAGTTGAAATCTACGACAATTACCTGCTTGAAAGACCCATCGAAGAAGTCAAATCAGAAATAAAGAAGAGGTCGCCGCAAATTGTCGGCATAACCTGCAACTCCCTCTCATACGGACGCTGTATCGAGCTGGCAAAAGCAGTCAAAGAAGTCTCCCCATACTCACAGGTCGTAGTCGGCGGCCCACATGCCTCCTACATGCCTCAAACCTTGCTTGAGCACCCCGAGATAGACTATGTAGTCGTCGGCGAAGGCGAACGGGCAATGGCTTCTCTGGCTTCCTGTCTCGCAAAAGGCGAAACCTCCCAAGCGGCAGCGCAGATTCCCGGGGTTTCATGCAAAATCAACGGCGAAACTATCAAAACCCCGCCCCAATTTATCAACAACCTCGATGAAGTTCCCTTTCCCGCCCGCCATTTGCTGCCGATGCGCATGTACCACCGTGAACTCAGCTACCTAACTGTGAAACCCGTTGACACGATGAGTGTGCACAGGGGTTGCCCCTACAGATGCGCATACTGCGAAACCAGAGAGCTTTGGGGTTCAGCGTGCCGAGCTTTCTCGCCTCAACGCGTCATAGACGAGATAAAGCACATGACCGAAATCTACGGCACAAAAGGCATTTACTTCGTCGGCGACAACTTCACCATAAACAAAAGACGTACAAGCGAACTGTGCCGCCTAATCAAAAGCAACAAAGTCGATTTGAAATGGACCTGCGAAACTCGAGCCGACCTTATTAACAAAGAACTACTATCCGAAATGAAATCCGCAGGCTGCCAAACAATGTTCTTCGGTGTCGAGTCAGGCTCACCCAGAATCCAGCAGAAACTCAACAAAGGCATTGATTTGAAGGATGTTGTAAAAGCCTTTGAGCTTTGCAGGCAAGCGGGTATACAGACAGTCACTTCTTTCATGCTGGGGATTCCAGGCGAAACGGTGGATGACATGAACGAAACCTTCAACTTTTCCAAAAAGCTGAAGGCGGATTGGTGCCAATTCAACATTTACATAGCTTGCCCCGGCAGCCAACTGTACGATGAAGTGATAAGCAAAGGTCTCTACGACCAAATGTATGACTATTTGGCGAGAGTCAAAACCAAAGAATTCGACCATGATATGCTGGAGAAGATTCAAAGAGAGTTTCAGCGTAGTTGCCAGAAATCAGCCACTTCCAAGTTTATGCGTGTGGTAAAGCAGGACGGCTTAAGTAGCGCAGTTAAGAAGAGCGCGTCAATGGTTTTCCGTCGTTAACCAGTTCGGTCTCTTCGCTTTTAGTTTAATGTTGAGCGTTGACTCTTCGTTTTTAGCTTTTGCAGGCAAATATGAGGACTTTTCTGGGAAACTAGACAACTATATTAACATCGAGACTTAATTTAACTAAAATATTACCGATTTCGGGGAGAAAAATGAAAACTCACATTACTCTTGTGAACCCGCCGTACCCTGGTCAATCTTTTCCGCATCCTCCCTTCCCGCCGCTGGGTTTAGGCTATGTTGCCGCTGTTTTGGAGCAGAACAAATTCGTTATTGATGTTGTTGACTGCTTAACCTACAATTTAAATTATGAAAGTTTCAGGGAAGAAATCGGCAAACGCAAACCAGACATTGTCGGAGTAACATGCAACACCCTAACGTACAAGTCTGCGCTGCAAATCCTCAAGGTTACCAAAGAAGCGCTTCCCAACTGCATAACCATTATCGGTGGACACCACGTTACCTTTGAGGACGAACAAGCCTTCAAAGACCTCCCGACTCTTGACGCCGTCATTAGAAACGAAGGCGAATACACGATGCTCGAACTTGCTCAACGCGTAGAAGAGGGCAAAGATTGGCACGATGTGATCGGGACAACGACTCAAAAAGACGGTAAGATCGTGAAGAACCCCAAGAGAGCTTACATAGAGAACCTTGATAACTTCCCTTTCCAGCTCGCCACCTGTGGCCTCTAGAAGCCACGTCAAAGTACGGCAAGATAATGTTCGACATCATCGCAAGCCGCGGATGCTCGTATTGGTGCGACTTCTGCATAGAAGTCCGAATGCATGGGCAAAAATTCCGCAAGCGCAGCGTCCAAAATGTTTGCGACGAACTTGAAGAATGCAAGAAAACCTTTGGCGCAACATGGTTCTCCTTTGTCGACGCAGCCTTCACAGTAGACCAAAAATTCACCGCTGATTTATGCGACGAAATTATCAAGCGAAACCTCAACGTTAACTGGGTGGCTGGAACCCGAGTTGACATGGTAACCAAAGAACTGCTGCAGAAAATGGCTCAGGCAGGTTGCAAATCCATGTGGTACGGTGTCGAATCCGGCGCACAAAACGTTCTCAACGAAATGCGAAAAGGCATCACTTTGGAGCAAACAGTCAAAGCCTTCCAGTGGACTGTGGAGGCAGGGATGAAACCCGACCCCAACGTTGTCCTCGGCTTCCCAGGCGAAACCAAAGAATCCGCGTGGGCCACCATAAAGCTCTGCCAGAAGATTGCACCCACTTACATGGCTTCCTACACAATAGCCACACCCTACCCCGGCACACCCCTCTACTACTTGGTTAAAGAGAAGGGTTGGCTAAAAGACACAAACTTTGACCACTACGACACCGCCACACCAACCTTCGAAACACCAACGATGTCAATCCAGGAACTCCGCAAGCTCCGTGCAAAAGCGTGGTCGAGCTTCTACGAACGACCAAGCTACATAAGGGCCATGTTCAAAAAGGGGGTCATCTACGGTTTAGCCGCAATGAAAGCAGCCGTTACTTACAGGATTATAGACCTCAGAATAGCACTTCAACCCAACCGAGTGCCGCCCAAGCCACCATCAAAAAGCCACTTCTAAGTGCGCAACTATTTTTTTCTTTCATTTTCAGATAAGGAAAAAATCTTGCTTCCTGGAATGCTGTCTCTAAATGATCAGGTTTATTGCTTTTAAGATGTCACGATAGGCTTTAAGCGGCGTTTCTTTGTCATGCACGCCCTTAATCAGCATCCGCCCCCCGTCAAAGAGACTCACATCCAGCTTCGCATAGTCGAACATTAAAACCATCGGCGACTTCACGCGGACTTTGCAACTTTTTTTGATTCTGTCACATGCATCGTTCATGTTGAACTTCAAAGGTTGCACTGGAGTTATGTCCGCAGTTGTTCCACCGCAGAGCCAAATAACATGGAGGTTACCGACAACTTCTTTTTCAACCATCCGCTTCAACTCCAGCCTTTGCTATTTTAGGCGTAGGTTTACTTAATCAACATTGCCATAAAACGGCTAAAAAATGCAGCTTTTAAAAAATTCTGCTATTCTTTGGATTTGAGTTCGGCTTCTTCGATGTCCATGTAGAGGAAGTTTCCTTCGCGGAAGGGGGAACCTCCGAAATCGACGACTTTGCTTCTCTTAGTGAACTTGTTTATTTCTACCTTTTGCTTGAACAATGGCGCATCAAGAGATGTGGAATGGTATTCTCCCGGTTCACCTGAAACATCTATTCCTTTGCCTGCTGGACCCACCAAGGGCTGCATGTCTTCGATGCACTTCCTATCAATTTGCCTTCCTAACCAATCTTCCGTGAAATACCTTTGATCGACACAGCTGAGGATCGCTTTTACTCCAGTTGTTTGTTCCATTTCCATGATTCGCTTGCGGCGGCGATTCCCCGGAATGAGGTTGAAGGGGCGGTCCCAAAGAGGCATAATCAGCTCAACACCCAGTTTCCTGCAAGCATCCTTCCAAACGCGGCGATGATGCACATTGTCGATATCGCCTGTTACTATGGCTTTGGCGCCTTCTTCTTTATGTAGCCGTTCCAGAGTTCCCATGATGTCATCGTAGCGGTTATCAGTGATTTTGACAAATTGATGGGGCATGCCGAGGGCTTTGACTTGTTGTTCGATGACTTTGAAGCTGTGGAAAACGTAGGGTTCCATGTAAATGTAGGTGACTAGGCAAGCTACTTCATGTCCCTGTTCTACAACCTTGTGAAGAGCCGTGCAGCAATCTTTCCCGCCGCTCCAATGAACGATAACCTTCATACCAAATCAACACCATTGTATATTCGGGATTAATTGGCTGATGGATAAACATCAGTGACCTAATAAGTGTTTTTTGGAAACCGATTCAGTGACCTTCGATTTTTGCCTTTGATGGATTTTAGCATGTTCCTGGGTCTTCTTGTGGCGGGGGTGTGTTCATAATTCTTGAATAGCGTCGTAGACGATATTTCATCAGCTTTGAAGGCAAAGCAGGACAATTTTTGAAAAAACCTTAACTGCAAATCAAGGTACAGTTGTCTCATAAACCAAAACAAGTTTATGGAATTGAATTTGTGACCGCTTGCTCAACCTAGTTTTTGCTGCTTTCAAATACTTGTTTTATTGCTTGTACGAGTTTTTGGTTGTCTTTAGATGAACGTACCGTGATTCTAAAGTAGCTGTCGTCCATGCCGGCAAAAGTGCAGCAGTCTCGGATAAGCATGCGTTCCTTAGCCAGCGCTTCTTTGAGTTTGGTGGAAGTGGTTTTTCGATCCTGGATTTTCACTAGGAAGAAGTTTGTCACTGACGGATAAACGTGTAAGCTTTCGATTTCGCCTAGACTCTTGGCAAGTGCCTCTCTTTCCTTTGCAATAGTTCTCTTAGTGTTCTCGATGAATTCCGTGTCGCCAAAAGCCGCCAGCGTCGCACAGCTTGCGAGGCTGTTGATGCTCCAAGGCAACCTGACGTTCTCCAGTTTCCCAACCATGTTCGGCGAGGCTAACCCGTAGCCCAAGCGTATGCCAGCCATGCCGTAAAACTTCGTGACCGACCTAATCACAAACAAGTTCTCGTATTCTTTCACCATGCCCGCCAAAGTGGTTTCATCGCCTTTGTCAGCAAATTCAATGTAGTTTTCGTCGACGCTGAAGATGACATCTTTTCTGTGGCAGAAATCAACCAGTTCAAGAACTTCCTCTTTACTGTACAGTCTTCCTGAGGGGCTGTGTGGGTTGCAGATGGAGAGGATTTTTGTTTCGGGGGTGATTGCTTGCTTTATTTTTTCGTTGTCCATGGCGAATCCGTCTGGCAACTGTTGGAACGTGACGTCGCTTCCTACCCGCAGCGCTGCCTTCTCGTATTCGCTGAAAGATGGAATCGGAATCAGCGCCTTGAATCCTCGGGGCAGAATTTCAGTGATGGCGTAGATGAGCTCGATTGAGCCGTCTCCTAAAACGACGTTTTCTTCATCGACGCCGTGTCCGACGTACTTGGCGATTGCCGCTTTGAATTCAACTGGGTTTGGGTCAGGATAGAACTTTATCAGTTTCGCCTGTTGCTTCACGGCTTCAACAGCTTTAGGTGAGGGTCCGAGGAAATTGATTGGCCCGCTGAACTCCAGCACTTCCTCTAGTGGCACCTTGTATTTTCGGCTAAAGCCCCAGATGTCTCCTCCGTGACTAACAAATCTGCGTTCCCTACATTGACCCTGCAACTTTCCCTTCCTCCATCAACCGAGCGATTTCCTTTTCAAACTGAACATGAGCCTTAAAGTGAGCGTTATACAAGTTAACAACCTTGTACAGCCAGTAAATTCCACCCACGCCGAGCGTAACAATCGTTATTAAAACATAAGTTTTTATCGGTATCGTCTGTGGCATAAAAACCCGCTCTGGAAAAGCAGAAGCTAAAAAAGCATCTTGGCTCCGTTCATGCGCCACCAAATCCTTTGACAACAGGTAAGTGATGATGAAAGCTGGGATAATCAGTATGATACTGGCAGCCCAAGCCTTCTCATTTCTTTCAGGGAAAACCGCACTTGCAGCAGGAGCCTGCCGCCCCTTGCTTTTCAGGTAACCAGTAACCTGCTCTTCCAAGTCTGCTTCACGGCTGAAATGCCTGTTCCTGCCCTCAACCACACGGTAGAACATCGGGAAAAAAGCCACTCCGAAAGTCACGATTGCCGACAAAAACCACATGGAAAACCAAACTTTCCTGTCACCGTCAACTTTGCTTTGCAATGCGGTTTCCATTTTGAGTTACTTTCCGTTTGGCTGCTTACAAGGTTGGAGCACCCAAACTTTATAAGGTCTTCCATTGGCATCTAAGAATCAGATGAGCCGGGGGGAAATGCTGCTTTCCATCATAATTCCCATGTACAATGAGGAATTAACAGTAGGCAACATCATTGACCGCGTGAAGGCAGCCGTAGAACGGACAGGTTTGCCGACGGAAATCATCGTTGTAGACGACCACTCCTACGATAAATCGCTTCTCGTGGCGGAAAAACGCGGCGTCAAACTTTACTCGCTTAATCAGCATCTTGGCAAAGGCTATGCGTTGCGGGCTGGCTTCGCCAAGGCGCAAGGCGACGTCATCGTCACCATTGACTCCGACGGCAGCCACATGCCCGAAGAACTATCGGAAGTTTTAGCACCGATCCTCTGCGACGAAGCAGACCTCGTCATCGGCAGCCGATACATGAATCATAAGCGCGTCGCCACCCGTAGACTAAACGCTTTCGGCGTACGCATGTTCAACTACTTTATCGAGCTGTTCACCGGCGTCGCCATCACTGACAGCCAGTCAGGCTACCGAGCCATGAAGCGGGAGGTTCTGCAAAGCCAAAAACTCTACTCAGGCGAGTACGAGATAGAATCTGAAATGCTCGTGAAAACCGCCCGACGCAAATTCCGCATTGCTGAGGTCCCAATCAGTTTTGAGCAGCGCACCTATGGCAGGTCAGGGGTTGATCCGCTGCTTGATGGCTCCAAAATTCTGTTCTGGATTATATTGGCAAGCGTGGAGAGGTAGCCGTGGCCGACGATGCAACTTTGCCCAAGGTTTCAATCATTGTTGCCTCCTACAACAACGAGCAGACCATAGAGGAATGTCTCCGATCGATTTTGGCGCTTGATTACCCCGAGGGCTACGTGGAACTCATAGTTATGGACGGCGAATCAAAAGACGCCACTGTTAAGAAGGCACAGCAGTTTCCAGTCAAAGTCATCTCTATTCGATTGAATTGCCCCGCAGCCTACAACTATGCGATGAAAAACGTCACGTCGCATGAAATTTTGGGCTTCATCGACTCCGACGCAAAAGTCGAGCCGCGATGGCTTCGAAAACTGGTTCCACGCTTGAACGAGCCGCAGGTAGTAGGGGTCAGCGGAAGCATCGAAACATGGAACCCCGAGAACCCGTGGGCAAGAAGCATCGGCTACGAAATCAAAAGCCGCTACAGCCGCATCGGCAAGTACACGGGACGCATCGCAACAATGAACCTGCTCCTCAAAAAAGCAGTCATCGAGGAGGCGGGCGGATGGGACGAGAATCTGCCGAGCCAGTACGACACGGATTTGGGGTTCCGCGTTAGCGCCAAAGGCTACAAGATCGCCTACGAGCCCACAGCCGTCTGCTACCATTACAACAGGCCGACGTTGAAGGCTTATTATCGGCAGCAGCGGGAATACGGCAAAAACACGCTTAAGCTTTACTTCAAACACGGCGGCTTGGCGCGGGGCGACGAAATCACCGATCTTGGAATGAACATCCAACCGATTCTGCTTTTGGCAGCCATCATCTTTTTCTTTGTCGGAATCATCCCCGCAGTCAGGCTATTTTGGGTCGGCTCAGGCTTGATTTTGGCTTTCATGCTTCTCTACTTCGTCTACAGCGCCGCCAATACCGCGGCGAAATTCCATGACAGCTCCGCTTTTCGTCTGGTTGTGCTTTACTACGTGCGGGCGGCGGCTTGGTTTGTCGGCGCAACGGCAACTACTCTAAGGTACCTGAATAGGAGGCGCAGGTGATGCCGCCCAAGGTCTGCTTCATCTCGCCCGAGTACTGGCCCCTCACGGGAGGCACAGGATCCTACGTGTACTACCTGTCCTGCGAACTGCTCAGGAACGGCTACAAAATTTACGTGGTCACCGGAGGCAACCAAGCCCAAGACGTCAAAGTCAACTCTCAACTGGACGTGTCCTTCCTCAAAATTCCAAAGATGCCGATAATTAAGTCGTTTATGCTTGCGGGCGCAAGCTACCGCAAACTCCAAAGCGTCCGCGACGCCGCAGCCATCGACATTACTCATCCCCAGTTGCCACTGACGCCCAACTTTGCGGTTCCACCCCGCTTCGGCAAAACCCTTGTATGCACCGTTCACTCCACTTGGAAGGGCGAGGCTGAAGCCATCAGCAGCGAACCTTACAGCCGCCTCAACGCCAACGAAAAATTCCTCGTGAGCTTTAACTGGTTTTTGAGGTATTTTGAGGAGGGCATGCTGCGTCGGGCGCGCAGAATAATAGCGGTCAGCCACTTCACAAAGCGCGAGTTGACAAATTACTACAAGATCCCCGCGGGGAAAATCAGGGTCATCCACAACGGCGTCGACACAAGCAAATTCCAGCCAGTCGTCGACAAACGCAGAATCAAACGGGAACTCGGCTTCAGCCCGGACGACCCAGCAATCGTGTCCGTGGGCAGGCTCTATGCCCGCAAGGGCTTGTTCACGCTGATAGAAAGCGTGCCAGCCGTAGTGAAGCGGTTTCCAAGGGCGAAGTTCATCGTTTCAGGCAAGGGGCAAAGCGACGAAATGTCCAAACTCATCGCCCATGCCCAGCGCCTAGGCGTCAAAGACAGCATCGTCTTTACAGGCTACACACCCGACAAAGAACTGCCCAAGCTCTATCAGGCCGCCGACGTCTTCGCCTTCAGCACTTTCTACGAGCACCATCCCTTCGCTGTTCTGGAAGCGCTCTCAACAGGGTTGCCAGTCGTAACAACAAGAGTTGGTGGAATCCCTGAAACCATCGACAATGGCAAAGACGGTTTTATGGTTGAGCCATTTCACCCTGAACAATTCGCTGACAAGATCTTGTACCTGCTTGAGCATCCAGTTGATGCTCAGGAAATGGGTATGGTTGCACGAAAAACGATTTTAGAAAGGTTTGATTGGCGTATAGTAGTTAAAGACGCAATCAAAGTATATGATGAAGCGCTACGCTAAGCGATTTGAACTGGTTCGCGTCTCCAAGCCATTGTAACTTTCTGGAAAAGCTTAACCACATCCAACGAGCAGAACAGCAGCTTCGTCAAGTATTCGTGTTGATAAATTTCCATTTGGGCTTTAACTGGCAAATCGATTCTGGGCTGTTCAAATTTGCGGGAGACCTCCTTAATTTGCAACCCCTGCACACTTACCGCGTTTTCTTTCAAGCCCGTCTTTTTGGCGATGAAACCCAGGTAGGTTTCTTCCCAATTTAGCTGCATTATTTTCGCGGCTGTGATGTCGATGGCTAAGGCGTCATTGCTAATCAGCATCAGGTCCATTTTGACGGGTTTTCCTTTTGTGGGTCCGTTGCCCTCGATCCCGATTCTCGCGTCCATTATGGTCAGCTGAGGTTTCAAAACAGTGTAAAGCCGGTGGAAGACTTCTGGGAGGTAAGGGTGAAGGTATATCCGCCTGTTGCTGGGGATGCAGCCGAACAGGTTTTTTATTGCGCCGCTGTACATCGCGATTTCATGTGTCTTCATCAACGGCAAATCGACCACGGCGTCTGCTTCCAAGATGGTTTTTGGCAAAAACAGCTCCTTGACCGAGGTGTTGCCATCAGAAAATTTTACTTTTACGACTTTATCTTCTGACAGGTTAATGACGCTGCCGCCTGCTTGCTTCACTGCCGCTTCTATTCCTGTTTTTTCAAAAGCGGAGTTGCAGGGGTAATTGAACCCATTTGATTCTCCAACCACGACTTCGCTGTTGCCGTCTCGCAGCAAACCCACCAGTTCACCCAGCATCTGGGGGCAAGTTACCACACCCGGAACGTACTCAGGATGGCTCATGTTGGGTTTCACGTAAATTTTGCGTTTTCCGCGCAATCCCGAGTCTGCGACGGCTTGTTTCAAAATGTCGCTTACGCCGCCATGTGCTCTTAAGATTTTAACACTTTTTTGCTCAGGCGTTTTTGGCAGCCTCCGCATATTTTCCCATTATGCAGCCTGGGTCTGAGTTGAGCATGTCGCCGTTATGGTAAGCCGCTGAACGTGCCCTGCATCCGCCGCAAATGTACTTGTACGTGCATTTTCCGCAGGCTCCTTTAATGTTGCCTCTGTTCCGCAAAGATTTGAAGAGGGGAGCATTGAGCCAGATTTCCTGAAAATTTTCGTTTTTTAGGTTACCGACGTTCACTGGCAGAAAGACGCATGGGTGTACGTCTCCTTGGGGCGACAAAGAACAGTAGAGTCTGCCTGCTCCGCAGCCGCCGATGAAGTCTGCCAGCGGCACGGCTTTCTTGGTTACTTTGACGGTTTGCATATGTGCCATGGACATAGTGACTTCACCTGTGCCCTCTGGCCCCTGACATTGCAAGCCAACCCGGGCGAGCTGCGGCGCCGTAGTGAGAATGGTAGTTTTGCAGCCCTTTGACATTCGCGCGAGCAGGTATCGCATCAGTTTTTCACGTTCTTCGGGCGAGAGGTCTTGGTCGTAGTGCGCTTTGCCTCTGCCTGTGGGGATGAAATTGAAGTAAGTGAACCGTTCGGCGCCCACTTCCTCGGCTAAATCGACAATTTTAGGGAACTCTTCAAAGTTGGTTTTTGTTGCCGTTGAAGCAATGCAAACACATAGGTCGGCTTCCACGCAGTTTTTCAGCCCAGTAACCGCCTTGTCAAACGCGCCTGGCACACCGCGAAACTCATCATGCGTCTTGGCTGATGCCCCGTCAATGCTTATGTCAAGGTAGTTGACCTTGGCTTGTTTGAGCTTCGTCACGTTCTCCTTAGTAAGCAAAGTTCCATTTGTGGCTACCGACACGTAAAGCCCCCGGTCTGCCGCATGCTTCGCAACCTCAAAGAAGTCCTTCCGCGTCAGGGGCTCGCCGCCTGAAAAAGCCAATGCAGTCACTCCCGCATCTGCAAGCTGGTCAACCACCGCCTTAGCCTGCTCCGTTGAAAGCTCTTCCTCTTTGACGACGCCGCTGTTCGAATAGCAGTGTTTGCAGTTCAGGTTGCATTTATGTGTGAAGTCCCAGACAATGAGGAAAGGCGCGCAAAGAGAAATCGGTTTTTTGATGCCCAAAGTGCCGAAGCTTTTCGTCAAATTTAAAACCGCGCGACGTGCATATGGGTCAGCGAGGAGTTTCTCAACTTTTTCCCGTTTAATATTTAAACTGCGCCTGAGAAACTCGACCCAGAAACCAATAATCTGCGAATAAAGAGCGCTGCATTTTGGGCAGTCCCGATCAGTTTTTCTCGCGTAAGAATCCAATGCTGCTTCAAGAACAGTTCTGCCGCACGCTGGACACTTTTTTAGTGACAGCTTGAGCATCCGCTTAGTCACAGGCAGTGTTATCACTGCATTCCAGAAGCTATCATGGCTAAGCAGACTCATCCAAAGCAGGTCTCCTGAAACAACAACAGGTTTAGAGTAGGTTATGTGCGGATGTTAAATATTTCCCTAAACGTTAAAGTTTGCTTTTCATGACTTTTTCCGCTGTTTCCAAGTCTCTTAGTGTGTTAATGTTAAGTAGCACTTCGATTTCTTCCGTGATGAAGGCATTTGTCTCAATTTTTCCTTCCGTCTGACTTTTGGTGCCATCAATGATATTGACTCCCGATACAGCATACCATTCTCCTTTGTACTCATCGGTGGAATCGACGGACAGCCCCAACTTTTCGCGGGCCGGGATGGGTACGAAAACCGCGTAGAAGTCTTTCCCACACCGTTCAAACTGGTCCACTATTTTGTCGAGGAACTTGCCTGTTATAGCCGGGGAATCCGCTGGAATGGTCAAAATGGGACCTGAAAGGTTCGCTTGCAAGGCTGCCTGCTTCAAATCGTTATGGTACCCCTTGGCATCCGTTCGTAGAACCTTCCATCCCATGCTTAAACTATGCTTCTCAGTTTCGGGAGTGTTCGAGCTCGTCACAACGTAAAATTCAGAAACCTTCGTTGCACAACTCACTGCCTCTGCAACCCAGTCAAGTAGTGGCTTGCCTAGAAAAGGCAGAAGCGGCTTCTCTATAGGTAACCCGATGCGTTTGCCTTTGCCGCCAGCCATAATCAACGCGGGAACTTTCATAGAAGAATCAACACGCCTGCAAATAAAATAAGCGCAACTGCACGAGAAACCTCATTTGTTGCGCCTATTACGTCCCCTGAGACTCCGCCAAAGATGTTTTCTGCAACTTTCTCCATCGCCAACGCCACTGGGATGCTGACCAGAACCAGCCCAACTGCGATTAAGCCCAAGTAAGGTTTGCCTATCAAGGCGAAGAAAGGATATACAAGAATGATAGAGAGTGCGTAAGCGATTATGTTAAGTTTGATTTTTGCTTTTTGCAGGAAAATTGAGCCTAACCCCTTATGTGTGGGTTTGCCTACCCAGACGATTGTGACCATAGATAGTTTCGCTGAAAGTTCAGCGGCAAAATGGCTCCGAAAGCGTAGAGCGGGTTAATCAAAAACAACCCTGCGAATGCTGCAAACTCGACAATCATTGCCAGCAATGCTCCCCAATAAGTAACAGTCCAAGCGTGGGCGACCATCTTGCGGTCGTGCAGGTTTCTTGAGCCAAACGCGTTTCCTAAGTCTATTAAGCCGTCAAAATGTTGGAGTCCAGTTATGACCAGTAGGAACGCCACTGTCATAGCCGCAACAGCAAGCTTCGACAGCGTGTCGACTGGCAAGGCGATTAACGTGTTAACTGCCCCGAGCAAAAAGTGGACAATAAAGTTTGCGCCGAGAAAGTAGGCTCCTGCAAGCACGCCGATTAAGCCGCCGATGACGGGGAAAAGGTAAACGTGCTCCGCCGTTGTGAATATGAAATCTTCTTTTCCGCCCGCGGGGATTATTGTTAGGAAAGCCAGCAAATCCCTAAAAGTTTTTATAGCTTTCTCAGGCGACATATACCCTACACTAATTGAAATGGAATATAGACTTTGTCGTGATAGTTATGGGAGAACTTAAGGGGAAAAAGATTCTTGTAACGGGCGGCGCAGGCTTCATCGGGTTCCATTTGTGCAAGCGCCTTGCCGGCTTAACTTCCGATTTGACGATTTACGATAACTTGTCAAGCGGCAAAATGGAAAATGTAAAAGATGTCGGCAAAGCAAAACTTGTGAAAGGTGACATCCTCGACCCCAAGAAGCTGCTTTCCGTGGAAAAAGCCGACCTAATATACCATTTAGCCGCTCAAGTTGTTGTTCCATACTCCATGGAGAATCCGCTGATAGATTTTGAAACTAACGCTAAAGGAACCGTTCATGTGCTGGAAAAAGCCCGTAAAGACGATGCCAAACTGGTTTTTGCGTCCAGCGCCGCAGTCTACGGTAACCCAACTGTCTTCCCAACTCCTGAGACCTATGGTTTTCATCCTTTCTCATGTTACGGGTTATCCAAGGTTGTCGGTGAAGAATACTGTGAAATGTACCGCGACCAATACGGATTAGACGTCACCATCATGAGGTTCGCCAACGTATACGGTTTAAGGTGCCACGGGGTTATCCATGACTTTTTAGACAAAATCGCCAAGAACCCGGCCAAACTTGAAATAATCGGCACAGGCTTGCAGTCACGCGATTTCGTGCATGTTTCAGACGTGGTTGACGCGCTGATAACCGTAGGCTCGGAAGAGTTCACAAACGGCAGAACCTACAATTTAGGTTACGGGACGACCATAAAAATAATTGACCTCGCCAAACTCATGCTTCAAATCCTTAATCTTCAGGACAAAACAGTCGTAACAACCACAGGCGTCTCCTGGCAGGGCGACGTTACCACCATATGGTTCGATAACAGCAAAGCAAAAAAGGAGTTAAACTGGAGCCCCAAAGTAAGCCTTGAGGAGAGCATTAAAGAAGTCATCGCTGACAGGAAAATTTAATGGCTGCTCCAGCCCCAGCCAGAGGACTAATCGCTCTGTTGCGTCTTCCATACTGGTTGATGACTGGCGGTTTATCCCTCCTGACAGCTTTTGCTATCACAAAAAATCCCGCCGACCTCAGCGTCCAAACGGTTTTGCTGATTTTCTTTTCCATGGCTTTCATAACCTCCGCAGGCTTCGCAATAAACGACTACTTCGACAGAGAAAGTGACGCAGTTATAAAGCCTAAACGACCCATACCCTCAGGTTCCCTGTCCTTGAAGCAGGTCGTGGCTATTTCAAGTGTGCTTTTCGCAGCGGGTTTAGCTCTGGCTTTCTTCATTAACTGGTTAAGTTTCGCGATTATCGCTGCCGACTCAGCTTTGCTGCTGGTTTACTCTACTGTTTGTAAAACGTAAGTCAGGGTTTGCAGCCAACGTTTTGGTCGGAATCTTAACAGGAACCGCTTTTCTCTACGGAGAAGCAACAATCTCTAGTCCCGCCGACCATCAGCATCATTTCTCTCAGTCTCTACCCAATAGCTTTGGGAACTATAGGCGGCAACGTGCTGCGCGACGTGCTGAGCCTTGACGGCGACTCAAAAACGGGGTATCCCACGCTTCCGCAGAAAATCGGTATCGGAGACTCATCGAAAGCCGCGGCTGGGTTCTTTTTCTTAACAGGGTTACTTGCACCATTTCCCTTTTTCGTAGCGCCACTTTAACTTTTACTATTTGGCTCCCATTCTTGTTTGGAGCGCCCTATTGATTTATTCTTCAGTTCGCCTGGCAACTACAGCTTCAAATATCGCGAGTGTGCGGAAATACGAACGTATAGTAACAATGTCGATGATTCTGCTTCCGTTGGCTTTAATACTACAAGCGGCTATCCCACATGGTAGGAGGGCTGTAAGTTGAGCGACACAAAAAGCATCTGTCCAGAATGCCAAAAGAAAATTGACGCCCAACTAACTCAAGCTAACGGCAAAATAAAAATCGCCAAGCAATGCCCAGAGCACGGCGAATTCGAAGCCACCCACTGGCAAAGCACACCCGTCTTCAACCACATGCAAACTTATGATCAATTCCAATACCTCGGCGACTTGAACGCCCCTAAAAACCCAGAAGGCTGCCCCTACAAATGCGAAACCTGCAACAAACACGCTTCAGGCACGGTTATCGGCGTAATCGACGTAACGAAACGCTGCAACCTTCAGATGCGCCATCTGCTTCTCAACTTTTCCGGAACAAGGAACCGATTATGAACCAACCAAAGAGCACTTAATTAAAATGCTGGAGTTCGTTAGCCAAGCTAACCCCAAGCCACCAGCCATTCTTTTCTCAGGCGGAGAACCCCTGGAACGGGAGGACATGCCTGAAATCATCGGGGCGGCCCACAAGTTGAAATTCATGACTATTCTGGCAACCAACGGAACACATTTGGTTGATACCCCGGGTCTGGCGAAGAAGCTAAAGGCTAACGGCTTAAACATTGTTTATTTGTCGTTTGACAGTTTCCATGACGATTTTAACAAGAAGATTCGGGGAAAAGCGCTGCTAGAGGAAAAACTCAAAGCTATCGAAGTTTGCCGCAAATACGACATGGAAATCATCCTAGTTAACACATTGATGAAGAGCCTGAACGATAAAGAAGTCGGCGACATGATACGGTTCGCCGCCAAAAACACAGATATCGTGCGAGGCTTGATTTTCCAACCTATCGCCTTCACGGGCAGAGCCACCGAGAACCCATTCCGAGAAAACTTCCGCGAATGGTCATTTGCAGAAGACGTTGAAAAACAAACAGGCGGCGAAATAAAAATGACCGATTTGTACCCCATGTCGGTTATGACTTCTCCGATCAAGATAATGCGTAAATTCATGCAGAAGCCATGGCCCCTCTTCTCATGCAGTCCCCAATGCGGCATCGTAAACTGGATTTACGTTTCCAAAGACGGCAAAATGTTCCCGATTAACCGTTTCGTCAACTTTGATCGATTCTTCTCCACCATCCGAAAAACCGCTGAGAACGCGGATTCTAAAGGCAAACTCTCCTTGCTTTCTTCGCTGTTTATGGCGTCTATGCTTTCGATGAATATGCTATTGGTAACTCAGGAAGTGGGGATGCTTACTCTGATGAATTCGATTATGCGAATGCATCTTTCGCCCTCGTATCAGTCGCTTGGCAAAATCCGCAGACGGATCTTTCTGCTCGGCTGCATGGCGTTTATGGATTCATACAACTTTGACGTAAATCGTGTCCGACGATGCGTTGTCCACTACATTACGCCTGACTTGAAAATCATACCTTTCTGCGCCTACAACAACATCCACAGAGTCGCAATCGAAAAACAATACGCTGAAACTCACAAGAAAACTTAACTTATAACTTGAATGTTTAAGACACAATAATTCTGCACATTGTTGTTTGTAAACTGGTAAGTTCCTGAAGCAGAATTGTATTGCCAAAGCTCAAAAACCACTGAGTAGGTTCCAGCTTGGTTTTCTGTAACTGTGACTGATTTTTGGTAGGTTTTACCATTGCCCAAGGTGAAATTGTATGTGTCAATAGGCAATACATTGACCGGCAAGGAGGTTAGGTCATCAGTGATTTTCACTAAAACCTCGTATTTCATTGTGTATCCCATGTTGTTCACGACAGTAACTGGCAAGGTAAAGGTGCTGTTCTGGTTAGAAACTAAAGTTTGCGGGTAATTTTCTGCTTTGTTCTGCGAATCAAGCAGATAAATCGTGCTGAAGCCTTCAGGCACCGGCTTATAGAGCAAGTAGTACCCTGCAAGCAACGATGATATAATGATTAAGGCAAGGGCGATAGCAACTAAGTAGCCTTTGTCATCGTTTAAGCCTATTTTCTCTCCAATGCTTTTGGCACGTTCTAACAGTATCCGCATCAAGAAATCCCTTGAATATGGTGCTAAATATTTCGATACCTGACTTAAATGGTTTAAGCTTAGTCTGCCCATATTTGCGCGGTTTGTAAGTTGTGGGGATTTCAACCATGTTGTACCCGACCTTGGCGAACTGCACCAGCATTTCGGTGGCAAAAGCCATGTCCCCTTCCACCAAAGGCACGTTGTCGATGCATTCATGCGATATCGCCCGAAACCCCGATTGCGTGTCGCTGAGCAGTTGGCTGTAAAAGAAGTCGTAAACCAAGGTAATGATTTTGTTCCCGATGAAATTCGTGAATCCCATGGCTTTTTTCGGGTCAAACATGCGTGTGGCTAAAACCATGTCCGCGTCTTTCTCAAGCATTCTTTCAACTAGGCGGTTGATGTGTTTTACCTCGTAGGTTCCGTCACCGTCAACCATAACGATGATGTTTCCCTTCGCGTTTTTCATGCCAGTCCGCAAAGCTATTCCATAGCCGCGTCTTGGCTCGATGATCAGCCGGCAAAAACTTGTGTCTTTCACAAGCTCCATTGTTCCGTCGGTGGAGTTGCCGTCAACGACGATGATTTCGTTGGGGTACGCTAGCTCTTTGTGGATAGTGTTGACTGCTTCAAGTATGTTTCCTGCTTCGTTAAGTGTCGGAATGACGACCGAAACCATTTCAACTTTTGATGTCATGGCTAACTCTCATCTTGAAGGCTATAGTGTTTTCACATCTGGTTAAATAAGCTCTTCGTATATTCCCACGAGAGCTTCAACGTTTCTTTCCCAACTAAACTTTTCTTCAACCGCAGCACGGAGCTCCAGTATGCCAACAGATAAATCAGCATAGGAATATTCTAAGATTGCCTTAGCCATCAGCTCCGGCTGGTTAGGCGGCACCAATTCACCGTGATCTTCCATCAGAATCTCCCTAATCCCCCCGACGTCTGTCGCTACAACCGGCAAGCCGCAAGCCATGGCTTCAAGCGCAACCAAAGGCAAACCTTCACCAGATTTAGACGGCAACACAAAGAAGTCGGCCGCGTTATAGCAAAACGGTAAATCCTGGTCGCTGACGAAACCCGCTAGCCGAAAGTTGTCCTCTATCCCTAACTCTCGAATCCTGGCTTGAACCCCGTTTTGGTCGGGTCCCTTTCCAACGACAAGGAAAACAAGGTTCGGGTTCTTTTTGATCGCGAGGTTTGCGCTTTCAATCAAAGTGTCAATCCCGTTCTTGTAAACCAGCCTGCGTCACAGTTATTGCCACGGCTGCGTTCTTTGGGATCCCAAATTTGGCTCGCATTTCCTCCTGTTTTCCCGGCAGATGCCTGAAATGATCGAAGTCTACGCCGTTGTGGAGGACTTTGATTTTTTCTCGGTTTTGCGCCTAAGCTGAGGACGTACTCTTTGGTTGCGTTGCTTACCGCGATTATTCTGTCTGCGTCTTTAAGCGTCTCCTTCCCTACTGACAAGTCGTTGAGTCGCTCAACGTTGTCGAACATGCTGTCGTACTGGATGAATGTGTTATGCTGGGTTAAAACGAAGGGTTTGTCGTACCTTTTGGCGAGTTTTGCGGCGATAAGCGAGGTTAGATATGGGTGACCGTGTGCATGGACTATGTCGCTTGCGTTTACGGTTTTAAGAAAGGTTCCAAGGCTTGTAGGCGTTGGAATGGAGTAGGGTATGCCGAGGCGAAAGCCTGTGTTTAGTGATTCATAGCACTCGACACTTACGCCATCAACCGTGTAGGTTTTGGGAGTGCCGATGCGGTTTGTGACAACCATGGGCTTAAAGTTTCGTTTCATGAGCCGTTTGCTCTGTTCATTAACAACCTTCTCTATCCCACCGACATGGGGCAGAAAAGTATGTGTAACTATGCATAGCCTTGTTTTGACCATGGAGCCCAACAGCGTAAACTCCTCAATCGATACACAATTAAAAGCTTTCTGGAAAACCTTCAGACAAATGCTTAGGCAGGAGAATTTCAACCACGGATTTGCGGCTTCAAAACCTGCGTTTTGAGCTTAAAATTCTTCTAAGTGTTGATTGATTGTAGAAACCGTAATGCTTATATGAAAAGGTTGGATAAACCAACCAAACACGGGAAAGGATAATTTGCTGAACATCGAAAAAAAACCGATTGTTCCACTCAATCTTCTATCGATTGGCAGATTATCTGAATATTTGACCGCTAAAACCGCGTTTTGTTGTCCACACGTTTCAGGGACTCTTTCCCTTGAATCTTTGGCAAATCCGTTCAACTTGACGTTGTCGTTGGTTCAGCGGTTAAAGGTGAAGGATATTATGGGAGGATTAAACGGAAATGAAAGTTGTTGCTTCTTGGAGCGGCGGCAAAGACAGTTGCTACGCTTACTACTTGGCAATCCAGCAGGGCTACGAAGTAGTCAAAATTTTGACCATGATGATGAGCAAGGAAAAATCAAACTTCCACATGATACCGGTAGGAATTTTGGATGCTCAGTCAGACGCAATTGGAATCCCCATTGTGAAACAACAAGCAACCCCCAAAACGTACGAGGACGACTTCAAAGCTGCGTTGCGACACTTCAAAGCCGAAGGCGTCGAAGGCTTAGTTACAGGTGACATCTATGAGGTGGCTGGGCATGAAGAGGGTTGGCTGGGCAGAGTACTCAAAGAAGTCGGTTTGAAGCCGATTAAGCCGCTATGGATGGGTGACACGAAGCAGATTTATCTTGATTACTTGAAAACTGGTTTTAAAGCAACCGTAGTCCGCACGAACCTGGAGAAGCTTGGTGTTGAGTGGCTTGGAAGGGTGCTGGACAGAAAATTTTATGACGATATCCTTAAACTCGGCGGCGTTGACCCATGCGGCGAAGGCGGCGAATACCATACGGTCGTGACCGATGGACCCACATTTAGGAAAAAGATTGAAATCCTAGAAACACAAAAGCA
Organism: Candidatus Bathyarchaeota archaeon; assembly: GCA_963768425.1. Classification (GTDB taxonomy): domain Archaea; phylum Thermoproteota; class Bathyarchaeia; order Bathyarchaeales; family Bathycorpusculaceae; genus Bathycorpusculum. The sequence continues at coordinate 190,946 of CAVYHV010000017.1, read as the reverse complement.
CAAGCTAGACGGCGGCTTCGGATGTCTCGAAATCAAAAAGTTCGAAGTCAAGCCGAAAGGCAAGGGAAAAACGTAGGATGGACCAAGCACTCGACGTAATAATCGCGAATAACGAGTTGAAAGCTAAGGCTTTCCTCGATGAAGTCGCGGGCAAAAACCCACTTTTCATCTGCACAATCGGAACAACTGAAACTGGCAAAATCGCAGGAATATCTGCGGCTGGTGCAAACCCCGAATTCACGGATTACACTCCGCCCGCAGACGCTGAACTGCTTCTTTTAGGCAAATGCAAATCCATCAACGGTGTTCCCATAACTCCCGACGGAATCCCCACGCCTGGATTGATTACAAGGTCCGCTCTGCAACTCGCCGACATTCCTGTGCTCATAGCCAGCGGCGGGGTAAGAGTGAAGCCTCAGATTCCTTTTTTAGATTTGGGCGGAAACCCTGGTAGGGACATTCGAAGCGGCAACGCAGTTGACAATGTTGCAGAAGTTATTGAACGCGCCAAAATTGCTGGGCAAAACTTGGCGAAGGCCGTTGATTACCTTGTGATTGGCGAGAGCATTCCAGGGGGAACAACAACCGCACTTGGCGTACTGTCGGCTCTTGGCGTGAGTGCTGAGGGAAAGGTAAGCAGCACGTTGCCTCAGAATCCCCACATTTTAAAGGCTGAAACAGTTAAGGCGGGTTTGGCGGCTGCAGGTCAAAGCTTCGGTAGCTTAGCGAAAGACCCTGTTAAGGCGATTTCCTGCGTTGGCGACCCGATGATGGCCGCGTTCACAGGTTTGGTTGTTGGTGCGGCTGGACAAGTCCCCGTTTTGATGGCGGGCGGAACCCAGATGAGCGCTGTCTTAGCCTTGATTAACGCTTTGCAGCCCGACGTTTTGTGTAACGTGGCTGTGGGCACAACCAGATGGGTTGCAAAAGACAAGTCGTCTGACCTCAAAGGGATTGTGAAGCAGTTCTGTGATGTACCGATTTTAGCGGCTAATCTGAACTTTGGTTGTTCACGTTTCCCAGGGTTGCAAATCTACGAGACGGGTCTTGTGAAGGAAGGGGTCGGTGCGGGGGGCGCTTCGATCGCTGCTATGGCGAAGCTTGGCGGCGCTGTGACGGCTGACCTATTGCTTAAAGAGATAGAGCACAATTATGGTTTGCTTATGGGTTTGAAGTGAGATGGTTATTAAAGAGCTCAAGAACCTGCTGTCTTTCCTCACAATCTTTCCCGTAGCGATGGACAAGGACATGCTTACTGACTGCGCCAAAGGCATGTGGACTTTCCCGCTTATCGGCGCAGTTATCGGCTTAATTGCTGGGGTTTTTGGTTGGGTGGCTGACCAATTTTTGCCAGGCATAGTCGTCGGCGGCTTAGTTTTAGCTTTGTTGCTTCTAATTACTGGGCTTCACCATACCGACGGCTTGCTGGATTTTGGCGACGGCGTCATGGCTCATGGTACACCCGAACACAAAATCGAGGTTATGCATGACCAACTCACAGGTGCAGGAGGCTTATCTATAGGCATTATGACCATGCTTATCTCAGCCTTAGCCATTGGACAAATCGTAGGTCAACGGTCTGTTCAAAATTCCTTTGATTGTCGGCGGCATCATTGTTATTGAGGCTTCAGCTAAACTTTCCATGGTTATCATGGCTTGGGCTGGAAAATCAGTTCATCAAGGCATGAATTCCCCATTTCTTGAAGCCATGAGCGGCGGCAAAGGTAATTTAAGGCTCCTCGTTGCGCTCGTGCTTTCTTTTGCGGTTGCTTTGCCTCTGCTTGGTTGGGCAGGCGCGATGGTTGTCTTAGCAAGCGTTGTCACAAGTTTGGTGATGGTTGCAGTTGCTCACAGGCATTTCGGCGGGGTCACAGGCGACGTTTTCGGAGCCACTAACGAAATAACCCGAATGGTCTGCGTGATTGTATTGCTGGCGGTGGCTGCTTGGGCGTAAAGGCGCTTGTCATGGCTGGCGGAAGAGGAACACGCATGCAAATCCGCGAAGAAAAGCCGTTGATTAAAATCTGCGGGAAACCAGTAATCGAATACGTGATTGAAGCACTAAAGGACGCCAAGAAAATAGACAGCATCATTGTTGCAACAAGCGCTTGCACACCGAAGACTACCACACACTTGAGCAGCTTCCCGGTCAAAGTGGTTGACACGCCTGGGAAAGACTATGTTTCAGACATGGGCTACGCGAGCCAAAACCTCAAACTAGGCGTTTTCTTAGCTATCGCGGCTGACTTACCTCTTGTCACGGCTGAAGTGTTGGATGCAATCGTGGAACGCTATGAGCAATGCGGCAAACCCGCCCTAACCGTAGCGGTACCTCTTGAAACCAAAAAGCGTTTGGGCATGTGCGTCGAGTACTCGTTCAAAATGAACGACAAAGACGTGGTTCCCGTCGGCATCAACGTCATCGACGGTCGCAAACGTTACGGCGACGAATGGCTCGACCAAGACATCTATCTGCTAGACCTAGAAGAACTAGCCGTCAACATCAACACAGTAAGAGAACTGCAACTTGCCGAACAATTGCTATCCAATCGAAAAGAATAGTTTCTAGTTTTTCGGCGTTTTAGCTTCAAGCACTTCTTTGAGTGTTTCTTTCATTTTCCTGGCATCAACATCCAAGATGGGCGATTCGCATATCATTGTCGGATGCATGTGAAAATCGACGATGACTTCGGCTAGCATGCGGAAGTCTGGACCAAACCCATCGTCATCAAGTGTGTGATGCTTTTTTTCGCCTTGCTCTGAGTACTCGATTTTTGAGAAGTGGCAATGCATGCTCCGCATCACTTCAGTGCCGAGTCTTTCTTCGACTTTTTCGGCGATTTTCCGAAAGTCTTCGGTTTTCTTTAGTGTTCCCTGGTGAATCGCGTGGAGGTGAGCCCAGTCAACAACAAGCTGAGTCCCTTCGATCTCTTGGTTAATCATCAGGATTTCGTCTAGACTGCCTACTTGGAATTTTCTTCCCATCGTTTCAGGACCAAGCTTCACCCTGAAGTCCAAGACTCCGCATTTCAGCGCTAACTTCTTTGAGTGCTTCCAGACAAGTTTTGAAGGCAAAGTCCTTTTCGAAGCGCCCATAGAACCCGGTGTGGAACACCATGACGTAAGCTCCCATCCATTCTGCTGCGATGGCAGAGGCTATTAGCCGCCGTTTGCTTGCTTCGACGACGTCACGTTTGCCTGACAGGTTGATGTAGTAAGATCCATGAAGGCTAAGCTGCACGTCATTTGCTTTAGCCGCTGCACCCAGCTTTTCCGCCAACTCCTTTGAAATCTGCGGCTTTGGCCCCCAACGGACAGCTTCGTACTCCAATGCATCCAAGCCTTCCTCCCGCAGCAACTTGGGAACGTCCGGCAAGTCAGCTCCCATAAGCCGGAACATCGGCGGGACGCCTGCAGGTCCAAAACGTGTATGCTCAGCCATTAAATCTCATCTTTCTCTTTTGGGTTGTCAAACATTAAAGTTTCTGTCTCTAAGAAATTTCGTTAATGCGTCTTTGCGTTAAAGCAGATGGACGATTGTAGGGATAGGCACATACAGACGAGTGTAAACAGCTGCAATCAATATTCCGATTGTGATTGCCAACAGTGCGTAATCTCCTTTATGGAGTTTTAGCGAGTAAAGGTTGGTGCGTTTCTTAGTAGCTCCCCATGCGCGGCTCTCCATTGCCTCAGCCAACTCAAGGCTCCTTCGGATTGCGCTGACTATTAACGGGATAAGAACGGGGATGTAATTTCTGATTCGCTTCATCAGGCCTCCTTTCTCGAGTTCCAACCCCCTGGCTTTTTGCGCATCCATAATTGTTTGGGCTTCCTCTGCAAGAACGGGGACGAAACGCACTGCTGTGGTGAAGGCGAAGGCGAATTCGTAGGGTACGTGGGATTCTTCTAGCGCTAAGCCTAAGTGGTCAGGGGATGTTGTTAGGAAGAAAACTGAAAAGGATTCAACAAGCACCACGAAACGCAGGGTAAGGGCAATGGCGCTTTCTACGGCAGGCGGAGCTAATTTGTAGCCTGCATAGAAGAAAGACGTTCCAACGTTTACTGCGAAGATGACTGCTGCCAAAAAAGCTGCTCCCCTTAACGAGCGAAGCCACTGCCGCTGCACACGCGCCAAAAGCACGAAAGGAACCTGCAAAACGAACAGAAAAAGCAGTGGAATGATTTGCGCAAAGATTATCGCAACAGCGAAGATCGATATGACGTAAATGAATTTTACTCGTGGGTCCAAATTGTGGATTGGAGAATAAACTTTTCGGAACTTTAACCCGTCGAAAACGCTCATTGCCGTTTGCTTCCCATGGCGTTTAGGATTATCTTTTCTGCTTCGTAAATATCAATGACGTTTTTTGGGAAGCCCAGAGGCGACAGCTTTGAGAAGACCTGCGCTATTTGGGGGAGGACAATGGACGATTCTGCGAGGATTTGCGGGTTTGTCAAGATGTCTTTTCCCATACCTTCAGCAACAATTTTCCCTTCCTTCATCAAAACCACGCGGGGGTTGCATTCGGCGACGAACTCGACGTCATGAGTGACAATGACCACGGTTTTTCCCTGCGCCTGCATTTGTAAGATGAATTGGGTTAGTTTCTCTTTCTGCTCATGGTCCTGTCCAATTGTGGGTTCATCCAAAATCAGGGTCTGCGGGTTCCAAGCCAAAACCGAAGCCAACGCAACACGTTTTCGCTCGCCTCCACTCAGCAGGAAAGGCGATGTTTTCCGGTACTGAGTAAGTGATAGTAGCTCCAGAGCCCATGTAACCCGCTTCTCAATGACGTCCGTGGCGAACCCGAAGTTTTTGAGGGCGAAGGCGATTTCTTCTTCGACTGTTTCGCTGAAAAGTTGGTGGTCAGGATTTTGGAAAACAAACCCTACGTTCCTGGCCAAAGTTGCGACGCTTGTTTTAGTTGTTTCAACCCCGTCGACTATTACCTTTCCCGAGGTGGGTTTTAGGAGACCATTAAAGTGTTTGACGAAGGTTGATTTTCCCGCTCCGTTCTGGCCCATTATCGCCAAGAACTCGCCGTCTTTCACCGTCAACGTAACGCCTTTGAGGGCTTCAATCTTCCTAGCATACGAAAAGCGGACATCTATAGCTTCAATCATTTTGCTCTAAGTGTCTCCAACAGTTGGTCAGCAAGCTCTTCTGAAGAAAGGGGTGTGTTGCCGTCCAGGTTTAAACCGTCTTTTTTAAGCATTTTGTACAACAGGGTTGCTTTGGGAATGCCCACTCCGATTAAGCGTGTTTCTTCTGAGCTTAGGATTTCTCTCGGGTTGCCTTCAAAGCGCACTTTTCCCTCATCCATAACGATGAGGTGGTTCGCGTACTTTGCCGTCAAATCAAGTCTGTGCTCGACAAGAATAACTGTGATGCCCTGTTTTCTGTTTAAATCGTAAATGACATCAAAGATTTTCTGTGCGCTCAACGGATCAAGAAAAGAAGTTGGCTCGTCCAGCACAATGATTTCGGGTTCCATCGCCAGAACAGCGGCAATTGCAACGCGTTGCTGTTGTCCACCACTGATTTCATGCGGGGAGCGCTCGCGCAAATCGTAAATGCCTGTTTGGTTTAGCGCCCAATCCACTTTTTTTCGGATTTCAGGTCTGGAAACTCCGAGGTTTTCCAGCCCGAAAGCCACGTCTTTCTCGACTGACAGGGCGAACAGCTGGTTTTCTGGGTTTTGAAACACAAGCCCAACGTGTTTAGCCATTTCGTAAGTATGGCGTTTAAGGACATCTTCGCCTGCAACAGTAATTTCTCCTTTCATCTCACCCTGATAAAAATGAGGGATAAGCCCATTGAAGCATCGGCACAAAGTTGTTTTTCCGCAGCCGCTTGGACCCGTAATAAGCACGAATTCGCCTTTCTCAACCTTGATGGATACTTCGGCTATTGACGGTTTGGCTGCGCTTGGATAGGTGTAGGTGAGGTTTTTGGTTTCGATTATAGCCATGTTTTGTGCCTGCTACCTTAAGCGTGAGGTTCTGTGTATTTAACGTCACCTACCTAAGAATAGGTGATTTCCTGTCTTTCTGTGAAAAACCGTCACCTAAGAAAAGCATAGGCAAATCTTTTCTACTTAAAGCTATGATTAAAGTTCAGGGGTAAAAAATGCCTGAAAACGAAGGGATAGCTCAAATTGTGGAAGACATCAGAAGAAGGATAATTACAATAGAGCAAGAACTGGCAAGAATGAGACAGATACAGGAAAACCCTCAAGGACTAGCACCTAGATTTGTTGAAAACTCTCCACAAATCAGAACCTATAGTGGAATTATAGAAGGTTTGTTTGACCCAAGAATGGGTGGCATGCATGGTGGAATGTATAGCAATGAAACTTTTTATGTCATGGGTTATTTTGACCAAGTGATGCTAAACAAATTAACAACCGTAGCTAAACAATTCAAAATCATAAGCCCAGCAACCGCAATTCAGACCAAGAAAAACAAAGATGCACTAAAAAGGATACAAAAAGCAGGAGCTGATGTGAGATTACACCCCATGTTACATGCTCGAATATTCTGTGTCCCTCAAAGACAGATTCTCATTATTGGTTCAGGAGATGTTCAAACCGAATGTTTTGGAGGCGAACGTTTCGATGCTGGAATATACTCCAACAACAAAGACGTAATCACTCAAGCGATAGATTTCTTTAACAGGGTATGGGAAGAATCAGAACCTCTAGTTCAAACACAAAAAGAAGCTACTGTTTAAAACAACCGAACAACGCTCTTTATTTTTCTTTTGAGGTTGATAAGGTTGAGTTATCGTGGAAAACAAGGTTCTAGTTACGGTAGTCAGATTAGAAGGGCTAGGAAAGGTTCAAGCTATAAGAAGCGCCCACGCCAAAGCAATTGACCAAAGTTTGAAAGCTCCAAAAGCCAAAAATATTGAACAGTGGCTAAGTGCGCCTAACCGTTTCGACTTACCAAACGTTGACATGAATAAACCAAGAAAACAATAATTCTCTTTTTCTTTTGCTGATAATCCTGAAAGTAGTTAAGGATTTCTGGGAAGAGTTCTTACCTCATGAAAAAATAATGGTATTAGGGGTTCTTGCCATTATCATCTTTTCTATAGTTGCGCTATGGGCAGATGTAAATACTATCGTGGGATTGTCTGTGTGTTTCGGTTCTTTGATGTTTCTCATTCGTTATGAGCATAGAATCTGGCTTGAAGATCAGCAAAAACAGCAATTCCTAAACCAAAGCTCGCAATAACAACTGCATAAAACCACTGATTTGAATCTTTCATTGTTGACAGAATAATGTTATTAAAGAACCCACTAAACACTGTTGCAAAAATCATTCCTATGAAAAATGCCAAGTAAGCGTGTCCTTTATGTTTAGTTTTGTTGTCAATAGTTGGAATAACCGCTATGCCGTTTCCACCCTTGATGATGAGACTTAGCAGAATGTCGCTAACCAAATAGGTAAAAATTGCTGTAAAACCAAAAATCCAAAAATCAGGCAATAACCAACCAATAAACACTAAACAGGCTACCACAAATAGGAAAGCCACAATAGGATTTTCTAGATAATTAACAAAGCCTTTTCCTCTAGCCATCTCTACCTAACTTCACCTTTTTGAGGCTTAACGATAATTACTAATTCACTGCCTTCTGCTTTGAGAATCCATTCTAGTTTATCGTATTCGGTTAAGCCGAATTGTTTGATTATGCTTGCTGGCACGGTTGTTCTTAGGGATTCGGTTTTTGGGGATGCTTTGTTTAGGAATGTTATTTCTCCCATTGTTATACCTTGTTATGGGTATTGTTTAGGGGGAAGGTGTATATTAATATACCTATCACTATGCCTAAATGCTTATTAATGGGTATGCTATTAGGTATATGTGAGGGTATAAGCATGACTCAAAGACTAACAACCACAAGAGAAGAACGCGGTCAAACAATAGCCCAATCGGAACGGGCAAGTAAAAAGAATAGACGAAATGCCTCTACATCGTTAAATCTCAATCCAGACAACGGCGAATACACCGTTAACAAAGTTAACGGAGAATGGCTATGCGATTGCCCAGACAACAAATACCGACATGTAGAATGCAAACACATCCACGCCGTAAACTTCTCACAATCCCTAAGAGCAGAGGTAGCAGTAAGAACAATAGTCCCCATAGAAAACATTTCGGAATGTATCTTTTGCGGTTCAAGCAACTTCATAAAGAAGGGAATACGCAAAAACAAGACAGGAAACCTTCAAAAATTCTATTGCCAAGATTGCCACAAATTCTTCACTTTCAACTTAGGCTTTGAACGCATGAAGCATAACCCTCAAGCAATCACATCTGCCATGCAACTATACTTTAGCGGAGAAAGCCTAAGAAACACAATGCGGTCACTCAAACTCTTAGGCGTAGAAGTCTCTTACAGAACAATCCTAAACTGGATAAAAAAATACATTAAACTAATGAACGACTACGTTGAAACCATAGAGCCAAACGTCGGCGACACATGGAGAGCAGACGAACTATGGATAAAAGTCAAAGGCAACATGAAATACCTCTTCGCCATGATGGATGATGAAACCCGCTTTTGGATAGCTCAAGAAGTAGCAGACACAAAAGACAAGCATGACGCAAGAACCTTATTCTGCAAAAGCAAGTTACCTCATGGGAAAGAAACCTGAAACGTTCATAACAGATGGCTTATACAGCTTACTTCCAAGCCAGCTCAACAAGATCTATCCCAAACACCAACCACATAAGAAGCATCAAATTCACAAGCGCAAAAAACAACAATAACAAAATGGAAAGGATGAATGGTGAAATCCGAGACCGAGAAATAGTCATGCGAGGACTAAAAACCAAAGACACCGCAATCCTAACAGGTTACCAATTGTTCCACAACTACTTTAGACCTCATGAAGCCTTAGATGGCAAAACCCCTTCCGAAGCATGCGGAATAAAAATAGAAGGAAAAAATAAATGGATAACCCTCATACAAAACGCATCTGTATCCAGCTCCAAAGACTGTTAATACAGATTGTGACAACATAACTCTTTAAAACGTGAAATCATCTTATATACAAGAATAACGTATATCACAAATACGCATGCGATTGGACTTTAATATTATGGTTGAAACAGCATGAGTGCAGATGAAAATAAAAGGATGGTTGCACTCGGTGGATTATTACTTAGAATAGGGAATTTCAACGGTCATAATTATGAAAAGAATTTTGATTCTAGGTTAGTGTTACAAAAAACCGTTTATCTTATGCAACAGTTTGGGTTAAACATCGGTTACTCATTTAGTTGGTATCTTCGTGGTCCTTATTCTCCAAATCTTACCAGAGATGCTTATGAATTAACTAAATCTAATTATGAAATTCCAGTTAAATTCGCTGACAGAAATAAAGAGCAACGTTTTTGTGAGTTTCTTGAATTTATTAATCCAATTTCAAATAATTCTTACTACTTAGAAAAACTTGCAGTCACTCATTTTCTCTATACTATGTACCCTACTTTATCAAAAGGCGAGATTTACAGCAAAGTTAGGAAAAAGATTCCTAGCGTTTCATTAAACGATTTTAACCAAATGCTTAAACTCTTGAGAAGTCATAACCTCATAGGAGAAACTCAATATTGATGACTGAGGAGCATAAATTCTGCGATTACAAAGGCGATGTCATGCGGTTTGATATGCTCACAATATTGAAAACGCTTAAATCTCAAAGGATGATTACTTTTGAAAACATCGCTAATGCTTACACTGTTGCGAGAGAATGTATTTTAGGTAAGTCAGACAGTTGGTTAGTCCATTCTGAAATCAAATCAATGCCAATTGCTTTAACAGTTCCCCTCACAAAGAAAAGAGCCTCTGAAGAGGAGGTCAAATTTATGGCTAAGTGTTATGAAGCATCAGCTGATGATGATTTGGCTTTAGCCAAAGAGTGTGAGGGGATGAACTCCGACATTGACATTGATTCCAGTCAGTAGAGGAGACATCTTTTTTGTAGCAGAGGGGACTCCTATAGGTGGAGAAATCCAAAAAACTTAGACCATGGGTTGTAATTCAAAATGATATTGCTAACCAGCATAGTACAGTCGTAATTATGGCGGCCATAACCAGCAGTACTAAACATAAAGATCACGAAGTTAATGTTTTTATAACAGCTTCCGAAACAGGGTTGAAAGATGATGGTCTAGGTACTCTGCAACCAAATTCAGACTGTAGCTAAAGGTCGCTTGATAAACCAAGCTGGAAAAATACCGCCTAAGAAAATGGAACTTGTGGACTGGGCTCTTCTCAAAAGTTTAGACATTGATTATACTTACGACGCTGTGCCTCCTAAAGGGTAAATTTACAACCTCCTTCCGTTTTCTTGCGTTACAGAACTTTTAGTTTCCCCAGTTTTTAAATCCCCTTCCGAATATACATCACCCGAAAGTTAACACCCATTTCCAAAGCAACAAAATTATCACGCGATTCGTAACAGGTAGATTTATCACCTATGAAGTTAACAGAACCAACCAAAGCATGACAAAAGCTATGAGTTGCCCGTAATTTTCTTAACAATTAGTTTGCTTTCAGGATAACGCTTTTTGAAAAACTCGAACCCAAACTCCTTCTTAGACCATCTTTTACAGTTATCAAATATACCCATTCTATAAGTTTCTCCAGAAACTATCTCGTAATCAACTAATTCATGGAAGCATTCTGGTGCCTGCCAGATTTTCTTTTCATCAAAATCGACCAATAGAACTCTTTTTTTCTTTCCAAAAAATGATAGCCGTTCCAAGTTTGCTATTTGTAAATATTCGAGTTTCTGTCCGTGAAGTTTTTTCAATAATTCAGAATCTTGTTTGTCAATTTTCCATTCACCGTTTACATTTTCTAAACCAAGCCCTTTAGGAGAAGCAACATTACCTATTGGACTAAAGTTTTCTATCATGTAACTTTTGAGTACTTTTTCACTTGAATAAGAATACCAAATTATCTTATGGTCAATAATTTCTTGTTTAAACCAGCTTGGTAACTCATCCATGTGATATGCTTGTCGCGTTTTGCTATTTCCAATGTACCTTCTCTGAGAGTATTCAGGGCTTTCAGGCATCTTTTCGCTTTTTAAAAAGTGAACTTCGATATTCTTAAAATTTGGATTGAAAATGTAAGGTGCAATCTTCTCATCTTTTTCTGTTTGCGTTTGCTTTCCTAAAGCGCTCTCAATGTTTTTACCCAGACCCCAGATTATAACCCCCGAAATAGCAGTCAGTATGAAATAAGGAATGTAAGATAAAATGTCACTCATTTGGTACCACTTCAGATAAAGCCCTACCCAAAGAATAGCGACTAATATTACTACGAGAAGCATCGTGCTTAATTGATACCTTTTCAAAGACATCCGCATTTTTAGTTGTAATAAATGAGTATTTAGATTTTGCCAAAAATCTAAAAGGTGACGAAATTTCACATGAAGGAAAACCCGAAAAAAGGGTATGGTTGGTAACGTTTATTTCACAGAACCAAGCGTGAGACTTTGCTCATTTAAGCGTAGCTACCCAACTTTGGCAATCTTCCACCTTTGTTGAAAAGTCCATGCCAAACAACAAAAATGAAAATTCGCTAGCTGAATCCGTTCCTCAGATTTTTTCTGAAGATGAATATTGCGAGAGGACTGCTGAAGCAGGGCGATGAGAAGCTCGCAAGATCTGTTTCATAAGCGTGAGGCACTGTTTTAGAGTAGGTTCTATTTCGCCTGCGCCGCTTACTCCTGCCGCCATGGCGTGTCCTCCACCAACTCCTTGCAGAAATTCGCCAAGAGGCGCCGCTATGTCCTTTCCTAAGTTGACGCCAGTCTCCTCGGTGAACTGGCGGGTGCAACGCAAGCTTACCTCGATTTTTCCGTTTTTGAGCCCTGCGACGGCCGAGGCGTGTGCGCCTAAATCAACTAGCGATTTTGCTGCTGCAGCTTGATAGGCACTTACATGCGAGACCGCGATTATCCAGTTGTTTACTCTGACGATTTTGGCTCTTTTGCACGCCTTCAGCTTTGCCAAGCGTTCCGAAGTGTCAATAGGTAAAGCAAACTCTTGCAGCGTCGCCTGAACATCTATGCCAACTGTTACAAGTTTAGCCGCGATTGCAAGAGTTGCCGCGCTTGCCAGTGCGAAATGCCTAGTGTCAAAAGTTATTCCTACAAATAATGCCTTTGCCTCGTTGAAGTTTGGTTTGACTTTCGCCTGTCTATACAGATTGTAGACTATTTCGCAGTTAGCGGCTGCCTTCTGGTCTAATATGCAGAGCTTGCAGATTTCAGTGGTTTGAAGGCTTGGGTAATGGTGGTCAACGATGATTTTAGGTGCTGGCGACCTTCTTATGGTTTCAGCCACTTGGTCAAGTTGGTCTATTGTGTTTAAATCCAGAAAAACAATCACATCCGCCGATTCAATGTTCGGATTCAAGTTGACTGTTATTGGCATTCGTTCAAGAAGCACTTTGGAGGGTTTGTTGACGCCTTGAGGACACCCGACTTCAAACACAACATCAGGCATGAACCGCTTCAGCAAACCTTGCAAAGCATACGCTGAACAGATGGCATCAGCATCAGCGCTACGGTGACATAGCAAAAGAACAAAAGATGCCTTGCTTTCCTTGAGTATTTGCAGAAAACTTTGAAATTCGTTCATTTAGATTTTCTCAAAAAGTTTTCAACCGCTCTATGTGCGGCGTTTGTTGACTCCTTAACCAGAGCTTGAGCGTCTACGTCTTTAGCTTCCGGCGTTAGCAGGAGGTTTACTTCTACAGAGACTTTGAGGGGCCTTGTGCCTTCGGCTTCAACACTGATGTCTAGTTTGTCAACCATTTTAGAAGAAACTTTGGCGAGGAGACATTTTCTAGCTGCATCCTCCGCCTTTTGGCATAAGGCTTCTTTTTGCTCGATGGATAATTCTGGTATCCCCAGCTCATCCAACGCGCATTCACCTAAGATGTAGGTGGCTGATTAACTGGGTTTAGGTCTTCTTGAAGTTTTGTTTGCGACTCTTTTATCTGGCTGCGCATCCGCTCTTCTTGTCTTGCCAGAACGGTGCTTCTTGTCTCCAGAAGTTCTTTGCGTTCGACAAGTTCCTCTGTCACTTTTGGTTTCTCAGCTTTCACCAGCAGTGAGCCGACTGCCTTGTAAATGACTGCAGTTTCAACTGTTTTCTGCAGTTCAGCTATTGTCTGTTCTACCTCTGATTTTTCCATTTCAACCTGCTGTTTCTGCGCGAGAATCGACTGTAACGTTTGCTGGAGTTGCTGAAGTCTAAGAAGTCTTTCTTGGACGTTAGGCGGTAATCTTGAAAGTTCATCACTCAAATTTTATCCTTCCGTACCCAGCAATAAGAGAAGCCCTTAATTAAGTATTTCCAACTGGTGCAGCCTTCTCGCAAGCTCGCTAAATCCCAGTTTGGTTCCAATAATAGATGTGCTGGTAACCAATGTTTCCCACTGGATATTGCGGGTCAGCATAAACTATGTCCAAGCTTACCCTGTACTGTGATAGTAGGGCGCTTGTGGTTATGGCTATCTGCATGGTTTTGTCGTCTGTAAGCCAGAAACCCCAAATTGTATCATTCGGGTTCCGCATGCCCCATCCGTAGTTTTCAGGCAAAACCAACACGGCGTCTGGACCGCTTAAATCAGGAAACTGTTTCTGGTGAATGTCATCCCAGAAGCTTTGCATGGCTATTAATTGGTCATTTGTCAATGCGCCGTAAAGGCTTCCGTTATTGTAGGGGTAGTTGAAAACCGCGATGTATTTTGCGCCTGCTTCGTATGCAGCTAGCATTTGGTTGTAAATTTCGGATCCGCTGTCAAGGTAGTAGGGTTCATTGTCGTAAGTCCAAGTGATCATAGCTCCCCACTCTTTATCCTGCAATCTTGCGGCTCCCTTTACAAGGGCGATTTGCTCAGCTACACTGCAGTTCCAACCAAGTTCAGCGAACATAACGTTGTATCCGCCTAAGTAATCATACCAGTAAAGAGCATAATCAGAAGTGAACGTTGTGATATCAGCCGCTTTCAAGTTCTCAAGTCCGCTGTTTCCTTGAAGGATGTCTTTGACGAAAAAGTTGGCTTCTAAATTATAGTTTGGAGGGCTCGTGCCGTTGTTCATGTACCCCAACATCTTTAGATAAATTTGGTCAAGATCCCTGGTTGAATTTAAAAAATCTTGATTAAGGTTGGCTGCTTTTGAAAAGTTTGTGTTCAAAAAATACTTTTGGAAAAGCGTAAAATAAGCAGTCCAATTGCCGTCAAGCTGAATCCCGCCTGGCTCGTCACTGTAATACATGCCCAAGAATTTGCTGCCCCACTGCGCTTTCCATTGTTCAGTAACGCTTAACGAATTATTCCAGAACCAGTAGCGGCTGGCGTCATAGGGCACTTGGACGCCGACGTTTACGATGACGCTTAAACCGTTGGCGACTGCGTAATTGCAGATTTCATTCACCGCTGTTTCGTTTTGGGTTAGGGCGTTTCTTCCCGCGTCCAATATGAAGAGGTTTGTGTAGCCTTTTACTTTGTCAATGAGGAGTTTGGCTTCCTGCGTGGTGTTTCCGCCGAAAGCTACCCCAACGTAAACGGCGTTTGGATTAGCCTTAGGCTGGTTTCCAATCGAGTAAGATGTGTATATCCCCACCGAAGCTGCCAATATTACGATGAGGAAGGCAGGAAGCAAGTATTTCCTGACGCGTTTTAGGCCGCTCATGGCTGAACCCACAGGAGACTGTTAACTTGTTCCATCCTTAATGCCTTGCTGTAAAAACCCATTTTTGGCCAACGGACAGGCAAGGAACAGTTTTCCTTATCCAAGAAAACCCTGCAAAAACTCTTGCGAAGTTTTTAAAGGAGCCAAGTTATTCAACAATGGATAGGAAGCGAAAAGAAATGGAACGCGCCAAAGTTACAAAGGAGGAAATCCAACAGCAAGATACTCGTTTCCTAGCAGTCTACGTTGAATCAAAGAACTCCTGCATGGTAATGTTAAGCGAAAGAGAAGACAAACTGGGAACACTGGCGATAGCGGTTCCTAAACCCAAAGAAGGCGTTGGCGCCGTAACGTCCTCGGTGCTTCTCGGCGACAAAAACATGATTTCCGCCCGCATGTTCGCAGAATACGTTGCCTCTAAAAAGGGAAAAATCGCCTTAGTCTCCATTTACTTGGAGAAAGTAGGTGAAATTGAGGCACAAGGATTCTTTAACAAACTTATTGACAAGCTCTTTAAAGGCGACAGCCAAAAGGAGCCGACCGCTACCTAAGAAAATGCTGAACATGATGCTTGAAGTGAAAAGGGAAACCTAATGATTTACAAGTTGACATCCGCTGATGCTCCATCGATCTTAAATGTTGTCAATAGCGCCTCAAACGCCTACAAAGGGAAAATCCCAAGCGACATGTGGAAAGAACCCTACATGCCTCTTGAAGAACTCAAAAAAGAAATCGAAGGTGGCGTGCAATTTTTCGGTTGCAAAGAAAACGGCGTCCTTATAGCTGTTATGGGAATCCAATGCGTGCAAGATGTCACCCTAATCAGGCACGCATACGTCTTAGCAAATCAACAACGCATGGGCCTGGGGCAGAAACTGCTGGAGCATTTGCTGGGTATAACTGTGACTCGTCAGGTTTATGTTGGCACATGGGAAGCTGCGGGCTGGGCAGTTAAGTTCTATGAGAAAAACGGGTTCCAACTTGTGCCAGAGGCAGAAAAGAACAGGCTCCTGAGGCGGTATTGGACGATTTCGGAGCGGCAGGTTGAAACCTCAGTAGTACTCAAACTAAAAAGGCAACCCTGATGAAACAAACTCTTATGCTCAAAGTTGACTCGGAAAACCCAGATGCTTCCAAAATAGAGGTTGCTGCGCAATTTATCCTCATGGGCGGGTTAGTGGCTTTTCCAACCGAGACGGTTTACGGATTAGGCGCAGACGCGCTTAACGCTGAAGCTGTTTTGGCACTTTTTGAAGCTAAAAAACGTCCTTTGGATAACCCGCCAATTGTCCACGTTGCAGATTTAAGCGAAGTTTGCAGGCTGGTTGAGGAGGTTCCGAAAAAGGCCGAATTGCTGATGAAAAAATTTTGGCCAGGTCCGTTGACTCTGGTTTTTAAACATTCAAAGCTTGTGCCATCCGTAACGGTTGCTGGGTTAGACACGGTTGCGATTCGAATGCCCAAGCATAAGGTGGCTTTGGCGTTAATCAGGCGAAGCGGCTGCCCGATTGCTGCTCCAAGCGCGAACCTCGCCGGAAAGCCAAGCCCAACCACCGCCCAACATGTGTTTGAGGACTTAAACGGGCGTATCGACGTTATCTTGGACGGCGGCGCAACAAACATCGGGGTTGAATCCACAGTTGTGGACCTCAGCGTGGATCCACCTATGGTTCTTCGCCCAGGCGGTACACCTTTTGAAGCGTTAAAGCAGGTTTTGGATGACATGAGGCTTCATCCTTTCGTGTTGGCTGAAGCTGAGTTGCCCCTGGAAAAGACCCGTTCACCCGGGATGAGACATAAGCATTACGCTCCTAAAGCTGAAGTGATTCTTGTCGAAGGAAATATTTCAGCGGTAGTCGCCAAGGTTAAAGAGCTGACGGAATTTTATATGAAAAAAGGTGTGAAGGTTGGAGTCTTAGCCACGGATGAAACCCAAGCCAGCTATAAAACCGACGTAGTCAAATCGTTGGGAAGCCGCTTTAACTTGGTGCTTGTTGCCCAGAATCTTTTTCGCATGCTACGTGAGATAGACGCAGAAAACGTCGGAGTCATAATTGCCGAAGGGGTTTCTTCTGAAGGGCTTGGGTTAGCTGTCATGAACAGGCTTCGCAAAGCATCAGGCTATCACATCGTCAAAGCAAACTAACGCTTCATTTTTGAATTAAGGCGAGAGCTTTCCGGATAGGGAAGAACAGATTAATTAGGCGAAAACTGCAAAGTGTTGTTAGAGGTAGGGTTGAAATGCCGATAGTTCAGGTTTCTGTTTGGGAAGGTATGTCTTCTGAGAATAAGAAAAAGACGGTTGAAGGGATAACTAAGGTTTTTGTCGACATGGGAGTTCCTAAGCAAGCTGTCGAGATCGTTATTTACGAAGCGCCAAAGAGCAATTGGGCAACAGGTGGACAACTGCATTCAGAAAGGCACTCTGGAACACCATCGCTATAAACACACATTGTTTACTCTAAAGATCAGTCTGAGCAGCTTTTTTCAGTTCGCTGAATCTCAACGCCAATAATGCATTTGCATCACGGCGAAATGTCTCTTATCTTTCTGTCTTTATCTCAAGGTTACTCGAATAGTTTTCTATGTAAGCGCCCCAACTCGCACGCAAGCAAGCGTTTCAGTTGTTCCTCTTCGTCAAGAATCTTCTCGCTGGGTGACAATGTTTTATTGTCGGTAACTGTAAGCCGGAAAAAAGATGAAATTGTCTACAGCGTTGACCGCTCTAACGACTTGACAAATGAAGAACTCGAATACTATCTTAAAGAGATAATTGGCGGTATATGCAAATGGAAACCGGGTATTTGCGAAGAAACAGTACAAACTTTTAAGGGTACTATCAAAAAGGGAAAAAAAACAAGTAATCCAAAATAAATTAAGAAACAAAAACTGCCCTTAATTGCGTCCCGAACAAGCATCTAATTTTTTTGACGATCCCAAAAACACGTGCTCCAACCTTTAAAGTGAACAAGCTGATCCAAAAGTGGCTCTCAATTGGGTAGTTGTGTCGTTGTCAGTGAGAAAAATTTATATTTAAATATTTGATTGTTGAATTCCGTTTGTATCAAAACAACAAAACTTGGTGAAAATTATGTCTCAAGGTGGAACAGTTCCAATTTTAGTCCTTAAAGAAGGAACCGGTCGATCAACAGGCCGCGAAGCACAGAAAAACAACATCATGGCTGTAAAAATAGTGGCTGAATCAGTGAAAAGCACGCTTGGTCCGTGCGGCATGGACAAAATGCTTGTTAACAGCATGGGCGACGTTGCCATAACTAATGATGGCGCAACAATAATGAAGGAGCTTGACATTCAGCATCCAGCAGCAAAAATGCTTGTCGAAGTTGCCAAAGCCCAAGACAACGAGGTAGGCGACGGAACAACCACAGCGGTGATTTTGGCTGGAGAGTTGCTTTCAAAAGCTGAAGGTTTGCTTGACAAAAACGTGCATCCAACCGTTATTATTGAAGGTTTCAAGAAGGCAAGTGAGAAAGCTCAAGAAATTTTGGACCAAATAGCTATTCCTATTTCTATAGATGATGACAAAACCCTGAGGGATATAGCGATCACATCCTTGGCTAGCAAAGGCATCAATGTTGCTGAGGAACACTTTGCAAAAATCATCGTTGAAGCTGTTAAACAGGTTTCTGAAAAAATCGACGGAAAATACAAAGCTGACATTGATCTCATTAAAGTCGTCAAGAAACATGGCAAAAGCTTAGACGAAACAGAGCTTGTCAGAGGAATGGTTATCGACAAGGAAGTCGCAAGCTCAGGGATGCCCAAGATAATCGAAGGCGCCAAAATCGCCCTGTTAGACGCAAAGATGGAGATTGAAAAAACAGAGTTCGACGCAAAAATCAACATTGAAAGCCCCAATCAAATGCAGGCTTTTCTCGACGAAGAAGAACGCATGCTCAAAGAAATGGTTACGTTAGTTACGAAATCTGGTGCAAACGTTGTCTTCTGCGAAAAAGGCATCGACGACATGGTACTGCACTTTCTCGGCAAAGCAGGCGTTTTAGCAGTTAAAAGCGTAAGCAGCAGCGACGCAGAAAAACTTTCCAAGGCAACAGGCGCCACAATAGTTGCAAACCCCAAAGACCTCAAAGCTGATGTTCTGGGCAAGGCAAAACGGGTTGAAGAAGTCAAAATCGGTGATGACAAACTCATCTACGTTAGGGACGCAAAGAACCCGAAAGCAGTAACAATCGTGATCCGAGGCGCATCCAACCATGTCATAGACGAAGCGGAACGTTCACTACACGACGGCTTATGCGTTGTCCGCAACGCGATTGAAGACGGCAAAATCGTTGCAGGCGGTGGAGCACCAGAAGCAGAACTTGCCAGAGGACTACGCGCATACGCAGTCAAGGTCGGCGGACGAGAACAACTTGCAGTGGAAGCGTACGCTGAAGCAGTCGAAGCAATCCCATTAACGTTGGCTGAGAACGCAGGGTTAGACCCTATAGACATCATGGTGGCACTCAGGGCGCAACACGAGAAGCCAGACGGCAAATACTTCGGCATCGAAGTCACAACAGGCAAAATCAAAAACATGTTAGACCTACTCGTCATCGAGCCACTGCGCGTGAAGCAGCAAGTAATAAAATCAGCCACCGAAGCCGCAAACATGATACTCAAAATCGACGACCTAATCAGCGTCAAAGGCGGCGGAAAAATGCCTCCGATGCCTCCAGGCGGAATGGGCGGCGGCATGGGTGGAATGGGCGGCATGGGCGGTATGGGCGGAATGCCCTACTAAAAAACCCAACTTTCTTCTTTATTTTTTTAGTTTTTAGAACAAGTTTTGAGTTTGCTTCTAACTTATGTGCCCTCTTAAAGTGCAAACTTATATTCGAATCGGCTAAACATTATTTCGTGTCTTGGAGGCTTGCATATGAAGCACGTTAAAATAACGGCGTTTGACTGCCCTGACGCTTGGTTCAAAGCTTTAACCAGTATATGGGCTGAAGGAGACGATTTCCAAGTTGGGTACGGGTCAGAGGAAACCCTCACGAAGAAACTCAATTTAACGCTGGAGATTGACCATCCAGAGAACCGTCCCCTTGTGAGCGACAAAGCTCCTTGCGACATGAAATACATCCAGTGGTATGCGTTGACGTATTTATGGTGCGGCGAAGGTAAGCAGGATGAAACCTACACTTATGGCAGCAGGCTTCGAGAACCGGTTGATCAAGTTGAAGAAGCCATTAAACGCTACATGAAAGAGCAAAGAGACAGGCAAATTACAATGGTTGTAAGATTGCCCGACGACATCAAACTTTTTCGCCACGGCACAACCGAGCGTCACGAACCCCCATGTCTAAGTCTAATCGACACAGAGATCCTTGAAGGCAAAATGCATCTAACATGCTACTTCCGCAGCTGGGATGCCTATGCTGGACTACCTGCAAACATAGCTGGACTCCAACTATTCAACGAGGCTTTCGTGGCGGAAATCAACGACCGCGGAAATCTTTCCATAAGAACAGGCAAGCTGATTTTTCACTCCAAGAACTGCCACATCTACAAGCGACAATTTAAACTCGTTCAAGAGCTGTTGGAGCCAAAGGATAAACTCAGCCGAATGGCAAAGGCAATGATTGAGGAAAAAGCAGAATAAGCTAACGCAAATGGGTTTAACCTTTCTTGGTCGAGTAGCCAAGGTTTGTCCAAGCGGTCATGCCGCCCAACACGTTGCTAACGTTGCTGAAGTCTGCCCGTTGCAGTATGCTGACGGCTGTGCTGGCGCGGTTTCCCACTGAGCATGTCACAGCAATGGGCTTGTCCCTTGAGAGGATATCCGCTTTTTCTGGTAGGTCAGCGAAGAAAATTCGCATGGCGCCTTCTACTGTGCCTTCTTCCCTCCATTCACTTGGTTCACGAACATCTAAAAGGGAAACCTCGTCTTTGTTCAGTCTTGTTTTAAGCTCAAGCGCCGATATTGTGCCACTTCGACTTAGAGGTTTTCCAGCTTCTTGCCACTCGTTCATGCCTCCGCAAAGGTAACCGCACATGTTGTCAAACCCGAGTCTCCGGAGTCTCCGTGCAACAATGTCGATGTCGCTTGGTCGTTCATGAACAAAAACTAGGTATTGACGGGTTTCCAGTAACCAACCAGGGTATACGCTGGTTCCGCCAAGCCACATACTCAGCGAGTTGGAAATATGTGAACCTGCAAAGGCGTAAGGCATCCTAGTGTCCATTGCTACGACGAAGCTTTCCTGCATTTTCTCTTCAAACTCCTGAAGCGAAAAAGGCTCGGGGTAAGCCAGCTTGCTCAGCAAGGGCGGTCCGTTCAGGTTATATTCTTCCATTTCGCGAAAATACTTCGGCGCAAAAAGTTCTTCTGAGGAGGATTTGTACAGGAAATCTTCCATTGTTAGTTGAAGGTATGGGTTGGTTTTTTTCTCGTACCCAATAGTTGTTGGCTCCTGCCCGCTTATGTCATGTCCACAGATGCTTCCCGCTCCATGCGCGGGGTAAACAACAACATGGTCGCCAAGTGGCAAAATTTTTTCGTGGAGGCTCGTGAAGAGTTTTTCAGCCTGACTTTGTAGTGTAGGTTTGCCGTATAGGTCGGTTCTTCCCACGGAGCCAGCAAAAAGTGTGTCGCCGCTGAATATCATGGTTGCCTCGCTGCTGCCTATAGGTAAATGAGGTAGCAAAGGGATTCGTTTGTGTGTCCCGGAGTGTGGAGCGCTTTGATTTTGACGTCGCCAAGATTTAGGATGTCGCCGTCGGAGAGGTTATGCTCTCCGCACTTGAACTGCAGAGCATTGCTGTGCCCGATTTCTGCTTCAGTCAAGTTTTTCAACTCAACTGCGCCCGAGACATAGTCTTCGTTACGGTGGGTTTCAAGGATATAGCGAATGGATACGCATTCCTCCTTAGCAAGCTCCGTGTAGATTTCGCAGTCGCGTCTTGGGTCAACTACAACTGCTTCGCCTTTGTCTGCCAGGAAGTAGCTGTTGTGCGCTAACCCCTCCGACTTAATCACTTGAAGCCTCATGTCCTGTCCACCTCACGTTTACTGCTGACGCTGGCACTTCTGCATGGGACTCCGAAATCTCTCATCTTCAAACAAAACCGTTACCTCTGCAAATATATCAAAAACTAGAGAATTTATTCCTTTCCAAAATAATAAAGCAAGGTTTTAAGGTCACTTTTAACCATAGAATAGTTGAGGATGTTGATGGGCTACACTGAGAAGTGGAAGGTGCTTGAAGACTTGATGTTGGCACTGCGGAAAAAAGGCTACGACGCTCCACCGAACGTAATTAATGATTTAAGAAGTGCGAAGATGATGATCAAAATCGCAGACGCAGGAGTAAGCACGGGTGACGTTGCCTTGAAGCTGGAAGAGATCCTTGGCAGCGTCGAATCGCTGCTTATTACACAAACAGAAATCGCCATGAGTTCAGAAGAGGTCGATGAATGGCTCAAGCGGCTTGACGAAGCTAGCTTGCCAACCTATGAACCAAAAGGGGAAATCGAATCAACCCTTATCACAGGAATTCCAAGAGACCAGAAGTGGATAAGAGTTGAACCTATGCCCAACTTGTCTGCCGAGAAGCTTACCGTGATTGCCAAGGAAAACAGCCTTTCAGTGAACCAGCAAAAAGACGGGCGACTAGTAGTTTACGGGCAACAAGAAGGCATAAAAACGTTTCTTAAGCAGATGGCCGAACAGGCACAGCCAAAAGATAAATCAGGTACAGTGTCCTAGGCTAATTAGGCTTTTTTGTTTCGATATGTTTTTTACGTGAAGTTCGCTACTGTCCTACCGTGATAGGCGTGGTGAAACTCAAAGGATTCCAAAAACTAACCTTTACGGACCAAGCCCTGCAAACTTGGCTTGAAACGCTGCGGATTGGCAAACCGAAGGTCGAACCGGTGTCTTTGCAGGATGCGTTAGGACGGGTTTTAGCTGAAGACATCATTGCCGAGGAAAGTCTGCCGCGGTTTGACAAGTCAGCAATGGATGGATATGCCTTGAGTTCGGCAGATTCAATTGGCGCTTCACAATCTAAACCCGCAGGTTTCTTACTCACAGACAGCCAAGAGATAGGCCCCAAACAAGCCAAGCCGATTTGGACGGGAAACCCAATTCCTAAAGGAGCAGACGCCGTCGTCATGCTAGAAAACACTGAGAAAGAAGAGGGCAACCTTGAGGTTTGGGGTCGACTTTTGCCAGGCGAAAACGTTGCCAAAGTTGGGGAAGACCTCAAAAAAGGCGCTATCATCGCAAAGGCTGGGGCACGATTGAATCCCTACCACATCGGGTTAGCTGCAGCGTTAGGCTTCAGCCAACTACAAGTTGCCGCGAAACCCAAAATCGGCATAGTCGCCACAGGAAACGAATTGGCAGAGCCCGGAGCAAAACTTAGCGGCAGCCTAATTTATGACTCCAACAAGATCATGATTTCAGGAGTATGCCGAGAACTCGGAGCAGAAACAACCGACTATGGAATCGCAAAAGACAATTTGGATGAAATCGCCGAAAAAATCCGCGAGGCGCTAAAAACGCAGGATGCTGTAATCACAACTGGCGGCACAAGCGTCGGTGGTTTTGACTTGGTGCCTGATGCTGTCAACAAGCTGGGAAAGCCTGGCGTGGTTGTTCATGGCGTTGCGCTTAGACCTGCTATGCCCACGGCTCTTTCAATGTTGGAAGGCAAACCTGTTTTAATTTTGTCAGGTAACCCTGTTGCTGCAATTGTAGGCTTCGAAGTATTCGGTCGTCCGATGGTTTGTAGGTTGCTCGGCATGGTTGACTCGGAGCCAAGACCCATGTTGAAGGCAGTTTTGACGAGACGGGTTTCAAGCGCCTTGGGACGAAAAACGTACGTTCGGGTCCATGTGACCTTGAATGATGGGGAGTTTTACGCTGAGCCTGTGAGCGCGAAGGGTTCAGGTTCGATTTCTACCATGACACAGAGCAACGGCTTCGTTGTCGTTCCAGAGAACCGTGAAGGCGTAAGCGAAGGCGAAACAGTAATTGTGCAAATGTTTGGCACAGTGGAGGCTGTGTAAATGTTTAGGAAGCTTATGACGTTTGAGGAAGCACAAAGAGCCATCGCATCTCAATTTAAGCCATCAGCTCTGGGCGAGGAAGAGGCGGTGTTGCTTGAAGCATACAATCGGGTTTTGGCTGAAGATGTGGTTTCAACGCTAGATATTCCGCCGTTTAGCCGCTCTACAATGGACGGTTACGCAGTGAAAGCCGAAGACACCTTCGGAGCAGACGAAAACCAGCCTGCAACCCTCAAAGTCTGTGGAGTCGTAAACATCGGGGAACAGCCTAAGGTTAACGTCGCAAAGGGTGAGGCGGTTGAAATTGTCACTGGAGCGCCGATTCCTGAGGGGGCCAACGCTGTGGTTATGGTTGAGGACACAGAGCGGGAAGACAGCGAACTGCATGTTTTCACGCCCATCACCCCTAACGAGAACGTTATGAAATGCGGCTCAGATATCAAGAAGGGCGAGGCAGTTCTTAAGAAAGGACAGCTTTTAGGTTCTTCAGAAATCGGTGTTTTAGCCGCTTTAGGTTTGACCAAAGTTCAGGTATCACAGGATCCCTATGATTGCTGTTTTGTCGACAGGTGGCGAAGTAACCGAGCCCGGCAAGCCCCTTCCGCCAGGTAAAATCTACGACATCAATGCCTACAGCATCTCCACAGCTGTAACGGAAAGCGGCGGCAAACCCGTCTATTTCGGTGTAGTCCCCGATGACAAAGAGGCATTGTCTAAGGCTTTGCATTTAGCATTGGCTTCAGCCGACATGGTCATCACCTCCGGCGGCGTCTCTGTAGGTCCACGGGACTATACTCCGCAAATAGTAGATTCATTGGGCAAACCAGGTATCGTAGTCTACGGTATCGCAGTTAAGCCTGGAAAACCAACCACCATTGCATTCATCGGAGAAAAACCCGTCTTTTCTTTGCCAGGTCACCCCACTTCAGCACTTCTGATTTTCTATTTGCTTGCTAGACCTTTGATTCAGCAGTTAGCTGGAAGACCTGTCGGCGCAATGAAAACGATTAGAGCAGCTGCTGGTTCGCGCATGTTTAGTGCAAAAGGCAGGCGTACTTTTGTTATGGTGAGGTTGATGTTTAACAAAAACTGCCGTTTGATTGCTGAACCCGTAGAATCAGGTGCTTCAGGGGCAATCACCACCTTGGCGAAGGCTGATGGATTCGTGGAAATTCCTGAAAATGAGCAGTTTGTTGACTCAGACCAAGAAGTGCTGGTGTTTCTGTTTCGCAACGTTGCAGGAAAAGTGTAGGCTGAGCAAAGGGCTCTTTTTTTCTTTATCGTAAGCTGAGTTTGTTAAGAACGGTTATGGGTCTCAATAACTTTTTGCTTTTTGAAATTATTCATCAAAGTAAGCGATGGCTTGCTTGAACAAATTAGTTTTTGCGAATCGGCAAGTTCTAGTTAATTAACTCTTTCAAGTTTCCTTGTTCTCTACGCTTATTTGGGGATATTACGTGCATTCAAATCCACTGCTAAAATAGAACGCCCGAACTATAATGGCTCGTGCGTCAAAATCACACTCTTGTTGAAGGGCAATAATTGGATTGTTTCAAAAAATTTTAGGTTTAGGGTTTTCTTCTTATCAGTAACAAGTAAATAGCAAACACCCAGGTAAGCACTAGGTAGCCAAGCATGCTCAAGCCAACCAATACGTTGGTGAATCCTGCTACGATCAACGTGTAGAGTGCGAAAGTTGATGCAGCTACGAACAGGACAAATACTAAGTATGGAGCCCAAAACCGTTTTGTGAAGACGCCGTAAGCCACGATTAGGCTCAGGATTCCCAGAAGCCCAAGTTGCGGTGCGTAGTCTGTGAAGGGCAGGGAAATGAGAAGGATTAATCCGCTAAGCGCGTAGAAAGCTAACGATATGATTTCGATGCGGTTGAAGTCTTTCAGTCTAGACGCTAATGCCAAAGTCACTTTTTGCTCGCCTTTACCTAATGCATTCAGGGTTGAATTAATAAGTTTTGCAGTGCGGGAAAGAGCAAGGTAGTCCGTTACCTTTGAGGTAAACTTTCTTTTCATTATCAAGAAGGCAGCAGATAATTCAACCATGAAAACTATGGCAGAATGGTAATTTTGGAAAATTGGGAAGCGAATCTACCGATCCTTACGATGACGCCCGACTAGTATAAGCAAAGTGTTCGGGAAGCCGACAAGAGCTATCAGGTAAACTAAGGGTGCTTATCTTGAATGGAGCCAATATAATCTGACGGGTTAAAAATATCCAACGGCATTTCTAAATCGAAAGTAATCCCATTACTCTCTCCAAAGAATGAAGTGTTCCCTCGCAAAGTACGCTTTTCCCTAAGCTTTGAGTCGTTAAAAATAGGTCATAGCGAAAAAGTTTAGAACAAGTCTTGACGCAATAACACGTGGCAGAGGGTCGATTGTAGCATGAGTTATCTCGAATTGTTCGCTTCTCAAACCAATGTTTTTAGTGGCGTCCAGAAGCCATTTGAAGAGGCGAAATACGTGGTTTTCGGTGTTCCCTTCGATGCAACAAGCACTTACCGCAACGGCGCAAGGTTTGCTCCAGCGGCGATTAGGCAGGCCTCTTTGAATATCGAAACTTACAGTTTCCGCAGCGGGGTCGACGTTGAAGATTTAGCATTGCATGACGCAGGCGACTTGGCCGTTTCCATGGAAGCGCAGAAAACCGTCGACATGACCCGCCTTGTGTCGGATGAGATTTTGGCGGCTGGGAAGTTGCCTGTCGCTTTGGGCGGGGAACACACGGTTACGCTTGGGGCTGCGAAGGGATTAGGCGCAAAGGCTGCTAAAACGGCTATTGTAAGCTTCGATGCCCATCTAGATTTGCGCTGTGAATTTCTTGGTTCAACCCTTTCTCACACGACATTTATGCAGCTGATAAGCGAGGAAGTCAAGCCAGCTAAAATCGTTGAGGTTGGCACTCGCAGTGCCTGCAAGGAAGAGTTGGCTTACGCGAAGAAAGCCCATGTGGACTTTTTTACTTCCCGAGAAATTATCACGCAAGGTTCACTGCTCATTGGGGAACAGCTCAAAGAGAAGCTTCTGCCGTACGAGAACCTGTATTTGACAGTGGATATGGATGTGCTTGATCCAGCGTTTGCGCCGGCAGTGCAGAACCCTGAACCCGAAGGAATCAGCACGACCCAGCTCATAGACCTTGTGTGTGCCCTATGCGATAAACGGGTGCTCGGCTTTGACTTGGTTGAGGTTGTGCCCACCTATGATCAGGGAATCTCTGCGATTGCAGCGGCAAAAGTAATATGCGAAATGCTTTGCCAATTGGAAAAATCAAGAAAAAAATATGACGCCTAATGTGCCTGGCATTCTAAGTATTGAATTCTTATATTTCAACACAAGCATAAGTCCTGCTGAGGTACCTTGTTGTCTAAGGAGACGCAGTTAACCCTCTTCACGATCGGGCACTCAACACGAACGCTTGACGAGGTTATCGTTTTGCTCAAAACCTACCGCGTGACCTTAGTAGTTGATGTGCGTACGGTTCCTCGCAGCAGGCACAACCCACAGTTCAACAAGGAAACACTGCCTGGCAGCCTCAAACTCAGAGGGCATAAGATACATCCATATGCCAGAAATCGGCGGCTTACGCAGACCCAAACATGACTCCATTAACCTCGCTTGGAAAAACATGGGTTTCCGAGGCTACGCCGATTTCATGCAAACCAAAGAATTCACCGAAAACCTGTTAAAAATCATCGCCCTCGCACAGGAAAACCTCTTGGCGCTGATGTGCGCTGAAGCGTTGCCTTGGCGATGCCACCGAAGTCTTATCTCAGATGCCCTCGTGGTTCGGCACATAAAAGTGCAGCACATCATAAGCGTAACCAGCCTCATCAACCACGAGGTAAGCGAGATGGCTCAGGTTGAAGGAACAAAAATAACCTACCCCTTATTCACCAAGGAAACTCCTCAGCGGAACACTATGCGATTTCGGAACCGAAGCTCTAACCGGTTTTTTTCTCTTTTTGTAGTTTTGCTATGAAGAATCCGTTGCATTGATGAATGTGCGGGTAAAGCCGCTGGCATTGGCTTAATCCACGCAATCCTGGTGACCCCAGTTCTGGCTTGATTTCTGCCAAGCTAAACTCGGGGTGATCTTTCAGGAACCTCTCAACAATCATCTCATTTTCCTCGACTGTTATGCTACACGTTGAATAAATCATGACCCCCCCCGCCGCCACTTTTTCCGCGCAGTTGTTGATCATTTGCCATTGAATATCTGCCATTTTGCTGATAGATTTTGAAGTGATGCGCCATTTGGCTGAGGGCTGTTTTGCGAAGATCCCTGTGCCCGTGCATGGCGGATCCAGAACAATCAGGTTTGCTTCGCCCCAAAATGGCAGGCTGACACATGCGCTGGCAATAACAGGCTCGGCAATTTTGGTTCCCATGCGGTTAGTTTCCAGCTTCCACGTCTGCATCCTTCGGCCTGAAAAATCCACGGAGTAGATGTCGCCGTTGTTTCGCATCTGCTGGGCGAGATAGGTGGTTTTGGCGCCCGGAGCAGCGCATATGTCGAAGACAATGCTGCCTTCTTTAGGGTCGGCGGCTTCTGTTGCGAAGCAACTTGCTTTGTCCTGGACATAGAATAATCCTTCTTTATAGCTGGATAAACTGTTCAGTGGCTGCTTGGTTTCGCATACTTTATACGTGAACTTCAGAGGCGATGCTTTTTCCAGTTTGACGCCTGCAACATCTAATTTTTGCACAATGGCTTCTTCGGTTGACTTTAACGTGTTGACTCGAAGGTAGGTGGGCGGCGGGTTCATACTTCCCTGCAGAAACGCAATGGCCTCGTTGCGTCCCATAAGGTTGAAGCAGTACCTGACGAACCATATGGGATGAAAAGTTTCAAGGCTGACCTGTTCTTCGTCGCTTGCTGCCTCAAGGATAGGCTGCAGTTGGCGTGTGAGCAGAAACCCGAGGTACTGCTCGACTTCCCGTAGGATTTCCCATCCGAGGATGGCTCTGCCCATGCTGGCAATGTGTTGGGCTTCTTGAAGGTTGACTTTTCCCCAGTTCTTCGTCATGCGGGTCTGGTAAACGTAGAGCCGAAGGAAGCTTTGGATCCCAAGGTTGTAGTCGCTGATTTTTTTGGGCACAACCACAGTGTTTACGAATTTGTCTATTAGATTTCGGCGTCGTATGGTTTCGACAACGAGACCATAGGCATAGCGTATGGCGTTTGGGTCTTTTACGCCAAGTTGATTGATGGTTCTTGCGAGCGCTAAGTGTTCGCTTAGCTTCTGCATTTCCATCCAGCTTAAGGTTTCAATGGCGACTGTCCAAGCATCCTTCAACAAATGTCTTCACGACAGAACAAGATACAGTGCCTCTAAATAAGAGTACAACCAGGATGCGCAAATTCTTCTTCTGTTTAGCTTCAAATAGTTGCAGGTACGTGTTTTTCCTCTTTTGGCTTCTCGCTGCATCGTTTTCTGTCTTCCTTCCGCTGTCCTTATGGCTGTTTTGACTGGAAAAACCATGCAGAATCTAATCATTTGTTTAAATTGTTGCTTCCTCTAAGCCACGCAGTCTTCAAATCCATATTGATGCATTTTGGAAAGCCATAAATAAACCTCCAATGTGTATAAGTAAAGAATTAACAAACGAGTAATCAATCGCTGTACAAGGATGGCTTAAAGTGGGGGAAGGAATTAAAGACCGGCTTAGTAAAAGGCTAGCACCTTTTAGCAGACTACGTCTTGAAGTTAGTCACGGCACGATAATTGCATATTCTGCGCTAGCGCTAATTCTGTTTGTTTCGTTTGTTATCCGCATTTTGCCGCTGCGTTGGGAAAACCTTGCATCGGGAACTACAACGCTAAACGAATTCGATCCCTACTATCAGTTTACGGTGACGCAATACATGGTTACCCATGGTTTGCTTTCGCCTTACTGGCCTACTCACTGGATAAACAACCAACTATGGTATCCTTTTGGACTTAACATGGCTACAGCACTGCCTTCAATACCAATAACCGGAGCAGTGGCCTACGACGTAATCCATGCGTTAGGCGCAAACGTTAATATGATAACGCTTTGCGCATTGGTTCCTCCTGCTATTGGTGTCCTTGCAGTTTACGTGATGTACTTGTTAGGCAAAGATATCGGCGGAAGAGCCGTAGGCTTGTTTTCCGCACTTTTTATCGCTTTAGAACCATCGATTATCGAAAGAACTTCGTTAGGGTTTTTCGACACGCAGGTTCCAGGCACGATCGGTCTGATACTTTTTGTCTTCCTGTTTCTAAGGTCAATTGATAGCAACAAGTCCCTGCGGGCATCCATACTTTACTCCATTGGTGCAGCAGCAACCTTAGCTTACTTCATCGCAGGCTGGGGAGGCGCCTACTACATGATAGATGCAACAGTCCTATTCACGTTCGTTATGCTTATGCTACGACGGTACAGCCAACGCTTACTCCTCAGCTATAGCATAACTTTCGGTTTAGCGCTGATGATCGCAACCAAAGTCCCATACATGGGGTTGTCGTATTTGACTTCAGGCGCAGTCCTTCCTGTCGCAGCCGGATTCGTGGTACTTCTTATCGCAGAACTTCTGCATTATAACCTCTCTATGAGAACCAAACTAACCATGGCATTAGGCGCATTGGTTGTGGTTATCGGAGGCTTCGCCGGGTTAGTTGCAACTGGAGTCATCAACGGCGCTGGAATAACAGGAAAATTCGAAACAGTGCTAGACCCATTCATCAGGGCTTCTTCACCCATCATCAACTCAGTAGCTGAACAACAAATTACAGCTTGGGGAAACGTTTACCTTGAACTAGGTGTCGGCATACTATTCTTCCTAGTTGGACTGTATTTCATTCTGAGGAACCCGACGACCAAAAACGTCTTCTTCATAATCTTTGCAGTAACAGCACTCTTCTTTGCAGCATCAATGATTCGTTTGCTTGCAATATTCGCTCCAGCTTTCGCCGTCATAGCAGCAGTAGGTGTCTTAAGCGTACTCAAACCATTCTACACTCTGCTCAAGGAATCGCCCCGCAGCCTAGCGAAAACAAAACGAAAACTTGCACGCGTCAGCAAAGAGTATAGCGGAGTCGCAATCTTCCTCATATTCCTCATCCTAATGACAGAGGTTGCTTTCTCACCCCAAACAGGCGGAGTCCCAAGATCCATCGACCAATCTTTCATCCCCACCGCTATCAGCGCATCCAGCCTACCTATAGGCGGAACAAGTTTAACGGAATCCGTAAGTGCATGGACTTCCGCGTTAAGTTGGTTCAAAAGTCCGGGTAATGCTCCTGCAAATAGTGTTGTCGTTGCTTGGTGGGATTACGGCGACTGGTTAAGCGATATTGGAAACGTTACTACGCTTTGCGATAACACAACATACAATGCTACGCAAATCGCTAACGTAGGTCTCATAATGATGGGCAACGAAAATCAATCATTGATGATGCTAAACCACTATGAAAACTATGACAACCCAGGACGCGTAAACTACGTGGTCGTGTTCCTTGTCTTGGCGATTCAGCAGTCAAACGGTGGTAGCACCACCTACACAGCTTCGCCGGCGGGATACGGAGACGAAGGCAAATTCGTGTGGATGGCAAGGATATCAGGAACATACGAGCAAATGTACATTAACGACGGCTATATGGGCACGAGCAACGGATTAACAAAGTGGAAAGATGAAACGTCATTCGGCAACTACAGCAGCACAAATGGAGCTTGGAGTTGGAATAGCCAAGGAGAAAACTGCACAATAAACGAGCTAATGTACGATGCTGCATCACAGTATGTGGGAGCTTTAACTCAGGCTGGATTCAGCGTCTCCACAAGCTGGAAAGCAACTTTGCCAAGCTACTTCACACCAGTAGAAATCGCAGGCATAAGCACTTCACCATTCCAATACGGCGGACTAGTGCCATTAGTCGCAATATACCAAGTTAACTACCCAGCATACTACGCAGCAACAGGCGCAAAAGGCACAGGCGTTACTAACGTCGGCTAGACGATGGCAACAAGGAAGCGGCTCTGTGTTCCCAAAGGTTCCAGATCAACACAAACCGGGACATCCCCTTATTCCAAACGGCTTCGGCGTATTTTACGTCCTGTTCACCACCATCTACCTCTTTCTTCTTTACTTCGCAGGGGCAATTAAGAACCCGGCAGGCGTTTCCGCACCTATTTCAGCACCATTGATTTTGGCTTCATGCATCCTTTTCGGCGGCTTCATGGGGTTGCTTGACGATTGGATCGACCTTAAATGGCGTTACAAAGCATTTATGCCTCTAATCGCCGCGCTCCCTCTCATATACTACGCCCAAGCGATAGGAGCAAGAACAACCTTGTTGCTACCCTACATCGCGTCATTTCACCTGGGTGCAATTTACTTTTACATCATAATTCCCGTAATCGTAATGATAGTCACCAACGCAGTGAACATGCTCGGCGGGTTAAACGGTTTAGAAACAATATGCCCCGCAATTGTGATAATTGGGTTGATGGCTATTTCGTCATCCTATTTGCTGATGGTTGGGCCTCTGCTGTTCTGGTTGGTGCTCGCCTACTTTAATTTTCAAGGAAAAATCTTCGTGGGAAACTCCGGCTCATTTGCCATAGGCATTACTATAGCATCTTTCGCAGTAATTTCGGATCTAAAACTGAGTTTAATCATAGCTATGCTGCCCTACATCTTCAATTCTTCCTTGATTCTCCTCTCGATTTTCTTCTCCAGACAAAAGGCTAAAGTTATCTTTGACGGAAACAAACTCTGCTCTGAGCACAGAAGAAGCCTTATTACACTAGTAACTTATCATCGTCCACTAAGTGAAAAACAAACTGTAAGAATAATAGCTTTGATCGTTGCAGTTTTCGCTGTGCTCGCGGTCGCCAGCCAACTTTATTAATTAAGCAAGAAAGCTTTCAAGCTTCGTTAACCCGATGATTTCTTCAAAACTCAAGCCCAACGCATCAAGGACTTGGTCAAATGTAGACTGCAAATAAGCAATATATTTGTCAACGTCAACCTCGTTCCTTGACGTTAACTCAACGGGCTTAACCCCCCAATTGGAATCATCCAATGAACCGCGAGACGAGGACTTTATGACTTTAACAAAACTGATCAAATCACCCGCCCTCAACTCTTTGCCGCTTTTCTGAAGAATCCGAGCAGCCTTGACATGCTGAGGTGTAGTTTTAGTGTAGCTTGCAAGTTCATCGCCTAATACTACGTGGAAAGCAAGCTCGTTTATGTCAGCCCAATCCCGACGTTTCAGCCGCGAGTACCGTTCACGGATAATTTCGGCAATCTCTTTTCGGGCTTTTTCGAAATCGGCTGGGGTTTTAACTCTTGCAAGCGTATCCTTCATATTGTTGAAGGCTTGTTTAATGAAAAGTGGGATATGCTTCTTTTTCCCCGTTAAGCCTTTAACGTCAACGGTTCCGTCTTCCAAAACACCAAGGTAGTTTTTCTTGCGTGAACTGAAAACTGCATAGCGGTAGACTTTGTCAACATCTATGCCCATGTGCAATTCATGTTCTGTAAAGTTGACGACATCTTCAATCTGTTCTTTTGTGGGGTTTTTGAGGAAAAGGCTGTCTGTGTCTCCATAGAGAACCTTTATGCCTACTGACTCAGCATGGTTAAGTATTTGGGTGATAGAATATCGGCCGATGGCTGCAGTTGCTTCAGCTACGGGTGGGCAGTAAAGGTCGAAGCTGTCGGCGCCGAACACTCCGTAACTTGCATTTAAAATGACTTTGAGCGCTCCCTGAGTGATACCATACCAACTTCTGAGTTCAGGAGGCAAGGTTTTGTCTTTGGCTCGGCTTTTGTACCATTTTACACGCAGATCTCTTAGTGAGCCTATAAGCAAGCTTTCGAGAGCCCGTTTTTCTGTGCAGACCCAATGCTGAGTGCCAGGAATGCTGTGTCCTTTGCATCCAGGATGATTGCAGCGGATAGATTGGTAGCCCAAATTCCAGACTTTGATGATTGAAGGGTACAGGCTGGGAAAGTCCATAACTGCAACATTAAAGTGAATACCCGGAGTTGGCTCAACGACAATCGCGCCCTTGTATTTTTTGCCCTTTATAACGGCTGTTGTTGAGGTCTTGCCTTTCTTAGTTAGGATGTCTTCTGCGTTTGGAATCAAAATGTTGCGTTTGCGATGTTCTCTGTGCATAAAGTTGCGGATCCATCGGCTTACTCCTTGGCGGCTGACATCTTCCATCGGCATGCTCGCAATACGTGCCAGAACAAGGATCAGTTTCATCGCTGAATCGTTGTCGAAACTTGTTAGTTTGTAGGTGATTTCTGAGTCTCTGAGGCAGTAGGCGGCTAGCTCAGAGTAGTTCAAGTCTCCGAATGCTTTTTCTAAATGAATTTTTTGCTCGCCTAAGAGAGCGTTTCCTACGTCGTCAAGACTTACGTCTTTATAGCGGTTGCCATAAGCATAAATTTGCACGGAACGATTAAAGAAAAACTTGTAGAGGTCAATATGGACACCATATTTAAGTAAGCAAACCCTGTCTCCAACAACAATCGGGATTTCACTTGGCTTTAATCCCTTTCTTAACGCTCTGTTACTAAGGTAGCGTAAATCGAAGTCATCACCGTTAAAAGTCAAAATGAACGGGTAATCCCAAAGAACCTCGAACGTTTTTTTGAGAAGTTCCTCCTCTGTCTCGCAATACTCCACCTCAATGTCTTCCGTGAGGTGCTGAATGCCTTCTCTCATTCCATCCCGCTTCAGAACGAGAACTCTTTTTTCGCCGTCTGAACTGTACACCGATACGGCAATTACTTGACCTTCCGCTTTCTCGGGGTCAGGAACTCTCGTTGCTATTGGTGACAGAACTTCGATGTCTATAGCTGCCCTGCGGAACTTCGGCGCCGGATACTCTAACAGTTTTGCCCACATTTCAGCATAGCCACGTTCTTCTTCAGAACAGTCTTTGAAAAGTGCACGTATCATGTTTAGGCTATTTTTTGCTTCTTCAACCACTTTTTCAACAAGGGAGCCATCTTTGACTTCGTAAATCATGCCGGGCAAAAATTGGCGGTCATAAATGTATGATTGATAATATTTTATGCTCGATTCCCATACCTTGATATCTTCCCTGGCAACTGGCAAATCAGAAACTTTCGGAAAATCTGCAGGAATAATATCTCTTATAGTGCCGTATGGTTTGCCTCCTATGGCTAATGGATCGTCTGTAACGATTTTTGATACCTCAATTTCTTGATCTTGAAAAGGATCCAGTTTTTTGCATGTTTCAATGTGGTCAAAGCCTTCATGTTTAACCACCCGCTCGATCTTTTCCAAATCAGCCTTAGACAAGTTGGTTAGGCAGTAGGGTTTGTGTCCCGTGTTGTCGTACCAAAAGTAAATCTGCCCTGACTCGGGCTCGTAAAGTTTGATGACTGCCTTTTTTAGGCGCCCATCGTAAGACGCGGAGACAAAATAAGATGCGGGAAGATTCTGGGGCGCAACAGGCGGAAAACTGCGAGGCTTCTTCTTTTTCTCTTTGAATTTCAAAGCATTGAAAACTTCAGGTGAGGGCGTGACTTGCGCGTTAGCCTCTTGTTTTGGCAGGAGCTTAGCTGGTTCACTAATGCAATAGTCTAAGAGTGTTCGCGCCATCCCATTTGACCTTAACATGTCTATGCGCATATGAGACTAAAATCTTTAGTGACTACAAAACAAAGTTTTGCCCTTTTGAGTTGGGGAGGAAAAATGCATGAAAAACGCTTATTTCTACGCGAGTTTCCATGCGCTCTTCAAGTTGGGTTCATGCTTGCCATAAATGTGAGTGTCAACGGATTTTTTGTCCTCAAAGATTTTGCCGCATTCAGGGCACATGTACTGCCCAGCTTTTGTTTTAGAAGTGATTTTGCGCTTAGTCATTTGACTCATCAATTTATCTCGTTTAAAAACAAATAGGACAACACGACATAAACTGCTGTGTGCGGATTTCAAGTTACGCACTCACCCATTTGCCTCTTATTCCTAGGAAAAATTTCTGCCCTATCTTTTTGTTGGTTTTGACTGTGAAAATGAACCTGGCTGTTACCGCTTACTTAGTGGTTTAACTTCCACATCTAATGGCAACAATGAAAGTTTCCGATTGCATTTCGGACATTTTCCTCCATTTTGAGAAATAATTTCGTCCGGAGGCTTTAGCTCAGATCCTTCATACAAAACATGATTGCACCCATGGCAAATAACACGTTGCGGCATCTAATTTCCCAGCTAATACATGGTCATGGAATATTTATTGGTTGCTAAAAAATGATCACCATGCTGGTTAATGCTTTGACGTTTGCGGTATTGCAAACCTTTATTTCAAGAATGGGTATTTTGTGACTTAATGCGGCGAGTTAAACTGTCATGGGAAAGTACACTTTAATTATCACCGAGAAGCCTGATGCCGCCAGCAGAATAGCTGCGGCTTTGGATATTGAAGGGCGCGGAAAAAGAAACGTTGATCGCGGTGTCCCTTACTATCACGCTTATAGTGACGGGGACTTGGTTGTAGTTCCCGCACTTGGACATCTATACACTGTGGCAGCCAAGAAAAAACCTCACGGCGGCTTTCCTATTTTCGACTACGAATGGGTCCCAAGGTACTTGGCTGAGAAGGGTGCGTCGAGAATTCTCGTTTGGCTCAAAGTTATCGCTAAGCTAGCGGAGAATGCCGATTGCTTCGTTGACGCATGCGACTACGATATTGAAGGCAGTCTCATCGGCTACTGCATTCTCAAATACGCTTGCGGGGGCAAAGAGCAAAATGCAAAACGCATGAAGTACTCCACTCTCACGCGAGATGAGCTACGGGAATCATATAATCACCTACTACCGACCCTGGATTTTGCCCTCATCCAAGCGGGATTGGCCAGGCATGAAGTCGACTGGCTTTACGGTATCAACCTTTCAAGAGCATTAACATCAGCCGTCAAAAAAAACAGCGGGCAATATGCAGTGCTCAGTACTGGACGAGTTCAGGGGCCAACTCTAAAGTTTCTGGAAGAACGAGAAAAAACAATTGGATGCTTTGTACCAACGCCATACTGGATGCTGATTGCCAAAGTAATTGTCGACGATTTTGCATTAGACGCGGAATACGAAAATATTTTGAATCGCAAGCAAGACGCTGCGCGGGTCATGGTTGAATGCAAAACAGGGAAAGGGGAAGTGGAATCCGTTGTTGGGGAAGAGTTCTATGTGCAGCCGCCTTTTCCATTTGATTTAGGTGCGCTGCAGAGTGAAGCATACAGACTCTTCAAGTACACGCCTGCGAGGACTTCGAGCATAGCGCAGCAACTGTATCTGAACGCATTAATCTCATATCCGAGGACAAGCAGTCAAAAGCTTCCGCCTACAATAGGTTACAAAGCTATACTGGGAAAGCTGGCTAAAATCCAAATTTACAAGAAACAGGCTTCTGAGTTGCTATCCAAGCCGTCTTTAAAGCCGAATGAGGGACCAAGGTTTGATTCTGCACATCCTGCAATTTATCCGACGGGGGATTTACTTGGGAACCCCCTTGAGAACGCTGAAAGAAATGTTTTTGACCTTATCATACGCAGATTTATGGCTGTGTTCGGTGAACCCGCCATCCGCCAAAGCACAAAGATAACTGTGGCCGTCAATGGAAACAAGTTTCACTTAGGCGGCGTGAAAACGCTTAAGGCAGGATGGATTCGACTCTATGAGCCCTTTGATCAAATTAAAGACGTGCTTTTGCCATCTTTAAGTGTGGGGCAAAAAGTGACTGTTAAACGGGTAGTTGTAAAGACCAATTTTACCAAGCCCCCGCCAAGGTATAATCCCCGTAGTTTGCTTTTGAAAATGGAGAAAGAAAACATTGGAACCAAGGCTACTAGGGCAGCAACCATAGAGACGCTGCAGGACCGCAAATATGTCTGCGGCGCGGGCAATTTTTCTATATCTGAACTTGGCTTTGAAGTAGTCGATGCCTTGACGAAATATTCGCCTGCGATTGTCTCGCCTGAAATGACCAAAAACCTCGAGAAAGAAATGGCTGACATCCAAGAAGGCAAAGTAACAAAAGAATCAGTGTTGAAAAACGCTGTTTCCATTCTGAAACCAGTTATGTCAAAACTTAAGGCAAATGAATCCGAGATTGGTCAACGGTTAAGTGGAACGTTACAACAAGTTCGTTTTGATGAAAAGACAGTTGGGGCTTGCCCAAAATGCGATGACGGAAAGTTGATTATTTTGCGTTCCCAAAAAACTGGTAAACGTTTTGTGGGCTGCACAAACTTCTTCAAAGAAAACAAATGTCACGCTACTTTTCCGTTGCCTCAAAAAGGAGCTTTAAAAAGGTTGAATAGTCCGTGCAAAAGCTGCGGTAGCCCGATGATTAATGTCTGGTTTGGAAGCCGGCATTCTTGGATCCTATGCCTTAACCCTGATTGCCCCGACAAGAAGGAGGCAAAATAGTGAAATGTAAGGTTTGCGTCAGGGAAGCAGAGGAGGCTGGCTTTTGCTCGCTTCATTTAAGGGCTTACAGGAACGTTTTGGAGAAATTTGATGCTTGGCGAAGGGCGTCAGACCTCGTTTGGATGGAATATCTGGTTGCGATTCAGAAAAATTCATTAACTGGAGGATGGGCTAAAGAGGTGGTAGAGCACTTAATTAAGGATGAGAACGGGCATGTCAAATAAACTGAAAAAGCGGTCTTCAGATGTATCCTTTTCGCTGAGTCGCTGGTTCCAAAGGATCCAAACGACAACCCCCACAGCGCTAATATTAACATTCGTTGGAGTCGGTTATGCAATTTTCCTTTTCGGCGGCGGATTGTACACTCTCATCACTCACCCTGCCCCAGCTTATCTGGGAACCACAGTGATCTACTTCCTTTACCCAAGCGTCAGCGGACAATTCATCTCCGACACAATTATCGCATGTATACTCTATGCTTTCGGCTTCTTTGGTCTATTTGCGATTTATCAAAGCACAAAGAGCGCCTACAAGCCGCGGCAAGCCTACATGTTGCTTATAATAGGCGTGACATTTCTGCTTCTATCATACATATTCCTAGAAGGCGCAATATCATTCAAATCCACTCAAGGCGGCTAAGTCAGCCTTTTCATTTTCTTTTTTGCTCGGTATCTCTAAAATAGAAATTAACCCGTTTTACGGCTGAACTTTTTCAACATTGTTATCAAATCGCACCAAAAACACAGGCGTTTTTCTCCGCTAAGACCTGTTTTTTGCAACAAAATCCCTACTAAGTAAGTGGTTTTCTACCATGGGTTCTTTTTTAGTTTCAATTTGAAGGCTAAGTAGTTTGTGAAAAGATGGATTGGCGGGGTGATCAGCAGAACTGCAACTGCGAGTTGCCAGCTCACGATTGCTAAAGGAAGCGCAAACACAACAGCGCCCACAACAAAATCGATTTGGTCAACGATAGGTAGCAAGCCCCCGGGCGCGATTCCTGCTCTTCTCTTCAAAAACGCCCCTGTTAAATCGCCGAGAAGCGCTCCTAAAGGGATTAGGAAGGCAAATAGCGTCGGGAAGTGAAAAGCAACGACCTCCATGGCACCGACCAGGGCGCCGATGGCGAGACCGAAGAAGAAGCCTCTGAAAGTTTTGTTGTCGCCGAAAACCCGTTTGTCGTCAAAGAAGTTTTTGCCGAAATCCATTTTTGTTCCGCCGCCTGCAAGTACTGGCGTTGCGTTTGCACAGTAAGCTGGGAAAATAAATTTCAGTGCATCAACAACTAGCAAGACTATGCTCATATGGTCAACCGTCATTATTTCGGGATTTGAGTATCTTGTATTCCGGATTCAAGTATTTGTACATAACAGGTGATTTCGTTGACGTTTGCAGGGGATTTTTCAATGGTGGCTTCGATGGTTTGCGGGTACTCGGTTGGTTTCAGAACGATAATTGTGTCTCCCCAGAACTTCAAAACCCTGTTAGCGACGGGTGCCACTGTGACGTTTGGATTGTCAAGCACGCTTCGAACTTGGCTTATCACGATTACGGGGATTTTTCGGATTTTTGTAGACTGCGCTAAAATCGCCAGTTGCCTGTTTAACTCGCGGTTTACGCTAAAGGCTTTGCCTGAACGTTGGGCAACCTCTGCGCCGTAAAGCGAAGTTAAAGTGTCAATCACTATTAACCCAAAATTCTTCGCCGTGTAATCTTGGATACGGTCAATAACTGCAGTTTGCTCACGGAAATTCTTGGGTCTAATCAAAATGACTTGGTCAGCGATATGCTCAAAATTTCCTTTTGATATCTGCGCCATTCTTTTCGATGAGAACGTGTTATCACAGTCAACGTAGAGGGTTTTGAGGTTTTGAAATGCACAGTTGACGGCGCATTGTATTGCAAGTGTAGATTTCCCAGTTTCGGGTTCACCATAGATTAAAACAACGTTTTGGGGCAAGATTCCTCCACCGATGTTGTCGTCGATGCATTTGCAGCCCGTGATGATCGTGTCCATTTTCATACCCAAGTTTTATTAAACTTGAAACTAGTAATGTTTTTTGCACTTAAACGTGTGCTCCAAGGTTGATTGATTGAAAGAAAAAGTTGCGGTAGCAACGGTAAAAGGAAAAGCTTACTTCCTGATTGTTAACAAGCTGCAAGAGCAAGGCATCCCCTTTGTTAATTTGGTTCCGGGCGAACCTGTCTCATCCGAAGTTGAGGTTGTAATAACAACCGAAAAAGAAAGGCATCTGGTTTCCCATGAAAAAATTCTGATCCTGCCCGAAGAGGGTGAACTCGATGCTTTAGTTAAAGCGGTAAAGCTGATTCTCCAAGGTAAAGAAAAATACGAAAAAATAATAGTGGGCGTTGACCCCGGCGGGGCTATAGGGCTTGCAGTTATCGCTGATGGCATAGTGATAGAGGAAAACAACTGTTTCAGTATAAACGAGTTAGTGCTCAGCCTACAAAAACTGGTTAAGGACGTTGATTTTTCTTTGACAAATGTTTCTGTGAAAATCGGTAACGGTGTTCCCATTTACAAGGAAATAGTTGAGAACTTGGATTCTGCGTTGCCGCCGCAGGTTGCGCTTGAAGTTGTAAACGAAAAAGGGACCAATCAGCCACTTAAAGAGAATAGACGAAGCCGAAAAATTAGGCACATTTCTTCGGCCAAACGAATAGCCGCGAGAACAGGGTACATTGTTCCAAGGGGAGAAAAGGTTGCAACAGACAGTCGAATCCAATAGGACAATTCTAGTTGATGGTCCTGCATCCGTGAAGCTTGTTTCCGGAAGATCTGAGGTCTTCGGCTGTCAAGTTAAGCCTTCTCAAAAGGTTGTGGTGCGGGAAGGAAAGAGACTGCCTTTTCTTGCTTTTGAAAAAGCAGTCTTTGACATATCTCTAGGGCCAAACGCGGCAATGCAAGAGACAGATGGCAGCACAATCCCTGATTCATGGAGCAACCCTCTTGAATCAATTTTGGCTGTGCAGAAGAGACCCCCCGTCGTTTTGGTTTTAGGAAAAATTGACTCAGGAAAAAGCAGCTACTGCACTTACTTAGTGAACAAACTCGTAAATGGCAAATGTAGGGTTGCGGTATTAGATGGAGACTTAGGTCAGTCAGACATTGGACCCTCAGGAACCGTTAGCTACGCCCTGGCTTCCAAACCCGTCACGGAACTCTACGATTTGAAACTTGAAAACGCCAACTTTGTCGGGGTAACATCGCCGATAATGGCAATTGTCAAAACAATTGAAGGCTTCGCTGTTTTGAAGGCTGAAATTCTGCAGCGACCAGTTGACTTTGTCGTAGTTAACACAGACGGCTGGGTCGAAGGTGACATCGCAATTCAGTACAAGACGGCGTTAATTAAAGAGCTAACACCCGACGTAATCGTTGGAGTTCAAGCCACAGATGAACTTAAAGCGCTGATCGCTAACATAGGACAACCCGTTCTTACAGTTGAACTTTCTTCATCTCTTAGCCCAAGAACCGCTGAGAAACGTAAAAGCCTAAGGGAAATGACCTACGCAAGGTACCTTAAAGATGCTAAACTCCAAAACTATCCCGTAACCCAAGTGACTATTGAACCTCGAGGTGCTCTTCCCAAAAATCTGACGCCAGACAAAGGATTGCTTGTGGGGCTTTACGGTTCAGGTAGTAAATTTTTAGGAATCGGCGTCTTGAGAGAAATTAACCAGTTGCGAAGAGCCCTAAAGGTGCAAACGGCTGTTTCAACCAAGCCTTCAAGAATTGTTGTTGGGAAAGTTTGTTTGGATGAGAAGTTGAGGGAAATTCAAGATTGACCTTTGAAGAAGCTTTTTATTTCCTGCGCTAAAACCCCGTTTTCATTTGGAAGCGTTTTCATGCGTTCAGTTATCCATGACGGGAGAAAGTTTCGGCAATAACTTGTAGAAAAGCGGTAATCTAAGAAGATAATTGCTCCCATGTCGTCCAGTGTTCTTATGGGTCTGCCCGCCGCTTGAGACGCTTTTTTCATAGCTGGCAAAATGTACCCATATTCGCGACCGAATCCTGGAAAACGCTTCTCATAATATTCGATCTGTGCTTTTACTCTGGGGGTTGGCTCAGCGTATGGGACCCCGACGACCACCACGGAGTTCATTTGGTTGCCGGGAAAATCCACGCCTTCGGATGTTCTTCCGCCCTGCACGCCGAGGAAAACAGCGCCGCCTTTGCCCCCGAATCCCTTAAAGTCCTGAACTATTTTCTCGTTGGCTTTGGAAGTCATGTCTCTTCGTTCATGAAAAAACGGCTTCTGCAGCTTATTTTCTAAGCCTGCCTCAATTAGCGAATTCAGCACTCCAAATGAAGCGGTGAAAACCCCCGTGTTAGTCGGAGTATTCTCAACCACCTCATCTATCCGCTCAATCATTGTCTGGTACATGGCTGGGGTTCTTTTCTCCAACGAAGTGCTCACGCCGCAGCAGACTGCTGAAAAAACGTGCTCTTTGGGAAACGGCGAAGGCACAACGCATTCAACGGTGTTCAGTGGAAGTTTAGTTATTCTTTCGAAAGCCTGCAGCGGCTGAAGTGTCCCTGACATTATAACGTTGGCATAGGTTGACGAGAAAACGGGTTCGGTGATTTTCGCAGGGTCCAACGCAACTATCTGCAGCTTCGCCGTCCTGTTTCTTTCCTTGTTGAGGTAGCTGCTTGCAACGTTGATGTAGGAGCTCATCTCCCACAGTATCAACCCATTTAAGCAAAAACTCGCTCATCGCATGAATGTAGGAACGCGGGTTCTTTCCCTCAGCCAACAAGGTCTTCCTAATTGCCCCACCTGCATCGTGTAGCTGCTCAAAAAACTCGCGTGGATTTTTAATGTTCCCTTGCTTTTCGATGATTTCAAGGATGGATTCGGGAGACATGATTTCCTCTCGGCTGACATGATCAATCAGTTTTTCCACTTCTTCTCTGAAGAATAAGGCAAACGCTTCAGCATCCTTGTTGTGAAATCTGTTTGCTTCCAGCTCCGCCTGCTTCATCACAAAAAGCGACAGGCTGATGCTTGAAATGTCAATGGCTGTTTCAGGCAAGTTGTGGGCTTCATCAACAATTAAGATGATTTTTCCAAGTTCAGTCTCCAAGTTTTTTAGGAAAGCCGTGTCGAATTTGGGGGTCGAAAACGTAGAGGTAGCTTAATGCGATTACTTTAGCTTCTGACAGGGCTGATTTGACCAATTCGTAGGGGCAGACTTGTTTTTTCTTGCAAACCTGTATGATTTCCGACGCCATGTACGGTTTAGTTGAAACTTGCTGCTGAAGCACAAGGTAATCGTAGGTTCGCTCGTCTACGCTTACATAGTAAGGGCATCTGCCTTTGGCTTTAAGGAGCTCGCAGACTTCCATAAGCGATTTCGAGTCAAACGCGCCTCTCTGAGCAAAAACGTTTAGGCACATCTCGTTGCGTCCACGGATTGAAACTCCTGATACATGATGCTTATTGTAGATAGCTCGCAGCTCTTCTATGACCCGATCATGCTGCCGATGTGTCCTCGCCACATACAGAATCTTTAAGTTCTTTTCGATGGCGACTGGCACACAAGCGGAAAGAGCCGAAATCGTTTTTCCCAACCCATTGCTGCCTTCAATGAGAACCGAACGCCTCTCATGCACGGCGTTGTAAACCGTGCTGACAAACTCGTCCTGGTGAGGTCGCACACTATTGTAAGGGAAGAACGCAGAAACTTGGCTGGGCAGCTTAATCATGCTTTATCCCCCAAAAAGTTTGACGGGCAATAATCGTAAACTGGGCACTCATGGCAATGTGGGCAGCTTGCTTTGCAGAACTTTCTGCCGTGCGCAATCAACAACAGATGAACCGCCAAGTAATCCTTAGGCTTAAAAATCGACTGGAGACTCAACCGAACAGCCTCGTAGTCGCCGTCTGCCGGGGCTAAATGAAGCC
Source organism: Candidatus Bathyarchaeota archaeon (assembly GCA_963768425.1). GTDB lineage: Archaea > Thermoproteota > Bathyarchaeia > Bathyarchaeales > Bathycorpusculaceae > Bathycorpusculum. The sequence continues at coordinate 146,786 of CAVYHV010000017.1, read as the reverse complement.
GTTTAGAAACGCGATTTACATGGGTGTCCACTGGAATTGTGGGTTGGTTGGCTGAGAAAAGCAACACAACGTCTGCCGTTTTCGGTCCTACTCCTGGCAACGCCATAAGCGTCTTTCTCGCTTCATCAAGCGGCTTAGACAAGACTGACGCAAGAGAGCCCTGAAATTTTTCAATAATGATTTTTGAGACTGCCTGTATTGCTTTGGCTTTACTGTGGTACAAGCCCGCAATGTGAAGGCAATCTTCAATTTCGCTTAATTGAGCGCCAGCCAGCGTTTGGGGGGTAATTTCGAAGTGCTTCGATAAGGCTTCGAAGGCTCTCTCAGTGTTGGTGTCTGCCGTGTTCTGTGAAATAATGGTTACAATCAATGTTTCAAATGGGTCAGCTTTCGGCTTAACCAGCCTCGGCAAAGCTAAAGTATCTTGCAGTATCTTCATGATTGTTGCCGCACGGGATTGAGCCACTATCTTTATCTTGCCTTCTCTACTGTGAAAAGTATTGCGGAACTATTTGGTTTGCCAGAGCTATAAATGTCATCTTAAAAAGACAGAACTTAAATGGAAACTCGATGGTGCAGTTCACAGCACCGATATACTTGTTTATTTGGGCCTCAATGATAAGCCTATTTAGGTTCTAAAGCGAACCGCGGAGGTAGACAGTGAGAAAGATAGAGCGGGACCCAACAAGTCAGGCTACTGTTTGTTGCAAAAACCAGCACAATAAGAGGAAGCAAACATCACTCTGTTTTCTGCAAACATCTAAATTGAAAAAATCCGTCACTGTCTATTTTGCCTCAAATGCTTTTCGGCTAGGAAAGGTTTTTAGTGTGGTTATTATATGAGTTGTTGAAAAAGTGTATTGTGTAAAGTGAGGTTAACATTATGTCAGTCTTTGCAGCACCAGGAGCATATGACCGTGCAATAACCGTTTTCTCGCCGGACGGACGACTCTTCCAAGTCGAATACGCAATGGAACTAGTGAACCGTGGAGCCACCATCTTAGGCATCCAATGCCAAGAAGGCTTAGTTTTGGGCTCAGAAGAAAACATCGAAGTCCTTGAAGAAGCAGGGTACTCATGGAAAATCTTCAGGGTAGATGATCATATCGGCGCGGCGATAGTCGGTTTAAGTTCAGACGCCCGAATACTTATCGATCAAGCGCGGATTTACGCTCAAAGTAACAAATTAACCTACGATGAACCCATAGATGTTGAAGTCGTCACCAAAAGAATATGCGACATCCAGCAGATGTACACGCAGCACGCCGGTGTTCGACCCTTCGGAGTCTCAATAATCTTCGGCGGCGTCGACAAAACAGGTACACGTGTCTTCGGCACACATCCAAGCGGAACCTACCGAGGATACAAAGCCACAGCACTTGGCGCAGGAAGAGAAACCGTCCTGTCAATCCTCAAAGAAGACTACAAAGACGACTTATCGCTCGAAGCAGGCATCAAACTAGCAGTAAAATGCTTAGTCAAAGCCTTAGAAGCACGACAGCTGCCTCCAAGAATAAAGATCGCGATCATACCCTTAGAGACAAAGAAAATGGAAATGCTGGCAGACGACAAAGTGGAAGGCTACATCAAAGAGCTGGGTTCAAGCAAGTGAAAACCTGATGAGTGAAAAGTTCACCGTTGCACGCCTAACAAAAGAAAACGAGCATTTTGAAATCCTAGTCAAACCTCAAAAAGCACTTGACTACCGCAACGGAAAAATCTCAGGAATAACCGAAGTTTTAGCTGCTGAACTGATTTTTTCTGACGCAAACAAAGGAACCAAAGTTTCAGAGGAATCTATGCACAAAGCCTTTGGAACAGTGAATGCACTGCAAATCGCCGATATCATACTGAAGAAGGGAACGCTTCAGCTTACAACTGAACAAAGACGAAAAATGGTGGAAGACAAAAGAAGACAAATAATAGATTTCATCTCCCGACAAGCAGTAGACCCAAAGACAAACCTGCCGCATCCTCCAATGCGCATCGAGAACGCGATGGATCAGATACGTTACCCGATTGACCCGTACAAACCAGTTGAGGAACAAGCAAGAGACATCGTTAAGCTGCTACGTCCGATTTTGCCCCTGAAAATCGAGCAAGTTATAGTAGCAGTGAAGGTTCCCGCACAATACTCTGCACGGGCTTATGGGTCAGTAAAAACCTTAGGAACTATAAAACGGGAGGAATGGCGTGGAGACGGCTCGTGGTATGGCGAATTAGAGTTGCCCGCTGGATCCTACGCCTCGTTGCTGACTAAACTTGGCGACGTAACCAAAGGAAGTGGAGAAGCAAAAATAATCTCGTAAAAGAAAGATAAATGGATGGTGAAGATTTAATGCCAATATTCTTTGAAAAAAAACAGCTTGTGACGCCGGGAGAACTTGTCGCTGAAGGCGAATACTTGCCTGGCGAAAACACATACATGGAGCAAAACAAGATTTACGCCTCAAGAATCGGACTTGTAGATACCGATAACAAAAAAGTAAACGTGGTCGCATTAAGGGCGTTTTATGTGCCCAAAATGGGAGACATTGTGATAGGGACAGTCCTCGAAGTTGGGTTTAACGGATGGACAATCGACATTAAAGCACCCTACACAGCGCTCCTACGTGCCTCAGACGTTTTAGCTAGGCCTTTTAAGCCTCAAAACGACGAGCTATCTGCAGTTCTGAACGCAGGCGACTTGATAGTTGCAAAAATCGCTTCATACGACCGAGCCCATGACCCACAGCTCACCGTTGGAGAGCCAGGACTGGGAAAGATCACGCGAGGGCAAATCCTTCATGTGACACCGACAAAGATTCCAAGGGTAATCGGAAGAAAAGGATCAATGATTTCAATGATAAAACAGGAAACAGGTTGCCAAATTATTCTTGGATTGAACGGAGTTATTTTGGTCACCGGCAAGGCCCTTGAGGATGAAGATCTCGCGATAGAGGTAATCAAAAAAATTGAGCAAGAGTCTCATACAAGTGGCCTCACAGATCGCATAACACAGTTGCTTAAAGAACGTAAAGGTAAAGTTGAAGAAAAAGTGGAGGAAAACAAGAATGAATGAAAAACCCGAAAAACTGATTGATAAAAAAGGCATCAGATCGGATGGTAGAAAAGCAGACGAGCTTCGACCTTTGAAGCTTCAAGTCGGAGTATTATCAAACGCTGACGGATCAGCCTATATTGAACATGGCAAAAACAAGATCTTAGCCGCTGCATTTGGCCCAAGAGAGATGCATCCTAAACATTTGGCTCAGCCAGACCGCATGGTTTTGCGGTGCCGCTATCACATGGCTCCTTTCTCAGTACAGGAACGTAAATCACCCGCACCTTCTAGAAGGGAAGTTGAACTCTCAAAAGTCATAAGAGAAGCTTTAGAGCCAGCTTTGTTCTTGGAGCTTTATCCGCGGACAGGCGTAGACGTTTTCGTTGAAGTCTTGCAAGCTGACGGTGGAACACGTTGTGCTGCAATCACAGCGGCTGCCTTGGCCATCGCTGACGCAGGCGTTCCAATGCGCGACTTAGTAGTAGGTTGTGCAGCTGGAAAGGTGGACGACACAGTAGTCTTGGATCTTTATGACGCCGAAGACAAGCTTGGCGCCGCCGATGTGCCAGTAGCTTACATGCCCGCACTAAACGCGATTACGCTGCTTCAAATGGACGGCATCCTTGCGCCAGAAGAATTTGAAAAAGCCATCGGAATGGCTATGGAAGGATGCAAGAAAATCTATGAAATGCAGAAGGAAGCGTTAAAAACCAAGTATATGGTTGTTAAGGAGACTGGTGAAGAGTAATGTCATCACTTATAACTAAAGTTAGACTGAAGCAAATAGAAGGGCTTCTCGAAAAAGGAAAACGCCTAGACGAACGAGGCTTACATGACTACAGAGAAATCAAAATCGAGCAAGGCTTAATCGAACGAGCTGAAGGGTCAGCACGATGTTATCTTGGCAAATCTGAGGTTCTTGCAGGCGTAAAAGTTGAAACAGGCGAGCCGTTCCCAGACACACCAAATGAAGGTGTAATGACAGTTAACGCTGAACTTGTGCCGTTGGCTTCACCGAATTTTGAGCCAGGACCACCAGACGAAAACTCAATTGAGCTTGCAAGAGTTGTTGACCGAGGTATCCGCGAATCTCACGCAATTGACACTGAAAAACTTTGTATTGAGCCAGGCAAGAAAGTATTTGTTGTTTTCGTTGACGTTTACGTGCTGAACCATGATGGGAACCTGATTGACTGCGCCGCATTAGCTGCTGTAGCTGCATTAATGAACACGAAGATGCCAAACTATGAGATCAAAGATGGCGAATTGAAGATGAAACAGGGATACACTTCATTACCTATGAAAAGCCATCCAGTAACCGTAACCATGGGCAAAATAAACAATGTTTTGATTGTAGATCCATGGCTTGAAGAAGAAAAGGTTATGGATTCCCGAATAACAATTGCAACCAACAGCGAAGGCAAGATTTGCGCTACTCAGAAAGGCGGCTCAGGCTACTTTACACCGCAACAGATTTTAGAGGCATCAAAGATTGCTCAGGAGAAAGCAGTCGAAATACGCAAGAAGTTTGATTGGTGAAAGAAGTGCCTAAAACAAAGAAAGTCGGTCCAACAAGAGGTTTAGGGCCACGTTACGGTGCCACAGTTAGGAAACGCTATATCAAAGTCGTCACTGAACTCAAAAAACCCCACAAATGCCCAAATTGCGGATTCGTGCGGGTACACCGTGAAAGCGTCGGCATCTGGAAATGCGGCAAATGCAGTTACACCTACTCGGGTGGAGCTTACACACCACTGACAAAGCTCGGCGTAGTAGCGAGACGGGCAGCTAAAGGTTTGCCAGTTGAGCAAGTAACAAAAGAAGCAGAGAAAGCCGCTGCCGAGCCAGTAACTGAAGAAAAAACCGACTAAACTTTTCTCATTTTAGTTTTTTTTTTAAAACTAATCTTTTTTCGCTATTGTTTTCTCGCTAAAAATCTTGGTTGTATGAAAAAGGCAAAATGGATTCGGCAAATTCTTGGTTACTGGCAAATTATAGAAATAAAGTTTGGGTAGAGTGATCTTAGATGCCGAGACTGTTGATTACTCTGCCTGAGTTGGCGTCGACAACTAGAACGATTTTGTTCCCTTTGTGGTCGAACTTTGAGAACCATACGGGTGCATGAAGCAATTCTACGTCGCCAATGTCCGAATCAGTATGTATGGACTGTATCATGTGGTATTTTTCATGTGCCTTTTGTGATTGAAGCTGATCGACAAGGGTTTTCGCCTGGGATTTGGCTACGTCTTCACTGATATCGCCATTTAAGATTTTGACGTCTTTGGGCAGCTTAGAAATATCAAACAGTTCTCTGCCCTCCAGGTTGAATTGGTAGTCGCGGGGCTGATAATCAGTGAGGGCTTTTAATGCGATAACTGGGAAATTGTAGTTCATGTCCATCTGCTCGGATTTTCTTAGCTCCGCCGCCGTAACCCATCCCCATCCCCCAAGCCATGATTCTTATTCGTTTAAGCCCGAAAATGCCTGCAAACGGGTTGTCCACTGATTGGCCTTGATAAGCGCGTCTTCCTCCGAATCCACCGCCTCGTCGACCGCCGCCTCCTCCGAAGCCCCCTCCCATGCCGCCGAATATTACACCCATCAAAGCGGCCGTTGTAGCTGTCTGTGCAATTTGGGCTGTTTCGTCTGTGGCGACGATGCTTGTTCTAGCTGAGACGCTTACAATCCAGTAAGGCACGTAGGTGAGGCTCATTTCTTCTTGTTTAGAGTCTTCGTGAAGGTGCCTGTGGAGAAGACCTTTATCCATCATGGGCGTGATTATCGAATTCACTTGGTCAACGGTGGCAACCTTCAAAACCAGCATTGTCTGCTTCTGAATGTTAGTCCACCCTTGGCTTCCCAAGGTCACTCCAGTGCCACAGTACTCGCAAGTGATAACCATTTCTCCGAACTTAGGCGCAATCGGTGCTCCGCAACTCGGACATTTCAAGGATGTTACTCCCGAAGGTGCAAGAACAGGTCCAGCTGCCGAAGTTGGCTTTAACGTATTTATTCCTGTGCTCGTTCCGCATTTAGTGCAGAACGCAGCGTCGTCTGGAAGCTGAGCACCACAATTATGGCAATACAATCTATTCCACCGACTCTCTAAATAAATCTTCTTTCTCTTAAATTTACCTCAAATATCTTCCTTCAGCAACTGTTTACTCTAATGTTTTCTGCGGGAAAACCGGTTTCGTAGGTTCAATGTCTTTTTGGGAAAAAACTAAATACCTGACTATATACTCATGTCTCCATGGCTTTCAAAAAGAAGGGTGTAAACAAGAAGATAATTCTCGCCGTCGTTCTATTAGCTGTAATTGTAGTGGGAGTTGTTGCGGCTGTTGTCTTGTCAAATCCGAAGCAATCTACCAACACCACTACAAAAGTCGGCGTTCAGGTCGGTGACACCTTTACGTACGCTCTATCAGGCTCCAGTTCAGGTCCAGTTCCCGATACGATAAGTTCAGATTTTGGAATTTATAACGCCACCCAGTACTACAAAGTCACTGTGACAGCCATTAACGGAACAAGAGTGACGCTTGACACGGATTGGGTGTTGCGAAATGGAACAAAATTTGATAGTCCTCAGACGATTGATTTGGCTTCTGGAATTTTGAGTGATCAAAGCGGGTTTTATCCGCTTTACCCTGCTGACATGAATGCAAACCAGACGATTTACCCTCATCTCTATCAAGGTGTCCACATTAACGGCACCGATTACAACAACTTATCCAGGGGTCAAGAGAAACAAACTATTATACGGCTACAAGTCTGATTTACTACACTCAAGATCCGACGGGCAGCACACAAGGCTCGACATACGACCAAGTATACTTTGACAAACAAACAGGAATGGCGACCAGCATAGTAGCCATAACCGACTACAATAACCCGGTAATATCCACCGAGATCATTTGGACGCTTACAGCACAAATGCTTGGCCAATGTAAGCCGACATTTTTTAACTATTGATTTTCTGTTTTTCTCCATTTTCTTTAGGTTGAATTTTTTCTCGTGGCCAAATGATCCAAAGATTTTTGAAGCAGGCGAAAAAATGAAATAGTCAAGCGATTAAATTGATACAGCAAGAGGCGACTTTATTGTCTTATTAGCGCGAAAATTCAGGAAGCAGCTAAGAGTAAGGGTTCTCGAATAGTTTTAGCCTTAGATTTACCGTTTGAAGCTCCAGAAGACCGAAGCAAAATCTTGGCTAAAGCTCAAAGTATCCTCAAAGCGGTTCATCCCTACATTTGTGCAGTCAAGATAAATCATCATCTTGTTCTTCCGCTTAGGTACGTTCGACGGCGTTCAGCAGCTCGTGGAGAAAATTCGAGGGCAAGGACTGATAGCGATTATGGATGCTAAAGTCAACGATATAGGCTCCACCAACCAAGTCATAGCGCAATATTACTTTGCAGCTGGCTTTGACGCGTTGATTGCGAACCCATTCATCGGTTGGGAAGAAGGCTTAAAACCGCTCTTTGAAGTTTCCCAGCGACTTAACCGAGGCATTATACTTCTTTGCTACATGAGCCACAGAGGGGCACAAGAAGGCTACGGACAAACCATAATTGACACGGAAACGGGCAAGCAAAAGCTGCAGTACCTTTCTTTTGCTGAAAAAGCTGTAAAGTATCGTGCAGACGGAATAGTGGTCGGCGCAACTTTCCCACAAAAAATAACTGAAGTGAAACAGATTGTTGGCGAAAAAGTAGCGATTTATTCCCCAGGCGTAGGTGCGCAGGGCGGCTCTGCGGAAACCGCACTTAAAGCAGGCGCCAACTATCTTATCATCGGAAGAGAAATTACTCTTGCAGTTGACCCCGCCAAGGCGGCAGGCGAAATTTTAGATTCAATAAAAGGGGTTTAAGCGGCTTATCTTCCGCGTTTGTTTTCCCAAAGCTCTTTCTTAAGAAGGTCTCGAACTGCTGACCTTATGACGCTGCTTCTGCTCGGGTACATGTTCGCTCGTACAAGTTCATCTAAACCTTCCAGATATGCTTCTGGCAACAAGACTGTTACAAGTTTCATTTCATTTTCCTCCACTCAAACTATAATATGCTTATAACATGCGGCAAATATAAGAATTAACCAGCAAACTCTAACCGAACAGCAGACCTTTGATGCAGATTAGGTTCCCCTTCTTTGCTTTTCGAACTCGTAGTCACCTGTTTCGTTATGATTTGATTCCAACAAAAACGGTGGGACCCACGTTTTGTCTTAAAGCTTTCTTAGCTGGTTCAGGTCCCAAGATAGGTCCCGTCCAACAAGTAAAGCTCAGAGTTATCCACATCCACAGCCTCCGAACGCAACACGGGTCCAATCAATGCTTCTCCGCCGATTTCTTTTCTTGGTCTAGTCTCGTTTACAGGTCTGCCGCCTAAGAAATCGTTGAAGCTGGGCATTATGAAAATCTCCTTCACTTTAAGCTTGACTCCATAGTGCTTTTGCAAAGTTTTGGCGACTGAACCCTCGATTCTTACATGGTGTTTTTGCAGAAGAATCTTTCCAAGCGTTTCGGTGTCGCAGGTTGCCCTAATCCAGACTTGCCTTGTAATTTTAAAGCCTGCCGGGTCACGGAATACAACAACGGGATGCAGGTGCCCCATCACAAGCGTTTTGCAGCCGAGCAGCGCAGGCGACGGCCACTTGTGTCCGTGAAAAACGCCTACATCGCCGATTGTTATGCCAGTTGCGGGTAGAAGCTTGATGTTTTCTGGCAGAAGAGGCTCTATGTTCGCGTCGTGGTTTCCCCGGACAACTGCTATGTTTCCAATGAATGCTTTGCAATTTGGTGAAGAAGTCGGGTACGTCATGCCACTCGCCGAGTTCGCTTGAAACAATCGTGTACTTCACGTCGCCGACGATAACTAGTTGCTGAGGCTTGTACCTGCACAGAATTGTGGTTAGTTTGTTGAGGATTTTGGGTGTCTGGCTGGGCACATGGATGCCTTTTTCCTGGAGCTCCATTTCCCATCCTATGTGTGGGTCGGCGATGAGAAGAGTCTTGACGTTTCCCGTCTTTACCATTGCAGCAGGGTTGGGCCAAAGCAAACTTAACATGGTTTTTTAACCAGGCTTAAGATTTTTTCGTGGATTTTCCTGTTGCTTGAAGCGATAAAACTCAACGTCCGCTTAGGGTCTAACTCGACATCTATGGCTTGATCATCTGGGGTTGTAACAATTCCGCCTGCCTCTTTTATGATGAGGAAACCCGCTGCGACGTCAGTTGTGCGCAGTTTCCCTCGTAAGTCGACGAACGCGTCTGTTGAGCCATCGGCCACGTAGCAGAGTTCCAGCGCGTTTGCACCGAAGTGGCGTATATGCTTAGTTTTCTCGATAAGTGCAGTTACTTTGGGCGCAACCTCTTTGACTTTGTAAGTATTCAGATCTAAACCTATCAGCGCCTCATCCAACGACGCAGTTTTTGAGGGTTCAATCTTTTTTCCGTCCCGGAATGCGCCTTTCCCCAATAAAGCAGTGTACGTCACATCATGGAAGAGGTCTGCGACCAACCCAGCGTAAACATCCGCTAGCCGAGGCTTATCTGAAACCGCGATAGAGCATGCGTAGAAGGGTAAGCCACGCATGAAATTTGTGCTTCCATCAATCGGGTCAACCGTAACAAAACACTCATTCGCCGACTCGCCAAATTGCTTTACCCCCGATTCCTCGCTGATTAAAGTAAACGAAACTTTATGTAGGTTCAAGGTGTCTATGATCGCTTTTTCAGCCGCTAAATCCATAGGCTTCATCGAGTCGCCGCCTGCGCCCACTCCAAGGTTGGGTTGAGTTTCTTTGATAGTTTTGAGGCAGGGCGCGATGCTTTTCTGAACATTGTTTTTGCATTCGAGAAGGATACTTTGCCAGTTGCTTTGGTTTTGAGTTTTCATGGCGGCTCTTCCTGCTTGTTGTTATAGAATGGACAAGTTGATAAATGCTATACACAGATTTCAAGGCCTAAAAGTCTCAGGCAGGCGACTAAAATGGAGGCTGAATCCGAAACGCTTATATTTTCTATTTTATGACTCATTCTGCAAGGTTCGAAGCTTCAATGTCTAATCTCGCACTCAACAAAGAAAACGTTGCCTCATGGTTCCAGAGCTTCGACTACTTTTATTATAGTTATTTTCCTCAAGCCCAGAACTAAAGAATTTTTTTGGGGTTGGTTCTGGGCAAGCACGGGTGTAACAAATGGAGAAAACTCGCTCTAACAAAACAATTGTTGTTAAATTCGGTGGGTCTAGCCTAGCGGATCACGAAAGACTCTTAAAAGCTGTGGTTGCTGTGGTTAATGAAGCTAAAAAAGGCACTCGGATCGCTGTTGTAGTTTCCGCTATGGGCAAAACAACTGATGTCCTCATGGCTACGGCGAAGAACGCTTCCAACGGGAAACTGGAGAAAAAAGATTTGGACGATATCCTGTCGATGGGTGAGCGGACCAGCATCCGAATCTTCTCAACAGCGCTAAGAACGAACGGAGCGGAATCCTGCTATTTTGACCCGATTGACAGCAACTGGCCTATAATAACTGATGCAGCCTTTCAAAATGCTAATCCAATCCTCAAAGACTGCGAAAAAAATATCCGTGAATGCGTCCTGCCAATCATGGAAAAAGGCACAGTTCCCGTGGTTGCAGGTTTCTTGGGTAAAACCAAAGACGGCAAAATCACAACTCTTGGAAGAGGTGGAAGCGACACAACGGCCTTTGTCCTCGCCGAAGCGCTAGGAGCGAACGAAATCATCTTGGTAACAGACGCTAACGGCATCATGACAGGAGACCCGAAACTTCTTTCCAACGTTGAGCGTCTAAAAGAAATCGATGTCAACACGCTAGTTGGGCTTGCCGATTCAGGTGCGAAATTCATCCACAGCAAAGCGTTAAAGTACAAACCCAAAAATATCAACGTCCGCGTCATCAACCACGCCTGCGGCAACCTTTCAGAAGAAGGAACGTTAGTTACAGGTGGACTTAGCCAGTGAGCTTGACGCTGAAATTGCGCATCCTTTCCCTGTCGCCGAAATTACCGTGATAGGGAACGGCATCTCAGCTAACCCGCAGATCGTTCAGGAGATGGTTGAGAAAACGAAGCTGCATTCGCATCTCTTGGGCATGTCGATGAACACGAACTCCGTTATCCTTTACGTTTCAGAAGAAGCAAACTTGGAGGGGTTATTCAACGATATCCACAATATAACAAAGAGCAACAAGGAAACGATCGCTATGGCTGTGAAAAAGGACCTTGTTTTCATAAAGACAAGCGGCGTCGGCTTGGAGGAAACCCACGGCATAATTGGGAAAATCAGTGAAGATTTGCGAGTTAGCGGCATAAACATTTCAGGAATACTGACAATAACGTCAAGCATCCTACTTTTTGTGGATTGGAATGAACGGGAAAAAGCCCTCAAAATGATTAAAAACTCTTTAAGGAGCGCTAAGTAAGGTGGAAACATGAATCAAGGAAAAAGTCGAAGACTAAGAAGAATAATGCAGCAAGACAACCGTACTGTAATCGTACCTATGGACCACGGCGTAACAATCGGCCCAATCCAAGGGTTAACCAACATGCAGAAAACAATCGATCAACTCATCAAAGGCGGCGCCGACGCCGTCCTTGTCCACAAAGGCATCGCTAAACACACCGACGCTGATGACGTAGGGTTAATCGTGATGCTTTCAGGCATGTCAAACCTTAGCCCGAACGTGAACGGCAAAGTCCAAGTTTGCAGCGTACAGGAAGCAATTCGCCTTGGTGCAGACGCGGTTTCAGTGCACGTTAACATCGGCGCCCAAGACGAAGACAAAATGCTTCAAAACCTTGGTAGCGTAGCCGACGAATGTGATGTTTACGGCATGCCGCTTCTTGCAATGATGTATCCTCGGGGACCCAAAATACAAAATGAACACGCAGCCGACGTCGTTGCTCATGCAGCACGAATCGGCGCCGAGCTTGGCGCAGACATCATCAAAGCAAACTTTACAGGAAGCATAGACACCTTCAAAACCGTGGTGGAGAGTTGCCCCGTTCCAGTGGTGATTGCCGGGGGACCGAAATGCAAGACTTCTGAAGAAGTTCTCCAAACCACACATGACGCCCTTTCAGCTGGAGCATCTGGGCTTTCAATCGGACGCAACGTCTTCCAACATGAAAACCCAACCCTAATCGTCAAGGCGCTCTCAGCAATCGTTCACGGCGGCGCCAGCGTGCAAGAAGCGCTAAAATTCTCGGTGAAAAAACGTGAAGGAACTTTGGGTAGAAATCGAACATGCGGCTTCACCGCAAGAAAAAGAAAACTTGCTCAGCACTGCACATGAAAACGCGGATGTAGTGCTCGAAGGAACCCAAGCGAGCACCCGTAACGGCAAATTAGACATAGTTTTCCTCGCTGATCTGTCTGAGAAAAAAATTTCGCAAACTAAAAATGAAAGCAGAAAAACCGCCGTTAAAATCAACATAACAGGGAAAGAAGAAGAGAACCGCGCTGCCAAAGCGGCTGAGATGGGAGTTGATTACATAATTATTAGCACGTTTGATTGGCGTGTTATCCCGCTGGAGAACTTAATTGCGAAGGCGCATGGGGGTAAAAGCAAACTTATCGCGAAGTCGCCACCGCGCAAGAAGCCAAAGTGGTTCTTGAAGCCTTAGAGCTGGGAACAGACGGTGTTCTACTAAAAACCTCAAACCTCAATGAACTCGCCAAAACAGTAAAGCTGGTCAAGGGTCAAATTCCTAAGGTCGCGTTAACGATCGCAAAGGTTCTCTCCATTCAAACTATCGGCACAGGTGCAAGAGTCTGCGTGGACACTGTAGATTTGATGGTTCCAGGCGAGGGAATGCTCGTTGGCTGCCAATCAGCAGGGTTCTTCCTCGTTGAGGCGGAAGTAAATGAGAACCCGTATGTGCAATCCCGACCCTTCCGAGTGAACGCTGGACCTGCATCACATTACACGCTAACATCGATCCAGAACACTCGGTACCTCTCTGAACTGAAAGCCGGGGACGAAGTTTTAATCATTAACAGAGAAGGAAAAGCAAGAATAACCAATGTGGGCAGGTCAAAAATCGAGTTCCGACCACTCATCCTGATTGAAGCGCAAGCGGACGACACAAAAATCAAAACTATACTGCAAAACGCTGAAACCATCCGCCTTGTCACGCCGAAAGCCTCCAAACCCGTCACGGAACTCAACGTAAACGACGAGGTTCTGGTGCATTTAGCCGCTAAGGGAGGCAGGCACTTTGGCGTTTCCGTGCCTGAAGAAACGGTGATTGAAAGGTGACAATGAGAATCTGCGTTTCGATTCTTCCAAAAAACACGGCTGAAGCGTTAAACCTCATCAAAAGCGCGGAGGAAGCCAAAGCCGACCTAATCGAAGTTAGGCTCGACCGCATGGATGTTACAACAGACTTGAAGGCATTTATTCAGAGCGCAAAAATCCCTTTAATCGCAACCCATAAACTGACCAGTGAAAACGGCGTTTCCTCGGCGTCAGAAACCGAACGTCAACAAAGTCTTCTAAATGCAGCCCAAAACGGGTTCGAGTACGTTGACGTTGACCTGTCAAGCCCGAATCGCCAAGAAATAATCGAAAAACTCAAGCAGCTGGGCGCCAAAATAATAGTTTCCCACCACAAATTCGACGGCGAATTAAGCCGTTCATCGATGGAAAACGTTCTTGAGCAAGAAGTCGCATGCGGCGCCAACGTCTGCAAAATTGTGGTGACAGCCAAGAAAATCGAGGACAATTTGGAAGTGCTGAATTTTGTATCTTCCCATTCAGGTAAGGTGAAGCTTGTCTGTTTCTGCATGGGCGAAGAAGGGAAGGTTTCAAGGCTTATTTCACCGATGTTCGGCGCTTTCTTCACTTTTGCTTGTCTTGAGCAGGGTAGCGAAACTGCGAAGGGGCAAATGTCTATCGGCAAAATGAAGGCTGCATACGAGCTTTTGGGGGCACAGTGAAATGGCTGTTTCAGGGAAAACCAAGGTTTTCGGAGTAATCGGCGACCCCATTGAGCATAGCTTAAGTCCAGTTATGCAGAACGCGGCGTTTGCATGCAACCAAACTTGACTGCACATTCTTAGCGTTTAATGTAAAATCTCCTGACGTTGGAAAAGCCATGGACGGCGTACGTGCGTTGGGGATTCAGGGCTTGAACGTTACGATGCCTTATAAAGCCTCTGTACTTAGCTTCTTGGATGAAGTTGACCCGGCAGCCAAGGCTCTGAAGGCAGTTAACACAGTAAAGAATGAAAATGGCAAACTTTTGGGCTTTAACACTGACGGCGTCGGTGCATTGTCAGCTCTGAGAGAAAATGGAGTTGAGCCCAAGGGCAAAAAAGTAATGTTGCTTGGCGCAGGCGGCGCTGCAAGAGCTATAGCCTTCGCTTTGGCCGAGCACACAGCAGAGATTTCAATTTTGAATCGTTCAATTGTGCCAGCTGCCCAGTTAGCTGACCTCATAAAGGAAACATTTGACAGCAAAGTGTTTGCGTACGCGCTTTCCCCCCTCACGGTCAAAGGAAATCTAGTTGATGCTGACATTCTGATTAACGCTACCTCAGTCGGGATGAAACCAAACGATAACGAAACTCTGGTAGCCCCAAAATGGCTCAAGCCTGACTTAGCTGTAATGGATATAGTCTACAACCCAATCGAAACCAAATTAGCGAAAAAAGCGAAGGCTGCAGGCGCCAAAGTGGTCAGTGGGGTTGAAATGCTGATTTATCAAGGGGCAGCGTCATTTGAAATCTGGACTGGAGCTAAGGCGCCAGTTCAAGTTATGAGGGAGGCAGCGCTTAGTCACTTGCGAAAGGTGCAGAAGAGTTGACGAAGGAAGCCACAGCTATAGCTCATGGCGCAGCAACGATTGTTAACGCAATGGCGCTGGGCAAAGGCGCCGCTTTCGGAGTTGACCTGTTTACGAAGGCGCAGGTAGAATTGACGGATGAGGTCGCGATTTTCAACGCAGAGATAGTTTCTGATCCGAAAGAAAGCACGGTTCTGATGGAAAAAACTGTCGCGCGAGTTCTCCAATATTTTAAGGCGGAGAGGAGATTCGGCGCCAAAGTCAAAACTTGGTCCAACATTCCCATCGCAAAGGGGCTTAAAAGCAGCAGTGCCGCAGCTAATGCGGTTGCGTTGGCAACTATAGCGGCTCTTGGGCGAAACGCTGGATGACGTTGAAATCGTCAGGCTGGGCGTTGACGCTGCTTTCGACGCTAAAGTGACAGTTACGGGCGCTTTTGACGATGCATGCGCTTCATATTTCGGCGGCGTGGTTATTACTGACAATTTGGAGCAGAAACTTCTCAGAAAGTCACCTTTGCCTGAAGATTTGGTTGTGCTTTTCCATGTTCCTCTGGAAAAATCCTACACAGCTGACTCAAACGTTGAGAGGGCACGAAAAGTAAAACCGCTAGTTCAAGTTGCCTACGAAGAAGCTTTAGCGGGCAAGTTCTGGGAGTCGTTGACGCTCAACGGCATAATCTACTCATCAGCATGGGGGTATGACTCCTCAATCGCGATTGACGCGTTGGAAGCTGGGGCGGTGGCGGCTGGGCTCTGCGGTAAAGGACCAGCGGTAACAGCAGTTACGCCCAAGGGCAAAGTTGATTCGGTGAGTGCTGCGCTTAAGAAATTCGACGGCGAAGTCTTGCAAGCCAACTTCAACCAGGAGAAAGCAAAGGTGATTTAGCATGGTCGACGTAATCGTTAAAAAATCTGAAAAACTAAAAGGCGAATTATGCGCTCCCCCTTCAAAATCTTACACACAGAGAATGCTCATCGCAGCGGCGCTTTCATTCGGTACCGGAAAAGTCTCAAACCCGCTTCTTTCCGAAGACACAGAAGCTACCTTGCGCGGGATAACGGCGTTAGGTGCAGAAACAAGCTTTGAGGAAAACTGCTGGGTTATCAAAGGCGCAGCGCCGATTCAAAACGCGAAAGCACCCGTTGACTGCGGAGAATCTGGGGCTACGCTACGTTTCATGATACCCCTAGCTGCCCTAGCAAGTGACTCTTCCACGCTGCTCTTCCGCGGCTCTCTTAACCGCAGACCAATCGAACCACTAATCAAAAGCCTCGACGATTTGGGCACAAGGGTTCATATAAAAAAATTCGGAGGCAAAGACGCAGTAATTGTCGAGGGCGGCGGAATCCTCGGAGGACAAACCTCAATTCGCGGCGATGTTACTTCCCAGTTCATTTCGGGTCTAATGTTTGCATGCCCAATGGCTAAAGTTGACACTGAAATTAAGCTCACCTCGCCGCTGGAGTCAACGGACTACGTCAAGATGACTTTGGACGTGCTCTCAAAGCATGGGATCAGAGTGGACGTTTACGGAAATTTCGAAAGTATCGTCATTCCAGCCAACCAAACCTTCAAGCCCGTTGATTGTCGAGTGCCCGGAGACTTCTCTTCAGCCGCATTTCTATTGGCAGCCGCAGCCGTAACTAACTCAAAAGTGCAGATAAACGATCTCGATTACGAGACCATTCAGGGCGACAAAGCAATTTTGGGTATTCTCAAGCAAATGGGCGTAGCTGGCAAGGTTTGTGAGAACAGCGTCGAAATAGACGGCGTCGGAAGTCCGCTTGAGCCACTCAACATCGATGCAAGAAACATCCCTGATCTTGTCCCAGTGTGCACGGCTCTTGCATGTTTCGCCAAAGGTACCTCAAAAATCAGCGGAGCGCAAAGGCTCAAGCTAAAAGAATCTGATAGGCTGCTATCCCTCCATTCTGAATTCGCAAAGATGGGGGCCAAAATAGAAGTGGATTCAAGCAGCCTAACTATAAAGGAAACCGCTAGCCTGCACGGCGCCACAATTAACCCCCACAATGACCATCGTATAGTGATGGCTTGCGCGGTAGCAGCCCTAGGCGCGGAAAAGCAAACTCTCATTCAAAACGCTCAATGCGTCAGAAAGTCTTATCCACAGTTCTTTATTCATCTACAACAGTTAGGAGCGGAAATTGTTGGCGGGAAATTCGATAGGTAAAGAATTCGTTGTCACCAGTTTCGGAGAAAGCCACGGCAAAATCGTAGGTGTAGTTGTGGATGGTTGCCCGGCAGGCTTAGCTCTCTCTGAAGCGGACATTCAAGACGAGTTGGACAGACGCATCCCATCTGATCCCAAAATTGTTTCGGGAAGGATCGAAAAAGACATGCCTAAAATCCTTTCAGGCGTCTTTAATGGATTCACGACTGGTGCACCAATAGCGGTGACAGTGGAGAACAAAGAAGTTGACTCCTCAGACTATGAGGTAAACAAGAATCTGCCAAGACCCGGGCACGCAGACTACACTGCAAGTATCAAGTACGGCGGCTTTAACGATTACCGTGGGGGCGGACGCTTCAGCGGAAGACTCACAGTCGCATTAATAATGGCTGGCGCCATAGCCAAGAAACTGCTAAGCCGCTTCGACGTCGACGTTTTAGCATATACAAGAGCAATAGGCAAAATCAGAAGCGACAAAAAGTTTAGTTCTGAAGTGATCCGAAGGAATCGTTATGTGGCGGCGACTCGATGCCCTGACTTGGAGTGCAGTGAAATTATGAAGGAAGTCATTGTTGAAGCCAGAAAAGAAGGTGAAAGCGTAGGCGGCGTAGTCGAATGTCTTGTTCTCAACGTTCCAGTGGGGGTAGGCGAGCCATTGTTTGACTCTCTTGACGCTGATTTAGCTAAGGCGCTGTTTAATGTTCCAGCGGTCAAAGCAGTTGAATTCGGGTTGGGTTTCGGGATCGCTGAGTCAAAAGGCTCAGAAAGCAACGACGCTTACGTCATGCAAAACGGGAAAGTTGCATCTTTCACCAATAACATGGGTGGAATCTTGGGGGGCTTATCAAACGGCATGCCAATTCTCATGCTGGTAGCGATTAAACCGACGCCTTCCATCAGCTTGCCGCAGAAAACCGTGAACATGTCCAATATGGAAGATGCATCTGTAACCGTCAAAGGAAGGCATGACCCCTGTGTGGTCCCGAAAGCCGTGCCGGTGGTGGAAGCCGCTGTAGCTGTTACGTTAGCTGACCATATGATCCGTGGTGGTTTCATTTCGAAAGTCTTGGAGGCAAAGAAAATTGTTAGATGAGCTTGAAATGTACCGAAAGCAGGTTGACCAAGTAGACGATTTGATTTTGAAATCTCTGACTGAAAGAATCAAGATATGCATGGCTATTGGTTTAGTGAAGAAGAAGCGCGGCATGCCTGTAAAAGATGTCTCCAGAGAAAACGATGTTTACAAAAAAGTGAAAGAGAAATCTGGTGAATTAGGCTTAGATTCCCAGAAAGTTGAGGCACTCTACCGCGAAATAGTTAATATGTGCAGTGCAGTTCAAGAGTAAGAAATAATCAGAAAAAGGAAAGTTCACTAATGCTCTACGAAATAAACGAGAAAGCCATAAGACTCGAAAACCAAGGGAAAAAAATAATCCGCTTAAACCTAGGTGACCCTGACCTAGCCACGCCCACGGAGATTGTAGAGGCAGCATACGCTGCGATGAAGGCAGGGAAAACCAAGTATTCTTCAGCTTATGGCGAGGAAAAACTAAGGCAAAAACTCGCTAAAATTCATGGAGTAAAAGCCGAAAACGTGGTTATCACACCAGGTTCAAAATGGGGCGTCTTTGCAACCCTCTATTTAACAATGAAGGCTGGTGGCAACATCATTATACCCACGCCTTACTGGACCGCTTACGATCTGATGGCTAAAAGCATCGGCGCCCAGACGCGGCTGCTTAGAACTGAAATGGAAGACGGCTGGAAAGTGGATTTATGCAAGCTTGAAGCATTGATAGACAAAAACACAAAGATGATAATTCTAAACAACCCGAATAACCCGACAAGCAAAGTTATGGATTCCAAGACTTTAGACGGCATTGTGGAAATCGCCAACAAGAAAGGCATTACCATTCTGTCAGACGAAGTTTATGGTCCTATCAGCTTCGTGAAAACAAAAAGCATCCTTGAATACGACGGCAACAACACCCACGTTCTTTCAAATGGATTCTCAAAAATGTTCACCATGACAGGCTGGCGAATCGGCTACATCATAGCTAACAAGCCACTAATTGACAACATCACAAAACTAAACCAAATTACCATAAACAACGTCCCAGTCTTCATCCAAGAAGCAGCTCTGAAAGGCCTTGAAATGCAGAAGAACCTTACTAAAACCATCGAAAAAGAATACGCACAACGCGCAAAAATTGCATGCAAAACATTGGCGAAAGCAGGGCTTTCCTTCACAGAACCTGAAGCACCCTTCTACGTGTTCCCCAAACGTAAAGGTTTGGACTCAGAAAAATTCACATTGGACCTGCTTGACAAAGGCGTCGCCGTGGCTCCAGGAACAGCATTTGGCGACTACAGAGAACACTTCCGAATCTCCTTGACTGCCCCCAGAGAAGAAATAAAGGTCGGGTTGGATAAAATCAGCGAGGCGCTTAAATGAAAACCGCCGTTCTCGGCGCGGGAAAAATGGGTGTTTGGTTCGCAAAGTTTTGCAAAGAGAAAGGCGACAGCGTAATTCTGTCAGACAGAAAAGCTGAGAAACTGTCTAAGTCTCGGAAAAGAACTAGGCGTTGAAACTACCACTGACTTTGTAGAAGCAGTCAAGGCAGCCGACGAAATCGTGATTTGCGTTTCTATTAGCAGCTTTGAAGATGTCGTTAAAAAAATAGCTCCTTACGTTCATG
Source organism: Candidatus Bathyarchaeota archaeon (assembly GCA_963768425.1). Classification (GTDB taxonomy): domain Archaea; phylum Thermoproteota; class Bathyarchaeia; order Bathyarchaeales; family Bathycorpusculaceae; genus Bathycorpusculum. The sequence continues at coordinate 127,040 of CAVYHV010000017.1, read as the reverse complement.
ATGGGCAGGCGGTCACGGACATATGTTCAATCAAGGAATACCCCGTCAAAGTCATGCATCAATACATCAAGCATGGCTTGGTGTTGGGCACTCATCCGGTTTTTGGTCCAGGCAGCAAAGGCGTAAAACACAAAGCTTACGTCCTCACACCTACGAACGATGCCGAGGAGAAGTATGCGGATGGCTTTAGGAAATGGCTGGAAAAGGAAGAAGCGCATGTTTTCATAATGACCCCCAAAAAACATGACCAACTCATGTCCGTCGTTCTCGGATTGCCCCATTTCCTTGGATTAGCCGTCTGCGAAACTCTCCTTGATCAAAAGGGCTTCGTTGAAACCAAGCAAGTGGCTGGGACGACTTACCGCATGCTCTTCACCCTGGCGGAAGTAACCGCGCTTGAAACTCCCGATCTATTTGCTAACCTGCAGATTAAGCTGCCTGAGATGGCAAAAATCGAAGACCTTTACATCGCAAAAGCGCAGGAATGGCTGGACTTGCTTAAGCAGAAGAACTCGCAAGCGATCGTTGACCGAATGGAGCAGCTAAAAGCCAAACTCCTCAAAGCTGATCCCGACTTAGCGGAGTCCTACGAAGTCATGTACAAAATGCTTGAAGCCACAGAGAAGTAAGGAAACCAGATGCCTAAATCGTTGGTTGTGAACTGTTCTTTAAAATCGAAAAGCGAGGCTTTAGTTGAAGCCGTTGGAAAGTTCAGCCAATGCCAAATTATCCACTTCAAAGACATTAATGAAGACTATTGCGTGAAAGGAGAAATTGACGCTGTCATCGTCAGCGGTTCTGGAGTTAGAATAGTTGACTCTTCTGACAGACGCCTATTCGAGGGGGTTGTTAATCTGATACGAACCTGTGAGTTGCCTACGTTAGGCATTTGCTTTGGGCATCAGTTGCTCTGCTGGGCGTTCGGCGCCAAAGTCGGGTCATTGAAACAGCCAGTTTTGGACCGTTTTGAGGCGGTCCGTGTAGCTGAATTAAATGGAATATTTGATGGGTTCAGAAAAGACCAAACTGTTCCGCTCTCAGAAAACCATTTCGATTACGTTTTGAAAGAGAACTTGAGCGAAGCAGGTTTCATCTTGCTCGCGGATTCAGCTTCATGCGAAGTGGAAGCCGTCAAACACAAAAGCAAACCCTTCTGGGGCGTCCAATTTCATCCTGAACGCATAACTGTAAAAAGCGAAACCCATCCTGAGGGACACAGAATAATCGGGAACTTCTACAAGAACGTGGTTAAGCGATAGAAATCCGCTTCTATTCGCGGCCTCTGCAACGCTCAAGTAACAGTTGTTCTTCGCTAGACGGCTTTTAAATGACTCTTGGGTAAGATCCCAGAATCTTCACGAAGGTAGCGTATTTTTCCAGCGCTTCTAAGGCTTCTGCGCAGCGCTTTTCGGTTCTGTGCCCCTCGAAGTCGAGGTAAAAGTTGTATTGCCAAGCTGTGGTTTTTGTCGGTCTGGATTCTATTCTGGTTAGGTTGATGTTTCTTGACGCGAACTCTCCAAGAGCATGGTATAGAGTTCCAGGAGCATGTTTGGCTGAAAAAATGATCGAGGTCTTATCGTCACCTGTGGGTGCTGCATCTTCATTGCCCAGGACAAGAAATCGAGTGTAGTTAGATGGATTATCGGCGATATCTCGAGAAAGAATCTTCATGCTGTAAAGGTCTGCAGCTTTTTCGCTTGCGATCGCTGCAGCGTTTGTGAGGTTTTTTTCTTTTATGATTTTTACGGCTCCGGCAGTATCATAAGCGGGGATGATTTCCCACTTGTGCTTTTCTAAGTATTTGCGGCACTGCGCTAATGCTTGGGGATGCGAGTAAACGGTTTTGATGTCCTCGAATTTGGTTTCTGGATTACCGATTAGGACGTGGGCAAGCTTCACAGCAACTTCGCCGCAAACTTTGAGGTCATAGGTGAGGAAAAGATCATAGTTTTGGTTGACGCTTCCCTCGATGGAGTTCTCAATCGGGACCACACCATTTGGGACAGCGCCTGTCTTTACAGATTCGAAGACATCGCGGAAGTCCTTGCAGGGAAATGGCTCCACTTTGCTGCCGAAAAACTTGTAGACCGCCATTTCGCCGTAGGCACCAGTTTCACCTTGATAGGCTACTTTCAAGGTTTGTTTTCCTGCTTATGCTTAATCAAAAGCTTGTTCATACCGTTTATCATCGCTTCGACGCTTGCCATCACAATGTCCTCTCTTGCTGCGCGGGCTGAGACGATGTTGCCTTTTTCATCTTCCACTTTGATGATGACTTCTGCAACGGCGTTTGAGCCGCCAGTGATAGCTTCAAGCCGATATTCTCTGAGACGGATTTTTTCTTGGCTGCTAATTAGTTTCTGGATTGCCTTAAGAACTGCGTCAACTGGACCCACGCCTGTCTCGGCGGCAACGTATTCTTTGCCGTCTAGAACCAGCCGCACTGAGGCTGTTGGTATGACTTTTATGCCTGTGACGACTGCCATATCGCATAAGTCAACGATTTTTTCTTCTTTGATGACTTCGCCCATAACTGCGGAAGTTAACGCCAGTAAATCTGCATCTGTAACCATTTTGCCCTTGTCACCAAGTTCTTTAACACGTTGGACAATCTCTTTCAGTTGCTCTTCGGTTGGGTTAATGCCAACTTCTTCCAACTCTGCTTTGATGCCGCTTGTTCCCGCTAGTTTTCCAGCTACAAGTTTTCTTGTGCGTCCGACTAGTGCGGGGTCTATCGGTTCAAAGGTTAATGGCTTCTCAGTTACTCCGCGTGTGTGGATGCCGGATTCATGCGCGAAAGCGTTTTCGCCGACTAATGCCTTGTTAGCCTGCACAGCTATGCCGGTTAATGCGGAAACCATTCGGGATGTGCCGTAGAGCAGTCGGCTGTTTACGCCTGTCTTGTACTTGTAAATTACATGCAGCGCCATAATCACTTCTTCCAGCGAAGCGTTACCTGCCCTTTCGCCTAACCCGTTGACGGCAACATGCACTTGAGCGGCGCCTGCTTCAACTGCAGCCAGCGAGTTTGCAACTGCCAATCCGAAGTCATCGTGGCAGTGGATGCTTATTGGAACGTTAACGACGGATTTTACATCTTCAACGAATTTTATGATTGATCTTGGGATCATTATGCCGACTGTGTCGGGCAGGTTTAAGCTGTCCATTCCTGCTTTCTGTGCGGCTTGGCAGATTTTTTTGAGGAAGGGCATTTCGGAGCGTGTTGCATCCATAGGTGAAAACTCGCATTTCACGCCGTGTGCCTTAACGTACTCAATCGACTCAACTGCTGAAGTTAAAACTTGTTCAGGCGTTAAATTGACGGCGTACTTCATCTGCACTGCAGAAGTCGGGATGAAAACGTGAATCAAGTCGACTTCGCAATCCAGTGCCGCGTCAATATCTTTTTTTGTCGCTCTGGAAAGGGCGCAGATTTCAGAATTTAAACCTAACTTGACAATTTCTCTTACAACTTTTTTTTCGCCGTCGGAGGAGCTTGGAAAACCCGCTTCGATAACGTCAACGCCTAGTTTGTCTAGTTGGCGTGCAATCTCAATTTTCTCTTCAGAGGTTAAAGAAACCCCGGGAGTTTGTTCACCATCTCTTAGGGTAGTGTCTAAGATTCGAATATATTTACTCGTCATTTTTTCAGCCAGTTTTCACTGTTAAGGCTGCAGCAATGGCTTCCGCCATTCCCACGGTCGTTGTGTTGCCGCCACAGTCTGGAACAGTTTGACCGTTTCGTAACGCGTAAACGACGCCGTTCTCAATCGCCGCGCCTGCCTGCATGCATTTTTTATCGTTGTATTTTTCGCCGAGCCACTCCAGCATCATTTTGGCGCTTAGAACCATCGAGATTGGGTTTGCGGTGTGTTTTCCTGCCCTGTTTGGAGCTGAACCATGGATGGGTTCAAAAAGCGCGAAGTTTTCACCGATGTTTGCGCCAGGAGCCATTCCTAAGCCGCCGATTTGCTGGGCTGCTTCGTCTGATAGGATGTCGCCGAACATGTTGCATGTGCAGAACACATCGAATACCTGAGGCTCTTTGATAAGACGCATTGACGCCGCGTCAACATAAAGCTCGTTAAATGCGATGTCTGGGTAGCGTTTTGCGGTTTCGCGGCACACGCTTGCGAATAAACCGTCTGTTACGCGCATAACGTTTGCCTTGTGAATAGCGGTTACTTTCTTTTTGCCGTTGCGTAAACGTGCAATCTCAAACGCTTTTTTGGCTATACGTTCACAATTTCCTCTTGTAATAATTCTCATGCATATCGCTGTGTCGTTGCCAACGGTGAATTCTAAGCCTTTGTAAACGTCCTCGGTGTTCTCCCGAACAAACATCATGTCAATGTCGGGTCTAGCTACAGGAACGTTAGGATAAGCCTTCAACGGACGCAAATTCGCGTACAAATCAAACATTAACCGCAGTTTAACTATGACGTCTGCTGCCGTTTCGCCAACCGGGCCTTTAAGGCAAGCGTGTGATGCCTTAATGATTTCTACACTTTCCGCAGGTAGCGCTGCGCCTCTTTTTGCCAAGGTGTCGTCGCCTGCTTCCGCCTCGATAATTTTCAGTTTTATGCCGTATTTTTTCTGGGCGGCATCTAACACTTTCAGTGTTGCTTCTGTGAGTTCCGGACCGATTCCATCTCCGGGAATCAGCGAAATCTTGTATTCTGTCATTTCTTGTTCATTCTCCTACGTAAATTCTCTATTAATCCGCCATCAGCTAAGATTTCTAAGATAAACGGAGGTAGCTTCTCTACTTGAAACTTTTTGCCGTTTGAGACGTTTTCTACCTTACCAGCTTCGAAATCTACAGCCAACTCATCGCCTGTCTCAACAGCTGCCGATATGCCTTTGCATTCAATTACTGGCAAGCCAATGTTGATGGCGTTTCGGAAAAATATACGCGCGAAAGACTCAGCTAAGACACATTTCACGCCAGCGTATTTTAAGGCTAAGGGCGCTTGTTCTCTGCTGGATCCGCATCCAAAGTTTTTGCCGCCAACTACAACCACGCCTTTCTTTGCTTTCTGGGGAAAATCTATATCTACACTTTCCAAGGCATGTTTTGCTAGCTCGTGGGGATCAACCAACGTCAGGTATTTTCCTGGCAGAATGACGTCTGTGTCAACGTTGTTTCCGAATTTTATGACTGGGCCTTTGATTTTCATGTTCATTGTTTTGTCTCCAGTTTTCTTGGGTCGGTGATTTTGCCTGTTACTGCTGAAGCAGCTACTGTTGCTGGTGAAGCTAAATACACACTTGCTTGGGTGCTGCCCATTCTTCCGATGAAGTTTCTGTTGGATGTGCTGACGCAAACTTCGTTTGCCGCCAGTAATCCTATGTGTCCGCCTAAACATGGTCCGCACGCTGAACCGCAAACCATGGCGCCTGCGTCCGTGAACACGTCCATTAAGCCTTCGTCTAATGCCTGCTTGTAAACTTCCTGTGAAGCTGGAATCACCAGTGCCCTAACGCCATCTTTGACGCGCCTGCCCTTCATGACTTGAGCAGCTATGCGCAAATCTTCGATTCTGCCGTTGGTGCATGACCCGATAAACGCCTGCTCGATGGAGACGTTGCCGACTTCTGAAACTGGCTTGACGTTGTCAACTGAGGATGGGCAGGCAATCTGTGGCTCCATTTTTGAAACATCAAATTCTAATGTGCGTCGGTAAACCGCGTCTTTGTCGCTTCTTAACGCTTCAAAATCTGGCAGGATTTTGACTCTTCTATCTAAGAACTTTCGGGTTATTTCGTCGGGTTCGATGATACCATTTTTAGCACCCATTTCCACAGCCATGTTGCACAGGGTCATTCTTCCCGAGATGCTCATATCCTTGATTGTTGGACCGGTGAATTCGGCGCTTTCGTATATGGCGCCTTCAACACTTACTTGCCCGATTATGAACAGTATTAGATCTTTTGGAGTTACATACTTTGGGAAACGCCCAGTCACGTTAACTTTTATTGCTTCGGGCACTTTTAACCAGATTTTTCCCGTAGCTAAGACTGACGCGGCTTCAGTTGAACCTATTCCAGTGGCGAAAGCTCCGAAGGCTCCGTAGGTGCATGTGTGTGAGTCGGCGCCTACGATTACTGTCCCAGGAACCACGTGACCCTTCTCAGGCATAACTTGATGGCAGACTCCACCTCTTCCAACATCGTAAATGCGTAGGTTTTGGTCTTTGGCGAATTGACGCATCGTCTTGTGCAGTTCAGCCGCTTTCACGGATTCAGCTGGTACCTGATGATCCAGTATCACCACTGCCTTTTGGCTATCCCAAACTTTCTGCACACCGATTTTATTGAAGGCTTCAACCGCTAAAGGTCCAGTTAAATCGTGCACCATAACCATGTCAACGCTTGCGTCGATGATTTCTCCTGGATGCACCTCTTTTTTGCTTGAAGCTTTAGCCAAGATTTTTTCTGTAATATTCATTTTAATTCTCTTCTCTATCATTCCCTTTTTTTGCTGCCGATAACTATGACAAGTTTGTCATTTTTAAGAAACTTGAAATTAAGGGTTTCCGTTTGCAGGAACGATTTATTCGTCCATTCTTACAGTTTTTGCTCCTCTTGCCAACGCTGTTATGCCTGTTCTTGCCAATTCAATGATGCCGTTTGTCTGCATTAGTTTCAGGAACGCGTCAAGCTTGTCTGGTGTTCCAGTGATCTCTACGGTTAAGCTGTCAGTTGAGACGTCAATGATTCGCCCTCTGAAGACCTCAACGCAGTTTATTATGTCTGAGCGGTCTTTCGTGGTCGGTACATTAACTTTTATCAAAGCTAACTCTCGCATCACAAAATGCCCTGGCTCTAACTCTTCCACTTTTAGGACATCAATGAGTTTCGCTAATTGCTTCACGACTTGTTCAAGCGTTTTTTCGTCGCCTTTTACAGTGATTGTCATACGTGATGTATCGATGTTTTCGCTTAATCCAACAGTTATGCTTTCAATGTTGAAGTTTCTGCGTCTGAACAGGTTTGCTACCCCATGGAGGACACCGGGCTTGTTTTCGACGAGAACCGAAATTACCTTGGTTTGGTCAGTTTCCATCAATAGTCACCTCTCTGTTGTGGTAAACCGCAGCCTGGAGGCACAAATGGAACAACATCTTGTTCTGAGCCAATAGGCACGTCGATTACCGTTGTAACATCGCTGTTTAACGCTGTTTTTACCGCTTTCTGGAACTCTTCAATCGAGTTTACGCGAAGACCTTGTGCACCATAAGCTTCTGCAAGTTTCACGAAATCAGGTGTTTTTCCTAAGTGAACCGCCATGTAACGGCGTTCGTAGAGCATTCTTTGCCACTGCGCCACCATGCCAAGTACCGAATTGTTCAGCACTATGACTATGACTGGAATCTTTTCCGCTACCGAACACGCCAGTTCTTGCTCAGTCATCAGGAAGCTGCCGTCGCCAGCTATGTCCACGACGGGCCTATCTGGGCAGGCAACTTTTGCGCCTATGGCTGCCGGGAACCCAAAGCCCATGGTTCCAAGTCCTCCTGAACTGATGAAGGTTCTTGGTTTTAATGCTTGGAAGTATAGGGCTGACCACATCTGGTTTTGCCCAACTTCTGTTGTTACGATTGTGTCTACTGGCAGAAGTTTCCTTAGCTCTATCAGTAAGGCTTTAGGCACCAGCTCTCTGGGTCTGTCTTTTAGCAATGGACTTAGCTGCTCCTTGGTTTCTTTGATGCGTTTTGACCACCATGCGTTAACTTTCATCTTGGGCAGCTTCTTTGCAGCGGCATTATGCAGTAGCTTTAATGATACTTTTGCATCTCCAACAATGGGGACGTCGACGTCAATGTTTTTACCGAGTTCAGCCGGGTCAATGTCTATGTGTATCTTTTTGGCGTTTGGCGCGAAGGTATCCAAGTTAGCTGTTGCTCGGTCAGAAAATCTTGTTCCGACAGCTAACAGCACATCAGCTTCCCCGATGAGCCTGTTTGCAGCTGGGTTTCCGTGCATTCCGATGCATCCAACTGACAGGGGGTGGCATTCGGGAAAAGCGCCTTTGCCCATAAAGGTCGTAGCAACCGGCGCAATTAGTAAATCGGACATTTGCGTTAATTCGTCGGAGGCATTTGCAGAGATGACTCCTCCGCCGGCCAGTATCATTGGTTCAACTGCGTTAGCTAACAAATCAACTGCTTTGCTGATTTTGGTTAAGTCGGGAGTCAATGCTGGTTTGTAGCCTCGAGCTTCAATTTTCCCTGTAATTCCCATATCCACGTCGGCTATGTCTGACTGTACGTTTTTAGGTAAGTCAATAAGAACTGGTCCAGGTCTGCCGGAAGATGCGATGTAGAAGGCTGCATTAACCATTGGCTGAATTTCAGCGATCGTTCGAGGCTGATAATTATGCTTGGTAATTGGAGTGGTGATGCCGATGATGTCTGCTTCTTGAAAGGCATCTTTGCCGATCATGTACGAAGAGTTTACACCGGTCGATGGAACCTGCCCTGTTATGGCTATCAACGGCGAAGAATCCAAGTATGCGTTCGCTATTCCAGTGACTAGGTTAGTTGCTCCCGGTCCTGACGTTGCAATGCATACTCCAACTCTTCCGCTGGCTCTAGCATAGCCTTCGGCTGCGTGTGCGGCTCCCTGTTCGTGTCTAGCGAGTATATGTCTAATTTTCTCGTTGCCACATAATGCATCATAAACAGGTAGTATTGCGCCGCCCAAAATGCCGAATATAACGTCGACGTTTTGCTGTTCGAGGGATTCTACGAGTACCTTTGCACCAGACATTTTAGTCATTTTTCAACGATCTCTCCTTTTTCAATAAACATGCTCTCGTCTCGAAAAATAATAGCTGCAAATCTTGCTGCGTGTTTTTCAGAGGGGTTCCTGGGCGAATCAAAGAATAAGTACCCGACGATCCCAGCGATTGAGGTGACGATCCCTCATTTTTATGCCTCTTTAAATATTCTTTAAAAATACACGATTGAATCAATAAAAAGCTTGTGGTTCAGCTCCGGACGCGATTTAATTTCCAATCAATAAAGCAGTTGCTTTCGGAGCTTTGCGTTTGTTTTCGGAAAGCCCTTAATACGTAGAACAACTTTTTCCTTAGTCGTGAAAGATTATGTGTGAATTCAACATTATCCTCGGCGGAAAAACCTTGTTTAAAGATGTGATTTACGTCAAAGTTGAAGGCGACAACGTGACAGTCAGGAACATTTTGGGCGAATCAAAAGAGTTCAAAGACTGCAAAATCGTGGAAGTCGACGTTAACTACACAAGGCTTGTACTCGTTCCCGTAAAACCCTAAATTGGCTTTCAAGAAAAAACAGCAGCGTCTCTTTATGATAAAGGAATAAGTAAATAACAAAAATTATTCTAAATAAAAAAAGCAATCCCCTTTGTTTCTTTACGACCAAGCGTTTTGGCTTCTTGAATTCCGAAACCAAATAGTTTAAGTAAACATGTCAGGTCAATTTGGAAAGGAAGGTAAATGAGCAGCAGGCAACAGTTCGAAGAGGATTTAACTTTTTTTCTGTCAAGGCTGACGGTGGATTCGGATGAGCAAGTCAAAAACAAACTTAACATCCTCAAAAACTGTCTCGTAGACCTTCGGAAAGAAAACATCGTGAAGATCAATCATTCCGTGATGGAGCTTGGCTGCGCCAAGTACCTGGTTGAAAAAGGTCACGAAGTCCAGATTGAATATCCCCTAAACGAGATTTTAACCTGCGACTTGTTCGCTACAAAGGGCTTAGGGAACCTTATAGTTGAGGTTGAAACAGGCTTCATTCCTCCTGAAAACGCCCTAGCGCCGCTTACTTACACTTCAGCACGTTTGGCAAGCAAAATAATCAGGTACAGCAGCTTCGCAGGAAAATTCGCTCTAGGCGTACCACCCCACTATATTCTGCCGTTTCCCCGTGCATTGGCTAAGCCGCCCCGAAACCGTGAAGACTGGGAAATCCAGCAGATAAAACGGCTCTGCGACGCCTACTACCAGAAGCCGCCAGTCACAACTTGAAGAAATAAGGAACGCGCGAATCCATGAAATTTATATCATCGACGTTGACCATGCGAAAGTTCAAGAAATCGACCCTGAAGCCTACCTGAAAAGAGCCATTCAAAGAGGGATCGTTTATGATTACATGCCTCGAGAGCTAAGGGAGGCATAGGCAAACGTCCTTCTGCGTTTACATCCTGCTTTGCAGCGATGGCACATTTTATACAGGATACACGAAAGACTTAGACGTCAGAACCAAGCAGCACATGAACGGCATTGGAGCAAGATACACCAAATCCCACAAACCGCAAAAACTCGCCTACACTGAACTGTTCGGCTCAGAAGCGATGCCATGAAGCGAGAACGGGAATTAAAAAAAATGAACCACCATCAAAAACAAGAATTGATCAACACGCAAAGCAAGAAATAAACTTCAGCCCATTGATTTTCTTTTGAACCAAGAATTACTTGAAAAACGGGTTGCTAGAAAGTTTCATTAAATTACTTCAGCTACATAGTCACTGGGCTAACTGAATGGCTAAGAAGAAGGCGACTTGGCAAGAGAAACTCAACAACAGCAAAGGCTACCCCAAAGTTGAGCCGCTTACTGGTAAGATGGCGGCTAAATGGGGCACAGGCACATTAGTTATCCCGGCGCCGATCGAAGTTGACATGTTAATGAAGATGGTGCCCAAAGGCAAACTGACGACAATTAACGAGATCCGCTCAGCCCTTGCAAAGAAACACACCGCTACAATCGGTTGTCCTTTGACGACAGGCATTTTCGCTTGGATATCTGCTAATGCGGCGGAAGAACAAAGAATGCAAGGCACTGTTGATATTACTCCTTACTGGCGTACCCTCAAAACAGGCGGGTTCCTAAACGAGAAATATCCGGGCGGCATGGAAAATCAAAAGCGCCTTTTCGAGGAGGAAGGGCACATTGTAGCCAAAATTGGCAAGAAATATTTCGTCAAAGACTACCTGAACTCGGTCATAGCGTTAAATCAGTAATGTCAACGCTGCACCTGTGATTATTGGAATCAGAACATTATCGTTTATCGGCAAAGGAAGAACCTCAACTGTCATCGCGATTGCTGCTCCGGCAAGAGCTACAAGTGGCTTCGTCGGCAAAAAGAACATCCCAGCCAAAAACGCGAAGAAAAACCCGGCCAATGAGCCTTCCCAAGTTTTCCCCTTGTTAAACGGCAAAGAATCTGAAACTAAGCCTCCGAACAGTGATGCTGCGCTGTCGCCTAGGCAGAACATGGCAATTGCAGCATAGCTTGCAGGATGGGGAAAAACAACCAGTGTAAACAGGATGCCGCCTGCAAAATACAGTGGCGCTGCCGCGAACCCATGCAGTTCAGATTGGGAAGCAGCGTGGCGGGTCACAGCTGAAACAATCCTCAGCTCTTTACCTTCCAAGCGCCAAAGTTCAGATATCGTGTACACCGCGGCTATAAGGAAAATTAACGTTCCAACTGCGGGTACACCGATTAAACCTGCGATAACGGGCATGAATACACCAGATGCATGAATGTCTTCTCGGACAAAATCGTTGGTCGAGGGGAAGGAACGCTTGCGGGGTTTTCCATCTATTATGGGGATGATTGCTGAAAGCTTGCCGTTAACCACCCTGTCTGCTTTTACCCGTATCACAAAGTCAGGGTTGAAACCGATCTTGAGCATTCCAGGCAGAAACATGCAACGGTTGTTTCTATCGTCAGCCACAACAACGCAGTCCCTCAGTCTCAGGTTCTCAGCTGTCAGATATCTGCGTCAACAATCTTCAGTTTTCCTTCAGGTTGAATCGCGTCGCCCCAGATTTTCCCTGTTAGCTTGCCGTCTACAGTTTCAACTTCAACTCCGTAAGCGTATTCCGCGCCTAAGGCATCAGCTAATTCTTTAACAACGACTGTCGGCAACCCAGAGCTGATCAAGGCAATCTTGCAGTTTCTTGCCTTTATCTGAGAAAAGATGCCTTTGAGGTAGGTTGGTTGACGAGATTTTTTCGAAGACTTCCTTTAAAACTTCAACTTTAACCCCTTCCAATTCATTGTAAGGCGTTTTAACACGGAATCAAGCCTAAGAATCCCCGCTTCGTAGAGGAAACCGAAAAAAAGAAGCTTAAAAAGCCTAGCGAAGCCTAATTTCTTTCCAACTTCAAATATGAAGCGGTTTTTCGGAACCAGCACTCCTTCTACATCGAATACGACAAGCCTAGTTTTCTCTGACGCACCCATTTCACTCGAAACTCACAAACATGCCTCGCTGCTTAACGAGGAAATGGTAACTTGTTAAAGATAAATCATACTGTCCAACGGAAAGTCCAGTGCATGAAAGTTTAATTTGAAAATAGTCAGGTTATTTTTCTCTAAATTTGGCGGCGCGATTAGCGATTAACGTCGCTGCTGCGCCTGCTGCAACTCCCGCGTCAATGTTCACAACTGACAGACCCAGCGAGCATGACTGAAGCATCGCCATAAGCGTGCTGATTCCTTTTTCGCCGAAACCGTAGCTGTTAGATGTTGGAACAGCAATCACTGGAACATTAACCATGCCGGCGACAACGGAGCATAAGGCGCCTTCCCTGCCTGCAACAACAACTATGACATCAACGTCCTTCATGATTAAGTCCTTTAGAGGCGCAAGCAGCCTGTGGATTCCAGCGACACCTAAATCGTACGAAGCGTAAACTTCGCAGCCCATCTCTTGGGCAATAACCTTTGCTTCTTCAGCCACGGGGATGTCAGAGGTACCAGCAGTCAAAATCCCAATTTTTCCTCCCGTGCTTTTCACGGAGAAATCCTTGGTTTTTACGACGGCTATTCTTGCTTTTTCATTCACCTCAAAAACGGCTTTACGGAGGAACGCGTCTTTGAGTGCTTGAATCTGCTCTGGACTGCAACGGCTGACTATGACTCTTCCGCATTCACGCATCATCCGCAAGGTTATGTCGACCACGTCTGCTGCTGTCTTGTTTTCTGCCAATATTACCTCGGGAATGCCTTTCCTCAGTTCTCTGTTACAATCGATTTTCGCCACGCCTTCAAGCTCAGCGACGGCTTGCAAACGAACGAGTTTCTCAGCTTCCTCAACCGTTAATTCGCCTTTAGCAGTTTTCTCCAAAATATCCTTCAACGCGCTCATGACTTAATCACTCGCCATAGAACCACAAGTAATATATCGTTTTTGCTGTTTTCAATATTGCAAGCGGTCGAAACATAATGGCTGAGTTTTCTAAAATAGTTATCGTTGATTGCCAGGTCGCTGGAGTTTCTGGAGACATGATGCTAGGCGCGTTGCTGGACCTTGGTGCAAACCAGGATAAAGTTACCGCTGCAATAAAAAGCTTGGAAAGCACCGAGTATGGCTACAAAAACGTGACAATAGATATCAAGCAGGTTATGCGAAAGGGGTTCAGAGCGACCAAAGTTGACGTTACCGCCGAAGGAAAATCAAGAAAAGACGGCAAACAATTAATCACGATAATCGAAAAAACAGCGGAAAAAATAGGGCTTTCCGCAAAGGCAAGGCAGTTCGCCTCAAACGTTATCCACACTCTCGTTGACGCGGAAACGAAACTTCATGGGCATCACTTTAGCCGACGCGCATCTGCATGAGGTCGGATTGGTCGACACCGCCGCGGAAATAATCGGGTCAGCAGTTGCTATGGAGGAGCTCGGCTTCTTCGATGCAAAGATCGTTTCTACACCCGTATCTGTTGGCGGAGGGCTGTTTCAGTTCTCTCATGGCACTGTCTCAAGCCCGTCACCGGCTGCGTTGGCTATTTTTCAATCGAAAAGTTTCCCGATTAAAGGGGGACCTGTAGAGTCAGAGTTAGCTACGCCTACTGGGGCTTCTTTGATTGTTAATTTGGCGCAGGAATTGACCAGTTTCTACCCTGAAATGATTCCCCTGGGGGTTGGGTACGGCGCAGGCGGCAAAGATTTTGCTGAAATCCCCAATGTTCTCCGAATAGTGATTGGAAAGCCTCTGGAGAATGGCTTGTTGAAGGATCAGATTGCAGTGTTGGAAACCAACATTGATGATGTTTCAGGAGAAATCGTAGGACACGCTGTCGACAGGCTTCTTGCTGAAGGGGCAAAGGACGTAAGCGTTATTCCCATGTTCACCAAAAAGAACAGGCCTGGGCAAATAATCAAGGTGGTTGCTGACCAAAAAGATTCCAAACGGCTCTCTCGCGTGCTGATTGAAGAGACAGGGACTCTTGGCGTCAGAGTTTACCCATGTGAACGGCACATAATAAATCGGGAACTAAGCTCTGTAGACATCCTTATCGGCGGATCAAAGGAATTTGTAAAAGTCAAAATCGCCAAAGACACAGACGGCAACATCATCCGCTTAAAACCAGAGTACGATGACCTCAAGAGACTCGCGGAAAAAACGAGTAAGCCCCTAAGGGAACTTTCAGAGATGGCGGTTTCACGGGCAAGAGAGATTTTTCTACGAGAAAGGTAATCGCAATGGAAGAGTTAAGCGGCAAACTTGAGCAGGCTTCGACGTTTCATCAAGGAAACTGGCAAAGATGGTGTTGTCATCGCTTTTTCCGGTGGCGTAGATAGTTCAACTTTGGCAGCAGTCACTCGCGAGGTTCTGGGTGAAAAAACAGTTGCTGTTATCGCAAAGTCGCCCACTTACACCTCTGAAGAGCTGGAGGATGCAAAGATAGTAGCCAAAGAGATAGGCATCAAACTATTCATCATAGAAACCAACGAGCTATCCAACGAGAATTTTTGCCGAAACCCAGAAAACCGTTGCTACTACTGCAAAAAAGAACTGCTCAAAAACCTTGAGTGATTTCGCACATGAAATCGGCTTCAAGACAGTTTTTGAAGGTACGAACTTCTCCGACCTAAATGATCACAGACCTGGGTTCCAAGCGGTCAAAGAAGCAACAGACGTATGCAGCCCGTGGATGCTAAACAAGTTTACAAAAAGCGAAATTCGGCAAATAGCCAAAGAAATGGGACTCAGTGTTCACGATAAGCTTGCTCTTGCATGTTTGGCTTCGAGGGTCCCGTTCAACGAGAGAATTACGGCTGAAAAGTTGAATCGAATTGATAAGGCGGAGCAAGCAGTGAAAGCGTTAACTGGGGTTAAGCAGGTTCGAGTAAGGGACCACAATAGCTTAGCCAGAATAGAAGTAGGAAAAACGGAGCGTGCCACTTTCTGCAACGTCAACGTTTTGGATGAGGTATCTGAGCGGTTGAAACAGCTGGGTTTCAAATATGTGACATTTGATCTAGACGGTTACCAGTCAGGCAGCATGCTTAAAACATTGCACACGCAGAAGTGAAAACAATCGCTTACATTTGTATAATTTATATATTAATGGTACATAATCAAGATACCGAGGACAGCTTGGCATGGCTTGGTATGACGATCCGTTAACGGTCATTGCAGTTGCGGTAGTGATAATTTTCGCATGCGGAGTAGTCATCTACGCTATGAGACGCCTCGGCGCCAAAAACCCGCCCAAGAAAAAACCCCAGCAGACCCAGGCATTAGTGGGCGACCCGAATCTTGATTATTCAGGTTTACCATTCAAAATCTCCAAGAGTGTCCAAGCATCAGCTGCTTCCAACGCGAAAAACGAGTTGCGGATGCTGGATTTGGAGCGGGAAATTCTTGGCGATGCAATTCGTCGTCTTTATGAAGCACAAGCTGAAGGTAAGATCAATGAGCAAGAACGCGAGAAGCTTGCTGGCACTTACACGGCAAGAATGATGTCGATTAAAGAATCCATCTCTAAAGATGAATCCATTGTTGCATTGCACGACCTTGAAGACATGCAGGAAGACTTGATGAAACTTTTCAGCTCACGTTTCACTGAATTAACGTCAAAGGTTGAGGAACTAAGAACTCGAATCGACGTCAAACCTATCAAAGAGATACCTGTTAGGATGCCTACAACCGTCGGTGTTCCTCAAATGGAGAAAACTGAGGCGGCGGAGGAAGAAGAGGAAGAAACAGAAGCAGCTGAGGAAAAGCAGAAGCGTAAACGCAAGCCGCCTGAAGAGAAGCCTGATGCCAAAACAGAGGCGGAGAAAAGAATTGAGGTTATTCGAAGTGAAGTTGAGAAGGTTTTAGATAAGCTGGGGCAGATGGAAATTGAAAGCTAACATTGATCCAATTCAAGAGGCAAAGAGGAATGCAGCGCTGTCCGCTGTTAAGCATGTTAACGATGGATTTATTGTCGGCTTGGGCAGTGGAAGCACGGCCGCGTTTGCCATAGAAGCGTTAGGCGAAAGAGTGAAACTCGAAAACCTGCATGTGATGGGCATACCCACTTCATATCAAGCTTTCCTGCTGGCCGTCGAATGCGGAATCCCGATAACAACTTTAGATGAACATCCCGAAGTCGACTTAACAATAGATGGAGCCGACCAAGTGACCCCAGAATTGTATCTTATCAAAGGAATGGGCGCTGCTCTGGCAAGAGAAAAAATAGTGGCCGCCGCTTCAGAATTGAACATTATTATTGCGGATGAGCAAAAGAAAGTCAAGTTGCTAGGCGAAAAAGGTCAGAGTGTCCCAGTTGAGGTTTTGCCCTTCGCTATTTCTTTGGCTAAACGAAAAATCATGGCAAATGGAGGCAAGCCTGTTTTGCGGGAAGGCAAAGGTAAACTTGGCCCAACAATCACGGACAACGGAAACGCAATCTTAGATTCATACTTCGGCGAAATCGCCAACCCAGCGGAGCTAGAAGTCAAAGTCAAAATGGTTCCGGGTGTTGTTGAAACGGGTTTTTTCGTCGGTTTAACTGACCTCGTCTACATAGGAACGGCAGCTGGGTCTGTGGAGAAAATTAAGAAAGGCTAAACGCAAATAGTTTGTTTATAAGTTTTTGACATGGGTTATGTGTGAGTGTACGAATTCTTGTTCCGTGAGGGCTTTGTTTATTAGGTCTTGTATGGCAGCGTTTAGGTTGCCGTTGTAGTAGAGTCTCACGATTTTTTCCGCAAACTCGCTGACCAGCGAAGCGGGAACATCATGAAGTGTCAAGTCAATCTGAAGTTCCTCCTGTGGGGCTAAAAGCACTGTTTTCTTTTTTATTGTCAATCACCTGTGAAGCCGGCTTATTGTTGCCGGCGGTTAAAAGGTGAACTGAGAAACTAATGTTCGAGGAAGGGGAGAGGTTAGTGAAAGTGAAAACCAAAAGCAGAAGAAAAACCTCGCAGCTAACGTGTATCGCCCTTAGGCAAATTGAGTCCAGGAAGAGATTTGCGCAGAATCAAACAACCAATTCTAGTGCAAAACTAAAAACAGAGGAATTTTCCGAGCGGTGGCAAAAGGGACGTTTGTGGAGCCAAAAATAGCCCCTGTTACCTTAAGCAACAGGGACTATAGCCATAAGAAGACTTGACTTATGGTTGGTTTTTGGCTCTCAGTGGGATTCTGGTGAAGGCGTGGATTGTTGATTCGTGGTACCAAGCATCGGGGTTTTGATATTTCACGACAGGTGACACGTGCCTGACTCTTTCGGCTTCTTTGGATTCGAGGTTGTAGATGACTTCGATGAGGGTTTGACGATGTGCTTCTTTTTCTTCCACGAAGCATTCGAAGATCCGCTTGAAATTGTTTGAGCTCTGCGGTATCAGCGCTGAAAATTCGTCTGCAACAAACTTGGTTGTTGAGGATTGCAGGTAATTTGCGTATGTTTCGTTGAGGAGGTCTTCCATGTTGATTAGTTCACTAAGTATTTCGCAGCTAAGAAGGGGGCTTAGATTGTTGATGGTTGAAACTATCTTGGTGAATGTTGAGATTTCGGCGGCTAACTCCGTTATTTCTTTCTTGCATTCGGTGTTTTCGATTTCAGAGGGGTTAAGGTGGCTAAGTATTCCCTGAAGGATTTTGGAGCATTTGAAGCTGTCGTAGGCTAAGCCTAAGACAAAGCTGCTTTCGGGTTGATTAATTTTCTTGGACATTGCTTCGTAAACGCGGAAGGCTTCGATTTCTAGGTTGCTGAAGCATTTGAGGTATTGAGCGCTTTCTTGAAGTTTTTCATTCATTTTAGCTCTCTCAACAAAAGATGTATAGTGAATCTTAATAAGCATTATTCATTCTGTTCTCAACTAAATATCTGTTCAACATATCAACACTCTGAATAGAAAACAACTTTTGCCAAAGTAAAAATTGGGAAAAAGCGCCTTATGAGCTGCGTAAGACGATCATTGTGTTGGTTTTGACGATGCCTTCAACCATGCGGATTTTTTCGATGCACTCGTTGACTTCAGTCATGTTCATGCCGCCGATAACTGCGACAATGTCATATTCGCCGCTGACTTCGTAGGTTGTTTCCACGTTTGGGATTGCCTGAATCTTCCTTGATACTTCTTGCGTTGGGTAAGCTGTGTTTGCCGTGAGCAGAGTTATGGCTTGGGCGCCTTCTGCAAGGCTGATTTTAACTGTGAATTTACGTATTATTCCTTCATTGGTTAATGTTCTGATTCTCTTTCGAACCGCGCCCTCTGACAGCCCGATTTGCGTACCTAATTCTCCGTAGCCTGCTCGTGCGTTATCTCTTAGAAGCCTGATTATTTCTTTGTCTTTCTCGTCCATCTGTGTCGCCGTAGGGTTATTGTTTTGGGGAAAATTTAACGTTTCCCTTTACAGCACTTGGCTGGCAGTGCGTTTTTCGCTAAGGTTTAGCATGTTTGGTTACTGTTTCTTTACGTGTGGCTGGCTTAGTGGTGCACCAAATGGAACATTAGCAGTTCAAGTTGTAACAAATTAGTCACAATGTTTAAATTTGGTATTGAATTAATGGAAAAGTCATTTCCGATAGAAAAAATAAAGTGACGAATACAAAATGATTAAACCTGTAAATTCAAATTCGCAATGCATGAAGGCAAAATGTCCTGACTGTGAAGCAGAACTTGATGTTCCAGTTGACACAGAGAAAGGAGAAATCCTCAGTTGCCCGGGCTGCGGGCTTGAACTTGAAGTCAAACAAGTTAAAGGCGGCTGCGTGGACCTTCAAGAGTTAACGATTGAAGGGGAAGACTGGGGAGAATAAGCAGTATTCATCGCTATAGCTTTCATTTTACTTGATTTTTTAGCATTTTTTGGTGGAAACAGCGTTGAGCATTGCCCTTTTATATGAACGTTCTGAAAACGACGAAAACGGCATTAAGCTCACAGCGCAGCAATTAGGCGTGGATTTGACTTTTCTGCCCTTCAGAAAAATCGCTTTGTCAATTTCTAAAGAAGGGTTTGCGGCTAAAACAAAGGGCAAGGATTACACTGGAATAATCAAAGACATCGCGGTAGTGCTTAATCGTGCGCAAAGCAAAAACCGCAGACTCCAAGCCTCATATCTCATGGAGCAACTTGGCAAGAAAACCCTCAACACATCTCAAGCCGAATTTGTCTGCTACAGCAAACTTCGCACGCTGCTTAATCTTTGGAAGGAAGGCTTGCCGATTCCCAAAACAGTTTACGTTCCATGCGACCCGACTGACGCCCTCAAAAACGGTAAAGAAATCCACAACGAAAAAGACATAGCAGAGCTTCTCCAGCAGGAAATCTCTCTCTCCAAAGGCATCGTGATCAAGGCTGACGCTGGAACACACGGCAAAATGATTATGCTGGCAAAAAATAGTGACGAACTTATCACCAACATCAAAGAAACCAAACCGTCAATCATCAACCCAGTCGGCGTGGTTGCGCAGGAACTCGTTGAAAAATGGTTTTACGATCTGAGGATAATCGTTTCAAAGGAAAAAGGCAAAAAACCCGTTTGCTACCCAACTTCGATGGCCCGTGCTGGCTTCAAAGATTTCAGAACAAACACTTTTCTCGGCAACTTGGTTTTCGGTGCCAAACTTCCAAAAAGTGTTCAAGAAACCGCTGTGAGATGTGGCAAGACCCTTGGCAAAGGCAGCGAAGCGTGGATTTTTGCTTTGGACGCGATGGTGAACGTTGAAGAAAACAAAACCGTCGATGATGCTTACGTAAAGGGTCAGTTGGATAAGGCTGGGCAAGCGTTTTTGCCCGTTCAGAAGGTTAAGCAAGATGAAATGCGCTTGACCGATTTCCCAGTTTGGACCATGAAGCTTGAGAAGGCTTTTCAGGTTTATGCGAACAGTGACTGTTACGAAAATGTTAAGAATGTCATTGAAGAGAGTGTAGAAAAAAATAAGAGCGCCCTTGTGTTTCATGAATCAAATTCGTGTCCCGAGTTCTGGGAGAACACTCGGCTTGCAACTGGTCTTAACGTTGCAGTTTCCCTCCTGAAGGGTGCTCAAAGCTTGATTGATCATTAATAGTATGACAAAGGAAGACTGAAAAATGGTGCGAGTTGGAATAATCGGCGGTTCAGGCTACGTTGGCAGCGAACTGTTGCGGCTGCTGCTTCTTCATCCCCAAGCAGAGGTCACTATGGTTACTTCACGGCAAAGCGCAGGAGAATATGTTTTCAACGTTCACCCCAACCTGCGAGGCTTAACACAGCTGAAATTTGTACCCTTAGACGTTGCTGAGCTGCAGAAAAACTGCGATTTAATATTCACGGCAACGCCGCATGGGGGCTCGGTTAATCTTGTGCCTAAACTTTTAGACGCTGGATTAAAAGTAATTGACATGAGCGCTGATTTCCGCCTCAAAAACCCAGCTGACTATGAAAGCTACTATGGGTGGAAGCATGCACACCCCGAAATGCTCAAAGACGCCGTATACGGGTTGCCGGAACTTCATCGCGAAGAAATCAAAAACGGCAAAATCATCGCTTGCCCAGGCTGCATGGCGACATCAGCCATTCTGGGTTTGGCGCCTGTGGTGAAGGCTGGTCTGGTTGATGAAGACAAGATTGTCGTTGACCTGAAGGTTGGCTCTTCAGGCGGAGGTAGCAAACCGACCGCTTCGTCCCATCACCCTGAACGATTCGGTGGAGTCCGCCCCTATCAGGTGGCTGGTCACCGCCACACCGCCGAAGTTGAACAAGAACTTAATGCGTTGGGTAGTAAACCCGTTAAGATTTCGTTTACTCCGCATGCGGTTAATATGGTTCGCGGGATTTTGGCGACTATTCACACTTTTCCCAAACAGAAGCTGGAGAACAAGGATCTTTGGCGAGCCCTGCGAGGTATGTACGGGAACGAGCCGTTTGTGCGTTTGGTAAAGTATCAGAAGGGTCCTTATCAACTGCCTGATCCGAAGGTGACTTTAGGAACAAACTTCTGCGACGTCGGCTTCGAAATCGACGAGCATGCGAATCGGCTTCTGCTTTTCTCAGCAATCGACAACATGACTAAAGGCGCCGCAGGCCAAGCCGTGCAATGCATGAACATACAGCTAGGCATTGACGAGACCGTTGGCTTGAAGAGCACAGGGTTCCATCCGGTGTGATAGCTATGTTGCTCGTTATCAAGATAGGCGGAAGCATACTCAAAGAAGGGGCATCTAAAGACCTGGTTGCTGACCTGAAAGAGGTGTCGAAAACCAACAAGATGGTTTTGGTCCACGGCGGCGGGGTTGAAGTCACCGAGATAGCCTCCAAACTTGGGAAGGAACAGAAATTCATCGTTTCACCAGAAGGGTTCAGAAGTCGCTACACCGACAAAGAAACTATAGAGATCTACACCATGGTTATGGCTGGCAAAATCAATAAACAAATCGTCTTAGCCCTGCAAAGCCAGGGTATAAATGCAGTTGGAATAACTGGGTTGGATGCCGGTACGTTGAAGGCTGAGCGTAAAACGAAACTTATAGCCGTTGACGAGCGGGGACGCAAAAAAATCATAGACGGCGGCTACACAGGAAAGATAACTGAGGTTAACAGCGGCCTGCTTACTCTTCTGCTTGAAAAGGGATATGTGCCGATTGTGACGCCTATCGCGGTCAGTCAGGACTACGAGCCCCTCAACGTAGATGGTGACCGAACAGCGGCTGTAATCGCTGGCGCATTGAAGGCTGACCGTTTGGTTCTTCTCACGGATGTAAAGGGTTTGATGCTTCACGGCGAGTGTGTTCCCAAAATTGCCGCCATCGAAGTTAAAGAGGTCCTATCCAGTATCGGGCAAGGCATGAGCACCAAAGTACATGCAGCACTGGAGGCTTTAAACCAAGGCGTTAAAGAGGTTTTGGTTACGGCGGGCACGGGAAATGAACCCATCAGTTCAGCTTTGAATCATAAGGTTGGAACGGTGATAACTGGTGAATGAAAGAGAAATAATTGATGTTGAAACGCGGTTCATGGCAAACGTTTTCTCCAAAAAACCAGTCGTTCTTGTAAAAGGCAAAGGCGCTAAAGTTTGGGATATTAACGGCAAAGAATACGTTGACTGCTCAACCAGTTACGGCGTAGCTTTGCTGGGACACTGTCACCCTAAAGTTGTCTCGGCGATTCAGGCTCAAGCAGAGCAGCTTATCACTTGTCACGGAGCCTACTACAACGATAGACGTGCAGAATTTGTCAAAAAACTTGTGCACCTAACGCCGAAAGGCTTAGACAAGGTGTTTCTGTCCAACAGCGGCGCCGAATCAGTTGAATGCGCCATTAAACTCGCCCGTAAATACATGGGCAAACCTGAAATCATCGCTTTGATGGGTGCCTTTCACGGCAAAACCATGGGTGCCCTTTCGGCGACATGGGATAAAAAATACCGCGAGCCTTTCATGCCTTTGGTTCCTGAAATAAAGCATGTTGCCCCTGATAACGCTGACAAAATCCGTGAAGCTATTAGCGAGAAAACGGCGGCGGTTCTTATGGAGCCTATTCGAGGGGAAGGCGGCGTGAGGGTTCCTCCTGACGGTTACCTGCAAGAGGTACGGAAAATCTGCGACGAGAAGAATGTTTTGCTTATTCTTGATGAAGTGCAGACAAGTTTCGGGCGCACGGGCAAGCTGTTCGGTTGCCAGAACTGGGATGTAACGCCCGACGTGATGTGTTTAGCTAAGCCTTTTGCAGGTGGATTACCCATTGGCATAACTGCAGCTAAAGAAAATGTTATGTCAGCCCTCAAAATTGGCGAGCACTCAACTACCTTCAGCGGCAGCCCACTGGTCTGTGCGGCTGGATGCGCAGCGATAGAGGCGCTTGTCGAGGAAAACTTGACTGAACGCGCCCTGGAAATGGGTAGCTACTTTAAGGCTGAATTAGAGAAGTTGCATACTAAGCATAGAATCGTTAAAGAAGTTCGCGGCTTGGGTTTGATGCTTGGGATGGAGTTGCGCTTCGATGTTTTGAACGTTATTGTGAAGGCGGCTGCGAAGGGCGTTTTAGTCTTGGATGCAGGGCGAACTGTGGT
The DNA here is from genome assembly GCA_963768425.1 of Candidatus Bathyarchaeota archaeon. Taxonomy (GTDB): domain Archaea; phylum Thermoproteota; class Bathyarchaeia; order Bathyarchaeales; family Bathycorpusculaceae; genus Bathycorpusculum. The sequence goes on along the minus strand of CAVYHV010000017.1, from coordinate 103,772 downwards.
TCGTATGTTGCCGCCTCTAGTTATTCAAAAGGATCAAATCGATCTTGTGGTAGCTGTGCTGGATGAAGTTTTAGGTGAGGAAGAGAATGAGCGAGCAGGAAGCAGTACGATTTCTAACTAACCTTTTGGGCATTTATAGCCCTTCAGGGAAAGAAGAGGATGCGGCTAACTTTTTAGCGGTTGAAATGAAGAAGATGGGTTTTGAAGTCGGCAAAGATGCAATCGGAAACGTGATTGGCGTCGTTGGCGAAGGCGAACCCGTAATCTTGCTGTGTGGTCACATGGATACTGTGGCTGGACACTTGCCGCTGCGCATTGAAGAAGGCAAAATATACGCTCGGGGCGCTGTGGATGCAAAGGGTCCGCTTGCCGCAATGGTTATGGCTGCCGTTTCCGTTGCGCAGGAGCCAGGGTTTAAAGGTAAAATTTTGGTTGCAAGCGTGGTCGAGGAGGAAGCTACTAGCCGAGGCGTCAAGCACCTTATCACTCAGGGGATCAAAGCCGACTACGCCATCTTTGGAGAACCAAGTGGTGTCGAAAACATTACGGTTGGCTACAAGGGGCAGATTCAGCTGAAGGTTGTGTGCAAAACTGAGACTGGTCACTCTTCTACGCCCTGGCTTTATGAAAACGCGTTGGAGAAGGCGTTTGAGGTTTGGATGCAGATCAAGAATGCTTCTTCTTTCCCGTCGCTGGACCCTTCAGAGAGCCCTTTTAACGCGCTTACTGCCTGTTTGGTTAAAGTTGCCGGTGGCAGAGCGATGTCTGTTGTTCCTTTTGAGGCTGAAATGAACATTGATGTTCGTGTGCCAATTCAGTTTTCGACGTCTCAGATTTTTGAGCAGATAGAGAAGATCATTGCAAAGTATCAGGCTGCTAACCCGAAGGTTTCTGTGAAGGCAACTGTGCTGGATACTGTGGAGCCTTTCGAGGTGAACAAGGCTTCGCCGCTTGTCCACGTCTTTTCTTCTTCCGTCCGAAAAGTCCTAAACAAGCCTGCAACGCTTCTGCATAAGACTGGAACTGGCGATATGAACATCCTGGGCAAAGCCATGAACTTGCCAATTGTGACTTATGGACCGGGCAATAGCCGACTTGACCATACTCTAGACGAGCATATCGACGTAGCAGAATATCTGAAGTCTATCCAAGTCTACAAAGAAACCCTGCTTAAACTCTGCGAACTCCACAACATTAAGAACTCGAGCGAATAGGAACAAACCCATTTTTATGGTGGAATCCAACCATAAAATACTAGATTTTTTAAGAATTCCTATTTTAAACACCTAAGTCGCCAATGGCGTCGCTAACGAGTGATTGGTGCGGTTTTCTTGGCTCTCTTTATGTAAAGCACAGCCACTACTGTCGCAGCTGCCAGGATTGCGATAATCGCGTATAGGGCAAGATTTGTGTAACTGAGGATACCGGTTGGTTTTTGGGTTGTCTGAGGCTGAACGGGGTTGGCGTTTGGGGTTTGGATTGTAAGGTTTTTGATTGCTATAGCGGTATCTTCGTTGTTTGTTATAAGGAGCACAGCTGGGTTGTCGCTGGTTTGGTTTGTTGTGTTTTGGATTACGGTGCCGTTTTCGTTGCTCAAGGTGGTGGTAGCTGAATTTCCGTTTAGTTTCGTGGTTACTTGATACCAGGTGTTTTCTCTAATGGTCTCGGTGGCGTTTGTGACTGTCGCCGTTGCTTGCATGTTAGCTATGTCGTCTTGGCTTAACGCTTTAAAGTTCAGGCTGTAGTTGCCTGCGTTATTTTGAAGGACAAGACTGAATTGATTGTCTAATGTTTGGTTGAAATCGTCTGGTAACATGAGCGGCTCAAGACCGTTTGGAACCCCGAGAGGTACCGTTTCGTTGTGGGCAGGTATCTCGATTGTTTCCGCTTTCCCCTGGCTTGTCAGCACTTTTTCCATTGTGGCAGGCACTGTTATGTTCGTGGTGGGAACGTTAGATATGGTTTGTCCTGCCTGCAGCACGATGAAGTTATAGCTCAACGAAGCTTGGGTGCCAAGTGGGACTGTTAGGAAATCGTTTTCGCCTTGCATGGGATATGTAGCGAAGGCTGCTAAGCCGGGCTGCCCGAAAATGTAGTTGTAATCAGGCGAGCTAAACTGCATATAAGATTGGGGTCCAACAAAGACTGGTACTGTTTGGCTGTCTGCGGCTGCATTGTTTGAGGCACCGTTCCAGTTTGCTGTTATGTAGTATGTTCCTGAATTGGTGAAGTTCCAGATTAATTTGTAGTTGCCGTAATTGTCCGTTACCGTTGTAAAGAAGTTAAGCACTTCACCTTCGTAGTTGGTGCTGCTTACGTATACGTTAACTGTTTGACCGGCGATTGCAGGAGTTATTTGGCCCGAGATTGAGATTGATCTTTTCCCATTCACATCTGGGGTTGTTGCCTGCTGGCTTGTGTCAACAGTTATCGCTGAAGGAACTAATGCAGTTTTCAGGCTTGCTGAAACTTGGGATGGAGAAAGCGACTGGGCAGTTTGGTTGAGGGGAATAATGTTTGCTTTTGCCCCGGATAAGGCTTGGGATTGATCCCCGACTTTCCAGTTGCCTTCAGGGGTGGTTTCAGCAGTCCAATAGGTTTTGTTATCGTAAGTGAAGCTTGTCGGAGCAAGTAAAGGCGTATGATAGATCGGAGTATAAGGCAAATAGACTCCTACGTTCATGTGCTGCGGATTTATGCCCGTGTAGAGAATCAAAACAACGTCCAAGCCGCCCGCTTCCATAATGGATGCGGTAAGAAGTGATAATCCCACGCAGTCGCCCTTGTTGCTTGCAAGAGTTTCAACAGGGTACTGTGGGCTTGTAACATTGTATGAAAGTTGATGCACGAAGCCTAACACGACATCGGCGAATTGTTCGTCGCGGTTAGAAAGGCCGTTAGTGATTTTGAGGAGGGATGCTGCTATCGGCGCTACTGCCTGCGGTGTGACGAGCCATGCGTAGTCGCCGTTGTCGTTTATTGTGTGAGACAAATTACCATAATAATTAACAAGCGACATGGGTGTGGAGACGTATAGTTTTTCGTTGTGTTCATTGGTGAGAAGTCTCGGCTGCACATTGATGATGCTGTATTGGTGGCTGATGGTTGATGGCGGTTTTATGGAGTAAGTTTTTTCGACGTTGCTAACTGCCGAAACGGGAATTATGAAGGCCGTCAAGAGAACAATGAACAGAAGAACAGTGGCTTTGCGGCAATTTACAAAACTCATGTATATCCTACAACATGAAGTAATTTTGAACCGACTACAATACCAAACATTAGCATTTATCCTTTTTGAATTTTGTCCCAAACATTTTGTATTTTGGTTACGATCAAAAAAGACGGTCGAAAGGTTCGTGTAGGCAAGGTTTTTGAGCTTTCCCATCCCATTTATACAGAAGGTTCAGTCGTTATGAATGACGGTTTTGTGGTTTCGATTAAGGAAAGCGAGCTGGGGGAAGGCAAAATGAAAGCTGTCAGGCTAAAGGGAAAGCCTGTTTTGCTATTGAGGGTTGGTGGTGAAGTTTATGGTGTTTCAAACTATTGTCCCCATGAAGGTTGTAGCTTTCAAGGGGGAATCCTCAATGGTTACACATTGATGTGCCCCTGTCATGGCTGGAAATTCGACATACGAAATGGGCAATACCAAGAAATTCCGCAGGTGAAATTGTCTTGTTACCGATGCAAGGTTGAAAATGGAAAGATAATGGTTGAAATCGCAAGATCGACATAAAATTCCCAGAAGCGGCTATTGGCCCCAGAGTGCATTCGCGCTAGCTCGAGCTTTTTTCGTGACTTCTACGACTACTTCATATGGCAACCCAGTTTTCGTAGCTATTGAGGATCGGTCTTGTTCAAGCAGTTGTTTTAAGAGAAGTATCCCCGAGTTGACAAACCTTATCCTGTCGTCGTGGCTTAAGCCTCGAAGGCAACTGAGCGGGTACAAATTGCCTTTTTCAATTATTTCTCGCAACCCCAGCGTCTGCGGCGAACTCCACCCAATCAGCAAGATATTTTTGCAGGTTCCATATTCAACAGCATGCTCGGAATATCTTGTGTTGGTTACTATCATAGCACGGTCCACTTTGAAATCGGTCAATCCTAAAGCAACCGCTTCCTGGACGTCTTCCAGTATGGCTTGTGCAATGCGGCTCTCATCCAACCCAGTTAAGGAGTGATAGCTTAGATGATGTTTTATTTCCACAAAATAGATGACGCCGTCACGTTTCGCGATGCCGTCTACCTCGTGTCTCCCGCATTTTCCCCTGAGAATCCTGTTAGGCGAAACGTCGAAGTCGCTGTGGGCAAGCAAGACCTGAACGAACATTTCAAATTCTGGTTTGCTATCCATCAGGCTTATACCCGTCCTTAAATCCAAGAGATGCCCGACTTCAGGTTTGTATTCCTCCATGAGCCTGAAAATCAACTGAAGAATTGTTCGAGTTGATACGCCTTCAAAAAGGCTTCTTTGAACCTGTCCAGCAACCTCATTGGCCATCTGAATGGTTGCGCCCATCTTTAAACAAGTTTGAACGACCTTTTCTCTGTTAAAGAGCTGTTTAGAGCCATCTGCTTTGGTTACGGAAACATCCAAGGCGAACACATCTTGTAAGCGATAAGTGTGCTTTCAGTTTTAAGTTTATCCTGTACTCCGTTTTTCCGTCGTGTCAGACTTAGTAAAACAGCTTTATAAGAAACCTTTAACTCGTTAAAATGTGGGCATTTCAATGTTCTTAGGAGGATTTTTTTGAGCTTATTTGATTGGCAACTTTTTGCCGATGCGGAATCTTTCCTTCAAATGTAGGCTTAAGGAACTCTTAAACAAGAGTAGTTTTGCTTTAGCAGCAAGCGACGGAGATTCAACGCAGCACTTCAACCAACATTTTCGACTGGGTAGACCACCTTGCGCTTCCAGCAGAAAGCGTAAACGTTGAGGAACTTTTGAAGATGGGATTTAAAGAATCCCAGAAAAGCATTGACGACGCAACTGTTTTTCGGGTAGGCGGAAGCTCGCTTTTTCCTTTGGTTCTGAAAAGCGGCAAAAGTTCAGAAGTTGCACTTGCGGTTGAAAACATGGATGATTTCCGAAAGACCATTGGCAAAGAAAAAAGCGTTCAGGGAGCACCCAACTCAAGCTTTAGAAAGCTTTCCCTTGTCAACGAAAATGATTTTGCGTTTTCCTTTGTGGAGAGGCGGGGCTCATCAGGATATGCAGTTGAAGATACAGGCGACATTGACTCATACGTTGAAGCGTTGAAGTGCTTTGGAATCGCGTAAACGAGTGTTCTTGTCTGCTGAAGAAGGGATTTACGAAACTGAAAAACTGCTTAAAAACTTCGAAAACAAACTTAGCAAGCCACGCTTAGCTGACGTCTTCTTCCGAGCGGAAAGACGTTACTGGGAAACCCGAAACCGACGCAGCCAAAGTTCAGAAAAGCAGGCAGGATAAAGTCGGCATGGGGTGGGGAAACGTCGACCACCACACCTTCAGGTCTTCACGAGGGAACTTTGCCGCTTTAATTCATATGTTCGAGTACCTTGGGCTTGAGCCTCGGGAAAGTTTTCATGCTGGCGCCCAAGCAGGTTGGGGAGCCCAAATTCTTGAGGAGAAAGATGGAAGAAACGTTGTTTTCGCCGATGTTGACTTGTCGGTTGAGGAAAAAGACATTGATTTCGCTCATAAAGCGCTTGAAACGCGAAGCCAGCTGGGTACGGTAGGCTTATGGGTCGGGCTGCATGGCGAAAGCATTCTTGAAGCTGGGATGCATCATTTAGCCGCGCGGTTCAACTTCGAAGCTGCCCGAGAAGACCTCAAGGCTTTGGGCGTCGGCATGATGAAGCCTTTCTCCAATTTCCCGTTCCTCAAACAAGCATTCACTGAGCCTGAGAAATGGCAGGTTCACGGCGAAAAACTGAATTTGCTCCTGAAAAACCATAGCTTAACCAGCGAGCAAGCTTCAGTGTTTCTTCGGGATGGGGCAGTTGCGAGCCATTTAGAGAATATTCAGCGCGGTCAAGGTTTCAAGGGGTTCAACCAGAACTCGGTTAGCGCAATAATCAAATGGACTAATCCCTTAAGTCAAGAAGGAAAATACGCCTAAGATTAGGCGTTGGGGTTTTGGCTTAGCTGCTGAAGTGCTCGTAGACGTTTGGTTATGTTCGGGTGAGTCGAGAAAGCTTCTGCCAGCTTGTCTTCGCCTGTTATTTTTCTCGAGAGGATTTCCTGAACCATGAGCGATGCGTCGATGCTTTTCGCAGCTTGGTCTGAATCGCCTGGGTCGGAGATGAAGAGGCATCTGAAAGCGCTTGCGCCTTGCTGCTGTCCTTGTCCTCTTTGACTTGCTGGGTTTCTTTGAGGCGCTGACGATTTTCGCGAGGCCCGTTGAAAGCTTCCATGCGCCGTTATCTACCACTTGGACGCTGTTCCTGTCTGCGTAGTACTCGCGTACCCTGCTGAGCCACAACGTAAAGAAGGTAAGCAGATAACCGAATCCCATCAAGCCTATGCCGATGATTGCACCGTTGCCGTTGCCGCCGCCGCTTCTTCTGCTTCCTCCAGAAGCCATTTCCTGACCACATAAGTGAATAACCAAGGTACATGAAAACAGACGGAAGGACAGAAACAGCCATCATAACCTGAACGTCCTTGTGCCTGAGATGTCCCAGTTCATGTCCTAAAACCGCTTCAACCTCGTCCGTGTTCAGCGCTGTCAGCAATCCCGGAGTTACTGCGACGCGGCTGCCTGTAAGCGGTGAACCATATGCGAAAGCGTTTGGAACAGGAACCTGAGCTAGCATGAGTTCTGGGGTTTTTATGTGGCATTTCTGGCTTAGGTTGTTGACGATTTGGTGAAGTTGCGGATTCTCTGTTTGTGAAATTTTTCTAATCTTGTAAACGAAGCCTAGTAAGTACGGCGCGAAGAGCCATTGCGGCAATGTTTATGGCTACTACGATTATGCCCACTGCAATGATGTTGAATACACCGAAGTAAAGCATAACACCCGTTAAGACTAGCGTAGACAACCCGATGATGATCGTCAGGGTCGCTAACATTGAAAGCCTAAGTTCAACTATACCCATATTGGTCAACCATTGGCATGCGTAAAAGCCGCTTATATTTTTTGCTTATTACAAGCGCTTTTTGCCAAGGAACAGATGACAAGTTATTTGAAAACAGAAAACCGCCAGAGACTCTTGGTTTTCGCCGCAAAAAAAGTAGCTAAGTGTCGATAGTGTTTAATATTAAAATAGGATGCATTAAGTAATAATGAAAGTCATCAGCGGTGAAGATTAGGATGAGTGAAAACAGCATGGATAGCTTGGAAATCGAGATTGATCCTCATGCTCTTGAGTTTCTTAAGAAAAGTGGTGACGTCTTTGTCCTAACGGATGTTCAAAACCCGCAATACACTTACTACAGGGTGAAGGGTTACGACGCTAACCTTAAAATCAAGTTCGAAGAATTCGTGGAATTCTGCAAAGGATACCCTGAAGATCAAAATGACCCAAACAATCCGTCCGCAGAATTTGTCGTCACCGTATTCAACGTAAATTCCCCCATCAAACACCATGCCTTCTAACCTGGGATTCTACGTCACGAAATCAGGGTTCCCAACAGTCAGTGAATGGTTGAAAACGCTAAATCAAGATGAAATTCCTGACTGCGAGAGCGGACAAAGAAAAACTTTCTACCTCTACCACATTCAAACTTCCTAATATCGCGGGGACTTTTAAATCCCCTTTTGCAGGACTTAGCTGGCAAAATGCCTGTTCAGAACGGAAAATTTTAAAAGCTTACATTCAATGTGGTCTATTTTAATCCAAGAAACTTATTGAAGATGGAAAAAATGAAGAGAATATTTGCTTCTTTGCTTCTGGGAATTTTATGTTTATCGATTTTTGTAGCATTCGCGCCAAAAGGTGAGGCGCAACAATCATTGGACTGGTGGTCCAGTTTCCGCCATGACACAGCGCACACGGCTTACTCTACCTCAACTGGTCCGATTGAAAACACGCTTCTGTGGAGTTACGCAACAGGCAACTATGTAGCCTACAGTTCTCCCGCTGTTGTGAACGGAGTTGTTTTTGTCGGCTCGGATGATCACTATGTTTATGCCCTGAACGCTGCAAACGGAGATTATATCTGGAGCTACAAAACTGGCGGCTCCATCGATTCTTCGCCTGCAATCGCGAACGGCGTAGTTTACATTGGCTCAGAGGATCACAAAGTTTACGCCATAAACGCTACCTCAGGCGTTAAACTGTGGAGTTATCAAACGGGCGACCAGGTTGAGTCTTCACCTGCGGTTGTGAACGGCGTAGTTTATGTTGGTTCAGACGATAACAAAGTTTACGCTTTAAACGCGCAGACAGGCACCAAAGAATGGAGTTACAGCACAGGTAACGCGGTTGTCTCTTCCCCTGCAGTTTCAAACGGCGTCGTCTATGTCGGATCAGAAGACAACAACGTTTATGCTCTGAACGCTGCAACAGGCGCCAAAATCTGGAGTTTCGCAACAGCCGGCTCTGTGGATAGCTCGCCAGCAGTGTTTAATGGCACAGTTTACATTGGCTCAGACGATGACAATGTGTACGCGATAAGCATTCAAACTGGCACGAGAGTTTGGAGTTTCGGCACAGGCGATTATGTGGTTTCATGCCCCGCCGTCGCTAACGGCGTTGTTTATGTTGGTTCAGAAGACTTTAACGTCTACGCTATAAACGCTGTAACCGGCAGCAAAATCTGGAGCTATAGCACGGGCAGCCAAGTGGAGTCTTCTCCCGCTGTCGCTAACGGCATAGTATACGTTGGCTCAGATGATAACAACTTGTATGCCTTGAACGCTTCTGCAGGCACTACCATATGGACTTACGGAACCACTGGTCTCGTAGATTCTTCTCCCGCAATTGCCAATGGTGTAGTTTACGTTGGGTCAGAAGACGACAGCGTCTACGCTTTTGGCGCAATTACGGTTTCCCAGCCGCCCCCTATCAACCACCGATCCCCGAGTTCCCAAACCAAGCAGTTGCCTTTTCATTAGTTGCCCTTGTGTCATGCTCTGCATTCGCTGTAATTGCCTCAAAAAAGAACATGATAAACAAAAAAAGACTTTAGCTAGAGAAATGGTGAGAAAATCGACTTTAGCTGTTGGCAGTCAGCGAGCCGATTGTCTTTATCACTCTATATAGGTTTTCTGAAGTTTCCCTGAATAATCAATGTATACCGTTTTCAACTCAGTAAATTCCTTGATGCCTTCGGGCCCGTCTTCCCGTGTGTTTCCTGAATGTTTCATGCCCCCGAAGGGAAGGTGGCATTCAGCGCCGATTGTCGGGCTATTAACGTATGTTAATCCCGCCTGCAGTTTGTTGATTGCGACGAAAGCGTTGCTTATGTTTTTAGTGTAGATTGATGAGCTTAAACCGTATTCCACGGAATTTGCGATTTCAATGGCTTCGTCCAAGTCGTGTGCTGAAAAAATCGAGATTACTGGTCCGAAGATTTCTTCCTGAGCAATCCGCATGTTCACAGTGCAATCAGTGAAAACTGTCGGCTCAAAAAAGTACCCCTTCAAATCTTTAGGCACTTCACCCCCTTTGAGGAGTTTGGCGCCTTCACTTTTACCGATTTCTACATATCGGCCTACTTTATCCTGAGCTGCTTTGTTTACTAAGGGTCCAATGTCTGTTTTCGGGTCCAAACCGTTTCCAAGCCTGAGCCTTCGAACCTGGTCAATCAGCATTGCTTCAAAGTCTTCTTTGATTTTCTCGTGAACTATAACTCTTGAACTGGCTGTGCATCTTTGCCCAGTAGTTTCGAAGCCGCCCCAAAGAACGCCGTTAACCGCCAGCTTAAGATCGGCATCATCCATAACGACAATAGGGTTCTTTCCACCCATCTCAAGATTTAAGCGTTTGAGTCCAGCCTCCCTTAAAATGGCGGCACCAGTGTCTTTGTGCCCTGTAAAGCTGATAACCTTAACTCGCTTATCCCTGATCAAAGCCATCCCGACGGTTTCACCAGGACCAGTAACCAAGTTCAAAACCCCCTTCGGGATACCTGCTTTTTCCGCCATCTCCGCAAGCTTAGTTGCGCAAAGAGGCGTGTCGGATGCAGGCTTGAGCACTGCCGTGTTTCCACAAATAAGGGAGTAAAAGACTTTTTTGGCTGGAATAGCTATGGGAAAGTTCCAAGGCGAAATCAATCCTGCCACTCCAATTGGAAGCCGCACGGTCATTGCGAACTTGTTCGGTTTTTCCGAGGGCGCTGTGGATCCGAAGAGCCTTTTGCCTTCTCCTGCAACGTAGAACCCAACGTTGATTGCTTCTTGAACATCGGCGCTTGCGTCAAGAAGCGTCTTCCCCATTTCGCGGGTCATGATTTGAGACAGCTCATCCTTGTTCTCGCTCAACAATTGGGCTGCTTTGAAAATGTATTCGGCCCGTTTCGGAGCCGGCGTATCCGACCAAGAATCAAAAGCCCTCTCAGCCGAATCAATTGCCTTTTCCATGTCAATAGCATTCCCTTTCTGAAAATTCCCGATGACTTCGTCTGGGTCTGCAGGGTTAACCCTTGTGAAGGTTTCCCCTGATTCCGAACTTACCCATTCGCCATTGATGAATAATTGATATTTCGAAACCATTTCAACCACTTCATGCTTTTTTTGGACCCCTCGAGAATTAGATGCATCTGCTCGGTGCCTAAGTTTGTCAGTTCAGGGTCAATTCTAGATTGTAAGTACCATTAATAACTGCTTCTAAACAGATAACCCGAGAAAAAGCCTATCTAACACCGTAGACTTCTTTAATTGAGAGTCGACCCCGATGAGTAGTTATGATTGGGATTCAGATTATGAGTCAGGGGATTTTAGGCATTGGGAGCCGAATGCTTCGTCTCCTGAGCTCGCTGCGTTAGTCGCCGCTGGGTTGATTGACGAGAACGCTAAGGTTTTGGATGTTGGCTGTGGAGGTGGATTGGACTCAATTTTTTTGGCACAATGCGGGCTTAGAGTGTTGGGGGTCGATTTAAGCAAAAGAGCGCTTGAAATCGCGAGAGAAAGAGCAGAGAAGACCAGAGTTGAGGTTGATTGGTTAGTCGGTAGCGTTCTTGGTTTGCCTCTTCGGGCTGAATCTTTCGATTTAGTCACTGACCGCGGATTGTTCCATGTAATTGAGGACGTCGACCGATTAGGGTACAGTTCTGAAATGTTTCGTGTCCTAAGACCTTCTGGTTGCGTTGTGATTCGTGGGGCAAGCGAAGAAATAGGTCAAGATCGTTTTAACCCAATTACCGAGGTGGCGGTCGACAAAGCGTTTCCAAAATCAAGGTGGCGTCGAGGCGCAGTTGTTCCTATTTTGCTTTCATCTAGCGCTGGAACCATTGACGCCAGAATCGTGATGTTGCAAAAAAACGAATAGAACTTTTGTCTCGCAAACCACACTTTAAGTGGCTTTTACAGAAGTTTCTGATCGCTTCACTATTCTTGTGCTGTACCATTTCCAAATCTTATCCGCAGCGTCCTCAGAGTAACCAGATTTAGCTAGGCTCGTTTTGAACGAGCGTTGTGACGGCTGCTTCGGCTTTTTGTTACTTTGTTGTGGTTGCATACCCTTTCAGGCGTGTAAAAAATAATAAAGGTTGCGAATTTTGAATAAGATTAGTAGATGTGCACAACACAAATACACTTCAGGTTAAATACTGCATGCATCCTCAGCCATTCTTCCAAGCTCCGCGAACTTATCCTGTAACAACTGTTTCGCTGAAACCTACGACTCCTAATTGTTCTGATGTCAGTTCGGATAATTCATCCTTGCTCCGACCAAAACGACCAAACATCTTGCAGCAGAAAGTGCTCAACTTGGCGTTTGAATCCAATGCCAGCCGAACAAATTCGGCGAAAATTTGGTCCGCGAAAACCTATTCGCTCAGCATTCATAAACCAACTTTTTCTGCTCGTTACTGGACTCGATTTCAATCTATCTTCGCTGAGCCAACAAAGCGGAAGCCGTTTGGGCGACAAAAACCATGCAGTTTTCCCGTGTTTTTTTGTTTCGAAAACTCTTAAATAATACGCTTTTTTTATTATAGATTGAGGTTTTTGGGTTGTTTTTGCCATATTTGACTGTTGCGGGTAATACGGTGAGTCTTACGGGCTTGCTTGTTACTTTGATTGCGCTGATTATTCTCTGGATTATTGTTTCGATTCCTGTTTGGCTTGCTGGAAAAGCGGTAACCGGCGGCAAAGCAACTTTCGGCGACTCCTTGCTTGCAACGCTTGTCGGGCCGAATCGTGTACTTTATTGTCTCTTTTTTGGTAGGGTTCTTACTTAGCTCATTGATTGGTTCAGCGGCCTTTGTCTTCGGCTACATTTTGGCGCTGCTCGCTTGGATCTGGGTCTTCAAGGCTAGTTTCAAGACAGGTTGGCTTCAAGCTATCGCGATTGCGATTTTGGCATGGGTAATCTTCATCATATTGAGCATCATTGTTGGCGCCTTGTTCGGGATTGCGTATCCGGCTCCGTTCTTCCCGAAAATTTAGAAAAAGCTGAGAAACACCGAGGCATTAATGCAGTTTCTGCGTCGTTGAGCGAGCGCCAAAATTTCCATCTGTCTGCCCGTCTTTTCTTGACTTTTATTCACTTATTTTGACTTATTTTAACTTTTCTTGACTTTTTTCGACTTTATTTGACTTATTTTGACTTTCCTTGACTTTTTTTGACGCAACCTGCAAACAATCCAAGCCCTAAACCAAAAAAGCAACCCAAAAGACAAAATAAAAAATGCGGACGATCCTGATTCTCGATTTTTGCGATAGCAACAATTATAGGTTATTGATGCCTTGGTGAGGTGTGGTATACTAAATGTCTGCGTCGAGTGGTTCTGTTTCAGCCGATGTCCGGAGAAAAAAACAAACCGTCGGCGTTGTGGCAATCGCGTTTGTAGTGCTTTTTCTCGTTCTCTTTTTTTATGGGATTTTTGATATAATTGTCTTTGTAATTGCTGATTTAGTTGTCGGGTTAGCTGCTAACTACATTTTCAGAAGAATCGACAGGCAATCTAACGGATAAAACACGCTAATCGCCAAAAAATACTTCAACATGCCTCGCTCGGCGGACCGACACTTAAGCAAATTATTTATTCTGGAAGCATCTGAAGTTAGCAAGCGAGTGAATCCGATGAATCCTCTATTGTTAAAATCCAAGAAAGTAGTCGGAACAGAAGGTTACATATTAGGCGAAATCAACGATCTGCAGGTCGACTTCAACCTGTGGCAACTAACCGCCTTCTGCATCGTCCTCAGCAACGAAGCAGCGGCAGAACTTAACTTGAAAAAGCCCTTCCTGCGCAGAATAATGATTTGCCTGCCGACTCAACTGATAGCCGCAGTTGGCGACGTAATAACTCTTAAGGAACCAATCCGAAACATCAAAGATGTCGCGGAAAAAGAAATTCAGGTAAAAAGTGTCAAAGTTGAAGGCAAAAGAGTAGTTAGCCCAAATGGCTTTCTAGTGGGAGAAGTTGAGGGTTTAGATGTAGATTTCAACGATTGGCAAGTTAACGGCTTACAGGTTGCCTTAACGGATGAAGCTGCGTCTGAACTAGGCTTCAGCCGACCTTTCGCAAGCAAAGTAGTCGTGATCGTTCCAAGCAAAGCAATAGGCGCCGTCGAAAACTTCGTCACGTTAGATGAAGGCATGGAAAATCTTAAGTCACTAGTTGAATGCATAAGGTCCTGTCAACTGCAAAAATAGGAAAAAAGCAGAAGCTTTTTTGGGAAAACCCAGTTCTTAACTGAATTTGCTGAAGATTTTGCTCCGCCTGATGGCTTCTTGAAGTGGATACCCAATGATGTTGATTGCAACGATTTCTCCAATAAGCACTCCGAATATGCTTAGCATCAGAGGCACACTAGTCAACGGTGAAAGGTACGTTCCAACGATTAAAGCAACTATAGCTGACTGCAAAATGGTTGCTGCAAAACGTAGAATCCTTCCTCCGTTCCTTCCAATGTACCATCCTAGAACGCAGGCGGCTAGATTTGCAACTGCCCCACCAAATATGTCGATTGCTCCAAATGGACTATAAATATTAGAGACCAAGCAACCTAAGCTGAGACCAAACGCGCTCGGAAGCCCAAAAATCATCGTCAAAGGCAACATTGCGTCAGCAACTCTTATTTGGCCTGGACCGAAGCTTATGGGCGCCAAAAAAATAACTCCAACCGCGTACAAGGCGGCGAAGATAGCCATCACAGCTAATTGTTTGGCATTCAATTTCATTTTATTCAACCCGGGTTTTTTAAGGTAGGTTATATACGGAAACTACCGCGAGAAACGCAACTATCAATCCAGAACTATTTAAATTTCTTCATTCCCTGTTTATTCAATTCAAAGGCGCTCGGCAGCAGCTTGGACAAGGCTTCCTTCGCGTTCAAGAAGAGACCCCAATAGGATGGCGGGTTTCATCAGAAGTAAACGTGTTGAAAAAAAGAAGTCTCCAAACCCTAACAGTTAATAAAAGACACTGAACATATTGAAAACAAGAAGGCACCTTTTATGCAGCCAAAACAGGAAACAAAGTCCAATAGGCTTATCAATGAAAAAAGCCCCTACCTTCTCCAACACGCCTACAACCCAGTAGACTGGTACCCATGGGGACAAGAAGCTTTAGCTAAAGCCAAAGCAGAAGAAAAGCCAATTTTCCTCAGCATAGGCTATTCGACCTGTCACTGGTGCCACGTCATGGAAATGGAGTGCTTCAGCGACAATCAAGTTGCAGATTTGCTTAACCAAGCGTTTGTATGCATAAAGGTTGACCGCGAAGAAAGACCAGACTTAGATGCTTCGTACATGGCAGTTTGCCAGGCTATGGGCAGAAACTGCGGCTGGCCCCTTAACATAATAATGACGCCTAAATTGAACCCATTTTATGCTCAGAGCTACATACCCAAACACAGTCGGCCAGGAATAATCGGCATGCTGGATCTTGTGCCGCAGGTGACGCAAATATGGAAAACCCAGCGTTCCCAAATGGAAATGGTGGGCGCTGACATCAAATCACGCATAGAAGCCGTCGAAAAACGAACACCCCAAAACCAACTAACCACAGAAGTCTTGCAGGATGGGTTCGACCGTCTAAAGCTGGAATACGACAAAGAAAACGGCGGGTTCGGGTCAGCACCAAAGTTCCCTACTCCACACAAAATCCTCTATCTTCTGCGTCACTATTCTCACACAGGAGAGAAAAATGCGCTGTCTATGGCTGAAAACACTTTACGCCAAATGCGTTTGGGCGGAATCTTTGACCAACTCGGTTTTGGATTTCACAGGTACAGCACCGACCCCAGCTGGCTAGTTCCGCATTACGAAAAAACACTCTACGACCAAGCGTTGCTGATAATGGCGTATGCTGAGGCCTATCAGGCGACAGGTGCGCCCAAGTTCAAAATAACAGCGAAAGAAACAATAGAATATGTTCTTCGTGATTTGCCTGCGGGTGGGGAAGGCGGGTTTTTCTCAGCTCAGGATGCTGACTCCGAGGGTGAAGAAGGCAAATTTTACCTGTGGACGGTCGATGAAGTTCTCGATGTTCTATCTCCTGCAGATGCAGAGCTGGCAGTGCACCTCTACGGCTTAAAACCAGAAGGAAACTACCCTGACGAAAGAGGGCATGCCAACGGCAAAAACATTCTCCACATCGCAGAACCCCTTGAAGACCTTGCTTCATACAAGGGTTTGACAATCGATCAGCTGATTATGGAGATGGGAAAAATCCAAAATGCCCTTTTTAAAGCAGAGACAGAAACGGGTTGCTCCAGCCGGTTGATGACAAGATCTTGGCCGATTGGAATGGCCTGATGATTGCAGCTTTGGCCAAAGCTGGGAGTGTGTTTGGGACCCCAGCGTATCTTGAATGCGGCATCTAAGACTGCAGACTTCATATTGAATTACATGCGCAAAGGCGATGTTTTGTATCATCGTTACGCGAAAGGCGAAGTTGCAATTGAGGCGTTTCTAGACGACTATGCCTACTTAACGTATGGGTTAATGCAGCTTTACGAGGTAACGTTCAATGATGTGTACCTTCAAGCCGCCGCAGACCTTGCTAAAAGCATGGTCAGCAAGTTTTGGGATAAGCAGAACGGAGGATTCTACCAAACACAAAGCGCACCCGCGGGCATGCCTAAAATCAAGCAACTCTACGACGGCGCAATTCCATCAGGCAACTCAGTGGCACTTATTGACTTGCTGTGGCTTAGCCGCTTGACCAACGAGCCTACTTACGACCAGATGGCAACCCAAATGATTAAGACTTTTGCTGCAGAAGTTGAAGGGGCACCCGACGCCTACACGTTCTTTCTCTCAGGACTTGACTTTCAGCTTGGTCCATCCTACATGGTCACAGTCGTCGGCGACATCAACTCAAAAGACACGCTAGAAATGCTCAAGATATTGAGGCAACATTACCTGCCAACAACCGTAGTCCAACTTAAGCATCCAGATAAGGGAGGCTTAGGTTACCAGCAAATCGAAGGCAAAACAACTGCCTATGTGTGCCGCGACCAGACCTGCCTACCAGCTACCAACAGCTTGGTGACTATGCTTGAGCAACTAAGTGAAAAAGAGGCGAAACATTGAATCTCGGCTTGAACTGTTCCGCTCTTTGATGCCGCGGGTTGCTTGTGTTTTGAGTTGCTTTTCTCGGTTTTGGACTTGGGGCGTTGGCAGGCTAAGTCAATAGTAGTCAGTAAAAACGGTCAAAATGTAGAAAAGTCAATAGAAGTCAAAAAATCCATAAAAATCTCGAAAAGCCAGCAGAGCTTGGATAAAGGGTGCGACTATAGGTTGTCCCTCAATGATCCCCTCAATATAAAAATAAAAAGCGATTGAAAAGTGTGGTTCTCAGAATGTTGATATGTATTGGTGAGGCGTTGGCCAACTCTCTGGAATTTTCCTAGCACCCACTTCAATTTTTGTTATGCCGCTGATTCTTGCAATTTGATCTTGCATATCAAATGATTGCGCAGTGTCTCTTATCATTGCCGACAATTGCAGGTCATAGTCACCGCTAGTTTCTGTAATTATGATAACATCAGGAATTTTTGCAAGCGACTCAACTACCGGGTTGGACAAGCCACCAGGTCTCGTGAAAGCGATGTTGAAATCCAATATTGACGTGTACCCGATTTTGTTCGGGTTTATTTGGATTGAAACCTTTATCGCGCCCTTTTCTTTAAGTCTATGATATCTCTTCACAATTGTGTCGGTTGACACTCCCATTTCCTGCGCAATTTTCGTAAATGATTCCCTCCCATCCAAGGCTAGCTTTGAAGCTATTTGTTTATCCAGGTCATCAACCGTGATTTTTTCGCTCAACTTACGGTCTCCCGGAGCCTGATCAGGTTGTTCTATTCCATAGACGTTCTTCAGAGCCCCAGTGAAATTCAAGTTTTCAGGAATGTTTCTGACACCTGTCCAAATGTAAGTTTTTAAACCCACTGTAGGTAATTTTCGCCTAATCACCTGCTTCAAATAATCTAGTTCGTTAAGGTTCCTTAAAGTTGCGACTGCCCGAATATTGAAAACGCTATTATATTGCCGGTAAGACCGTATCTCAGTTATGTTCTTAATGAGTTCCATTGCTTGTTCGAGTTGCTGAGCTTCAATTCCGATGAGAAACGTTGCAAGTGCGTCAAATCCGAAGGAACCAAAATTAATCTGCACTGTCGCCCCATTTATTACCCCTTTTTCCTCCATTGCTCTGCAGCGTTTCCAAACTTTGTTCTCCGACACACCACACTGCTTAGCTATTTCATAATAACCAGTTCTACCATCCTTCAGTAGACTTTTTAGAATTTCAGAATCAAGTTCTTTGATTTTAGGCACAGTTCTTCCTTTTGGCTAAAGTTATGACTACTATCAAGATATAAAATTTCTCATTTTCTTGGGTTTATCGTCTAAACTTGCAAATTTATTAAATTCTTGGCTAATTTGTAGAAAATGAAAGATGGCTTTAGAAGGTAGATATATATTGGCGAGGACTAGGCCATTTTTCCCATTTTTCTAAAGATGATAGTTCTATATCCATTTTTGTTATGCCTTGAATTTTTCCCAACTGCTCTTGAACCGAAAAAAATTGGCTTAAATCTTTCACCATTGCCCATATTTGCAGGTCGTAATCCCCTGTTGTTTTCATGATGCTTATGATGTTGGGTATGTCAACGATTTTTTCAATAATTGCCAACGAATTTTCGTGAGAGGTTACAGTGAAAAAAACACACATTGCTTGGTACCCGATTTTATTCGGATTAACTTGAATTGTGACTTTTAGCGCTCCGTTTTTCTTGAGTTTTTCATATCTTCTTTTAACAGTGTCTGATGATATTCCAATTTCTCTCCCAAGCGTTTCCATGGACATCCGTCCATTCTCAGAAAGTTTATCAGCTATTTTTTGGTCAATTTGGTCGAGAATCATTGATTGAGGACAACTTCTCTGAATCTTTACGTGATAATTAGTTCCTGCCTCTTGATTTTCCGCATTACCGCTTGTTATTCCCAGGTTGTAATTCATTTCTTTTACGTCTGTCCAGATTGCAGTTCTCATCTCAACGATTGAAAAGCGTCTCTTAAATTGGTCTTTGATAGCGTTCAATTGTTCAAGCGTTTTGAGAATAACAACAACATCCCAGTTTCCTTTAATTCCCCTGCTGTAGAATGAGTAAACTTCAGGCATTTTCTGCAAGTAACTGACAAGCTGATCTTCTTGCTGCGAATCAACATTGATTAAAATGTGGGTTACTGCCTTGAAACCGAAAATATTATAATTGATGTGTATAGTCGCACCGGTAATTATTCCCATTTCTTCCATTTTGCTAAGATACATCTTAATGTTTTCTTTTGTCTCACCTATTTTTTTGGCAATTTCATTGTCAGTTTGGCGTCCGTCTGCTAATAACTCTTTGAGGATTTTTGCTTGGACTGCACTAATTTGCTCACTTAAAGCTATTATCCCTCGTTGATGTTCATGCTACTTTTTTCATTCTATTTAAATTAATCGCAGATTTTTGATATTGGCCGTCATGCGAAAACAACCATAACCTGCAACCAAAATTAGAGTATCCAAACTACACTTTCTTTTTTTGATTTTGGCAACCAAAACAGAGGGTTCTTGCATGTTGCCGCTCAAAAGTCTGGTTCCGAGTTAATGGCTGTTTTCTTATAAAGTTGCATATTTTTTATTTAAACAGCAATTTTATTTGATAATTTTAATAATTTTGCAAAATCTTAAATACAAATGTTTTGAAACCCAGAGTACAGAAAAGGAAGAAGAAAAATGTCAAACATACTAAAAGCATTTTCAAAAAACAAAACAGGAGCCATTGCGATCTCTATATTCTTTATACTTTCGATGTCAGCATCAATGATGCTAGTGCCAATTGCTAAAGCACAAACGCCAGGAGAAACAATTCCAACATACGCATACATCAGTGTCTCACCCAACCCAGTTGGAACAGGTCAATCAGTTGAAGTCATAATTTGGCTTAATCAAGTAATATTTAACGCTGCCATTCCAAATGACATCCGATTCCACAACTACCAGCTCGTAATAACTGCACCAAACGGCGACAAGCAAACAGAGACCTTCCCCGTAGTTGCGGACTCAACATCAGCCCAAGACTATGCATTCACACCAGATCAAGTAGGCACATACAGCCTTAATTTCACATTCCCAGGACAAACATACAACTTCCCAATTACCTTTACCATGTTCGGTTCCAACGCTCCATACGAAGGCGATTATTATGCACCCAGCTCCGCGTCAACAACCCTTACTGTTCAGCAAGCACCAATTTCCTATTACCCAACAACCCCACTTCCAACTAGTCTACTGGACGCGCCCAATCTACGGATATAACACAAACTGGTTCTCAATTTCGTCAAACTGGCTAGGCACAGGTGCACCAGGATACGGCGGCTTCTTAAGCACATATAATGCTGGAGGTAACGGCGAGCAATTAGCCGGAGCAGGCGATGTCGTCGGTTCAATGACTGGCCACGTGATGTGGACTAAGCCCCTTGACAGCGGCGGAGTTGTCGGCGGAAACCAAACAGCTATCGCCGGTGACACATACTTTGAAGGCTCGGCATATAATCAAAGATATACCAACCCCATAATTGTTGATGGAATGCTCTATTACACTGAACCAATATCTTTCGCAGGAGTACCAGGCGGATTAAGCGGCAGTGCTTACGGACCAACTGACTGCGTCAACTTGCAAACTGGACAACTTATTTGGAGCCGCTCCGATGTACCAGCGTTGTCATTCGCTTATCTTTATGACGTCCAAGACCCCAATCAACACGGAGTCTACCAACCAATACTATTCGCAGCATCTGGAGGAGCTTCACTCTTCGGAGTTTTCCCGCTCACCTGGATGGCTTTTGACGCATTTACAGGCGATCCGATGTTCAATGTAACCAACGTTCCAGTAGGCACATCTTTGCTCGGTCCGAACGGTGAAGAACTTGTACTTAGCTTGACGAACTACGGTAGCATTGCGAAGCCAAACTACTATTTGCAGGAATGGAACTCATCAAGGCTTTGGGATGGTGACTACTCAGGCGAATCAACATCACCACCAGTAATTCCACCTATTACTAACGGAGCAGACCCATCGCTGTTAGACTTTAACGTCTCCGTGACAGGAGTTCCAAGTGGAGCAGTCACTCAAGTCGGAGCAATCCTAGACGACCGACTACTGTGCTACACAGGCAACCTACCTTCAACAGGCGCAATATTCATGGGTTCACAAAGCGATACTCCATACACTTACTTTGCTGTCAGCATTAGCGAAAGTCATCCAAGCTCGTTAGGTTCGATACTTTGGCACCAGACCTACAACCCACCGGCAAATAACATCACAGTTCTAGAAGCAGGAATTGACCCAATAAATCGCGTATTCGTTGAAAACTGGAGAGAAACTTCGCAATACGTAGGCTACAGCTTAGATACAGGACAGAAGATCTGGGGTCCAACCGCACCTCAAGCAGACCTCGACTACTATGGTAGCCCAGCATCCGGAAGTTTAGCAAACGCATTTGCTTACGGAAAAATGTACAGCAGCGCATACGCAGGAATTGTCTACTGCTACGACACAAAGACCGGCGATCTTCTATGGACATACGGTAACGGCGGCGAAGGCAACAGCACCAATTCAGGTCTTGAAACACCATTCTCTCACTATCCAACCTTCGTCAACGCTGTAGGCAACGATGTAGTTTACCTTGTCACGACTGAACACACACCTGAAACACCACTTTTCAAAGGTGGATTAGCACGAGCCATCAATGCTACAACTGGAAAAGAAATCTGGACCATCTCAGAGTACACAGGCGAATTCCAAGTCTTCAGTTATGCAGCAGCAGACGGATACAATACATGGTTTAACGGTTATGACGCTCAAATCTACGTTGTTGGCAGAGGACCAAGCCAAACTACAGTTACCGCTCCAAATGCAGGTTTAGCATCTGGACAGCCAGTAGTAATACGCGGCACAGTCACCGACGTTTCTGCAGGCACAAAGCAAAACGAGCAGGCATCTGACTTTCCAAACGGAGTTCCAGTCAGTTCTGATGCTAGGATGCAAGCATGGATGGGCTACGTTTACCAGCAACAACCTAAACCAACTAACTTCACCGGAGTCCCAGTAAACATCTACGTATTAGACTCAAACAACAATTACAGACAAATAGGCACTGCCACAACCAACTCAAACGGAATGTACACGCTAACTTGGACACCTGACATTGCAGGCAACTACACGGTCTACGCAAACTTCGCTGGTACTAACGGTTACTGGCCATCATCCGACGCAACAAGCTTCACCGTGATGCAAGCGTCCGCAACAGCAGCACCAACGGCAACACCACTGAGCGGTGTAGCCACACAAACCGCACTTGAATACGGTATCGTCGCAATCATCATCGTGATAATCATAATCGGCGCAGTACTGGCACTTCTCCTCACAAGAAAACACCCGTAAACTAAACAATCCTAACATCAACATTTCCCCTTTTTTAGTCCCGTTAAAAAAACCTGAAGAAACAATAGTAAGAGATGGAAAAAGAAATGCGGCTGAGAAGGCTCTGGCTAATATCACGAAGCTGCGATTGTAGAGTGATGTAGATTTTCATTTCTTTTTTCTCCTTAAAGAAGAATCAAAATCCGCCAGAGCCTCAGCAAACCTCTCCTAAAAAATTCCATTAAAGAAACCTGAATTGGCAATTTCTTTTCCTGTAAGCCAGTTAGAAATCTGCTACGGCGCTAAACTTTAGGATTCCCAGTTAACTTGAGGCAACCGTCTGAAAAAAATAAATCATACGGGAACGTATGTTTAGATACAGGTAAAGGATGCAGCAACGCATTGAAGCAATAATTCAGAAATTCAGGGAGAAAGGTGCCCTCAACCCGGAAACAGCCTTGACCATCCAAGAACTGGGTTTGCCGCCTCGGTTCGAGCAAGCCATGCATCGAAGACTTGGTCAATCAGGAATTTTCGTGGAAGTAAACGGAAAATACTACCTTAACGAAGAGCGGCTTAAGCAAATCCGGCAGCAACGCGAAGGAGGGGCTGGCGGAAACGGCTTTAATCGGCAGGGCACCCCGGGTTGGCTGCGTTACGGGGGAATTCTTCTAATGTTACCGCTCGGAATCGTAGTTGTCGGTTTGCTTGTGCTCTACTTTAACGTGGATGGTGGAAATGGATACTTCCCAGGCGAAATTATCCTAATACTACTGGTTGTCTTAGTGATTTTGTTCCTAGCCCGTATGCTTTTCTGGAGGGCAAGAAGACAGTATATGCGGCAACGTTGGATGCAAAACAAAACCGCCCATTGAAATAAAGAAAACTTTGGGGGATTGCTCCGAACTTGCATTTTCACGTTTAAATCTACATCTTGTCGAGGTTGAACGCTTTGTGAATGGCTTGAACTACGGCTTCCCCGTCTTTCTCTTTAACTACGAAAGAAATGTTGAGCTCTGAGGAGCCCTGTGCTATCATCCGAATGTTTATGCCGTTTTTGGCGACTGTGGTGAATATTTTTGAGGCCACGCCTAAAGTTCCTTTCATGTTAGCGCCGACAACAGCGATGACTGCCACGTCGTCTTCCGAAGATATATCACTTATCAACCCGCCCCTATCAAGCAACGCTATTTCAAGGTTGCTAATAGCCCTGCCTAAAACCCCACGTCGAATAACCATTGATATGTTAGCTTCTGATGCAGCGGTTGATATCATCATAACATTAATGTTGTTTTTCCCAAGTACATCGAAGACTTTTGCGTAGCTTCCAGGCGCGCCGACCATTCCTGCGCCGCTAACGTTTAACATGGCAACGTCTTTTATCATTGCTACAGCTTTGACGGCTTCTTTAGAGTTCGCAAAAGGTTCTGCAGTAATCAATGTGCCAATGTTTTCTGGGTGAAAAACGCTGCGTATCCTGACTGGAACGTTTTGTTTTATGACTGGCTCTAAGGCTCGTGGATGCATGGCTTTTGCGCCGAAAATCGCCATTTCCGCTGCTTCTTGATAGCTTAATTGCGGGAGCATTTTTGCGGTTGGGACTATTTTTGGGTCGGTGGTCATTATGCCTTCGACGTCAGTCCAAATCCATATTTCGTCAGCTCCTAAGGCGACTCCCAAGATTGTTGCGGTGTAATCTGATCCGCCCCGTCCAACCGTTGTGACTACTCCGTTTTGGTCCGCGGCAATGTAACCTGTAACTACTGGGATGATACCTTTTTCAAGCAGGGGGCTTAGCCGTTCGCGGATTAGGTGGGTTGTGAAATTCATGAGGGGATCTGCTTCGCCGAAGTTTGAGTCTGTTACGATGCCAGCTTCTTTGCCTGTGAAGCATTGGGTTTCCAGCTTGCGGTCTTTTATGGCTCCCCAAACGATAGGTGCTGACAACCGCTCGCCGAACGATAAAACATAGTCTTTCGATTTAGGCGTCAACTCGCCAACATAACATATGCCCGTTAACACTTTCTCGAGTTCAGCGATGGTTTTCTCCGTGATTTGAGTCACTTCTTTCTGTATCGGCTTGCTGGCAATTGCTGATTCGATCGCTGCCAAATGTTTCTTTGAAAGACCTGTGGTAAAGGCTTGAATGTGTTTTTCATCGCTTTTCCTTGCCTGCTCAGCCACCTCAATTAGGCTGTTAGTTACACCTGCCAAAGCTGACACAACAACGGCTATTCTGCAGTCGCTCTTTGTCTGTTGGGTCACTATGTCACTTACATGGCGTATGTTTTCGCCTGTGGCTACACTGCTTCCGCCAAACTTCATGACTATCTTCATTTTTAGGACTCCGAGTTTTCATATAGCATTCTGTCTGCTAACTTGTGCCTTATATCTAAGAGGTCTCTTAAAACTGCACTGGCCGTCTCCACGCCGCCTGCACCTTTGCCAACAATGGTTTCTTCACCTGCATATTCTGTAAGGAACGTCACCGCATTAAGAACTCCGCTGACGCAAAGAGGGCTGCTCTTCGCTATCTCCATGGGTTTGACAGAGGGTTTGCCGACGTCTATGGATCCTATGAGCTTGATTGTGTTTCCCCTTTTTGCGGCTTCATCAAGCGCTTCCAAAGAAACCCCTCTTATTCCAGTGATATCGACGTCTTTTAAAGTTATTTTCTTGTTCAATATCCAGTTGGCCAAAATAACCACTTTGCATGCAGCGTCGAAGCCGTCGACGTCCATGGATGGCTCTCGCTCCGCGTAGCCAAGCTTCTGGGCGTTTGAGAGTGCTTCTTGGAAGGTTAAGCGGTTTTGAGCCATTTCAGTCAGTATATAATTTGTTGTTCCGTTTAGTATGCCTTTGATAGCTAATATTTTGTCTCCAGCCAGACATCGCTTTGCGAACTCAAGTACTGGTGTTCCGCCGCCAACGGTTCCGCTAAATCGCAAATAAACGTTATTGTATTCTGCCAGTTCCGTAAGGGCGGGCATTGCTAAGGCTAATGGTCCTTTATTTGTTGTGACCACGTGTTTTCCTGTTTGGAAGGCTTTGGTAATATGTGATAAAGCGGGTTCAGCATTCTTGATGTTAACCGGTGTTACCTCAACAACCACTTCTGCCTCAACTGACTCGATAACATCTTGCACCGACATTCCCGGGTGACCAAACTCAGAGTCTTTTGATATAGGAAAGCCCTTCTGCCTAATCTCACCTAATTTTTCAGGGCTTAAACCTCTTGGGTTTATGACCGCTCCGTCTATGTCAGCTATCGCGACGATTTTTGGGTTGAACCCGTAGTCTTTGACTTTTTCCACGTATCTCTTCGCCAGAATGGTTGTTACACTCTTCCCAACTACCCCGAACCCAACTAAAATTATCCTCATTTTCCTTTTCACCTTGCAATAATTACTCTTTGCTGTTTCAATCCCAGCGCTTGTTCAATAGATAACATATCCGCCTCGACCTCGACTGGCTTCTCACATTGTTTTATGGCAGTATCTGGGTCTTTTAATCCATGTCCAGTAGTTATACATACAATCCGCTCATCTTTGGCGATGACACCGTTCTTAACCAGCTTCTTTAAACCCGCTATCGATGAAGCGCTGGCAGGCTCCACAAAGATCCCTTCAATTCTCGCCAGCATTTTTTGAGCATCCAAGATTTCCTCATCAGTGACAGTTTCGGCGGTGCCGTGGGATTCGCGGATGGCGTTGATGGCTTTTTTCCAGCTCACTGGAGCACCAATTCTGATGGCAGTGGCAACTGTTTCTGGATGTTCAACAGGGACGATTTTATCGCTGTTGGTTTTGATAGCTTGTGCTATGGGCGCCGAGCCAGCCGCTTGTATACCTGTCATTTTAGGCAATTTTTTTATGAATCCCAGTCTGTGAAATTCAGTTAATCCTTTCCAAACGGCGCTTATGTTTCCTGCATTGCCGACGGGTATGATGATTCTGTCTGGAGCTTCGTAGTTTAGTTGCTCACAGATTTCGAATCCCAAGGATTTCTGTCCTTCGATGCGGAAAGGGTTAATTGAATTAAGCAGGTAAATGCTCTTATGCTTCTCAGCTAACTTTAGGACGAATTCTAATGATTGGTCGAAGTTTCCATTTACCTGCAGGACTTTTGCGCCGTGAATCATGGCTTGGGCCAGCTTACCATATGCAATCTTGCCCGAGGGAATCAAAACGGTGCACTTTATCCCTGCTCTTGCAGCGTAAGCTGCTAAACTGGCGCTGGTGTTCCCGGTTGAAGCGCAGATAACATGCCTAGCTCCAAGCTCGACGGCTTTGGTAACGCCAACGGTCATGCCTCGGTCTTTGAAACTGCCGGTTGGATTCTCGCCTTCATTCTTAACGTATACTTCCTTTATTCCTACTTCGTGGCCCAAGTGTTGGGAACGATGTAGGCCTGTTCCCCTTCGTTAAGCGTGACGACGTGTGCGGTTTCATGAATGGGCATGAAGTCTCGGTAGCGCCAAACGGATAGAGGCTTTGTTTTCCAGTCGCTGGTTTTGAGGGTTTGCGCTAACTCTTTGAAATCAAATTTTATTTCAAGGATGTCTCCGCATTTCTTGCAGAAGTAGATGATTTCGTCTATGTCATATCTTGTTTTGCAGTTAATACATTCTTGATGTACCATGTTTTAGCCTCTCCAGCCAATGAACCCTCTTAGCTAAGGAAACACTGAAGGTCAATGCTGAATTAACTGCTTTGGCATTATTAATTTTTGTTGCTTCCATTTTCCTGTAACGTCTTTTGTAATAGTGTTAAGTTGAAAACCCGAGAAGACCTCTGGAGGCACACGAAAAAGTCCAAACCCTTTGCTCCTGTATCAACAAACTGTATCAACAAAATGTATATACATTTGACCGACCGGTCGGCTTGTCCACACAAGAAGTCTACCTCCCTGATTACAAAACCTCTGTTTATTTCTGGCATGACTTAGCTTATTTGCCCATTGCTGCTAGCCCACTAGGTTGGATAGGGTTTCATAGACTTTCAAGCTGTCTTTTTTCTCGATAACGATGATGGTTTCTGTCCAGCAAGAAATGAACTCAACTATGTTTACGCTCTGCTCGGCCAAAAGGGTAGCTATAAAAGCGACAACTCCCGGTGTTGCTTCGAGTTCTTCAGGGGAGTGCACAACGATCATGGTGCAGTTGTCATGCTTCATTAATGTGTTTATGCGTTCAGGCAAATCGTTTCTGTCAAGCAAGTAAACGAATTTGTCGAGCAAATCTACCTTCATGCCCGTTTTCGAACTGATTTCATTGCCCGTTATTATAACAGATTTTCGGTCATAAACCGCTATGCTACTGCATTTGAGAAGATGGAGGACTTTTTCTTCTCTTTTCTGTTTGTGTTTTTGTAGTTCCTCTGAGTAACGGCGCAGAGCGGCTTTTATTGCACTTGGGTCTTTGGTTTTTAGTTCTTTCTGTATTTGTCTTGCCAACTCGCTGAGGTTCACAATTCCTTTTTCCAGAGCTTCAAGTATGTACGGTTTGTTTCTGAGATAATTCCTGACGTTTTGAGCTATACTCATGTTAATGCAACATGTATCAAATGGAACATTTAAGTTTTCTTAAGTAACAAAAAAGTCGCAAGGTTTAAGAAGATAAGGTTCAAGGTTAGGGGAAATAGTTCAAGCTAAAAAAATGGGGGAGCAAGACATAACCGAAAAAATAGTGTTAGCGTACTCAGGCGGGTTAGACACGTCTGTTCTAATCAAGTACCTGCAAGAGAAGTACGACGCCCAAGTGATTACTGTAACCGTTGACGTTGGTCAACAAGAAAACTTGAAAGCCGCTGAGCAAAAAGCCAAAAAACTTGGGGTTTTGAAACATTTTTCAATCGATGCCAAAGACGAGTTTGCAAAAGACTACATTTTCCCGGCGATAAAAGCCAACGCACTTTATGAGGGGAAGTATCCGATAAGCACCTCTCTCTCGCGACCACTCATAGCAGCAAAGATGGTTGAAGTAGCGGAAACAGAAGGTGCAACAGCCTTGGCTCACGGATGCACGGGAAGAGGAAACGACCAAGTTCGATTTGATGTAACGCTTGGATCATTGGCCCCTGATAGAAAAATCATTGCGCCAGTGCGGGAATGGGGAATGACGCGCGAAGAGGAGATTGCTTACGCGAAAACAAAAGGTATCCCAGTCTCCGACGCAGCTAAAAAATACAGTATTGACGCAAGCGTTTGGGGAAGGGCAATCGAATGCGGTTTGTTGGAAGATGCAAGCCAAGAACCCCCGGAAGATGCTTACGAATGGACAACTTCGCCTGAAAAAGCACCGAACACTCCAGAGATTGTCACCATACAATTTGAGGCTGGTGTACCCGTGGCAGTAAACGGCAAAGCTATGCTGCCCCTCGAACTTATTGAAGAAATGAATAAGATTGCAGGCAGAAACGGCGTTGGCCGCATAGACCACATTGAGGACCGATTGGTCGGCATTAAATCAAGAGAAGTCTACGAGTGCCCAGCCGCAACGGTTATTCTGGAAGCTCACAAAGACCTTGAAAAAATGGTTATGACCCGCCACCAAGTTCTCTTTAAGCAACAGGTCGATGCAGAATGGGTTTTCTTAGCCTACGCTGGGTTGTGGGTTGATCCTCTAAAGGATGATTTGGACGCCTTCATCAACAAATCGCAGGAAAATGTGACTGGTGAAGTCAAACTTAAACTCTACAAGGGCAGCTTGCAAGTCATCGGTCGCTCATCAGCGATGTCGCTCTACGACAAGAATTTGGCTAATTACAACATAAAAGCCACATTTAATCAGTCGTACTCCAAAGGCTTTATTGAACTGTGGGGGCTCCAAACAAGAATGTACAATGCCCTTAAAAAAACAAGCCAGAAAACAGGTAGGAAAACCAGGAAAACCGAAAAGTAAATACTGAAAGCGGGGAACGAAGAAGTGTCGAAGATACTGCATGGTGGACGACTGTCGTCGGTGCGTGAAGATGTAGCGAAGTTTACTTCTTCTCGAAAAGACGACGAACGCTTAGCCCCAGCTATCATCGATATCAACAAAGCCCACATTGTAATGCTGATTGAGCAGAAAATAATCCAGTCGCTAGATGGCAGCAAAATTCTCGAAGCCCTTCAGAAGCTATCAAACGTTGCGCTTGATCCCGGTGCCGAGGACGTTCATATGGCTGTTGAAGAAGCCGTCCTTAAAGAGACAGGACCGGAAGTCGGCGGGAACCTTCACATTGCGAAAAGCAGAAACGACCAAGTTGCAACGGCCATTCGAATGCAGCTCCGAAACGAACTTGTTGAAATCATGCTTCAAGTGCTTCAGATGCAAGAAAGCCTTCTGGAAAAAGCCGGCAAACATGTCGACACTGTCATTTTGGAGTACACTCATTTGCAGGCAGCACAACCTGTCACATTCGCCCATTATCTGATATCATGGGTGCAGGCTTTGGAACGGGATTTGCATCGGTTCCAAGGAGCCTATGAACGGGTCAATATGTGTCCTCTTGGTGCAGGTGCATTGGCAACAACTAGTTTTCCAATAAACCGGGTAAGAACTGCGTCCCTTTTAGGTTTTAACTTGGTTTTGGAGAACTCTATTGACGCGGTTGGCAGCCGAGATTTCATCCTTGAAACCCAATCCGCTCTAACTTTGCTCGCGGTGAACTTGAGTCGTCTGGCTGAGGATTTGATAATTTGGAGTTCGCAAGAGTTCGGCATGGTTGAATTGCCTGACGAATTCACGTCTACGAGTAGCATTATGCCGCAGAAGAAGAATCCCGAGGTGCTTGAGGTTATTCGTGCAAGAGCCAGCTACGCGCTCGGGGACTTTGTAGCTTCAGCCGCAGCCATCAAGAGCCTACCGACTGTGTACAACCTTGATTTTCAAGAAGTAACCACCAAGCTTTGGGCTTCAGTTGGCAACCTTTCTTCATCTCTCACAATATTTTCTGCGCTTATCCCGAACTTGAAGGTGTCAGCAAACGTTGAAGGCAAAGCGGCTACAGGCTTTACGGGTGCAACCGAGCTTGCAAACATGATTGTACAGAAATACAATATTGCCTTCAGAACATCACACAAGATTGTGGGAGCCCTCGTCAAATCGCTCATAAACTCAAACAAAACTCTGTCAGATGCCACCCCCAAACTGCTTCAGGCGGTCGCAATGGAAACCGCAGGCGTGAATTTGTCTGTTAAAATGGAAGACATCGTCGATTGCACAAATCCCCGAAAACTAGTAGAAACCTATAAAGTGATAGGGGGGCCATCAGCCATCGAGGTTGAAAAGGCTATAAAAACAAACAAGAAAAACATGGCAGAAGCTAAAATCAACATAGCTAAACTTAAAAACAACCTTGAAGATGCACAAAGGAACCTTAACAGTGTCGCCGAATCTTACGTTTCAAAAACGATGTCTACGACTGAAAACGTAAGATTTAAAAATTCAAACTTATAGGTTGAATAGGGCTTTGGTCCCACAACATAGCACGTTCGAAAAAGGCAAAAAAGCGATTCTGCTTCTCGAAGACGGAACGTCATTTCTCGGTAAAGGTTTCGGGGCAACAGGAAAAATCTCGGGTGAAGTAGTCTTTTCAACTCAGATGGTCGGCTACCCCGAAGCGTTAACTGATCCATCATATAAAGGTCAAGTTTTAACCTTGACTTACCCGCTCATAGGTAACTACGGCGTCCCATCAAACGAGCAGAACCTTGGTTTACCTCTCTACTTTGAATCGGACCATATTCAAGTTCAAGGATTAGTCATCCACGAGTTATGCCTAGATCCTTTTCATTGGGCGTCCACAAGAACCTTGGACAAATGGCTACTTGACGAAGGCATCCCGGGAATATACGGGGTAGACACACGGCGCCTAACAAAGAAACTTCGAACGTACGGTGTCATGTTGGGACTCATGCAAGTTTTCGATGAGGGTGTGAAGCCTGATTTGGAGGCGCTTCTAAACGACGGAAAGAACATTGCTGACCCTAACCTAACAGATTTGGTTAAAGAAGTCTCGGTGAAGGAACCTGTCAAATACGGTGTAGATGGCAGAAAAACCGTGGTGTTAATCGACTGCGGAGTAAAATTCAGCATTATCCGTAACCTGCTTAAACGGGGCATAAACGTTGTTCGCATGCCTTATGACTCTTCAGCCAGCGAAGTCTTAGCTTACAACCCTGACGGCGTTTTCCTCAGCAACGGTCCAGGCGACCCTAAGAAATGTGTGAAGACCATTGACTGCGTCCGTGAAGTGGTCGATCAGGTTCCGTTCATGGGTATCTGTCTTGGCGCTCAGATCTTGGCGTTGGCTATGGGCGGGGATACGTACAAGTTGAAGTTTGGTCACCGTGCTCAGAACCAGCCTGCGCTCGACTTAAGCAGTCAGCGGTGCTACATTACAACACAAAATCATGGTTACGCAGTTGACATTGAATCCCTAAAGAAGACTCCGCTTGAAGCATGGTTCCTCAATCCGAACGACAAAACAGCTGAGGGAGTCAAACACAAGAATAAGCCGGTCTTCGCTGTTCAGTGGCATCCTGAAGCTTCGCCGGGACCCTACGACACGGAGATGTTGTTTGACAAATTCGCGAAAACGCTGGAGGCTCCTTGATGCCGAAGTTTGACTGGATAAAGAAAGTGCTGGTTTTGGGCAGTGGAGCTATAAAAATCGGTGAAGCAGCCGAATTCGACTACTCAGGAAGCCAATGCCTCAAAGCTCTGCGGGAAGAAGGCATTGAAACCGTCTTGGTTAACCCCAACATAGCGACGATTCAGACTGACCCGCGCCTTTCGGGAAAAGTGTATCTTTTACCTGTCACACCCGAATACGTAGAGCGCGTCATTGAGAAAGAACGTCCCAACGGCATACTGCTAGGTTTCGGAGGGCAAACCGCCTTGAACTGCGGCTTAGAACTGGACAAAAAAGGTATCCTGCAAAAATACAACGTCAAAGTTTTGGGTACACCTATCCACTCGATTGAAGATACGGGTGACAGGGAACGGTTCCGTCAGGCGATGCTTAAAGCCAATGTTCCGCCATTGAACAGCAAATCAGCCACAAGCGTTCAGCATGCGTTGGATGTAGCGGCTGAGATCGGTTACCCAGTCATCGTCCGTGTTGCTTACACTCTTGGGGGCAAAGGAGCTGGTGTGTGCCGCAACGCTGAGGAACTTAAAGAAACAGCCACTCGCGGTTTGGCTCAGAGTCGAATCGGCCAGATACTTATTGAAGAGTACGTTGGGCACTGGAAGGAAGTTGAATACGAGGTTATGCGCGACTATGCAGATAACTGCTTAACGGTGTGCAACATGGAGAACTTTGACCCGATGGGCGTTCACACAGGCGACTCCATCGTTGTCGCGCCTTCGCAGACCATGAGCAACCGAGAGTACCATCTTATCCGCTCAACATCCATAAACGCGATACGAGCCTTAGGCATCGTTGGCGAATGTAACATTCAGTGGGCTCTTCACCCAAAATCTGAAGAGTTCCGCGTAATCGAAGTTAACTCCCGCATGTCCCGAAGCAGCGCGCTAGCAAGCAAAGTAACGGGTTACCCGCTTGCGTACATAGCTACGAAACTTACTTTAGGCTACCTTCTCCCTGAATTAATCAACAAAGTGACAGAAGTCACCACAGCCTGCTTCGAACCCGCCTTAGATTACATCACCGTGAAGATTCCGCGTTGGGATCTGCAGAAATTCAAGAACGCTGACCGCCACGTGGGTCCGCAGATGCGTTCCGTAGGCGAAGTGATGGCAATCGGCCGCTGCTTTGAAGAGGCACTTCAGAAAGCCGTACGCATGCTTGACACGGGCAAGATAGGCTTAGTGTGCAACCCTGAAGATGATGAGCCTGAAAGCGAAGCAAGGATCCGTGACGCCGTTGCGAACCCTACAGACGAGAGACTCTACAAGCTCGTCAAAGCTTTGAAAATGGGCATTTCGATCCCTGAGATTTACCGAATAAGCGGAGTTGACCCCTTCTTCCTCCACAAAATCCAAAACATCATCAGCATGGAGGATGAGTTGCGGAAGATAAATTTGGCTGATGCATCCGCCGCTGAGGTGGTTCGTGAAGCTAAACGGCTTAGGGTTCTCCGATGAGCAAATAGCCCAATGCCAGAAAACCGATGAACCAACAATCCGAGCGTACCGGAAGGGCGCAAACATTATTCCCGTTATCAAGCAGATCGATACCTTGGCGGCTGAGTGGCCAGCGAAAACCAATTACCTTTACCTTACCTATGGCGGAGACGAAGACGACATCGAACTCAAAAGTGGCATAAGCAAAGTCATCGTTTTAGGCGCAGGTGTCTTTCGGATAGGGTCAAGCGTGGAGTTTGACTGGTGCGGCGTCAACACGATTTGGGCGTTGAAAAAGAACG
This sequence comes from Candidatus Bathyarchaeota archaeon, assembly GCA_963768425.1. Lineage (GTDB taxonomy): Archaea > Thermoproteota > Bathyarchaeia > Bathyarchaeales > Bathycorpusculaceae > Bathycorpusculum. The sequence goes on along the minus strand of CAVYHV010000017.1, from coordinate 70,373 downwards.
GTATCCAAGAAGCAATAATGGTTAACTACAACCCTGAAACCGTATCCACTGACTACGACGTCTCCGACAAACTCTACTTCGAAGAACTCACCGAAGAACGTATACTGGACATTTACGAGAAAGAGAACCCGATGGGCGTTATCACCAGTGTCGGAGGACAAATCCCAAACAACCTAGCAATGGGGCTCTCCGGAAAAGGCGTCAAACTGCTCGGCACTTCGGCTGAAAACGTCGATTTAGCTGAAGACCGTTCCAAATTCAGTGCGTTGCTTGACCAGCTCAAGATTTGCCAGCCTAGCTGGAGCAAGCTTCTCTCGATTGGTGAGGCGAAGCGGTTTGCGGAGAAAATCGGTTACCCTGTTCTTGTCCGTCCAAGCTACGTGCTGTCAGGTTCAGCGATGCGTGTTGCCTACAATGAGACATCGCTTGAGAACTTTTTAAAGTTGGCTGCGAAGGTTTCGCGTGACCACCCCGTTGTAATCAGCAAATTCATAGACCACGCCAAAGAGGTTGAGGTTGACGGGGTTTCAGATGGAGAAAACGTGCTTATCGGCGCCATAATGGAGCATGTGGAGTACGCGGGTGTGCACAGCGGCGACGCGACCATGACTATTCCTCCGCAGGCGCTTAAGCTTGAGGTTCAGGAGAACATCGCGAACTGCACCGAACGAATAGTCAAGGCTCTTAACATCCATGGTCCCTTCAACATCCAGTACCTTGTCAAAGACGACGTAGTTAACGTGATTGAATGCAACCTTCGGGCGTCTCGTTCGATGCCGTTTGTCAGCAAAACCCGCGGGATAAACCTGATTGAGCTTGCGACTTTAGCGATGCTGGGCAAGAAGATTGATGTGCTCAAGCTCTCACCTATGACTAAAACTAAGCATGTCGGCGTGAAAGTTCCTCAGTTTAGCTTCATGCGCCTGAGCGGCGCTGACCCAGTGTTAGGTGTTGAAATGCTCAGCACAGGAGAGGTCGCATGCCTAGGCGAGAACTTCGCAGACGCGTTCTCCAAAGCGTTGCGGTCCGCGGAATTCAACATTCCCGACAGAGACGGCACAGTTTTCATCAGCGTTGGCGGCAGCATCGAACGTAAAAAACGGGTTATCCCGATCGCTCAAGCTTTCATCGAAATGGGTTTCAAGATCTACGCGACTGACCACACGGCTGACGTGCTGTGCGCTTCAGGTGTGAACGCGGTGAAGCTCTACAAAGTCAAAGAGGCTGATGTATCGCCTAACGTGCTGGATTACTTGCAGGAACGCAAAATAGACTTAGTCATCAACGTGCCCATAGCTAACAAGCAGACTAACTACAGCGACATCTTAACCGACGGCTACATCATCCGCCGCCAAGCCGTAGAATTCAACGTCCCCGTCATCACTAACCTGCAACTAGCCGCCGCCCTCGTTGACGTACTCAAGCAAAAAAGCAAGAACGGCAACACCATACGCAGCCTAAACGAGTACATGGATGAGCTTCCCTGGAAAATGTGGTAGCGTAACGTGGTTTTCCCGAGATTTTTTTGCCTGCGTTTTTTATTTTGTGTTTTGGGTTGCTTTTTTGGTTTGGGTCTTGGATTGTTTGCAGGTTGCGTCAAAAAAAGTCAAGGAAAGTCAAAATAAGTCAAATAAAGTCGAAAGAAGTCAATAAAAGTTAAAATAAGTCAAAATAAGTGAATAAAAGTGAAAAGGAGCACACAATCACTATGCCACTGCATCAAGAAGTCACTTTCAAAAACCCAATTGAAAAATGCAGCAAAGTGCAGGTTCCAAAAATCATCCGCTGGCAATTCAAACTGGAGCCAGACCAAATCCTTAAAGTAAACATAAGCAGTCGAGGCGGACATGAGCCTTTCTACGCAAAAATGGCCAAAGACGGACGCATATACATTCCAAAAACAATTCTATTCGCCGCATTTGGAAAACTAGACAATCTAACAGGCACCCTCGTAGAAATAACGCTTGAACCCACATAAAGTCGCGCAGAGTTTAGCACGAATATGAAGCAACCCCTGCCAAGATAACCTAACTTTTCAGAGTCTCCCAGAAACGCTTTTGAGATTGCATATCAGTTAAAAGAAGCTTTAAGAAAAATCATAAGTAAACTCTCCAGTAAAAGTTTGCATATGCACCAACATTCGTACTTTTCACGCGGGGCTTTAAACGGCGTGCAACGTTGGAGTTTTTTCAGGAGACGGCAACTTGTTCTCTATGAATGCAAGAATGTCTTGGTTGACTTGTTGTTTATGTGTTGTGCACATGCCATGTGGAGCACCTGGGCAGACTTTGAGGGTTGAGTTTCTGATGATTTTAGCTGAAAGCATCGATGAGTCAGCAATTGGGACAATTTGGTCGTCGTCGCCGTGCAGCAGCAAGGTTGGGACATCAATTTTTTTCAAATCTTCCATCTGGTCTGTTTCCGAGAACGCTTTAATGCAGAAGTATGCAGCAGGAAACCCAGCTATCATTCCCATCCTCCAAAAAGCGTTCCGTACACCTTCAGAAATCTTTGCGCCCTGTCGGTTGTATCCGTAGAATGGCATGCTTAAGTCTTTGAAGAACTGCGAGCGGTCAGCAACCACGTTTGCTCGAAGCTGGTCGAAAACTTCAATCGGCAAGCCGCCAGGGTTAGACATCGTTTTCACCATCAACGGTGGCACTGCCCCAATGAGCACAGCTTTCGATATCCGTTTAGTTCCGTATCGGGCGATGTAGCGAGCGACTTCTCCGCCGCCTGTGGAGTGACCCACTAGAACTGCCTCTTCAAGCTTGAGCTTCTCTATGACTTCGGAAAGGTCGTCCGCGTAGGTATCCATGTCGTTTCCTTCCCAAGGCTGACTTGAACGCCCGTGTCCCCGTCTGTCATGTGCAATACATCTGTAACCGCGGGAAGCAAGGAAGAACATTTGGTCTTCGAAAGCATCTGAGTTAAGCGGCCAACCGTGACTGAAGACTATTGGCTTTCCATTTCCCCAGTCCTTGTAGAAGATTTCTGCTCCATTCGTGATTATTCTTGCCATGCAAAATTCCTCTTACTCTAAGCTTGAAAGATGTTTTCAACGGATTTTAGGGTATGTTGGTTCAGTTTGCAACCACAAATCGGTGGTTTCCTTGGTTTTTGCGCAAAAAATATATTCTTGCGTAGCCTCTTCGATTGGCATTAAAGGTAAGGCTAATTGTCCAACCCAGGCAAAACTCGAACGGTAGAAGAGATTAACGAGAAAATCCGCAAAGGCGACGCTCAGGTTTTAACCGCTGAAGAAATGAAAAAACTAGTGGAAAGCAGCGGTGTTGAAGTTGCGTTCAAAGAAGTAGATGTAGTTACAACGGGAACTTTCGGCGCCATGTGCAGTTCAGGCGCAGTCATCAACCTTGGGCACTCGGACCCGCCCATAAAGATCGACCATGCATGGATGAACGACGTGGAGGTTTGCCATCCCGGCGCAGCAGTGGACCTGTACATCGGGGCAACGAACATGTCGCTCAAGCAGCCGTTCGAGTACGGCGGAGGACACGTTATCCAAGACCTCGTTGGAGGAAAAGAAGTTGAGCTCCGTGCTACAGCTTACGGAACGGACTGTTACCCGAGAACCCAGCTTAAGACTAACGTAACCAAAGACGACCTCAATCAGTTTCAGCTCTTAAACTTCCGCAACTGCTACCAACGCTACAACTGCGCAGTCAACACAAGCGACGAGACCATTTACACTTACATGAGTAAACTGTTGCCGAGGATGCGCAACGCCACGTTTTCAGGCGCAGGCGAACTGAACCCCCTCATGAACGACCCCGACTACGAGACCATCGGTATGGGCACCCGCATCTTTCTCGGTGGCGCTCAAGGCTACGTTATCGGCGAAGGAACCCAGCATAGCCCCAAAAACCTAAACGGCACCCTTATGGTCAAAGGAGACGCCAAGAAAATGTCGCCTGAGTTTTTGCAGGGTGCGGCTTTCACAAAATATGGTACCTCATTGTACGTTGGCTTAGGAATCCCTATCCCAATCTTGAACGAAGGCTTAGCAAAGAAAACGGGGATCCGGGACAGCGAAATCTTTACGGATGTTGTGGATTACAGCGTGCCACGGCGGGAACGGCCCAAACTTAAGCAAGTAAGCTACAAAGAGCTCAAATCCGGCTCAATAACCGTGAATGACAAAAAAATAAGGGTCAGCAGCCTATCCAGCATAAAAATGGCGAAGAAAGTTAGCCAAACGCTTAAGACATGGATTGAGGGTGGCTCCTTCTTGCTCACCGCACCTGTTGAGCGCCTACCCACCGACAGCGTGTTTAAGCCGATGCGGCAAACAGAAGAAATTCCCTTCGTTGTTTCAGTCATGCACCCTGCTGTTACATGCACGGAGGACGAGAAGATTCAGGCGATTGCGGAACGCATAGTAACTAAATCCGTTAACCATATCGTCGTAATCGACGGCGCCGGCAAACTCCGCGGCATAGTCACTTCATGGGACATTACCAAAGCTATGGCTGAAGACAAAAAAGCGTTGGCCGACATCGAAACCCAAAACGTCCATACCGCCAAACCTGATGAACCCCTGGAAGTTGCCTCTAAACGAATGGCACAACACAACATCTCCGCATTACCCGTTATAGACGTTGAGAAGAAGGTGCTAGGCATCGTCACGTCAGAAGACGTATCTAAACTGTTAGGCAGGCAAAAACCATGGTAAGACTCTTATTACGGTTTACGGAAGAGCAAGTGCCACAACCGATTGCATCCCAAATAATAATTGAATACAATGTTCCTATGGCGATTTTGTCAGCGCACATAAACTCCAAAGGCGGCGAAATCCTAGCTGAAGTACCTGATGAAGCGCAGGAAAAGATCGTGAACGCGTTCCGAAAAAGAGGCGTCTCGGTCACCGTGCCCAAACTCATCGAGGTCGACGCTGAAAAATGCTTCAGTTGCGGCTCATGCGTTGCTCTCTGCCCAGTGGAAGCAATAAGCACAGACAAAGACTCACAGGTCCAATTCAACAAGGAGAAATGTGTCGGCAGCACCTGCAGCGTCTGCGTAGACGCGTGCCCAGCAAGAGCTATAAAATCCGTCAAGCAAAGCAACGGGGAACAAACAGCCCCCAACAGGAAAAAATAAGTTGCCAAAAAACCTTTTCAAGGAAAGCTTCACTCTTAAAGAAACGGCGTGCACAATTATTTCTGACAAACAGCAGGGCATCCAAACCGCTAAAGAATCGATTGGGCAAAGCAGGCGAGAACTCGAAGTCTACATAAAAGAAAACCCCAAGTTCCTCTACACTCTTAAGCCGTACCCAGCACCTGAAAAGCCATTGGTGGCAAAGTTGATGGCTCAAGCCTCACAGGTGGCAGGGGTAGGACCTATGGCAGCCGTCGCAGGAGTCATCGCGGACCTAGCCGTAGAAGAAATGAAGCGCGTGGGCTGCGAGGTGACGGTGGTAGAAAATGGCGGCGAAATTTCTGCAGCATCCAACGTGCCTGTTGACGTTGCAGTTGCCGTAGGAAACGAACCGCTCTCCAAGCGTTTCGGCTTTAGGCTCACGGAATTTCCTATAGGCGTTGCCACAAGTTCAGGACGTTTCAGCCATGCACTTAGCTACGGAGACGCGGAAGCAGCTACGATTTTTTGCAAGAACGCAGGCCTGGCGGATGCAGCTGCTACCGCCGTCGGCAACGTGGTTAAAGGGTTGGATTCAGTTTCGGGAATTAAGGCGGGAATCAACCGTGGCATGTCGATTGAAGGTGTTGATGGCGTGTTGATAATTTTCAAGGGCAAGGTTGGGATGGCTGGGAAAATCCCCGAAATAATCAAAGTTGAAGCATAAATTGACTTTGAACTCTTTTCACGCCCCTGTGCTAATTGCTTTTCAGAGGGCTGACTGCTCCAAGTTTTTGGAGAGTTTAATCGATTAGCTGGATCCGCTACCTCCGCTGACAACAAAACAAGTAGAGAAGCCGCTTGCTACATGAAAAAGGCTCATAGTCCCTCCGTTTTAAACGGAATGGGTCTTGTTTTTGGGCTTTAAAAAACGGTGAAACCCTGTTTGGTTTATGAAAACTCTTAAATCATACAATTCCCAACTGAATGCAAGGTCTCTTCCATGTCATCGAATACTAACGTGCTTGAAGTCCAAAGCTATGATGATAAAGAAAAAATGTTCCTTGTTAAGTCGCCCTACGGAAATGTCGTGAAGGTTCAGGACACCTTTGCAGAGATGTTTGCCCTTTGGGTTGGAAGAGTTTTGATCACCGCTCAAAACGAGAAATGGGCGCAAATCGCCGCAAGCCTAACCACAGGTTTTGCCACAAGCGTTATTGAGGCGACGGCAGAAGCAGCAATTGAACGACATGTTCCCGCAGATCAGACTCCTGACAAACGACCTGGCATATATATTCAAATCTATAATCGTGACCGCTTTGAGCTTAAGCACCAGCTTATGCAACGAATCGGCCAATGTACCCTTACTTGCCCAACAACCGCAGCCTTCAACGGATTAGTTGGTAAAAGAACATTAGATGTCGGCAACAGCCTCCGCTACTTCGGCGATGGCTTCCAGAAAAAAGCCATGGTTGGAGGAAGAAAATGCTGGAGAATACCCGTTATGGAAGGCGACTTTATCGTTGAAAACGGCTTTGGCGCGATGGAAGCGGTTGCAGGCGGCAACTTCATGATTTTCGCAGCGGACCAGCCTTCAGGGCTAAAAGCAGCTGAGGCAGCGGCAGACGCAATCCGCGCAAATGCTCCCGACGTAATCATGCAGTTTCCAGGCGGCGTCTGTAGGGCAGGAAGCAAAGCAGGCTCGCTCAAATACAAACTTAAAGCTTCAACTAACCACCCATACTGCCCAACCCTGCGAACTCTTGTGCCTGACACAGTTGTTCCCGAAGGCGTCAGCTGCGTTTACGAAATTGTCATGAACGGCTTAACGTTGGATGCTGTCAAGAAAGGCATGAAAGAAGGAGTAACCGCAGCCATCGGCGTGCCCGGCGTAGTCAAGATTTCATCCGGTAACTACGGCGGGAAGCTGGGTCCATTCAAGGCTTATCTAAGGGAAGCTATCGGCGTTCCCATGCCCGAGCCAGCTCCGGCGCCGGCAGCAAAACCAAAAGCCTAACGTTCCGTTTTTTGAGTCGGAACTTTTATTTGATTCCTTTTAACGTTAATTGTTCCTGATTACAAGCATAATTTAGTGAAGTTGTTTGAGTACAGCTAAAAAATCGTCCCTTGAACTGTTCCGTTTGCGAAAGATGATCAATTCCTTAGCGAGCAAAGAAGGCAGCCACACTGAACTCATCACCGTTTACGTTCCTCCAGGCAAACAAATCAGCGACGCATTAAACCTGCTACGCAACGAATACGGGACAGCCAGTAACATAAAATCAAACGTTACACGCAAAAACGTGCTGGACGCCATTACTAAAGCCCAGCAAAAACTTAAACTCTTCAAAGACCCAGGTGAAAGAGGCATAGTGATTTTCACAGGGGCACTTCTGCCAGAAGGGGGAGGACCGGGCACCGAACGCATGGAAGCATACGTTATCGTTCCTCCTGAACCTATCAGGATTTTCCTTTACCGCTGCGACTCACGATTTCACACTGAACACCTGCAGGAAATGCTGCGGGAAAAAGAAACTTATGGCATCCTGCTAGTAGACGCCAACAACGCCACGATCGCAACATTGCAGGGGAAACGGCTCGATATTGTGCGTCAAATGCATTCAGGTGTCACAGGCAAAACTAAGGCAGGCGGGCAGTCAGCTAGGCGATATGAACGTCTGCGGGATATGCAGTTGAATGAGTATTTTACCCGTGTCGGCGCGCATGCGAACGAAACTTTCCTGCCGATTGATACTTTGAAAGGAATTATTCTTGGCGGTCCAGGTCCGACGAAGTACGATTTTGAGAAAGGCGGCTACCTGAACTACCAGTTAAAAGACAAGATTCTCGACGTTGTTGACACGGCTTATGTGGAAGAGCAGGGCGTTAAGGAAGTTATGGATAAAGCGCCTGAAATCATGAAGAAAGTCCGCTACATCGAAGAGAAACAAATCATGCAGAAATTCCTCTACGAAGTCGGCCACGACACGGGAATGATAACTTACGGCGAAGCAGAAGTCCGGCGACTTCTTCAGGGAGGAGCAGTCCGTTTGCTAATCATGTCTGAAAGCTTGGATCTGATTCGCGTCACTGTGAAATGCAGCGCATGCGGCTACGAGGAACAACACACCGTGAAGGCTCAGGAACTGCAGGCTTTCGAGCAGGGTCTCGTTGGCAAACCTTGCGCAAAATGCAGTGCGCCATCTATGACTATTTTGGAAAAGAAAGATGTCATTGACGACTTAGGCGAGCTGGCTGAACTTTCTAACACGGACGTGGAGGTTGTTTCAACTGAAACCGAAGAGGGGCAGATGCTCAAGAACGCGTTCGGCGGTATCGCTGCAATGCTGAGATTTAAGCAGCAATCTTAGGCGGAAAATCTGCGGGTTATCTTTCAAGTAGGCTGGGTTTGAAGTTTGAGCGGCGATTGAGTTTTTCGTGTTCTAAAGCCTTCTCGTGCCAAAGAAGAACCGATTGTGATGGCGCCTAAACTTCCAAACACACAAATGTACCGGGAATAAAGTCCTAAAACCGATTGTGCCGATTGAGACCAACCGAACAAGGCGAAAGCAAAAGCTGGAAAACCGATGACTATTGCTGTAACTCCCAGAATCAGTTTCGCCGCGGTATACTCATTTATTTTTTCCGTTCAAAATCGCATCCTGATTGATTTTAGAAACCACTCTGCGGTAGCGGCGTGTACTGGAAAGTTATAGGTATCTGAGTGTTTTGGCTAGCGAGGTCGTAAGAGTAGGTTACTTGGATTAGGTAGTAATTTACGGTTGATAGGCCTTGATGAATGTAGGCTGCGTCCCCTGGAGTTAACCCGTTAACATAATCCTTTGTTGTTCCTCCTGTTGGGGCTGAGTAAAGAGTCTCGGCTCCCCATGCTCCACCTGTTGAGGACAACACGGTTATTTGAAAATTGGAGAAAAGGTCGGGATCCATAGTCGTTGTAAGCTCAACTTTTACGGCGCATACCTTGTATGCATCGGTTGTGACTTTGAAAGAATAGGTGGTTGAGTCCGCTGTGTTTAACGTGGGCTGTGAAAAGTCGCCGGGCATGTACCTTACCTGGTCCACTTCATTCACATAGATTGTCCATGAGGCGGTTGTCTGTCCGACGCTGAGCTGTATTGTTGGAGAAATCGTCACTGAATTAGTGTATGTAACCAGAGCAAAGCCTACTGCTGCCAGGCAGATTAGGCAAAGGATTCCTTTAACGCCTAAGGAACAGAGCATTTTGAATAGTTTTCTCTTATTAACCATACACTTCGACATTAGATTCAACAAAAACAAATAAACGCTTTATGAAATGATAATTCATATTCCAAAAATACTAAGCACGTTGCGGTTCTGCTAAGATTTCTTAGCTTTGCGTCCCGCTTAACTTGTTCCGTTGCAGAACGAAAAAGCATAAATCTTGTTTCGGCACAGAACAACTTAGACGGCTCTTGCTAGAAATTTTATTTGGCAAAGCCACAAAAAATTGCTGTTGACAAAATAATTGGGTTTTGGGGTAAGGTGAGGGTGTTTGCCCCTCCCTCTTCGAAGCTCAACTTTATTGTAACAGGTTAAGCGCTTTTGCTTTAAAAGGCATATTTCGAATCTCGTAATATATCCAGTTGTACACATCAACAGTTCAGGAGTCTGCGCGACTTGATCTGTTGTCAAACCCTGAACGAAGAGTTGCTTCTGCCTTGATGTTGCGCCTGAGGAAAGTTCCACTTTGGCATGTAAAAGTTTTGAAAATTCTTTCAAAATTTCCTTGTTTACCTTGCCTTTGACGGGTTCTTCTGTGCTGTGGACAATGATTTCGTTCCCGTCAACTTCAACGGTGAATTTTGGGGAGTTGGGTTTCACAAAAATGGTGATGATTGTGCCGTTTTTGGTTTCTTTGATGCTCATGCAGTTATGCACTCGCATGGCTGCTCTTGCGTTTTGCTCTGTAGTGCCCAGTTGAACTTGTTGCGTAGGGTTTTGGGGTAGAATTTTTCGATGTCGAACTTGACTTTTTTTGCCCATTTCACGTAAGCCGTCGGGTCAATGTACGATTTCAGTGAGGTGCCCAAATTGTATTCTCGGGTCAACTTTGTTAATTCCAAGTCAAGTTTGGCTTTGTCGATTCTTGCTTCCAGCGACTCGGTTTTTTTGCCTGCTGCCTTCTTCGCTACGAGTTGTGTTTGGAGCGATTTGAGGTTGTCTTCTTTCTTCTCCAGTCGCTGGTCAAAGGTCGGCGGCACCTTTTTCTTGTGGTTTGCCACCACTGCTACTTCGTAGTTTGCCATTTTTGCGTAGTAGGTTTTTTTGTAGTCTGGCGATTCCTTGGTTACTTCCTTCTTGTCCAATGCGTCTTTGAGTGAGGCTTCAAGTGTTGTGGTGCATTTCCAGGTACGGAACACTTTTGCTGAGAGTTTGGGCATTTTCTCAGAGAGGAATCGGGCGACTTTTTTGGAGTCGACGCCTTCGAAAAGGTATTCCTTGCTTGTTTTCATGTAATTTTGAATGTTCCGAATTACTTCTGGCGGAGCTGCAAGGGTTTTGTCCCATTCAACGCTGTCTTTGCCCAGAAAATGGAAGTTCAGTTGGTTTCCATCAATTTTCACGTGTTCCGCCCGAAGAGTAATTGCGCCGACGGTGTCTGCTTCATCAGGGTCTTTTTCGTCGCCAACCCTCATGTTAACGGCAAAAATGAGCCAAGCGACAGTTGCGACTTTGCGTCTGTCTTCATCTTTGGAATCCAAATTCCTCTGAATATGCTGCTCGATAGTTTTGATTTGTTTGCCCAAAGTTCTCGGCTTTCTGGAATTTTTCTTTCTCGCGGTTCTGCTTAAGAAACGCGGTGTCGCTGAACCAGACGTACTTGATTTTGCCTGTAAGCTTGTCTTCCCATTTTGCAACGTACATCTTTTCGGGTTCCCAAACCACGCCTTTCCAGTTGCCCGCCGGAACAGGCACATCAGGCGGCAAATTCAAAACGATGTCTCCTTCGGCTTGGGCCGTCCTTCCATTTTCCACGTTGCGGATGGTCACCGCGCCCTGCAAAAAGACAAGATGGCTCAGCAGTCCAGTTGGCAATCTCAAGCCGCTGCCCATCAACTTCTGCGTATCCGAATTTTTCTTTGAATTCCAACCTTTTGACTTTTGCGTTCTTCAGCTTGCTGCTTTTTGATTTCTTTGGTTAAGGCTTCTTTTTTTGCTTTTTCTGTTTCGATGAAGGTGCAGACTTGGCTGAAATCGATTTCGTCGGCTTTGCAATCGACGCTGCTTTGGGTTTCAGAAAGATGCTCGATGTTGTGCAAGGTAGCTTGGGATGAATGAGTCTAGGAAGCATTGCGGAGGGGTTTTCCTGTTTCAGTTGGTTGAGGAATTCCCTCATGAAGTTGTGTTTGAAAACTTTGTCTGGCGGGGACACGGTTGATAGGCTTTTTCTTAGCCCATGCAACCGCCATCTGCTCAGTTTTAGGCGTCAGCTTTATGGTTTGACCCTTGATTTTGACGCTGAAGCCTTTGTAATCGTAAGCTGGAACGAATATGCCGTTATGTTTCAGACTTTTCATAACGTGTCGCATTTCTAAACCTCAATTTCTCTTCGGTAAATGACTTTTTACTTTAAACCGTTTCCCAAACTAATTAACTTTACAGCTTTAGGCTGCTGAAGCTGCAACTTTCCATAACCCAGCCTCCGAAGCTTAAAAAGATAATGCTAAAACCGTGAAGTTTTCTGGGATCTTACCCGAAAAACAGGGTTTTCTGCTTTTTAGCAGCCCGATTATTCTGCAATTTCTGGTAAACGGCTTCCACGTTTCTTCGTTCAACATACCCTTTGTGGGGTCGAAAACCGCCGCTGAAAACCCGCCTGGAATATGCATCAACTCATGGATGAGCGTTTTTTCTTTTTCTTCGGCGACATTCTTATCGTAGATTTCCGAAATTACCTCGATCGTGTAGGACGGCGGCAGGTTTAGGACTTCTTGCCAAATTTTGCCTATGCCATGGATGCGTGCGATTGTGCGTCTGGCTTTGGAGCCTCTGCTTCGAAAGCAGAAAACGTATTGGGGCACAACGTGGAAAAACTCGCATTCTTCAGCTAGCTGGTCAACTTGCTTTTTGATTTCTGGCGCCTCAAAATACTTTATCGGCACTTTGTTCTCCCTCTCTTCCTCGACTGCTTCTACATGATGTTGAGTTAAGAAGTTAAATGCTTTTCCACAGTTAGTCGACATGGACAGGGGGCTACCCGATTATTCTTTTCACATACCTTATTTTCAACCGCAGATAAAGAATCAAACACGTCGCCACATGCGTCAGCACAGTCAAAACTGGGATTTCCAGCACAGATGGCAAAGCGAAGATTTCTAGTCGCCAACCCAGGTAAGTTCCGATCAATTCGAGAATCATGGCGTTGAAAAGATAAATGGGCACATCATCAAAACAATATTTATATTCTATTGAAACCTATGCGATTAAAACATATCCAGAATTTGCTGAATAAAACTGATTAACTGTCGAGGTCGCTAATTATGGTTGACTATAAATGGGTTGCACTTTCAAACACGACGCTCGGCACTCTGATGGCTTCAATAGACGCCACCATCGTTCTGATTGCTCTTCCAGCTATCTTCCGCGGAATCAACATCAACCCTTTTTCATCCTTCCAGTACATGCTGTGGATACTTTTCGGCTACAGCATCGTAACCGCCACGTTGCTTGTCACCTTCGGCAGACTCTCAGACATGTTCGGGCGGGTAAAGCTCTACAACCTCGGGTTTGCTATTTTCACGGTGGGCTCGATACTGCTTTCAATCACCCCAAATCAAGGCGACGCAGGCGCAATCGAGCTAATAGTCTTCAGAATAGTCCAAGGCATCGGCGGCGCATTCCTATTTCGCAAACAGCGCTGCAATAATAACTGATGCGTTTCCAAGTAACGAACGCGGAAAAGCCCTTGGAATAAACCAGATATCTTTCCTTGCTGGCTCCCTAATTGGTTTGGTTTTGGGAGGAATTTTGGCGGTTTACGATTGGAGGCTCGTGTTCTTGGTAAGCGTGCCAGTTGGTGTGGTAGGTACAGTCTGGTCGTATTTGAAGCTAAAGGAGCAAGGCACAATTAGAAAGAATCAGAAATTGGACATCTGGGGAAACTTGGCTTTTGGTGGAGGCTTAACATTAATTTTGGCAGGTGTCATCTACGGTTTGATTCCGTACGGGAACTCGGTTATGGGCTGGGGTAACCCATGGGTTATTGCTTCCCTTGTCAGCCGGGACAGGTCTTCTTGTTGCGTTTCCATTTATTGAAAGCCGAGTTGCTGAGCCGATGTTTAGGCTTGACTTGTTTAAGATTAGGGCTTTTAGCGCTGGCAATCTTGCTTCGCTTTTCAGCTCCATGTCAAGAGGCGGAGTGCTGATTATGCTTATCATTTTGCTTCAGGGAATTTGGCTTCCTCTGCATGGGTACAGTTTTGATTCAACGCCGTTTTGGGCTGGAATATTTATGATTCCTATGTCTATCGGGTTTGTTTTGACTGGGCCAATCAGCGGCTGGTTATCAGACAAACATGGGGCAAGGTTACTTGCCACTTTGGGCATGGTGATTTCCGCCGCCGCCTTCGTAGGCTTTGTGTTGCTACCAGTCAATTTCATCTACATCACCTTTGGAGCTGTACTTTTCATAATGGGCATTGGTGGCGGCATCTTCGCTTCCCCAAACATGGCTTCAATAATGAACTCCGTTCCTGCAGAGCATAGAGGCGCCGCGTCAGGGATGCGTGCGACGATTCAGAACAGTGCAAGCACGATAAGCCAAGCTGTCTTCTTCACCATAATCATAGTGTCGTTGAGCGCGACTTTGCCAGGTGCCCTCTCGTCTGCTGTTACAAATGCCGGGGCGCCTCAGCTTGCGTCTGCTTTGAGTGCTACCCCCGCTTCTGGAGCCCTCTTCGCTTCATTTCTAGGCTACAACCCCGTTGCTACTCTGCTTCATACTCTTCCTGCGTCACTGGCAAATTCGATACCTCAGGCTACGACTAAGTATCTTACGGGATCAAGCTTTTTCCCAACTGCTATTTCGTCACCGTTCATGACTGCGCTAAGAGAAGCGTTCATCATCGGCGCGGTAATGTGCATTATAGCAGCAGTTTGCTCTGTTCTGAGAGGCTCAACATACGTTCACGGGCAGAAGGCAGAAGCAAAAGGCAAAGAATAAGCAAGAACTGCTTTATCGCCAAATTGTTCCATGACAACGCTTTTATCGGGAAAGAACCCAATTTCATATTTGATGCTTTATGCCAGCGGTTAAGGACATCATGACCAAAAAAGTGGTCACCATCGATGCTAATCAAACCGTTTTTGAAGCAGCTGAACTCATGTCTGAAACAGGCGTAGGCTGCCTTGTGGTCACAGAAAAGGCTGCTCCCATTGGGATTGTCACGGAACGGGATTTCGTGAGGCGAATCGTGGCGAAACGTGCTTCTTTAGACGTCAAAGTATCTGAAATAATGTCTACAACCTCGTCACGGTTGACCCTGACGCCTCAATCAAGGATGCAGCGCGGTTGATGTCAAGCCACAAAATCAGACGGCTCCCAGTTCTGAAGCAAAACAAGCTGGTGGGGATACTTGTCGCCACGGATTTGGTGCGGAACGTCGGCAAAAAAACAACGGCGGAAGAAATACTTGAAGCCATCGGACGGTACCCTTCTGGGCCCATCACTTAACGCAGACTATTCGGCTGGCTGAGCCGACGGAAGGTTTAGATGAGGTTCTTTGTGATATTAAACAATCTTTATGCAGGATTTTGTTCTTTCGCAATCTATTCTGCGCTAATTTAGCAAAACTTTATAACATTGCCAAACGTTTTGGATTCTAAAAAGGTAGAATCAAGATGAAATTCGGCACATACATGTTTGAAGCAAAGAAAGTTGAAGGCTTCGACTATGACCTTTTCCGAGTTAAACCAGAAGTAGGCAGACGATTACCGCCAAAACCCGACATGCACAGCAACATCGCGATTTTCGGAGACAACGTTACAGCTCGCAACCACCCAGACTGGATTTCTCAGTCAGCGCTAGGTCCAGCATGGAGAACCAACGACAACTTCAACGTCAGATGGGACGTTTTATGCGCAACACAGCCTGAGCACCGCGCAGAACAACTTGACTACATCGAAGACGTTGCACGCAAAAGCCCAGGAATATGGCTAAACAGCATCCACTTCGCAGAGCACGGACACTGCATATGCCCACGCTGCCAAGAACTCCACAAGAAAAGCGGCTTAAGCTGGTATGAATGGCGAAGAAAAGAAATCACCGATTACATGGCGCTGGTAAGCGAACGTGTACGTGACAGAGCAAAAAGCAAATTTGTCATCGGTGTCCTTCCAGACCCAGTTACCAACTATGAACGCTTCGGCGTTAACTTTGATGACTTAGCCCCGCTGACCGACGAATTTCTCGTCGTCATGTTCAGCAAAAACTACGCTACACCTTGGTATTGGGAAATGCTCACACGCAACTTCAAGAAACTCTTCAAAGACGTCAAACTGAACATTGCATTGTACGTTATCGGCCCCGGCGACGACCCAAGAGAAACACCAACTGCAAATGAACTCTTAACAGTCTCAGTGCGCATGGCAAGAGCAGGCGTAGACGGAATCCTGTACTTAACAGACAAAGCTGCACAGATGGTTGAGTTCCAGAAAGCTGCAATAGCTCAAAAAGACACTCGCGAACGCCTCAAGAGCTACGGCGGCAAAGCAGGCCAAGAAGTTCTTGACTTAGTTACAAGCTGGGAAAAGATCGTAGAATAAGCCAAACAAAACCAATCGCAGGCATGAGTGGTGAAAAAACCACCAGGCTGCACTTTTTATTATTTTTAACATTAGCATTGTACAGGCTCTATAGCTCAGTCAACAATCCTTCTCTGCTTGAAAGGATGGAAAAAATATTGTTTATTTTATGTAGTCTAATGCTTTGGTTTTGGTTTCCCGAATTTCCTTCATCGACTCATATTGCGCTTCGATGAGAATTTTGAGTGCGTCAATGTTCTTTTTCACTTCATCCAACTCGCCTGTCTTAAGCAAAATACCTGACTTCACTAGTTGCTCATTCATTTTTCAACCGTAACCTGAAGCACCTTAACTTTGAACGCGAAAATCTGCAGCGTGTACAGCAGGCTCAGCTGTGAATTTAAGGTTTCAAGCTGGTCCAAGTAACGGGTTTTCTTTATGAACGCCTTTATTTTCTGCTCGTCGGAAGCGTCGGGCGCCTGCATAATCTGCTCGTAGATGGCTGACTGCTTCCACGTTGCCTCTTTAGTTTCGTCAACAACTTTCTGAATCCGCTTAGCGGTCTTATCCAACATCTCTAATACTTCATCCAAACCCTATTCTCCCCCAAACAATCGATGTTATTGTCTCAACACTGTAACAACCATTATATATAATTTTAAAAGCTCTAAACAAAAACTACTATTTTAGGTAAAAAAACCATATTGGTCGTCGCAGTTTAGTGTGTTCATCTGAAAAACGTGGTTCTATTGAAATCTGAATTATTTGAGATCCATACTTTTCTAACTGCTGTGATCCATTCTTTTGTGTTCATCAGGCATGGGGAAGATGGGTGTTTTTTCATGTAGGCGTGGCTGAGTCTCACTGCCATGGGCGGTATTATCCCGGATTCTTCAAGCAAGTCTTCGTTTGCGAAGAATCCTCTTGTGGAGCCGTCGTAGAGCACTGCTCCGTTATGCATGACTATGACTCGTTTTGTGTGTTCCGAAACAAGCGTCATGTCATGGGTTATCGCCAGAATCGTTGTGCCTGCCCTGTTGAGTTCTTCAAGCAAGTCCATTATGTCCTCGGACATGCGGAAGTCCTGACCTGTCGTGGGTTCGTCCACAATCATGATTTTAGGGTTCATCGCAAGAATGGATGCCACGGTTAACCGTCGTTTTTCGCCTTTGCCCAAAAACATCGGGTCCTCATCGATCTTCGCCAGCAAGCCCAACGCTTTTGAGGGCTTCTTTGACTCTTTGGTCGATTTCCTGCTGCGGAACCTTGAGGTTCTTTAAGCCGTAAGCGACTTCATCGTAGACTTTGCGCATGAAAATCTGGTTATCGGGGTTCTGAAAAACGTAGCCGACATAACAGGGGATTTTCTGGATGACTTTTCTGTCGCGCAAGTTCAACCCCATG
This sequence comes from Candidatus Bathyarchaeota archaeon, assembly GCA_963768425.1. Classification (GTDB taxonomy): domain Archaea; phylum Thermoproteota; class Bathyarchaeia; order Bathyarchaeales; family Bathycorpusculaceae; genus Bathycorpusculum. Next base: position 53,087 of record CAVYHV010000017.1, on the reverse strand, counting down.
ACTTTTGCTTCACCTTGGAACTTCTGGTATAAGCCGCTTATTACTTTGGATATTGTTGATTTGCCTGCGCCGTTTTGCCCTATGAGCCCTACGTATTCGCCTTTTTTTATGGAGAATGTTACGCCTTTCAGCGCTTGGGTTCCGTCTTCGTACGAGAAGTCAAGGTCTTTGACGCTTATTATTTCTTCCGCGTTCTCTTCTGTCTGGTCATCTCAATGTCTGCCAAGAATGGTTCTTGTTTTCGCTGTCACATTGCCTGCATCATTTCGTCAACGGTGAAGGGAACTCTTCCATTGTAGGTTAAGCCTGATTGCCAGCCGATTCTCGCTATGTCTGAGGCGTAAAGCCCGTTTTCCTCAAACAGTTTGCTCTGGGAGTAAACCTTCTTCGGTGGTTCCGTAGGCAATCGTCTTGCCCGTTGTTTATGGCAAGCACTTTGTCAGCGTATTTCTGCATTACTTCGGGGTTATGCTCAACAACAATTATTGTTATGTCATATTCGTTTCTGATGTTGTCGATAGCTTGAATTATGCTGAGTTTTCCCTCGGGGTCAAGGTTAGACATGGGTTCATCCAAAACCAAGCAGTTCTGGTCGCAGGGCGATGAATGAAGCAATTGCTGCCCTCTGTTTCTGCCCACCTGACAATTCGCTTGGGTGAACGAGGTCAGCTATCGGCCACAGGTCACCTAACCCTACTATTTCAAGAGCTTCTTTGGCTCTTCTCTCAATTTCGCTTTCAGGAAAGCCCCAGAAGTTCCATTCCGAAGCTGATTTCATGCAGGAGATCCATCCTGAGAAACTGGTTTTCTGGGTCTTGCAGCAGCAATCCAACTCGGGGCGCTGTCTGTTTCATGCCGACGATTTTGTCCGCTGTTTTGCCTGTTTTTTCGTCTGTTACCGCTTCGACTTTGGTTAGTGTTTGCCCGAAAAGTTTTATTTCGCCTTTAATGTGCTCGCGTTCTTTCCCATAGGGGAACAGTGAAAACATGAGGAATTATTCCTGTCAAGGCATAGCAAAGGGTGGTTTTTCCTGCGCCGCTTGGTCCGATTATTCCGAAGAATTCGCCCTTGTCCACTTTGAATGTTAAATCCTTTGAGTGTGAAGGGGTTTTCTACGCCTACGTAGGATCGGTATTTCCACCAGAAATCGTTGACTTCCAACACCGACATGCACTTTTACCTCATGAATAAGGCAGTGATGGAGTGTCCAAGGATGACCTCGTATATTAAGAATGCGACTAAAATCGCCATTATCGTATAAGTCGACGACGCTTAATTGTTTTGTCTCTTTGTAATCTGTCATTCTGTTTGACGCTTCAAAACCTCTGGCGTAAAGCGCCACACCCATCTCTGTGGACCGTCTAATCATGGTTGCCACCAACGGAATAGAAACGTAAGCGAAGATCCATGATCTTGGAGAATATGCTTTTTCTAATCACGCTTGAGGCGCGTGCAGTCTGAGCCATTTTGATGTTTTGGTAGTCAAGCAGTATCGTGTTTAGGTTTCTGAACATCAAGCATACAAAGAATGCTTTTCTAAACGAAAGCCTCAGTTGCCTAAGTGCTCCTGCGATTTCGACGTCTCTTGTTGTTAAAAGGAAAAGAAATGACGTGTAAATTAACACTGCGTAACCAAGGCTTTTGCGAACGCAACCGTTAGTGACCACTGCGGCAGCGAAAAAGAGTAAGCTCGCGCCAATTGGGAATTCTTACCCATGTTGCCATTGACGAGAAGCTAAGTGCAGCTGGGCATTATAGTGAACCACCATAGCAGCAACGCAGGAACAAGTGACAACCATATGCTTCGTGTCCTATAGTAAACCAAGCGAAAACGCCTACAAGAACCAAAGTTGATACGCCTATCGGCAAAAACCCTGGCCACAAATAAAACGTCATTTTTGCGTCCTGGCAGCGACTCGTTGAAGAAAAGCCACCAGAAGAATTCGGCCAAAATAACTGGTACCGCCAAGTATCAAGTAAGAGCTTACCAGGTACTTGGCGGTTCTCGAGATTAACAAGAGAGAAAATACAAGAACAAGCAAAAGAATCAAGCCCAATGATGTCTGGGCCGCCGCTGTGAAACAGGGATATCAAACATGTAAAGCGTTAAAACCGACATGACTGCAATCATGAAAAATTTGGTTATTACATGCAGTTTCTCAATTGGTGTTCCAGTGCGCATAGAAAAAATAAAGGTACGCACGTACTTTTTGGAAGTACGTGCTTTCACGTCTGGACTTGCCAACAACTTTCCCCTTTAAATATAATTTTAAAGAAGAGTTGCTCTCAAGTTACCCAGCCGTGGTTGATTAGTCCTTGTCTTTCGACGAGATTTGTGAGTCCTTTGACGAGCACTGGAGTGATGATGACCATTGCTAGCAAGTCGCCTACGAACCATCCGGCCCAAAATAGCCAGAATACATCGCTGGGAACCAGATCCCAATTTGTATAGTATTCCAATGCCGAGTTCTGCACTGATTACGTTCAGTATTACTCCGTTTATGAGGATGAACCAGAACCATGCGCCTACTCTCTTTGTTTTTACGCCTGCAACTTCTTTGTCAGTTAAGTCTCTCCACAGCGGATCATAGCCTCTCTTTGATAGGACTCCACGGTAAATTACGAATGCGAATAACGGCGGAACGAAGTCGCTTATCGAATAGGCTATCGATGGAACTGGCCTATGCCAACAATTAAGCCTGCGCCGAGTACGCATCCAACGTATGCTCCAAGCATGCCCCAAGTTCCCCACCACATGGTGAACACTAAGAAGAATGGGTACACGAAATAGAATAGTGAGATGCCTGAATAGCTTAGTGGAATAACATGCGACGCTTAAGTACGACAGAATGATGACTGCTGCGATCTGCACTGCGTATAGCACGTATTGTGTTGTGGAAACTGGTTCTCCTCTGCCTAATTTCAGTGTGTAGTTGCTCCAAGGATACTTTGTTTCAGTTTTAGGTACTGTGTTTTCTCCCTCACTCAAACGAATCCCCGCTCCTCTAACTCGGAGCTATCAGTATTTAACTTTTTTCAACAATTTTACGCACAAAGAAATGTTTGAATTTAGAGCAAAAGCGCAACACTTTGCAATCGCAAACGTCTAAATAGACGTTTTTAAGGTCTTTTCCATGATTTTTCTTTTAAATCTCACTTTATGCTCAAGTGAATTTTGATTATTTCGCAAAATACTGCACTTATTGTTTCCCTTGGTCAACTCTCAGAAACGGGCTTTTCATGCTCACGATTTGTTTTCGGGTACGAGTTTTATCTGGTAAAGGCTTGACCAGTCTTTTCCTGTTACGAAAAGCCTGTTGTTTTGCTGGTCGTATGCTATGCCATTTAAAACTGCATTTCCGTTTGTTTTGCTTGCAACTGAAGCCGGCAGCCCCGTAAGGTCTACCCAAGCCTTAACCTGTCCTGTTGCAGGGTTGATTATGGCGATTTTGTTTGTCATCCAGATGTTGGCGTAAACGTCCCCGTTGATGTAATCCAGCGAGTTAATCATTCGTCACAGTTGAGTTTCCGTCGTGAACTTGAACTTCTCCTATGCGTTGGAATGTTGTTGCGTTTAAGAAGTAGAGGTTGTCTGAGCCGTCGCTCATGATTAACTCTTTTCCGTCATAAGTTAAGCCCCAGCCTTGGGTGGGATAGGTGAAGTTGCCGAGCAGCGCGAAGGTGTCTTTGTCGTAGATGAAGCCCACGTTGCTTTGCCACGTTAACTGGATAATTTTGTCGTTGACGACTGCTATGCCTTCGCCGAAGTACTGGGTTGGCAGCGTGTACTCTTGCATGACTTTGCCTGTGGTCAAGTTAACCTGACGTAGAGTTGAAACGTAATCGGGGCCGTTTCCGCTGCCACTGCTTTCGTACATTATTCCATCCGAATACCATAATCCTTCGGTGAAGGAGCTTGTGTCATGGGGGTACGTCTTGACAATCGAGTAAGTGTAATTTGATGTTGTAGTGGCTGCTGGGGTGGTTTTGTTGTTGAGCAAAATCAGTAATGACCCGCCCAGAACGATGACGGCAATCAACACTACCGCTAGCACTAACCACTTTTTCATCACGCCTTCACTTAGCTATTCTCATTAATATGCAAGACGCAAAAAAACCATTCTTCCGTGATTTGAGATTGCGAACCAAAACCTCCAACAATAAACTGGGGCAAGTAGTCAATAGGAAGGCGAAATCAAATCAGTTGAAAAAGACTCTCTATATTGGTTACAAAAAAGGAGATTATCCATCTCATTGGTGCATTAGTTGTTGTGGGTTACTATCTGCTGAGGTGTCGAGACGGTAAGTTGAGAGTCTCCTGCTGAAGTCATTGTGAAAGAGAATGTGTTCGAATCGATTGAGCCGCTGATGTTTAAGTCGAAGGTCTGTCCATTGCCGGTTGTGCCTTGGGCGTTTGCAGTGACCTGCGAGTTGGAAACTGTGCCTACGAAGTTGAAGATTGTGTCGCTGCCGCCAGTCTGTATTGCTTGCTGTAGGCTTCCGGAAACACTTGTCGGCGATAGATCCAGGCTGAATTGTATGGAGTTTCCGACCTGTTGAACTGGGATATTTATGTTTGCCGTTAGAGTTCCTGAGTAAGAGTTTCCATTGCTTTGCATTGAGACTTTGAATTGGCCGCTTCCGCCGTAGCTAGCTGTCTCATTGCTGGGCGGCTGATTGTTGTTGTTTATTGCAGGTTGGTTTTGGTCGTTGTTATTGTTCGGGCTGCTCGTATTTTGGTTGTTGCCGTTTGGGTCGTTGTTATTGTTGCTGTTATTGTTCGGATTGTTGGTAGTCGGATTATTGTTATTATTGTTATTGTTGTTATTGTTGTTGTTATTTTGGTTGCTTTGGTTGTTATTGTTGCTGCCAAGGACTCCAAAGTCAATGTGTAGCTTTTGTAGTTCTGGGGCAACCACTGTGAAGCTGAGGTATCCTCCGAGTATCATTCCGACGAAAAGAAAAGCAATTGCGATGCCGATTACTTTGCCAACACCCACCATTTCAGTTAACCTTCCCTTTTCCTTTGAAACAAGAATTGGCGGATCCAAAGTTCGTAAGATTTTCATGCACAACGTTTTTTTCCATAATCGTCATCCCAAATTAGTTTTCCTGTACATTCTATTTTTTGTTTCTTAGCGGTTTTAGCTAAGTTGAGTGTCTGTTACTCACGTGAATCGGAATAAATGAGTTATGAATTGTTGATTCAAATTTGAGATAACTTGAGTTAGTTTTTAATTACTAGACCATGCATATTCACGCCAAGGTAATCTCTTGGTTAAGATCAGCGGCTTGTTTAGGTTGCTTCGACCAGTGAACTGCATAGTCATGAGTTTCGCCGTTCTCGTGGGCGTTAGCTTAGCGGGAGTCAGCGCCATTCACTGGATGAACCTGGTTTACGGAGTAGTAACCGCGTTCACTTTGACTGGGGCTTCGATGGCGGTCAACGACTATTACGACTTTGACATCGACAAAATAAATGAGCCTTTACGCCCAATCCCAAGCGGCGCCGTATCCAAGAGAGCCGCCTTGTTGCTAACGGGTTTTCTGACGGTTGTAGGTTTGGCCGCTGCCCTCGCGATAAGTGTCTATTGCCTTTTGTTTGCTTTTGCAGCTTGGGTTATAATGATGGCTTACTCAACTGTTGGGAAGAGACGGGGATTTGCGGGCAATTTGTTGGTTAGCGCATGCGTAGCCGCGCCTTTTCTATATGGCAGCCTTGTGGCCGTCAATTTGATCAAGGTCAACATTTTGCTTTTCGCATCCATGGCATTCCTTTCCAATACAGGACGGGAAATCGCCAAAGGCATAGTTGACGTGCAAGGCGACGGCATAAATAAAATCAAAACTCTAGCAGTATCCTTCGGGGAAAGAAAAGCGGCTTATGCAGCGGCTGGCTTCTTCATTTTAGCAGTCTGCCTGTCACCTCTTCCGTTGATCTTTAATTTAGTCTCAATTTGGTTCGTTCCGTTCGTGCTTGTTACTGACGTTGGGTTAGTTTGGTGTTCTGCGAGTTTGATTAGAAATCCTTCACGTGAGAATGCTCGCCAAATAAAGAAGCTGGTTCTTTTCCTGTTCGTTTTTGGTTTGCTTTCATTCATATTCGGAAAGTTCGGGTGACAAGCTAAAGCCGTGCCACAAATCCTCATGAATCTGGGTTTGCTCGGCTTCTGTTCCCTGTACACAAGGGGCATGAGATATCACCGATGGACGCAGAAACAGACGGAGGGGGGTGCAGAAGGTTCTTTAAGAAAGAAAAAAAGAATAAACTCACTTTTCGGTTTCAAGCCGTCTTTGGAGGTTTGTTTTCTTGATCGCTTTGTACACTGGGTATCCGATGACTGTTGATGCAATTAGGTTTCCTATCAGCACGTAGGCGAATTCGGCGATTAGCGGCAGTCCGTACACGTAACTAAGCATTGCGCCTACGGTGACTGCCAGCACTATCGAGTACATTACTGTTCCCGCGATAACGCTTGTGTTTCTTAGTTTCCAAATTGCATATGCCATTATGAAGCTTGGAATCGTGTTTAGCAGGTCAATCCAGCCGAGTGGACTGAAAATGTTAGATATGAAGACCCCTAATGCCTGTCCAAGTATTCCAGCCCAGCCGAAGATCGGGACTAAAGCCACCATCGCGTCGGCTATTCGTACTTGTACAGGTCCATAACTGAACGGTCCCAACACGATGACCAACGCAGCGTAAAGCGAGGCGTAGATAACGGCAACTGCTATGGTTTTAGTTTTCATGTTTTTCAACGTGCGTATTTGCTTGGGTCCTGTATTCCAGCGAGGGTAAAAGCTTCTTTTCTTCGTCGGCAGTTACTGCAGAAGCCGCAATGGACAGGTTCACCTTTTTCGGTCCAGTCCCATCCTTGGTAGCAGCTGTAGGTGTACAAGAAGTTGACACCTAATGCTTTTCCCAATGCAACCGTGCCGTCTTTGTCGACTTCAAGCAGGGGCGCTGAGATTTTGTATCCGCCGAAGTGAGTTGCATGCTCAACAAGACGATTCATCTCCGCAACGAATTCCGGGGTGTTGTCCTTCATCATAACGGGTCCTTCTCTTCTGATTCCTATGTAAACATCGTAGATGTCGCGTTCTTTTGTTTTGATGTAACTGTCTAAATCAAAGTGTTCTGCATGAGCCAGGCCGATAGTCAGCAACATCGTGTTGCGAACAACATCCCACCATCTAAGAATTCTCTCTCTCGCTTTCCCTGCATCCCAGATATCTTCTTTAGGTGTCTCCGGCACAGGAACATCATCTTTGACCAACAAACTTGTGGAAAGCTCTTTCATCCACGAAATGTCGATTTCTTTGTAAGTAGCTTTGAAGCCTTGCCTCTCCAAATCTTCAACAGCCTTCTTCACACACCAGCGCTCTTCCTTGACCATCCGTTGACCGTAATCTGCGTTTATGACCAAGATCGGGTTGGCTCGAATCACTTTCGCAACGAAATAAAGAGTTGTAACGGAATCAACGCCTCCGCTACACATTACAACTGCTTTCCTCATGTTTCCACCTCAAAAAAAGGCAAAGAATGACTAAATTGTTGGATCACAAGTTCGGTTGAGGCCATTATCAAAATGGCAAAAACACCCAATATTACCTTTTTTGTTTTCTCGATTTTCAAACTTTTTCCTCCTACTCCGGGTTTTATAATGGCGGAACGGATGGAGGTCCACTCACCCGCCACGTTTTCAGATGATACATAGCTGGCATTTTTAAACTTTGGGCTAAAGACTTTTAGTCTTCACATATCTCTTTAGATAAGACAAAAATTATTGGTTTACGCTATAAGCAAAAAAATATGACCTTCCAATCTTGTGGCCTCAGAGCTACAACAGCACAACTGTTAATAGTTTGACGGAGAATTTTTTATAAGAGGCTGTTGGTTTTGTCAGGACCAATTGATATTGTGCGTGCTCTACATAACGCGTTTCGCCGTGACGTTTTCCAGATTGATGATGCCGTCTTTAAAATAGCCCGCGGCGGAGGGGACCTAACTTTGGTTTTGGATCGCCTGCATCTTATGGATGAGGCTCTGGATTATCATGCTAAGGGCGAGGAAGTCGCGGTTTTTCCCGCTGTCGACAACGTGGCGCCTCTTGTAGCCAAAGCTTACCTGATGGATCATCGTGAACTTGACCGCATGGTTGCTGGGATAGAAGAAATCCGTAAAGCGCCTGACCCGCTGAACGCGGCAAGAGCTACAATAGCCCTGTCCACGCATCTTCGGATTCATCTGGATAAGGAAGATGCCCATCTATATGCTATTCTCAGAGAAAGAACATCTGAGAGTGAGCAAGCTCAAATTGGAGGCTTAATGTCAAAACAAGTGCCTCCCAGCAGGTTTCCAGCTTTTATTCAATGGCTTTTCCCGTTGCTTGATCTGGAAGATCAATTCGTAGTTACAAAGGGTTGGATGACTTTGATGCCAACGCCGGTTTTCGCCAACATCAAACCATTAATAAAACAGAGTGTTTCTCAAAACTGGGTTGAGCTTGCTAGGCGAATCCCGCAATTAGACGAAAAATAAGTTCCGTCAAACTGAGGTCGCCAAAGAATAATTTTTAGTGCCCATCGGGGATTTTCGCTGATTTGCATTTCCTCGGTTGTCAGCCAAGTCTTGCCTTCGTCATGTGTTTCCTCAGCATGCCATCTGAAAGACTGCGGTGTGATTTGTGAGAATATCCATCTCTCGGGATAGCCATTTGTGTTTTGAAGATCAAGAACAATGTCATCGTTGACTTTTCGAGCTATGAACGCTTGCACAAGACCCTTCAATGGAGACAGCCAGGTGCTGCGCCAAGCATCAATCTGTGGGTCATAGAATCTGATGGTTGTTCCAAAAAGAGTCATCTTCTGAGATCCTTCTTTGCAACCCATCCAAACATCCTGCACCGCGCTGCCGCCAAGAATCCATCCAAAATGAACCTCTCCATGCATCTTGACCCAAGTTCCATCCGCCTGCATATACCTGGCTTCAACAATGTCCCAGTCGCCGACGAATTGGCCGAAAAGCATCAATTTCTCTTTCAAGCCCGAGTCGGGCCATCTGCCGCCAGACCTTTGATTTCCCACTTGCTACTTGTTTTTTCGGACTTATTTGCCACTTCGAAATCACAAGATCCTGATTATGTGAGAGTATTAGTTGGAAATGCAGATAAGTTTTGTCTTGAAGACAAAGGTGCGAACACCTTTTCACTTTTGGCGGCAGGCATTTTAAACCCTAAAGCATCAATTAATCGAACAAAAAGATGTTCTTGATAATCATCTGACTTTGTGGTTAAAAGTTCGTAAAGAAAAGTTATACCAAGTTCTATGCTTCTTTTCTCTTCATGGTGTTTGTTCATATCTGAAGCCATTTTCACTGAGTCTAAGAGAAAAAGGCACTCACATAATAATTATTGAAAAGCAAGGCAGCCTTACTTAATTGATTAAACACTTTGAAGCCATTCTTTTCAGTTGATCCATTAGGATCCCACCCTGAATTGCGTAGTAAATGTCGAAAGCCATGCCCAAAACGATGATTAATAGTCCACCGAACAGTCCAAAGAAGAAAGGTACAACATATGCTGGAGTGGGCATTGTTTTAATGATTTGAGGAAATAAAATAGATAAAATGACTATCATTAATCCTGAAATTGAAATGGCAGTTCCGCTCCTTTCGCTCCTTTTGGCTTTTTTAATTTCCTCTTGTAGATAAGCCAATTTCGCTTGCTCCGCCAAATCTGTCACTCTCAGATTTAATATATCAAATTGAGTTTTTTAGGTTTGCCCTTTTTTCATGTTTTTGCTTTATATACGCCATTCAGATTTAAGACTTACCATTAATGAAAACTTGAGTAATCTGATAAAAAATTGTTTATTTAGAAGGGAATCCTTGAACAAAAAATTAAGCCATCGGAAGAAAAGTTTTGAAAATAAACCCCTCTCAGTAGTCTTCGATGGCACTCTAAGACAGTTCAAGTTCAGGTGGCGGTCGTGTTTCCTCCAAGAGTTGAGGTGTATGTTCGGGGAAGGGGCCATTTGTCTGTAACTGAGCTTACAACTGTCTCTGTCCTCTTGACACCCGTTATTCTTGCAATGTGATCCCCTGTTTCGAGCATGTCCTGAATGCTCTTAACCATAAGCATCATGCCTACGCTGAAATCTCCTCTAAACTTCATTACATAAAAAGCGTCAGAAAATTGAAGTAACTCGTTTAGGATCACGTCTACATCATAATGCGGCATTATCTTGAGGTAGAAATTAACTAAAGCGTTATACCCTATCTTCCTTGGATCGATTTGAATTCTGGGAACTATGACTTTTTCTTCCCTCAGTCTTCGATATCGTCTCGCGACCGTATCGATAGAAACGCCTAACTGAATTGCTAATGCTCTAAAAGAGGTTCGACTGTCCTTTGCAAGCGCCTCTATCAAGTGTAAGTCTATCTCATCAGCATGAAACACAGTGTTGTCTTCTGTTTTCAAATTATTGCTGTTTGCGGAGCGAACTGGGATCTGCGATAAGTTCTCAGGGACGAACCAAACATCGGTCCAAAGTGAAGAACTTATTTCGGTAACGATTAATTTCCTGCTTAACTCCTCTTTTATCTTGCCTAATTCGCTTACGTTTCTTAGTGGCACCACTGCACCCGCATTAAATTTCGACGCACTAAAAAACGGACCGAAAGCCTCGGGCACTCGAGTTGTAATATATCTACTTAATTCTTCTAGCTGGGAAGGTTCAATGTCCATCATTAGAGTCCCCACAGCGTCATACCCTAACTTTCTGTAGTTTATTTGAACCGTGGCTCCAGTAATCACGCCTTCCCTATTCATTTTTAGGTAGCGGCTCCAAACTGCGTTTTTCGAGATGCCCACTTCTTTTCCAATTTCCGCAAAATTTCTGCGAGCATCTTCAAACAGAAGTCCTATGATTTGTGCGTCGATTTTGTCCTTCGCCCATAATTTTGCGGTCGTGAAATAGCCCTAACTTTGTTATTGCTTGCTTTGTAATTTAAGCTTTGCGATTTAGTCACAAATTGGCAGTTATTATTTTTGATTTTGTACGATATCATGGGCATTATGCGTAAGTTATTTAAGTAAAACGGAAAGTAAAGAATAGCATTGGGATAACCCTTTGCGTCCGATAGTTAAAGTTCGAGTTATTCAGGAAGACTCCTCATGATTCAGGAAGAGAGCATGCAAGCGCTAAATGATATGGGTCTAAGCATTTTGCAGGCCAAAATATACCTGAATCTTGTTCAACTCGGGGAAGTGGATGTAGGAACAATCTCAAAAGCTTCGAATACCGTTAGGCAAGATATCTATCGAGTTATGCCCACCTTGGAAAGGTTAGGGCTTGCTGAAAGAATCTTGTCAAAACCGACTGTTTTTAAAGCTACCCCACTGAAAGAAGGTATTTCAATTCTTCTGCTCGAAAGGAAAAAGAAGAACGAAGAAATACTCAAAAAAGCCCACTCGTTGATTAGCAACTTTAGTTCTTTTTCAAATTCTCTTATAGAGAATGAATCAGAGTTCAGGATAACCTCAGAAAGATCGCTTCTATTCAAAATGCATACCCAATTAATTGAGAAAGCACAAAATACAATAGACATTATCGTTCCGTGTGAAGTGTTCGAGGAGCACAATCTAAGTTTTTTGAAGAAAGCTTGGAAAAAAGGCGCAAAAATTAGACTAATCTCCCAAAGAACCCCAGACGACTCAATATTGAAAAAACCCAACGGTTTTACTGGGATTTCTTTCTTAGAACTGAGATACGCATTTTGCCCTGCTCCCGTTGACACACGCCCATTTGGAATGCATATATTCGATAAAAAAGAAATGACTGTATGCATATCTAGTAACGACTGCGTACCTAGCCTATGGTCAAACAGTCCCTCTCTTTTAAGAATGGCAACAAACTTTTTTGAAGATTTATGGAATGAAGCGTCCAATGATTCCTCGTTGAAAACCGAAACTCCCCTTCAAAATCTAGGTTTTTTGGGAAAAGAAGATAAAATTAGAAAATTGTAACCTTGATAACTTACGAAAACATGAAAATATAGAAAGAACCGAGCGAAAGCCTAAGACCTTTTGAATACTTTGCTCGTGGAATTCCAGTTTTTCCGTGGTTTATTGATTTGTACTGTTATGGCTTGATCAGTTCATCAGGTTTTCAGGTCCTATCATTGAATACGGCGACTTGATGAGCTGGCTGTAACAAATGCTACTTGTTACAAATGCTTAAAACCTTTTCACGATAGACCCTTGAGCGCTTTCAAAAAAAGGAGAAAAACAAAAATGCAAACCAAAAATCGTTTTTTCGCTTTGTTACTTATGTTAGTTTTAGCAGCCCCAATGATAATGATGATAGGACAAGCATCTGCCGCAACGGCGCCTGTAAACCTTCCAACCTTTCTATACGTCAATGCTTCACCTAGCCCCGTCGGCGTAGGCCAGACAGTGTACATAACCCTCTTCTTCACCAAACCCGTACCAACGTTGACCGGTGGTTATTCGCTTGGACAAGACTTCCTAAAATTGTCAATCAACATCATTAAACCAGACGGAACCAACATGACCCTTGGACCATACGAATCGGATACCACGGGAGGAGTCCCAGCAGTTACATTCGTGCCCACTGCCTTAGGAAACTACACTTTTCAAGCAATATACCCCGGACAATTATTGGGAACAGACCCTAACAACGGATTAGTCTATAACTTGGATTCTGCAATCAGCCCAGCAGTCACAATTACTGTGCAGCAAGCTCCGATATCATACTTTACAAGTTCGCCTCTTCCAACGAGTTACTGGACAACACCAATATACGCTTCAAACTATGGATGGGCGCAATCAGTCGGTGGAAACTGGTATGGCTTAGGAAGACCTGGATTTGACAACACAGGCGGGTACGACGGCTCAGGGAACAACTTCCAACCTTACAGCACGGCACCAACGACAGCTCACATACTGTGGACTAAACCAATCACAACTGGAGGTCAACCTGGAGGCGAAACCGCGCCCAACGAAGTAAGCTCATTTGCAGCGAACTCTCCGCTTTATCACACTTTTGAACCGATAATTCTAGACGGAATTCTTTACTACAGCTGGTATCCCGCTCAAACAGACTATGCAGGCATTGTTGCAGTTAACCTCTTCAACGGACAAACACTCTGGGTAAAGAACACCACCGACACACTGGTATACGGTCAAGTGTTAACATTCCACACAGTAGAGGAATTTGGTTCTCAAGCATTCCTTTGGACATACAATCCCTCAACTGGAAACTATGACATATTAGACCCGGTGACAGGAAACTACATGGCAACTGTATCTGGTGTTCCAGGAAACATAGCTAACATCTTTTCGACATCAACAAACGCATTGATAGATTCCGGCGAACCTAGCTGCTCGGGATCAATACTAATCTACTACACCAACGACTCTTATGACCAATTCGGAAACGTTGTTTCTGAATCGCTGACTATGTGGAATTCATCACTTTGCCTTGCTGGTCCATTAGCGATTGGTCCTAGTGCTGAATTTTTCACGGGTGACTTTAAGCCGTCCGGAACCTACACGTGGGCAACAGGTATCGAGTGGTCAGTGCCTGTTCCAATTGCGAATCCAAACTTTGGTATCTCTTCAGAAACCAACCAGGCTATTCTTTTGACCTCACAGCCGAAAAGTGTTTTCGCCAGCAGTTTCGGAGAGCTATTCTCACAGTGGAGTTCATCCTACGAAACAGACATGTCATACAATCCCATCACTGGCCAAGTTCTTTTCGAACCAACCAACCAGACACTAATAGAGAACCATGATTTCGCCATATTAGCAGCAGGCAGCGGCGTATACGTGTATCAGGACAAAGATACAGATCAAGCATACGGCTATTCGATGATGACTGGTGCCAAACTCTGGGGACCAACCCAACTAGTAGGCAATGGACTGAGCACCATCTACTCAGGCGGAGCTATCGCTTATGGTCAGGTCTACATCTGGGACATCGGCGGCTACGTAAACGCTCTCAACCTTACAACAGGAAAACTTGACTGGACATGGACTAGAGGAAGTGCTGGTTACAACACGCCTTATGGTGTTTATCCAAACTGGGTCTTCGGCACGCAAAGCATCGCTGACGGTATGTTATTCATTTCTGAGGGACGTTGCTATGATCCTCCGCTGTTTCCAGGTGGAGAGAAAATTGCGTTGAACTGTGCAACCGGCAAAGTAGTCTGGGAAATCAACGGCGCTTTCCAAAGAGATGTATCACCTATCGCCGACAGCGAACTGATGGGATGGAACGGCTACGACGGACAAATATACGGCTTCGGTATGGGACCAAGCAAAACCACTATCACAGCACTCAACCCAGTCACAACTGCAGGAGCCCCAATCGTTCTCACAGGTTCAGTCACCGACATCTCTCCAGGCGCAAGCCAAGAAGCAGTTGCAGCAAACTTCCCCAACGGCTTACCATGCGTATCCGACGCAAGCATGACATCTTTCATGGAAGCAGTCTACGAGCAGCAGCCAATGCCAACTAATACAACAGGAGTTCAAGTGACAATCAACGTTCTCGATTCCAACAATAACTACCGGACGATTGGCACAACTACAACTGGCGCAAATGGCTTTTTCAGCTTCAATTGGAAGCCTGACATCGTAGGCAACTTCACTGTCACCGCAACGTTCGCAGGGACACAATCATACTATGGCTCTTCCGCTCAAACCGCTTTCCTCGCTACCTCTCCTCCGACAACATTAGCACCGACAGCGACACCACTTGCTGGCTTAGCATCGAATAACACACTCATGTACGGAATCGTTGCAATAATCATCGTGATAGTCATCATCGGCGCTTTAACTATGCTTATGCTCAACAGAAAACACCCATAAACCAAAAGCGCAAAACAAAAAATCCTTCCCCTTTTTTTAGTCCCCCAAAAAACAGTGAGGAGAGATAAAAGAGAAATGGCTGAGAAGGCTCTGGTTAAACTTAAAATAGCTGCAATTGAAGAATTCGAAATTTTTCTTTATTCTCCTAAAGAAAAAAATTTTCTTCCTTAGTTTCCAGAGCCTCAGCAACCCTTTATGGGCCTAAAAACTGTTGGAATTTACCCTAGCAAAAGGACTCAAAAACTATTAAGTCATAGAGGCCCAAATCCAGCGAGAAGCTGTAGTTCTTAAGGCTATATTTCAACGTAGTATTCAGACTTAATAAATCTTAAATCTGCATATATCAGAATAGTCAATTAATGGTGAAACATTGACATGAATAATAAGACATTTGCGACGCTTATGTTAATTATTGGTCTATTTCTCTTAATTGCTGGTGCCGGAATTGCCATATCTTCAATGAATCAAACGATAGATAGCCCATTCATGACAAGCGCAAACAGTGTGAACAGTATGTGGAACACTGAAACCGCAGGTATTATACTAGGCAGTAATTGGATCTCTACTAATTCTCATGGGAATATGGATCATTTTCTAAAAGCCATTTTTATTTGATAACTCGCAGAATATCAGTGAAAGCGTCAAGGTCTTTGTCGAAAGAGTAGATTGTTCGTAAGGCTCGTTCTTTCATGATTACATAAGCCAAAGCATCGTTAACGCCCACAGCATGTTCTTCCGCTATGGATACAGCTTTAATGTAATCCTCTTGGGCTACTTCACAAATTGAAATATTTTCTCGGTACAGCAACCCCTTTTCTAATAGAATCGCCTCTTCAGACGGGAAGTGATCTTCTAAGACATTGCAGACTTGACTGAAGTGCACAACGGATGTAGCTACTTTTTCTCCTTTGCTGATTCTAGCGACAATATTCTTGGCTGCTTGCTTTATTTCTAACTCGTTTGGTTGCAGTTGCCTTTTAGTTTTAAGAAAGGCATAAACAAAAACGCACGCATCGACATAGGCTTGTGACACTTTATTTGCCTCTCAGTTCTTTGCGGACTTTATGCCAGTCTGAGAGATCTGCCTTTAGGTCTACATCCATTTTGTCGAAGTATTCGGTGAGGTCAATTGCCGCAAAAGGTTTGATTTCGATGGTGTCGCCTTTGGCTGAGACGATGGCTTTCTTGTTTTTAAGATATTTTTCACGCCAGACCTTCGGTAATATGATGCGTCCCTGTTTATCGACAGCTTTAACCTCCACTTCCAAGTTAAATCACCAGAATTAGAATGGTTTTGGGAGAATAAGGTTTTTTGGTGGACTGGATTTGAACCCCTTTGAAAAGTGGAGGTATCCCACACTTCCTCTTTTTTGCCGCTTGCTCAAGTTTTGAAGCAATCTCGTTTTGACTGTTCTGCTTTTTTAGTCTTCGCGCGGACATTTGATCTTTTAGATTTCAATACTTAAATAACCATTAATTCTCTTTCACGAAGGAGAAGTGAAACCGGGTTTAGGAAGCCGTTTTTCTTGGGGAACAGGCGCTGATACCAGTGAATAATTCTAAGCCTGTACGCTATTCCAAGCAAATCAATAAACATGTTCCATATTTCTTTTGGCTTAAATGACGCATTCAACTTCATGTTGACGGGCATCTCCACAACTTTCAAGCCACTAAGATGTGACACAGCCAATAATTCAGCGTCAAAAGCGTAACGTTTAACAGTTAATCGAGGGAAAATATCGACGAACGCATTCTTCTTCATTGCTTTAAGCCCTGACTGAGTATCATTAAGAGGAACGCCTGTTAGAAGCCGAACTAAGCCGTTAAAGCAAAGGCTAAGAATCTTACGAGATAAGGGTGCTTCCACTTGTGAACCCGAATGCCGTTTAGAAGCTATGACAATATCCCCGTCTTCCAAAGCCTGAATGTATTTTGAGACGGTACCTAAATCAATCTCCATGTCACTGTCTGCAAAAATAACTATGTCCCCGCTAGTTTGCATGAACCCTGTTTTTACGGCGTGCCCCTTTCCGATGTTTTTGGTGTAACTAACCACTTTGACATGACCGTTATTTTTTGCGTATTTAGTCACTTTAGCCAAAGTTCCATCAAGGCTACCATCGTCAACGACAACAATTTCGTAAGGCAAATTCTTGCCTTTTATGACGGTTTCAATTGTACCGAGAGTATCCTCGATAAAGTCTTCTTCATTATAAGCTGGGACTACAAAGGATAACGCAACTTGACCCATTAAACAGCCACCTTATCAGCATCGAGCCCGTTATACTATTATGACTTGTGAATCCCAAATCAGTAAATTTGCTAAAACGTGCTTCACCATGCCTCGGCATTTTGCTGATAATGGTGAATAAAGTGGACTGGGCGCGCCAGTGCGTTGCTTAATTGAAGTTTTCATGTTAATTTCTGCTCATTTTGTCAGTAGAGACGTTGATCCTAACCTTATCCCGTTTGCCCAATCGCGCACGCCCACACTTGAAGATTTTATTCTTCTCCAATTTTAAGACGTGGCAAGTCCATCGGGTTGCATACATGAGCAGGTTCTAATCCACTAATTTTTGCGCGCGCGAGACCAATTATACTGTGACAAGGCTTGTAAAAGAACTCATTTTCTTAATGAAACTAAGCCCCCTTTGAGTAGCAACATAATCTCCTTTGGATGCTTCCTGTGCTATCAGTCTTGCATCCACAAGTTTCTTAAGATGAAACGCCAAGTGACCTCCCTTAAGATTTACAATTTTAGACAATTCAGAGAAACTTTTTTTCCCTTCACTAACTGACGAGAGAATTTTAAGGCGCGAACAATTTGCGAGCGGTTCAAACAACGCGTTCACGAGAAACTGAATATCTAACGCCTCAGCGCTCTCGGGTTTATTCATGTCCTCTACTAGAACGATTTCTTGGTAGGCTCTCTTTTCACGTTTTAGCTTCTTGTGGAAGTTCGCAAAGCAAGCTTCACATTTTTGACCTCTGGTTTTTTCAAGCATTAACTCGTTCTCGGCAATTTTGTCATCAATATCGGATATTGCTTTTTTTGACCCTGATTCTTTAATTGCTCGGGTGCTGTCATCAATTTTTGCTTGAAAATATTCCAAGCATTTCGTTTTATCATCGCAATCTGGTTTGAGGCTGCGTGAAAGGTCTTCGTTAATGTTTTCAGATCTTTGCTGAGCGTAGACCATTAGGTGATTTTGGGATAGGGTTTCTTCGATTGCCTTTAGGCGTTGCTTTAAGACTGATTCCTCGATTAGATTCACGTCATTTCTTAAGCTCTTTACCTCTTGCCTGAGGTTATTCAATAAGTTGATCATAGACTCCTCGTTTTGGGTTACAGTTACCATTTTCTCGCATCTCTGCTGTGTATATTCTACTTCCCTAAATGTATATAACTATATGGGTGGTTTGATGTAATTATGATGATGAAAAATGGTCAGCATACCTAAAGAAGTAATTGATGTTATAAGTGCAAGTGATTCAGCAAAAATGTTGGCAACAGTAGACGCTAAAGGCACTCCAAACGTAGTTCCAATATGGAGCATAGTAGCAGTAGACTCAGTTTTCTTGGAGTAAAGAGCAAAGTTGGCGAGTGTTTTTAACTATTTAAGAAAACCCGATTTTTGGGTGGCATTAGTCATAATTGTGCTGACCATTTTTCTGTCAACTATTGCATTGTTTTATACGCATTTGTTTGATTTTTCAATAGGTTTTTTATCCTTTAACCATTGGGCGAGTTGGATAGGGGGCTTATGGATTGCATTGGTTACGCCAATATATTATGTCATAAAACAGCGTCGTCCACTGCGAGTTAAAGCATTATTAAGATTTCATATTTTCGGTAATTTATTGGCTTTCATGCTTATTTCTGTTCATTTCTGGTATGAGCTAGCAACTGTAACTCGCATAGGAATCGGAATGGCATTATACATCGCTTTGCTTGCACTTGTTGTGACAGGCGTTCTTTACAGATTTAATATAATGCAGAGCTCAAAAAAGTACCTAAAATACTTACATATCACCATGACTACTGCATTCTACCTCATTTTAATCATTCATGTCTTAGGCACTTTGCTTAAATTATAATACAAATCCCCCAAAAGTTGGTCGTAACTCCTTCTATATTTCGTTTCACTTCACTTCGCCCTCACTGATTTAACTCAGCG
Organism: Candidatus Bathyarchaeota archaeon; assembly: GCA_963768425.1. Lineage (GTDB taxonomy): Archaea > Thermoproteota > Bathyarchaeia > Bathyarchaeales > Bathycorpusculaceae > Bathycorpusculum. The sequence goes on along the minus strand of CAVYHV010000017.1, from coordinate 34,011 downwards.
ATTGCACCGATTAGGTAATCGGATGATGAATCCTTGCCTGTGTTAGCCAATATATTGTACTTCCCTTGCATTTGCTGAGTATATTCTAATTCCCTAAAAGTTTATTAGAGTTTTGCAGTTTTGTTTCCATTAATAGGATGTGTGATTTTTGGTTAGTATACCTAAAGAAGTAATGGATGTTTTAAGTGCAAGTGATTCAGCGAAAATGATAGCAACTATAGACGTTAAAGGCATTCCAAACGTAGTTCCATTATGGAGCTTTGTAGCAGTAGACCCCGAAACTATTGCGTTCGCAGAAGTTTTCATCATAAAAACAAAAGAAAACCTTGAAAAAAACAAGCAAGTTGCTATTGCAGTGTTCAAAGGACCAATGACAGGCTACCAACTAAAGGGAACATTCGGTGGTTTCCAAACAAGTGGACCAATTTTCGATAACTTCGCAAAGAAGAGTATGGAAACCTCGAAAATGAAAATAAAAAGTGTTGGAATAATAAAAGTCACTGAAGTCTTCGCTGCTTCGCCAGGACAAGGAAGCAAAAAACTAGCATAGATGCAAACGTTTACAAAACTCTCAAACACTTTTTTCTTGTTTCGGTAATTGATTATATGGAGTCAAAGGTTATCGGCATTTCAGGAAGTCCCCTTACTAATAGCAATACTGACAGGGCAGTTAAAAGCCGTTCTGGAAGCAACTGGGCTGAGTTATGATTTCGTTAAATTAAGTGACCTCAATATTCGCCCTTGCCTTGCATGCAAAAAATGTGTGAAAGACAATGTTTGCAAGCAAGAAGACGATTTTAATTGGCTTTCAAAAAAGGTTGTTGCTGCTTGTGCACTTGTAATTGGAGTTTAAGGGTTTACAGAACGGTTGGTCGTGCTGTGTGCACTTTTAGGAGCAAGTGTACGAGGAACAAACGTGGAAGGACTATGGTTAGGTCTGAGTATGATGGCGCAGTTGAGCATCTCAGAGTTAGGTTGCAGAGTCGTAATGGCATAGAGAAGCTTCGTTTGAGGCGGCAGATAGTTGAGCATCCGTTTGGAACTATTAAGCAGGCGTTCAATCAGGGTTACTTGCTTTTGAAGGGTCTGAGGAAGGTTAAGGGAGAGGTTGGGTTTACTATATTTTACTTCCCTAAAGGTATATAACTATGTGTGTGGTGTATGTAGTTATGATGATGAAAAACAACATGGAAAAAATGAATAAGCAAGAACAATTGGGACATATTGTCGTAAACGCTTGTGAAGATTCGAAAGAAGAATCGAGCTACATGGAAAACAGGTTCTACGTTATGGGCAAGTACTGGGAAGAGCTATATATTTCAGAAGTAAAGCGGCGTGAAGGATGGATGCCGCAGGCACGAAAAATCTCCCACTAAAATCAATAAAGTGAAGAAAGCGAATTGGACCCAATAGAGACATTTCTAAGTCAGAAATCCTCAGGTTACAGTAGCATCTGAGCTCAAGCTTCGGATATACATAGAATGTGAGACTTTTGGGAGAATAGATTTTTCTGAAAACGCAATACTCTCCAACTCCTCGGAATTCTCGGGTGCTGTGGCAGCGATGTTGAAGTGGACTGGGGGGATTTGAACCGACGTCCCAGTGGAGATTTCTCCCGAATTCCTTTTTTTGTAGCAAGCTTGCTGTTGAATTTGCAAATCCATTTTAGAGATGAATTAACCAAGATGAAGCTGGCGAATGCATAATCTTGATAAAGTGATGGACTATACGAAAACTAATCCTAATTCCGAATCTCATAAGTTCGTTGCGAATCGTAGTTTTCCCTTTATTCTTTTATTCGTTTATGGCAGGAAACGTTACCTTATGCTTAATTTTACTTGCTTTTTCAGCTGCGACTGACTTTTTTGACGGTTATTTGGCAAGGAGATTAAAGGTAACCTCAAGACTTGGCGGCTACTATGATGCCACAACAGACTTTGTTCTTGTGTTTGGTATATTTGTAATTTTCAGCGTCAAAGGATACTACCCAATTTGGCTCTTGATCCTCATAAGTGCCTTGTTTGTTCAATTCTTAGTAACAAGTCTCTACGCCAAAAGAGTATACGATCCTGTAGGAAAATACGCTGGAAGCGCGCTTTACATAGGTATAGTTTTAACGTTGATTTTTCCGGGACAAGCAATATTTAGTTTTGTTGAGTTTGCTTTCCTTGGATTTTTCTTAGTCTCACTGGGAAGTCGTATAGTAAGTTTAGCACGAACAACGATTAGATCTACCCCAAAATTGATATAACGCACTGGCCAGTGCGTTGCTAATTTACTTTTTCCGTGTTAGTTTTTGCTCATCTTGCGAGTAAGGTTATTGACCGAACTTTTTCTACTCTGTTCAACCGAAATGCAGCGACTGCATTGAATAGCATAGCAATCATGCAGATTAAAGCATGAACAGTGATCCTTTCTATACTCCTGACCCGATGTTTCTCCAAACACAGCTGCTCTTTGAGCCTAGAATTAACCCGCTCAACCGAAGACCTCAACCTGTAAAGCCGTTTCTCGCTAGTCGGTCCATGAGTTCTGAAATACCGGTCCACTCTCAACAGTCCTTTCTGCGCTCGCTGCTGATTTGTAGGAAATGGAATCACGACTCTAATGCCAAGGGAGGAAGCCTGGTCTCTGAGGTTTCTGCTAGAATACTGAGAATCTGCAACAACCAGTTTCACAATGCGTTTGGTTGCCTTCAAAGTCTTTTCAAGCAGCACAGGAGCATGCTTCTTCTCATTATCATTGGCCGATGCCACAATGACTGCCAAAGGGAGTTCAGATTTCGCGTCTATTGCAATGTGTAGCTTGTATCCGAGCTCGTAGGGTTTGCCGTTCCTGCCTACTCTAGCCGGGGGGTCTGAGCCTCCGCGGCTGTTTTCATGAGGATCACGTTTACTGTATGCTTTGATGAAAGTAGCATCCATCACTACAATCTTGCCAATTATCAACCCGCGTTTGAGCAGTTCATCGACTAAGCCGCCCATTATTCTTTCGAGTCTTGTAACTCCGATGCGATTCCTAAACCTTGTTATCTGCGTGGGATGATATGGCTTCTGTTCAGCCTCAATGTCGCAGACCTCTCGCAGATCTTGATCATACCATAATCGCCGATACAATTCTCTGTCGCTTGGAATCTGCTTAACTCTCTTCATAATCAACGCTTTGAAAATGCCAATCGGTTTTCTCGGTGGCCTACCTGCGCCTTCCTGATGGTAAGCTTCAGACACAACCTCCTCTATGTCATCTAAGTTCAAACTACGCAAAATGGAGCAAGAACTCTCAGTCTTCTCCATAACAGCCTACAAATGCGCCTAAATATAAATTAATTTAGCAGACAAATGTCAACTTCTAAAATTTAGCAACAAACTGGCGCGCTATCAAGTTGTGACCGAGGATTGCCGGCTAAGAATGCCCAAGGTTCCACTGCCTAAGGCCTGACAAGAACCCGAACGAGTGCACTGTCGATCAAATCGAGGGCAGGGGCAAATGCTTCAGCTTGAAAAGTTGAAAAATCAATGTTTCCACCGCCATTCGCGGTTAATTATGCGCGTACCTTCCGCCGAATCCGATGTAGAACACCGTGACCGAAGCATACAACGCCAGGCTAATATATGGTGATACATAAGCGAATATTGTGGCTAAAGAGTAAACCACTGGTCCAACCAGAAGGATTCTGTTTCGATAAAGTTTCACAGTCTGGTCGGGTTCTTCATGCGTCATGTGGCGGCTTCGAGAATCAAACCAGAGAACATTATAGACAAGGGTGACGCCCACTCCATTAATTCCGTAAAAGACATCCGCGATGGGCTGCAGCGGATACCTGCCCAGCAGAGCCGTTGTAAACGGAATAAGCCCCACGCCCATAAGAAGAAGAATGTTCAACCACAGAATCCTAAGGTCGAACTTCGTTATGTGGCTCAGACTGCTCTGATGACCAATCCACAGGAAACCCAGAAAAATGAAGGTTATGACATACGCGAACAAGTCGGGCAAGAGCTTAGAGAGGTCAGCTTGCAGAGTTGCCACGCTGTTCATTCCGATCACGGTTGGCACAACCAAACTGAGCACCAGAATCGTCATGACCGTGGCGAATATGCCATCGGCTAATGCCTCTATGCGTTCTCTTCTAAAAGCAGACGAGACCTTCGCAGTCAATTGAAGGCAACGCCTCAAACAAAAAAAGAGTATTCAACGCCCTAATAAACCAGCCTTAAGATTGTTGAGGTGGCATTGGAAGTCTTGGATGAAGGCTGAGGCACAGCTTCTGCAGCATGGCAATCAATTTGGAGCAGTTACAATCAATCACTTAATTACTCCCAATCGCTTTTCCAAAATAAGCCAATATATCTCGCGACGCCGTGCTTGCTCAACTATATTTCCTTGATTTGAACCACAAGAAAAACCAATTTGAAGAATCTTCAAAAAACGGAAATAAACTGCTTGCTTTCAAGAGTTCCGGGAATCAGTGAAAAGGATGTATCGTGACTGAGGGAGATTTGAACCCTTCTGAAAGTGGAGATATCACCCACACTTCCTTTTTTACCGTTTGCTCAAGTTTTAAAGCAATCTCGTTTGACTGTTCTGCTTTTTTGAACTTCGCGCGGACAACCAGGCTGACTCATTTCATTAGTCTGAGTAAGGTTTATAATCCATGTTTCGAAATTCACAACACTTATAGTTATTTCATTTCCAATTCCTAACTCATGCGCGGAGAAAGAATTCGGCAAGAATTAAAAGTGAATACATCCGAAACAACTTCTTTTACATTGAGTGATTCAGCAGCCTTTAGCAAGAAAGGTATATTGCGTATTTTGCACGTTGATGATGATGCATCGTTACTTCAAGCTTCGAAGATAACTTTGGAGAAAGAAAACGAATTCGAAGTTGACACTGCAACCTCTGTTGATGAGGCTTTGACCAAACTAAAAACGCTACATTACGATGCGATTGTGTCCGACTACGCAATGCCTATGAAAAACGGCTTAGATTTTCTTAAGGAGTTAAGGGAACAAAAAGACAACATACCGTTTATTATATTCACGAACAAATGCCGAGGAGAAGTGGCTATCAAAGCGTTAAACTTGGGCGCTGATCGGTTTGTGGAAAAAAGCGGTCCGCCGGAAGTAGTTTACTGCGAATTGTGTGAAACCATAAGCAAATTAGTGAAACCCGAGAAATCAAACTCTCTTGCCTCGTCAGACGTAAAATATCGTATTTTGGTTGAAAAATCTCTTCAGGGAATAATGATTGCTTTCGGCAGTCCTCTTCGTTTGGTTTTTGCTAATGAGTCGATGGGGAAAATGTTGGGTTATTCTCCAGAAGAGCTCATCTCTCTTTCTCCTTCTGAAGTAGCCGAGCTGATCTTTCATGAGGATCGAACGATTTTCTTTGATCGCTTCAAGAGCCGACTGGAAGGCAAACAGGCCGATAGTAGCTATGAATTTAGGGGGGTAAGGAAGGATGGTTCGATTATCTGGATGGAATCATTTGCCACCCTTATCGATTACGACGGGCAGCCTGCTTTGCAAGCAATGTTCTTGGATGTTAACGAACGCAAAAAAGCTGAAGGTATTGTTAGAAAAAGTGAGGTGAGGTATCGAGAACTTGCCAACTTTTTGCCGGAGATTGTTTTTGAGTCTGACTTATCGGGAAATATCACATTCTTCAATCAACGAGCATTTGAAATGACTGGTTACACGCGAGTTGAACTTGAAAAAGGCTGAATATCCTGCAATTTATTCCTCTTGAGCAGCAAGAAAAGGCAAAAGAAAACATAAGAAAGTCGATAGCAGGAAACAATGGTACCAACGAGTATATGATCTTAAGAAAGAACGGCACTACCTTTGCGGCGCTTGTTAGAACTACTGCTATTATTTCTGAAGGAAAGGCAAAAGGACTTAGGGGAATAGTTATGGACATAACTGAGCGCAGGCGAGATGAAGAGAAAGTTAGACTTTCGGAAGAAAAGTACAGAACCCTCTTTGAAAATGCATCAGACGTTATTGTTACATTTGATTTGACTGGAAAAGTGACTTCGGTAAACAAGGCAATCTTGCAATATGGTTTTAAGGAAGATGAAATGATTGGGAACAACATTTTCAATCTTGTCCCAGTCGAATACACCCAAAAAATGCTTGCAGGGCTAAAAAGCATTGCTTCCGGAAAATCGGCTCACAATGAAATCGAAATGATTACGCCAATTGGGAGAAAAAGTATTGATTACAATAGTAGCCCCATCTGGCTAAATAACGAAGTTACAGGCTATCAAACGATGATTAGGGATGTTACTGAACGCAAGCAAATGGAAAAGAAGTTAGAGGAGTATTCAAGGCACCTTGAGGAATTGATTGGAATACGAACTAAAGAATTAAGGGACACTCAGCAGCAACTCGTGAAGTCAGAGAGATTGGCGGCTATTGGAGAGTTAGCTGGCATGGTTGGTCATGACTTGCGTAACCCGTTGGCCAGCATCAAGAATGCCACTTATTACTTGAAAAGGAAAGGTGCTGCAATAACTGAAACCCGAGCCAAGGAGATGCTAGAAATTATCGATAGATCGATTGATCACTCAGACAAAATCATTAATGACCTGTTGGAGTATGCAAGAGAATTACGTTTGGAATTGGATGATGCTTCACCTCAGTGCTTACTAATCGCTGCTTTGAAATTAGTGCAAGTGCCAGAAAGAATACAAATTATTGACAAAACAAGTGACGAGCCTAAATTGAGTGTTGATTTGGAGAAAATAAAAAGCGTTTTTGTCAATCTTATCAAAAACGCCATAGATGCTATGCCAAGTGGGGGGACACTTGAAATTCGAAGCAGCCAAGCCGGTACTAATGTTGAAATATGTATTAGTGATACTGGCACTGGAATTTCTGAGGAAGTTTTGCCGAAGATATTTTTGCCGCTCTTCACAACGAAGGCGCAGGGAATGGGTTTTGGTTTGGCAATTTGTAAGCGAGTGGTCGCGGCGCATGGTGGTAAAATATTCGTGGAAACCTCTCTGGGCAAAGGAACAACGTTCACGGTTGTTTTGCCAATAGAGCCCATTATAGCAATTGACGCGGAAAAATTATAGAGGAAATTGGAGCTTGCGCGCAATCTGGCTCGGAACTTAAGTAGACCACTTGGTTTAGAATCCAAAATCTGAGGGGCCTTTTAAATTCTATCGATCGCGCCCGCCCCTCGTTACTCTCAAGAAAAACAGTTGAATCTGCTAGAGCCATCGACTAACTTTTTTGCAATATTCTACATGTGCTTCTAAAAATTTCTTCGCAGTTGGATTTCCTCGACTGGGATAACCATTCAGTTAACATATTAAGACACAAAAAGGGGGCAGATTACAGAATAGAACAGTGTAAACACACTTTCTTGTCCCTTGTAAAAAAGAAGTTCTTCGTGTACTTTAAAAAGAGAATTTATGCTTTAGACTATCCGTAGATAAAAAGCATTTGTTGAATGGGTTTAGATATGAAAATCAAGGTCGAATCCAAAAGTTTTCGTGCAATAAACGGTCAAGTCTCTATCGGATTTGAACCCAAACGTGTTATTGTGATTTGCACTCTCTCGGGTTCAGACTGCATTATGGACTGGGGGGGATTTGAACCCCAACCAAAGTGGAGATGTCACCCGCATTCCCTTTTTTTCTGTTGAGAGAACACCTCGAAAAGGTGCGGAACGCGAATTGTATCCGTTTTGATAAAGGTTATAAAACAAGTCTTGTTGTATACTCTTGAAGCATTTCTAACGTGACTAAAGAGGTTAGTCAAAATGAGGGTTGGAATTCTGACTGGAGGCGGTGACGCTCCCGGAACAAACGCCGTTATCCGTGCCATCGTAAGAAAGGGTCTAAAGAAGTACGGCGATGACTTAATAGGAATCAGAGATGGCTGGCGTGGATTGCTTGAGGGCGAATTTATGGTCTTAGATCAAGAGGCCATAACAGCTATCTTAGGCCGTGGAGGCTCTATTGTGGGTTTTTCGCGGACCAACCCTTTCAAGTACGAAAATGGGGTGGAACGCATGCTTCAGAATATGAAAAAGTCAGGAATGGAGGCGATCATAGCTATCGGCGGGGATGATACTTTAGGTGTCGCCTGTCGGTTGGGTGACTTTGGAATTAAATGTGTAGGGGTGCCAAAAACCATAGACAACGATTTGGTGGGTACGGACTACACTTTCGGATTTAATACGGCTGTGTCTATAGCAACTGATGCTCTGGATAGGCTTCGAAGTACTGCAGAGGCTCACCACCGGGTGATGATTCTGGAAGTTATGGGACGAAATGCAGGCTGGATTGCTTTAGAATCAGGGCTTGCGGGCGGCGCTGATGTCATTCTAATTCCAGAAAAGCCTTTTGACCTTGCTGAAATCTGTGAGTACATTAGCCAAAGGCAGAAACGTGGAAGAAACTTTAGCGTAGTAGTTGTCTCTGAAGGCGCCACGCCTAAGGGTGGAAAAAAGGTACTTTACAGTGACGGAGTGGACGAGTTTGGCAACGTGCGTTTGGGCGGTGTTGGATATTATTTGGGGAAAGAGATTGAGAAATGCATAGGAACTGAGACACGTGTCGTGATCTTGGGGCATATCCAACGCGGCGGGACTCCAACAGCTTTTGACAGAATCTTGGGCACTAGGTATGGTTTAGCGGCAATCGACTTTGTCCATGAGGGCAAATTTGGATATTTGGTGGGAATCCAGGGAACCCATATTGTTCCAGTCGCGCTGAAAGACGTCGTAGGAAAAAACAAAACGGTGAGTCCAGAACTCTACGAGACGGCAAGCGTTTTCTTCGGTTAACGATTTAATGCGCGACAAATCTCGGGTAATTTAAAAGATCTTAGTGGATTGGGGGGATTTGAACCCCTCCGAAAGTGGAGATATCACCACATTTTCCTCTTTTTAGAAATCAAGTGTGGAACTTCTAAGGGGGATAGCTAGTTGAGGTGTAGAGTCTTTTCCGAGTTTCGGGCATAAAATTGTTCTTCAAGCTCTCATATGAGCCTTTACTAACAAAGGCTATTCTGACGGTTGCAAGTATTATCCGTTGAAAGTTCAAGTTCGTAAGGACGTCTTTACTTTTTAGCATTCTGTGTTTGCGATTATCCTGTTTTTCCTTTTAGTCAGCACTGCAATAGGTAGAGATGCTGCCAAGCATATTGTCGCGATTACAAGTAACGACGGAAACTCCGGAACTGTCGGTGAAGGTGTTGACGTGCCTGAGGGCGAGGTTGAAGCTGTTGGCGAAGCTGACCGGCTTGGGGTTGATGATGAACCTGAGGTTGATGATGTTGGACTTGGAGTAGGCGTTGGATTCTGCGTGGGTGAAGGGGACGGACTACTGTTGCTTGCTGAGCCGTATGTTATTACAGTTGGGTCAAATGAGAATCCTGTGCTTTGATTGTATTTGAATCCGTCAAAACAGACATACATAATGGATGAATTCCTAGCTTGGCTTGGGTCTGTGCTTTGAACATAATTTTGGACTGGAACGTAAAGGCGTGTCGTGTTGTATGTTTGGAAGCCGCCATTTATCGTGTAGTTTAATGGGAAAATTTCTTGGCAAACTTCTGTGCGGTTGACCGAATAAATTGCGCTATCATTATTAGCATCCGTAGAGAAGAAGGAGACGAACGGTTGAGCGATGGCATCTTGAGTTATTCCAAAACCTAAACTGTCAGCTGTTACTAAACTGAAACTGTCTCCATTATTCAATCCCGTAGTTGGGAAAGCGGTATCTGCGCTCCAATCAACGTTCACACCGTACTTATAAGCCGTGTAAGCGGAGTTCTCAGTAACTTGAAACATAAGAGTAATCGGCACGTTGCTTAACGTTTGATGTGATGGAAGTGTCGGCGTGTTTGGTCCCGCTGCAGTCAGTTGGCAGTTGATTATCTGCGCGTCCAGCGTCACGTTAAATGTGGCTATGCTGTCGGTCAAAGCGTTACCGTTGTAGGTAGTATTTTCGGTGTCTAATGTTACAGGGCCGATTGCTGCCGCACTGCAGTTAGCATACGAGATGCTGCCAACTTGATTGTTGAGCATATACGCGTAATCCGTCGAATTTCCAACTTCATTAAGGCTTAGCTGTTGTGCAGTTCCGTTAATGATATCAAATCCACTAAACGAATATGTCGTTCCCCATGCCGTCGTAGAGTCTAAACTTCCATCATCGGCTAACGTAAATGATATGCCGTTCAGTTGGGTCCAGTCCAGCACTTGCGGGTTATAGTTTGGATAACTTGAAGCGGAGTCGTTTATGCCTCCTGGATTGAACCAGTAAACAAAGTGCATAGACACTCTAGTGGCACCGTTTCCATACCATAGTGTCATGCTTCGGTCAAGAGTATCAGCCTGAGGCATAAACTGTGAATAGTTCACATCCACTTGGGGAGTTGACTCATTTGCTCCTGTGTACCAGTTGTTATTGTCGATAGCTTGAAAGGGCTTAATAATGCTCTCGGAGTTGCCTGTTCCAGAACTGATTGCGGTGACCGCCTTAGAATCGATAAAGGTTAGAGACGCCAATAACATGAGACAGAAAACTGAAATGCACAAAATTTTCCTGGAAGTTACCTTTCTGATATAGGAGTTCCAAATATTTTTCATGAGCTATTCACCGTTTCTTTCTGGATCATGGAGTTTACACTTTTAGGCTGAAGATGCATCTTTTTTATGCAGATACAATATAAGTGATTTATGAATTCCTGATAAACAACCCTAAACTCGCCAAAATCAAGCTGCAACCTAATAACATCAGCGTCATAGAGCAAATACCCTTTTGAAAAACCCAATCAACTACATTCTTCCATGAAATTCTGAGAAGCTGTTATGGTAACGGTTATGGTGGACTGGGGGGATTTGAACCCTTGCCAAAGTGGAGATATCACCCGCAAAACCCCATTTTTGTCTTCTAATCAGCGGATTACTCGCGCCGGCCAGAACCTCAACAAACCCATTTAATTCTTATTCAAAAAATTCTTTTCTCTTACAATGCAACGTTCATGTCCCTGATAAAATAAAAATCACATGGTTAAGCAGCTTGTTTCCATAGTTTGTTGAAATAAGTCTGGACTGAAAATATTAAGGCACGGCTATTCGTCCACAGCATCGGAGAATCACCTATGAGTTTTTCAGGAGAGGTGTAGACAAGCAGTTCTTTTTTGTCGTAAATACCAATCATTGCTGGTAGCGATGATGAAATGAATTTGATTCTAAAGTTGGGATAGGGCATACAGTGTTCATAGATCTTTTGAGCTGATTGCTGTTCAGGAAGCTTCTCTGAGACAATTCTTATTTTTACTTGTCTTTTTAGCGCTTCAAGGGTTTGGTTCTTGAAAAGGGAACTCGCGTAGCCGACGTTTTCCCATAAACCATTGATGATGTCGCATGACTCTTCTGTTTTATCAACGACCATTCTTGAATGTCTTATGATTGCTTCTTTCCCGCTTGTGATCACAAATTCGGCTGTTTTTTCTTCGGTTAATCTTTCCACTTGAGTGTTCTTGAAGTCTTCGAGAATCTTTTTTGCCTTCTGCTCAAGCTCTAATGAAGATTTTTCTCTTCGTTTAACAAGAAAAGAAACAGTTTCGTTTATGGGAACTGGTTTAAACTCGGTTGGATTTACCAATATTTTTTCTACCAGCCCCAGACTTTGCAGTTCAGCAGTAACTCGCTGGGCTTCCTGCCTTGCTATGCTGGCATTTTCCGCAATTTTCTTAACTGTACTCTGTCCTTTTTTAAGCAAGGTAAGGTAAACCTTGGCTTGAAGAAACGTGAGCCCAAATCCTCTAAGAGTCTGAATATCTTCACTTTGAAGCATCATCCTCTCCCCGGTACAGGCAACGCAATGTTACCTATGTACCTTTCATATCATTTCAGTTTTAAGTTTTTCTGAAAGCAAGAAGCTTTCTTGCCACTTTTTAAATACAGTTTCCTCTGATCTCATTCTTTATAAGAATAAGGAGAAAAACAAAAATGTCTATTGAGTTCTTTATTAGGAATTCTGAGAATCATGGAAAGCAGAAACTATCAGTAATTTCTTTGATTCTGTTGTTGACAATTTCCGGGGCAGTAATAGCTTTACCAACGACAAAAGCCCAGACCGCAACTTCTCCTTGGCCTACGAATGCCTTTTGTAATGTTTCGCCGAACCCCGCAGGAGTCGGCAGCAGGCGACCATAGAAATGTGGTTGGCCAAGCCAACCCGACTGCATTTGGTGAGGTAGGAGGAAGATGGCAGGGCTTCACAGTATTGATTACAACGCCCAGCGGGACAACCACAACATTAGGACCGTTCACAGCCAATGACGCCTCATTCTACGTGACATACTACACACCTGCTACTGTTGGTAACTACACCTTTAAGTTCAATTTTCCAGGGCAGCACGTAACTGGGTTTTCATTCGTAACTGACCAACCAATCAACAATTATTTTGCAGGGAGCAGTTTCACCACATCCCTTTCGGTGCAGCAACAACCAGCGTCATCTTATTCACAAACTCCGCTTCCAACATCATACTGGACCCGCCCAATAAATTCACAAAATAGTTTATGGGCTGCAATTTCAGGAAATTGGCTGGCGTTAGGAACATCAACTTTTGGATCAACAAACTACAACTCGACGGGAAACTTCAATGCATACAGCACCGGACCCGGAAGTGCTCACATTCTGTGGTCTAAGCCAGTGGAGAACGGAGGCCTAATCGGAGGCGAATTCGGCGGAACCGATACAAGCAACTACTTCACGGGAAAGTCTTATCAAATGGAGTTCACACCGCCAATAATTATCAACGGCGTACTTTTCTACAATGCTCCTACGAATCCTAAAGAAGGTTTCTACGCTGTAGATTTGCAAACGGGACAACAATTATGGTGGCAAAACAGCACCGGCGCACCGTACCAACCTTTTGGCGGCATGGTGGTGGGCTGGGCATACCCTGATCTTACGCTTGGTCAGACCTATAACTATCTGTCACCCAACATGGAAGGAGGTTTGCCCTACTTGTGGTCAACTGACACAAATACGTGGTACATGTATGACGCCAACACGGGAAACCTGATATTACAAATGACAAATGCATTAAGCCCAACGGAGGATTCACAACTGACAGTTGAAGGACCTAACGGCGAACTCCTTGACTACATCGTAGGAACTGGTTGGATAGCTTTGTGGAACTCGTCACAGGCCATCGGAACATTCGGCGAATATACGCCACCGATCTCGCTATTTAGTACAAACTACTGGGTCTGGAGTCCACCAACTGGAGCAAGTCTTAACTGGGAAACGGGCATCCAATGGAACATTACCAGTCAAACTTACCCAGGCGAGGCAATAGTAGACGTCAATTCAGGAATAATACTTACAAGCACAGATACGGGAGTTGGCAGCTTTTTGGCGCCTCCCACCGTTAGCTACGCAATCGAAGTAGGCTACAGCGCAACAACAGGGAATCAACTATGGATTCAAAATGTGACACTACCATCTGGACCCACAACTGGGTTCAACTACGAAATGGGACCAATGGCTGACGGCATATTCACAGTATACGATGCATTTGCTGAGCAGTGGTATGCATATAACGCCAACACAGGCCAAAGATATGGGGCCCAACTACAGCCGATGCAGATCCATGGGGTTCAGAGCCTTGTCCGTGGCAATCCCAAATTGCTTATGGAATTCTGTATGGATTTGCTTCAGATGGGGTTCACGCCTTTGATCTAACAACTGGCAAGCCACTTTGGACTTTCAACGGAATTAACAGTGGAACGAATTTTCCTGGATTCAATTACTATCCTTTTGAGCAAGCTACAATGACCGTTGCTGACGGAAAACTCTACTTGAACACAGGCGTTAGTCATGGAGACCCAGTTTTTGATGGCGCCCAACTTTACTGCGTAAACGCTACTACTGGAAAACTAATTTGGAACATAAACACATTCGGTGAAGGAGACATGCCTATTTCAGACGGCGTTCTCGTAGCTCTAAACGGCTACGACAACCAGATATACGCTTACGGGCAGGGCCCAAGCAAAACAACTGTTAATGCACCACAGGTTGGCGTTACAACATCGACACCAGTGACGATCACCGGTTCAGTTACAGACATCTCCTCTGGCGCATCGCAGAATGCGGTTGCCGCGAACTTCCCCAACGGGTTACCATGCGTTTCAGACGCAAGCATGACGGCCTTCATGGAAGCAGTCTACATGCAGCAGCCAATGCCAACCAACATAACCGGCGTTCCAGTCACACTATTCGTCCTAGACTCCAATGGCAACTACCGATCAATCGGCACAACCACAACCAACGCGCAAGGCGAATACGGCTTAACATGGACCCCTGACATCGCAGGCAATTACACGGTCACCGCAGTCTTCGGAGGCACACAATCATACTACGGATCCTCAGCCTCAACCTACTTCTACGCAGGCGCTCCAGCGGCAACACCAGCGCCCACAGCAACACCACTCAGCGGCTTAGCCTCAAACACCACAGTCATGTACGCAGTCGTCGCAATGATCATTGTATTCATCATAGGCATCGTCATAGTCGCACTGCTCGTGACAAGAAAACACCCATAAACGACAAAAAACCAACACCAAATCCTCTTCCCTTTTTTTAGTCCTATAGAAAGTTACATTCAAAATAGCTGCAATTGAAGAGTTTGCATTTTTTCTTTTTCTCCTAAAAGAACTTTTCTTTCGTAGTTTCCAGAGCAGCAAACCCAAAATCGCTCGAGCAAGCCACGGTTGACTTTTTCAATTCGGCAAAATGAAAGTTGGCGCCTGGGAAGGGATTCTCTTCCTAGTTTAACTGCGAGTCATCGATTTCTTTTATTATTCTTGCCAGCAATTTTGGTTCGATTCTGAACCCTTTGCGAACCAGAGTTAGCATTATTTCCTTTGCCTCTTTTTTATCCAATATTCCGCGTCGGAGAGACGTCATTATAACGTAGATTACGCCTTTGACTTTTAGCCCCCAAGCTTCAGCAAATGCTCGAGCGCTAGATTCATCAATTAAAAGTAGCGTTTCCTTGCCCATTCTGCGAGCTAAAGCTATAGCCTGCGCTTCACCCATATGAAGTTCAAATGCGTGATTCGTCATTTCGAGGCACAGTTCGACTTCTTTTTCATCAAGCATTGTTATTTTTATCCAGCCTTGATCAACCGCCTCTTTGATTATCAAAGCATCGCTGAACCCTTCTTGCAGACCTGTTGCAACGGCTTCTCGTAAACTTCTTTTGGGATCAAAATCTCATCAAAAAGGTCTCTGAGTAGATCAAGTTTGCCCATTTTTGAGAGCCATATTAGCGGACTGGTGTTGGAGATGGTGCGCAAATTTCTGTGCTCCAATTAAGACTTGAGGTCTTCCTCCAAGTCTTGCTCAGAATACTGGATGAGAACTCCTTTTTCTGCCAATATTCTATAGAACGCCCATAGGGACACTCCTCCTAGTTGGGCTGCCTTCCAACCAGTGACTTGACCTGCACGATAGAGTTCAATCGCCTGTTCTAGACCTTTCTCTTTAACTCCGTGCTCCAGTAACTCGCGTATGAGCGTTGATCTGTCTTTTCCTTCTTTCTTAGCTATTTCACGAAGTTTCCTTGCTGTTGCAGGAGGTAATCTTAGCGTGATTGTTTCTGACATGGAATCCCTGTAATACAGTAGATATCAAACGTATCCTATAAACTTCACCAAAATCCTATGACCATAATTTTGGAGTTGGCGCCTGAGAAGAGATTCGAACCCAAAATTAATCTGGTGTATATCTGTACTTAAAAGGTTAAAACCGCGTTATGGACTGGGGGGATTTGAACATCTGACCTCTTGAGTACAAGTCAAGTGTTCATAGCAGCAGAATTCGCGATTCTCCGTTTTGCAGAAGCTTAAAGTACTACGCCTGTACTACCATCATTGGTGAATCCGCGTTTGAAAGAAGAAGTTAAGGTGACTCGAAAGTACCAGGTTACTATACCTGAAAGTGTCCGATCCAAACTTGGCGTAAAAATTGGCGACAAACTCATTGTAAAGTCTGAAAACAAACGCATAATAATGGAATCTCCAAAACGCGTCTCCAACCCCTCTGATGCACTCTGGAACCTTTTTGGCAAACCAATCGATATTGACGCAACCAAACTCGTTGAAGAATCTTGGGAAAAGACCGCCCTCTCCAAGCCAAAAGAAACTGGGTTGCGAAAAGCAAAAGGAAGCTGCAGATTGAGCTACTACGTGGACACCAACATCTTTGATTATTCAGCTCTAGCACACCCCGTTTACGGAAAGTGTTGTAAACAAATAATCGATGATATCCAGAATGAGAAGATTGACGCTTTCTGTGGTTTTCTGGTTCCTATAGAACTCCTAGGTTCCCTATCCAAGATAGATCCTGCAAAAGCGGCAATCGCTCTTGATGCATTCTTTTCTTTGCCGATAGAGATGATACAGATCGATGAACGAGTTCTTCAAGACGCAGCGACCATTATGCTAGAATCAGGCGTTACCTATGACTCTGTACATGCCGCATGCATGAAAAGGCAAGGCTTAGACACCATAATAACTGAAGATATAACAGACTGGAAAAAAATAAAACCCATCAAAGTCATAAGGCCCCTTCAGTATCAAAAATAAACAAGCAACGATATTTTCCGAGCGGACTGAGGGAGATTAGAACCGTAGGGTTCAGACCACACTGCACAGAAAGCGAAAATTACCCTGAAATCGCCGAAAATGATTTCGGCGACATTATGTTGTCGTGAGGCTGAGTCGGTCGTCGTCTAAGTTTGGTCTAGGACTCGGTTGTTGATATCAACAAAAGAATTTTCGCTTCTGCGTTCTCCCTTTTCTTTTTCTTGTTTCGATGCAGAAATCGAATCTTTGACTTTCGCTTAATAAAGCAGAGGTTAGGTACGCCTAATAATGGGAAAAGGCCATGGTCATAAGAGCTACCTTAATCTTCCCTCAAATTCAGTTACTGTGTACCAATTGAGCCACCGACTTGAAATGATTGAGTGGATAGCAGAAAAAGCCATGCGGAAGTTAGGGATAAAATGCCAACAGGAATCAAATAAAGAGCAGTGTAAGGTGCTAAGAGCACGTACCCGTTCGCCGCATTTAGCCCAACTGAACCAAACACTCCAATTATTACATTCATAATTAATGCTATGACACCAAGGGATAGAATCCATAATGCAATCTTTGTTGAGAGTCGAAATTTAGTTTGTTTAGTTTTTCCAACTAATAGAATTAACAATCCCGCTAATGGCAGAATCGAAAGAATATTCGCGTAATTTCCCGGATTACTCCACCAAGACAGCCGAATGAATTGAAATACCGTGAGAGTGGATGCAAGATGCAGGTCTGCCTCAGTAACGACAACAAGACCAAGAGAAGCTATTGAAAGTAATGTTATTCCTGCAACCGAGTTTGCTCTCTTGAACTCTGGCACGCCAACTGCCGATGTACGCATCCTCATTTTTACTCCCGCTATCACAGCGGCTATTCCAGCAAAATAGGCAAAATAAAGCATCCAACGCAAGGTGAAAATTTGAAAATGCGTATAATAGAACTCAAACATTTCAACCGTGTAAAATGCGACCAAACCTAAGCCAATGATAGGCAAAACTATTCCGCCAATTCGGAGCAATGATTTGCTTGTTAAAGCAGCTGTATTAGGTTTACTTTCAGAAATACTTGCTTTATTCGGCTGTTCGGGAAGCCAACCCCTAACCTTTTGCTCTATATGTCTTAGCTTCATGCTTTCAACTCCGGGATAAGTTTACTGAAAATCATGTGAGCTAGCTTGGCTGGGTGAACATTGGCTACTTCCTCGATGTTTAGTCCTCTTTCTCTGCCGATATCCATTAGGTACCCCCGTGTTTGATCAAGAAAGGCTTGGTCGGTGACTTCTTCGGGGTTGTCGTGCCAGTACCAGACTTTTAGGCCGTGGTTGGTTGTGTAGGTGATGATGGTTTTGCGTTTCAGTGATGGGTGGTAGCCGAGGAGCATGGCTTGTTTTGGGTACAGCTTTGTCACTTGGATGTCGTTGACTTGTGCCACGTCTAGAAGTGTGGTTGCAAGTTTAGCTTCTGCGGCTAATCTGGTTTGGTTGACGTATTGTCGTGTCGTTTTGAGTTTGTCAGCTATATTTGCGACTGAGAAGCCTTTGCTGATTAGTGACCAAATGGCTTTTTGACTTTGACTCAACGGTGAAGAAACTGAGCAACTTGGGCACATCGTTTATCAGTAAATATAAATATATTTACAAGTATTTAAAATTTGTTAATACACCTTGTCGAGGGAAAAGGTCAAGGTTCTTGTAACGCGGAACCGATTTGAATTCCAAACTTGATTAAATCTCTATGGATTTGAACCCTTGACTTTCTGCTAATCGGCGCGCGGTTGAATGACCGCCGACTACGGCTTAATTTGGGAAAATGGGAAACTACCGGACAGCGCAATTTTCGGTTCATTGAGAAGCTCCTTGAAAATGTTGTTGAGATTCTGAATGGAAGCTGGAAAAGTGGTCTGCACGGAACTTTCTGACGGCTAAAAGCGCGCTGGAGCTGTTCAATTAAAGCCTTAGTCTGCATAAAAACTGAGCAACTGAGAAAAAGAATAATTCGAGTGGGCGGGGCTCCAATTTCACTTACTTTTGCCTTCCAATTCGCGCGTTAGCTTGCCCATGTCGAGAACGCCCAAGTCGCCTCTGCAGCGTTTGCAGTCACAACTTACACGCCTACTCAAACCGGAAATTACACGCTGAAGTTCAGTTTTCCAGGCCAGCAACTAGAAGGATACGATATCACCACCGCATCATTTATTGATTGGTTTTATTCAGCAAGCAGTTATAGCACAATACTCACAGTGCAAACACCACCAGCGTCAACACTTTCTCAAACTCCACTACCGACAAATTACTGGACTACACCAATAAATGCTCAAAATCAACTATGGTACACGATTTCAGGAAATTGGCTGGCTCAAGGGCTTAACGGGTTTCAAGCGACCAATTACAATGGAACTGGAAACTTTAATGCATACACTACTGCTCCTAACAGTCCACATATACTTTGGACTAAGCCGTTACAGGATGGAGGCTTAATCGGAGGCGAATTCGGAGGCACCGATACAAGCAACTACTACACTGGAAAGTCATATCAAAGCGAGTTTTCACCGCCCGTAATCATCAACGGAGTACTTTACTACAATGCGCCTGCATCTCCATACGAAGGATTCTACGCCGTGGATTTACGCACAGGACAGACCCTATGGTTCCAAAACGCTACTGGACCCCTCGTAGCCGGACTACTCCCCGGTGCCGGTATAGCAGAATTTGGGACGGCAATCTCACTCGGTCAAATCTACAACTATTTAACGCCAAACCAAGAAGGAGGCCTTCCATACTTATGGTCGACTACTGGAACTACATGGACTATGTACGACGCTAACACAGGTAACCAGATACTGAAAATTGCAAACGTGCCACCTGCAGCTCTTTCAGGTAACCCGTTTAGTGATCCAACAGTTGAGGGTCCTAACGGTGAGTTACTAGATTACGTCATAGGCAATAATTGGCTCGCAATGTGGAACTCATCTCTATGCATCCAGAAGGCTTCTACCGCAATCACTGGAAACATTTGGCAATTTTATCCTCCCGTGGGAGCGACGCTTAACTTTGCTACAGGCATACAATGGAACGTTACGACACCAAACTATCCAGGTCAGATGGTAGTTGAATCCAATTCAGGTATAGTACTTGTGACAGATGGAAGCAGCGAAAGCGCTGCAGCAAGCTCTCAATTGGATATAGCTTATGATGCGACAACAGGTCAGCAACTATGGGTCCAAAACCGCACATATCCCTCCCCCTCAAATTCCTATGAATGGTCTATGGGACCAATGGCCAACGGAGTTTACACCACTTACGACGCATACGCAGAGGAATGGTACGCCTTTAGCACCGCTACCGGTCAGAAGCTATGGACATCTGCACCAGATCCTAACCCGTGGGGTTCAGAAGCATCTTTCAAGGAATCGTCAATCGCTAACGGGATCCTATATGGCTTAGAAACAGACGGAGTTTCTGCGTACAACCTTACGACTGGTCAGGTTCTATGGAGGTTTGACGGAACAAACACCGGAACCAATGTCCCTGGATTCAACACAGCACCATTCGAAACAACAAGCATGACGATCGCTGACGGCAAAGTCTATGCGTCAACTGGTGTATCTCACGGGGATCCTTTGTTTAGAGACTGTCTACTTTACTGTATAAACGCTACCACTGGAAGCCTAATCTGGGACATAAGCAACTTTAACATTCAATTAACAATGCCCGTTTCAGATGGCATCCTCGTAGTTCCAAACATGTATGACAACCAGCTATACGCTTATGGCATGGGACCCAGCAAAACCACAATCACGGCTCCCGACTTGGGTGTGACAACTGACACACCAGTAACGATAACGGGCGCAGTCACCGACATCTCCGCAGGCGCATCACAAGCAGCAGTTGCAGCTAACTTCCCCAACGGCTTACCATGCGTTTCCGACGCAAGCATGTCACAGTTCATGGAGGCCGTCTACATGCAGCAGCCAATGCTAACCAACACAACCGGAGTACCAGTCACAATATCCGTCTTGGACTCTAACGACAACAACAGAGTAATCGGCAAAACCACAACCGACGCCAGTGGATTGTATAGCTTCGTATGGAAGCCTGACATCTCTGGCAACTACACTCTTACCGCCACATTCGCAGGTACGCAAGCGTATTATGGCTCTTCTGCTCAAACAGCTTTCTACGCAAGCTCGCCCGGAGCAACAGCATCACCGACAGCAACACCGCTCACTGGCTTAGCCTCAAACACAACCCTCGAATACGGAATCGTCGCTGTCATTATCGTCATCACCATTATCGGCGCAGTGCTCGCGGTCCTCGTCACAAGAAAACATCCATAAGCTAAAAATGCTAAACACAATCCTTTTCCCTTTTTTTAGTCCTTTAAAACCATGAAAAAATGGCAAGAGATGGAAAGAATGGGTGCTGAGAAGGCTTTGGTTACATTCAAAATAGCTGCAATTGAAAAGGTTGCATTTTCTTTTATTCTCCTAAAGAAAAGAAATTTTCTTCCTTTAGTTCCCAGAGCCTCAGTAAACCTTTCCTCTAATCTCTTACTTAAAAAAACAATTATGTGCGTGATACATTAGTCAACAAAGCCCCACTAAAGTGCGCCAAGGAAGTGATTTGAACTCAATCTGGATTAAATCTCTATGAGATCTGAACCCCCTTCCCGTGGAGATGTCACTCGCGATTGCATTGAATATCAACTTCCAAGAAAAGCACTCGAAAAACAAGCCACAACAGGCAGTTCTAAGTCAGAAATAGACGGTCGGGATTCGGAACCGTAGCGGGTTCAAACCGATAAGGTGTTGAGATGGGGATCGCGTGCGCCCTGCTCCAGCCTTTTGATTTTTGTTTGAATTGAGTTCATTCTATATGCATCCAGAGAAGTTTAGGCCATAATCCACAACTGTACCTTGCGTAACCTTATCAAGAATTAAGAAAAACAAATTTCATCTAATTTGGCAATCAGTTCTTTAGACAAATAGAAGCGACTGTTCCTTATTTTTTCGCGGATACTTACTAAGTCTTCTTTTGACAGAAAACCTTGTTTCTTCATCTCACTTATAATACCAATCGAACCAGTATGCCGAATCCTCAAAAATCTACACAAATCTCTCCCAAAACCATCGTCAATCACACAAACACAATTAGTATTGTTGCAACCATGAGATATTGTCCAGAACTCACCAGAACTTGTGTTTCTGTTAAAATAAGGCAATAATTCTTCGTTTAAAACAGGCTGCACAAGAGAAAAAACATCTATATCCTTTTTGTCTATTTTACATCCATTCAAGAACTCTTCTCTAACTCTATTAGGAATACATAGCGAGTTTTTTGTAGAAAACGCTTGAATTTGCTTTTTTAAACCGCATATTTCCAATAATACTATGACTGCAGAGGTATCGAAAATATATTCCATTACTGATCGCAGCTTGGTAGAGAATCGAGGAAAGCTCTTGGTGGAATTCCAAGCCATTCTGCAGCTGTTGCAGTGTTTATTCGACCCTTTAAGAACAATTTCTGAACGTAAGTATTCTTGTCTTTGATTAGATTCTTGAACTCAATCGAGTTAACTTGAGTTTCTGGAAATGTCATATACATAAAGAACAGCAATTCTTTGTCGGTGAGATCATTCAAAAGAAACTTTGCGTATTCAAGCTTACATATTGTATCAGGGTCACGTTTCTTATATTCTATACAAGTTCTTCGGCTAATCTTTCCCCTTCTCCCGTTAATTCATACATAGTCCCAGTTTTAGTTACAAGTCCAGACTCTTCTAACGTTTCCATATTTTCCGTGAGTTCGAATGAAACGCCGCCATACTTGTAGTTTGAAAAGGACACTTCCTTATCTTGTTTAAGTTTTTCAAAGTAGTACATTGCCTTTTGAAAGTGAAGTTTGTTCATTGTTTTTTGTTTTGTCCTATCTTCTACGGAAAGAATCAGGACTAGCAAAGCCCTTGCGGGAGAATCTAGCCCATAGTCAAGAAGTTCAGTCATACTTTCCCCACGACCTACCTATAAATATTTAAACCTTTTTAAGTTATTATTAATCGTTATGGCATCAAAGATAGCAATCCGCGAACGATGCAGAGACGACGATTATGGGGTTATTAGAAAGGAAGTATCGGTAATTAGGACGCCGTCTTTTGAAACCCCAACCAAATGTATCAAGAACTTAGAAAGCCCCAATACCCTCTACTGCACAAATAAACGAGGTTACTAAGAGAGTGAGTTTACGCACATTAGAATCTTTTAGAAACTGGAAATGAGCAACCAAAAGACCTATTGTTGCGATGCCTACCTAACAAGCTAAATTTGACTATTTTTGACTTAATGTTTGATGAAGCGCCATCTCACGAATTAACCAAGTCTTTGTCAAGCTATTGGTACGCTTCTAGCGAATCCGCATTATTTGTTCCTACTGTTAGGACCAAAATGCTGCAAGTAAACAAGACTTTTTCGGAGAAGAAAATTACGGAATGTGTTGCCTTTTTACGTGATCTAATTGATATTAGCGAGTTGAAAAACTTCAAAGCGTTTGTTGGAACAATACCATTGTTGCCTTTCAAATTTTCAAAGCCTTTTGTTGATTTGTATTTGGCAAAAGGGTTCAATGCCTATGCGATTGATGTTGGGAACAGAGACTTGCTCAATCATATTGGTGACCTTCGCTCTATTCTCTATGAAATTAACGAAGTCATTCCCTTAAATCAAACATTCATTTATGCATGTAACCTTGGGATTCCAGCATTTGAGGAATACGTGTCAAGAGCTGATGACTTTCTTAGCCTCTTTACGTACGTAGATGCTTTTGGAAGTACGTTTAAAACTAAAGGTGGTGGTGATGGCAAAAGACCTAAATCCCCACCAAGAGCGAAGCGATTTTTGAAAGAAAACCTTGAGTATCAACTTTTTGTTGACAATCCAGTAAAATACGGAAGTTTCAATCAGAGAGAACAGGTCAAAGAGGCAGATGTTGTAAGAAACTTGATCGGTGTAGAAAAAATGCAAAAGTACCTTGAAACCAAGAAAGGTGTTGATCCAACCGCTATTAGACACATAGGATCAATTATGGAAAAAGTCAAAATAAAATAGTCACTAATGCCTGTCATCTATGAGGCACAAGTTTCCGGAGAAACAAAGAAAACAGGAAAGCGAGCGGGAACAAAATTAATTGGATTCGAGCTTGAAGCGGTTTGAGTCTCTATGTGATTTGAACCCAAAAGTGCTAGATGTGATTAGCACTTTCTTGGGTTCGGACTGCCTTTTGGACTGGGGGGGATTTGAACCCAAGCGAAAATGGAGATATCACCCGCAAAACCCTCTTTTTTCCTTGAGACGCATAATTGGAATAAAAAGTTGGAAGGATGCAAACGAATTGGAGAAAGTCTTCAACTGCCCTGCATGTCGCAGTGAAAGAAGCTGCAAAGATGGGATAAGATACACTCGTCAGGAGAAACGCAGCGCTACATTTGCCGTGAATGCGGCCACAGGTTTTCATGATTGAGCTTGGTATGGAATTACACTCTCAGGGAGAAGTAAGCTTGATTAGGGCAATTCTTGCGTGTATGCTCATTGATTGGTATGCTCTTCCAGTCGTACCAAAACCCCATCATACTTTTAAAAAAAGTTACCACAATTTTTAGCGCTGATTTTTTCATTATGTAATAAGTGCGAAATTTTAAATCTGCATTGCGTAGAAATGACCTGAGAACACAAAACGTAAGGGGAAGTTAAACATTTTATTAATTGGTGCCTCATGAAAAGAACAGCATTAGCACTAACAATCATCTTTGCACTCTTAGTATCCTCAATGGTTGGAGTTACTACTGTGCATTTTGGCACGGCTCAAAACGGCACAAACATCAGCGAAGGCATAATCACTTCAAACACTACATGGGTGCAAGCAAACAGTCCGTACACATTAACGGGAAATGTTCTTGTAAGTAATGGAGTAACCTTGAGGATTGAAGCAGGGGTTACCGTGAATCTTAGCAGCTACTCTTTAACAGTAAATGGTACGTTACAAGCAATCGGAAATAGTTCCAGCATAATCACCCTTAATTCTGGGGAAATAGATTTTACGCCATACAGCACTAATTGGGCTGAATCCACTGGTACAGGGTGCATAATTCAAAACGCAATCGTTAGTTCCGCCTTATCCCTTGAAGATTCAACTATGATAAACAACAATACTATTACGGGCGGGATTAGTATTGGCAACCAATTGGAAGTAGCTATCGGTGAACCAACCATCTCTAACAACACGATAACAGGTCAAGGGGTCACTCTAAACTGGGAAGGCACGGCAAATGCAGACATTTTAAACAATATAATTTCAGATTGCTCAGGGGCGGGAATTGATGCTAGCGTTCCTGTAGAAAACTCAATTGCATATAATCTGATTGAAGGAAATCTAATAATTAATAACACAAATGGAATTGAAATTTGGGTTAATGGTCCAAACCCCAATTATAGCGATATTATCGAAAACAATACTATAGCAAATAATAGCGTTGGAATTTCGCTCAATGAAAATTGGTATCCTAATCCATTACTTGCAACAATCGAATATAACAACATTTATGCAAACACTGGTTACAACGTTAATATGGGTGGCGATTTAGGGATTCCAGACAACGTAAATACGACTTTCAACTGGTGGGGAACAACCAACACTCAAGCAATTAGTCAGACACTTTATGATTATTATGACAATTACAACTTAGGAAAAGTTTTGTTTAGTCCGTTCTTAACTTCCCCAAATATGGAAGTCCCAACTTACATTATTGCTTCCGCTGGAGATGGTGGCTCTATCAGCCCAAGTGGAGTTGTAAGCGTTAATTATGGTAGCAGTCAGACTTTTACTATAACTCCGAATACAGGTTACCACATAACTGAGGTTTATGTTAATGGAACTTCCATTGGAGTAGTTAGCTCTTATAAGGTCCAAGACATTCAAGGAGCAACCACAATCTCAGCAACTTTTGCAATTAACACACCAGAGACATGGAATGTTGAAAGCGGAACTTATGTTAACGGCGTACATAATTGGAATGCTTATACTACTTTCAGCGATAACGGTACGATTCAGATTGATGAGCCCCAAGGGCAATGGTATATTTTATACACTTCAGTGCCTCAGGGAGATTTCAGCGCTTCATTAAATGTTAATTCCCAGAGCTTGAATGGTTTTGCACTTGAGTTGCGGAGCGACTTGCCGTTTGCGGGTTCCACTAATGGCGTAAATTTTGAGTTTGATTCAAGGGACAATGGTAGCTTCTTGTTAGCAAGAGAGGTCAACACGACAAGTTCTGAATATAACCAAAATGGCGCTGGAGGCTGGATATGGAATGAATACACTTCGCCGATTATTCAACAAAATGTTTGGTTCACGATGAAGTTAATTGTCCAAAGTAACCCATATAACGTCACAGCATTAGTTTACGATGTAAATGGCAATCTGCTCTGGAGCTATTCAGCTACAGATATGAGTTCCCCACAATTTAATCAACTGCAGTATATCGGGTTTGGCGCAACCGAGAATGGTGGAAACTACACAGTAAATAACGTAAGTATAGCTTCTCAACCTGTCGCTACTCCAACGCCAACTCCCACGCCCACACAAACCAACCCATCCATAACGCTGGATCCTGACATAGGTCAAGCGGGCACAGGAGTGGTGGCTGAACTGTCTGGGTTTCCTACAGATGTTACAATAATAATCGGCTTTGGCACAACTAGGGTGGGGACATTAATGTCAGCCACTGGAAATGGAAGTGTCCAATTCTCAGTTCCGCAAGTCTCTCCGGGCACGTATAACGTTACCGCCAATGGCACCCCAGGAGGCCGAGCCACAACATTCTTTTTCGTCGGCCAATCGACCACACCTTCACCAACTCCAACACCCACTGCAACCCCAACTCCAACGCCAGCGCCGACTCAATCGCCTTCACCATCCCCAATACCTACGCCCACTACAATAGCCACGATAACGGTTGGAACCGCTCCCTATGGTGTAGCTTATGATTCTGGCAAGGGCGAAATCTTCGTAACCAATCTGGGAGCCGACTCTGTCTCGGTCATATCGGACAGCACTAATGCGGTAGTTGCAACCGTAACCGTAGGAAACTACCCCGACAGCGTAGCTTATGATTCTGGCAAAGGCGAAATACTTCGTAGCCAATCAGTATTCTGACACGGTCTCAGTCATATCGGACAGCACTAATACCGTGGTTGCAACCGTGAACGTGGGAACCGATCCCGTGGGTCTTGTTATGATTCTGGCAAGGGCGAAATCTTCGTAACCAATCAAGGTTCCAACTCGGTCTCGGTCATATCGGACAGCACTAATACCGTGGTTGCAACCGTAACCGTGGGAAACTACCCTCGAGGGCGTAGCTTATGATTCTGGCAAGGGCGAGATATTCGTTGCCAATTACAACTCTGGCTCGGTTTCGGTTATATCGGACAGCACCAACGCCGTGGTTGCAACCGTAACCGTAGGAATCGACCCCGAGGGTGTAGCTTATGATTCTGGCAAGGGCGAAATCTTCGTAGCCAATGCTGGGTCCAACACGGTCTCGGTCATATCGGACAGCACTAATGCGGCGGTTGCAAACGTGACCGTTGGAAACCGCCCTGCGGGCGTGGCTTATGATTCGGGCAAAGGCGAAATATTCGTAGCCAATTATCTTTCCAACACGGTTTCAGTTATATCGGACAGCACTAATACCGTGGTTGCAACCGTAACCGTGGAACCTCCCCTGCGAGTGTGGCTTATGATTCTGGCACGGGCGAAGTATTCGTAGCCAATGATGGGTCCAACACGGTTTCGGCCATATCGGACAGCAGTACGCCAACTCCAACACCAGCACCGACCTCAACGCCTTCACAATCACCCACGCCAACCCCAATATCTACTCCGACTCCTACACCAGCACCAAAACTGCCATCCCCGAACTTATCATTCTATTGCATAAGTTCTACGACAACTTCCGGATTTAACGTTCAAATCCAAGGTTCATTAACATATAATGGAGCTGGCATTTCTGATGCTGGAATACAACTTTCTGATAGTGTCACAAATGGTGCAACTTGGCAAGACTTAACTTACGTAAACACAGATAATAACGGAAGTTTCACCTGTGTGTGGAATCCTTCTGTTTCAGGTAATTATGCTATTGAAGCTACGTGGTCAGGCGACAACACATATTCAAATTCAAATGCGATAAAAAACTTTGCAATCGCACCATTCAATAATCAAGAACAAAATGTCTTTTCTGTAACTTCAAATTCAACGCTTACAAGCTTAATGTTTGACTCAACAACAAATGAATTAAGTTTCGGCGTTTCTGGGCCTTCAGGAACAACAGGAGTGACGACAGTTTGTATTCCGCAATCACTTATACCAGACATGTCAAAACTCAATGTGATGTTAGACGGCGCATCGATCAATTACAACTCGATTTCGGAGGGAAATGTTTGGCTGATAACTTTTTCGTACCATCACAGTAGCCACACCATAGTTATAGCACTCGGAACACAAGAAACTCCAGAATTTCCTTCATTAGTAATGTTGTCATTGTTCGCTATAGCAACACTCTGCATTGCAGCTTTGCTTAATTCTAAGAAGCTCAAAAAAAGCTCGTTGGTAGATGTTCAGACTTAACGCGGTTTTGGTTTGAAACTTTTGATAATGATTTGAGCTTTTTGTTTCAAGATAAGTTATCCTGTTTTAGTTTAACCCCTGGTCCAATTTAGATAACGAGTAATCTTGAACCCAAGGCAAAGTGGAGATATCACCCGCAAGAATTCCCCTTTTTTTCTTCTCCGACGTTCCAAGCCATTTTTAGGTTGTTTTCTTAGCATGTACCTATTGATAGTGAGGCAGAGAATCATGGTTCTCTTTGTTTTTGAAAGGCTCAAATACTTCTTTGTTAAGTTCGATGGACCTATTGTCTTGATAGTCCGCAAAACTGACCGATGCAGTAATAACATAAGTCGGGACTTTGTTTTTTTCAGCTAATCCCTTTACTATTTGAAGAGTACTTGCATCAAATTCCAAATCAAATCCATTGAAAAATCGGTAGAATATTTGGTAGGAAAATGGTAAAGTGTATTTGTAAATTGACGTATCGTTTTTGTTAACCTTAAGCACAGTCTCTATCGGTGTAATCACCGAGTTTGTTACCGATTTTCGAGGCAGCCATCTTCCTTCACTGCGCGGTAGTTGAATATTAGCGAATTTTGTGATATCATCGTAGTCATATAGTAGCATCATTGACTTCTTTGAGTTCCCAACTATGCGTTGCAGCTGACTCATATCTAATGCTTCAAAGGTTGTTTTATCTCTGTGCCGTTTCTTAGCCTCGATAAAAGCAACACCTTCCAATCTGTCACCGTCTTTATGCAAAATGTCAACTACAAATGCCAAATCTTCATAACTGAACTCACTTTTTTTCTCAGGGTGTTTCCAAAATTCCCATTGTATTTTCATATTTTCTCGAAAGCCCTCGATGACAATTCTTTTTCCAAATTCTCGTCTTATTCCATCTAAAATGCTATAGGTAATTTGATCCTCATTCCAACTGTTGGGATAGTTGCTTGTTACACCTTCTGACAATATGTTTTCAAGGGCTGAAAGAAAATTGGAAGAGTTCATCATTGATTCCTCAATTACTAAGTCCAATTAAGATTGGTTAGTTTTGTTTAAAAGATTTGCTAAGCTGATGTAGCCATCTTTGCGTTGTGAGGAGACCGGCTTTTGGAAGCTTATATGGACAAATATAATTAGCCATTGATGCTTAGTTTTAACGAGGACTGCTGCCCCGAGTAACCAATCGGATACTATCCTGTACCTTGAATGGGAAATGCTGAATAAGCCAATATCCATAACCAATGTTGAAGACAATCAAAACCTTCCTAAAGAAAGAAAGAAAATAACGATCGAACGAGATGAAGACTACAATCTAAAATCTACAATAGAGTTTGAAGACCCAGCGCGCTCCTGCGTCCTACAGGAGAAATCAATGCAGGCATAGTTTAGCAAACCAAAAATTAGAATGGACCCTTTCAGGGTTGGAGAAACTGCCTGCACGTTTTTTCTTTTGTCAATCCTAAGATGATAGCTAAGAGTTGAATGTACGTACAGCAAGAAATTGTCGTATCCTTAGTGCGCTGAAGCAAAAGAAAGTGCAATAACAGCAAAAGACGAAAACAAGCATCGGAAAGATTTAGCGCCACCTCTGGCACACCTAAGTTAGGACAGTTTTCAAAAAATCAGCTAAATCCATAGTGTCAATCTCAGAATTGCAATGCTCACAAACTCTAAGAGAATTCAACGTCGTTTGACTGCCTACCTTCAATTTTCCGCCACAATGAGGACAACGGAAAACAGCTACGATTCCACCATCCTTAACTTGTTGCAGCAAAGCATTCAAATTCACAGAAACGTCAGTTTTCTTAATTATTAATTGCCGATCTTTTTCTCTTAGCTCTCTTGCTTTATCGTACATTCGCATTTCTTCAAAGACTTTCGCAGCGTCTTGCGTTCTTCCGCATTTCTCGAGGTTTTCAGCCAGCGCAGTCTTACAATTAGTATGGAACTTTTCGAATTCTGGAATAGTCGTACCAGAGGATGTAAACCAAGGAAAAGCAGTGGAGGCTGAGTTATGCATGGCAATTGCGTTCTTTGCCTTTGACTCCAATGATTTGACGACTGCAGGATTGGCATTCATGATTGCATTGAAAATCGCATCGTTCCATAGATCGATAATTGTTCCACCGAAGCGTTCAATGTCTGTCCCTATATTATGCAATGGATAATCAACAAAAACTTTCCACCAGAACGAATTGTGGCAACCCTCGGAGCAAAAACCATGAATTTCATAATAGGCTCCCACCTTTATGGACAATGAACCATGCAATTGAGGTACGCACTTATTACAAACTATTTTCCCACACCATGCACATTGTTTAGTATTTACTCCGAAAAGAGAACTTGCACCACAAGATGGACAGTTACCCATTAATTTCATTCCTATGTAAGCAATAGCCATTATCAACTGAAGCCAATAAAACACTTTGTCTTCTTAGTCTGCAAATCCGCTTAAACAACTTTATTTGGCTACAGCAATAAGATATTTTTTATGAAAGATCTACTCAAACGATTAGAGAAATGTAACGATTGCTCAAAATTCAAATCATACTGCCAAGCACTAAAATTTCAGCCCAAGGCATGTATAGAATTTGGTTCGTATAATTATCTGAAACGTGGAACAGTTAGGAACCTATTCATTGCAGAAGCACCACCATCTAAAGAACCACGGTATTTCTATAATACCGAGATTCCAAATGGCGCACTCAGAAGAGGGCTTTTGAAGCAGCTTGGAATTGATGATTGCCATAAGAAAGGGTTGGAAACTTTCCTTGAAAAGAATTTTTTAACTGACACTATTAAGTGCCGTCTAAACAAAGAGGAACTTGGACAAGTACCAATTGAAATAATTACCAATTGCGCTTGTCGATTTCTGAGAGAAGAAATTGAGTACATTCAGCCTAAGAACATCGTATTGCTTGGAGATACGGCAAGAAAGGGATTAGGGCAGCTTGATGGTTTTGAACAATTAAACAATTATCGAGTTAAAAGAGATTGCGGCAAAGTGATTCAGGTAGATAATTACAGAGTGGTACTTTATGCTTATCCAAGTACACGGAATAGTAACATAACAAAAAACCATCCTTTGTTAGAACTGATCGCGTGATAATGTAGATTCGATAATCACTTTGATTACACTAAGCTGTTGACTCCCTTAACTTGCTTTGAATAATCAGCAATTGAAGATGATTAGAAAACCCTTTGCCATCCACCAAAAAATGGCGACAATCAGAGCGGAAAATATCTCTGCCGAACTTAGGGAAGCGATAACTCTTATCTTTGAATAATTGCGCATTATTGTTCGTTGAACGCAATCTAATTTAACGGTGTTCTTAGTCTTAAGCCATCGAATGCACAGACGGATAAGAAAAGAGCTTGTTCTATGGAAAATTGACTGAACTAAGTATACAATAATAGTAATTTCACGCTGATACTTATAGAACTAATTCCTCCAGGCTGTTAGATAGAAAATCCTCTAAAATTATAAATGGTTTTTAAAAAATTTGCAACCACGTTTTCAATCGCTATTACGTGGGGTAAGTGCCAAGTCTTAAAAGTGAAATGAACCATAAATAACCGCTTGAATAAACTTGTCACTGAAAAAACCAGAAGTATATACTCTCGTCGAGTCATCGTGCAACAAGCCTTAACCGAACTTGGGCTAACCAAAGCATCATCAGTAAATCCAACCGGCAAAACTCCGGACGACGTACTAAAAAATTTTAACCTCTACCTACGTACCGCATTCGAAAAATCTTTAGACGTTCTGGAAAAATATGAATTAAAAGTGTATCCTAAAGCACTACATCAACTCTCCATTCTACGGTCAAACAACCTAAATGTAATTGAAACAACAAACCCAAAAATGCCATTTGCGGAAAAAGTTGGCGAATCCCTGGAATTACTGTATCCTGACCTTTGGCATGTCTTTCTAAGCCGAAGTAATTCTAGAAAGCAACGCGGTGGCAAAGATTTTGAAGAACAAATAGGTCAATTACTCACACTCGCAGACATACCGTTTGACAAACAAATACGAACATACCACTCAGACTTCATGCTACCATCCGCTACAGCATTCAACAGAGATAAAACTCGAAGTATCCTTCTTTCCGCCAAAAGGACATTACGAGAGAGATGGCAAAATGTAGTTGAAGAAATATATGAAACGAAATGTCCAAATGCTTTTCTTTGCACAGCAGACGAAACAATAGCCCAATCAATAATCAATAGACTGCGAGACCATAACGCTCACCTAGTTGTTTGGGATAAGCTGAAACAAGAAAAGTTTAACGATGAATCCATTGTCGTCGGATATTCGCAATTGGCGAACTTGGAAATACCAACTTTTAAGAAATATTGGGTTAAGTAGGCGGCACCCAAAAGTCCATTAAATACTCAAATGTTGTTCCCATAGTTATGTAGTTAGATGGGTACCCAAAAATTCCTACACCGTTAACGATATTCCTTCTATCCCAAATTATGGTGTTTCTTAATTCGTAACCTGCTTCCTTCATTGCATTATAGACAGCTATATGGAGAGGAACCCGTTTGCCATATTTTACAGCGCTCCACCACATATCAGGGATGTTTATTACGGCGTGACCTTTCGGCTTCATAATAGGCTTAATGTCTCGGTATATTTCCATAATTGCGTTAGCGTACTTTTCCATTTCTAACATTCCCAGATCGCGTTCATCTTGACTGTATTGTTCAACCTTCAGATATTGTTCATTCTTTCTCTGGTTTCCTCTTCGGCTCTTGTTCAACCGTTGTCTATTAAGAAGATTCGCGTAAGGCGGCGACGTAAAACAAAGCGAAACAACACCGTTCTCTAAGTATTGAGCAACCTTTCGCGCATCGTCCAATATTGGAATTTGTTGAGCGGAACCAACTAAAGCGGTTTCGGATAAGCGATTTTTTGAAAACTCAATATATTTGGGGTTAATATCAAAACCTACCGCGTTTCTTTCCAAGTCTCTAGCCGCTAAAAGAGTCGTGCTTATCCCGGTGAACGGGTCAATTACCAACTCACCTTTATGAGAGAAAACTTCAATTACCCGTTTGGCGAGAGAAAGCGGGAAAACTGCTGGATGAATATTTTTGTCTCTTACGTCTCTGCCATTGTAATAAAACTCCCAAACTCCCAATTGGCTTTTCAGCCATTCCTTCGCGGTTAAGCAATTAAGATGGTTTGACGCACAATTACATGTGCGGTCATGTAGAATAGCGACTTTCGATGGAGTTACCTTTTTCAGTTCAGATGAATGACTGGTTTTTTCATGCTCGAATGACAGAAGCTCCATAGACTCCGCTCTTGCGGTAATAGGACTTTCCATATTCTTTAAGTTTGTTAACATATCCGTGTATGGTGTTTCCACTGGAACTTCTTGGCCCTCCACCTTCTTTCAGGCTCCTTTTTCACTTTTAACGGGTTTAACAACGAGAATCGTTTCGTTATTTCTTGCTTCAAAATCCCATTCAAGAATATTTCCTTCTTTGAGTTTATAATATTTATAAATACTCATGGGCACTGTTTTTCTAATGGATTCATTGCATGGCGTATCTATCGAAAGTTTAGTTCTTTCACCCATTGTGTTCACCAGCTATTAGGGTAATGTATTTCGTAAGCGTTGTATACGTTTACTTACTTGATGTTCTGAGTACATTACCAAGTTAAAAAGTTGTATTCATGTAAACGATTTGGAATCGAAATAATAGTC
>CAVYHV010000016.1:0-15522 GCA_963768425.1 Candidatus Bathyarchaeota archaeon | reverse complement strand
ACCATCATCTAGAGTGTAATTTATACTTCTTAAAATGGCGAATAGGGGGCTCGCCAATCCCCCATTTTCTTTTTCGCTACTCTAGAAAGATGGTAAGAGGTTTTTTGGAATGGATAAACATTATGCGTTAATGGTGATTAGGTTTTGGTTTCTCTTTGGGAGGCTTTTCACTAATGGACGGAGCCAGATGTGGGGATTGCGCAGACTGGTTCGGTCGCTTGCGACTCGACTACTAAATGGGCGACAACGGCTCAACCGAATAGCTTCCAGCGATGCATGCGGCAGCTTCATACCCAAAAACAAAAGTTGTTCTGGAGGTCCAGCATTGAATCTACAGATTGATCAGGATTGACGCCGTTGATTGGCTGACTGATGAGCGATTGGATCGTTTTCAGTTTCTATGGCGGTTTCGCACACTATTTGGAGCACTATTACTTTACGCCTGGAACACCGAAAAACGCAGAGTTCGAAGTTATGGTTGCCACCAGTCTCAGTCAATGGACTAAACGGTATAGCACCCTTCTACAGAATCCGAGATACGTTGAAAATCGCGAATCGCTAAGAGCAGCTCTAGCTGAGTTTAATGGGACACCATTGCTGACTCTGGCAAAGCTGGATCAAGATATTGAAGGACTTAGGCAAAGTATAAGGAAGTTGTCTTTCCAGTTCTGAGGTAATTTTTTTATGGTTGGCGCTGATGATAGAAGTCAAAATATTTCGCGTTTAAAGTCAAAAGTCAAATTTGACTTCTGTACCGTTCGCACTCGCGTCATCCCTATTCTCAAAGGCATTGAGGTTAAGATGTATCCTGCGAAGATTGGGCGTGCCCGTGGATGGAAGAAACAACATGTAGCCTACTATGTAAAAAAGCTTGAGAAAGCAGGGTTAATTCGCAGGTTAAAGCGAAGCAACTTCGTTGACTACGAGCTCACGGAGCAAGGTCAAAACTTTCTCATATCATGTGAGGGAGTGCTTTTTAGCAGCGGTGTGTTTCGTTTGCACCGTTGTTTTTTCAAGTTTCCTGTGTTGCGCGAAGGTGTTTATCCTGCGGGCGATTTTCGGCGAATCGAGATGCAGAATTGGACGGCTCTTTTGGGCTTAGAGCAGGGTGTGAAGGTGCGTCATACCACGACATCTTGGATTGTTCATGTCGAGACGCTTTATGGTCGAAGTCCTGGGGAGCTTGTGACTTTGGCTAAGAACTTGGCTGACCGAGTCGCTAAGGGCTTGATGAGTAAGTACGGCTGCGTGTTGGGTGATGGGCAGATTAACAAGCGACATGAACTGGGCGTTGATGATCCAGTTGCCAATCTTCTGAATCGCTATTTTTCGGTGAGTACTCCAAAACGGGTTATCGATGACAGCCCTGGAGAAGATGAGGGCGAGCTTGATCATGTTGGTCGAGATGCAGCAGTTGAGTATTTGCTGATGCCTGAGCGAGTGAAGAAGCTTGAGGGTCAAGTGGACAATGTCCTAACTGATTTAGCAAAGATTTCAAGCAGCCTCGAGAAGCTAGAGAAAATGGGTTACAGTCTAGCCAAAGGTTGCCGAAGCTTTGGGCAAGCTTGCCGATTTTCAAACTGAACCAAGAGATACCAAAACGGTCCAGGAGGAAAAGATTATACGATAGCTGCATAACCATATCGATGTTATGGCGCTTTTAATGTCTGTAAAATGCTGTTCAAAAGCCAATTTTTGCGCTATCTCAGGGCATGGGAAAAGTCCATGCTTTTCACAAGTCACTTTTCTGCAATTAGTTGGTCCTGATTACCCACTGTCAATTTTGCCATGTGTTGATGCTGGCAGAATTCTTGGAGTGTGCATTCTGATATGGAAAACGCTGAAAAACCTGTTCAAAACCGCTAAAAAGAAGCGTAGTCAAAGCGATAAAATTGGGCGTTTAAAGTATAATCAGCAGCTTCTCAAACAGACTCTCTCTGAGGTTGAAGAAGTCAAGCTTATGCTGCGCACCATCTTTGCTGGGTTGAAAGATTCTTTCAATTTTGAGCGATCACTAATCGAGCGCATAGGCTTGCAGAGATGAGGTGGACCGCGAGATTCTTCAGTCGCTGTTTGAAGCTGGTTCGAAAGGTTTGCTGCCAAAAGACTTAGCCTCAAAATTAGAGAGGTTTAGGGTTACTCGGCATCAGGTCAGCCGCAGGATTCTTAGAATGAATAAGCGGTTGGAACATGAGTTTGGGCAAAGACTTGTAGAAAAACGTGGTTGGCATTGGACACTCACCAGCTTTGCAATAAATGCCTATGGCGCCAGTGAAGAGGAGGCAAAAGCTTGAAGTATGCTGCGGGTTTAACAGATTGCGAAAAGCGATTTTGCACTTGAAGACCCGGGGTCTTTCGGATTATGCGATTGCTCGGAAACTAAAAATGCACACTCCCAATGTGACCCGTAGCAGAAAGAACGCTCTCAGAAAGATCGAACGGGCCAAAGCTATTTAGAGTTCATCAATGGACTTAAAGATAAATAGCAAGAGGCTAAAAACAAGATACGAGGAGTTTACCAAAACTACTCTTACCCGCCTAATCGGCTTTAGAGAAGCTTTGTCTTTACAAAAAGACGCTTTATATTTGATATTTATCTATTATTGATCGCTTAATTATACGGTTGCCATAGGATAGTTGTTCCGTATAATCTCACGAATAATCTCAAGTTCCCCTACAAATGTTTAACAAAATGAGCAGTTGCAGGCAAGAGCAGATTATGCGTTGGTGCTGTAATTTCTTGAGACGCCAGGTTCTTATAACAACCCATATATCGAAATATCACTATATTGGTAGCTATGGGCCGTTTAAGTAAGCATTACTTGGTCACTTTTTTTTAATCTTATTAGCATCGTCAATTACGCTTCAGTTTAACGTAGTAAAAGCAACAACTGCAAAAGAAATTATAGTGCCCGATGATTTCTCCAGTATTCAAAGCGCCATTAATAGTGCAAAAGCAGGCGACACTATTTTTGTAAGGTCTGGAAATTATAACATTACAACTGGGAATGATAATCAGATGAGTGGCAATAGTCTATTTATAAATAAATCAATCTCGGTGATTGGTCAGGGTTGTGAGAATACAATTATCACAACTACTCAAATTGGTCCTTATGATGTGGGAATAGACATTGCTGCAAATAACGTAACCATCTCTGGATTCACAATAGTAGGAAATGCCAATGTTATCGTTATTGGAGGGTCAGCAAATACAGTTACAAATAATATCATTAATCTCACTAGTTCGAACGGTGGTAATGCAATAGAAGATGACGGCTCAGAAGACAAACTTTTCTCAAACATCCTTAACGGAGCAGGATACGGAACGTCTGGTCTTTTTGGTAACGAAACGACTGGAATATTAGTATTAGGCAATATGACAGCATCTAATAACATTATTAGAAATTTTGGAGTGGGCTTATCTATTTCGGCTGAATCGCCGCTCGATTACTCCATTCAAATTGTTAACAATACAATTGATAACAATGCTGTAGGGATTTTTCTATTCTCAGTTCCAACAGTGCTTTATGAAAATAATATTATGAACCAATCTAACTATAATATTTATACGGAGATAAGCAACGTTAATGCTACTTACAATTGGTGGGGGACAAACGATAGCCAAACGATAGCTAACTCGCTGACCAAGAGTAATGATGTTACTTTTGCTCCTTTTCTAAAGGCCTCAAATCCACAAGCGATGCCTATCGCGAGTCCGTCAACACCGCTTGCAAACACATCACCCGGGCCATCAATTCCCGAATTATTTCCAACAGTAGTAGTAACTCTTGCAGTTGTACTTTTAATAAGTACATTAACAATTTTTTTAATAAAAAGAAGAAGCCGATAAATAGATTCAGACTGCCTCATTGAGGAAATGGTATTTTGGTTTTGAGAAAGAAAAAGCCGTTTTGACGACATCAGTGGCAATTTAGCTCTTTGCGACATTGGTTGGAATAGGGACCTTATTTAAGCCAATGCCTAACCAGGCTTTGGGACAAAAGTTCTTTGAGATATTTTCGTCGTTGCCTCTTGAGTGAATGTTCAGAAAGAAAGATAGGCTTTTTGTAATCTAGAATCAGGACCAGCAGGATACTGCCATGGCTCTGACATCTATGGTGGTGGGCCACTCTACATCTACTGTGATGACGGTGTAACTGATCCATGGGATTCAAGCTATTGCCCATTCAACTATGCTTACACTGACAATTGGAATGGTCAATCGTTTGGAACCTATCAATACAGCAACCCGATAAGCATCATGGTCTACACGTGGGGCAACACTGAGAACGTCTACTATCAATGGCAAGGATATGGCTATGGAATGGCGTCAGGTACTAGCTCAGCGGCAGGAATAAGTTCAACATTGACACCGCCAATAATTTCAACTCCAACATCGGAGAGTCTGACATCATACGGAGTCCCAGTGGGAACGCCATATACTTACGACTCGACAACAAACACATACATACCAGTGCCATACAACACAACAGTAGGATAACTTCTACTCCTCTCTTTTTTCCAATTAAGCACTTTTTTAATGCTCGGCGCGAGTTCCTAGTAAGATTTTTTCTGAAAACAGTAAAATCGGGCGATTGGACAACAAGTATCTGTAGAAGGGTATAGAATTTATGCTTCTTGGCAGGTTTCAACGCAATAGATTTAGCGCCTAACCTTGAAGTTAGCTCGCAGTTGCTCTTGTTTGCGATATTATCGTGTAGGCTCTCAGCCATTAATGCTTAGTTTCATGATTGTTTCTTGGCGGTTTAGCGACGGGAAAAATGCTCAGGTAACAAAAATAAAGAGAATAAAGACTCGATATAATGGACAACCAGACAAAGCGGTAGTTTTTTATGTTAGATGTTATATCTTTTGCGCAAAAACTCTTGGCGGGGGAGCAGTTGCTCCAGGCTATTCTGAGTTCGCCCCCTTCATCCAAAAGTTGTGGTGAGCGGCTTTCTAGTATGACACATAAACGAGGACTTAGACGTTCGTCCAAATCATACGAACTACGCCAGCAATGGCACGATGCACAAGGCTTTGTTAGCGGAGAGGCTTTTCGTGACAGGCTAATCAGCGAAACCGTTTGCTTAACAACTATTGATGAGGTTGTGCAGCATTTGGCAGCAACCTTTGAGCAAGCCGCTCCCGAAGCGGTGCCAGAAGTTGAGCCTGGTTTAGTTCTTCATGCACCCACTTGGTCAAGGCGCCTTCCAAACCATACAAGCATTCGGAGGAATTTCAACTGGAACCAAATGAAGAGGAACTGAACAGCCAGAGATTTGTCCGGACGCAAACAAAAACCCAGTTTGCCCCTACATCACAGCCATACACACAAACACCGCTCAAGTTAACCGAATAGAAAAGGCGCTTGTGGGCGAGGACTTGCAGTCAGGTCTTGTTGCTAAAGTTCACCAGCTAGAAGTAACCCAAAAAATCCTTATAGCCATAGGAAGCACCAGCCTAGTTGGCTTGGTTAGTCTTGCAGTTATTCTGTTTGAAAAGTTGGTTATCCGATAGATGTCAATAGTTATTCCAGCCGCTGAAACGGTAAAGATCAGCGACGTTAAGACGGATGGGCAGAACCCAAATAAGATGAGCAAAGACCAGCTCGAACGCCTCAAAACTTCTATCAAGAAATGGGGCTTTATCGTTCCCATCATAACCAACAAGGATCTCTTAATCGCTGACGGAGAACAACGCTACACAGCCGCTAAAGCCTTGGGCATGGCTGAAGTCTCAGTTATCCGCCTACCAGTAGAAGATGTTGACCGCAGATTACTCAGACAGGTCTTAAACAAGCTCAGAGGCAAGCATGACCCTGAACTTGACAGGGCCGAATATGAACGCATTATCGAAGCGGGAAAGGAAGAAGAACTCAAGTATTTGGTTATGGTTTCCGATGAGAAACTCAAAAACCTTCTGAGCGAAGAAAAAGGCATAACGCTTGCTGCGACTTTTGAGGTTGTACTTGAATGCGAAGATGAGGTTCACCAACAAGCCATCTTCAACAAACTAACAGGTGAGGGGTACAAATGCCGTCTTTTGACTTTGTGAGAACCTGGAATAAGCCAAACAGTTTCCGAGCGCAATCAGTCATCGGCAGCTTCACACTCGTTGATTGCAAGATGGAGAAACACTTCACTGGACAAATTCCGATTGAGGATAACACTTGGCAGATCGGCGTCATAGTTGGTCGTAGCGGCACTGGTAAAACAAGCATAGCCAAAACTCTCTTCGCTGACAGCTACATCAAAGGCTTTTGCCTACACCCATGAATCTATTCTCGACGATTTTCCAGAAGGACAACAGGTAAACGAGATAACAAAGAACCTCTGCAGCGTTGGTTTTGCTTCACCGCCCTGATTGGCTCAAAAGCTACGATGCCCTCAGCCAAGGAGAGAAAATGCGTGTAGACATCGCAAGAGCTCTCAGTCTAGAGCAGCCACAAATCGTATTTGACGAATTTACAAGCGTCGTAGACCGTGAGATTGCTAAAGTTAGCGCCTATGCCATAAGCAAAGCCGTCCGAAGAACAAACAAGAAATTCATTGCTGTTACATGCCACTATGATGTTATCGATTGGCTTGATCCCGATTGGGTTTTCTGCACGGACACAATGGAGTTTAGCAGAAAAAAAGAAGTCGGCCGCCCGTTGAGCTCCAAGTTTATCGGTGCGGCGGTTCCCTGTGGCAGATGTTTCGGCAATATCACTATCTAAACAGTAAACTTGGCGCCGGAGTCAGATGCTACGCAGCGATGTATAACCAAAAACCCATTGCCTTTATCGCTGTAGCACACGTGCGTATGAAAGCAAATTATTATCGGGTTAGCCGTCTTGTGGTTCTTACCTGACTATCAAGGGATAGGCGTTGGGAAGCGTCTGCTGAACTTTATCGCAGAGCTCTACACATCCCAAACCAGACTGCCGTTCTATCTAATTACGAGTAACCCGCAGCTGGTTCGCGGAGACCTTGGGAACTGGATCATTAAACGTGTTGGTCATGGCAGCCATGGCAGAGGCGACACAAGAATAAACCGAGAACTCGTCAGATCAAACAGCCGCGGTCGCTTAACGGTCTCATTAAAGTATGTGCCTAAAAATTCGCAAAATCTGCAGTTGAAGTGATTTTATTGGATAAAGATCTGCTTGAAAGACGCCTCTTTGAGCTAAAGCTCGAAGGAGACGGCTTAACTCTTAAAGAAATTGTTGCAGAAACATCAATCAAATTCTGCTGTCACACCGCCACGGTGTATCGAGAGATGGCTCACAGAGCTTCATGGCAGCCTCTTCTGCAGGAATTCACCGAAGCTCTGCTGAAGGCTAAGAACTGTCATGTGCAGTTGTACCGTAAAGCCAGCTTCATGTACAGCCAAGCCAAAAGCGACGGGCACGGATTGCAGCTTTGAATCTTATGCGCCAAATTAACATTGAACTCGCAGAGCTTAGCGGCGCCAAACCAACAGAGCAAGCCCAGTCTGAAGAAATCAACATCCGTTGGGAAGACCCTGAAGTATGCAAAAAACAATACGCATCAGATACAA
Source organism: Candidatus Bathyarchaeota archaeon (assembly GCA_963768425.1). GTDB lineage: Archaea > Thermoproteota > Bathyarchaeia > Bathyarchaeales > Bathycorpusculaceae > Bathycorpusculum. The sequence goes on along the minus strand of CAVYHV010000016.1, from coordinate 7,977 downwards.
ACCCCATCCAGGACAATGCCAATTCCACTACTGCACCGCAAGGTTCCGAGTGCTCAACTGCGGACGACGCTGGGGCAAAACCGTCGCGGGCGCCAACGAATTCATAAGGCAAATGTGGCAGCAAGGCGAAGGCAAAGAAAAATTAGGAATCGTCGGCTTCGCAGTTGCACCCACTTATTGGCATACCCAGCGGCAATGGAGCGAATTCTTCAACTATTGTCCAGGTGAGCTAATCGAGGAAATCCACCGTGCAGACCGTCACGTGATTTTGCTGGGCAATCGGCATGTTTGGTTTAAGAGCGCAGACAACCCCGATTCACTTCGTAGCCAAGGCGTAAAGGTTCTTTGGGTTGACGAAGGCGCACAAATTGCTGAAGAAGCCTGGACCTTGGCTCTTAGGCCTGCTTTGATGGATGAGAAAGGCATCGCCTTCTTCACGGGCACTCCCAGAGGGCATAACTGGTATTTCCAGCTTTGGACTCGCGGGCAAGACCCTAAACAAACAGATTACAAAAGCTGGAGCTTCCCAAGTGCAAGCAACCCGTACTTGGATCCAGCCGAAATTGCCTCTTTTGCTCGGGATATGCCTGAGTTGGCTTATCGTCAAGAGGTTTTGGCACAGTTCTTAGAAGACGTCGGCAGTGTATTCCGAGGAGTTGACCGCATTGTTGAAGGCGGCTTTGAGCTTCCTCAGCCAAATAAGAAGTATGTCATGGGCGGCGACCTTGCAAAGCTCGAAGATTTCACGGTTCTAATTGTCTTGGATATTGATGGTCACTTGGTTGCCTTTGACAGATTCAATGAGTTGGATTGGGTATTTCAAAGAAAACGCATCGTTCAACTATCCCAGAACTATGATGCCCGTTTGCTAATTGACAGCACCGGAGTTGGCGATCCAATCGAAGACGAACTCTGCAGAGAGAAAGTGCATGTGGACGGCTACAAATTCACCAACGCCACAAAAAAAGACCTCATCGAAAACCTCAGCATAATGATTGAAAACCACCAGCTCACAATCCCGCCGATTCCAGTTTTGATTAACGAGCTCAAGCTGTACGGGTACAAGACTACCCGAAGCGGCAACGTGCAGTATGGAGCACCCGAAGGCTACCATGACGACGCAGTTATCGCTCTCGCATTAGCCGCTTGGCAACTAAAACGCTCACCCTCGCCATCGTCAGGCGTGGGAATTGCGTTCCCGAACAGACATTAATGGATGTACTTAGTAAATGGTAAACTTTAGATCCGCTTTTGGTCAGGTTGCAAGCAAAATACTTCCTGCCCAACGAACCGATTCGTTGCCAAACCCCATGCGAAATGTAGCAGAGGATACGGCTAAGCAGCAAATTGAGCAAGAGATCCCGTTTAGGTCCAGTCGAGATGCGGTTCTGCAAGAATACCTCAGCAGGTACACTCTGAAAAGTGCTGGAATAGGCTTTGTTACTCCGCCTTACAGCAGCCTTTATGATAGAATTTGGGGAATCACGCCAGTTGATGATCTGCCGAAACTGCAAGCCCTCTACGAGTACAATCCGTATATTGCAGCCTCAGTTGATGTTCGCGTTAACTTGACGGTTAGCAATTGGCTTGAGCTAGAAGGCGGCAACTCTACATTCAACGATTATCTGAGCGAGTGGCTGGATTCCCATAACGTTCCCTCTGTCGCCCGAATCCAAGAAAATAATGCTTTGGTTAACGGCTTTAGCGTCACCGAGCTTTGCCGAGATGAAGATAATCAACGGGTTGAATGGCTGAAGCCTCTGGATCCACTTTATGTCCGGATTCGCCGAGACGCTTACATGAACATTTTCGGCTACATTCAACTTCTTTCTGTGCCTCCGGCAATTTTTGAGCCTCAAGACATACTGCGTACACTTCACAATCAAGGTTCAGGTAGGTACAACAGCGCCTACGGCGTAAGCCTGCTAAGAAGCACCCTGCTGATTCAGGCTCTTACAGACGATTTCCAGCATGACATGGCAACCATAATGAAAATTTACACCAAGCCCATCCTTGCCTATCAATGCGGCACAGAAAAGGCTGAGTGGTCGGACACTAAGCTGCAGGCATTTATCGATGGCATGGCTGAACGCCAACAAGGAACCGACCTCGCATTCAAACACGACGTCAACCCCATACCTATCGACAGCATGACTCGCGGCTTACGCGTTGAATGGTGGCTAAACTATCTGCTAACTCAACGTAACGCACAGTTAGGCGTTCCCAAGTTGTTTTTAGGAGAAATTGAAAACGCAAACAGATCAACCGCTGACATAGTTATGCAGGAATTTGTCACTCGCCTTCGCATGCGACAGGAACACATAAAGTACACTTACGAAACTGAATTGTTCCCAGCTATCCTGCAAGGCGACTTTCCAGGATCGTTCATTACTTCGGATAAGATTCCAAAGGTAAAGTGGCGACCGATCTGGGAGCCTGCAGCAGACGTTTTGGTTGACCAACAAATTGCACTCTTCCAAGCGGGCCTAACCGGAGATCTAGAAGCCCGAGCAAAACTTGGTTTGCCTGAAGAAGTCTGGGGGAACCTGGCAACGATGCGTCAAAGTTACAACCAAGCAAGGCCCTCCGACGCCGTCAGCAAAAGCGATGCATCTCAGCCTTCTCCTGAACTAAAGGCTTCTCAAAGACAGCTAAGCATGAACGGGAAAAGCTATGTTATCTCAGAAATTCCAAGACAATGACCTGCAAGACGCCCTCAACGCCTTTCTTGCGTTCAAGGCTTTCAAGGCAGCTGTGGTTAACCCAGCAATCCGTTACACTGTTTGGCGTTATGTAACTGAAGGACTAAAGCCCAGTCCCAATCTATGCCAAAACTGCCAAGACCACAACAATGACGTGTATGAGCTGCAGGATCCGGACGACCTGAAGGATATGTTTCCTTATGGAGAATGGCTTGATGAAGACACTTTTGCGGTGAATTTGCATCCCAATTGTGTTTGCTTAATCACAAGAGACCATGATGTTTATTGGTAAAAACAGATTTTATGTGTAAACGTATTCTGTTACATTCCACTCTTTTGAGTACACAAGCTGGACATCTATGCCGTTATATCCGTAGACATCAACCCTAACGTCTATTGTTGTTCCATTAAAGACGTAAGGAAGAATTTGAGCATATGAGTCTGGGTTGTAAGAATAACCTGTTTTTGACCAGGTTGTAAAAGGATAAGGTATTGTGCCTCTGCCAGCAGTGCAATTTGTTATAGTCCAGTTTTCTTCGCTTTTAAGGCTTGGTAACGGTGCTATAAACCTCATAGAAACCTTATACGATGGGATGTCTCCGCCATTGTATAGTCCTTGAGGAATAATTATTGTGTAGTTTGTCACCAGAGGAATATTCGAAGGATTATTGGGGTATTCAGGCGGAAAAAAACTAACAGGACTGGGTGTAGTTTGCGGAACAGAATTTTCTGTTGTATTCTTAAGGTCTGCATATGTGATATATCCCATAAATATTATGAAAACACCTAACAAGCTTAACAACATGATTTTCTTTTTCGATAGAGCGTGCCCGTCAGGCATTGCTTTCTCTTCTTCCCTTTGTCCTATATTGGTAATTGAGATATTAAACGATAAAAGGTTATTCGTAAAATTTCTTGACTAAGCCTTGACCGAGTTAGTCAAACTTTCTTAACTTACTGTTAGCAAATGGAGCACTTTCATGAGCCAAGCAAAACCAAATATTCAGCTAGACTACACGGTGCCCGTCACGCTAAAACGCAGCGTTGATGGGAAAGTCCTGCTCATTCAAGGAACAGCAATTGATGATACGGTTAACGAGAATAGCTGGCAAGTTCCCGCTGAAGAACTGCCCTATTTTGTGGCCAGTGGTCAAAATGCGCAGATCCGAGTGGATCATGGCGACCGCGTCGAAGACATCAAAGGCGTCATCAATATTTTGCATTTACCCCAGACATCAGCTGATGGCAGAATCGTTGTTCCTTTCGAGGGGGAAGTAAGCGGCGATGAAGAACTGCTCGCAAAAATCGAGCGAGAATACGTCAACAGCGTTAGCCCACGCATTCTGGGTGAAGCTTACTGCAGTTTATGTGGATCCCGCTCCAGAGACGACCAAATGAATCTGGTCCATATATGCCGTGGCGCTTGGGAAATAATGCGCAGACCACGCCTTGTCGAGTTAAGCATTGTTTCTATAGGCGCTTATGAACATGCCAAGTTTAAGCCCGTTGGCTTCGCCGCAGCCATGAAAGTAGACCAACAGCAAGCCATCAGAAAAGCACTATCGGCAAAGGAGAAAGTTCCATGTGGGCTATGTGCAAGCGCTTTGACCCTGAGTTGTTTAAGTTGTAATTCACAGGTACACTCCCAAAAGGGAGCTAACCAAAAAAACGAAAATAAAAATTTGGAGGAGAGAAAATTGTCAACAAATCAACCCTTAGATGCAGAAGCCATAAAGGCCATGATCGAAAAGCACGCAAACAACTTAACAGAAGTATGCAACAAAGCCTCAGCCGAAGCCGTAACCAAAGCTGTCGAAGCCGCAAGAGAAGCAGTCAAATTGGAAACCGCCGCGATCGCTGCTAAAGTTGACGAATCCATAAAACAGGCACTAAAGCAACGTACGCCCGGGAAAGGAGTCGCAGGAGTCCTAAACGAACACCTAGAACCACAGAAGACTCAGCCAGGAATGGTGGCAGTTCCGCCTTACTTCAAAGAGCTTGCAGCAGCCGCACAGAAAAAACGAACTTTTGACGCCCAAGTAACACAAGGAGGCATGCAGTAAAATGTCCTATGAAAACTCAGGTCCTCTTGTACAGCAACCATCCTCAACTGACCTCTCATTTATCGCGGGCACAGGCGGCGTCACAGCAGGACAGTTCGTCTACATTAGCGGACCAGGCACGGTTTCCCCAACCACAGGAGCACAAGAGTGGGTAGGCATCGTTAAAGTTGGCGCAGTGGCAGGCAAAATCTGCACGGTAATGACTGGTAAAGTGAAAGCCAGAATCACAGCCAGCGGCACAATCAACCCAGGAGACCTAGTAGTTTCAGCTGCAGGCGGAGTCGGAGTTACCAACAACACCCCAACAACCAAACACTGTCTATGCGATACAGGCGCATCTAACGGCGGACAAGCAATAGTAATCCCCTAACTCCAATCTTTCAAGTTTGGACTCGTCAAGTCGAGAAATTCAAGTAAAAAGTAAAGGAGAAATCAAGAAATGAGTTTTGCACCAGATCAAGTAACAATGGATGATAGCCCAGCTATTCAATATCCAGAGCTACACCAAAAAATCCTGCAGATGGCAACCAACGCCATGATTTTCGCCAAGCTCTTTGTTCCTGACCCAATCATAAAAGGACGCACCCGAACTTACGTCAAAGAAGCAGGCAACGTCGCAATCGGCATTCAAAGAAAAGGCATCGCAGCACCAGCAGTACTAGACTTCACTCCACTAACAAGCGTTAGCATAACACCTGACACTTACGGCGAAGAAGTCGAAATCCCCATAGAAATGATCACCGACTTTGAACTCGGCGTAGTCGACACTCAAATGATGCGTCTGGCCTTCCGCACGATGTACCAAATAGAGCTAGACAGCTGGACCGCCATAGACGGAGCAGGCGCGACTAACGGCAACTCTTTTGCAGGCACAGGAAACACAATCAGCGTCACAGGCTCAACGATAACTGTCAGCGGCGGCGTAGGCCTTGAAGACCTCAACAAAATGAACCGGCTCATAAAACAACACAACTTCATAATGAAATACATCGCAGTCAACCCTATCCAGGAAGAATCCCTACGCAACTTGCCCTACCCTAACTTGTTCCGTGAAGTCACCAACCCATTAACCAATGAAGTTGAACAAAAACTCGGCATATGGACACTTTTAGTCAGCAATCTTGTCCCAGCAGGCACAGTTTACGGCATCAGCGACGGCCAGAACCCAAACAACAACTACGCACCCATGGGTTTCATGGTAACCAAACAAGAAATCACAACCGACATCGACATCCAGAAACGTCTACGCAAAATTATCCCGTTCACAAGCTACCGCAAGACACCTTACGTGGCAAACGGCTTCTGCATATGCAAAACAACGGGCTACTCAACCAGTTAAGCAATCATTTGTTCTCCAGTCTTTTGAGTCTGGAACCGTAAAGCCGGCTTCAAATTAACCAATTTACGGAGACTTCTCATGTCAACCTATCCAGCCTTTACCTCGCTAGAGGAGGTTATTGGCTTTCTAAATGCTACCGGACCTGATAGCAACAGCAATTATATTGTTTACGGGCTTTCTGTTTCAGGCAATAGCGTTCAAGCATACGTTGACCACGCGAACACTTACATAGGCAGCTTCGCGCCCAGTGTAACATCGACGGATCCGCGTTACCCCTTTGCGCAGCTTGCCGCACTTGACCTTGCATGCATGGGCGTTTTAGTTGCTGCGAGCGGCGGCATGCTTTTGGGCGCGGCAGATTACAAGCTTGGCGACCTATTCGTAACTAAAGGCACCGTTGGAAAATTCTCATTTCAAAACGCAGTACAAAGCTTCCAAGAAAGTTTTACCCGAAATATCGCGAATCTTTCAACTGGAGCAGTAAGCGCTCAAGCACGCCTGGGAAATGAAGTTCCTCAATGTAGAGGACGGTGGGGTTAAGAATGGCAAAGCGAAAACTTCGGCTTCTGCTTATTCCCGTTGCTATAGCGCTTTTCGTGATAGGTTGGATTCTTTATTTTTTCGGCAGAAAGCGGAGGAAAGCTTAGATGTCAACTAATCAAGCCTTAGCAGTTTCGGAGTTGCTACAGGAGAATTGGGGGCTATCAAATCCGGTGGCTGCCGCAAATATTTTGTGGCCTTCGACTCGGATGGATGCGATTGGGATTACTCAGGGAAAAGGAACCTTGCAAGTAGCCGTCTATAACGCGAGCCCCAGCAAGCAGGTGGATGCGCTTAGTCGCGAATGTTACCTGGTTACTGAAAAACTTGTTGTCGACATAATTGTTGTTAACGCTAGCCAAAGCACAGCTGATTTAGCCACTGCAGAATCTACTTTGGAGGCATTGAAGGCTGAAGTTATCCGCATCATTCACTTGCAAGACCCAAACTATGTGGTAACCGGCGAGCCGATTCATAGTAACGCAACCGAAGTAACCCGTGTCATGATCAACGTTGACGCAGTGTACTTTTGCATTTCAAGTTAATAGGCAGGTGAAGTGAATGGCAGAACAAAAAAGGGCGGCAAACCAGAAATTTAAGACGAAATTTAGCTCTTGGATTGTAACTTACAAAAACGGCTCTCAGGTTCTTGTAGAACATAGAGTAACGAAAATAGCTTAGAGCAACATCAAGGTGAAAAAATACGAGCATTTCTGTTCAGGTCAATTTGGTAAATTTCGACGTGCTAAGCAGCTGCTTTGAATGTCTCTGTGAGCAGTACCCAGAAGCTGTCAGTCAAGCAATGATGAACGTTGCCCAGAATATTTTGGCAACCGCAAACATTTTGGTACCAGTGCGGACAGGTTATTTAAAAAGTACTTTAGCGATTGATCAGCTGAGTAATTTTCAAATTAAACTGAAGGCAACGGCGCCCTACGCATATTATGTTGAGTTTGGCACCCGAAAAATGTCGGCAAGACTTTTTCTTACTATCTCGGTTAATCAACATTTGCCTGAACTCGCGCCGGAGATTGAGCAGCAAATCCAAGATTTACTTCAAGGTTGATGGTCAAATAATTAGCTTATTGTGAGGTGAAAAAGTATGAGTTTAGCAACTACGCCAGTTCTAAGTCGCAATGCAGTTGTCCAGGTAGGCGGATCAGCAATCGGTTTCCTAACTGACTTCACTATGGACGTTAAAGCAGAAATGATTAAGGAGTATGTTTGCTCTTCAGGTGGGTCTTCGTCGCCAGCTTTCACGGCAAGCGGCAACCAAACATATACGTTCAAAGCTTCAGCGCTTTATGTTCCAGCGAACTATGCGGCATTACTC
>CAVYHV010000015.1:0-127619 GCA_963768425.1 Candidatus Bathyarchaeota archaeon | reverse complement strand
GAATAATGCAACATCCCCATCTAATAAATTGAACATAAAAAAAGTCATACTGTGGATGAAAAGAAATATTTAACAGTTGGCTTTGGGCGTACACCTGACTGATATGCCTACGTTGGGTGCTATCCAAAAAATCATAACGGCTTAACAAGAAGCGTCTGTCGCTGTCTGTACATTATATTATAGAAGGCATCGAAAAACCACTAACTTGACGCTTCTATTTCCCTAACTTAATCGCTTATGTCTTTGCCACCAATCAGGGATTTCTTTTTCTCCATCTATAGAAGATGTACAAAATTAAGATAATTAGAATAGCTATGACAAAATATATTTGATTGGTTTCTGAGGTCGTCCATTCACTAGCTTGTGCATGAGTAAATGGAAACAGGAATAATAGCAGAAGAAACAAGCCAATTAGCATAGAATAAAGAAACTTTTTGTCGAAATAATTGGATTTGTTTGACATTGATATTCTATATTTATGTCATTCAGATTTAAGACTTGGGCGTGTAGTCCCTAATCATTTAGAGTATGTTCTAATTTTGAGTACAACCGTTCTGGTGATTAGTTATAAAAGCGGTTAGCACATTAGTTCAAATACATGCAATCTAAAGACGCAAAAACCGCAAGTTTAACATTCACGCTGGCTAAATTCATAGTGTCCAAAAACCTAAAAGCAACAATAAAAGAAAAAGCAAAGTCAAACAATTACCGCTCGCTCCGCTTTGCTCTTGCCGAATGGACACGCAAAAGACAAACGCTAGTGAGCACTGCAAATCGTGTTTTGAGCAAAATTAAAAACAAATTGCACGCAAACAGTACCGTGGCGGTATAGGACAGAGGAAGAGGCTGAAATTTTGACTGGCGAAAAGAAGGTTGTAAGTAGAAAGTTTACCGTGGAAATCGGCGTTTTGTGCGTGGTTCTAATGGTGATACTTGCTGGTGCCTTTGAAGCTCAAATTGTAAATCTTCAGAGCCAAATATCATCGGATAAATCAGCAATTAATTCGTTGAACTCAAAAACAGCAAATATGAATACGACTATAACAAACTTGAGTAGCCAACTTTCGTTAGATCCGAACAGGATCGTTGATGGATTTAGCGTAATCCAGATTACGGATACTCAATATTTGAGCGAATGGTATCCAAGCTTATACAGCGGGTTAACCAGTTGGATTGCAGATAAGGCGAACGCTTTGAATCTTACTATGGTTATTCATACAGGTGATATTGTGAATGTCGCCAATTCCGCGACTGAATGGCGAAACGCTAGCAATGCAATGATGACGCTTTACAACAATGGGATACCTTACTGTTGGGATGCTGGAAACCACGACCAACTTAATAGCACAACGGAAGGTGGCGGCGGGAACCCTAATGGCTCATGGTTAGGCGGCAACTACCCTGCTTTTAACGTGACAACTATGCAACATGAGCCTTACTGGGTTGGAGATATTTTCGACGGCAAAAGCACAGCGGTACAGTTCAATTACGCTACTTATCATTTTATGGTCATTAACATTGAATACAATGCAAACGTAACGGTTTTAGATTGGATGCAGATGCTTATCAGAGATAACCCGAATGTTAACGTAATTGTTGCGACACATAATTTTCTTAATGGCGCTGGAACTTACGGTACCTTAAAAGCCACAGATGCAACGTGGGCGAACAACTTTGAAAAGTTGCTAAACAGCTATCCGAACGTATTTATGACATTAAATGGGCACGCTACTACTTCAGGTACAGCATACAACCATAAAGTAGGGAATAGAGAAGAGATTTTCTTCAACAGGCAAGGATTAGACAACCAACAAGGCGCCGCATGCGCCCGAATATATACTTTCGAAATGAGCAACCCAGCCAAGCCTGTTGTAAACGTTTACACTTATCAGACTTTTGGAACGCCTCAATACCTAACTGATCCACAAGATCAATTCATTTTTTCAACGAATCTTGAAGCATATTCACCTTAACGCGCTGCCATGTCCCGATGTTAAGTTTTGAAACAGGTTGGTGACACTGTCTTATCACATTGAATTTCCATCAAACCTTAAACTAAAGATGTCAAGAGTAATTTAAGGAGGATTATAATTTATATAAGGGGTTTAATATGAAAAAAACAAATCATGTAAATGTCAAAGAGATGAATTTTGATCAATTATTTAAACAAATTTCTCCGGAAGAGATATGCGACAATGTATTTACGTTGGTAGGAAAAGTTTTTCCGGTTATTACTGCAGGCAAGGAAGATCATTATAATTCCATGACAGCCAGTGGGGGTGGTTTGGGGCTTCTTTTCAAGAAACCCACCACTTGGTGTATTCTTCGAGCAGACCGTTATACGCTTGAAATGATTCAAAAAGAGCAAACATATACGATGTCTTACTTCCCGAATGAATATAAGGAACAAATACTCTTTTTGGGAAGTAAATCAGGAAGAGATAGTGAGAAAATGAAAGAAGTTGAATTGACAAGTGTTCAAACTCCTTCCGGAGATATGTCTTTCAAAGAAGCCAGACTAATTATTGAATGTAAATTAACGGAACTTACTACCCCCAATCCCAATGATTTTTACACACAAGAAGCTAAAGACTACTATAAACGAAGCTTACAAAGAAGCAAACGATTATCGCAAATATGTATTTGGGGAAATCACCCATGTTTGGGTAAAGAAATAAGAATAAACCAGAATTAACGAAGAGAATGAACTGATAGGAAAAATTATGATCCGAGGGCTGCACCGCGGTGCCTTGTCCCGATGTTATGTGTTGAAGAATGTTGGTGAGACTGCTTTGTCAAATCTTCCGATGTTTTCTGCTGCCTCTCGGTTCAAAACTAAACACAAAATACTGAAAAATGCTCAATATTGCAGATAATACGAAAATTGTGCTTTATTTGGGCAGGTTCACAGGGGAGGGGCACATCAAAACATATTTGTTTTAAATTCCACTCAAAATTTTGGAATATAAAAAGCCGGCTTAAATGTAACAGTCGATTTTCAGCATTCCCATGCAAATCGCTATCCGCCGCTCTCCAAAAACTCAAATTTCGAGATATAACCATTGTTGCTAAATGGATGTTACGGAATTTCATGGAAAGCTGCTGAATAGGGCATTTTTGTCACAATTGAGGTGTTTATTTTCAGAATTGCGTAATGTGCAAACATTAGAGACAAGGAGTTAAAGCTTATTATTTTCGATGTCTAAAATGCTTGTCGGATCTTTCGATTCCTGCAACTGCGTTTGAATCATGTAACAAATTTCTATATATGCTGGAAACTGCAGAAAGGTTTTTAGAATGGCGCAAAATTACCCAGTATCCTAAATAGGATTAGTTGCAAATTGACCAAGATTGTTTACAGTATCTTTGAATACGAAGATCCTGAGCGTGTAGTAAGACTAGTAAATCGGGTACAAACAAAATCAGATTATGTTCACATTCATTTAGACACGATGATTGGAAAAGAGAAATTTAATGAGTGGAAAAAAATTATTGAGAAAAAATGTCAACAAGGTGATATTAGAATCGCGTCAAAATTTCGTTGCAGATACGGTTCATTTGGGTTAATTGATGTAAACTTAAGCGCGATGAGAGACTGTGAGGAATACGATTATGATTACTTCATTGATCTTTCTGGAGATAGTTACCCTCTGAAACCTCCGGAAGTTTTTAAGAAAGAACTTAATGAAAAGAATAGTGCATTCATGGAGTTTTTTGAGTTGCCCTACGAGGGATGGTGGCAAGGTGGTTTTGACAGATTAAATCATAAATACTATTTCATATCAACTCGAAAATATCCTTATTCGCGGACTTTTAGAATCCCAAGATTACGCAAAGCATTGCCCTGTGGTCTTAAGCCTTATGGTGGACGTGGGAGTCGCTGCTTGCAGAAAAGGCATGTTAGTTACATTCTAAAATTTTTGGACAGAAATCCAAACGTGATGAAGTTCTTTAGGCGTGTGTGGGGACCAGGCGAGACATTTTACCCAACGATTATGTTGAATTCTCCTTTCAAGTTAAGCGTTATTAATCAGTGTACAATGTATTTTGATTTTCCTGAAGGATCATCGCACGCAAGGACTCTGACAAAATCAGACTTGGCGATTCTGGAGAGAAGCGGAAAATTCTTTGCACGAAAGTTCAACCCAGCCATAGACAGAGACGTAATTGACATTATCGACCAAAAACTTATAAATTGGGGTCGCGCCAGTAAAAATTTCTCTAATATGCCAGAAGCCCAAAACTGAGCTTTGGCGAATTTCCTAGTTGCATTTCTTACTATTTCTAAAGGGATTGCAAAGGAACTTTCATTGCCATGTAGTAATTTCTATCGCTTGGACTTATGGCTTGGAGCAAACGATTGTGATCATATAACTTGGCTTTCGTGCCTCGTTTTTCGCTGCAATTGACAAAGCTCTTCAAAGCTTTGATTTCTGCATCGAGATCGCGGTCAAGTACTTCACGTTTGAAAGTCCGTCTCATTATACTCATGCAACCGCCTAGTCGTACCAATTCATGTAGAATCAAATCGCCTATTATTGGTTCTCCGCCTCCCAACACAGTGGAACCTCCGAAGCCATATTTTCTGCCTTTCAAATTCTTGCAAATTGCTTCTGTTGTTCCGTCTGAGATTGCTTCCCAGATAGAGTGCCCCCCATTAGCCACCATCAGATCATTAAGCCCGATATAGGCATAATCCCAATCCAAGCCTCTGAAATCTTCAATTTCTTTAACCAAAGATGGGGTCTCTATCTGTACAATTGTTTTTGCCCTTTCATCGACAATTGTTAAGAACCTTTTTATTTCCTTCAAAGAGTTTGCCATAGGTAGCATTATTATTTTTGCGCCATTGTTTAGTGCGTTGTTGACTTCAGAAGGAGTGTTACTCCCAACTGGATTAATTCGAACTGAAATTGGTATTTTTAGGACGCTAGAGAGTCGACGCAAGTCTTCGGGGGAGTCGTAATTTAATTCAAGATTTTCCCCTTTCTGTCTTGCTTTCTTTCCTCTAGTTTCCCAGTCAACCATGATGCTATCAATTCCGGCTTTTTCTGCCCTGAAAGCAAGCGTCAAATCTGTGGTAAATAGAAAAAACTCCAAAGTTAATCCCCAATCTTTTGCGTATTTTTGATAGTGTTTTTCCTCGAGTATGGTGTAGCATATCTTAATAAAAATGTTATTCCGAAACTTGGAAGCTCCTTTTCCCGTTTATTGCTATACGGAGCAAATAGCAACTCAATGGAGCTTGTAAATAGAATCCAACAATTCGAATTCAGAGATTGAAAGTAAGTGAAGAATTAATAAGTAAAAAACTTTCAAGCTAATAGGCTGGGACAGCGGCATCATCCCCCAAAATGGTGCAGCGTTCCAGTGCATTTAAGGGTTTAGGAGGAAACAGAAAATGATGCAAATACAAACCCAAAACAACCGATCACACTTCACAACATACATCTATGAACTGGAACGCCGTCTTTTCCAGGAACATATTGGTGTTTGCAAAAAATGATGAAAAGCAAAAGACATGCACATCACAATCAAAACATACAAAATTTTAAATCTGCATAGCGTAGAAATAGCCACATGAGAATTGAGTTTGAATGAGTCCTAAATGGCTATCCGACATAATGCATCCGCCTTCATCAATCCCGCCCAAAGCAAAAGTGGAGTTGAATTCACAGGAAAACCACTACTCACTCGGAGACCAAGTAAAAGGCTTTGTAAAAATAACGTCAGATGAAGAATTTGAAGTAAATCAAGCATTTGTTCGTTTGTATTGCTATGAGAGTATTAGGAAAAGCCGAACCATTGGAAATCAATATGGAACACAGCAAACTGAATACTGGGACTCGGCAGTTATCTGTGATACTTCTTGCAAACTGTTTGAACATGCACGCATGCCCCTGGGTTTTTCTGGGTCATACAAATATGCATTATCTATATCTCCAGCTGCTAAGGAAACACTTTACAGCATTGACCATTACGTAAAATGGTTGCTATATGCAATTCTTGTGGCAAATGGCCGCCCAAATATTTCAACTGCAAATTACGAAATACAAGTTGCAAAAACGCAAATTAACCAATCGTCACCTACAATCATGAAGGAAGTAACCCGAGAAGTAGTTTTGATACCATGTTCATATTGCAGTGGATTGATGCCTCAAACATCCATTTTCTGTCCTAATTGTGGAGCAAGAAGAAAAGGCTAAGATGCTTCTTGAATTATTTCGTAAGAGGTTGTGATTTCTGCTGCTTTCTTAAGCATAGCTCCCACCGAACAGTATTTGTCGTACGAAAGTTGGATTGCTCTCTCAACGGCGTCTTTACTAATATTTTTTCCTTTAATGATGTATTTTATGTGGATTTTGGTGAAAACCTCTGGCGGTTCTTCAGTTCTTTCTGCTTCGGTCTCAACGCTGTAGCCTGTGACGTTTTGTCTTTTCTTTTTTAAAATGGTGACGACATCAAAACTTGTGCATCCAGCCAAACTCGCCAAGACTGTTTCCATAGGTGTCGGCGCTGAGTCTTCTCCGCCATATTTTACAGGCGCATCGAAGTTCACTGAAAGCCCTTTCTCGTTTTTTGCTTCAAAACGAAGCTTCCCTTTCCAGTTCAAAACAATCTTCTTCTTGTTAGCCGACATACTCTCTACTTTGAATTTGAAGCTAAAAAGCTTTGTTCAGTCGACTGAATAAGTGTAGCTTTTATGGAGGTTGGAAAATCTCCATCTTTTTCCTCAAATCTAAGATTATAGAAATTTATAGTTCGTCGCTGTATTTGTCTCGCATTAGCGGTAAAAATACATGAAAAGGATACTGGCTCTACTAGTGGTACCTTTCCTTATAGTCTCCCTCACCTTCGCTCTCTTCTATTTCATAGCCCCATTTTCAACTCCTTGGCTCCATCAGACCTATAGTCAAATTGCCATTTCTTTCGCAGCTCTGGCTATAATGTCCTTTCTCATGTTCGTCACCGTGCCAACGCCGAAGATGTTTTGTCAAAAATTCGTAGAACCAAGAGTAATTAGAGGTATTGCATTGCTCGGTTCAATATTGAGCACAATTATATTTGCCATTTTTGGGTATATAACAGCCACTTCCCATAACAATTCTGCATCTCGTGAAGCTCTCGTTGCGTTCTACTCTGAATTCCCCGAAGGACATTATCTCTTCGGCGTCTTCGGCTTGGCATTCTTTGCTTTTGCTTCTATCTGTCTCATGACTTACTTACTCGACAGAGGAATGTTAACTGCCTTCAAGGATACGCTGCGATTCTTTATTTTCCCTGTAATCATGATCTTTGAACTTTGGCTATTGTTGGTCGATACCCAAGAGATGCCTCTTCGTGTCACGATGTTCTTGGCTAGCACTCCGCTCTCAGGGATATTGACCAACTGGTTTGTTTTTGTCGTCTCGTCAGGCCTCTTCGTTATCGAGATCCTGCCTGAGAGACTGCAGTTTTGAAGAGGCTTGTGTTTTCTCGAAAAGATTTGTGAATTTGATTGTTACAAAGAACCAAGCAAATAATGCGCTAAAGCTTGTTACTAGACAGCTGCAATAACAATATAGAAATTAAAGTGACTAAAACAACTCACTGAAAACTATCAAGCCCTAAAACAAGTAATTAAACGGTTAAAACAAAAAGAAAAAGGAGATTTTTTGTTTTTAAACTGGTGTCGGTTGTGTTGGGGGCTCAACATAGGTTACTGGTTGCTGTTCCATTTGCGGTTTAATCTGGAAGAATGCGATAGCCATCAGCAGCACGCCAATCCACAACAGAAGAAGGCCGATGATAATTATCGTTAACGCTGCACCTATTATCAGCAGAAGAGACGCGGTTGAGAATAAGCCTACACTTGATTTGGTTGAAAGAGTTTTCAGTGATTTCCTAGCGAAGATAGCCCATATGATTATGAAGATCCAAAGGATCAAAAACACTGCCACGAGGCCTTCCAGCAGCGGAACAACATCGCTGAAGTGCAAGTTCGTCGTTTGTGGAGTCATGCCTGAAAGTGATTGAATTGAAGACAGTTTTCCGTTCCAAGTTGGATAGATTTTCTGGAGAAGACTTGTTAAATTGCTTAGGACTACCGCAAAGGCAACTACTGCCGCTATGACTGCGCCAACTATGCCCGCGATAAATCCATATAGAGAATTGTTGAATATTCCTTTATCATGGTAAATGTTTGCAAAGCCGTGCAGCGAAATCAGAATAAGTATAATGCCTACAATTCCAAGAACGCCAAAGGTTATTGAACTTACATACGGTAGTACACCGATGAGGAGCAGAATTGAACCGACACCGCCCAAAGTTTTGCTAGATTCTAATGTCATTGTTTTTTCCCTCTTGTTTTGTGCATCTTTTTAAGAATAAAAGCTTTTCCATGCCTCTTCGGCTCCGAAAGAAAAAGCCTCCTACTGCATGAGAGAAAGCCCATAAAACGAGAATCCGCTCTTCAAAAACAAATCAGGAAAAATAATTCCCGTTCTTCTTTCTCATCCTAACAGACAACAATGCAGCCGCCAACGTGATTAACACTAGAATAACTGCCAGTGCTGTGACTGAAAGCTCAGGAACACTTGCTGTACGGGTCGGAGAATTTGCGGGCGACTGGGTAGGCGTACTTGAAGATGTTGGGGTCGAGGATGACGGCGGCGAGCTCGTGCTTGAAGAAGTTTGGACTACGCCGTTTATTACGGTTGCACTTATGAATTGGGACTCGCCTGAGCCTGGGTAACTAGCCAACTGGGGGCTATTTGAGATGGAAGATTTAAGCGTCAAAGAGGATTGTCCTTTGCTTGTTACTGTGAAGGTCAGGGTTGCTACGGTTCCGCTTCCACTGAATGGTGCCGCTGGGTTCTCTGAAGTTGCAGCTACAATATATTCACCTGCGGATTGATCTGCTGCCTCTCTAACAAACAGGATTTGTGGATTCAGAACGCCGTTGGTCAAGCCGACAAAAGTTTGGTTGTTGCCAAGCTTCAGCATGGATGTGTCCCACGTAAGTGCAATATCTATACCATATAGGTTCTGCACGTTGCTTATTTCAATGTTAACGGAAAAAGTTTGACCGACCGAAACTGTGTTAGTTTGAGGAGTAACGCTTATAGTCGTGCTTTGTGCTTTCGCCATTTGGATAGGCATAATAGCAAATAATGAAGCGATAAACAATAACATGAATACGCTTGTTTTCAAGTAGTTAACTCGCATTATTTTTCGCCTTTGGTTGTTCTATAATATTCACTATTTTATCCCTTCCCTTTTTAACTCTTCTTACCTTCCCATCCCGTTCAAGAGCACTAAGCAACTGGCTTGTTTTCGCTTTAGAAAATCTGCATTGTTCAGTGACAGCCGTCTGATAAACACCGCCCCCGTTCGATCGAAGGAAACGCAAAACCTTGTCTTCTTCAGATTCAGGCAAAGTCAAGGTAGGTAATGCAGCTGTAGCCTTGATTTTTTGTCGTCTATTTACCAAAAAAAGCCATGCTGCTACAACACTACCAACAACGATTGCGACCGCTGAAACAGATAAGAGCAGGTAAGGGGATGATTGCATGGAACCGGTCTTAGTTGTTATTTGACCTCCAAGTATGATCTGCGGCGTTTCAGACACAAAGAACTGTGTTCCTAGCCAGGTTAAGGTTTGCGTAGAGGCGTCTTTTTGGTCTGGTTTCGGCACAACTGACTGCAACGCATAGTTTGCTGGGTAGTTGATTTGTAATTCTCCGTCCCCGTACAGGTGATTAAAGAAACCTGGGACGCCAAAAACGTCTCCGGCAATGAGTTGTCTTTGGTTTGTTTCGCTGAAGTTAAACCAGACAAAGGTGTAACTGGTGGTTTTTGAGTTGTTTGTTAAGCTGGAGGTGCTTATTTGAAGGGAGGTGCTATCTACACTCATCTGACGGTTTGTTTGGGTTGCTGCTGCGTTGATGAGTGCGGTGACTTTTTCCTCGAAGCCTCCCCATGTGTCAACGGAGCCATTTAATCCTGACACTTGGGTTATCGTCCATGTGGCGGAGTTATCGCTGTTAAGCTGGATTTTATATTGGGTGTAGGTTTGAGCTTGTGCTCTGCCAGATAACACCACTATCAGGATAAGTGCTATGGTTAGGAGGATGGCTGTTGAAGTCCGAGGCTTCATTTGAACCTGTATAGCGATTGTTGTCATTTATTATTTAAGGGTTGCAGACTGGTGCTTAGTTTTCTGGATTCTGATTTTTGTTCTCGCGCAAAATGTAAAACTGGTCTTGTTATCTGAAATCGCACTATACAGCTTATTGATCCGATTGAGGCCTGTATTCAGCTACGGAAAACGACAAAGGGTTGAAAACATATTAGAAACCTAAATAAACGTTTGTGAACGAAAATGAACGGTTGCAGTGTCGCTAACGTCAAAAGCGCTTCAGAAGCGCTTTTATTTCCCTTTTGATTAGAGCTAAATTGCACAAAAAGGCGAAAGAAAATGAAAACAAAATTCGGAATAATATTGATCGCAATCCTCGCGGTTAGTTCACTTTGCTTTCTCGCAGGCGCCTACGCGAGCCCATTCATGAGCTATAGTACAGTTCCCAACGTCTCAAGCACAATGCCAAACGCAGTCAGCATCCAACGAAACTCTGTACGCATGTACGGCTCTTTACAAGAATGGCTCACTACTCCAACACCCACCCCCAGTCATGGGTTCAATTGAAGTCTTAAGCCGAACACAGGTCGGACCCAAAAACACAATCCAAGGATATGCAGCCTCTGCCATATGGACAACCAACACAACACGGCCAATTGCGGCTGTTAGAACACGTGAGAACTTCACTTACAGCTTCTACACCGCTAGACTGGTAAATGGAAACTTTTCAGCTTTAGACTATAACGGCAACGCCTTCTACCTGAACGGCACATGGAACGTTTGGAGCATCACCGAGAACTTCACAATTATTACCGACAGCGCTACTGGGCACATACTCTCAATTGATAGCAACCAAAAGGCTGTGCCTCTGGCCATAAAAGCCTATGGAAACTTTACAGTTCCCTCTGGTTGGAGTACTTTCACGCTTGACATAACAGGTATAGCCCCGCTAACTGGGAAAGTCGTAGCAGAAGTAACCATTTCAGCAGTCTTTAACCCATTCATGTTAGGCACCGATAGCAGCTCGACCACAGTAACGAAATCCGACCTCGATAGCATCGTAAGCGCATATGGCTCAATCCCTGGCTATGGTAACTACAACATCAACATGGACTACTGTCTACACTACCAGATCGACATCTGCGACCTCGCAACTGCAGCAGCAAACCTGAATGCAACTTAAGCAACAAACCCTCTTTCTTTTCTTTATTTCAAATCTTTTTTCAGAGCATTTCTTGTTAACGATGCTGAAGCTCAATCAAGCGGCAAACTTGTTTCTTCGGGTCTTTGCAGTTAAGTTAAAATTCCCTTGTTAGCCTATTTCAACAGGACGGCGCCAAAACCATGGCTGAAACTGAAAAAACAACGGCGAAGACTGATGAGAAGAAAACTGTAAAGCTGCCATGTGGCTGCGTCTATCAGGATGAGGGTTGGATGCTTACTCGGATAAACGAATGCGAATACCATGAGCGCAGGCGAACAGCTAAGCGCCCGAGTCGTCCTAAGGCGGAATGCGTAAGACCTTAAACTGGTTGTAGTTCATTAGCTCATGGTTGAATTGGAGTTTTTTCCCATAAGAGATTTAACAGTCAATACGGATGTTTGAAGGCACATTGACAACTAAAGAATCAGTCCCCAAGCAAAAATCTACGCGTTCTAGAGGGATACTAAGGATTGCTCTTGAAGTGATCTTTATGGTGGTGATTTTAGCCGCCCTGTTTTGGTATGTCGGTATAGGTTCTCTGTACAATGCTCTTCTTCACATTCAAGTCGAGTACCTTCTTCTTGCTTTTCTGATGTATTTTGGAATAAACCTTCTTTTCACCGTTCGGCTGAGACGAGTCCTAAGCAAAAACGGCGTAAAAACATCCTTTGGTAAGACATTACTCGCCCAATATGGTGGCATGCTTACAAGCGATGTCACACCTGGGCGTTCAGGTTACATCCTTACACCAGTTTATCTGCTTGACCAAAAAGTTCCAACATCAAAGAGTCTATCGAGCGTGCTAGGCATCCAAACATTTGAATTTCTAATTAAAGTAATCGGCGGAGTAGGCGCCGTAATTTACCTCGTAAAGGTTGTTCCAACAAGCGTATGGAACCAATTATTCCCCACCGAGATCCTTGGAGTGAACATTGCATTGCTAATCGCTGCGCTCGGCATCGCTTTAATGATGACTGGCGCAATAGTTCTTGCACTTTTCACATGGTCCAAAAGAGCCATTTCAATATTTGACCGAATCGCAAACTCCCGAATTCTGAAAAGATTCACAGGCGGCTTAATGGGGAAGCTTGATGAATACAAACAAAGCTCTTCTAGCACAAGTAAAGCAATCCCGGAAATAGTTGGTTTAACCGTTGCGTGCTGGATCATAAAAGGGTTCGAATGGTACTTCTTAGGCTACGCATTAGGAATTACGCAGATACCGTGGATCGCCTACTTCCTAATTCACCCGTTGGTGACCGCTCTAGCATTTGTTCCTATAACTCCTGCTGGAATTGGCGTACAAGAATTCGGAATCATCGGCATTTTCGGACTAATACTTAACGTTCCAGCGCATCCCGAACTGATACCGACAATCGCCGCTTTCGCTTTACTAGCGCGCGGCTTGCTCATATTCGAAGACCTAGCCGGTGTACCCCAAATCGTAAGGTCAACAAGCCTTATCTTTTCCCGCAAAAAGCCTAGTGAACAGCTGGAGCCAAAACCTGGAACCCCACCCTTAACCCCAGTTTAAGTAAAAAGATTTTACGCTGAATTTTTATTAGTTTGTTATCCGCAAGGAGTGTTGCAGTGACTGTTGAATTTGCAATAAGGCCGATGTCCCCAAATGATGCGAGCAGGCTTAAAGAAATAGCGGCTTTGTCCTTTTCAAGATTCATGGGATTCTTTGCTATCCACAGCTTACTTTCAGAAGAAGGGCATGTGCTCATAAGCGAGGCACATGGAACAGTGGCTGGGTTTGCCAAACTTATCGAATTCAACATAAGCAGCAAAAAGTTCGGCTGCATCCTCTGGATTGCAGTTCACCCAGATTTCCGCCGAAAAGGCATTGCCAGTGCACTAACAATTGAAGGCATTAAGCATCTCAAACGTGACGGCTCAGAAGCGGTGTTTGCTTCCACGCAAAGACGAAACGCCTCCGCCTTGGCTGTCTTAAGCCGAAATGGTTTTCGAAAGATTGGTTTCTTGGAGCTTCGGCGGCTTTTCGGCTGGCATGTCCTCCAGTTCTACGGTGATATTTGGCTCGCTCCCGGCGAAGTCGTTCTAGTCCATTGTTGAAAGCCCTGGTCTTGTGTTGATTTTCAGTAATAAATAATTCTCTTGCCATTTTTGGCCCTTCTGGTCTATCTCAGTCTACTGAGCTCTGCGTGCTGGCTTGTCCCGAAATTATTAATGTTTATTTTTAGTTGGGTTCCGATATCAAGTGGGTCAGCCCACGCTTAGGAGGTGAATCTCGGGACAAGATGAACACGAAACTCTAGAAACCCTCTTCAAAAACATAGACTTAGGCTTTGCCAAAACAGTTTCGTTCAATTGCTTCCTCAACGATGGACCTGGTAGACCGCCCTTTAGCATTCTATGCTTGGTTCTGAACCGAGAAGCAGCCCAAAACATAGGAAGATACGATAAAGCAGTGTCACCAACCTATTTCAACACGTAGTATCGGGACAAGGCAGCGCGCTATAGGATTTAATTTATGTTAACAGTAATATATTGAAATGGGAACGCCTTATCAAAGGATGTAACTTTGAGACCGTTCGCAAATGATTCGATTTCGGATTCATTCTTCACGCTAAACGTAAACGTAATTCCAAAAACTAATTTCTCTAACCATTTAAATAACCCTCTTGTTAAAAAGCGAGGCATCAAATCAAATACTATTTCAGATTTGATTACTTTTTCCGAAATCGTTTTAAAAAGATGAACAACGCCTTCTCTGGGTAAATAATAGAGTAATCCTTGGGCAATGAATAGAAAATTTGAACTGCCGGGTTCAGTTATTGTATCAAGCCAGTTTGTATCTAATACAGAATATGCAATCATTTCATAGGGAATTTGATTCCCCAAAAGTTCCTTTTTTAGATTAATAATTTCTGGTAAATCCAGTTCGATATATGTGCACGTATCGGATTGGATTCGCCAGTACATGGTATCCAGACCACAACCCAGATTAACGATATGGCAATTATTATTCTGGGAAATATATTCCTTTGTTATCTTATCGAACTTGTTTACCCTTTCAATACCTTGTCTCCTGTCATCAGACCAAAAACTTCCATACCTCTTTTTCCACTTTAATATCCATTTCTTGTCTTCTTCTGACGAAATTGATAACAACGTCTCTAAAATCTGAACCGCCATAGGATCATGTAATTTGGAATTTTTCAATTCCGATTCAACTGCTCGGCAAATGAGAGTACTCACCGCCGTTCTTGAAAGATTTGATAAGTTCATAATTTTTTCCTTAATTCTCTATTCATTCAATTCCTTTTCATTTTAAGAGGTTTGGGTATATACACTCTATTCTTGATTATTCGTGCGTGTGAAATACGCTATACGTGATACGCGTGGTGTGTGTGCATAAGAGAGAAGAGAAGAATAGAATAGAGTAGGGAAGTAGGGGAAGGAGAGAGAGAAAGATTAAAATTTAGTGTGTGTGTTTGGGGGATTAAATTTTAATCTTTTTCCCCATTTAATTTCGGGAACAAACATGCGCGCACCTGTACCGCCAAACTGTACCGTCAAACTGTACCGTCAAAGTGTACCGACATTGACCCGACCGGTCGGCTTGTACACACACAAAGATGGACCCCCCTCCCCTACTCATGTTGGCGCGTTTCTTGATTGGTTAGCTAATAGTTTTCAGTGTGTTGCAATGCCATCGAATCCATCCAAAATCGAATTTCTAAAACGGTTTTTTCTTGGTTCACCAGTGATAAAACTTCATGCGTTGAAATCGCAAGGATTTTCTTATGTCAACAAAATTTATATCTTATCGAACGGTAAAGCTGGCGGTGAAGTTTTGTGGCGTTAATGAAAGCAATTCAAGTTAGTGCACCTGGCGGAGATTTCAAGCTGGTGCAAAAAGAGATTCCTGAGCCAAGAGAACATGAAGTTCTTCTCAAAGTGCAAGCATGCGGCGTTTGCCATGGCGACGCAATTGTCAAAGAAGGATATTTCCCAGGGCTTTCGTATCCCAGGACACCTGGTCACGAAGTCGTCGGCACAATTGCAAAGTTGGGTTCTGAGTCGCATTATTGGCGCGTAGGTCAGCGTGTCGGTGTCGGCTGGCGTGGCGGGCACTGTACGCATTGCAGGTCATGTTTGAAAGGGGATTTTTGGGCGTGTGAGAGTCCCTTGGCAACAGGGATTTCATCTGACGGTGGCTACGCCGAGTATATGGTTGCCCGAATGGATGTTCTGACTGCGATTCCTGAAGAGTTGAGTTCTGTGGAGGCTGCACCGCTTCTTTGTGCAGGGGCAACAACACTTGGTGCGTTGAAAAGTAGCCAGGCGAAAGGCGGCGATTTAGTTGCAATTCAAGGTTTAGGCGGTCTGGGTCATTTAGCGCTGCAGTTTGCTGTAAAGCTTGGGTTGAAGGTTGCGGTGATTTCCCGCGGGTCAGATAAGGAGGAGTTGGCGCGTAAGTTGGGTGCCCAAATCTACATTGACTCAAGCGCAAAGAATGCCGCTGAAGAATTGATGAAAATGGGTGGCGCACGAGCAATCTTCTGCACTGCACCGAACAGCAAAGCTATCTCAGAGCTTGTCAATGGTCTTGCGCGAAACGGGCAATTAATAATTATCACATTCGTTAATGAGCCAATGCAGATTTCGCCTGTTCAGTTGATGCGTGCCGTGCGCTCCGTCAGCGGCTGGGTTGGAGGAAACGCAGCTGACACATTGAACTTCAGCGTCATCACGCATGTTGTTCCGATGGTTGAGGTGTTTCCGCTTGAGCAAGCGGCAATGGCTTTTGAGCGCATGATGACTGCAAAGGTTCGTTTCCGAGCGGTGTTAAAAGTAAGCGAGGCTTAGACATGAGCGAAACACTCAAGATTATTCAAGAAAGGCAATCTGCGCGTGTGCCTTTTGACAAAAACCGTTCCGTCTCTAAGGAGGACTTGCATAAGATTCTTGAGGCAGCAAAATGGACACCTACAGCGCATAACATGCAGAACTTCGAAATTGTAGTTGTAGACGACGAATCCGTTTTGAACCAGATTGGAAACATAAAATCACGTATTTCCGAAGAGTTCCTTCGCGAAAACTACGAGCAACTTTCATTTTCAAAAGAAGAGCTAATGCAGAAGAAAACGGGGATTTTAGGTGCAATGTTTCCGCCGGAATGGATTGACCCCGCGAAAATATCTGACGCCGTAAAAAAAGCCACACCTATGCCGATTTCCCAATCAATCAGGGGAAGCCCAACACTCCTATTCGTAATTTATGACTCTAGAAAAAGAGCACCTGCCTCGCATGGTGACGTGTTAGGCTTCATTAGTCTTGGCTGCCTCATGGAAAACATGTGGTTGATCGCCCAGTCTTTAGGAATTGGACTTCAAATTCTAAGCGCCTTCTCTGCCCCGCCAGTTGAAACAGAAATAAAGAAGCTCTTGGCAGTGCCGGATTACATAAAAATCGCTTACACATGCCGCTTAGGCTACCCGACTGGTGCAAGCAAATACCTTAGGGTCCGACGAGAGATAGAAGACTTCACGCATCACAACAAATTCGGAATCAAAGGACTTTAACCCAGTCTTCTCCACTTTTGCCATGGTTTTTGTTGCTTTTGGTATAGGTTTGCGGAATCAGAGCGCTTAGATCGTCAGGGCGATTGCGAACATTGGCATTGTATTGACAAAATGTATTGACAAAGTGTATATACATTTGACCGACCGGTCGGCTTGTACACACAAGAAGATAGACCCCCTCCCTAACCTACGCGTGCGTTGCGTTTCTTGACTGGTAACCTAAATACACTTTAATGTTTTAACGCATGCGAATACATCCGAAATCGAGTTTCTGAGTGGTTTTTTCCTTGTTGCTCCCATGGAATTTGTTTTGGCTTCGCTTGTTAATATTTAAATGTAAGAAGATTACATTATAGAGAAATATCTCGGGGTAGTAGGGAGAACAAAGAGCTGTGCGGGAGAGACTACTATGCAACCAAGACAATTGCGCTTCATTGTGCGTTAGTCGCCTTCTCCGAACTTCTTATGGAACTAACATTCGCGGACTTGGCGCTAACCCTGAAAAAGCAAAAATGAACAAGCACGAAAGCGTTAAGGGAGAAATGTCTGATGATTGTTGAAGCAGCAATCGCATTCGTACTCATATTCGTCTGCACATACGTGATTTACAGTTTAGGCAAACGTTCAGCGCCTAAAACCACCATAAGTGAAAACGAGCAGGCATCGTACGCTTGCGGAGAAAAAGTGGTTTTCCACGGCTTAAGAATCAACGTTTCCCTCTACAAGTACCTGATTTACTTTGTTATTTTTGATTCAGCCGTATTAGTTCTTGCTTTTGCTTCTTTCGCATTGGCAAACACCAACCCACTTCTGCTTTTCTTGTACCTCGGCATAATTCTTGCTGCAGGCTTGGTTCTTCTTGAAGGAGGCAAAGAGTAAATGCCTGGCACAGTAACTTGGGCTCGGGTCAAATCCCCATGGGTCCTGCATTTTAACTCAGGCGCCTGCAACGGATGCGACATAGAAATCGTTGCACTCCTAACGCCGAAATACGACGTTGAACGCTTCGGCATAAAACTTGAACCATCCCCAAGGCACGCTGACGTTCTTCTTGTCACAGGCTGTGTTACGCAGCAATGCGCAGAACGGCTAAAACGGGTTTACGATCAGATGCCCCAGCCAAAATTCGTCGTCGCCATCGGAGCTTGCGCATGCAGCGGCGGAGTTTTCGAAGGAAACTACAACGTAGTCGGAGGCGTCGACAAAATAATCCCAGTTACAGCTTACATACCAGGATGCCCACCGCGTCCAGAAGCAATCATAGACGGCGCCGTCAAACTTCTAAACGCCTTAAACCCGCCTAAACCAAAGAAGCAACCCAAAAAAGCTGAACCCGCCAAGGAAGCGGCAAAGCCAGCTGCTGAACCGCAAGTTGTGGTGGCTCCGCCAGAAGCTAAACCAGTATATGGAGGCAAAACAAGATGCCAAACAGTGAAGTAGACATCGTTAAGGTAATTGAATCTAAATTTGGCTCAAAGGTCCAAATTCAACCAGGACTACTCGGCACAGCCGCCATAAGCACAAACGGTTTGCACAGAGAAGTCCTCAAAGCCATGGTTGAGGCTGACGCAAAAACAGGCATAACCGCCATAACAGGCTTAGACCTTGGCGCAAACTTGGGCGTTATATTTCACGTTCACACAGCAAAAGGGCTTCTTCGGCTTACGAGCTGAGGTGCCTAAAGAAAACCCAAGACTCCAAACAATAACCGACATTATCCCAGGTGCACTTTTCCATGAACTGGAAGTATCAGACCTCTTCGGCGTAATGTTCGACGGCAACGAGCTTAAAGGGCACTTTCTTCTGTCGGAAAACTGGCCTGAAGGGATTTTCCCGCTTAGAAAGGACGTTAATCCTGCTGAAGTAAAACTTAATCCTTCGCCGCCGGAAGAAAAAATTCCTGAAGACAAAAAAATCGTGAAGTTCATCATCGGTCCACAGCACCCGGCGCTTTTGGAGCCTGAAAAATTCGCGGTTACCGTTGACGGGGAAGTTGTAACAAAGGTTGAACCCAGAATCGGCTACGTACACAGAGGCATAGAAAAATCAGCTGAAACACGAACCTACGTTCAAGACGTTTACCTTGTAGAGCGGGTCTGCGGAATCTGCAACGCCTGCCACGCATACGGATTTGTCGGCGCCGTCGAAAAGATCTTAAAAACAGATGTTCCGCCAAGAGCCAAATACCTGACGAGTTGTAGCGCTTGAGCTTAACAGGCTGCACAGCCACCTGCTCACGCTCGGTCACGCGGGATTGGAAATTGGGTACGAAACACTGTTCCAGTACTTCTGGAGAGACCGAGAACCCATAATGGACTTAATTGAGTTGACCAGCGGCAACCGCGTTTACGCTTCACTTATGACTATCGGCGGCGTTAGACGGGACCTCAAAGGACACAGACATTCCCAAAATTAAGACTACCCTGTCTGATCTGAAAAAGAAGCTGCCGTTCTACAGGAAAGTCTACACGGACGAGCCATCAATACGTGCCAGAATGCAAAACGAAGGTGTACTTTCAAGGGAAGACGCAATAAAGCTATGCGTTGTCGGACCAGTAGCCCGTGGATCAGGCTATGACATTGACGTACGCAAAGATGACCCCTACGAGGCCTACGGGGAAATTCCATTCAAAGAAATCGTCTACAACGGCTGGCGACACTTGGGCAAGAATGAACGTGCGCATGGATGAACTTGAAGAAAGCATCAACATAATCGAGTACGCGCTTGACCACATGCCGAAAGGACCCTTCCGCGTTGACGTGCCAAGATACGTTCCAGTTGGAGAAGCTATCCACCGCGTCGAAGCCCCAAGAGGCGAACTTTTCTACTATGTCAAAGGCAACGGCTCCGCTTCGCCTGAAAGAGTAAAAATCCGCACTCCAACATACGCTAACATTCCAGCGTTCCTCAAGACAGCGATTGGAGAGAACATAGCTGACGTTCCGCCGAACTTTGTTAGTTTAGACCCATGCTTCTCATGCACTGACAGGTGAGCTCAATGGCCGTTGACTTCTGGCTGATAGCACGGATACTTATTTTCCCGGGCTTCACGTTTATTCTGCTCCTAACACTGTTTTGTGACTGGGTAGAGAGAAAACTTGAAGCCCGCATACAAAACCGCGTTGGCCCAATGGTTGCAGGACCAGCTGGGCTTTTTCAGCCACTAGCCGATTTCATAAAATTGTTAACCAAAGAAGAAATCGAGCCGAGAAACGCAAAGAAAATTGTCTTCAAGTTTGCGCCGCTCGCTGCTTTTGCAATGATGGTTTTCGCAATGTGCTTCTTACCCATCGACGGAGGAAGCGTGATTTCTACAAGCGGCTTTCCAGGCGACCTTGTCGTTATCTTAACGTTCTCCACCATAGCAAGCTTTTTGCTGTTCCTTTCAGGCTGGGCATCCTCGAACCCCTACGGCACGATCAGCTCAGCAAGAGTACTCACACAGTTTTTAGGATACGACATACCGCTCTTCATCCTAGCATTAACCCCTGCTTTCATTGCGGGAAGCCTAAGCATATTCGCCATCGCATCGTACCAGGTCAATAAAGTGGTTCCCTTCATCATCATGGCTCCGTGGGCTTTCGTGCTTTTCCTAATCACAATTCAAGCAGAACTTGAAAAAGATCCCTTCGACGTTCCAGACGCAGAAAGCGAACTGGTCGGCGGAATAGAAACCGAGTACACAGGGGCTAAACTCGCATTCCTTCACCTGACACGTGACGTGCAAATTGTCTTTGGAGCTGCGCTTGTGGTTGAATTGTTCCTTGGAGGACCATATGGGCCTGTCTTCGGCGGGTTACCGGCGTTCTGGTATTCGTTGTGGTTTGTGCTCAAACTGCTAGCCGTCGTGATAATTACTGAATACGTAACAACCCTGTTTGCGAGGCTTCGCATCGACCAGGTGTTGTCGGCTAACTGGAAAATAATCTTGCCTTTAGCGGTGCTGTCGCTAATGCTGACCGTAGCTATGATAACATGGGTTTACCCGGTGCTGTGACTATGACTGACAAGAAAACTCAAAAGAAAAAGAAATCAGGCTTACTTTCTCCAATGTGGCGAAGAACAGCTTCACATATCTTCACCAAACCCGCAACGACCAAGTACCCCTTCGTGAAACCTAAGCTTCCAGAAGACTACCGTGGCAAACCCGAGTACGCCATCCGTACATGCAACATGATTGACCTAAGCGGAACTCAACGCCAAATCGGATTCGACGTCCAAAAGCTAGTAAACACGAATTGCACGGTCTGCGCTCGAGATTGCCCAGCTTTCGCGATAGAAATCGTTGAAGTTGACGGCAAAAAACGTCCCCAATTCGACCTTAACAAATGCATCTTCTGCAACCAATGCGTCGAAAGCTGCCCAAGAAACGCCATAACCTCTTCAACCGAGTACGAGCTGGCGACCACTGACAAAAAATCATTAATAATAAGGCCTAATCCAAAGGAGGCTTCAAAATAGTGATTCTTGAAATCCTTTCAATCGGAATCATAATATCGGCGTGCCTCGCACTTTTCCTTGACGAAGTGGTCTATTCCGTTGCAGCATTTTCGGGAACTTTCCTCTTTACCGCGCTGCTTTACTGGGAAAACGGCTCAACATACGCAGCAATCTTCCAGTTTGCCGTAAGCGTGGGGACATTAGCTATCCTTTTCCTTTCAGGAGAAATGCTGAGCGATAAAGCTTTGAAGAAAACGTCGCCTGAAAAACTCGGTGCACTGCTTGGCGTAGGGGTGGTTTTGTCATTGCCAGCACTTTTCCTTTCAGTTTCATCTTCAGGAGGATCTTATGGCGTTTCCACTTCTAGCTTCGGCAACGCTTTGTGGAACCTGAACGGACTGGATGTCGTCTTGCAAGCCCTGGTCATTTTAACGGTTGCTTTGGGAATCGCCATAATATTGTACGAGCGCAGGAAAGGTGCATCATAATGGACTTCGTTATTCTTTCAATCGTCATTTTGGTGATCGGCGTCTACGGCTTGCTGACTAACCGTCAACTAATCAAAGTGTTCATCTCTATAGAGTTAATCGCGATTGGCGCTACACTTAACTTCGTTATGTTAACCTCCGCAGTGGGGCAAGGGTTAGGACAGGCTTTTCTGGTTCTGGCGTTCTCCACTGAGACTGCAGTGAGCGCAGTGATTCTTGCGTTGCTTGTAATCGTTTCGAAGAAGTATGGGACTACCGACATTAGCAAAATCATCAAGTCAATGGGAGAAAAAGCTGAAAACGAGGCTGAAACACAATGAGCTTTGACATAACCGAATTTTCTGCATGGGCTGTCTGGGTACTTCCGCTAATAGCCTGCTTATTCGTTCCAGTGATAGCTAAGAAAGGCGACAAAATCCGCAACTACTTCGTCATAGGCATCATGGCAGCCGTCGCCGGCTTAGCGTTTTCGCTCATTCCAGGAGTCTGGTTCGGCAGCGGCAAAGCAATAACCTACACGCTTCCGTGGATTCCGCAGATTAACGCAGGAGTTTATATTGACCCGCTCAGCGTGTTGTTCGCTTGCCTCGTAGCCTTCTTCGGTTTAATCATCGCCGTTTACTCATGGGGCTACATGAAAGGCGAAGAAGGGTTAACCCGATACTACTTCCTAATCATGCTCTTCATCGGCTCGATGGCGGGCTTAGTTATTTCAGATAACCTGCTTCAAATGTTTATTTTCTGGGAAATGGTGGGGCTCTGCTCCTACGCTTTGATTGCCTTCTGGTACAAGCGCCCCGAATCGATAAATGCAGGTGTCAAAGTCTTCATCATGACCCGCATCGGCGACATATCCCTGCTCGCAGCTATCGGCATATTGTATGCTGGTCCAATCATCAACGGGCAAGCACCGCTCTACACCTTCAGCTTCACAGGCATAATAAATGCCCTAACCAATAACGCACACACCCTCAACACAGGACTCCTGACAATCGTATTCTTCCTAGTGTTAGGCGGCGCAATCGCCAAATCCGCCCAACTACCACTTTTCACTTGGCTGTACAGCGCAATGGAGGCTCCGACCTCAGTCAGCGCACTCTTACACGCTGCCACAATGGTTAAAGCAGGTATCTATCTTCTCGCAAGATTCATCCTAATCGCTTCCGTTGCTGCTCCATTGATAACAGCGCTTGACCCGCTTTGGTTCCCAACAGTCGCTTGGATAGGTGTCCTAACGGCGTTTGTTGGCGCAACCTTGGCAATAACAACAACCGACATCAAAGGTGTCCTCGCCTACTCAACGGTAAGCCAAATAGGCTTCATGATGGCTGGGCTAGGCGCTGCTGTTGCAGGAGCGGCTTCTATCGGCTGGTTCGGCAGCTTATTCCACATGGTCAGTCACGCTTTCTTCGAAGGCCTCGGATTCCTCATTGCAGGAGGCATCATCCACGCGATCGGCACAAGAGACATGCGTCTGATGGGTGGTTTACGCAAGTTAATGCCGACATCATTCATACTGATGGGCATAATGATTATAACGACCAGTGGGTTGCCGCCGTTTGCCTCGTTCTTCAGCAAAGGCTTAATCATCTCAAGCGTCACGAGCATCAGCCTTGTAAGCCTTGCTCACGCCAGTACGATACAGGCAATAATACTCTACGCGACAGCGGCAATCACGTTTGCTTACTGCATACGAATGTTCAGCTTGGTTTTCATGGGCAAAGAATCTGACCACCTCAAGAAACAGCACGTGCATGAATCTCCAAAAGTCATGCTTATCCCAGCAGCTATCCTCACAGGCTTATGCTGTATCTGGGGCTTATCGATGCCTGTTATCTTAGATTTCATGT
This sequence comes from Candidatus Bathyarchaeota archaeon, assembly GCA_963768425.1. Classification (GTDB taxonomy): domain Archaea; phylum Thermoproteota; class Bathyarchaeia; order Bathyarchaeales; family Bathycorpusculaceae; genus Bathycorpusculum. Next base: position 103,961 of record CAVYHV010000015.1, on the reverse strand, counting down.
CAAAATCAACGATAACGGCAGGTTTAACCAACCTTGGCATTTCACTGTTGGGTTCATTTACGGATATTGAGACACCTATCTTCCTCGCGATCTTAGTTCCAACTTTCATCCTGCTGTACTACAGCTACTACCAAAACTTCCAAGGCGTAAGAAACATCGGCGGCGGATCAAACCCTATCGCCACTATGCTCAATCACGCTTACTTCTTCGACGACGCATACTGCGGGATCGCCAAAGGAATCGGCAAACTTTCCGTAGGCGTCAAATACATTGAAGATTCAGCTAACAAGCTAAGTGTTAGCTTCGCCTATGGAACAGAACGCGCGGCTAACCGGCTCAAAAAAGTGCCGTCGACAACAGTCCAAAACTACATCGCCGCGTCGGCATCGTCGGCTTCATACTGATCGTGGTTTTATTAATTTTGACAGTGGGGGTCTAAAAAATGTCGTTTGCTCTTCTCTCAGTATTCCTAATTCCCGCAATCAGCATACCCTTCGTCTATTTGGTCGGCAAGAAATCCCCGAAGTGGGCAGCAATCTTCGTCGCGTTAATCGCTTTAGTCAACATACTGCTTGTTCTCTCCACGGTGCCCACAATTCTTAACAGTTCATTGCACCGCTACGTTGAATCTTACACTTGGTTCACGACTGGAAGCATATCCATCAAATTCACGCTTTTCACTGACGGCATCAGCGCATCCATAGCCCTTGTCAGCCTAGCCCTAATCCTAGTTGCAGCGCTGTTCTCAATAAACTACATGGCAGGCAAAAAACACTTGGCCGTTTACTATGCCTTGCTCGCCATGCTCTCCGTTGGGTTAGTCGGCGTCTTCATAACGTCCAACTTCATCCTCTTCTACCTCTGCTGGGAACTCATGCTTGTCCCAGCCTACTTCATAGTCGGCGAATGGGGCTACAAAGACAGCTACAAACAAGCCTTCAAACTCTTCGTATGGACACATGCAGGAGCCGTCTTCGTCCTGTTAGGCTTAGGCGCAATCTATATTTTCTCAGGAACATCCGACATGTTTCTCGCCCAAAAGTGGCTAATCGATAATGCGGCGGGCACAAGCCTCGTCCAATGGGCGCTCATCGCGTTAACCGCCGGATTCGCCGTTAAAATGGCGGTTATCCCTGTCCACATTTGGCTCCCCGACGCACACTCCGAAGCGCCAGCACCCATGTCCGCACTTCTTAGCGGAGTCATAATCAGCGCGGGAGCTTACGCAATTTTGCGTCTATCACTGGGAATGGTTTTCCCAGCTGTAGACATAACTTTCGGAACAAACTTCCTGCATGCCCTCTCCATAGTCGGCATCCTCTCAGCGTTCTTCGGCTCGCTGATAGCGTTGGTTTCAACAGATATAAAACGGCTTATTGCTTACTCAAGTATCGCCCACATGGGCTACATAATGTTTGGGCTTTCGCTTTTCCCAGCAAACGCTGCCGCAGGAACTGTCGTGTTGCTATCGTCTGCAATAGCAATTACGGGAACGGTACTTCATATCATCAGTCACGCCCTTAGCAAAGGGCTGCTCTTCCTTACCGCAGGCGGCATCATGCATCAAACCGAAAAACGAGACATCCGCAAGATGGGCGGTCTTAGCAAGCAAAATGCCCTTCACAGCCGTTTCATCAACCATTGCGGCTCTAAGCATAGGTGGAGCGCCGCCGTTTGCGTGTTTCATCAGTGAATTCCTGATTTTCGTCGGAGCCTTCGACGTTATGCGGGTTGACTCATTCTACATTATACCCACAGCCCTGATGCTTGTCGCAACAGTTCTGTCGCTGGCTTACATGCTAAGATTCGTTTCGATGATTTTCTTCGGAGAACCAAAAGATGAACCTGTTGAAGCCGAGGAAGCTGAAGCAGCTGAAGCGGCGAAAGACAGCGAGCACCACCACAAAGTCTTCCGACGTGCCAAACTACATTAAACTTTCATTCGCTATCCTTGTGGTTCTAGTTGTTCTCGTCGGGATTTACCCGTCGTTCTTCATACATCTAATTCAAACGGTGAGTATGGGTGGTAGGTGACCTGAAATGGTTCAAGTTATAGACATATTATTACCGATATTGACTCTCGTCATTGCAGCGCTCTTAACAATCCCAGTGTTTAGACTGATACGCAAAAGCTCCAACCCGACAACCCTGACCGTAGGTTGGTTCGTCGCCGTCTTCGCGGTTGCGGGAGCCACCGTAGCAAATCTCGCTTTAAGCTACTACAGTGTTTCCTCGCCAGGTCTCATCAACATAGGCTTAAACGGCGCTGTTTCGACAAACCCAAACGGAGCTTTCTCAAGCGCCTTCTTGATAGACGCTATCTCAATCTTCATGTCAATAATCATCGTCGGGCTTAGCGCAGTCGTTGTACTCTACAGTGTTTTCAGCGTAGGCAACAACGAGCGACCATCCGAACGATACTTTGCCATCATGCTTATGACAACAGCAGGCTTGTTGGGCGCCGTCCTTGCAGGCGACCTCTTAACCCTCTTCATATTCTGGGAAGCCGCAACTGCAGGAGCTGCATTCCTAATGCTTTATAAGAAAAACGCGTTCAGCATCAACGCCACCCTCAAGTACCTCGTCATGATAATCATCGCCTCAGCCTTCGTGGTTTTAGGCATCTCAATAGTCTACGGCTTAACCGGAACCCTCAACTACATCGGTGTAGGCACCGCTCTTCAGACCGTGGGCTCCAGCAACCACCTCCTCATTATAGCTTTCATATTTATCGCGGCTGGCTACGCCATTGAAGCAGCCATCGTACCATTCCACTTTTGGCTGCCCGACGCATACACCGAAGCACCAGCTTCATCAGCATCCTTCCTATCCGCGCTAGTTGACCAAGGCAGCTACTACATCCTCATCCGAGTACTCCTATACATCATAGTTCCAAAAGGTCCAAACGCAGTGTTAGATTGGACCTTAATGTTAGCAGCGTTGGCATCAGTAACCATGGTAGTCGGCAACCTATTCGCACTCATACAAACCAACGTAAAACGTTTAATCGCGTACATCTGCGTTGCAGACGTCGGCTACAACCTCGTAGCTATAACAAGCGTAACCGCCTTAGGCATAACAAGCAACCTCTACTTCTTCCTAGTCGGAGGCATCACAACAGGACTAGCCTTCATGGCAATCGGAGTCATCAACAGCCATGGATTCAAAACCATAGACGACATGTCAGGACTCGGCAAAAAAATGCCGCTCGCATGCTTAGCATTAGTGATGGCTAGTTTATCATTCGCAGGAGTCCCACCGTTCGGAGGCTTCTTCGCCAAATTCTTCGTCTTCACCGCCGCAATACAAGGCAACTTAGCATGGCTGGCAGTCATCGGAATAATCACAAGCGTGCTGCAAACCGCTTACCTGTTCCGCTTAATCTACGTCTTCTACGGCAAGAAAGCCACAGACGAAACCGCAATAAAAGAGCCAAAACGCATCCTCGTTCCAATCTTTATCATGGCGGGAACACTGATCTTCATAGGCATCTTCCCATCCGTCGTGCTCAACCTAATCCACCCAGTCGTCAACCAACTACAAACAATAATCCCGACGATACCCACACTATAAGAAAAACAACCCACCAACAAATGCTGGTGGATCTGTTCTAGATCACTTTCTTATTTGTCCGCTGCCCAGCACTACATATTTTGTTGTGGTGAGGTGCTGCACACTCATAGGTCCCCGTGCGTGAAGCTTCTGTGTGCTTATGCCGATTTCCGCGCCTAACCCAAACTGGTTTCCGTCAGTGAACCGTGTTGAAGCGTTCCAGTAAACGGCAGCTGAATCAATTTCCCGTATGAACCGCATCGCCTTGTCGAAGTCAGCTGTAAGTATAGAGTCAGAGTGGTGGGTTCCGTATTTGTTGATGTGAGCAATTGCTTCGTCGAGGTTTTTTACGATTTTCACACCGATAATTAGGTCAAGGTATTCGGTGTACCAGTCCTCTTCCATCGCTGCTTTAACGTCGGGAACGATCTTGCGGGTTTCCTCGTCGCCGCGAACTTCCACGCCTTTTTCTCTAAGAGCCGCAATCACAACTGGCAGGTATCTTGCAGCGATTTTGCTGTGAACCAGAAGCTTCTCGGTGGCGTTACATGTTCCAGGTCTTTGGCATTTTGCGTTTATGACGATAGGTGTGGCTTTTTCGAGGTCGGCGTCTTCTTCAACGTAAACGTGGCAGTTGCCTGTTCCCGTCTCAATTACTGGGATACGTGAAGTTTCAACGACCGTTTTTATTAAGTCTGCGCCTCCTCTGGGAATAAGAACATCAATGTACTCACGCATCCGCATCAACTCCTCAACCAAATGGCGATCGGCAGATTCTACAACTTGGAGGGCGTCAACAGGCACTTGGGTTCCTAGCAGCGCATCCCTTAGAACCTCGCCGATCGTGACGTTGGAGTTCAACGCGTCAGAGCCACCTCGCAGTATGACGGCGTTTCCTGATTTGATGCAGATTCCCGCTGCATCCGAAGTAACGTCAGGCCGAGACTCGTAAATGATTCCGATAACGCCCAGAGGCACGCGAACTTGACTAATTATCAACCCGTTGGGGCGTGTCCATGTGTTTAGGATTGTGCCGATGGGGTCAGGCAAAGCTGAAACTTCTCTTAGACCCTTAGCCATGGCTTGAATTTTGCGTTGGTCAAGGGCCAAGCGGTCAATCAACGCCGTTTTTAGCCCGCTGTGCATGGCAGCGTCCACGTCCGTCAAGTTTGCGGTCAAAATCTTCTCGGTGTTCGCCTCCAATGCATTTGCCATTCTGCAAAGCGCCGTGTTCTTAGCTTCAGCCGTAAGCTTAGCCATTTCAACTGAGGCAGCTTTGGCTTTTTTACACATTTCAGTTATCATTTTTCTTCCCCGATAAGATGGATATTCCTATGCTCTACAGCTTCTTTAGGTTTATCTGACCCAAGCTTCTTCTGCACTTCACTTGCATGGCAGCCCTTAATCAGGTTCAACTCGCCGCTGGAAAAGTTAGGGTTGCCTTTAGCGAACTCGACCTTGCACTCATCCATGATGCTGACGACATCGCCAACGTTAAAATGCCCCACAACGCAGGTTATGCCAACGGGCAAAAGACTTGAACCGTCAAGAATGGCTTTTTTAGCGCCTGCATTAACATGGATCTCGCCTTTGACTGCGGCTCCGTAAGCTATCCAACGTTTAACCGCCGACATGGGATTCTGGGCTTTGAAGAATGTGCCAGTGTCTTTTCCCGAAAGAATGTCTATGATAACGTTTTCTCTTCGGCTGTTCGCAATGACCACTGGGATACCGCATGATGTCGCGATTTCAGCCGCTTTAATTTTGCTTTGAATGCCGCCCCTGCCCAGCTTGCTTTTGCCGCTAAGCGAGTTTTTGAGTTCAGGCGTTATGGCTTGAACGGTTTTAATCAACTCTGCACCTGACTCTTGGGGGTCAGCAGTGTACAAGCCTTCGACGTCGGAGAGTATGATGATCATGTCTGCGCCGATAGCATTCGCCACCAAAACTGAGAGGATATCATTATCACTAAAGTTCACTTTGTACCCCTCTTTCTGTCGCAACTCAGCCACAGAGGTCACGTCGTTCTCGTTAATTATTGGGGTGACACCTATTTTCAAAAGCATGTTTAGAACGTTACATGTGTGCACATAGGACACCCGGTTCGAAAGATCTTCCGCGGTAAGTAGGATCTGAGCAACCTTTAGCCCATGCGCCTTGAAAAGTTCACGGTACATCGCCATCAAAACGTTTTGACCCATAGCAGCAGCTGCCTGCTGAAAAACCACATCATTGGGTTTGGGAGGGATACCGAGCTCCGCTATACCCGCCGCAACTGCCCCTGAAGTCACAAGGACGACTTTGTCACCCTGTTTTGTGGCAGTTGCAATTTGGCTGGTTAATTTCTGCATTTGTTCCTGGTCTAGGTTTCCCTCGCTGGTTGTTATGCCGCTGGTTCCTACCTTGACAACTATCAGTCTTGAAGGCATCAGATAATCCCTTTTAAAGGTTAGAATTGAGATACGCGGCGGTTGCTTAAAAATGCAAGGGGAATTCCGAATTAGCATAATGATTTTTTAACTTATTCGTTAAATTTTCTTTTTTAATCATACCATTTTCAAAACGTATTAGAAAAACATATAAGGAAAATGGACATGGCTTGTAGAACATGCTCATACCCTTACAAGCATTAGTAACATCATCTGTTAGCTCAGTTTCTACACTCGTATTTTGGATTGCACCTGTTGCAGGTGTTATTGCCGTTCTTGCTTCACTTTTGCTTATGCGTTACATAGGCAAAATGAGCCCCGGCGGACCAAAAGCCCAAGAAGTGGGAAGTGCAATTCGGGAAGGTGCATACGCTTTCCTGAAGAGGCAATACACAACAATCGCGATTATCACTGTAGTTGTCTTCGTATTGCTTTGGGTTGCCCTGCCAACTGGTTTTCTTGGTTTAGGCACGGCGGCAGCCTTCCTCATCGGTGCAGTCGCTTCATTAGCTGCAGGCTACATAGCCATGGATAACGCCACCAAAGCGAACGTTCGCACTGTTGCGGCGGCAAAAGAATATGGCGCAGAAAAAGCGCTTAAAACCGCTTTTTACGGCGGCGCAACAATGGGTATGGCGGTTGTCGGTTTATCTCTTTTAGGCGTAAGTTTTCTATTCCTGTTTTACGGCGGCTATAACATTTTATTCAACCATCTTGACGCTGCAACCTCCGCAGCACAGATAAAAGCGTTTTCAATAAGCGGCATTGTTGGTATGGGTTTTGGCGCTTCATTAATTGCATTGTTCGCCCAACTCGGAGGCGGAATCTACACTAAAGCAGCAGACGTGGGCGCAGACCTTGTTGGCAAAGTTGAAGCAGGCATCCCTGAAGACGATCCACGCAACCCCGCAGTCATAGCTGATAACGTCGGCGACAACGTCGGTGATTCGGCTGGAAGAGGCGCAGACTTGTTCGAATCTGCCACTGGGGAGAACATCGGCGGCATGATTATCGGTGGCTTAATCAGCATAGCCACGGGGAACCTCATATTTCTGATTTTCCCGCTGATCGCTCGAGCATTAGGAATTTTTTCAACCTTGGTCGGCATGCCCTTCGTGAAGCTTAACGAGGCAGAAGCTAAGCACCCAATGAAAGCTCTAAGAAAAGGCCTCATGGTAACCACGATAGTGTCTGGTGTTTTGTTCCTGTTTGCGACAATTTTCCTGTTAGGCAACGGATCGTTCTCACTAACTTTCTTCTACCTGTACTTCTGCCTGCTCTCAGGCTTAGGCGCAAGCGTAGCAATCGACTATATCACCGACTACTACACTGGAAGCGACCGCGGCCCAGTTGGACGTATTGCTAAAGCTAGCCAAACAGGAGCCGCAACGAACATAATTACAGGCTTTGCAGTGGGACTTGAAACTACAGCGCTGCCAATCGTTTCACTGGTAGTAGCATTGATAACGTCATACTACTTCGGAACCCAATTCGCAATTTCATGGAACGTCAACCACGTAGCCCAAATTACTCCGTTCATAGGCGGAATCTACGGAACCACACTCGCCACCATGGGCATGCTTGCAGTCATGGGCATGGTTCTTGCACTCGACGGCTTCGGGCCAATCGCTGACAACGCAGCAGGCATAGCTGAAATGTCAGGTGAAGGCGGCGCAGAAGAAACAATGGAAGCCCTAGACGCAGTTGGCAACACCACCAAAGCACTGACCAAAGGATTCGCACTCGGTTCAGCTCTACTTGCAGCGCAACTGCTATTCCAAACATATGCTTCGGAAGTCACCACACACACAGGCAAACCCTTCGTCGTAGACATCTCTAACCCAGCCGTACTAATCGCGGGCTTCATCGGAGCAATGCTGCCATTCTTCTTCTCGTCACAAGCAATCAGCGCTGTAGGCAAAGCAGCCGGTGAGATGGTGGACGAAGTCAGACGGCAATTCAGAGAAATCCCAGGCATCATGGAAGGCACAGGCAAACCCGAATACGGCAAAGCAGTAGACATCAGCACAAAAGCTGCATTAAAAGGCATGGTGCTTCCAGGACTAATCCTTGTCATCGTTCCAATAATAATCGGTGTCCTTCTGGGACCTGAAGCTGTAGGCGCATTCGTAATCGGCGCAACAATATCGGCTGTTCCTCTAGCACTATTCATGAATACTGGCGGTGGAGCATGGGACAATGCAAAGAAATTCATTGAAACCGGCAAATACGGCGGCAAAGGCTCGCCAGCTCACGCAGCAGCGGTAGTAGGCGACACAGTCGGCGACCCATTAAAAGACACTGCAGGACCAAGCCTTCATGTACTGATAAAACTGCTCAGCACACTATCAATCGTCTTCATCCCGCTATTCATCAACCTGCTACATCTAATTTAGTCAGCAGAAAAAAACGGGAATTTTTTTTCCCGAACTCTTTTCTCTTTTAGAATAAGATAGCGTTTTATTTTATTGCTGCAGTTTAGTTTGTTCGCTTGCGGATCCCGCAACTTGGAGGCTTTGAGGAATATCCTCTGTGTAGTTTTGTTCTTTAATTTTCTCTACCATTTCCATGCCTAAATCAGTCAGGTAAAACAGTTCGTATCTGTTGCGGCCATCCCGAGTAGTTTTGACTTCTTCACGGAAAAGACCAGCGTCAGTAAGCAACTCGCAGTTCTTGACATCCATCGACGGGAGAGGTGTTCCCATACTCATATCTAAGTAGCAGAGAGATTTGTCCTGGCTGTCTAATGCTGCTAAGAGGTATTTTTTGAAAATGAGTGTTTGACCCTGGATATATTTGCACATGAAACCTTCAAACGTTTCAGACATAAAACTCACCTAAAAATAGTTAACAGATAAACTAGGGAAATAGGAAAATTTAAGGTTTGTCCACAAATTGGTTTGCGCTTGTTTGAAAGATTCTGGTTTTGAAAACAAAGCAGTAATATGTTTTTATTTCTTTGTGCGCAATTAGCCTCACTAGAAGTGCGTGTTGTGAAGATTATCGAGAAAAACCTGCGGCAAGGTTTCGTCAAAGTGGTTCCTGACTCGCCGGATGACTTGTGGCACCTCTACAACGTCATTTACAAGAGCGATGAGGTCTACGCATACAGCAGTAGAGCCATAAAAAGCGACACTGAAACGAGTCGTCCGAAAAGCGCCGAACGTGTTTCCGCTTTTATGGGGGTCAAAGTGGAATCGGTCAGTTGGGACAAATTCCTCGGCAGGCTGCGCGTCCACGGATTAATCTGCCATGCACCTGACATCATCCCCACCGGAGCCCATCACACACTAAGTATTTCGCTCGATAAACCTGTGACTATTGTAAAGACCGAGTGGCAGCTCACCTGCTAGACAGACTTGAGAAAGCAAGTCAAACCGAGAAACCTATGCTGATAATTTCGATCGACGACGAAGGCTTCGCCATAGCAGAAACCAAACAGTACGGGTACGAAACCCGAGTGGAACAACGCATGCGGCTCCCCGGAAAACATGAAGCTGACAAACGGGTAGAAGCAACAAAAGCATACTTTCGCTTGGCTTTGAACAGCCTCGAGAAACTTTGGACCCCAAACCGCAACCCAATCGTTATCATAGGCGCTGGTTACGTCAAAACTGACTTCGTAAGATACCTAAATGAAGAAGCCCCGGAAATATCCAAATGTGTCGCTGACATCAAAAGCGTCAATAACGGCGGAACAGCAGGCATCGACGAAGCATTGCGCAGCGGTGTTTTGTTGAAGGCTTCCCACAAACTTCGCTTCTTGGAGGAAATGGAGTCCATCGAGGAAGTCATGAAGCGGCTTGGCAAAGGCGAAGGCACAGTAACCTATGGGTTTGATTCTGTGGAGAACGCAGTCAATTTGGGAGCAGTTGAGAAACTTGTGATTGCAGACACAGCTATTCGCGATGCCGACGAAGCGCAGCGGCTAAAGCTTGAGGGACTCATGCGGGAAGCGGAGAGGCGCCGTGCAAACGTAAACGTAATCAGCACAGAACATGAAGCAGGAGCAAAACTCCTAAGTCTAGGAGGCATCGCAGCCTTGCTAAGGTTCCCGCTCTACCAATAAAGTGGCGACGCCGAAGAACAATCTGAGGATCAGATTTTTTGACGCTAATTGGCGGCGGCTCGGGTTCTGTAACGTCTTCGTCTGTTTCTTCTCCATGTAAACTTTCGTCTGCTCCATTATTTTTCTATTGAGGATGATTAAATTTGAGTTATTCAGGTCAAAGAGGTTCTAGTTATGGTAGTCAGATTAGAAGGGCGAGAAAAGTTCAAGCTAGAAGAAGCGCCCACGCTAAAGCTATATAATGAGTTAGCGAAAGAAAATGAGCGGTTAGAAAAAGAGAACAAAATTCTACACAGTTTTGATAAAAAAGGCAAAAACAAAGATGACGGTTTTATTTCGGGAGGTTTAGAGGGCTCTTGATCATAAAATGTTCATACTGTAAATCATTGCTTTCAGATGAAAAGTTTAATGCTCATGAATGCGATGTGCCACTCAAAGGAAATAAAATAATTGAAGTAACCCATTTCATTGATGTATCAACAAAAAGCATGAAAATGGTTTCAGCGCAAGGAATTGATGGTATCCTTTATGCTTTTGAAGTTGTACCACGAAAAGCAATTCCCTACATGATACCATTGAAGGCACGAACAGACGAAAGTTTACAGAGAAAAGCCTGACGAAGACGTTACAGAACCGCGGCTCGCCATATATAAAGCCTTTATAAAGGGATTACGTTATATACCACCTGTTCTATTTAAATAGTCAAGCCCGTGAAAAGTCATGAGTAAACGTAAACCAATTATTAACATACAAAACATTGTAGCTTCTGTTTCACTTAATCAGAAAATTGATTTACAGAAAATAGTTGAAAAGTTTCCTCAGACAGAGTACAACCCAAGCGTTTTCCCAGGCTTAGTTTTCAGACTCAAGAAACCCAAAACTGCCACGTTGATTTTCGGCACTGGCAAAATGGTTTGCACAGGCGCAAAGTCAGAAAAAGAATCCCGTAGCGCTGTGGAAAAAGTTGTGAAGGAACTTCGCGGCGAAGGCATCCAAATTACAGAGAAACCAATAGTTAACATTCAAAACATCGTTGCTTCCGCAGAGCTCGGCGGCGAAATTGACCTCGAAAGCCTTGTCTACAAGCTAAGCAAAGTCATGTATGAGCCTGAACAGTTCCCAGGCGCAGTTTACCGCATGGATGAGCCAAAAGTCGTGTTCCTAATTTTCTCAGCTGGCAAACTTGTCTGTGTAGGAGCGAAAAAAGAAGAACAAGTTTACGAAGCAGTCGACAAAATCCAAGCGTTACTCGAAGAAAAAGAACTCATCTACTACCCCGCACCTCCCTAAACCTATTTTTTCATTCTGCGTCTAACTGCAGGGTTCAAGTCAGCCAATTTTTTGAGTGCTAACTCGAAGGTTTCGTCAGGCATAAGTTCCTTTTTAATGAATACACCTGTTCTTCCCGTTGTGTCTCTTTTCATTAAGGTGTGAACCCTGTCACGAACGGTTTCGGCGGAAATGCCTAGAAATTTCGCGGCAGTTTGTTCTTTGCCGATGACGCTGCTTTCTACGTGACCCGTTTCTGTTGGTTCAATAAGCATCAACCTCTTATCTACGCCTGGAACCCGAACGCTTTCTTTGAGTTGTCTGAGGTCTGTTTCGCCGCCGAAACGGTAAAACTCCCGTTCAACCGTTCGCATCTCCATCAGGGGAAAAGTGACCGTGATCCGTTCACTAACTTCGATATGTGCCTTCATAGCGTACGTCGGGGTGGCTTGAACAATACGTCTGGAGTTAACCGGAACACCTGCTTTTTCCAATGCGGTTTCCACAAGGAAGCTGTTCTGCACTTCACCGATGAACACGTCCACGTCGCTTCCCTTCTTAACGTTGCCTCTGGCTAAGCTTCCATGCGTAATTGACTGCAAATGAAAAGCTTCCAAAGCTGACATAACCCAAGCCGCTTCGCCCCGAAGCTCACGCAGCAGCTCCCAACGTGCCGATGTGTAGTTTACTTCTTTATAGTCTGCGGGTTTAGTCGGCTTGACAGCCATGTTTTTCCAGCCTTTATAGTGTTTTAAGACTGCATTGTTTATTTACCTTAACCGTTAATCAACATTTGATTACTCTTAAGCTTGGGAAAACGATGAGTGCCACGCTCTGCAGTATCTGTAAAACCCGAGAAGCCTTCTTTCACAGGCAATACTCAGGGGAAACGCTGTGCAAAAAGTGCTTCACGGAGTCTATCGAAAGCAAAGTGCGCGCAACCATCACCCGCTACCATATGCTAAACTTCAATGACCATCTTGCGGTGGCAGTCTCAGGAGGCAAAGACAGCCTAAGCCTACTGTCCATTTTAGTGAAGATGAATCGTCGCCGCCCAAAAACCAAGCTCACAGCCGTAACAGTCGACGAAGGAATCGCCGGGTACCGAAACGAAGCCCTAGCAATTGCAGCTGAAAGCTGCATGCAACTTAAGATTCCGCATCACGTCGTCTCCTTTAAGGATCTATATGGATTTACGCTTGACGAAATGATAATGAAAGCCCGTTCCAAAGGGCAAACAGAATTGACTGCGTGCGCTTACTGCGGGGTTCTTCGGCGCAAAGCAATCAACATTGCTGCAAGACAAGTCCACGCCAACAAGGTTGCAACAGCCCACACCCTTGATGACGAAGCCCAAACCGTGCTCATGAACATCTTCCGCGGCGACATCACACGTCTCGCGAAGGGGAAACCCGTCACGGGCGAAGTGCATCCGCTCTTGGTGCAGAAAATCAAGCCTTTCTGCGAAATTCCAGAGAACGAAAGCGCCCTCTATGCATACGTGAAAAAAATCAAGTTCCAAGATACCCCGTGCCCATATGCTTCCGAAGCCCTGCGCAATGACATTCGTTGGATGCTAAACCGCATGGAGTCGAAGCATGCGGGAACCAAATTCACAGTGTTCAGAGCAATGGATAGATTGAGGCCAGCGTTAGAAGAGACCGCGTCTAAGGAAGGGTTTAAAACCTGTGTTGAATGTGGTGAGCCGTCCGCAGGGGATTTGTGTAAGACATGCGAGATGCTGCGTCAGATACGTTGAATCGTGGCTATGTGAATCCTTTTTCGCTTTTTAGTTTTCGAAGTAGCGTCGAAGCTTCGAAGGGGTTCTTTGCTGAAGCCACTTTCTGCGCTTTTAAAAGGTCCACGTGTGCGCCGCAGTAGGGGCAGATTTTGGTTTTCTGTTGTTTCGTGGTTAACATTAAACCTTGGCATTTTGTGCATTTCACGATCTGGGTCGGTTTCAACTGCTGTCGCTTCCGAAAGGCTTTTCCACTTACATGTTGATAAGGGTATGCAAGGGAAAAGGGAGCGTGCGTTATGAGCAAGGATGTAGTACAAGTAAAGCCCAGGGCAAACCTGATTGGGTTGGCGGTTAAGTACTTCAAGAAAGAAGGGTACAAAGTAAACAAGGAAAACGCTGCCATGGATGGATACAGCGGTGCAACCCGCCACTTCGACCTTATCGTGCAGAAAGGCCGCCAAGAGCAAGGCGTCTGGGTCAGGGATTGGAACCGCACCGTCGGCGTCAATTTGATCATAGGGTTAGACACGGCTTCAGAAGACGTCGGCCTGGGCAGTCCAATCATGATAGCCGACAAATTCAGCGACCACGCCAAATCCTACAGCAACCGCCGAAAAATCACTTTACTTACCAAACAAAAAATGGGCGCCTTCATGTAGCTGTTTTAGAGCTCAAATCTGTTTAGGCTTCTATTTATACAGCCAAGTGGTTTAAACAACAAGAATTGACTGACAGCGTAGTTAACTCTGAAGCCAATCGTTTCACGTAACACGTCAATATTCTTTGATAACAATTTTCATAATTCGACGCTCGGCGTTTTTCACAGGAATACATTTTGCGTCAGCGCACTGCAGCACAAGAAACCGAGAAACTAAACTTTCAGGTACTGATCCGTCAACCCTTCCCGCTCAAGAACGCCCAACCAATCAACAATACCCACGTAGCAGGCTTTTCTTTCATCTAAAACATCCAAGATCATACTAACAACCTCGTCAACCGACAAACCCGTAACGTCGAGTTCGCACACTTTTCCCCGCTGACTCTGAATAGCTTCAACAAGACAAACGTCAACGATTTCCGCCTGAAGATTCTCCCACAGTTTTGAGTCCACATACCCACACCTTTCCATGAAAACCTTAAGCTCCTTTGGGTTGCGGCGCAAAACAAAAACTTTAGTAACAAGAGCTGTTGGGGTTACGGCGGCGGCATAGTGGCCGTCAATGATGATGTCTTCTTTTTCTGAAGCGCTTATGGTTTCGGCGAGTTTTTGAGGCATTTTTTCTTCATCAATTATGATGGTTTTTCTTTCTTTGTCCTCACCTAAGGTGAGGCTGTTGGTTTTCGCGAAATCGGTGAGGTTAATGTACGCTGCGTTGATCTTAGCGGCTAATGCTTTGGCAGTGGTTGTTTTTCCCGTGCATGGCGTTCCCGTGATGAGGATGACTCGTTTATTCATGTTTAGAGTGTTGTGTGAGGAAAGTTTTATCCGTTCCGCTAACTAACCGCTCAATTGTATTCCAGTAAATAGGCGGTTTAGATGAACGGTTTAAAATTTTATTTGGTTGATGTGTTCGGGCAGGAAAAATATGCAGGCAACCAGCTTGCAGTGTTCATTAACGCAGGCGGTTTTGCGACTGTGGAGATGCAGAAGATAGCGAACGAGATGCATTTTTCAGAAACCACTTTCATTCTTTCAAGCCTGCCGCGGAACGGAGGCTACGATGTACGCATCTTCACACCCAATTCTGAGATTCCTTTCGCAGGACACCCAACCTTGGGCACAGCATACGTAATCAAACATTTCATAGCAGGCGACAAAGAGGACAAAGTTATGCTTAATCTAAAGGTTGGGCAGATACCTGTCAGCTTCGAAAAAGATGCCGATCAAGAAACGTTGTGGATGAAGCAGGTTCCCCCAGTTTTCGGAGAAACATTCGCAACCTCGAAGCTCGCTAAAGTTCTGCAAATTAACGAAGCGGATTTTGACCATCGGTTCCCAATTCAGGAAGTTTCCACAGGCATGCCCTTCATAATTGTGCCTCTAAAAACCTTAGATGCAGCCAAACGAGCAACCATAAACATTACTCGTCTCCGCGAGATGACCAGCGAAGTCAAAGGAGGCATATTGATTTTCTGCTCTCAAACAATCCATGGAGGCACAGATCTGCATGTTCGCGTATTCGTAAACTTGTTCGGCATCCCTGAGGATCCAGCAACTGGGTCAGGAAACGGCTGCCTTGCAGGTTACCTATCGCATTATCGCTACTTCGGCACCGATGAAGTTGATGTTACGGTTGAGCAAGGCATTGAAATGGGACGTCCCTCGCTGCTTCTGCTGAAAGCCTACAAGTCTGGCGACGCTCTGCAGGCGGAGGTCGGCGGCAAAGTCTTTTTAATCGCAGAGGGCAAACTCGCCTAAGGTAATGATAGAAATTCTTATTGCTTGCCAACGTGCGTTGTTGGTTGGGCTGGCGAGTTGGTGTGTGGCTTTCGGACCCAAGAAATGATGGGTCTGAGGAAACTCCGCCCACGTGTAGAATTGCAGCTCCCCAAAAGGAGCAACGCGAGAGCGTTAGCAACGGAGCAGAAACGAAACGTCCAGTTGGACTTGTCGATGACGCCTTAGTGAGGTCGAGTGCGCCAACATGGAACCGGTGAAACGGCCGTCCTGCAAGTGGAAAGGGCAAACAGTCGCCAATGAGGACTCTACCCAAGGCGCGGGTAGCCCGATTAGCCGAATGCCACAGACAACAGAAGGCGGGTTACAACCAACACACCAGCCCAAATCTTTGTTGTAAACAACAGAGGTTTTCAAAAACCCAACGCACCAAACGCAAAAGCCAAACAACTCTTTTTAGTGCGCTCTAACACAAGAAAAATTAACGACTAAGAACATGGAAGAAAAAAAAGAAAATTTAGGTCACTACATTGGTGGCGGTGGCATCTGAGACTGCGGAGGCATTGAACTTGTTGGTATCTGGAAGAAAGCTACAAGTATCAGTATCCACGCGATGAAAATTAAGAACAAACCAACCAAAACTATTGTAAGAACCGCACCGATTAGCAAAAGCAATCCTCCAGTTCTAAATAACCCAACTCCAGATTTGTTTGCGAGAGAATCAAATGCTCTTCTGATATAGATAGCTTCAAGTATATAGAATATGAAAGCTACCACCAGAAATACGATGAGTCCTGCAAAAAATCCTGCTAATCCTGTGCCCGCTACAAAAACACCGCTAGCGAAAATCCCTCCGAAAAACAGCGAGACAAGAGTTAAGCCAGCTGCAATTATTCCTATTATTCCGAAGACCACAGCATAGAGCGTGTTTTGCCAAATGCTTGGGTCGTTGTACGCTTTAGATAAGTTGTTCATTCCAAAAAGGACTAGTATTATGCCAACGATGCTCAGAAATGGAATTGGTATCACCAAGAATATGGAACCGATGCCGCCCAAATTTTTTCCCGACTCTACAGACATTTCAAAACCCCTATATTTTATCTTGTTTTGAATAGCATAAAAGCTTTCCCACCCTGGGATATGGTGACGCTAAAAATTGTTGGAAAACTTTTTGGACTCAAACATTAATATTTTGTTGATTTGGACTTTACAAGTTCTTTAAACTAAAAATAATGCGGTAATTCCTCATGGAAAAATCGGTTATTAAAAGAGTCAACTGCAGACTTAAGATGACACATAGTGCAGTTTGCAGAAGGCAGTTTGAGCTCTTGTGTTTTGTAATGCTTAACTAGTAAACGCTCTATTTTTTTGGAGGATTTGCCGCATCTGCTATTCCTTTTACTGCTGCTCCAGCCAAGAAGGCGGTAACAGCTATTGCCGGAAATGGAATGGGAGTCGTTCCTAGAAGTGCTTCATATGTTAACACTCCAGCTATTCCTCCTGCAAGTAATCCAACTAAGCCACCCAACATGAAGTCTCCATTTTCGTCAGTGTTTGGAAGAACATACTTACCGCCGCTTTGAACCATTTCGTGCACTAATCCGCCTAAGGCACCGGCGGAGATGGCAACCCAAAAAGGGCGTTTAATATAATAGTATGCGGCTAAAGAGAAGACAATCACTGCTATGAATATGGCGATTGATAAAATCTGTGCTGCCCCTTGTGATTTTAATCTGTTTGAATCACTTATTAAAGGTGTAGGATTAGTCATCTTGAACACTATTTAGTCCCTTTTGTTTTGAATAACTACTTAAGCTTTTTGTTGACTGAATTAGGCGCAACATGTTTTCTAAAAAAAGATATTATTAATCGCGTAATCTGAAATTTGCCTAGTCATAGATTTCATGTAACTTCCTAACTCTTTGAGGGTGTGTAATGTTTCGCTAAAACTCCTTTAGGAGCTCAACGTTGAAAAATGTCATTGTATTTATTTGAGTTCCCTAAATTTAGTTATAGTTCTATCAAGTCTTCGTTGCGCGCGCTTGACCCTCAATTATCATAGTTCTGACCGAGGAGAGTATCCTATCGTGTGCTTAAGATAGTCAACAAGTAGCCCGAAAAAAACGAGTAAAAGAGGGGATGTTGAAATCATTAAAGAAAAAGCTTCCATTAAGAACTATCTTTTAGTTGGTCAAGAGTAAAAAGAGGGGGAAACTGTGGCAATTTCGCCAAAATAGGTGTGTTACAACCAACACACCAGCCCAAAAGTCCAACTCGGACATTACATTCGTATTGGCAAGAATAAGTGTGCTATCTTGTCTTTCTTAAAGTCAAAATTACGTTAGGCTTATCAAGCTGATTATGTCAATATACTATTGACCACTTTATGAAGGTATATATGATATTATCTTGCAATACGTTATCTTGCAAAGTGGGCGCTAAAACCAAAGTTTTGGATGAGTTGATTAAAATTGGTCTATCCAAGAAAGATATATACTTGCTTCTTGGTCCTGCTGAAGTTCTTATCCAACTACGCGGATTAAAAAACCTTGACGAATTTATCAGCAAATGGTTCGACCCAATTAGAACAATTTCTGCTCAAGGAGCAATGATTGACAAGACGGAAACCCTTATTGTAATCTCAGAAGGCAAATCTTTTGCTGAGGAACCGTATGCTTTCCTACTCCTGCATACTCAACCTAGAAATCTTGAACTAGTCCAAGAAAAGCTTCAAGGTATACCTAAAGTCTTGTCGGCTGATACGGTCTTCGGACCCTACGACCTAATATGCGCGGTAAAAACTAGCGATAACAAAGACCTGCAGCTACTTATTTCTCAAATACAAACAGAGGTTCCACAAATTCAAGAGATCACAACTGCAATCGTGGCTTCGCTCTATTAACAGATAGACGACAGATAGACGACCTTGCGATCAAGGTCTTGTATTGCAAAGCAAACTGTAAACCAAAAAGAAGTGTCATCGTTTTATAGTATAAACGCTTGGTTTTAAGAAAAATGATATCCAAAACTTGCATTTAAGAGACGACTTATTTCGCATGTTGAGTACTGCATAGTAAGACCTCTTGAGACCTATAGTGTTTTTTTCCTACAGATAAAGAAAACAATAAGCAAAAATTATTAAGAGCGCAGAGAAAAAACGCACACTCCTGGTTCTGGTTGTTTGTTGTATCAAAGTGTGCCAACATATTTTCAAGTAATAGTTGTTCCTCTATTGGAAGGCATTGTACCGTACCGAGAGATCAAAATGGCTAAATGCCCTAACTGTGGCGAAGAAGTTGCAGAACCTAACAAAATGTTGGAAACTCAGCTTTTCCGTGTCGAAGCCTACACATGTATGAACTGTAACTGCTGTTTCAAAGTTACTAGATAACGACTTATTATCATTTTTCCTTATGGCTTAAAAATAACTAAATAGTCTTTCTTCTCTTGATATGTTAAGTTTCTTTTCTTTAGAAAGACCTCAATTTCTTCGTGGTCATATTCGCCTTTAATCTCTAATTGGTAACTGTTAGGTGTTCTTTGTTTGAGGATGACGAAAGAAGGTTGTATTAAATGCTCTAAACCTAACTCTCTTAATAAAGCAACAGCTTCTTTCCTATCGAACAAGTTACCCCTCAGCCCCTTGAGAACGTACAAATTTAATAAACTTTATGCAATTTTCAAAGAAACTCGAGATCGAAGCCAAATAGCTGAATAATTAATCTATATTTTTGATTGTTGATGTGTTGTCACATGATGTTACATCATAACTTAATATATCATATAGTACTGTAACGTACGGAGAGAGTTGATCTAAGTGGCTGAATGTCCTAACTGTCACAAAGAAGTTTCAAAGCCTCAAACGCTTTTACAGAACAGCTATTTCGTAATTGAGGGCTACACTTGTAATGAATGCAAAAGCAAATTCAAAATAGTAAAATAACTTTTCTAAACCAAAAAATAATAAAGTAATCGCTTTTCTCGTTCAGATTAAGATCGAACGCGTGCTCTTTTTGCATCGCCCCCGCTTGTTTGCTCCGCTTCCCTTTTCTTCAGGAAAGAAAGCCTGCCAAGAAATTAAGAGTAATGGCGACAGCCTTACTCCGCAAACGTCCGCGTCTATTAACAGAGAATGCTGACGAGAAAAACAGACATTCAAACCCAAAGTTCCAGCCTACCAACTACTGTCCAGAGTTATTGTTATCTAACCACGAACGCTTATCAGAAATTCATAAAATCTAATAATTCAAAACCAAATTATTATTTGGCGTACAACATGCGTAATGTTTTAACGGGTTCTAGTGCTGCCGACTTCCAGGCGGCTATTGACGCGGCTTCATAGCTTGTGAGGTGTATAACACATGAGTGCAAAATGTCCTGAATGTGGATATGATTTCTCAAATAAAGCAGATTTCTTAAAGTATGCTGAAGTTGGAGAAATAATTCAATGCCCTAGCTGTGGAACAGAATTAAGAGTAAATAAGGATAAAGAACTTAGTGTGGTGGTTTTAGAAAGTGTAGATTGGGGGATAATGGAGCGCGTGGAAAATTACAATGTTGATAAAAGTGTTTGAAAAAGGCCGATATAATACCGCAAAGCGCGTACTTATTGCTTTTTAATTGCAGACATAGAGCTTTCGTAATCTCACTACAAACCATGCAACGCAGACTAATAGGAATAAGCTGTCCCCGAGGTTCGGCGACAACGGATAGTAAACCCAGTTGTTAAAGAATGTCGGAAGTTTTAAAGCATAACCGGCTATTCCGAAGAGGCACATGATATCGACACACCTCATGAACAATTGTCTGCCTGTTCTAGGAATCCACGTGTGCGATGGCTCTTGCATTTGCCTTCTCCCTCACAGTGGATTGTGTTGCATAACTTTATTTGCTTTTGTAAACCTCAAATCTTAATATTGCAAACTCCCTTACCCCTTTCCATGTTACTTAAGTGCGCGCTTACTTCGCTTTCTTTGTCTTTTGAAAAAAGCTTGCAAAGGAATCGCTAATCGGTGTCACAGCATCTTGGGCATCTCTCAAATATCAAGCATAGAAAGATGAGTCAAAACAAAACATGTAATCTCTTTAGAGCATACGCACAGTGAGCAATCAAAAGACAGCATTTCATAGAAGTGGCGTGACTAGTGTCATATGATTAGAAAAACGAGGATGCTAATCACGTCATGTTAGTCTTTAAGAGAACGGAAAATTACATAGCCGTTTTGTTCTTTCATGTATAGTTCATTTCTTTTCAGTACGCCGTTTATTGCGTCCTTTGAGACGCTGTCTAATTCGCATTTCATCTTTATTTCATACCCACCAGTTGATACGTGAGAAACCTGCGAGCCATCGAGGGAAACGCAGCTTAAGACCTCTGAGTTTTTTAGGGCATCTCGAATCTCGCCCAACACCGCTAAAGCTTCTGATTTGTTCATAGTAAACATATGTGTAACAAGTTGTTCTAATAATTTATGCAACCCTTCATAACTTACATCTTTAAAATTTAAGAAGACGTAATTAAGTAGGATGTCCGGTTTGCGGTGGAGCAATTATTTTATCAGACTATGTCGAATGAATTTATGAAGGCTTTTATTTCTACGTAATATAGACTTGACAATTAGTAACTTTTTGAACTTCCTCAACTGGGTTTTTTGACTGTGAATCGTTCTTTTTCCAAGGTTTACGGAGCTTCTGTCATTGTTGTTTCTTTGTTATTGTTCCGCTTTCTTGAAGTATTGGTCTAATGCGTCGTTTATTATGCAGGATAGGTCGCCTCTGTTAAGCACTTTTTCTCTTAATCGTTTGTCGTTTTCATGGCTTACGGTAAAGGTTAATTTTGGCATTTTATTTTCTCATCCTCCATTTTTGCCTTAATGGTATAGAGGATATGTTACTTATCAGTTTTTAGACGACAAAGGCAAAGTGAATTGAAAGCGTTTAAGTGAAAACCTGGCTAAGAGATCTTTAGGTGCTATAAGGCACAAGCGGGGTTTGGCGCAGTCAAAAAGCACATATGACGCTGCACGAGGCGTCTTTACTCAAACTATCTCTTATAGAAAAACACATTAAAAGGCCTGACTTTGTTACCCTTAAGCAAAAAAAGTCTTG
The DNA here is from genome assembly GCA_963768425.1 of Candidatus Bathyarchaeota archaeon. Lineage (GTDB taxonomy): Archaea > Thermoproteota > Bathyarchaeia > Bathyarchaeales > Bathycorpusculaceae > Bathycorpusculum. Next base: position 82,395 of record CAVYHV010000015.1, on the reverse strand, counting down.
ACTCTCCAAATTATACAATGCGGCCAATTAGAAGAATTATGAAGATTGCGCTTGCATGCAGGATATACACAATTATTACGAATTTCTTGGTAGACATGTTCTTTATTGATGTCATTAGCATAATACCAATTTCAGTTGGAAGCGGCGATGCAATTAGAATACTGGCAAAAGTCGCAAGCAAGTAGACTCTAATGGAATCAGGTATCCATCGATTAATAGTTTGAACAACTTTTTCTTTTGAGAGTTTTTGTACCTCATCATTAAAGCCATGTTTAACAAAAAGGAAGATAACCATGTCACTTATCAAAGCGCCGCCTCCAGCTATAACTCCTGCTAAGAGGAAGTTTTGATCTTTAGCGAGAATCAGCAATATCGCTGTACCCGCCGACGAAGTTAATGCATAGGGATACAGTAAACCCGCAAGAAAAGTTCCAAAATACCCCATGAAAATAAGGGCATCATGCAAGGGTTTGTATGCTAATCCAGAAAAAAGGAAGTACACTAAGATTACACTTATTATGAACAACGAGAGTTTTGGATATTTAATTTTCACGTGCAAGAAGCATTCAACATTGAATACTGATATACGATAGAAAAACATCAAATAAATAAGTTACCTGACAGCAAAAGACAAAAAATGCCCTCTAAAAACTTACAACTACATATTTTTCTTCAAATCGATGAGTGCACGAAGCTTGTTTCATGATTTAATCTTACACTTCGAGTCGTGAAGCAACGTGTACTATTATTCTTGAGGGATAGCCTTGCCGATAAATCAATTTCAAGATTTGAACGATTTGAAAAATTCTGACTTAAAAGTTAAATAAAAAGAAAGGGGAAATGGGTTTTTTCCCTTGGTTGTTTTATGCGTGTTTTCTCATCATCAGCAGTGCGAGTACTGCACCGATGATGATTATCACGATTATGATTGCGATGCCTATGTATTCGAGTGTAGCCTGTGTGGCGACGCCGCTAAGTGGTGTTGCTGTTGGCGCGGCTGTTGCTGCTGGCGAGCCTACGATCATAGTTGTTTGTGCACTTGATGGATAGTAACCATTTGTGCCTGAGAATGTTGCGGTAACGGTGTACTTGCCTGGAACATTTGGTGGCGTCCACTGGTAGTTGTATAGACCATAAGCGTTGGTTGTGGCTTGGCCGATGGGAACAGTGTTGTTGTTTGGATCAAGAGCGGTCAACGTTACAGTAACGCCTGTGAAATCGGTCGGTTCTGGCATTTGCTGGTAAACGTGGCCCATCCACGCCTGCATGCTTGTGTCAGATGCGCATGGAACACCGTAGGGAAAATCAGCCTTCTGCGTTGATTGCTGTGTGCCTGTTGAAGTGTCGATCACTGTGCCCTGTATGGCTACGTTGGCTCCGGCTGTTGTAGAGGTCAATGGTGCCTGTACTGTTGTTGCGCTGGGCCCTCTGCCTACAGAGTAGATTTGGCCGTCGTACCCGTTAAAGAATGTCAAGTAGCCAGCTGCGACAGCCCATGCGCTACCAGTCCCGGCCCATTCGCTTGGGTATCCTGAAAGCCTCCATATTTGCTGTCCTGTGGTGGCGTTAATGGCGACTATCGTTGCGCCCACGTAAATTGGGTTGGTTACAGTGTGTTCATCTGTAGCTAGGTATACGACGCCTTTATCAATAGCTTGTATTTGGGTTGGATAGACACCGTAAGGTCCGTTAAAGCCTGCGTAGGTGCTGTTGTCTGGTTGAGATGGTCCACCGTTGCCCCATGTCCATAATAGTTTTCCAGTTTGATCGTTATAGGCGTAGCATATTCCGCCGTATGAACTGCTGTAGAGTGTGCCGTAGGCAAGGAAGGCTTGCAATGGGGGAGATCCCGGTGTGCCGTAGTAGTCGAGGGCTGTTTGAGATGGAGTTGGTCCCCAGAGCTGTGCGCCATTTGTTAGACTGAATCCTGTCCATTGCATAGTTTCTTCATAGTTCATTTCAAAGGTACGGGTCTGCCAGTCAGCTCCGCTAAATGAGATAGTCAGATTTCCCGGTGGCGTTGTAATCGTCTTGCTCCAAAGTACAGAACCGACCGCGCCTACAGATGAGTTGAGGTTTATGCCGTACATTGTCCATGATGGGGGTTGTGGGACGCCTCCGCCGTCTGCTGCGTAACCTGTTGGGAGCGTAGTGTAGGCAAGCATCATATCTCCGTAGTCTACTGCGCCGATCGTTATGGGAACGCCGCCCATGGGGCCGATGGGAGTTATAACGAGGGGTGGTACTGGTAGTGCGTTTAGGTATGATAACGAAATGTTCCAGTCATAAGTTGTTGGCGAATTAAATGCAGATATAGCATGGCCTTGCGCGATGCCGATGTTTCCGTTGACATTAAGTGCTGAACCGTAAGGTACGAATCCTACTGCTCCGGTTGGGTAAAACACATCTTCGCCTGTGATTGGAATAGGAAGCACACTGCTAAAAGGAAAGCCCAGGAAACCGTTGCCGGGTTGAATTAGGATTGACGGCGAGACGCTTCCACTGCCAGTGTATGGATTGATGTCGTATAACCAAAGCCTGGAGGAGTTCCATTCAGACAAATACCATTGTGGAGCTGTCGGCGTGCCATCATTAGTGAGGATATACTGCAGGTACTCACCTTGTGGACCCCATGCTGCTGCGCCTGAAGGAACGTCGGTTACGTTGAATAGTGCATCTCCCGTGAAACCATCAAACAGTTCCCAAGTTGTTGAACCGTCAGGTGCAGTAACGCTTGCAACTAGAATTGGCGGATAAACTCCGTGTTGGTCAGGGTCGTAAACGTCCGGTGTCATGCCCATTAATAGTTGTGGAATATTCTGGTTGCTCCAGAGCTGCTTTCCTGTTTGAAGATTAACGCAGACGGTTGGTCCGGTAGCGACTTCCGCCCAAGAGAGGCGAACCAGTGAATGATGCGACTACTGTGTAGTATAGGTATCCGTCTATTATTATCGGGTTTTGGAATCTGGGTGCATATGATGAGCCTTCGAAGTAGCCGACTGACTGATCGTTGGTAAACATGTTTCCTCCGACTTCCCCGCCAATTTGAGTCTGCGTTGTCCACATAATGTGTGAAGTTAGCGGCCCTATGCCATCACCGGAGTACAATGAAGTGCTAGTGTAGCCTGAGGGTTGTGGGGGCACAGAAGCGGAAAGTCCTACACCAAAACCTAGCCAGTTTGACGAAATCGTGTACCAGTCATAGTTTGAACCGTATATTGGATATGACCAGTAAGCTGTCGGTAACGGGGCACCGGGTGTACCTGTTATTGGCGTTGACTGAACAGTAATTGTTGTTGACGCGCTGCAAGGCAGATAAGTATCGCCAACCAGATTTGAAGTGGGATTATACTGGCCAGCGTATTCTGCATAACCTTGTCCTGGAAAATTAAATGTTAAGGTGTACGTGCCGGTTGCGCTGGGAGTAAAGGAATAGGGTTGTGACGATGTTGGGTCTGAGACGATAGCAAAGGTTTCCGTTGTGTTTGTACCGGAAGGTGAAGTAATGATGAGCTGAAAGTTGTGGAATCTGTAATTGTTTGAAAGCAATGCTTCACTTGTACCAACGGTTGCAGTGCCTGCTGCACCGAAAACACTGTCAAGCCACATGTAAACGTGCGTTGTCTGACCTACCCCTATAGGGCTTGGCGCAGCGAAAATGTAGGCATATTCTGGAATACTCCAAGATGGCGTATGCGCGTTAGCGTTTGGTATCATTATAATTGAAGCTGCCATTGAAATCGAAAAAAGTATTGCGAAAATAATAGTCACAGATTTACTAATTGGTTTTTGCATTTTTGTTTTCCTCATTTTTAGTTTTTTTGGAAGAAGTAGCTTCGAGAAATTAGCCGTAAATTAGAGCAGATAAAGCGCTTTAAGATAGAAGTCACTTCTCCCGCACCATAAGGGTTAAGCGAGCAAGCTAAAAAGCTTTGCGAACGTTAGCGCTTGACAGTGCAACGCAATTTGATTAAATGAAAAGTCAAATAAGGCTCGATTTTCTGTTGTTGCTGTTTTTTGACAATCACATATACTTAAGGGAGAAGGAATTGTTCTTTCTTGTTAGGTGAATTTTTTGAGGTTTTTAGTGATAGGCAGAGGAATTGACTATGGCGGTCCTGTTAACCCAGCGGATTTCACAATGGCTGCGGAACACATGATTTTGCCAAGCATACAAATGTTGAAGGATTGGGAAGACAAAAAAATAATAATCGGAGGATTGTTCGCAGGTCAAAGAGCTGGAGTAATGATTATTGAATCTCCGTCTGCTGAAGAATTGAGCAAGACAATGAATAGTTTACCGTTCTGGAGCCAAAACACATGGGAAGTTATTGCGTTGCAATCATTACAGTCAGGAGTGGATGACGTTAAAAGACAAATTGCCGTCGCAAAGAAGATGGCTGAGAAGGCGCAAGCTGCCAACGTCTCTCCCATGCCTGCGGAAAAGTCAGAAGGGGACATCCTGCCGGAGTTTTAGCAGCTTAAAATAGGTTATAGTTGTAGGTCGGCGGCTTCTATTTTTCTTCGAAGAATTCTTGACCGAGTTTCAGCGCGAACCCTCTTATCCTTTATGGGAAGCTCTAAGTCTTTCGCAGTTACAGCTAAAATCTTCCGCAACATTACTTGAGCGGCTTTCGCGATTTCCTGAAAAGACCCCATTTCTTTTTCTTCGCAGGTTCCCACACAGCAGCTTGAAAAAGGGAAGTTCAGTTCTACTTCTATTCGGTTTTTCTCGGAGTCGTAGTCGGCTATTGTGAATGGTTCCAATCTGCAAGCCGCTGGGCGCACGTTGTAGATGGCGCACTTGTTGTTTTTTGTAAGGAAATGGCAGCTGGCATCTTTTTTTCTGCGGATCCAACGAATTCCGCCTTCGTCAGGGCGCTCTAAGAAATCTTTGAATCCTTTTGCCTCTATCCGTTTCCGCTCGGCGTCGTCAACGTCGGGTGGCTGCATACGGCAACAAATACCGCAGCACATGCATCGGAAAAAGACAGAATCAGTCAACGTTACGTTTTCAAAGTTCAAGGTGAATGTTGGATAAGAAAATTAGTTTATTTAGGTTGTGTAGCAAACCATGCGATTAAAGGGCGGCTAAGAGGAATCGTTATGAGGTACTGCAGTTATTTCTTATTTGACTGGCGAGCAGTTTAGAGATGAATGGTTTTGACGACTAAAACTTTGGTTTGCGGTTGCGTTTACGAAGAAAACGAGTGGATGCTTGTTCGAATAAAAGAATGTGAAAGACACCATAAGGCGCGGACAAAGAAGGTAGAGTACAGGCCAAAAGCGGAGTGCAACCGCAACGATACACGGGGCGAATAACCCTCTTAGCCTTCTGCAACGGATAGATTTTATAGTAAGTTCAACCTTAGGCATGCTTGCAAAGTGATTTGCAAAAGAAATGTAATAGGAAGTGAAAAACGAAAATGTCATACGGTAACAAAGAAATGCACAAGGCAACCTGCGCTGACTGTGGAAAAGAATGTGAAGTTCCTTTCAAGCCAGACGGAAGCAGGCCAGTATATTGCCGAGAATGCTATTCTAAACGCAGACCACCAAGAAGATATTAAGCTTTTAAGCTAACATCTTAACTCAATTAACACTTTTCTTTTTATTAATTTAGTACTCAAATTTTGAAACGTGTGAATTGTAATGATTGTCTATTATTGCAGATTTCCCATAATGTAGCAGTTGTGGCAACGGGGTTTTGTCGAAAATTATTAAAGTGCTAACTTGCATATCATTACACCCGGAGATAAAACATGCCGAAAAAAGAAAAACCACTAACCAAAAAAGAACGAGACGCGAAAAGAAAAGCACGAAAAGAGAAAAAGAGCAAAACTCAAACTTAAAACTTCAAAAGAAGGAAAAACTGTCCTTTTTTTCACCCTTAATTTTTGCGTATGAAATATGAAAAGAACCGTTTTCGCACACCTGTTTATACTTGACAATAAGCGGACGGGTTCAAGCATAGTTTGTTATGTTGCTGTCCTTGGAAATTTTACTTTTCTTCGTTTGCTTCAAACCGTAAGTCAATAACCTTAAGCTTCACGTAAACTCTAACCAACACTTTGCCAAAAAACTGACATGGTAAGCGGGGTTCAAATAGCGTACGTAATTTGCTTCTCGACGGGTTCTTCACCATATGAAAAGACGCTTTTTTGAGATCAAGGAAAACATTTCTATGAGTATTCTCTGAAGGTGTGTCCGCATTTGGTGCAGCGCATGAATTGGGTTGACGCTTCGTCCCCGCCTCGAGTTTGTACTTGCCAAACGTAAACCATGTTGTTTCCGCACTTCTCGCATTTCATGCGTATTGTCGGCATGGTTTTGACTTTTTGTTCCTCTTCGCTTATGACGGTCATAAACGGCTGGGATTTAGGCTGAATAACTTTCACTACTTTAGCTTGCTCACGGCTGCATGATGCCTGCTTGGTGAAGCCGCATTTTGAGCAAACAAGTGCTATTGCACCATCAGATTTCTTCGGCTCAAGACGAACGCCGCAAGTTGGGCAAAACTCCATAAACAGAAACCCCTTTTAATATTCCCCTTTCAAAGGAATCAACACAATATAAGGATTGTTAGCTTAGGAAGAGTATTTTCAGGTCGAGAGAAAAGTTTTGCCGCTTTGAGCCCTCCAATTCCGTAAGTAAACGACGCAAATTAAAAATATCCTGCCGCTTGTTATAGAGGAGGGATGGACTTTGGAAAAAGAAGATGTACCTAAGAGCGAATGGCAAAGAATTGATCATGTCCTTGCGTACTTGGCAAGAGCAGATAAACTTCCCCATAGAACAGAAGGGGAAAGAGTGCTGCTTGAACAAATCCCTAAACACACCAAGCGGATTTTGGATTTGGGAACAGGTAACGGCAGATTAATGGCCTTGGTTAAGCTGAACAAGCCAGACGCACAAGGTGTGGCATTGGACTTTTCCGAGCCTATGCTTGAACGCGCCGAAGAACGCTTCACGAAAGAAACGAGCGTAACTGTGTTTAAACATGATTTAAGACGACCCCTTCCGGCTAAGCAACTCGGATGTTTTGACGCCGTAGTCTCCAGTTTGGCGATCCATCACCTTGAGCATCCCAGAAAAAGGCAACTGTACAAAGAAGTTTTCGGTCTACTAAATCCAAAAGGCGTGTTCTGCAATCTTGACCGCGTTGCTTCTTCGACAGAGAACGTTCACCTGAAATTCTTGGAGCTATCAGGAGTTCCCAAAACAGAAGACCCATCTAACAGACTTTTGGATGTTGAAACGCAGCTTAAATTCTTAAGACAGATTGGTTTCGCTGACGTTGACTGTTACTGGAAATGGATGGAAATGGCGCTCTTGATAGGTTTCAAGCCTTGAAACATACTTCTTTTTAGAGTTTAATCGATAAATCGAAAACGATAATAAGGCGCTTATACAACAATCTAGTTAGAGGTTTTTAGCAAATGACAAGTAGCAACAATAGTGGACAGATTGACTTTACGCATTGGGTTATACGCTTAATCGCTTACATCATCGACGCAATAATAATCTTCATAGTAACAACAATACTGGGCATTATAGTAGCGGTGATAGCTGTTGCTGCCATAGCTTCAGGCTCTTCGGTGCTTTTCTACGGCGGAATTTGGCTAACTTTTGGGCTTTTTGGGCTGCTTTCAATACTTTATTTCATCATATTGGACGTCGTCTGGGGAGGAACAGTTGGAAAAAGAGTCATGGGTTTAGAGGTGCAGCTGGAAAAAGGCGGACGGATATCATTTGGGAAATCATTCATACGCAATATAAGCAAGATCTTCGCGCTTTTCCTTTTCCTGGACTGGTTGATAGCAGTTGTCACAGCTGGAAATGACAAGCGCCAAAAATTGACCGATCGCTGGGCGGGAACAACCGTTGCTCAAATAAAACAAGTATTTCAATCTTCTGCGCCATCTCCAATGGCATCTCCACCTCCACCGGCTCCTTCTGCGTAAAGTCAAATCTCCCTTCTTTTTTCTCTTCAAGTAAAGGATATTTTGAAGAGACCCACTTGTTTCATTATTTACTGTTCTTTTGACCCTTGCACGTCAGATTAGACACTCCTGCTCTTTTCAAGAAAACCTCTTAAAAGATTAATCAAAGCGTTAGAACTAATTAATTTACTAACAATTGAGCCACTCCTAATTGTGGATTTTCTGAAAAGAACTCTGTTTCATAATCAGGGTTTTGTACCTTTCGGCATAACTATTCCTTCTGGGGCTCCATAAGTTACAGATTTGCCCTCTAGAAAGAGTTTGCCCACATATGCACAAGTTACTGCATCAAGTTCATGGTCGCTTAATTCGTTCTTCAGCCCTTTTATGCCTAAGCTCTCAAGACCAGACTTTAGTTTTTCGAGCCCTTTCTGCTTTCGGAGGATTCCACGAACGTCTTGTGCACCGCCTGGATACGCCTCAATCACAACCAATCGTTCCGCCTCTAAAGCATGTCTCAGGTTTATTCCGCGTATGGTCAGTTTTCGCATAGGACCCAGCGTAATTGGAAAAAACTTTATGTGCCTTTTCAAGAGTTCCCTGTCGCATTCTCTAAGGTGAACACCAGTTCTATCTTCAAGGGATTTCCGTCCAGGAGGCAGGCTTAAAGGCGCGTCGATGGCTACAACGGCAGGATTAATTGCCTTGATTTTTGCGAGGATTTCCGTGTCCGTATACATCAGGCAAGTTTGAGCGTTCATTCCTGTAAGGATGCAGACGCCGGTTGGTCGTGTTTCGACGCCTGCCAAATCTAAACCGACAATCATCTGGTTCTCCAGACTTAGCTTCATCACTTGAGCTAATAATTCTTTTACTTTCCTCCATTTTCTTAAGAACTTGGTTTAGGAACATTTCTTATGGCGCCCCGCAATGTAGTGAGTTAGCGCCGTTTTTTCAATAAAACGGTTGCATTTTCCATGTTTTTCACGCTATAAGAAAGCCTTTTTAGCCATTTTTAAGTGCATGTACCACAAGTGTTTTATGCTGATCCATATGATAACATTCAAGCGTAGGGATAATCATGGCAAAATGCCCAACTTGTGGAAAAGAAGTAAAAAATGCAACCAAAACTTGGAAGATGGCTGGCAAACCAGACAAAAAAGGAAAACGCACACAATTGACCATTGCTCTTTACAAGTGCTGCGACAAAACCTTCCGAGAAGTCGTGGATAAGAAAAAGATCTAAACGGCAACTTCCAATATCCTTTTTTTATTTTTTCTATTTTATCCTTTCACCTATTTGAAAGAATTCATGCAGGTGCTGCATAAATTAATTTTTAAAGATGGCTGTTGAACAATTCCAAATATCTTTGTGCTTTTAAAGGAACTCGTTAGAAGATTTCTATGGATTTCGGGTTATTTTGGTGCAAACTGTTTCTTTTCCAGTTAAGATTGCCTTGATGCGCTGGGAATGTAGCCCATTTACGACGAAACATTCAAGCTGGGACTGCAAGATTAGTTTTGGCAAGAACTTATCAACGCTCGTTCTCTCGCTCATTTTTAGGAGCTTGGAAGCGGACAACTTCCTGATCAATTTTGCATTTAAAAACTTCTTAGGGTCACTGGAGTAGACTCCATCAACATCAGTCACTAAGACAACTTTGGATAAGCCCAGTTGGCTTGCAATATAGACGGCGATAGTGTCAGAAGTAACATCCCACGAGTTCTCAAGTGCATCTTTAGAAAACAAGAAAGCCGACGGCAAAAAAACTGGCAACTCACCTGAATTGAGGATTTCTTGCAGATCATCAAGCTCATAAACAAGCTTTGAACCCGCCAGCAGGTTAGACAGCAGCAACCCATATTGATCCATCCCTAAAATCGCCATGCGATGAGAAATCTTAGGCGACAAATGGAATCGCTCATCTAAGTTTCTGACCGCGTCGGCAAATTCGCCGCCTCCCGGCAATATAACTAATTTGTGTGCATAAGAAAACTCGGTCAATTTTCCGCATAAGCTTCTCAGTTTATCCGGTTGCAATGCAAGGCTTCCGCCGACTTTGACCATTACTGCGTCCAACAGATTGTCTCCCCCTCAATCTTGTTCGCTGTCATCAATGCAACTGCGAAAGCAGGCGTCGCCATCGACATTTCTTTTGGCAGAAAGGTTCCCAAATCGAAGATAGAGTCAGCGCCGATTTTTTCAGCTGCTTTTCTTGCGATAAAATCTTTACCGAGACCCGTGACCACGATTGAAACTTCGTTTTTCGCTTGCTTTTTAACGTGTGAGTAGACTTTGGTTAAGCCTTGGGTAACTTGCAAAAGTTGGCTGAGGTAGATGTATTTTGCCATCTCAAATATTTCCTGATTCGTCAACATGTCTGTATCAGCGCAAACTACCCTAGCTAACCTTGCATAGGCTTCACGTAACGTCTTGCCGCGTCCGTCCGCAGTCTCACTAGTGTACTGCGCTTCTGTGATGTGGCCTAAGATTATGTGGACATCTGCGGATAGCGCAAACATTTCAGATGCCACGCTGGCTACTCCGCCTCTGACAGGAATGGATTGGACAATTGCCGCGACATTTGTCCTTAAACCTCCCGTGTAAACAAGCTCTCCACAAATTAGTTTGTCCAAATCCGTTTTGCCCAGTGCAGCCACTTTCCCTGAAGCGACTGGAATTATACTGGTGCTTGTGCTTCCGACGTCAGCTATCACGCAGTTGGCTATTCGCTGGGCAACCAACCATCCTGTAGCAACCCAATTTGCAGCCGCTACCCCAAGTGGCGCCAATTCTGCCTTGGCTGTCGACTCCAACTCGCAATCTGTATTTAGCACGTGGATAGGCGTGTCAGGAAACGATTCTTTAACTCCGGCTATAACGCTGTGAACTCCTTCACGTTTGGTTTGGTAAGCATCCGATAATTCAGCGGTCATTGTAACCCCTAATCCATCGAGTCTTTCGGCACCCAGTCGTTGCTTCAACTTCAAGAGGACTTTTGAGAGTTTTTGTGGTTCTTTCCAAATCGGGAAATACTCGATGTCAAGCTTTATGTCTTTTAGTCTACCGTTTTGCGTACGAACTAGTACAGCTTTGGTGTTCGCGCCCCCGATGTCAAATCCTAACACGTCTACCACGCTATCTTTCTCCCACTGATAACTTGAGCAGCCGCTTTTTAGCTTCTTCGAACCGCAGCTCCGCGTCAGACATGGATTCGCCATTAGCAGCCACCAGCGAAATCGCTTCTGACTCGCCGTCAACGGGGAAAGGCGGTGAAATAACCCCGTCTATTTGAGCGACCTTAGAGAAGACATCAATTGAAGGCTTGGGCAATCGAACTTTAGAAAAATAAACGAACCCCTTGTTTTCCTGCTGTACTAGAAACTTGTTATCAAGTACGGCATGAACCATTGCCTCTGCCACGTTAAAACCAGCAACTTTGCTCAAACCAACATAAGACGTCGTTAATCTAGGATTAATATCCACAACAAATGCCCTGCCTTGCGCCAAAACGAAGTCAACCCCGACGTAGCCTCGCAATCCAACAAAACACGATGCAACCTTTTCCGCCGCTTTGAACGCTTCAGTCTTTAGCGCATGATCAAAAGGAACCGCGCCGCCTTCATAGCTTGAAGCTCCTTCTGGTTCGGAAAGATTAACGATCTGTTTATTCAGGCTAGCTGATAACGCTTTATCTTCCTTGCAAATCAGGCTTACGCTCGCGTTTTCGCCGCAAATGAACTCTTGTGCAATGAAACTTTTTGCGGATGATGTCGACTTTATTTTCTCGATTGCAGTTTCTAATAGACGGTCTTCGTGGATGATGCTTAATCCTCCGCAGCTAACACCATCCACAGGCTTAACGACGACAGGGTAACTCAGTCGACTTCTGATTTCTCGCTCAACTTGGGCTAAGTCATTCTCAACGTCAAAGATGACCGTTTCAGGAGTGTATAAATCGTTGTTCCTGAGGGTCTCGTAGAGAACCGCCTTATCCGCAACGTTGCCAATAGCGCTGGCTTCGCAATTAAGAGCCACTTTCGATGTTTTCCCAACGAGAGTGACCAGTGACTGCAGGATCTGTCCTGTTTCAGGCGCAATAACGTAGACAGCATCGTTAGTTTTAGCAGCGTTAACCAGAGATTTTTCGACTTCTTGGGCTTGAAAAACTGGAACTGTGCTTTTAGCTGAGAGAGGCGGCTTCATTTTTGCGATGCGTTCATCAAGTAAAACTGTTACTTCGTTTCCTGCAGCTTTGAAATCTTGGGCGAGGCAGCGTAGCATACCGAACCCTTCTGATAAAACGCTTTGGTCCAGTGGTTTTCCTGCGTATCCGCCGCCTGAAACATGCTCGTAAAGCAAAATCTTCAAAGCATTGTCCCTTTAAGATTCGATGGAAACCCTGCGTAACCTTAAAGCTTTTCGATTCCGGCGACGTCCTTCAAAAAAACTTCGGCATGCTTCTTCTTAACGTGCGGCATGACAACGATTCTTATGCAATCGTACCGTGGCACGTAAGAGATAAGCCAGCCTTTCTGTCGAAGTCTCTCTGACATGCGTTTAGTGCCACCGTTGCTGCGGAACGCCACGATGTTCAGGGATGGCTGCACGACAAGGCTGCAACCCTCATCTACCAGTCCGTCAGCGATTAGCTGGGTATTCTTCATGCATTTGCCGACGATTTTCCTGTACCCTTCAATGCCTAGCGACTTAAAAGCTGCCCATGCTGAAGCAGCTGCAGCACCTGTTCGTGTTCCGACAAACGTGTACTGGTATCGATCGGTTAAGTAAGGCGTTTCAGTTTTGAGACAATCCAAGGCTTCTTGGTGTCTGAAGAGGATTCCGCCTGCTGGAATGGCAGCCATTCCCATCTTGTGAGGGTCAACTGTCATAGATTTCACTGCCTCCAATGAGAAATCAAACTTAGGTTTGTCGCCATCTAAGAACGGAATAACTAAGCCTCCGAAGGCTGCATCAACATGTAACCAAACCTTGCGCTCTAGCGCAATTCGTGAAAGTTCCTCGATTGGATCGACCACACCCAGTTCCGAAGTTCCAGCAGTCCCGACGATTGCGATAGTGTTTTCGCTGATAGATTTCACAACCTGAACTGGGTCAACTCTGAAAGAGCTGTCTAATTTGACGTACACTGACTTTATTTTTAGGACATTGCAGACTTTGGTGAATGAGAAATGAGCCGATTCAGGCAAAACGATTTCGGGAGCGCTGACATTTGCCGTGTTTCTTGCGGCTAAAAGTGCCATCAAATTAGCTTCGGTTCCCCCTGAAACTACGTGTCCAATGCCGTTTTCGCCATGAAGGAGGGTCGCTAATTCATGTACAACTTCTTGTTCAAGCTGTACGCTCCCTGGAAATAGTCCAGGGTCGCCTAAGTTAGAATTCAAAAAGAGCTTGTAAGCTTTCTCCGCCGTCGGATGCGGCTTTGTACACATGGAACACAAAACCTTACCGTCATCGTAGCGCTGGTCTAAGTGCCGGACTTTTTTAATTTCAGCCAGCACCAGTTTCCTGCTTAAGCCGCCTGCATGCAAGGTTAAACCCTCGGCTTGTTAGCTTGCAATTCAGTTTGACTGATAACTTCCACAAGTTCGCCCACGAGAGCTCTCTTCATTTCTCCCTTGACTCGGTCTCTGTTTGTGCAGGCTGCTCCACGCAAACCTACTATATCGGCGCCCAAACGGTAAACTACAGGCAAATCTTCCTTCCGCAGTGACCCAGCCAACGCCACTTCAAGACCCAGTTGATGGCTACGATCAACGAATTTCTTAAGTTGCTCCGCCGAGAGGTGGAAGAAGAGGGTCTTTCCGTCTTTAAACTGCGTGTCAAGCATGGCTACCTCAACGTGCGCTTTGGCTGCTACTTCGGGAACCTGCCTTGGATCTAGCAAATTAGTTTTTTTTGCGTCAGCGTAACCAACGGCAGCCACCTTGATTTTGGGGTTGCATTCCTTAGCAGCTCTGTTAACGTTTTGAAGGAGATACAGTGCTTCCTCAACTGTTTTGCACCCATAAAGACTTACCTTGACGTAATCAACCCCCAACGAAGCTGCACCCAAGGCTGCAAGCGACACAGAACCAGGAAGATTCGGGATGTCGCCTAAAGCGCAACTAACTTGAACGTTTTTCGGTGCAAGCTCCTTTATCTGCTTGATGACCCATGGAAAATTGGCTCCTAAGGCGCCTTCTTGAGGGTTTTTGACGTCAATTATGGTGGCGCCTCCAGCAATAGCTTCGGCGGCTTCTTGTGCGTTTACGGGGCTAATTAGTAGCTTCAATCGTTGTCAGTAATCAAGCGCATTAATGAAGGCTTTAAAAGTTTTGCTCAACGAAGGCTAGGTTTTTCTATTTGCAACGAATAATTCCAGTTAGCGAGCAAGATTGAAAGCAATACCAGTGATCGACATTTTAAACGGCGTCGTGGTCCATGCTATCAGGGGCAAGAGAAGCGAGTATAAACCCCTTCAAAGCAGCTTGTCCAATTCAGTCGACCCAGTTGAAGTTGCAAAGGACTTCAAAAAGCTCGGTTTTAGCGAGTTGTATATTGCTGATTTAGATGCCATAATCGATTGCTCCGCCAACTTTCAAGTTTTCCAACGTATCTCTGACGCAACGGGTCTTAACCTGATGATCGATGCAGGCGTGACCTCAATGGAACGAGCCGAGAAATTGCTTGAGAACGGGGTTTCAAAACTTGTCATCGGAACCGAAACACTCCAAAACAAAAGCTTCGTCGGCGAAGCGGTAAAAGCGTTTGGAAGCGACCGCGTCATTGTAAGCTTGGATTTGAGAGGCGACAAGGTCCTTGTCAAGTTGGGATTCAATGGATGCACGAATCCAATTTGCCTTCTAAACGAGTTCAAGGTCATGGGCGTTTCACAAGTCATTGTTTTGGATTTGGCGCGGGTAGGCAGCGGCGAAGGAGTGAACATGGATTTTATGAAAAAAGTGCTTGCAGAAGTGCCGTTGAATCTGTACGTTGGAGGCGGCGTCAGAGACATCAGTGATTTGCTTGAGCTGCGGGATACTGGTATTTCAGGGGCGTTGGTGGCTACTTCTTTGCATTCTGGCAAAATATCAATTGGGCAACTTAAGGATAATGGATTTCTTTAGGTTGGCTAATCACGTTTTGCCAAACAAACAATTCCGCCAAACTGCGTTAGCCGTTTTCCAGCAGTTGACTCCGCACTTATTACTCGGGTTTTTACTCCTTTGTTTGCCGCAATCTGCATGAGCTTTTGAATTCGGTATTTTTGCCGACTCTTCGAAAGGAACTCATCTGTAAGCATGAGGTATTCAGGCTTAGGCTTCCCCTCTGTTTGCGTTCCGAGAATAAAATGTTCCGCGTCTTGCAGAGAAAAAAGCACCGAGTTTTCAGGGGAGCTTAGCTTTTTTTCGAGGATTTCAAGAAGGTTTTCTGCTTCTTCCGTTGTTGTTTCGCTGATTGATTGTTTGAAGGCTGCTGTTTTTGTAATGGCGGCAACTTGGGTGGGTGTGCTTGCTGAACCTGTGATGGTGGAGAATGTGGCTTTGTTGGTTCCTGAAAGAAGCCAGCTGTGATGTGCCTTAATGTGATTTTGGAATTCCTGTGCATAATTGGTCCGCGGAGGCGCTGCTATTACGATGCTTCTGACTCCTTCCTTCAAAGTCGGCCGAATTGCGTTTATGACTGCTTCGTGAAAGCAGTACAGGTTTTTTGTGTCGCTTCGGTTCCCAGCTAGGGATAAAGTTTGTTGTTGCTTGGCTACTTGGCTGAAAATTTGCCATAAGGCAGCATGGTCACTCTCTATTCCGATTAAAACTGCAACTGGATATCCTCTTCGATAAGCTTTACGTGACATCGTGTTCAGCTATTTGATATGGATTAATCTATTTAGCTTTCCTTAAAGTTGGGATGATTGCTAATGTCGGTTTCCATGGAAAACGTCTCCCGTTTGCGCCTTAAAAGATAACAAAGTAACCCTTGTTCTCTTCAAGTGAGAACCCTCTATCCTTAAGAAATATCTACTATGTCTAGTCAAGAGAAATTTTATAAATGTGCGTTTGTTGGAGCAGGAACGGCACGTTTATGAACAACGCAAAACGATTTAGAATGATACTTATGATCAAAGTTGATAGTGAACAAGGCCTAAATCAGGAATTGAAGAAGAACGAGAAAGTTCTTGCACTTTTTCATGCTTCATGGTGTCCTTACTGCAGGAGTTTTGTTCCGGTTTTCCAAAAGAAAACAGGCATATTCAACGACGGAGAAATCATTCACGTCATGCTTGATGACTACGACAATGAGTTGTGGGATATATACGACGTTGAGGCTGTTCCAACCATTATATTCTTTGAAAAAGGCAAAGTCTCCAAACGTCTTGACGGAAGATTCGGCGTGGGCTTAAAAGAGAAGCAACTTGATGATTGGTTGAAAACGCTTTGATCGAAGGTTGATTGTTAGTTCTAAGAGTTAAAACCCAAAGCAAGCGATGGAAAAACTTAAAACCTGATTATTTTGGTATAGCATAAAATTTGTTCCACTCCATCATCATTATTTTTCTTACTCTCTTTTCCCATGAATAGACAACAATTAACCTTATTACGTACAAAGCAAAAGTTGCTGAAATAACGAAGGTAATCAAACCCTCTGCGAAAACGATCTCGTTATAAAAAATAACAAAGAACGAACAAACAAGAAATATCGCCAACCCAGAAAACAAGGCATAGTACAATCCCTTGGAACCCAAACTGCTAAACTCAATCTTTTCGGATAAAATGCTCAGTTGTTGCTTAGTATACCAATTCCCTGCAAACAACCCAAAAGCTAAACCTAAAAACATGCCCAAATCTGCTATCTCAATTGAGACAGGGTTAACAGAATTGAAAATCAGTAAGTCAACAATCAAAAAGACCATTCCAACAAAGATTAGAGAAATTAAAGCAAGCCCAATAAGAGTTGCATCAATCACTCTCATGCCCAAACAACCACCGAAATACAGTTAGAACAACTATATTTTATTTTTGCTATTGTAATGGCTGAATAATTAGCCCCTTAAAAGGCACGATTTTTGTTAAGCCCCAAAATTTCAAAATTATTTCCAAATTTTTTTGAAGACCCATTTAATTAAATACCCTAATTTACAGAATAGGCGGAGTCTGGCACTGTAGCCTTGTTTTAGGCTGTAAATGGCATGGGCGTGTTTTAAGTTAGCTTGTTTATTAAATTAACAGCGCATTAAGGCGCAATTGATTTAACTCATCGAAGCAAACCGAAAAACTTGTTACTGATAGCAAACTAAATAAATCGACCTAAACATGCTTGTTGTTTTCAGCTTTTTTGTTTTTTGTGAATCGGTAGGGCCACCAGTTGAATTTCTGCGCCAAACCCATTAGTGAAGGTACGAAGAAGAGGATTACTACGGTTACGTCGATCAGGATTGCGGCGGCAACGGCTAGTGCGATTTCTTCAAGCACGGCAATGTTGGTTATTACCAGTGACAGGAAGACGGTTGCAAGGACCAGGCCTAAGCCGAGGATTGTTACCCAGACTTTGTCGATGGCTTCTACTATTGCGTCATTGTCTGTTTTTCCGTTGAGGACTTCTTCTCTTATGCGGGTTATGAAGAATATGTCGTAGTCTATTCCTACGCCAAGCATGGTTACCACAACGAAGAGCGGCGCGAAGTTAAGGATGGGCAGGTTTAGGGCATAGTAAAAGACGAAGCAAACGATTGCTAATGAGCAAACGACGCTGCAGAGAATCGTAACTATAAGTCGAACCGGGGTAAAAGCGGATTTTAGCTGGAAGAATAAGATCACGTAGACTGCCGCTGCAAGGATAGCCACGACTTCAGGAATCAAATTCGTCATGAATGTTTGACCATCATAGATGGACTGGGTTTCTCCGCCATAGTAAATTTTCACTCCTGCCAGTAGAGACAGTTTGCTGATGTTCTTTTCGACACCTTTGAGCGAGTTGATAGCGGCGGGGCTAAAGCCTGAATCCGCCAGGTTAACGGTGATCACTGCGGTTTTGTTATCTTTACCGATGGTTGAGAACATTTGGCTTTCGTACTGCTGCTGAATTGGAACAGACATGTTACCGATCGAAGCGTAGTTGAAGGCATCTCCATAGGGTCTAGTTGTGCCCGAAGCTGAATCGACGCCTTTGGAATCTGCAGCAGAATTTGTGATGGCGTCAATTTGGTTAAGCAGCGTCTGGTTAAACTGGTTCTCTCCATAAGTTATCGGCGTCGCAGTCGTGACGACGATTGATGTCGGCCCTAAGGTTCCGCTTCCAAAATCGTTGGCTAAAGCAGTCAGTCCCTGGTTGCTCGGGAAGTTCGGAATCAGCCTAAGGAACTCCTCGCTTGTTGGAGTGCTATACATAACGATAAAAGCGCTTAGCGCAATGACACTGATGATTACGACAACGGGCACTTTCCTTTTAAGCGTACAATGAGCCAAACGTCTAAGCACGTTTTTGTTGGGGTCAGACTTTGCGTTGATTTTTCCCTTCAGCCCTGGCCAGAAGATCTTATCGCCTAAGGCAATTTCCAAAGCAGGCAGCAAAGTCAAAGACGCCGCGAGCAAGATTGCGACTCCTAAGGCTATTGCTGTTCCAACGTCGCTGAATATGGGCACGTTTGCAACCGCCATGACGATGTAAGCTACGATGACGGTTATGCCTGCGGTCAATACAGCTTGGCCTGCCCATTTGATGGAGATTCCTACGCTTTCTTCGATTGTTTTGCCTTTCAGCCGTTCTTCCCTTGTGCGTCTAAGCTGCAAAACCGAGTAGTCCACGGCCAAACCTAGCATGAGAAGTATAGTCAGGGTTGGAGTGAGAAAAGTGAGGTTTCCATGGCCAATTTTCACGAATCCTTCGTAGATGGAGGCAAGCGCGACGGAAATCGAAACGCCTCCCAGCATGACGGGGATGAGAGCAGCCATCGGCGCCAGAAAGAGCAGTCCGACTATCAATAGTGAGATTGCTATTCCAGGACCTATAGTGACTTCTAAGGCGGGTATGAATGCTTTCGCGACATCAGAAGTCAATACTGCACCGCCAGTGACGAAGACGGTTCCGTAACTTTGAATCCCAGAGTTTTGCACAGCGGCCTTCACATGGGCAATCGTGTTATCGTCTGGAGTGGACGCGAAACTGAAGACGACCATCATGGTGTTGTTTTGTGAGTTAACAAAGTTGTGTGTCAACGCTGAGGTTAGCACAAATGGGTAGCCTATGCAGGATTTGGTTGCAACTTCGTTGTTAATTGCTTGAGTGATATCATTGGCGGTTGCGTTTGGCGAGAGCGATTCGAGAAGACTGGTGAATGAGTCGGTGTTTACGCTGAAGAGAGGAGAATCGACCATAGCAGTTTGAGTCGCGTTTGATGTTAATTCACACGCAAGGTTCCATGTCTGCAGGTTGGTCGGTGATGAGCCTAAATCGTAGGCGGAGTGCATTAAGTCAGAAACAGAAAAGCCTGCATCTGCCGTTGACATGTTGCTGTAGCTTTTTTCTAATAGAGTAATGGAGTAGTTTTCAATGGTTGAGTTTGAAGGCGACCGTCCGAGATTGTATAGTTCATTCACGACGCTTAACGGTGAAGCGCCAAGAGAAGATGCAAGACTCGACGGAATGTCAGAAACCATGCTTGTAATCGTTAAGTTCTCAACTGCAGCGGCTTGGTTCCAATTTACGCTGGTTAAGCCGGAAGCGACGAGGCCGATCATCTGGCCTGTTTGGGTATCAATCTGAGGGTTGCTCAAGAATCCGGTGACAGCTTGGCCGACAGCGTAGGCTTCCCTATCAGACACAGATGTGCTCGGTGGAAGAGTCAAGAAACTGGAGTTCCAAGCGTTGAAGAAAGCAATGTAGTATCCTATGGATTGGGTGTTGCCTCCGAAATTGCTTGTTACGTTAAGCGTGGACGTGTTGGCTTGCGCGTTGGCGTCGAAGGGGTTAGTGTCACCCGACCCAACGAACTGCTGAGATACGCCCTGCCAAACATTAACAAATGCCGCTGGAACTCCCCATACAAGTTGCGCTGTTTGGTTGATTCCATCCTGCATTTGGAACAGGTTTTGGCTAAGCAACGACAGGTTTCCAGTCAATGAATACAAGCCTTGGTTGATCAGGACTATATTGGGTTGAAGTGCAGCTGTCTGGTTAATTATCGCCGGGAGGGAGCCGTTGAGAACATTTGCTTCACTTGAATAGAGAGTCTGTTCACCCGTGAAGTTGCCCACGTTTGAATCATCAGACAAAGTTTGGTTTAGAGCCAGAACAACCTGCTTTAGAGCATCTGAATAAACTGAAGTGTTCTGGACAAGAACAATAATGCTGGCATCGCTAAGGTTGCCGTCGGGAAACTCGGCTTGGATGATGTTGGCTGCCTTTTCCGACATTGTATTAGCTGGAGCTCCGAACCCTCCTGTAAGGTCGTAGGAGACAGATGAGAAGAAACTTGGGATAAGGAAAAGCGAAAGCACAACCGCAACTACCCAAGCAGCTATAACCCACCTGTAACGTCTTCGAATGAAATGATTCAGTGAATCAAAAAACGACCTTGCCATCTAACCAGCTCTTATCAACAAACCTTCCGAAGCTACCTTTCCCGAGTAATCATAGCATTTGCCCTCTTCGCCGTCTTTCTTAAGGATTTCCCATAATCTACCCATAAACCATCAAAAGAAAACCATATGAAGAGAACGATCTTGAAATCTTAACTTATAATATTAATTAGCAACAACGAAGAAGCTGTTCGCCAGATATTCGCAAAGCCTAAACTCATTTCGACTTATAGAAAAAACAATAGATTCTCGAAGAAAAAAAGCACTTGACTTTCGGTCAAGGCAAAAATTTAAGTGTTTTACTTTAGCCATTCTTTGATTTCGGGCTTGTTTCTCTTCCCTTTGCCCTGTTTTGTTTTCGGGTGTCCCAAAATGAATGGCACCATCATCCGGTAGTTTTCCGGCACGCCGATCTTTTTGAGCACTTCCGGCTTGCTATTGAGCAAAGTGACGAAACCCATATAGCATGTTCCAAGCCCTAGTTCATACGCTTTCAAAAACATGTTCTGGGCAGCAAGCACTGAGTCGAGCAGGTTGAGGTTTTCCCATTGCTTGTCTTTTTCCGCGCATATTAGGATAAGCATGGGTGTGTCGTAGCAGATAACGTCTTGTTCTGTGGAGTATTGCTTTGCCAGCGGCGGCATGTTTTGTCTAACTAAAACCTTGGTTCTTCAGAGACGAGCTGGATTACTTTCTTGTTTTCGATGATAATGAACTTCCAAGGCTGCCTGTTCATTCCTGTGGGCGCCCACGTGCCTGCTTCCAATATCGCTTGGACTTCCTCTTTTGACACGGGTTCATCGGTAAAGCTTCTGACGCTTCTTCTACCCTTAATGCAATCATCAAGTTCCATAACTAAACACCAAAAGTAACATTTGAGAATTCAGATATAAACTTGATAGAAACATTAAATCCATATCGCCAAAATGCATGCTTTCTCAAAAAAATAGACATAGCGGTGCCGAAGACAAGGTTTGGACTAAAAGCGATTGGTGATCTCTTCCGCAAATCTTCATTTCTTCTTGCTCTTGCAAATTTGGGCTTCCTTGGATGAACATTCATTGTTGCCTTTTTTTGTACGAAAATGCAATTTTGTCGATTTGTTTTTCTCAGTCTTGCAAAGTATTAAATATAAATTTTTGTGATAAGCCAATGGGCAAGCGGCGGGCAAGTGGCGAACATATCTATTCTCCATCTTGTCTGTGCCTTTTGCTCAATAGAAAAACAAAACTGAATGGAGAAAAAAAGAAAAATGCAATTATCAAATGAAAACCAAAAAACTCTGTCAATTGCTTTGATATTAGTCCTCTCAATTTCTGCAGCAATCGCAATCGTACCAAGCACCAAAGCGCGTGATATTCAAGGAACAATTGCAACTTACGCGTATCTTCAAGCTGTCCCTCAGCAAGTAGGCATAGGTCAGAACGTTTTCCTTGTAATGTGGGTTGACAAACCTCCAACTACTGCCTTCGGGCCGTTAGGTGACCGATGGGTAGGCCTTTCTGTCACAATTACGCAGCCAGACGGTAAACAAGTAGTCCTGGGACCATTCCAATCTGATGACGCAGGCGGCTACACCGCGACATTTACTCCGACCGAACTAGGCAACTACACTGCAGTCTTTAGCTTCCCTGGAGAGACTCTGACAGGTGACCAAGGAAACCCGGGCGGCATGACGTTTTCCAATACCCAGGCAATAGGCGACGTTTTTGGTGCTTCTACCAGTGCAGCTGAGACCATCTCGGTTACGCAAACTCCCGCAAGCACTATTTCGGAGAATCCGCTGCCAACTAGTTACTGGACGAACCCTGTCGAAGCGTTCAATCACAATTGGTATGTATTAGACGGCAACTGGTTCGGATTAGGAGATGTAGAATTCGCAAACACTGGAGACTACGCAGTCACCGGCAACTACAACCCATACACCACAGCACCAACCTCTGCACACATACTTTGGACTACTCCACTAGTTCCTGGCTCACCAGGCGGTCAAATGGGCGGCGAATTCGGTGCCAGCGAGCAAGGCAACTACTACTCAGGGTTCCAGTATCAACCTAAGTTTTCACCGATAATCATCAACGGAGTTCTTTACTATGATGCTGTCCCAACCTATTCAAGTGGTGGAGCCTACCAAGGGTGGGTTGCCAGAGACCTAAGATCAGGACAAATTCTTTGGACCAAGAACTATCGAGACTACTTTGCTCCAGGTTCATATGATCTTCTGATGTGCGGACAAGTATACGTGTATAAATCACCGAACACTTACGGCGGACAAAGCTACCTCTGGGCAACTAGAACGACAAACGGAATAAACTACCTTGACCTATTTGACGCAGCAACCGGAAACTATATACTAAGCATTAACGGCTCAGGACCCTCAGGATCATTCGGCGTTACAAACATTGAAGGAAGCAACGGCATTCTGTTGCAGTACTACACCAGTACCAACGCCACTGGAACTCAATTCCTGAACTTCTGGAACTCCAGCGTTTGCCTAATAGGCGGAGGAGTTGATTTAGGCTTCTCGACGCTAAACCAAAACTCTGTAACTGCCTACTCTAAAGGAGTAGTCTGGTCAGTACCACTGCCAAACAGCTATCAAGGGACTGCTTTCCCTCCAGGAGTTAGCTGGATACTTGACGAAGTTGGACACGCAGTAATAGATCCAGACAACAACATAGCCATCTTAGGAGCAGGCGCTGGTGAGTATTCCATGTACTCATTTGCCACAGGCTGGGTTATGCGAGCAGCCTATAACCTTAACACTGGAGCGCAACTTTGGATAAAGAACCAAACCGAAACCCCCTATTCAACAGTCATGGCCATACCAGGAGCTAACGATGGAGTCTACGTTGAATATACCAAAGAAACGACAACATTTTCCGGTTACAGCACAACCACAGGACAACAAGTGTGGGGTCCAACAACTCCCTTCCAGAATCCTTTAGGCTACTACGACCAAACAAGCGGCGTATGTGCAGGCGGAGCTTTATACGCATGGACATTCGGCGGATGGATCTACAAATATAACATTACCAACGGCAACCTCATTTGGAGCTTTACTGACGGAACAGCTGGAGAAAACACACCCTACGGTGTCAATCCCTTCTGGATCATCGGCGACTACGAAGCCACACTTGCAGGCGGCATGCTCTTTGCCGAATCTGGACACTGCTACGGTCCGCCACTATTCAGCGGAGCAAAACTTTACGCAATCAACGCAACGACAGGAAAACTTGTCTGGAGCATAATCAACTTTGACACAGGTTCATGTCCAGCAGTAGTCGACGGGCAACTCTTGACTTTCAATGCATACGACAACCAGATATACTCATATGGCGTAGGCCCCACAAAAACAACAGTTAGCGCACCTTCCGTCGGCGTATCAACAACTACTCCAATAACCATCTCAGGAATGGTCACTGACATATCTTCAGGTTCACAGCAACAAGCAGTAGCAGCAAACTTCCCCAATGGCTTGCCTTGTGTTTCTGACGCTAGCATGGAGCAGTTTATGGAAGCTGTTTATGAACAGGAGCCAATGCCGACCAACATAACGGGAGTTCCAGTCACACTATACGTCTTAGACAGCAACAACAACTACCGCTCAATCGGAACAACCACAACTGACGCAAACGGCTTCTACAGCTTAAATTGGACACCTGACATCAAAGGCAACTACACCGTCACAGCTACCTTCGCAGGTACACCAGCATACTATGGTTCTTCCGCTCAAACCGCTTTCTATGCCAGCGCCCCAGCACCAACACAAGCACCAACATCAACACCGCTCAGCGGTTTAGCAACACAAAACGCACTCGAATACATGGGCATCGCAATCATCATCGTCATTATCATAATCGGCGCCGTAATCGCGTTACTCGTCACAAGAAAACGTCCATAAGCAAAAGCAACCATGATAAAAAATCAAAATTCCCTTTTCCTTTTTTTAGCCCCTAAAAAACATTGAGATTAGCTGAAATAGAGAAATGGCTCAGAATGCTCTGATAGCGTCACGAATTGCTGCAAGGCAGCGATGCAGATTTTTTTTCGACTAACTATGAAGAAATTCTTCTTTAATTTTCCAGAGCCTAAGTAAACTCTACATCGTGCGAATTTTGGATCAATTTGACCAAGTTTCAATAGACTCTCTAAAAGCCACAAGAAAATCAAGACTTAACTGAGCAAAGCCTCAAATCATCAAAGCATTTACAGAAATCTATGATAAAGCGGGATTGAAGACTTTTTGAGAAGACTTGTTAGCCAAAACTTAGAATATGAATATCTTTGTTGATTTTAGCCTTATGTCGAAAACCGTAATATTACAGCCAATGAAATAACTATATTATATCTTGGCATATAAGATAATGTTAGGTGTCAAAGAAACGCCATATGAATCCTATCAACCCATTGCTTTAACGTTAGAAAAAATATGCAGTGATTGGGACGTTCCTGAGAGAAATTCTAAGCGATCAAAACCAATAAAATTAGCACACTGTTCCATCTGAATAATCCTACATCTAGCTGAGCCTACTCTCGTCGCATCCTTTTAGACATATTCATAGAGTTTGATATCTTTTCTCTATCCTCTTCCAGTCAGATGAAATGAAAGGATCGGTAGAAGCCAAGCTAATTAACCCAATAAAATTTTTGGTTTTGAACGCATTATTTCAAAACACTAACCTTCTACAGATGTTTTCGCATAGTGCCCGGTATCAACCGGGAAACCTTCCAGTTGTACGCTTTATAATCCAATGTGCTCGGGCTCTTGTTTGTGGCATTAAAAAGTCTGAACCATTTTGAGAAATGGAGAAAACCAGAAAGACGAAAGAATGAAAAGCCAGAAACAGAGCCATAAACCTTACAAAAGCCACAGAACAAACACGATCAAGCATATTAGACTACGTGGAAACTCGGTGCATCAGAACAAGCTCAAAGCCATTTTCTCTCACCGAGAGCTCTTTTTTCTTAAAAGTATAGTTGGTGCAGAGGGCTAGCTTCATGTCGTCGTTTAAACCTTCGTTGCACCATTATCCGCAAGACAGAGTGGGTCGGGACTCGGATGGTTGTTTAGGAAACGTTTAAGTGAGTTGTAAACAGTACTGTTTACGGCGACATATTTGGCTCAAGTACAACTACGTCTTCCACAAAAAACCCTCGAGGAAATAGATGGATGGGTAGCAGAAGGCCGCTTCAAAAACCGAAGCGACGCCATAAAATCAATCATCACCTACTATCAAGAACGCGAAAAAACATGCAACTTCTTCAACACACTCATGGAACGTAGCGAAGAAGCAAAACAACGCCCAGAATCCCTCATTCCTATAGAGGAACTAGAGTGACTTTCAAAGTACTTCTGCACCCTAAAGCAGCAAAAGAACTCCAAAAAACTGAAAAACACGTCCGAACAAGAATAGTCGAGAGCGCAAAGCAACTGCGTGAAAACCCCGACAAAACAGGAAAACCCCTAAAACAATCAGATTTCTGGAGTCTACGAGTAGGCGACTACAGAGTTATCTACGAGATAGACCAAAACAAAAACCAAGTAGTCATTCTTTTTGTCGGCCATAGAAGCAAAGTGTACGATGACTTTTCAAAAATGCTCTAACATTTATAAAAATATCTGGAGACCCCTTGTCCCCGAAATCAATCTGTTACCTCCAATCGTGAAGCAGTATTGTTTGCTTCAATCAATATTTTGCTTTTCCGGTAAAGTCTATGAGTAGAAACGTTCCCTCTTTCATATCTCATTACCCTGCTTGCAGAGCGCATATAATGTTGTAATTTATGCCCAATATTGCAAAATAACCTTAAATTAAGGATATTTGGTGCCGAGGGACTAGCTTCATGTCGTCGTTTAAACCGTCGATTCAAGAATACGCGTTTTCCCGGACCCAATATATAATATATTCACCGCCGCTTTGTCCCAAGAAATTTCATAGATAATTCTGAAATCACCGATTCTAATTCTATATGTGTCTGCCAGTCCCTTCAGTTTCTTTACATCATAGTATTCTGCTGGGACTGGGTTTTCCCGTAAGATTAAAAGAAGTTCGACAATTCTGCGTTTGAGGTGTTCAGGCAGCTTCTTGGACTCTTCTGGGCTCGTTGAGCAACAGTGATGTCAAACAATTAGAAGTCAGCAGCCCAGTTCATCAATAAACTCTTTAAGGTTTATCCTTGACCCTTTTGATAGTTCTTGTTTCGCTTTTTTGATCTCTTTCTTTTCTTGTTCCGTAGCCTCCTCTTCTGGCAACAACATTGCTCTCAATCGTAAAAGTTCAAGTTTCACCGTATCTAGTTTATCAAGGACAGTTTTCAGTTCATCGCTATTGATTGTTAGGGTCACTTTTAGTCGCCTATGTCCTTATGAGCAACAAGAAGTAAAAAGATTTCTACAATTTGACTCTATTCATCTCATTTTCAATATTTCACGAATCCCTGAGTTGTAGGCAAATTATTCCAAAGTGTGACTTTATTGTTAAAACAAGCTTCTATTGAACTCAAAAGTGCCGAGGGCAAGCTTGAAGCCGTCGTTTAAACCGTCGCTAGAACTTTAAAGGTGCGAGTCCGGTGGGATTTGACCCCAAATCAGGCTGTGTAAAAACTCAAATCAAGCCCAAAAAATTGCTTCAAATATGTTTTGAATCCTTTTTTAAACCAACATTATTTAGATAAAACCAGCAATTTTCTGAAATTAAAAATAGTTTTTACACAGTCTCAAATGGGGTCAGGTCCAATCGCCTAAAAGCGTCAAGCGCGTTTGAAAACACTTTAGCGCGCGCTAAGCGAATCCTCAATTCTTCTTAAAAAATTCTTATGGCGGCCCGTTGGGATTCCAACACAGTTTATTGTGTTGAAAGACTCCGTAAAAGGAGTCCCCCAAGAACAATTCCAAGATTTCTTATGGCTTCCTTGATAGACTGTAGAGTTTCCATCCGAAGACGACTGGGAAGATTAAGAAGGCTAGGAGGGCGAATGGTGCGTATGCGGCAGAATTGGTTGAAAGGAAAGATATCCCTACGATCTGAGCCGCTCCGATTGCAATACTTAGCCCGCCGAAGATTTTGCCAAAAGCTGGTACCCTGATCATGGCTGCTCCAAGAACGATTAACCCTGTGGAGAGGAGGAGTGTTGCTCCGACGTCAAACTGATTGAACATACCCTGTGTTGCCTGCCATATGAGGGTGAGTGTAGCTTTGTCCGTGGAGGTCGCTGCGGCAGCATTATAGAGTTTGGAGATCGGGTCGAAAGCGATCTGCGTAGTATCTTCAATAAAGGTTACTCCTAGACCTAGAACGAATAGAACAGTCCCGAAGAGCGGGAGTCCAATGCTCGCCCTTCGAAGAGCCTGATACAGGCCAAGCGCGAGACCAACTAACGAGACGCTGACCAAAAAGTAGAAGACATTTCCCACCGCAAGGTCCATTCTGTGATCTGGAAACTTTGTGATCAAATCCGCAACGTTGGCTGTTGTCGAATTCCCAAAATTAATTAGCGTGACGATGGTGCAAATAAAAAAGACTCCAGCCAGAATACCAGCCAGACCGCTCCATCGCAAAACGCTCTTTTCTTTGCTCAAAAAATTTTCTTCTTCAGTTGACATACAAAACACGACATTTAATTACTATAGTACACGTCGCATATAAATATTTACACGGTGTAAAATTATGTATTAGCTGTAAAATATTTATAAACAGCGATGCCAATTATGTTTTCACGTCATGAAACTAACTCAAAACAATGCCTCCAAAGAAAAAAAACAATTGCGCGACAGAAAGAAAGAGAGAACAAAAGAAGAAATTCTCGCCGTAGCGGAAAAATTTTACTCTAAAAAACCTATAAATGAGGTCCTTCTAGAAGATATTGCCGAAGCAGCGTTTGTAAGTCGCACAACAATATATAATTATTTTAAAAACAAAAACGATGTTTTTTTTGCCGTCGGAAAAAAAGTCTTCAAAGAACTCAATGAAACCATGATTGCCACTCTACCAACTGACGTATCCGGAAAAGAACAGGTTCTATTCCTTTGCGCAAAAACACTCAAAGATGGCATCGACAACCCAATAGTACTAAAGATCACCAATGACACTTTTGAGCACATTAAAAACATGAACTTAATGCCTGAATCCATAATTGAACTTATCGTCAACAAAGTAGGACAGTCTACCCTGAACAAGTTGACTGAAGACCTCTCGCCATTAGAAGATTTTGAATTTGAGAAATATTTTGAAGAGCCCCATTTCATTGAATTCTTTATTCAGATGTTGAGAAATGGTGAGTTTTGGTCAAAAGCAGTTAGAAAAGGCAAGAAAGATAAAACAATAAAGAATGATATGAAAGAAAGTATTATCGTTCAATATGTAACTATGCTTATGAATGGTCTGCTTTCTGAGATGGAATTAAGACGAACGACTTTGAATCAAATGGGAATTAAAAGTGGTTTATCGCGCGAGCTGATAACTGACAACACATTGAATTTAATAGCTCTTTTTCTTGATCATAGTGCCGAGTCTTCAAAACGTGTTGATATTACTTAAGAGATTTGAATGCGACAAGAAAAGTATCTAAAAATGACGTTGGGAAACGGTTACTCTTGGAGTCTTTGATAGACTGCAAAGAAGTGGATAAGCCCTAAAGTCTAAAACTTGCACTTCACAACACGCTTAAATCTCAAAAAGAGAATAGAATTTACTGGTGATTTTTTGTCTTTAGAAGAGAATAAAGCGATTGTTCGCAGATTTATTGAAGCCTATAATAATCGAAACGTGGACTATTTGAAATTAATAGACGATTTTGTGGCACCAGATTATATCGACCGCTCCAAGAATGTCGGTCGAGAAGGTCTCAAACAATTATTTATTATGGGTCTTAACGCATTTCCTGATTGGCATGAATCTATTGAAGACATCATCGCTGAAGGGAACAAGGTGTGGGTTCGCCTTTCCTATACTGGGACCCACAAAAGGCGAATTTATGGGACTAAGTCCTACTGGAAAGAAGATAAGAGCTGAGGCTGTTGACATCTATCGTATAGTTAATGGCAAACTCGCAGAATACTGGAACGTTACTGACAACGTTAATATTTTCAAGCAAGTAGGTGCCATCGAAATCACAGAAAAAGGAAAGCAACTCTTTTCAGACGAAGCCAAGTGAAGTTTCTTCATGTTTATTTATCTCAAGGGATCAGGGCAAATAAGATGAGAATTTTATGATTGGATTCGAGCCTGAAGCGGTTTGGGTCTCGATTGGTTTTTGAACCCCGCAGAGTTCAAACCACATTATGGTCCGGGAGTTTGAACAGCCGAAGCGAATGTACTTTTTCCTTTCTTTGCGAAGAAACAAGAAATTGCCAAGAAACAAGCAGAAAATAAGCAAAAATGTGCCGAGGGCTAACTTGAAGCCGTCGTTTAAACCGTCGTTAGAACCTTAAATGTGTGCCTTGGGAGTGGGTCGGGCGGGATTTGACCCGTGTCCAGACTATGTAAAAACTATTCTTGATCTCAGAAAATTGCTGGCTTCATGCAAATAATGCTGGCCTAAAAAAAATTTCAATGCACATTTGAGGCAATTTTTTGAACTCGATTTGAGTTTTTACACAGCCTCTGTCGGGTTCAAACCACAAAGAGCTAAAGGAGCAAGAATAACAAAATACTTTAAAAACAGTCAAATGGAGCATTTCTACGCGGGAGTAGGTCGGACCAGATTCAGGCCAGCGACTTTCTGCACGTCAAACAGCCGCCAGGAATTCTGGGTGACTACATTTCCGTTTTTTGTAGTCACCTATTTGATGATTTTTTTGAGGGCATGGTATTCTTTTAGCATGAGCTCCAACGTTGGGCGTATTTTGTTTTCTTTTTCGTATGCTTGTAGGGCGGCGAAGTATTGGGCTCGATTTTTTAATTCGATGTTTAAGGGTGGCAGATTATGTTTTAGTAATATGTTATTTAGCAATAGTCGCCCGACTCTCCCGTTGCCATCTTGGAAGGGGTGAATGACTTCAAATTGGTTATGAACTACAGCAGCCAAAACCTGAAGAAACATTTGGGCAAGCTTACGAAATATACCTTAAAAGGTCTTTTGCAAATTTCAATTCTACCATAGAACACCAGAATAATTTACACAAAAATCAGCTCAATTAAATGGTAATAACTGGCGTCAAGATATCCCCATGATTTTAACAAAAGCTCGTCTTTCGAAATCCGACCAATACCTTCGCAGATGTCTTTTGGTGTCCACGTTGCCGTATAAAGTTTAGAAAAGATTGAACAGATTTATCAGTCCCTCCGCCTCCGCCACGAGAATGTATAATGGAAGAAGCCAGAAATCTTGAAAGAGCTGGGCGATATGAGGAGGCGGCAATGAAATATGAGAAGCTTGAGATGTGGGATAAAGCTGGAGATGGTGCTACATAAACTGAATTATCCTGTTTTTTTGATAATGCTTCCCATTTTTTAGCTAAAGACGAGAAATATTCAGTCAAAAGACTGGATTTCTATAGTTTTGTCCATTTTTTCGCGTTAGGCACCAAAGGCATATAAGGAGATCGATAAATAAGCCATTCAGGGAAAAAAATGAAAAAACTGAAAAGCAAAACAATGGCTATTCTTATTGCTGTACTTTTAACATTTTCGATGACAGCTTCACTAATGATAATACCAAGCGTTAACGCACATACACCTGTGTGGCAAATTCCAACACAAGCCTACATTGTTGCCGAACCTAATCCTATAGGTGTCGGTCAAACAATAAACGTTTACATGTGGCTTACTGAAGTTTACGGAGCACCCGGTGGAACAACTGCCGCTGTCGGAACGAACGGTTACACAGCGAGCGCAGCCTTACTTTCAAACAACTATAGATTCCTAGGCTATCAGCTTACCGTAACTGCACCGGATGGGGCAAAAACAACAACGACTTTTCCAATCATCTCTGATACAACATCAAATCAGGAAACATCCTTTACTCCTACCGCTGTTGGTACCTACACTTTCAGCTTTTATTATCCAGGACAAGTGTACGGCGCAAATGGCAACGGCTACGCCCAATCACCGATGGTGAACGATACATATCTTCCTAGCAATGCAACAACAACGCTCACCGTGCAAACAGCACCAATTTCCAGCGCTATAACTAGTGAACCCCTACCGACAAGCTACTGGCAAGAACCAGTATACGGTGCAGACTCTAACTGGTGGCCACTTTCGTCAAACTGGCTAGGCTCAGGTTCGGGACCGCCAGAAGGATATGGCGCCACTGCAAACGCAGCACTGTATCATACAGATGCCGTAGGACCTTTAACTTCTCATCTTATGTGGACTTTGCCGCTTCAATTTGGAGGAGTGGTTGGAGGCAACATGTTTTCAGCCGGCGGCTCAAATCCCAGCGGTGCTGTTCAGGGAGCATCCTATTACGAAGGATCTGCATATCAGCCAAGATTCAGCAATCCGATAATAATGGACGGAGTACTATTCTACACACAACCAGCGTCATTCACTGGCCCCGGCAGCGGACCCACCGTAGCAATTAACCTCCGCACAGGACAACAACTCTGGAGTAACCCAAACATACCCCCAATTTCATTCGGCTACATCTACAGCCTCTGGGACCCCGACCAACATGGTGTTTACCCGCCAATCTTAGTCTCACCAAACTCAATTACAGGCCAGTGGCAGCTTTATGATGCATACACAGGAGACTCGCTGTTCAACGTAACTAATCTTCCCGCAAGCACTTCATACGTCGTACCTATAGCTACATCCCCCCCAAGCGTTGTAGCCTTCCCGAATACTGTTGTAAGCAATAACATCTTGGGTCCGAGCGGTGAAGAATTAAAGTACGTCATAACCAACATTGGCACTGCTGCTAATCCAAATTGGTACATGTCTGAATGGAACATGTCTAAACTTTGGCAGTACGACATTAATCCGTACACCGGCGGTGGAAGTTTATCACCAGACCCAGTAAATGCATCCAACGGAGTCCTTCTTCCAACGATCCCTATTCCAGCTGTAGGTGAAATGGGTTATCTACCAAACTGGCCTTACAACATTCGTTCCACGCGGCTCCTCAATTACGGTGAATGCAAACATACCTCTTAACTCCAATGCCGCTGCACCTGGAACCACTGCTCCCATAAAAAGCATCAATTCCGGCTCATTAACAACTTATGACTGGAACATTTCACTACCATGGCTTAACACCATGCCGCCGCCACCTGCAACACCCAGCGCCGTCACAGGACAAATAGTGCAACCGCCAACTGGATCAAACCCCGTGTCGATACTCGCAGTAAAATATGGCGATGTAATGCTTTGCAGAAACGGCTCTCTACCCGTTGGTTTCGGCGCGACTAAAGCAGGATACCCGCAACTTCCTTACACATACTTCGCCGTCAACCTTAACTCATCTGTCGGTGCAATCGGTTCAATCCTGTGGATGAAGACGTATAATCCGCCAGCAGGCAACGTCACTCTCTTACAGAGTGCAGTCGACTTCCAAACCGGCGTCTTCACACTTTATTCGCTGGAAACTATACAATTCCAAGGATACAGTCTAAACACGGGCCAACTACTATGGACAACTCCAACCGCAGCCGCCTTTAATTACTATTACGACCCAGGGCAACCCCCTCCAGGAGTAGTTGCTTACGGGAACCTCTATGTCGATGGATTCGGAGGAATACTCTACTGCTTCAACGACGTAACTGGACAACTAGTCTATACTTGGGGCAACGGTGGTGAAGGTAACAGCACTTATGCTGGCTTAAACACACCATACGGAGTTTACCCAACCCAGATACAATCCATTGCTAACGGAGTAGTATACTTGGCTACTGATGAGCACACCATTCCTGACCCGCTGTACAAAGGCGCTGAAGCAACCGCTGTTAACGCCACAACAGGACAACAAATATGGGCACTCTCAGAATACCCGAGCGAGTGGACTTCCAGTGCTGCTCCACAATGGGCTACGGCGGATGGATACATAACCTGCATGAACGGCTACGTCAACCAAATATACAGTATTGGCAGAGGCCCCAGTGCTACCACTGTTTCAGCACCTAACCTAGGAGTGACGACAGCTACACCGGTAACGATCACCGGCACAGTGATGGACATATCATCTGGCACGACCCAAAGTCAACAGGCAGCAGACTTTCCACACGGGGTTCCATGTGCATCTGACGCAAGCATGCAATCATGGATGGGCTACGTCTACCAGGATCAGGCTGAACCAACTAACTTCACAGGTGTTCAAGTGCAATTGGCTGTTTTAGACTCTAATGGAAACCACTACCCCATAGGTTACGCCACGACTGATCAGAGCGGCAGCTACAGATTAACATGGACTCCAAGCATAACAGGTAACTACACTATATTTGCAACTTTTGCAGGAACTAATGGCTACTACTCATCGGCGGCTGAAACTTTCGTCTATGCCGGCTCTCCCGCAGCAACAGCAGCACCAACAGCGACACCTCTTACCGGAATTGCAACCCAATCAACAATCGAATACGTAGGTATCGCAATCATCATCGTCATAATCGTGGGAATCGCAGTAATAGCACTCCTTGTCACAAGAAAACATCCATAAATTAAAAGTGCTTAACACAACTCCCTTTCCCTTTTTTTAGTCCCCAAAAAACAAGAAGAGATGAAAAGATAAATGGCTGAGAAGGCTCTGGTCATGTTCGAAATAGCTGCACTTGAAGAATGTTCATTTTCTTTTTCTCCTTAAAAAAGAAAATTTCTTCCTTAGTTTCCAGAGCCTCAGCAAACCCCAATTTTTTCAAAAAAATCATTTGTTTTCCTTGTTTTTATTAAGTTCACACTGAGGAGGGATTCGAACCATAATCTGCTATTAATAGTGTTTTTATTCAAGAAAATGACAATTCCTTTTCAATTTATCAAAACGTAGATATATATTGACGTTTCCCAGACCAAGTGGCGGGAAGTGTCCTTAATGTTGCTTCCATCTTTTTGATGTTCGGTATTTGTAAGATTGCGTCATTAATTTTAACCACGTTATTACAGTCCTTTACTAAAACAACGACTGACAAGTCATAATTTCCGCTTATTTTTACAAGATATGATACTCCTGCGATTCTAGATAGCTTGTTTGCCACTTCGTTTATCTCATTTTGATCAGCTAATGCTAAGCTAACTTCCAGAATGCTTTGGAAACCCAATTTCAACGCATTAATTTGAATCGAGACCTTGATTAGATTATTTTTCTTAAGCCGTTCGTATCTTCTAGTTATTGTGGTGGTTGATGCCCCAATCTGTTGAGCGATTTGTCGGAATGGCAAGCGCCCATTTAAAGTGAGCGCATCGATTATTTGTAGGTCGATTTCATCAATTTTTTGGAAATTTTCTTGATTATTTACTGGAGGGCAAACATAATCATCTTGATGGTCAGAAGGATCAGACAAAATGTTTTCAGGTATGTTTCGAACATCGACCCAAAGATAAGTTTTGAACTCATTTATTTTGTTGTTTTTGTTTATGACTTGTTTCACGTGTTCTAAATCACTCATGTTTTTCAGAGTGGAGATTGCAGCGATATTATAGACAGAATTATAGTAGCGAAACATATGCATCTCAGGGATTTCGCTAATGCGACTGAAAACATTTGCAAGATTTTGCGATTCTACATTCATCATTATGGTCGCTAAGCCATGGTAGCCAAATTTTTGATAGTTAAATTGAATAGTCGCGCCAACAATTATGCCTGCCTTCTTGAGTTCTTTGTAATGTGCCCAGATGACATTTTTTGAGGTGTGGCATTGTGTAGCTATTTCTAAAAAGCTTCTTCGACCGTCTTTGAGAAGCATTTTGAGAATCTTGATATCTATCTGCTCAAGCTCTTTCATGCAAACACTGTTACCTGAGGTGCTACATAAACTGAATTGTGACGTTTTTTGGTGATGCTTCTCCTTTATTAACTAAAAACGTGAAATATTCAGTCAAAAGGTGGGATTTCAAGAGTTTTGTCCATTATTTTGCGTTATACAACAAAGGCATATAAGGCGATCGATAAATAAGCAATTCAGTGAAAAAAATGAAAAAAATGAAAAGTAAAACAATGGCAGTTTTTATTGCAGTACTTTTAACATTTTTGATGACAGCTTCACTGATAATAATACCAAACGCTAACGCACACACGCCAGCATGGCAAATTCCAACCTACGCATACATTTGGGCTTCGCCTAACCCAGACGGTGTCGGTCAGACAATATCAGTTTATCTGTGGCTAACCAATACATACCCCGGAGCATCGATAAGTAACAACCTTAGATTCCACAACTATAAACTTACTATTACCGCCCCTAATGGTGCAGTAACAACGCAGAATTTTCCTACTGTCTTCGACACAACCTCAAATCAACACACAAGCTTTGTTCCTGACCAACTCGGCGTTTACAACCTGACCTTTTCTTACCCGGGAGAAACAATCACAGCGGATGACCCGTACACTAACGATTCATTTGCACCTGCTTCAGCATCAACGTCGGTTACTGTTTCGAGCACACCCGTAGCTAATGTTTTGACTGGTGCCCCACTTCCAACCGCTTATTGGACGCGACCAATATACGGCGAAAACACCAACTGGTACACGATTGCATCAAACTGGCTAGGTATCGGTGCACCAAACTATGGCGGCTATATGAATACTGGTCAGGATGCTCTCTCTGGACCTAATACCTTCATGCAGATTGCACCTGGAGATGCTGTAGGATCTCAAACTAGCCATGTTATGTGGACTAAGTCGCTTCAATCTGGAGGAGTAGTTGGAGGAAACAATGTTGCCATTCCGGCGGACACTTACTTCGACGGATCTGCGTATTTGATTAGATACAACAATCCGATAATTCTGGATGGAATGATTTACTATACTGAACCAGTAGGCTTTGAAGGTGCAGGTTATTGGAACACCATACCGTTTGGATTTACATTCGCTTACGGACCTACTGTTTGCGTCGACCTGCGGACAGGACAGCAAATTTGGAGCAACTCTAACATACCGCCTTTATCATTTGGGTACGTCCAATCAGTTGACACAGTGAACGAGCACGGAGTTACTCCGCCAATGATAGTTGCTGTAATTGGTTCAAGTTGGCTGATTTATGACGGTGACACAGGGCAGTCTTTGTTAAATGTAACTAACATTCCCGTATACACCAATGCACAGTTAGGAAGTCCACCTAGTCCGTTCCTTGAGGGCTCTGCAAGGGCAATGGGGCCAGACGGTAATTACTTAGACTATGTCTTTGCAAACGCAGGAACAACAGCGAAACCAAATTGGAATCTTGCTGAGTGGAACTCATCTCTGTTGTTTGCATGGAACCTTTGGCCAGCGCCGGGAGGCCCAACGGGCACAATTGATGGGGGCAGCGGAAGCTATTATGACTGGAACGTTTCGACACCATATATCAACACCATGACCGCGCCATTTATCGTTGTTTCAGCTAACTACAATGATGGGTTACTTTGTATGAACGGTACTATGCCTTCAAACGGCCAAAACGCGCTTTACAGTTGGGTAAGCTCAGCTCCCTACACGTACTTCTTTGTTAACCTCAACGCATCTAAGGGGGCAATCGGTTCGGTCCTATGGTGGAAAACACTTCAAGCGCCAGCAAATAACTACACAGTCGTGCAAGGCCCAGTCGATTGGAGCACTCGCGTCTTTATGCAGGATTACAAAGAAGGTGTCCAATGGGTTGGATACAGCTTAACTGACGGTAGCTATTTATGGACGGCTCCACCACAACAAGCTATTGATTACTATGGCAGTACATCGGAAGGCACATTACCTGGCGCGGTAGCTTATGGTCATCTTTACAGCAGCGCATACGGAGGAACAGTCTATTGCTACAACGATTTGACTGGAAAGCTATTGTGGACTTATGGCAATGGCGGCGCAGGCAACAGTACTAACGCCGGCTTAAACTATCCTTATGGTGTTTATCCAACCCAGCTGCAAGCTATTGGCAACGGAATAGTTTACACAGTTACCAGTGCACATACTTGGACAACGCCGATTTACAAGGGCGCGGAAGCACGGGCTATTAACGCTACTACAGGTCAGGAGATATGGACTATTTCTGGCGTAACCGCCGAGTTCGGGCAGATGAGCTATGCTATGGCTGATGGCTATAATACATGGTTTAACGGTTATGACAATTCAATCTACGTTGTAGGCAGAGGACCTAGTGCTACTACTGTACAGGCGCCACTGACTACTGTCACAGCAGGCAACAGCGTAATTATTCAGGGCACGGTGATAGATACTTCCGCTGGCACACAGCAAACAGAACAGAAAGCAGACTTTCCATATGGAGTCCCAGTTTGCTCTGAAACAAGCATGAAGGCTTGGATGGGCTACGTTTATCAGCAGCAGCCAGAACCAACTAATTTCACAGGCGTTACAGTAACGTTGACTGCCACAGACCCGAACGGCAACTTCATTACTCTTGGCACCGCAACAACTGATTCAAAAGGCGCATTCAGCTACATGTGGGCGCCTCCAAGTATTCCAGGCAAATACGTTGTTACTGCAACCTTCTCAGGCAC
This sequence comes from Candidatus Bathyarchaeota archaeon, assembly GCA_963768425.1. Taxonomy (GTDB): domain Archaea; phylum Thermoproteota; class Bathyarchaeia; order Bathyarchaeales; family Bathycorpusculaceae; genus Bathycorpusculum. The sequence goes on along the minus strand of CAVYHV010000015.1, from coordinate 44,294 downwards.
TAATGGTTACTGGGGTTCAAGCGCAGAAACCGCCATTCCTGTACAAAACGCAGCAGCAACAGCAGCACCAACATCAACACCAACTACAGGTTTAGCGTCAAACGCCACAGTCGAATACGGAATTATAGCAATTGCCATCATCATAATCGTAATCGGCGCGGTACTCGCACTCCTCGTCACAAGAAAACACCCGTAAACAACAAAAACCAACACAAAATTCCTTTTTTCCTTTTTTTAGTCCTTTAAAACCATGAGAAAATGGAGCGATAAAAGAATGGGCGCCGAGAAGGCTCTGGTTACATTTCAAATTAGCTGCAATTGAAGAATTTGCATTTTTCTTTATTCTCCTAAAGAAAAAACTTTTCTTCCTTAGTTTCCAGAGCCTCAGCAAACTCTAAATTCTCTGAAGGCAATTCTGCATTGTCTTTTTTTAGACAACATGGCCAAGGTCTTTTAAAGTAGGTTGGGTGGAGGCCAGACGGTCTCGGCCTTCTGAGCATCAAGAGAGGATTGGAATTCAGATGAATAATTATTTAAGGGGATTGTATCAGGCTTCGAGTTTGGGACTCTACGGGTTTTGAACCCTGCAGAGTTCTAACTGCATTATGGTCCGGGAGGTTTGAACAGCCAAAGCGAGTGTACTTTTCCCTTTCTTTGCGAAGAACCAAGAAATTGTCAAGAAACAAGCATAAAATAAGCAAAAGTGCCGAGGGCTAGCTTGACGCCGTCGTTTAAACCGTCACTAGGATATTTTGACTATGTGTATAAGCGCCAATCAGCCGAATTCTGGGCATCTGTTTTAAGTGTTGAGGCTGACAACACCAGTGAACACAAAACGGCGGTGAAAGCTAATGTATGTGCTATTTAAAGGTTCAATTTTGCCCTTAAAATACAAAGTTACACCGTTATTGAAGTTTTTGAAGGCTTAAGCCGTTGATTCTTCGGCAAGAATGCTGAAGGTGAAATTTTTTTGGTTTCTTAAAGATCCATGATTAAAAGCGACCGCTTATAAGGCTACGGATGGTACGGTGGAAATATGGTGTAACCATGAAGGCGATACTTCGGAGTGCGCTGTTGATAGTTTTGATGGTTGGTGGATTATTGTTAGCTGGAAGTTTACAGTTAGGCTCATCCCAGAGCATAACATCCGCTGGGGCGCCTGGTGAAGTGTCACCTTCAATTTCTTCAGTAACCCCAGTAACCGCAACTACACAGCAGACTATAACTATAGTCGGCACCAACTTCGGGAACGTTCAGCCTCAACTTTTGAGTTTAGGCGACGGCTCCGTCGACACCGTTGGCGGAGGAGACACACCAGTCATCAGGATTTACGATTTAGGGCAACCACCAAACAGCTGGGAAGCTGGCGTTCAAGATTCCCCAGGTTCCGGCGCAGATTCGATAGGCGTTATCTTAAAGGCTTGGTCAAATGACAAAATAGTTTTGGGTGGATTCGGCTCAGCACTTGGTTCCGGCGGCTCAAACAATCAAACTCAATGGAGTATTGCGGCAGGAGATCCCCTGCTGATAGCCGTACTTACTATTTACGGGCAAGCAGTGTACACTGTTAGTGTAGGTCCTAATGCTCCGTCTAGCGTCGCAGAACCCACAGCCATAACTTATGTCAGTCCCATAGCCGCAGCTCGAAACCAAACCATCATAATAGACGGCAACGGATTCGGCAACATCCAGCCGCAGGTTACAAACATGTCCGATGGGTCAATTGACACCGTAGCCGGAGGCACAACTCCCGTCATAAGAATATACGACGAAGAGGGCTTTGACAGCTGGGAAGCAGGCTGCCAGAGACGATATCGAATGCCCGATTGGTATTGACCTGGTAAATTGGTCTGACCACCAAATAGTCTTAGGTGGCTTCGGTTCAGATTTAAGTGTTAACGGAACAGGACCTTGGAACATTAACCTAGGGGACCCGTTAATTGTGGACGTGCTAACGGCAAACGGGCAAGCAGCATACACCTTGACTGTGAATTCAAAACCGGCTAATCTGTCATATCCTTCGTCGCTTAAGCCGACTCTTGCCGTTTCATGCCAAAGCTCTACAACACTATCCAACTTCATGGTTGAAATCAACGGCAGCTTAACCTACAACGGCCGGGTGTCCCTGAAGCTCCGATTCTGCTCGCGTACAGCGTAACAGGAGGCGGCTCCTGGCTGAATCTAACCACAATCGAGACAGATTCCAACGGCGGCTTCTTAGCGGAGTGGCTGCCTGCAGTCACTGGATACTACGTCATCAACGCCACCTATGCGGGCAACGCAGTTTTCTCTGGAACAAGCACATAGTTAACTTTGTGGTTACCCCCTACAACTCCGCGGACGCGCAGGACGCATTCTCTGTAGCGTCGAATTCGACAGTGACTGACTTGGCGTTCAACTCGACAAGCGGGCAGCTTAGTTTCACAGTGAGTGGACTAAACGGGACAAGAGGCTACGCCGACGTTTACATCGCAAAGTCGCTTGTTAACGAAACATCAAACATCAAAGCGTATATCGACGGAAACGCGGAAAGCTTCACGGTTTCGTCAAATGCTGATTCTTGGATACTGACCTTCTCATACCACCTCTGTACCCACCAAATCATCGTAGACCTTAGCAGTTCTCCAAAAAACGCGATTGACCCTACCGAAGTGCTGGAAGGAATAGCCCTTGGAGCAATAGTCAGCCTCGCTATGATAGCTACGCTCTTTCAGTTCTTTAGAAAAAACAAAAATTTAAGGCAATAGTCTTTATCACATAAGCAAGTTTTTTAAATTCGACCTAAACGGTGTGCGAGATTCCCATCTGGGCAAGAAAGCGTGCGCGTATCAGGCGGGGGATTTTGACGCCAATTTACCACTAAAACTAATTTGATGAATTTACGTGCGGATCCGATGGGATTTGAACCGAACGTGTTAGTGTGATTTGAACCGAACGTGTTAGTGTGATTTGAACCTCTGACTATTGGTGACATCACCAGTAAGCTTTTTTTCTCAAAAACAGTCAAGGTGAGGTATTTTGGGTGAATTTCATGGCATCATTCCTCGAAAATAAACAAAAAAGTGTTTTTCACTTGTTACTCAGCTTTCAATAAGCAAGTCGTTGCCGTCCACTTTCAGTTCGTAAGTTCGCAAGCGGCTGCGCGTTCCAGAAATTGCTCTTCCTGTTGTCACGTCGAAGCTTGAAAAATGGCGAGGGCAAATAACGATTGAGTCATTCAGAGTTCCCTTGGATAGCATAGCACTCAGATGAGGGCATATGTCGCAGACAGCATAAAACTTACCTTTGACGTTAGCAATAAGTACCGCTTGCCCATCAACTTCCAGGTGCCTCATCTTTCCCAATGGGATATCGGTCGTTTTGGCGACTTTCACAAAAGTCGCATGTATTCCTGATGCGTCAGTCGTCACTGCAAACTCTACTTGTTTTTGAGTATTTTCTATTGTCATAGTTAAACACTACCTTAACTTGTTACGCAATTTGAAAGTTCTCTTTCCCATTTTTATTTAGCCTAGGAATTGTTATTACAAATTTTGCTCCTTTGGCTGGTTCTCCTTCTTCAGTTATTGTCCAGCCGTAGACTTCGACCATTTTCTTTATCAGGAACAGCCCAAGCCCTGCGCTTTTTCCTGTGGTGAAACCTTCTGTAAAGAGTTTTTGCTTGTTAGCTTCGGGTATTCCGACTCCGTTGTCTTCGTAGAACAGCTTTATCCCTTCATCTTCTTTACTGAAGTGCAGTTGAATCTGCCTGACTTTTTCCCCGTACTTTAGCGAGTTGTCGAGTAAGTTGTAGAAAAGTTTCTTAAGCAGCGAATCAGCCATTACCTCTAGCCCTTGGCAATCATTGATGATTTTTATTGTGCACAAATTAGGCAAAATTGCGATAGCTTGATTAAAGCATTCGGCAACATCTATTTTTGAAGGTTTTTCTACTCCAATTTTCTCGTAGGAACGGCTAAACTCAAACATCTCATCTGACAGGTTAATTGCAGAGTCGATGCCTTCAAGGTACTTAGCTAATTTTGGATTGTCGCCAATTTGTTTCTTGAGCAAATAAATATTGGATTTTACAACCGTGAGTTTGTTGCCCACGTCATGCCTAGTTAAACTGCCAACAACGCTGAGTTTCTCATTGATTAATTCGTTTTTATGAATGCTTTCTCTTAGTTTCTCGTCGTTTTTCTTGCGTTCTGTTATATCTACACAAATCTCCACTGCGGACGTAACGTTTCCATTCCCATCCGTACAGGGGGTAGCGACAATTTCAACCCAGTACGGGTTGCCATCAACAGTCGTAGAGAAATATTCGTGGGAGTCAAATGTTGTTTTTCCCGCAAAAATTTTTGCGACCCCGCAATCATGGCAAGGCGTATCTAAACTGTTGAGCGTTGCATAACATAATTTTCCTATGGTGTCACCTTTGTATCGTTTTATAAAATCGTTTGCCCATAACACATGGTAGTCTTTACTGACAATTACCCAACCAGCACCGCTGGCTGACGTAACTGACTCAAGCATATCCCGCTCTTGCCTAAGAGCCTCTTCAGCTTTCTTGCGTTCGGTGATTTCTAGTCCATACACGTTGACATAAGAAGCGTCTTTTATCGGAGCTATTGTAAACAAGTACGTTCGCTGGTTTTGCTCAAACTCAGCCTCCTGACTAAAACCTGAATTCAGAGTCGTGGCAATAGACTGATTCAAGAAGAGGGGCGTAGGTTGTCCGATTTCAATGTTCATCTCCTTTAACAATAACTTTGCAGCTTGGTTTACATACAAGACCAGGTTGTCTTTTGAGACGCGCAAGATAGGATTAGGATTTTCGGAAGGAAATTTCGCCAAGTCCCTAAATTCTTGCTCCATTTTTTTGGGTTCAGTAATGTCAATTACCAAGCCTCTAAGCCCTGTCACCTTGTCTTTGGAAATACGAAGAGTTGTCGTGATAAGTGCTGGGAAAGTGGTTCCGTCTTTCCGCAAGAAAAGGTACTCAGCAGGAACATAACTGCCTCCCGCTAACAACCGCTCCATATTTTTCATTGCTCTTTCTCTGTCTTCAGGAACAATGAACTGCAGAACATTCATCCCTTTTTCAAGCTTCCCCTGAGAATAGCCCGAAATCTCATGTGCCTTCTCATTGACAAATTCCAGCTTTCCAGTTGTGTCAGATTCATAAACAATGTTCGGCAGAGAATTTGCCAGTTCCCGATATCTTTGTTCGCTTTCACGCAAAATCTCGCTGACCTTCTTGCGTTCATCAATGTCCAGAAACATGCCCTGCACCGCTGGTTGCCCCATATATTCAATGCGGCTTGAGAATGCTTCCAGCCAAACTATCGATCCGTCTTTTCGTACTGCTCTAAACTCAAGGCTTGAGTCCGATGGTTCCCCATGTATGCGGCTTTCTAAGCGGCTAAAGAAAACGGCTTTGTCCTCGTCATATATTAGTCCTGCAATTTCTAAAGGTGAAAGTGACTTCAACTCGTCATTAGTATAGCCCAAAATGTTTCCCATGGACTCGTTGGCAAAAACCAGTTGCAGCGGAGAAGTTTGAGTAATCAGTATTCCCTGAAGCGATTTTTCAACCAGCGTGCGATACTTCATCTCTGACTCGACAAGCAGTTGCTTTGACTTCTTGCGGTCTACAGTCTTGTTTATGGCATCTGCCAATTCGCAGTAGACTGTTTCTGGAGAACCGTTTTTGTTGATGTAGCTGTCAGCGCCCAAATTCAAAGCTTTGACCGCAACATCTTCTCTGCCTTTGCCCGTAAACAGGATGAAAGGAATTTGATTGTTTTGGTCCCTGAGTTCTTTCAAGAATTCTAATCCGTTTTTCAGGGGCATTTCATAGTCTGAAACAATCGCATCGTAGGATTGTGCATTCGCAATTTTTTTAAAGCATCATCAACAGAAATTGCCACGTCAATCAAGAAGTTGTTTTCAGTCTCCAGAATCATTTTCGAAACTTGCAAGAGCGACAGCGTCATCATCAACATGCAAAATATGCAAGGCTTCTTCTTGGACAGAAGAACCTAAGCTGAAAATGGGTCGAGAACTTTCATCTTCTGCAATTTGAACCTTGGACGCAGCTGAAGCATTTCTAATACTCATTTTGTTACCTTTATTCTGAAAACGAGTGAACTGTTAATAGCCTTTATGAACTCATGGCAAAGCAATCTTAATAGTCAGTTCTTCTCGACATAATGCACTATTTCCATTGAATAGATAAATTTGTGCAAAAAAAATGACAAAAACGTTTCTTTTGCGTAGGGCGGTAATGATAACCCTGTCAGGAGCTGACTTATCTTGATTAACAGACGAAGTGAAAAGATTGAGTTTGCTAAGACGTATACCTCTGGATGAAATCTCTTTTGCGGCACATGCTGTCTGGTATGATAAATCAATTGCTGACACAGTAACCTCCGAGACTATGCAAATCCTTAATCAGACTTATGCACAGAAAATTTGTATTTTTTAGCGGTAAAAGCTCCAAGTCCATTGTTGGAGGCTTATTCTATCTTCTAAGTTACCGATATGATGCTATTAAGAAGCAAAATGAGCTTGCAAATCAATTAGGCACCACTGATGTTTCCATCAGGGTATCTTACCGGAAGTGGCTAGAGACATTTCCAGACTTGTTTCTAGACGTTATAGCCAAGTTTGCAGCGATAAGTGCTCTGCGAAGCTTTGTCCTGCTGGATCTAAAACAAAGCCTGCTTCAATCCGAGAACAGAAAGGTTAGTTGCTCGTCAACAGCAATCTGAGTTTCTCTTACGATTTCAGCAAATAAACAGATTTGTTCCTTTCATTCTCGAATCAAACAAACATAGTTACGCCTGATTACTGTTTTTGGTAAATATCAATATCTATTTTCTATTATCTGCGCTATTTTCGTTTCAAATTCCGTTTGGTCATCAAACGGCGAATAGCTCATCTTTTCCCACACGTAACCAACAGATACACATATGTGTTCTGAGTTTAGTTCTTCAAGGGCAGCTTTGATATCTTGGATTATTTCGCCTTCTTTGCCTTTGGGACAAAAAGCAACGAGCATCAGGTTGTGCTCTCCATAGGTTCGCCACAGAAATCTCACGTTCCTGTTTGTTGTCAGCAGATTGATCGCTCTATCTTGGTCACTTTGATGAATTCTTACTCCAATCGTTACAGGAACGAGGTCCATTTGTTCCAAGTTTACGATGCAGTGAAGGGTATTCTTAATTATTCCTTCTTTTTCAAGGGCAGCAACTCTCCGGTAAATGGTATTCCTTGTAACGTTGCATGTTCGGGCAAGTTCTTGATAGGAGTTTGTTCCGGAGCTTAGATATTGTATTATTTTTCTATCCAAATCGTCTAGAGCCATAATACAATCATCCCCGTAGTCTATAGAGACTGTTTAGGTAATAAGCCGTTGTTGGTGGAAGGTCATCCAACAGGATATTGTTCTGAAAGTTTTGAATTGAATTAAGCGAAATCGGGTGGAATTCGCCAAAGCTTAAAGACTACATACGCTAGAACAGAACAATACTGCTCAATTTGCAAAGAGTAGAAGGCAATGCATCTTGAGTGCCCTTGATGAAAACATCAAAACATTAGTTGATCTCGGTCTTAGTGGTACACAAGCAAAGTCGTATCTTGGTCTCCTTCGGATAGGCTTGGGATCTATTAGCGAAATCGCTAATGTTTCAAAAGTAGCCCGCCCCGACACTTATAGAGCAATTATTGACTTACTAGAAGCTGGACTAGTTGAAAAAATAGTTACTGTTCCAACCAAGTATAAGCCTCTGTCCATAAATGACGCCGTTGGCATTTTGATGCTGAGAAGAACCAAAGAAAGCATAGATCTGGACAAAAAAGCAAACAAAATAATTGAGAAACTGAAAGAGAAGGAAAATACAAAATCTGACTCCGAAAGCAATCAACTCGTTTTAATCCGAGGAGACGCACTTGAACTTGAGCTACAAAAACATCTTGAAAACGCCAAAGACAAAATTTGTATTATGGTTTCTTTGGAAAGATTGCTCAGATGGATCGCCATTAACAACTTTAGCATCCAAAGCGCTTTGAAACGAAAGGTAACCATACGAATTATCACAGAAGAATTTCATGGACCAAATCATTCGAGGGTACTCCAAACATTAGAAAGATTCCCCAATTTTGAACACCGATACGCTATTACCCCACTTGAAGTTTGGCTTAGACTATACGATGACAAAGAAATTCTTCTCACGACCTCAATGAAACTTGTGGAAAGCAAGAGTGATGCGGTTTTTTCAAATAATCCTTGCTTGGTAGAATTAGCTCAAAGCTATTTTAATGCAGCGTGGTTCTTGGCGAGTATTCCCCAAAATAAGGCGTTTAGACGGGATCGACGACAATTTGATTACTTATTTGCTAACCTAAATAGCGGTTTTTCTTACAACAAAATAATTTTTGGATTAGATAGAAAACCAATCGATTTTATTATATTGGAAACAAACCTTGCATTTAAAAGAATCACTGGAATAGAGAAAAACGTCTTAGGAGAACGAGGCACAAATGTTTTCCCTGGCGGAATCACGAAGAATCTTACAGATTTACTTGCAACATATTGGCCAATAATCTCCCATGGTAAATCAGCAAGGTTCGAATATTGCTTTCAAGGTTCAGAAAGATGTTTTTCCATACTTACCTATAGCCCAGAAAACGGGTATTTCGTTTCAATCTTTGATGATATAACTGAACTTAAGCGACAAGAAGACAAAATCAAAAGTTTATCAAAGTTTCCTTCTGAGAATCCTTTGCCCGTGCTTCGTATTAAAGGAGAAGGCACAATTCTTTATGGAAATGCAGCTGCACTTTTATTGTTGAACGAGTGGAATATCAAAGTTGGCGAACGTGCACCTGACGACATAAATCAACTTGTTGCTGACTGTCTAAAATCCAACATTAAAATTGAGCGTGAACAGATCTATGGCGCAAAAGTATTTTCGATGTTATTTGCACCTGTCATTGTCGAAGGCTACGTAAACATTTACGCGAATGACATTACTGAACGCAAGAAAGCTGAGGAAGGACTGAGGAAAAGTGAAGTAAAGTATAGGAGTATTTTCGAAAACTCCGAAGCAGGAATGTTTAGGACCAAGTTAGATGGATCTGAAATTCTTGACTGCAACGAAAAGTTTCTCCGCATTTTTGGCCGCAGGCGGAACGAAATAATAGGTAAATCATCGCTTACTCTTTGGGCTAACCCAGTTGAAAGAATAGACATGGTTAACCGACTAAAAGCCAATGGCTTTGTCGAAGATTTCGAATGCAAAATGCTAAACAAGCAAAGCGAAGCTAGACTCTGTCTTACGGCTTTGAAGCTTTATCCTGAAGAGGGAATACTGGAAGGATCAATCATCGATATAACTGAACGCAAAAAAGCTGAAACTGAACGCGAGATAATGATCCAGTTTCTGAAAATCACTAATGCAACTTTGGTACCAGGGATTTGATTACTGCTTCCCTTGAGTTCTTCCAAAAACAATCAGGTTGCGAGGGGGTAGGAATTAGGCTCAAAGACGGAGATGATTATCCTTATTATGAAACTAGAGGCTTTCCTCCTGAACACGTCTTACTTAGAGGACAAACTTTGTCGCTAGGGACGCTGCTGGCAATTTAATTCGAGACTTGAAAGGTGACCCAGTTATCGAATGCATGTGTGAAAACATTTTGTGCGGAAGATTCGACCCTTCAAAAAAATTCTTTACTGAAAAGGGAAGCTTTTGGTCAAACGATACCGCGCGGCTTCTTGCTACAACATCTGATGCGGACCGTCAAATTCGAACTCGCAACCGTTGCAACGGAGAAGGCTATGAGTCGGTTGCGTTGCTTGCGTTGCATGTCGGTAACAATCGATTGGGGTTGCTTCAGTTAAATAGTAAGCGGAAGAACATGTTTTCTCTCGAAGCTATTCAGATGTGGGAAAGGATAGCTGACCATTTGGCTTTGGCTTTGTCCAAAACTTTGGCAGAGGAGAAGCTGCGGGAAGAAGACGAAAAATACAGCCATCTTGCAGAATACGCTCCAGCCGCTATCTATGAAATCGACTGCAAGAGTCTCCAGTTCAAAAGTGTTAACGACTATATGTGCGCTCTGTCGGGTTACTCGGAAAAAGAATTGCTTTCTATGAGTCCTTTTGACCTTCTTAACGCTGAGAGCAAAGAACGCTTCCGAGAAATATTTAGAAAAAGCATAACTGGAGAAAAAATAGACCCAAACGTTGAATTTGGAGTAATAACGAAAGACGGTCGTTCCATTTGGGCAACCTTGAATGCGAAATTGAAATACACAAACAACGAACTTGATTGCGCTTTCGTTGTCGCTCACGACATTACCACACGCAAAAAAACTGAAGAAGCCTTAGCGGAGAGCGAGGCAAATTATAGAAATTTAGTTAACGGCATGACTGAAACTATCTGGATTATTGATTTTGAGGGAAACTTTATTGATGTGAATGATGCCGCGGTTAAAACATTGGGCTATTCTAAAGAAGAGTTGATGCGTATTGGTGTTAGCGGCATTGATAAGATCATGAGCCCAGAGCAAATTAGAAAAAGGCTTGGTGAAATTCCTTCTGTTAGGAATCGGGTTTTTGAAACAATTCACGTTACTAAGGATGGACAAGAAATTCCGGTGGAGATTAGCTCAAGTCTCATAACATACGGTGGAAAGCGGGCAGTTCTAAGCATAGCCCGAAACACCACTGAACGCAAGAAGGCTGAACAAGCGTTAATTGAAAGTGAAGAAAGGCTTAGGACAGCATTTTCAACCAGTCTAGATGCTTTTATGATTACTACATTAAGAGGTTCCTTAATAGTTGAGTGTAATGATATTTTTTTGGAAATGTTTGGCTACTCCAGGCAAGAAGTTATTGGTAAGTGTGCTTTAGAGCTTAACATTTGGGCGGACCCTTCTGATAGAGAAAGGATTACTTTGATGTTAAACAAAGAAGGAAAAGTAAGAAACAAAGAATCATATTTTAGGCGAAAAAATGGGGAAATTTTTCCCGTTCTATTTTCCGTTTCTTTGCTTGAAACTAATAATGAAGAACTTTCGCTAATCACTGCAAGAGATATTTCAGTCGACAAGAAAAAAGAGGCAGCTTTAAGAGAAAGTGAGGCAACTTAAAAGAAGCTGATTAAAGGCATGGATGAATCCATATGGGTCATCGATCTTTAAGAAAACTTTATTGACGTTAACAATGCGGCTGTTGAGATGTTAGGGCACGGTAGAGAAGAGTTGTCTTTAGAGATTAAAGGTATCGATAAGTATCTAAACTTAAAGCAAGACGAAGATCTCATGGGTCGCGTAGTTTCGGTGGCATCTGGGTAAAACAGCAAAGGCGTAAATGAGCCGGATATCTGCAAATCTTGGCAACTCAGTACCATTTACGAATTTCTGAAACTGCGCTTGCAGATTTTTCTTGGCTAAGCATGCACTCCAAAACTCTTGGACATTCAACACATTCCTGTGGGATTGATTCGGTCTTTTCTTTTTGGTTCAGAAAACCCAACCAGTATTGGCAGCCTGTTTTGCCTTTTTCTTCTATTTTGCTCAAGCAATGAGGGCAAACTAGGACTATCTTGGGTTCGTCAAAAGTCTTCTTGCACTTGGAACAATGGTTTTTGCCTTCAACAGCATCCATCTGATTTTTTTGAGCATTTTCTGCTTTTCTGCGTTCTCGATTTTCTTTGCGGTCTTGATCCAATATCCACAAAGTTATATGTTCGTTCTTGGGCCCCATTTTTCCAGAGTCATCTATGGAATCGTTGAATTTAAGAAGCCCTTATGTCTTATGTATTTAGCGTCAGTATTATGCCGAAACTCAAAAAAAGTAGCCCACTTCATTTGCAGCCTAAAATTATTTAGTATTCGTTATGAATGACCGTTGATTTGGCGTGGATAACGCCGATTTTTTCCATTTCTTTTCACAACTTTTTTCTGCAGCGTTAGTGCTCGTACACTATACCTATCGATGGCTGTGATAAGATGGTCGGTGGGAAGTTTAGATACTCATCTTAAGAGTTGGGCATGGGTGATCGTTTAGCCATGTTCTTGGACGTAGTAACATCTGTAAAAAGTAGGCAAGAAAACCTAAAGATCAACGAAAAAAAATTTTGCCACAATTGATAATTCAATTGAACCAACCGTTGCATCAACGAATCCAAACACAAAATCCTCGCGGGGGTAATTCACCACTACGAAGACGCCGAGAAAGGTTTAGTCTCATCTTATTGTACAACGCGACTACTGCCTAGCTTTTGCACTTTTCAGTTAAATTTGATGGTTTTTTTCCTTCAGAATGCTTATCTTGTCTATATTTTAATGACCAGGTGTACAACAGTTGTTTTCATCGCTCATTGAAAAGGTTATGTTTAGGTTTTGATATATTACTATCTTGGTAATATATCGTGACAGTTAATATATGCGACAGCAATGTGTTGTGCGACCGTTTGAGCTTTAAGAAAAGGATGATCAATTTTGCTTTGCACAACAGGGTAGGTAACTTGGTTTTACGATTCGTTAAGTATAATCTTGTTGGCACGATAACATTTCTGGTAGGCACCGTTATTTTTTGGCTTGCCTTCAACACTTTTGGAGCTTGGACATGGTTGATAGCCAACTGCTTCGGCGGCGTTTTGGAATTCAGTTTGATAGATTACGTTAACAAAACAAGAAATGGGCGAATGTTCTAAATTGACATCCCGCATTGTTTTCTAATCGAAGAATTTCTAGTGAGCGCTGATTCTTGAAGACGAGTACGGCGCAAAAAACAAGGCGTAAAAAACCTTTGTGTTACTTAATTTATGATCAAGATGAAATAATATAAAACATAGTGGGTTTGAATAAGATTTATGCCTAGAAAGGCGCTGCCTTTGTTGCAAAGTGTTTGTTGTAGGCAGCAATTTCTGTTTTGGTTCGAATGCGGGATTTAGCTGAGTATTTTCAGAAGAAGTCGCCTTGAGAATGTCCTTGTAAAGCTTAATTAATAGAAGAAAAATCTGAAATATCTCCGAAGAAATTGAACTGCAGCGTATTGTCTTTTGACTTTGTTGCTATAGACTGAAATATATCTCTGAAAACGACATAGCTAAACCATTAATCTCATTGATTGCTATAACAAACGCATTGCTGGAACAATCTGTATCTTACCCATGCCATGATTTTCATGAATGGACGATTCATAAATTTAATTTATTGTTACTTTAACATCTTGCTTAGATAGTGTTCGGCTGTGGCAACAGAAAATTTCAGCACCACATTCATGAAATTCATGGACAAACTTGCAGGAAAAGAATCCGACTTTAAGGTGACCTTTCACGACCTAACCCTTGAAGCGGGCACATTGAAAACCAAGCTCGATGGCTTCGTTGTCCTCGATCTCGCTATCGTCAAAGAGAAAAAACCTGGCTCGGACCTGAAGTTGCCGAATTTGCTGGGACACGTTTTTAGGAAAGGCGAACTAGCAGTCACGATAAATGGACGGGAAACTCTGCAACTTAAGGCGGAAAACAAAGAATTCAGCCTTGATTTAATCGACAAACACTTCGTCAAGAAGGTGCTAAGCGGGTTGGGGAATGGCAGAGCATCATTGTGGAGCAGCTTAAGCCAAGCAAGAAAAGTTGCTGAGGAATTGAGGGACAAAGGATTAACCGTTACTATCTCTTATGGAGGTGGCAAGGTGGTCACTATTGGTTTGAATGCGAAACCGACGTTTTCGCAATTGGTGACCGGAAGTGACGCTATACAAATCGGCAGTTTGCTCAAATTGATTGAGTTAGGACTCTGAGGCAAAATGGGCAGGCTTTTTCCTAAGCCTCTTCGCGCTAGGGTCGAATCCAAAAGTTTTCGTGCCATAACGGTTCAGGTCTCTATGGGTTTTGAACCCCGCACAGACTGTGTCAAAACTCATAGCTAAAGCCTCATTATTTGCCCACCCAAGCTCTTAGATGCGTTTGTTCTTTACTATCTTTTTTACGCCTTAATCAAAGCCATTAACGTGCCAACTCCAAGAATATTGATCGCCCTTCTCATGTTATAAGCCAGCATAGTAAATCCGACTTCTCCCTTAACCTTCCGTAACCCTTTCAAAAGCAAATAACCCTGATTGAACGCTCGCTTAATAGTTCCAAACGGATGCTCCGCTATTTCACGCCTCAAACGAACTTCGCTCTTCCATCTGAACTGCTAACTCTCGCCCTTAACCTATCCACAGCATCTTGATACTCCGCCTGAACATGCGTCTGCCACGCTTGTTTCTAGTGCACCTACTCCTGAAAGAACAAGACAGACAGAATTTCGTCCCATAAAGACCACCCCAACATTGCTCTTTTCCTCGATAACTACGCCTCAAAAGCTCCAACTCACTCCCGCCAGGACAAACATAAGCATCTCGCTCAACATATAGACAAACTTGTCAGAGCAAAACTCGGGCTCCGGCACCCCTACATTCTTAGTAGGATTGAAAGCTGGAATCGGCATAAACACCGTTATCCCAGCTTCCTCACATTCAACGAGGTCATTTGCAACATAGAATCCTTTGTCACTCAAAACTTCCAGCTGATCAACGCCAAGCATCTGTTTTGCAGCCTTAGCATCGGTCGCTAGCTGGTGATGATCAGTCGAATTATTGATGACATCGTAATCCACGATTAAATGCTGCTTCGCATCCACAGATGTCTGAATGTTGTAGCAGACTTCAAGCCTTTGACTGTCTACCCGCATCAAACGGCTATCTGGATCCACAAGTGAAACCTCCTTCTGGCCTGTTGCCTTCATTTGGTCTTGAATCTGCTCGTATCGTTGCTTTTCCTCTTCAAGCTTGCATATTTTCTCCTTGAGCTCATCGGCATTGACGCTTTCATCTTCAGCTGAATCAGCCGTATCGTTTTGGTCCATTTCTTTGAGGTACTCTGCTATCTTTTCTTCTGTTTGTTTGAGCCTCAAAGCGACTGTTTTCTCGTTGAGGTTGTTGCTCTTGGAGTTTACCGCTTTGAATTTGGTGCCATCAATCGCTACCAGTTGAGCACCGTAAAGATCCAGGCTCCTGCAGAGGTAAACGAATTCTTTGAATACGCCTTTGATGCAGTCCACGTTGTCTTTTCTGAAGTCAGCGATGGTTTTGAAGTCCGGAGCTAGCTTTTTCATCAGCCACATGACCTCAACGTTGCGGTGGCATTCTTTCTCCAATTTTCGGCTTGATCTCACCTGGTTGAGGTAGCCGTAAACGTAGAGTTTGAGAAGGTCTGAGGGATTATAAGATGGTCTTCCTGTGTCTGCGAGTACTGAATGCTTGAATCCGAGCTTCTCTAAGTTGAGGCTATCTATAAAAGCGTCAATGAATCGTACTGGGTTTTCCTTGTCGACGTAATCGTCGATGGTGTTTGGGAAGAGAACTGACTGATTTCTGTGGTGGCCTGTTACGTGTTCGCTCATGGCTTTTCAGCTCTTTCTGTTGCTCTAAAGCTAGTCTAGATTTAAGGTTAACGGTAAATAGCCAGCAGAGAAAGAGACTTTTCACACAGTCTCCGCAGAGTTCAGACCACATTATGGTCCTGGAGGTTTGAACAGCCAAAGCGAATGTATTTTTCCCTTTCTTTGCGAAGAACCAAGAAATTGGAAAGAAACAAGCAGAAAATAAGCAAAAATGTGCCGAGGGCAGGGTTTGAACCTGCGACGACTCGGTCTTCAGCCGAGCGCTCTCCCAGGCTGAGCTACCTCGGCACTCTTTTGGATGACCTCGGATATGGGAGAGCCTAATCATTTAACGTTTCCTCAGAAATATTAATTATCTTTTTACGAAAACACTCGAAATCTGCTTGTGCTATAGCATCGAAGGCATAAGCAGATTGCGCTCCAAAGTATTTTTGGACGCCCATGCAACGTTGGTTTATGAATGAAGTTTAGTAATGTGCATTAAAACGTAGCCTAACGTGGCACTTGCCAAAAAACATGCAAAAATTAGGGATCCTTCATGTCTGTCTACGAAATCATCAAATTTTCTTGCATTTTTTTGTTACCTCTTATCGATTGTCTCTGTGAGGGGAAAGGCTTTATGAAAGGAAACTCTGTATTTTGAATTCAGCATCTGGGCCGTTAGTCTAGCTGGCTAGGACGTCGCCCTCACGCGGCGAAGATCACCGGTTCAAATCCGGTACGGCCCACCAATCCACTTACTCCGAATTACGGTCAGCCGCCACGTCTCAAAAGAAAATTCATGCTTTTTGAACCTGCATTCAAACACGTGGTACATTGGTTTGATTTCGTCTGAGTTAAAGCAGGATCTAGATCGATTCAGCAGGCATACCAACCTAGAAAACGACTTTTCTTAAAGTCATTGTACCCGGACATACCGAAGTATTCAAAAAGCAAATGTCTTAACCGACCTATCAGAGATGGCAAACCTGATTGGATTGCAATCAACCCGAGCCGGTTCTGTGAAGTTCTCGGTTGAAATAGCGTTCATCTGAATATTCGGTTGATGATCGTAAAATCTTTATTGGATGCCGTTTAACTATTCTCTGGAAAACTACTGACAGTCTTGGTCTGGGCGAGAATGAGAGCTTTCGTTTTCGTTTTGCTTGTAGGGATAATATTAGCTTTACCGATGACTTCCTTGGGGGTTCCAGCAGGGTGCCACAACATATTTACGGTGACGGATACGGGTGCAGGAAATTCCACTTGGTCGCAAGGGTTCGTCGTCACTTTCCTCGGAAAGGTAGTGTACACATATATTCAATATTCCTTTACTGGTCCAAGTTCGGGACCTGTGCCATCGTTTCCGCTTGCGGGCATCCCTTGGGGTATCGCAATTGCTTTTATGATGAACCTTGGTATTGCGATAATTTTCGTAACAATTTTGTGGCAGATACTAGAGGTAGTGTGGCGTCATTAACATTTTCAAAGAGAAGTTCCCCCAAAACTACTTAAAAGGATTCATGACAAAAAGACTTAACAGTATCACCCGAGCCTAACGCTTATTACCTTGAAAAAGAATTATAAATATTGGATTTTTATGCATAGAAAACGTGTTTTTGCGCTTGCAGCAGTCTTTCTGATCGTAGCTTTGACAATACCTCCAGCCATCGTAGTTTTATCGGCGAATAACTCAATTTATAAATACATAATTCCAGGGACCAATCCAACCCAAGGATCGCCAACTGTACAAATTAATCTCACAAACCAAGAACGACAAAGCTTCCAAACAGCAGTTATCATCGCAGCCATAATCGAAGTCATCTTCCTTGCCTTGTTTATAGTTGCCATTTACTATGGCTTCAACCACACGCACCCAGAACATTAAAATCAAGCTTGTATTAGGAAAACGCTTTTGGACTGACCAAAATCAAATGGGACCCCCGCATGAGCTTCCAGATTTGCCAAGAAAAAATGACTGTTATTGCTGTTGTGGCTGCACAACCACAAATTTTTAAAAGCAGTTAACGCTCAATGCCTTTAGCACAACCCTACTGTTTTTGGGAGGTGTAATTTATGCCTGAAACATCTATTAACATAACTGAGAAACTGCAGAAGATAGGTCAAACCGCCCAAGAATACAAAGACGCCGTTGTAAATCAATTCAAAGACATGGAAGTCGAAGTGAAAGACTGGAATTTCGCCGTGGGAAAAAGCGACAAAGAATACACCGTCGAAGTTAACCTTAAGCTTGGTATCAAATCAAAGAAACCATAAGCAAGAGTGCTTATCTAATCAAAATCCCTTTTCTTTAAAGTCATTTCGTTTTCGATTTTGTCTCTTGGCATATGCTGACCAAAACAAATAAAAACTCGACTTTGCATCCTCAAGGCTACTGTTGAGGAAACGGGTATGCCAACTGAAATTACTGATGTTGATAAGTTTGTCGCCATGAGCGCCAAAGCAAAATACTGCTCAGTGCAGAGACTAAAAGACAACGTTAAGTTGAAGCTTCGCACGCCTCGCCAACTTTATACGCTGAAGATTGAACCACTCAGAGTTGACGAAATCATAAAGAAACTTCAATGCGAAATCCACGAAAAAGAAAAATAAACAACTGGACCAAACTATCACTTTTCTTATTTCTGATTTCTCTTAAAGGATAAAATTCACGTTCTACGTCACTATTTTACCTACCGGTATACAAAAGCATCACCAAAACACATTTTTTCAACCTGAGCTTATTTTTTCAAACTGCTTGAAACAGTCAGTTTCATCGAAAATCCGCGAACCTTAAATATACGTGAAACTTGGAAACCGCAATTAGGAAGCAAACAGCCCTGAGCAGCTGAAAAACTGAATGCAGATGGTTAAACTGATCGTCAAATGCGTTGGGCTGATCAATAGCCGACCCTTGAGGTATTATTTTCAGCAAGTTAAACAGTTTTGGGACGAAAACGGCATCCATTAGTGGTTTGTTGGACGACTGTTACACGAAAATTACTGGCTTCTCCCTGTCACTCTCTTTTTTAACTAGCGAAAAACAAGCGAATGGGTATTTTTTAAATATAAAAGTTAAAAATTTGAAGTGCTTGTTTGCCAAAAAAGCATTAATCTGTTAATTGCTCCATGCCTTAGCTCCCTACTGAACTCTTCGTTAGGCGAAGGCTCCCTCTCCTCGGTTTCTGCAGAGGATAAAGAAAGTATTTCAATTAGTGAGTGCAGTTCTCCAGCACACGGCAAAAAAGGAGAAAAAGTGAAAGTTGATGACCAAAGGGCGACTGTGTCTGATGGCTTTTGTTGATTGGGGGTTAGAAAGTGGGGGTTGTTGATGCTTTTGTATACGATCTCGGAAGTTGCCTTGCCGATTTGGACTGTTGCGCTAACAATCTGTTGTTTTTTGATTGCTTTGTGTTAAATCTGTTGAGGGTTAACTGTGAGTGTTGAGCGTAATCTGATAATTTCTCTTCTAAAACTGACGAAAGAAGGGCCTGTTTTAACTGAACTTGTCAAAAATGAAGCACATCTGCCTACAAGTATCATGATAAAATTGCTATGTAAACTTCAAGACGAAGGCCTTGTTTATTTGAAACAGGGCAGTGTTGAACCAGAACTAGGCAGCAGGCTTAAAATGGCAGTCAAAGCACTGTCATTAGGTGCAGATATCGAGTATATCAGCAACATGCTTTGTTGGCAAGAGTTCGAAGAAATTGCGGCTTACGCTCTAAAAAAGAACGGGTACGCTGTTTCGAATAACGTTCATTTCAAGGGTTCAGGTAGACGATGGGAAATGGATATCGTTGGCTGCAAGAAACCTTTGGTTGTCTGCATCGACTGCAAACATTGGCAACACTCTATAGCGACGTCGGCTTTGAAGAGAATTGTTGATTTGCAGGTAAATCGCACCCGCGCGTTGGCAGATTCATTGCCTAACCCGGCGTTAAAACTTGAATGCGCATGTTGGAGCGAAGCTAAGCTTATGCCTGCGGTCTTGTCGCTTGTACCCAGTGCATTCAAATTTTACTATGAAGTCCCGATAATTCCCATATTGCAGCTGCAAAACTTCCTAGACCAACTATCTATATACACAGAAAACGTCAAGTTTTTCCACAGGACCTTCCAAAAGCTAGGTGATAATTTTCAAAACTGAAGCTCTCGCCAACTTGAACGCCGGGTAAAGGCTCAAGAGCAGGATTCCTGCCAGCGCGACGAAAAGTAGTCCCGTTATTTCCAGAATCATGAAACTTGTGACTATGGGTTGCTGTATCAAAATAAGAATAGTTATGATAGTTCCAAGAGATATTCCAATTCCGAAGCTTGAAAGAAGCAAAACTGCACTTTGAAGCGCCAAAACTGACACAACAAAGCGTGGTTTGGCACCGATAGCACGTAAAACTCCGAATTCTTGATGTTGTTCATCTGCAGCAAGCATCATGTAGCTTACCATACAGAGCGCTGCCGCACCCAAAGCAAAGAACGGCATAATCATTATTGTTTGCCAATTTGAAGCAAGAAAATTCGTGTCTTTTTCGACAACACTGCTCAACTGAAAAACATTCAAGTTTGGATCTATATTTTGAAGGAGACCTTTGATTTGCGCAATGGCAGCCGCTTGGTCAGTTGAACTCTTTAATGTAACTAATAGCAAATTTGGGCTTAAAATTCCAGATGAGTTTTCCAGGGTTTGAATAGGAACATATGTGACGAAGCCGTTGTTTAAGGGGTCGACACATACTCCTACAATGTTGTACGTGATATTGTCAAAGGTCATGTCTTCCAGAAGGGGGTTTGCGTCCGATATTCCCAAGTGTGAATCAGGCATGTAGATTGTTTGGGAGACTGAATCGCCAACAACTGCCTGATACTGGTCATCATTATTCAGGAATCGTCCATTTACGTTCCATTTGCTTGAAAGTTCTGAAGCATTCACGCCGACGACAATAGCGTTTGTTGTCCTATTGCCGCCCACGGGGCTCATTGAACCCGTGTCGCCGTTAAAGCTGAAGTTGGCAACCTCTTGAATTTGCCCATTTAAGACTAAACGAGAATCAATTAAATTGACACTTGACAAAGCGTATAGTTGTTTTACTACTGAGTTGGGAATCGCGAGATTTGAACTTGAATAGTCGAAATTGGCTTTATTTGAGGCGCCTGAAAACTGTGACAGCAAGTGTACATATTGACTACCCATGCTGTTTGAAGCTATGGCGATTGTATTTTTGCCGACGCTGTTTTGAACCCAGGTTGTGGTTGTGCCGCTTGCGATAACACCTCCGCCGATGCAAACAGTGAGCAGAATGAAGACCACTGAAAGCAAGATTACAAGCCGAAAAGTTGCTGATTGTCTACGAAGTAGGCTTCTGCTTGCAATGCTCCATGTTATTCCTGACTTTGAAAAGGGCTTATGCTTGGCGGTTGTGGTTAGACCATGGTAGGTTACGGGTGAAAGAGCCTTTATCGGCGACATTCTTGAGGCTTTAAGAAGAGGCCAAATGCCAAAAACAAAAGCCAGAACAAGGAAAACGACAAAAACTATTGGAACCAACAATAGATTGGGCAAACTATAGGATGAGAAAACATATTTTGAAACAGCAAAATCCATCAAGAAACCGACGACTATGCCTAAAACGCATCCTGCCACCGTTGTTGCTAAGAGTTCGGTCATGAAATATCCCGCGACAAGGCTGTTTGGGCATCCGGCAGCCTTTATCAGCCCGAAATCCCGAGTTCTTTGAGACATCATGGAGAATGTTATGAAAGAGACCAAGATAGCGCCCACGGCAAAGATGAGGATGCCTATGAAGAGTATGAATTGTGAAAATAACACGCTTATTCCTATAGTAAAAACAGTATTTGCAGATGTCAAACCGCCCAAGCGGCTACTGAAAAACAGCAGAAACAGCGTGGAGGCAACGCTTAATGCTAAAGTTGCGATGCTTAAGCCGGTTTGAAGTCGTCTACGAAGCAAATCGTTTATTGGAAAAGCTGCGCTACTCATCTTTTCCCGCCAAAACGCCTTCTTCAAGGCATAAAACTTGGTCTGCCAATTGTTTTATCTGAACATCATGCGTCGCCACAATGACTGTTTTCCCTTTGTCTTTGAGCAGCTGAAGAACCTGTACAATCTTCTGAGCGTTTTTGTCGTCCAAATTTCCCGTTGGCTCATCTGCAAGAATAAGCTGGGGATCGTTTGCTAAGTGCCCTAGCAAAGGCGACTCGTTGCTGCTCGCCCCCGCTTAGTTGGGCTGGAAAATGGTTTGATCTATTGGCTAAGCCCACTGTTTCAAGGAGTTCAGAGATTCGTTTTTCTATGTCTTCTTGTGGTTTTGCGGTCCACTCCATCGGAAAGGCAATGTTTTCTGCAACAGTTAATGTTGAAACCAAGTTGTAGGCTTGAAAGACAAAGCCGACGCTGTTGCAACGGTAATCTGAGAGAGCATCTTCGTTTTGGATTGTTAGGTCTTGGCCATTGACGAAGATTTTCCCTGTTGTGGGTTTGTCAAGTCCCCCGATGATATTGAGAAGGGTTGTTTTTCCTGAACCTGAAGCTCCGCTGAGCACGATGAACTTGGCTTTGTGAATGGAAAATGTGATGTCTCTTAAGACGTCGAGTTTTTCGTTGCCTATCTCGTAGAATTTTCCTAGAGCCTCTGCATAAACGGCAACCTCGTCTTGGTTTTGCATTTCTTTCTTTGCCTCTTCCGACTGAAAAAGAGGTTAAGGCGGCAAATAATAACGTTGAGGTACAGTTGCTTCCTAACTTCAGGGGTATGTTGTGTCCAGATTTAGGTTTCCTCGGTCGCGTTTGAGGATGCGTATTTTTTCTGGTAATTTGTCTTTCTCCCAATCCGCCCAAGGGACTTCTTTGAACAGCCATCTTTTGCCTAGGTGCGCCGCGACTACAGCGTGTTTAAAGGAATTGTCTGAGGGGATAAATTGGTTGAGGAACCTGAAGAGTTTATCAACTTGCTGTTTGGGAAAGTAGGCATAGTAAGTGGCGTTTTTCACTTCAAAGGCATAAGTGTGAAGACCACGTCTGGCCATTATGTCCGGGCAGGGGATTGAGACTGGGGTTGCTGACAGGAACCCGAACGGAGTAATAGCCTTTTTTCTGCAGAAGCTTCACCAAAACGGTTTCACTATAGAAGCCTCTCTTGCGCCAGCGACGAAGTCTCACCCTGTCAATTTCTTTACTCAAGCAGTTTTTCCCTGCGTTTGCTGTTTTATTTGTGCCCAGAGGATAAAAATTGTTGCCTTAGAGACACTCGAAAACAGATTGGGTTATGCTTTTGTATACGCATGCCTTAGGCGGTGGCACACTGGCGCATTCTGGTGATGGAGACAAACAAATGTGATACGTACAGCACCAGAACAACCGTACACGTAATATGCGTCATCCACACGCTGAAGATATTGCCAGTTTAGACTACATTAAGCGCTGCAGAGTTAGGACTGCGCCAAAAAAGATGGACACACGACACCCACTGTAAAAAAGAAAATTGCCAACAAAGCATCTGGTGAACATAGAAAAACACCTCTCTTTCAGAAAACCTAAGAATGGCCAAACCGATTTGAGGAAACCGCAATACAGAAAACCGAAAACCAGCAGCTTCCGACTTCATTCGCGCTGCCTGAGACTTTGACTTACCTCTGGAAACTAAGCTAAAATTTTTTATGACCCCTAACTTCAAAACCCGGAAATTATCTAAGCCCATAACGAAAGCAATTTGCAAAAAAGCCCAGTGCTCGAAAAAAAATTAGTTCTAAATTTTTTTGTCAAAAAACAACAAAGTTTCACGCACACCCCAAAAAAATGCGGAAGAGCTCGAAGATAGTTCGAAAAAACATGGGTTTGCTTCGCATGGAGATTTTCGAGGGTACTTATATGAGGCCACGATATTCCCCATACCAGTTCCCTAGGGGACAAGTGAATAGGGCTAAATTGAGGCGTTTTCACATTTTCAGCATTAAAATGGGCTCTTCAATTTTCGTTTCCATGCAAAAAAATCAAGAGATTTTCTATACGCCATTCTTCGGGTAACAACAGCGGTATTTATTTAGTATTTTGACAATACAAGCCATAAAATAAGCTATTTTGGCAAAAAGAAATAAACGATAGACCGATTTCTGAACATTGAAAAAGCAACCCCTGCAAACTGAAAGTGTAAGAAAATCCCCTGACTAAAGAGTGCAACTACGAAGAACAAATCCTCCCCTAAAGTCTTTAGCCTAAACAGGTAGGCTATCCAGCAGGCTCAGCTCTCAGGACCAAACTTGTCAGCTTAAGGAAAGTAATCTTGTTGGTTTCTCCAGAATCACTTACTGCAAAAGCCCGCAGGTCCGTCCCCCTCAGTCAAGCGATCAAGAAACTCAATTCACCAAAAAAGCGACTTTAGATAGTGAGTGTTGGATGCTCTCTCATTGTTCTATAAACTTGGAAACTCTGGATGGGTTTTCAGAATGACTTAGGACCTTGCATATGCCAGCTAATTTGTGGCCATCATAAAGAGCTAATCACGAAGCAGCAAACCAACTCTCAACAGGAACTTGTCGACTCAAATGCAACCTCTGAAACAAAGATGTGTGGATAGTATGATCAGTTGAAAAGCCTATTTGAATAGAGCTTCCTGAAAACCCCTGAGTTCAAGTTACAGCTTTGGACCCGGAAGCGGCAAATCGTTAAAACAAAATTTGTTGAGCCCTCCTTCATGCTCTCTCAGTTCAGCCAAATCGGCGCTGAGGTGAATTACTCTTATAGTTTCCTCTGCCTAGTTCTATCAAGTCTTCGTCTGTTAGGCATACACGTCAACTTTCGTTTGTTGGTGTTAAATCCTCGACACTGTTAAGTTTGTGGTGGTGTGACTGGGAACTTGAATTTTATGTCTTTTGAATTCATAAATGACAAATATCTAGCGGTATATTCTTAAAGTCAATCAATTTCGGTGAAAATTGCATGGCAAAAGAAAATTGTTGGGAAATTAAAAAATGCGGTCGACAAATTGGTGGAGAAAAAATCAAAGAATTAGGTACGTGTCCAGCTGCACATGATTTACGTCTCAACGGAGTTCATGGCGGAAGAAACGGTGGACGAAGCTGCTACGCTGTTGCTGGAACATTCTGCGGTGGAAAAGTGCAAGGAAGTTTTGCAACAAAGCTAACAAACTGCATGCAATGTGATGTTTACAAACTCATAATCAAAGAAGAAGGCAATAAGCGCACACCTACAACAGAAATATTAGCCCTCGTGACGCACTAACAAAAATCGTTGCCTTTCCTCCAGCCTAAAATCAAGTCGTCCAGATCTTTTATATCCATTAACGTTATTGCACGCAATAAGCAGGCACAAAAGGCTACACATTTATGTGCTTGCTTGGTCAGAAAATATGCTCGGGTGATGGTAGTGACAAATGTATTGCATGAAGAATTGATGATCACCATTACCTCACCAACCTCAAAAGTCGAGAAATAAGTTCAGGAATTTCCGAAACACAAACGAATTGAACCGAGTTTTCAAACCTAAGAAACCGGGAATAAAGAAACAAAGATAGTAGAATAAGTTTAGAGTGCTAGGGCATAGGCTTGAGTTCCACGTCAAAAGAATTTTAGAGCTTGAAGTCGCGCAAAACAAGCTTGAATCTGCCCGCATCCTAAATCAATTCTTTAGTACAGACTGCTAGACCAAAGAAGAACTCTCGGACCGGATAGCACCTCCCGTCACAAGCCTCTCTGCGAGAGCAAAGAAAATCGGTCAGCACAGCACACTAATCATCCAAAAGGTCTATTCATTTTCTCTTAACTATTTTGAATCTTTCTAACGGCAGAAATAAGCAAGCCCTCCGGGTTATTGCCCAAAAAGCGCACCGAACCCGTTCATAGTTACAAACGAGACCGAAAGTTCTTGCCCCATTCTTGCTCAATTCCTGAGCAGTCGCGACCATGCAAAGTAACCACATCAAGCGTCCGTATACAAAAGCATCAACAAAACTCATTTTCGAAAATCTTAGGATTTTCAATTTTCAACTGAGGTGTCCTTTGAGGGATCGAATACGAGCGAACCTTAAATATACATGGGCAATTAAGATCGACGCCGCAACAGAACATAGCTCACTACTAAAAATCCTGTTTTCAAGGCAAAGGGAACGACGCCAAAAAGGTAGAATGGGACAAAAAACCATAATGCTGGCGTTTTTTTTGCGAAGAAATGATTTTTTTAGGCGTGTGGCAAAATTATTTTGAGATTTCTGATGCGAATTGGGCGGCTAACATGTCTACTGCATTTTCGAAAGATGTGTTGCATGAACATTCTTTACAAATAAATGCTAAATGATCAATTTAATAACTGCAGACTTAACAAATTTTATGCAAGAATACGGCTTAAACCTGCTTTTAGTGGGTTCGGAAGACGAACTTTCCAAACTTTACCTCATAGGCAAAATGTTAAGCCCGTTCAATCAGATTGCTACTTCTCTTGAGTGATTAGCTTTAGAAACGTTTTTCAGTTTAACTCAGGATAAAGTTTTGGAGAGCATGTCAACCTTTAAAGTTGTAAATAAAACTGTCACATTCACGACCAAGGGTGAAATAGACTTCGTTGACTTATCTGACAAAATTCAGGAAGAAGTTTCCGCTTCAAGCATAAGAAACGGGGTCGTTCATGTGTTTGCCCCACATGCAACCGGCATACTGATTTTAACAGAAAACGACGATGCTCTGCTTAACGATATCAAGGCCCTGCTTGAAGAGATTGCACCAAAACATGCATCTTACGAGCATCCTTCTAATGCCCATTCGCATTTGCGTTCGATGCTTCTTCCTCCAGACAAGACCTTGCCGATAGTCAATAGTCAAGTCACCTTTGGGACATGGCAATCATTGTTCTTTGTTGAGACAGATGTTTACCCGCGAAAGCGAACTGTTATCATCCAGGTCATGGGTGAACAATAAAAACCGCAGGTATTTGCTCCCCTTTAGCTTAATTGTTACTTTTCTTGAGTTTCTTGATTAGTTCGCCTAATCATCAATAGAGAAACACTGCACAATCATCTTTTTAATTGTTTTAATGATAATTTACAGCAAGCAGACTTAATTTTTTAACTATTTATTGTTAAAAGTTACCATTCGATGATCTTTCGTTGAGTCAATTTAAAAAGAAAGTGCAAAGCTTTGGAGATGAAAGCGTGAATGCCGCCGTAAAGGTCCTTAGAATAGCACTTTAGTGCTTTTCAAAAGCCGTATTTGAGGTCTTTCTCGGGTTTGACCACTAAGATACTCCAACATTAACCCATTTTGCGACCACAGTCTTGAGCCAAAGCTGAAGAAGGCGTTCCTTTAGCGATTCAACGCTATGATTATATAAGGTTCGCCGTGCTTCGAAGAAAATCAGCCTTACCTCTCAGTTGGAAGCCTCTTAGCAGACCCGCGAGACCGCATCCGAGCCTTCTTTTTCACGTCAGCTTTTCCAACCGGCTTATCTTCCAAGAGGTCAGCATCCGTCTCATCTATTGACAGGGTGTCAACAGCATCTGGGAAATCAGCGGCGGTCGCCTGCAAAGCGCCGCACTTAAGCATCGATTCCACTGCCCTGTCAACGTCTCCGGGAGTCGCGTTAATGCCACGTGTTGCATCCATAAGAACCACCGTTTCGTAACCGAGTTTGCGTGCATCAAGAACCGTGTTTAAGACACAGTAGTCAGTCGCTAAGCCTCCCACGAAAAGTCGCTTTATGCAGCGTTCTTTCAACTCTTTGGCGAAGGTTGTTCCGTCAAATACTGAATAGCTCTCCCGCATAGGATCAGTGGCTTTGAAAGCAACTACTGCATCTTTGGGCAGTTTGAGATCAGGGCTGAATTCTGCGCCTGGGGTATCTTGGACACAATGCGGGGGCCAAAGACCACCCTGCAGTTTAAAGGAGCAATGATTTTGGGGATGCCAATCCTTGGAGACAAAAACGTGTGCTTTAGCGTCTTTAAAAATTCTTGCATATCCATTCAGAACGGGCACAATTTCGTCTCCGCCAGGAATGGGTAGCGCACCGCCGGGCAGAAAATCGTTTTGGATGTCAGTTATCAAAAGAGCATCGTCACTTGATATATTGTAGGTTTTGTTCAAACAGGTACCTCATAAAATGCTGTTTAGGTTAAATCTATTCAGAATTCTAAATTACTAGCGTGAAACTATTGGATAAACCTTTTGCGAGAGCGCTGGCTTGTCCCGAAATTGAAAAGCTTATTTTGAGAAGTGGGGTCCCGTATCAAATGAGTTAAGCGTACTCGAAAAGTAGGGCTATTTTTTGTGTATTCTCTTTTTGACAAATATAGATGATAGCAATATTACTACTGCAAAAAGTGGCAGAATCATCAACACTGGAAACTCTGGAACGGAAGGGGTAGGCGAAGGAGAGAGTGGCGTTGTTTGCGAGGGAGTTGAAGTTGGGCTCGGCGAAGGCGACGGGGTGTATTGAGTACCGAAGGCGTAGAGGTAGCCGTCAGAGCTTATGTAAAGTACCCCGCCCGCAATTACTGGGGAAGACAATTGCGACTCTTGATTAACGAAGCTCCATATGTTTTTACCTGTTGTCGCATTTAGGTCATAAAGGGTTCCCTTAAGTGGGATCTGTCCGCTGTAGGGGAAAGGGGCTGATGAAACTGAGCAGACGTAAACCATCCCGTTTGAAACAGCGAGATTAGAACCCACTGGAGCGCCAGTAGAATAATTCCAAATCAACGCGCCTGTGGCGGCATTTAAAGCATACACATTGTCATCACCTGAACCAAAGTAGACTACACCGTTAGCAACGGCGGGACAATCATCGACGCCGCCCCCAGTCGTGTAGTTCCAGAGTTGCACCCCGCTGCTTGCATTCAAGGCGTAGACGTTATCGTTTGGTGAACCCACGTAGACTATACCATCTGCGACTGCTGGAGAACTTGGTATAGCTTCAGTTCCCTTCACGTTATAGGCTAAAAATTTCCAGATTACCTTGCCGTCCGCAGCGTTTAGAGCGTACACATTTCCGTCGTATGAGCTTATGTAAAGGATCCCGTTTGCAAGTGCAGGAGAAGAATATACTTGGTTTCCTGTTGTATAGTTCCATATCACAGTGCCAGTGGTTGCATTGAGAGCATATACGTTGAAGTCGCCTGAACCAATGTAGACTATGCCGTTAACAACAGAAGGAGACCCTATGCCGCTGCTGAGAGTTTGGTACACCCAGGAGAGTGAGCCCGTTAACGCGTTAAAAGCATACAGACTGCCGTCTCCATTGCCGGCATAGACCATGCCATTTGCTACTGCTGGGGCAAAAATAGAAAAACCTCCACTGACAGGCTCGCCAGTGTAGTTCCATAATTGAATTCCATTTGCAGCATTTATGGCATACATGTTAGTACTTCCACCAACGTAGACTATGCCGTTTGCAACTGAAGCGGTAGACGCAGATATATCGGAGGCTGCAAAGCTCCAAAGAATTTGGTTTGTGAGCGGTGCCGCCGAAGTTGAGTATCCAGTATGTGACAAGTCATGCTGAAACATCGGCCAGTCATCTGCGAAAGCTGTAGGCGCAAGATTGGAAGCAATAAATGCAGCCACAAAACTAACCACGATGACAAGTGCAACGGATTGCTTGTTCACTGCAGCACCTCTAATATTTTGTTGTTCAACATACTTAAGCGTGTTTCTAAAGCGCGCTGCCTCCGATACTAAGTGTTGAAAAATGTCGGTGAAACTGCCTTGTCTTTTCTTCCAAAATAAGCGTTAATTAAGGGACAGCCAGCGTGCGTTGATGAAAAGCAAAAAAGGTAAAGCCGTCGGGCCAAGTTGGGTGTTATTTAGTGTGTTTTGGTGATGCTTTTGTATACGGCTTAGCAAGGCTTATCTTTTAACTTGCACTCAATAAAACATAGGCATGAAAATGCAAAACAAAAAACCAATCACAAGCCGAGAAATGCGCGCCTTAGAAGCTAACGCTGAATACTATGGCGTAAGCCTGCTTCAACTTATGGAGAATGCGGGAAGCAGTGTTGCTCAAGAAGTCACAGAACGTTTTCCTAAAAACAAAAGGGTCACTGTTTACTGTGGTTTAGGCGGAAACGGCGGTGACGGCTTTGTCGCGGCCAGACATCTTTTGGCAGCTGGTTACCATGTGTCCGTTGTTGTTGCGGGTAGAACCAAAGATATCAGCCATGAAGCAGCACTCAGAAACTTAACTATACTCCAGTCCCTGAAGAACAACATTCCATTAGTAGAAGTAACTGACAGCTCAGGTATCCCAAAGTTACAGGCTGACGTCGTCGTAGATGCTCTGCTGGGAACAGGGACCACGGGAAAAATTAAGCCACCGATAAGTCAGGTAGTCGATGTCATCAATGCTTCGGATGCTTTCAAAATCGCTGTTGACGTGCCCACGGGGATAGACTCAGACACAGGAGACATCTTGGGCGTTGCGGTGAAAGCCGATTTAACCATCACTTTTCACCGGTCAAAGGCAGGGTTGGAAAAAGCCAAAAAATACGTCGGCGAACTCGTAGTAAAACCACATTGGATTGCCTATGGAAATGGAGCAGTACACGGGTCCGGCGACGTTTACCTCGTGAGTTGCCTCGGAGCCCGAATGCTCACAAAGGCGATTCCGGTCGGCTGCTAGTCATCGGGGGAAGCGAAGTTTACTCTGGAGCACCCACTTTAGTTTCATTGGGCGCCATGCGCACGGGAGTCGATATTGTTTATCTGGCAGCTCCCTCAAAAACAGCGTACGCGATTTCTTCGATGTCCCCTGACCTGATCACGGTTAAACTTGAGGGCGACAACATTGTTCCGAGCGATATGGAAACGTTGAAGCCGTACTTAGGTATGGTTAATGCCGTTGCGTTAGGTCCCGGTTTGGGTTTGAACCCTGAAACAGTCGACTTCGTAAAGCTCTGCGTTGAAGAGGTTGAGCGGGCTGGAAAACCGTTGCTTCTGGACGCTGACGGACTCAAAGCATTCGCCAAATTCAAACGCCCGCTGAAAGTGCCGCTTGTTCTTACACCACACACAGCCGAGTACACAATACTCACGGGCGAGACTTTGCCTGAAAACCAAGATGATCGAGCCTTGGCCATACAGAAAACCGCCACAAAGCTCGGCGCTGTGGTTCTTGTCAAGAGAAAAGTTGACTACATTTGCAGCCAAGACCGGATCAAATTGAATTTCACAGGGAACCCCGGCATGACAGTTGGCGGCACAGGCGATGTTCTCAGCGGCATCGTTAGCGGTTTAATGGCTCAGAACGTTGATCCGTTTGAAGCTGCAGCAGCAGGAGCGTTTGTAAATGGGGCAGCAGGCGATTTTGCCGAGAATGAGCTGGGTTTTCACATGGTTGCAACAGACATTATTGATTGGATTCCACAAGTTTTCGATGACCCAATGAGCCACCAAAAGGTGCGACGCCCAAGTGGAAATTGACTCCGAAGCTCCAAAACCCGACCTGCCAGTCAGGATTACTATTTATCATGCTGCCCAGGATGACCCTAAAAAAAACACAGCCCTTAGGCTAAAACGACGCGGGTTCGCGAGAATAGTTACCAAGGTAAGGTTTTTGCCAAAACGGGCCATTGTCTCAACCCTTTCGGTGAAATCGCGTTTTCGCCCGCGGATAGAGAGCGGCTTTCGCAGTTCGGGTTGGCTGCATTGGATTGCAGTTGGGAACACGCCCAAAAAGTCATGGGAGAACACGTTAAAGGAACCAGCCGATGCTTACCCATCCTTATAGCAGGCAACCCCGTTAACTTTGGAAAACTAACGAAGCTGACCACCGCAGAAGCAATTGCGGCTGCATTGTACATTGCAGGTTTCCAAAAAGAGTCGGAAGACCTTCTATCAATTTTTACTTGGGGACACACGTTTTTCGAGTTAAACGGCATGCTCCTTGACAATTACGTGACGACAAAAAACAGCGCTGAAATTGTTGAAATGCAGAACAGTCTCCTGAAAGGAAAAAAATGCGAGTAAACGTCGCACATGCACTTTTTCTGCAATTTGGCTGATAAGCTATTTGGGCATTGCATGAGGTTTTAGAAGGTTTTCTGAAAAGAAAGTCTGGAATCCAAGAATCGCAGAACTAAAGTAGGTGTTCGCTATGCGGAAGACTCGAAAGTCTTCTTCAGTTGCTCTAAGTGTAAAGCTCCCTCTAAAGAGAGTTCGAGAGAAATTCCTAATTATTTACGAGCTTGAAGGATGCCAAAAAGCTTTAGATTTCTTAACTAAATACTATGGCATCAGAAGGATGAGAATTATTCTTGATGGGCGCAGAGTTTCCAAAAGATGCTACGGAGTGTACTTCAAGAATAAAGCGTATTTTACAAGAGAGGGCCTAAAAAAACGTGTTGTGCTGCACGAGTTGTATCATCATCTTGTCGACGCTAAAAGGATTGAGTTACAAAACAGAATTGAAGAAAAGGAAGCGAACAGTTATGCACGATTTTTTAAGATTTTAGACAACAGCTTGCGGAACTAACACATTTCTTTGATTTTACTTTTATTTTACTTTTTAGTTATATCTAATGGATTCTATGAATCCGCTTCCCGATGGGGATTTCCTTCAGCCATTACCTCTCTCAGCATACTTATTTCTTGTGTTATTACATTGTACAATTCGTTTAAGAAAGCCGCAGTCTCTTTTTCGGGCATACCTAGTATGTGCAGAAATGCTTTGTCAATTCTCATTCTATTGAGGTTTTTTTCTTGAAGTTGTGTTAGTATGCTTGGCATGTCTGTTTCACCGAGAGATTCAAATATGTTCAACAACTTTTCGCATTCATTTTTTGGTAACGCTGTTAAATCAGGCATTGCGAACTCTGTTAGTACGTAATTGTCAAGCCAAATCCACCCGCCACGGGTTTCTTTTCGTTCAATAAGAACTTGGAACAAGTTTAGTGTACTGTTGAACCAAAGACAAAGCAGTTTGTTTTGAGTAATATCTTTGAGTTCTATATTCCACAGAGAGCCACCAAAGAACATTTTCTTATCTGAGAAGAATGATAAATTATGTGTCCCAGTTCCTGTTATATCCATTCTATAGAATAGAGCCAGATTTGAGGAGTGTTCTTTGACAAATTGTTCCCATTGTCCGTTGCGAATGTTCTTGAGTGCCTGCTTTCTTTCTTCTTCTTTGATATCGCTGGCATTCAGGAACTCATCAAGCTTATCAAAGGGTTTAATTAGCGTGTAATCCGTTGCATCGCTAATATCAAAATTCAAGAGTCCTGCATAGCGTCTAATGTTTGGGGCAAGACAATTTTCAGGTATTTCGAATGTCAGGTGCGAAAAGCGATTTTTGACCCATACTTTGTTTTTATTTTTTTGCTCCACAAACCAAAAGTCGTGTTTTTTCAAAGCACGGTTTTCTTTACTGACAATCGACAACCCGTAGTAGCCTAAGCGTTCTATCCCCCTGGGGCTTTCATGTATTTCACCCCTGGAAACCTTTAGATATTTACCAAATGTTGTTGACTTTGCTGATTGTTCAAAGAGTTTTCCAATTCTGTCAGATAGCACAATAATTTCCTTTCGATACATTGAAATTGCTTTAAAAAGACTCCTCTTGTTCTTTGCGATGTTTTTTTGCGACAATAATCTGAACAAATATTTCTCCTGGTTTATCGTTGTCCCAATTTGGTTGTTTTCCCTAAGTTCTTTTAGCGTTTCCCCTGTGAACGTGCTTCTCCTATCGAAAGAGTGCTGGGTGATACTCTGAGGACCGAGACAGCTATTTTGTTTTCCTTGGTTTTGGTTTTCTTGGCGACTAGGAGGATTTCCCTTGTTAGGACATTCTCTGAGAAGGCAAACCTACCTTCACAAACGATTAAATGCTCAATATCATAGTTTTTGAGCAAGAGATTTTGAACCTGATACAAGCCCTTTGCCGACAATGTAGTAATGGGTAGTACTGCAGCAATTCTTCCGTCATTTTCTACAAATTTATCTGCAAGCAAAAGAAAGTAGCCGTGTAAACCTAATTGACCGTGCAAGCACTCT
Source organism: Candidatus Bathyarchaeota archaeon (assembly GCA_963768425.1). Lineage (GTDB taxonomy): Archaea > Thermoproteota > Bathyarchaeia > Bathyarchaeales > Bathycorpusculaceae > Bathycorpusculum. The sequence goes on along the minus strand of CAVYHV010000015.1, from coordinate 10,850 downwards.
TTGTATTTTGCTTCTGAAATCGTGACATTAGCACCCTCTTGTAGGGAGTAGGTATCCTCTGGTATCTTGTAAAGGGTGGATTCATGATTACAAGGTTAACTTTTGTGAGTTCTATTGGTCGAGGTCTACCTTCGTCTGAAAGAGAGACTCCCCCAACAAGAACCTTTTTCTTCTCTTCTATCGCTGGGTTAGAATAGATTTCAACAATCTTTTTTTGCTTGAATGCTTCTTTAAGAGATTTTTCGCTGGCAAAATAGTGGTTCCTGGTTTAAGTCCAGTTGCATCATGAATTGCCACTCTTAGGAAATCAGTAGCATAAAGGGGAGCTTGAAGAGAAAGATGAACTGCCGCCAAATGAGCCGCAAAAGGCATGATATCCATACCAGTTATTTCTTCTTCAAAGAAATCGCTTATGGTCTTTGAAATTGAATTTTTTCTTCTTTTCAATCAGGTGTTTCTTTCTTTGATAAGAAGATACAAGCAGAGTACCTGAACCACAGGCTGGGTCGAGGACTTTTACTTCCGGTTCGTTAATTGCTAGGGTTGCTAAAATCTCTCCAGCTTGAACATTTGTATAATAAGCTGCCACTACTTTTCGCAATTAAAAGGAATCAAATTATGGAATATTTTTCCAAGAATATCGTGACCCAAGGCTCCAGGTGACAAGGCGTTAACAGAATCGATTGTTACCTTAATTGCTTCCAGCCCTTTCTTTACATTGATTTTTGAGGCGATATCAAAGCCAAAAATAGGTTTATAGTCTTCAAGCAGCACCTTTGAGAAATACTTTAGTTGCAATTCCGATAGTGATTTTAATCCTTCAGCATCAATTGATTTGTATCTGATTAATTCCTTCTTCTCTTTAGCTAAGATTTGGTAGAAAAGAATTTGATTAGTCAATAAATAAGAAGCAGCCTCTCTAAGGTACTGAACTGGAATCTCTTTTTCTTCCTTTACTCCTAAGACAGTCTCAAAAAACAGCGAACCGCCAAAAATCTCTTCTACATCTTTTGCCTCAACCCCTGCGAAAGTCTCAGATATGGTATTCACAGCTTCTCTTAGCAAATTGATTGCGTCGGTAGTGTTAATTTCGAACGTAACAGGTGGTACAGTAATCAGATTATGAATCCATTGGGCTAAGTCCTTCAAGGATTTTGCATTGTATGTTATATAGAAAGGATAAGCATCCAGCAAGGCTGCGGCGTCACAAGAACCAATGCAGTCTGTAGGGTACAGGACGGCGAAAACGACTTTAGGAGAAGCAGAACTAAGCTTCTGTTTGTAGGTGTAGGCTTTACTAACAGCATCAACTAATTTTCTGGGTTTCTGTTTTCCTTCTATGAAATAGTTGGATAGTTTATGCATTATATGAACATCGGGTTTGTTAATCCCAAACAGAGTTAGATAATGTTCTTCAAAAAAGCTTCAATCCCCAAATTGCGGAGTTCTTCGCAAAGCAATGCATTACATGTGTTCTCATGGAACGTATTCCAATGGACAATTCAGTCACTCTGAAGTACTTAGATTTCTAATAGTATTTAAAATATTCATAGCCTTAAGAAAAACCTATACTGACACCTGAGAACAAACTAAACTGTAAAAAGTATTCTCAAGTGTTCATAGCGATGGCTAAAGAATATGCAACTGCATTACCAGATTTTGCAAATTACAGAATCAAGATAATATTTCCAACTAGTGAGGACGATACCAGAAGCTGCCGCGCTTAAAGAATGGTTGAGAGCAACCTAGAAGTTGTTAGCGCTATATTGAGCACTTCATGTCTTCAAGCTTCCTCAAAGTAATCCTGCTCTGAGAACGCTCGCGAAAAGCAAAAAAGCTAACAACTGCATATCTCTCTAAGAGGCTTTGAATTGACTAAACTTACTTTCTATGGTGCTGTAAACGAGATAGGCGGAAACAAAATTCTTCTCGAAGACAATGACACAAAATTGTTCTTGGATTTTGGGATGAGCTTTGGCACAGCAAACAAGTATTTTTCAGAGTTTTTGCAACCAAGAAAATGCAGTGGATTAGGCGATTTCATTGAGTTCGGGCTTATTCCTGACTTGAAAGGTGTTTACAGGTCTGACTTCATAAAGCATATGGGACGACCAAAAGAAGACCTGAACGTTCAGGGTTTGCTCGTTTCTCATGCTCACGCTGACCATGCATCGTACATTAATCATCTTCACGAAGACCTACCCATCTACTGTTCAGATGAATCTTATTGTATTCTTAAAGCTTTGAATGATACTTCAAGCAGCGGCTTTAACGACATAACGGATTTGTCAGTTTGTTTTGAAACTCACATTAAAGATGGAAAAGTAATCCGTTCAAAGAGACATCAAGATAGATCGCAAGTACAAACCCTTCAAGTTTAACGAGAAGTTTCACATAGACGACATTGAGGTTGAGCCTTACAGGGTTGACCATTCTCTTTCTGGAGCAACAGGATACATAATACACACTTCTTCAGGAACGATTGTTTACACGGGAGATTTCCGTTTTCATGGACGCAGAGAAAAAGAAACCGCTGCATTCATGGAAGCTTGCAAAGAAGCAAAACCAGATGTGCTGATAATTGAAGGCACAAGAGTAGACTCTAACAGTTCCAAAAAAGAAGCTGAAGTTGAAGACGAAATTGGCGACATATCATCAAAAGCCAAAGGACTTTCAATCTGCAACTGGTCCATAAGAGACACGGATAGAATGCTCTCTTTTCTAAACGTAGCCAAGAAGCTTGACAAGAAACTTGCTATTTCCCTCAAACAAGCGTACTTGCTGGATGAACTGGCTAAATGTGGCGACTCCATTGCTCCAAAAACTGACGATGAAAACTTGCAGCTTTACGCTAACAGAAAAAGCTGGGGCGTCATAGGCGACTCAAAATGGTGCGATAAGATTCGCGACGAAGATTATGATTCTTGGGAACGTCCTTATCTTGACAGGGCTGTTTGCTACAAAGATGTAGGTGCTAATCAAGAGGATTATTTGATGTTTTGCAGTAACTTTGACCTAAAGAACTCATTGACATAAAGCCTGTTGAAGGTTCAGTTTACATAAAGTCTGTTTGTGAGCCTTTTGATGCTGAAATGGAGATGGATTGGGAGAGAGTAATGAACTGGATAAACCATTTTGGCATGAACGTTGAGTCCACGCACGTTTCTGGTCATGCTTCAGGTCCTCAACTTAAAGAGTTCGTAGAGCAAGTTAACGCGAAAAACGTAATTCCACTTCATACTGAAAATGCGAAGGCTTTCGAGAACTGGTCAAAAAATGTAACGTTGTTGGGAAAAGTTGGGGAAAGTTACACGCTGTAGATTAGGACGCACTGCATATTTTAGGAATAATCAGCTGATTTGTTTTTGGATTATTCTCCAACATTTTTGGCTCACTCAGCCTTCAACTGGATTGATTCAACAATATCAATGATTTCTTTGAAATCTAAAAGCTGCTGATGCTATCATCGCTTTAGCTGCTTCTCTACATGATTCTTCTTTCATGCGAATGAAGTCAACTAAAGTATTATCAAGGTCAAACAGGATTGCTCGTATTTTATGCATGCTTACACTTCATAAGAACGGTGGAGTTTTAACACTTTCTCTTTCAGTTCTCCCTTAATTACGAGCATACACTTTTACCCTTTAGCATATCCCTGATTATTTCTCAATCTACGATTGGTAATTTTTCTTGTCTTCTTTTGCTTTATTATTCTTATTTTTTTCGCACGCACAAGGCAAATAAAGAAAACATACAATATTACTTTCCATGGTTGAAAACCTTCTTGAGGTCATTATTGAAGCATTAAAACAAGTTCAAAATCCACGATTTTATTCTTCAGAGCGAGGATATCAAGGAGAATTTTCAAGCAACCTGAAGACCTTGCTCTGCAAAAACAACATAATATCAGATGAGGCAATCGTCGAGCAAGAATATCAAAAAACTATTCCCAATCATGGTATTTCTCACAGACCTGATGTAATAGTTCACATCCCTTTTGAAAAGGGAAAAGCACGAACCCGAGAAGAAAGCAATTTTGTGGCAATAGAATTTAAACTCAAAGCAAACAAAAGAAAGGCGTTGGAAGACTTTTTAAAATTGAATGATTACATCAATGTTCTAAAATATCCTTTAGGAATCTTTGTCAACATAGGCAGTACGAAGTCTTTCATTGAATACTCGCCAAATGATAGAATACACGTGTTTAATGTTATTAAAACTCAAAAAAAGTTCATTTTGACACACTCCTGCTTGAATGATGGAAAAATAGTCTTAGAAGAAAGGGGGTAAATGAATTGGCGAAACCAGGCATGTTGGAAGAACTCAAGCGAGAGGGAAAATTTTCTGAGTTCTTGCTTATTTCATGGGGGATAATCGAACTCAGAGCAGATGAAAGTATTCTAAAAGCCTACTGTCTATCAAGTCAGAATCCTAAAGCCGACCCATTAATGGAATTAAGCATTGGAAAAAAACTTGCGATTCTAAAAGATATCGGCTATTTATCACATGATGATTATGGTAAGGTCCTTGAATTTAAGAAGAAACGTAATGATTTGTTCCATCATGGCGGCTTATTCATTCGTGGCTTAACTGAAGAACAGAAAGATGAAATTATGGATTTAGGTATAGTTGCGGTTGATATTATGGATAAAACCGATGCATCAATCAAGCAAACAGTCTTAGTTCCATAGGAGAAGAATATTTTCTAATGGATGTGCTCCTTGAAGATTTTTCTATATAACTCCATATTATAAAAATTCTAATAGTACCTAAATCATTTGCAAATTATGTTGTTGAGAGAAGCTGACCTGTATTCATCAGTAAAGCAGTTTATGAAGAAAAAACCTAATTATATTGAGGTTTTTGTGGAAGCTGGAAAGCAAGGGATAGGTTCTGTAGATGTTTTCGGAGTCTATTATATCAACGATGAAAAAACGGAAATTGAAACTATCGGAGTTGAGGTCAAAATAGACAAGATTCCTATATCTGCTAATTTCGGTCAAGCTAAAGGCTACACGCTTTTTTGTGACAAGATGTTTTTTGCTTCACTTGACAAAGTTGATGGAAAAGATAGAAAATTCAGTGATGATGACATCGAGATAGCGAGGCACTTGGGCATTGGGCTTATCCAAATACAACGGAATGGAGTTGGATACACGTGCAAAGAAGTATTGGATGCACCTAAATGTGAAAGCATGAAAAAATACTATGATTACACTCTTAGAAGCAAGAAGTTTTTTACTTGCAAATCATGTAAGAAAATCCAGCACTCTCAAACTACGACAGTCAACACCATGCCCTCTAAATGGACTTTGAAGGAAATCAACAAAGGAAAGGGACTGTTAATCACAAAAGAGGGAAAAGAGGAGTTTTATTGTAATGAATGTTCAAAGTCAAAACTGCATGGCAGAGAGTCTTCACAAAGATAAGTCTTAAATCTGAAAGCATAAAATAGAAAAGAATCAAAAGAGGAAAACCTTAATGGTTTACAATCGAAGGAGAGGGACTGCTATTGTTGAGTTTCCTGAAGGCATTTTAGTTGTTAGCCAAGGCAGTGAATCTTTCTATGCTTGCGGGTGGTGGAGCAAACAAAGGTGAAAGTCGAAGAAAAGCTGCAATGCGAGAGCTTCAAGAAGAAACAGGATTAAAGCCTTTAGACTCCAAATATTTATTTTCCTACAAAGGCAGACTCCACAGAAACTTCTAAAGGCAGAGGGCTTTTCGTGATTACCACAAGGTCTTTTTAGTCAAGGCTCAGGGTACTCCCACTCCTCAAAAAGAAGTCAAGCGCATAGCATTTTTCAAAGAAGGCTCAGGTCTAAAATTAACCTATTCTACAAAAGAAATCATTGAAAAGTTCTTGGCTTTGAGAAATGCAGAGATTATGCCCTTGAAATGTTCACATTGCGGTGCAAACCTTACGATTCTTGACCCTGCTGAACCAATAAAGTGCACATATTGCGGAACAATCTATACCTCAAGTATTAACGTTAGAAGTAAGTATGCCCTGAGTGAATAACCCTTTGGACAACTATCTTGTTGAGTTCAGGCTTCATGGGTCAGCAAGAAAGTTTGTCAAGACTTGATTTATGACGTGTCGAACAAGTTCGGTGTTCAAGGAGTAACAAGAAACAGAGTAGTTCCACATGTTTCCATAGTTGGTTCATTTCAGACAACTGATGAAAGAAAGGTAATTAACGCAATAGAGCAATGTGGCAATAACTTTGACCTTGTTGCCTTCAGCTTTAATGGATTTAGAAGTTTTGGCAATTTGCTTAGTGATAAGCAAGTTTTGGCTGTTAACATTGAACCATCAACGGAGCTGAAAGAACTAAGGTCAAATTTAATCCAAAAATTCGCAGAATATTGCGTATTAAATGAACATGACAAGGAAAAGCTACAAGCCTCATGCCACGATTGCTTTCAAAGACATTGATGATAAATTTAGAGTAATAAAGAAGTTCCTTGAAACTGTAGATGTCCCAAAAATACAGCATTTTGTTTTAAGACTGACTCTTCTCAAGAACGCCAAGATACTTCGCGAATACGATTTGCTTCAGCACAGGCTACTTACTCGGCAATGAAGCTTTAGATAGAAACATGAGAAAAACAACCCTACAGTTTCTCCGACAGAGACTTAACCACGAGAATGGTTTCTCTCCTGACAAACCCTTGATTTTGTCTCCCTCAACTCGAATCTTTCTAATCAGTGATTTACACCTTAACCATGAAAACATAATCCGTTATTGCAAGAGACCTTTCCGCACAAAAAGAGAGATGAATGAAGCATTAGTGAATAATTGGAATAACACTGTAAGAGCTTCTGACCTTATATTTTTCTTAGGTGACTTGGCATTCGGAACAAACGTCAGGTCAATCGATTATTGGCTTGATAAGCTAAATGGGAAAAAAGTCTTCATACGTGGAAACCATGATACTCAACCCTTTACCAAAGCCCTTGAAGCACCAAATCACTACTTCATACGCTACAAAGAACAGTCATTTATGCTAACTCACAACCCCATCAGACCTCAATATTGGAATGATTGGATCATTCATGGCGAAAAGCACAACAACAACCTTGAAAAGTACCCTTTTATCAACAAGGAAGAAAAAACAATTAACGTATCAGCAGAAGTCATCAATTATAAACCAATATCATTAGACAGAATAATCTCGGAAATTAATGGTTGTTCTTTCATTTCTGCCCTCAGACAAGTTTTTCAGCGCAATTAGGGCATTCTACCGATAGTTTCTTTTGCAGATAAATTTGTTCAACCATGGATGTGAAGCAAAAGTAGATGTAGCGGCGCTCGCCATAATGTTTCAATTTTTTGCATATTAGTGTACGCGAAATCTGCTTTAAACCGACTCGAAACTGTTGGTACATAGGGATAGGAGAGGGCGGATGGCACATGGTAGAGTTCACTTTAGAACTCGACAAGAAACACATACTAAAATTCTATGCGAAAGAGATTTCTCAAACGAAATTACGCGAGATTTGGGAAAAAGTTCAGGACTCTTGGAAGGTGGCTTACGGTGAAAAGCCGTTTCCAAAAGTGAGAGCATACAACGTCACTTTCAGAGTTTTAACTGAAATCATGGCAGCTTACAGAGAAGATTTAGAAAGGGAGAAGCATTACAAGGCAGGAGAAAGAATCGAATACGGCGAAGTGATACCAGTTCAAACCTGCTGCGCCTTTACCATAGATAAACGCAATGGAGAATACCTTACATTTAGAAGAACAACTTCGACGTTTAGTGTTGCTGACGATGTGGAGCATGAGTTAGAACACATTTACCGAAATGATTTTGAAGAAATAAATCGTCAATTAGAATCGGACAAAAAATAACAGCAATCGTAACTCGATTCCTGAAACCATGCGTGATGGTCGCCGATAATTTTTCCAGACTTTTTGCTTATTTTCGGTAGAGTTCTTATGCCTATTCATAATATTGAGACCATTTCGTCACTAAATGGAACGGTTGCTGACAAATTGACATATTTTCTTCTGTTTTCGTAATCAAATCCTTTGAAACCGATTATCAGCCCTATTTGTTTTCCTTCGTCTATGTGTATAATTCCATTAGCATTTCTGTAAGGGGTGACTTCTCCTGTTCCAACATTAATTCTTACTCCTTCTTGACCAGCAAAAGCGTCCTCAATATCATCGAAATGAGCGAAATGATGAGAAATGTCAAGAGCGACTACATTGAGTTGGTTGTCAGGCAATTGCTTGACCTTATCTTTTATTTTTCCTTTCAATCTTCCTGCTGTTGTCAGTTCCATTGCTGGGGTAAAGAAACCACCAGCGTGCCCTTTTTTACCAGTTGGTGCTCTCATAAGTATCATGAAAAACCCTTTTGAGTTATAATCAAATTTAGGGATTCTCTCCGCAGGAATTTCTTGTATGTGTTTATACTTGTCTACTTGACTCTGAACCGATTCAACAAATGGCATAACATCGTTTTCTGTAAAACTCTCTTCAATTCCAATCGATATATAGAAAGGATTATCGACTATCTCATCAATTTTGGAACCAAGTAGACGCAAAAGGTCGTCAATTTTTCTTTCTTTCTCTGAACTAAATAATTTGGTGACTTCCAAATATACTTCTTTACCGCCAAATGAAAGCTTGATATCCCCTACATTGTTTTTATTAGGAATATTCGGTTCATACTCCACACTTACCCCATTATCTTTCTTGCTTGCATAGTACGCTAAAACTTCAATTTCGGGAATGAAGCTCCCAAATTCGTTTTCCCCGCTCTTTTCTTTCAGCGAAGTTATTATTTTTCTAAATTTCGTATCTGGCAATGAAGTTTTTAAGACTGCCAACCACGATTCAAGTTTGCTACTTCTATCTGCGTACCAAAGAAGCCAAAAAAGAGAATGCTTTTTAGTTCTCTCTTCAACGTTTAGGATGTTCGCAGTTATCCATTCTACACCCAGTGCATCTGAGGTCAATGGCATAGCTTGTAGACAATTTCTCACGTTATCAATTTCTTCTTGAAGAACGAGGCTCATTTTGAATAGCCAACTACTTAAATTCTGAATAAGAAGGTAACCACTTGAGTATTTCTACACTATGCAGTTTTAAGATTTTTGCCCTTTGCGTTATTTTTCCGTATTTTTCCGTTGTTTTGATGTGTTTACTCGATTCAGACACTTCATGTACTATACCTTAACCTTATGTGATATGGATTGTGCGCTACTTCTTAAGCGTCGTAACATATTCATACAGTGGCTTAGAACATGGGTTTTAAATGTGAATTATGCGGTGGACAAACCAAGAAAGTTCACGAAAATGAAACGAGCGAGTTCTGGAAATGTGAGAAACACCACTTAGTCAAAGAAGTAATATCTGGAAAAGAACATGTAAAAAATGTTGATAACCCTGTTTTTATGGTTCCGAAACCGCTAAAGAAACCTTAATTTCTTTTCTTTTTGAAATATAACGTTGTCATGTAATTGACGATAGCAAAGCAAACTGGAATTTAAATAAAAATGAAAATTATTTTTGTTATGTTTACATATACTCGATTCCGACTATACCCAACCCTATTATTGGCTTGTTTTTCCATTACTAAGCGTGCGCAGTTAACCCGAAGACGCAGAACGGTAACTATCCAGAATATGAGTGCTTCATAGCTAAAAAAAGCAATGGTATAAGCATAAGAGCAGTGAGTGTAAACATGGGAAACGAGGTAAATGAAAATGTGCCAATTAAGGGCAGGTTTAGTTAAAAACTGCCGCAGGTGCAAATCGAGTATTCGACTTAATTGCCCGATTAGAAAGAAAGTGAAAAAGAAGACCTACATAGACACCATGAAGAAGGGCGAAAATAAATAACAGCTAAGAAGAGTGAAGCCAAATAGCAACAGAGAAAAAACTGAATAACGTTTCATGTCCAAAGTGTCCTTCTTGTGGTAGCACTCGTCTTGAAGAAGATGAAGATATCGTTAAGTGTCTTGATTGTGGCGTGGGGACGTATAAGGCAGGTAAGCATAAGTCAGGTTCCCGATAATTACAGGAAAATGGCATTGTCTTAGAGTTTGTTGGGTAGAGTGATATGGAAAACTTTGAGAGATTAAGTAATGTAGTTCTCATTAGAACCTGTCCCTGTGGCATCGTATTCAAAACGTATGACCCAAGAAAAGTGTACCATTCAAGCAAGTGTAGGACAACTTATGTTAGGAAAAGATATGAAGCCATAGTCCAAAGAAGGGAGCTAAAGCAAAAGAAGCTTCAAGAGAACACAAGAATATAGTCTTTTTTCCATATTCACTCCTTATGGCAAGGGGTAACTTTTCTTATGTTATTTTTTACCCCTCATAGTATTTGTTAGTTTGCAGGGGGTAAGTTTTACTATGTTTTTTACTCCTCATACCAATACCTGACTATTATTATTCCACACTTACCCACCCATACCCACTACTAAGCACCCTAACAATACGGTAGTTCCGTAGGTCGGTGTGTGTGTGGGATTAAAATTTAATCCACTTGTGCACTTTTCCATGATTCATTCAATAAAATAGTTGTAGTACAATTGCGAAAGCGCAGTATTATTGTGACACGATGACGGAGCCCGACTAATGGATTACGGAGAAGGCAAAAAACTGGCACTATTTCCCTGCGTTCTGATTTGTCTATCTTTTGGTTTGGACGAAAAGACGTCGAGAAAACTTTTTACCGCATCTTGGAATTAGTGATAAGCTTGAAGAAATATTTCTAGAAAACTATTTTGGTTCACTCGCAGCAAGCCTTACCGTTCCAGGTAGGCAGTTCATGGAAAAAGCGTTAGGCTTGCTACTGCATCTTTTTATGAACCACCCATGACGGCGCCCTT
>CAVYHV010000014.1:0-369529 GCA_963768425.1 Candidatus Bathyarchaeota archaeon | reverse complement strand
AGGCTCCCATAGAAGATGGGTTTGATGGAGCCGGGGTGTAAGCTAGAAGACTTCGGTCGACTAGCTCAGCCTGCGGCCACCAATCGCCTGAGATGTCGTGCCCTCTTAGATGGTGTTTGAGCGATATTTGGTGAGGCACTTGTCGGCGTGATTTGCGTTGTCTTCTCGTTTGGTCTATGCGTGGCGAACCTTGTTGTTTTTTGTTTTCGATAGATTCAAATTTCCAGTGTGCACACAGCTTCTTTGGTATGTATGAGTGATAAGCAGCGGGTAATTTTTCATTTAGATATGGATCATTTTTACACGGCTGTTGAGGAACGGGAGCGCTCGGAAATACGGGGCAAACCCGTTGTTGTGGGTGCCGATCCCAAGGGCGGCAAGGGCAGAGGGGTTGTTAGCACAAGCAATTACGAAGCAAGAAAGGTTGGTGTCCGTTCTGGTATGCCTATTTCGCAGGCTTGGCGTCTTTGCCCTGAAGCGGTTTATCTGCCGCCGAATTTCCCATTGTACATAAAAGTTTCAAACGAGATAATGGCTATTGCAAGAAGCTACGCGGACAAGTTTGAGCAGTGGGGTATCGATGAGGCTTTTCTAGACGTTTCCAACCGAGTCAGCGGTTTCGTTGAGGCTGAAGCTTTAGCCTTGAAGATAAAGGAAGATATTCGCCTCAAAGAGAGTTTGACTTGCTCGATTGGCGTCGGACCTAACAAGCTCATATCCAAGGTTGCCAGCGACTTTCGAAAGCCGGACGGATTAACTGTTGTGAGAGGTGAGGAAGCTGAGGGCTTTTTGGCGCCTTTGCCCGTTCGAAAGCTGCTGTGGGTGGGACGGAAAACGGAGGAGAAGCTCAAAACGCTGGGCGTGAAAACGATTGGAGACTTGGCTCGGTTTGATGCTTCGGCGTTAACGCAGATGTTTGGAGTTATAGGTTGGCAGCTCCATTTGATGGCAAGGGGCATAGACCGAAGCGAGGTTGAAGAACGGGTTGGAGTCAAGAGTGTAAGTCACGAAACCACTTTTGAAGAAGATACTGCAGATCCAGCGGTGGTTCTGCAGGCTTTGGATGAGCTGAGTGCTGCTGTCCAGAAAGAAACGACGGATCAACATTTGCTCTTCAAAACAGTGACGCTCAGGATTCGTTACAAGAACTTTGAGACCCACAGCAGAAGTCACACCTTGCCTTTTTTGACTAATCGCCTTTATGATCTGCAGAAAACCGAGCGTGAACTATTGTCTGGCTGCCTGCATAAAGACCGCAAGGTTAGGTTAATCGGTGTGAGGGTTTCAAGCTTGGTTTCTTCTGAAAAACAGAAGACCCTCATTTAGGCACTCTTGATTTTCTGGGGTTTTGCAATTGGTCGAGAGTTCTTCAGTGACTATATTTTTTCTCTAACTACCCGTAAAAAAGCTCTTGTTGCTTATCCTTTTTTCAAAAAGTTCGTAAATCTCGCTCAAGATCGATATTTGCCTTGCCGAATCAAAAGGCCTCTTAATTAGTTAGCGTGAGATAGGCGGAAAGGCGAAAAATGTTTTAAGTTGGATGTTGTTCTTAATTTACTATTGGGTGACTTTATGCCTAGTGTAGCAAAACGAAAAGCAAAAAACACACAGAATGAACAAAGAAAGAAAATGGATCGCGAAAAAGAAGCAAAAAAGAAACAGATGAGGGCGCAGCTTCCGGCTAAAGGCCAGAAACGTTAAGCCTAAAAACCCGTAATTCACGATTAATTTCGGTGTTTGATGGAACTTATGCTTTTTTCGTGGCACAATACTGAAAGTTTTTTATTAATTGCCTGTGTAATTAGTAGGGACCATTTATGAAGTTAGCTGAAATCGCTATCTTGCTTAGGGAAATCGTTGACAGATGCCCAAATTTAGATGGAAGCACTTTTTCGTTGATTCCGCAGAAAGCCATGTATCCATTGTACAATGGGTACCACATAAACATTAAAACAGCTCTTTCGAAAGAAAACATAGGTTGTTTAAGACGAATAGTGGAAGGACACGACCTAGTAATGCAGATAAAAACTGACTCAATAATCGTCTATGAAACTAGAGGTTAACGCGTAAACCTGCCTGAAAACACACATTGTCTTCCTCAAAAAGCTGAGGAACTGCTTTTTAGCCTCATATTTAAACTTGAAAGATTGAATGGTGATCGCAAAGTTTTTGAGTCACTTTTCTAATGGATTTTTAAGGTTGAACGATTTTGTCTAAAGAGAAAAGAAAGCTGAGGGTCTTGAGCAACATAAGAAACTGCAACGTGAAAAAGACCAGAAACGAAAAGAACGGAAACAAGTTTCACTCCCAGCGAAGCACAACAAAGGTAAGAAATAATTAAAAAAGCGCTAAAAGCGTTTTCCCTTTTTTGATTAAACGCGGTAGCTGTAGCCAGAGATTATGCTTTGGCTTGTGTGGCTGTGTTTTGACTAGCGCTTGGGCTAATGCTTGCCGTTTGGCAATCAGACTCTTATCCATGGTTTTGCGAGTTGGTTTTATTTTAACTTTGTAAATATTTCCATGAGTGTTCTTATAGGTTTTTCTTTTCATCGGGAAATGGCCTCCTTCTCAAATCTATTGTCTACTATATTCGAATCAACCCTATTTTAGTATGATGCTGAATTATTGCGTTTTTTGAAAAAGCGTGAGAATTTATCGGTGAAAACGCAATTTTTTTGGGATAACCCATGTTTGCAAATTTTAGTGTTTCTCTGGGTGGTTAACGCGAGACCCTATGCGGGGCGAAATATTAATTAAGTTCACGGAAAGATTAGATGTTGCTACTTCCTAGTGGATGGCAATCCGCGTAAACGGAGTTTTAGGGGAGCACAAAACTATGTCACAAAATAATAATGCTAGTCAATTAGTTCTTAAAGGAACAACTACCATTGGCGTCGTCTGCAAAGACGGCGTGATTTTAGCTTCTGACACCCGAGTAACCATGGGTTTCTATGTAGCACATAAATTCGGGAAAAAAGTCTACAAAATCGATGACCACTTAGGCATGACGATTGCCGGCACGGTGGCAGACGCCCAAAAAGTCGTAGACATTCTTACCGCGAACGCTTCACTTTACAAAATAAACCTGAACAGGCCCATGCCCGTCAGCCTCGGCAGCTAGGCTCGTCGCGAACCTGCTTTTCTCAGCACGTTACGTGCCTTTGGCAACTCAGGTTCTCGTCGGCGGCGTCGATGACACTGGACCACACGTCTACAATCTGGACCCATACGGCAGCTTAACGGAAGAAAAATCTGTTTCCACAGGTTCTGGTTCACCAATTGCTTACGGAATACTTGAAGACAAGTATCGTGAAGGCATGACCATCGCCGAGTTGCTACCCACCATTGTTAAAGCAGTTAATGCGGCTATGAAACGGGATGTTGCAAGCGGCAACAACTACAATATCACTGTAATCGACAAGAACGGTTACCGCGAATTATCTGAAGAAGAAAAAGCGAGTTCTTCTCAAAGCAGGAAGTTAAATTTGTGGCTCGGACACAAGAAAAAGATCGAGACAAGATAGAGAATTAGTCAATATATTTTGCAGAAAGTTCCAAGAGAAGTAGAAGTAACCAGGATAGAATACGAAGGTCCGATGCTCGCGGTTTACACCAAGAAACCTGAAATTTTGGTCGAGCAAAGCAGCATAGTGGCGGAAATCGTCGGTGTCATCCGAAAAAGAATCGTTATTCGACCTGACCCCTCTGTTAGAATCCCGAGGTTGAGGCGGAAAAAATCGCTCGTGAACTGATTCCGCCAGAAGCCGAAGTCACCGACATAAACTTTGACCCAAGCCTCGGAGAAATCATCATCGAAACAAAAAAGCCTGGCTTGGTCATTGGCAGAAACGGCGCGGTCTTGCAGGAAATTATCAAGAAAACCAAGTGGCGCCCCCATGTGTTGCGGAGCCCGCCGATTAAATCCAAAATTGTCACTCACATGCGTCATTACCTGCACTCCGAAAGCAAAGAGCGGGAACGAATACTGCGCACCGTTGGCGAGACGCATCTTTAGACCGAAAATCTACGAAGTCGGCGATGTCCGCATGACGGTTCTTGGCGGCGCACAAGAAGTCGGACGCTCAGCTTGGCTGGTTAAGACCAGCGAAAGCAGCGTGCTGCTTGGACTGCGGCATTAACCCTGGTTCAAACAGGCCTTTTGAATCGTTCCCACGGTTTGACTGCCCAGAATTCCAGATTGACTCGTTGGACGCCGTTGTGATTAGCCACGCGCACCTTGACCACTGCGGTTTAGCGCCTTTCCTTTACAAGTATGGTTATGATGGTCCAATTTACTGTTCTGCGCCCACGTCGAATTTGATGACGATGCTTCAGCTCGACTACTTGGACGTCGCCAGCAAGCAAGGTGTTACCCCTTTCTACGACCAAAAAGACGTTCGGGAATGTGTTCTGCACACGATTCCCCTGCGCTACGGCGTCGTCACCGACATTGCACCTGACATCCGTCTGACGCTTCATAATTCAGGTCACATCTTAGGCGGCTCAATGGTTCACCTGCACATCGGCGAAGGCTTACACAACATCGTTTACACAAGCGACTACAAATTCGCCCGAACCATGCTTCTGGAAGCGGCAGCAACCGAGTTTCCACGCATCGAAACCGTCATCACCGAAAGCACCTACGGCGGCGCAGACGACATTATGCCAACAAGGGTTGAAGCTGAAGAAGCTATGACCCGCATCATAAACCAGACGTTGGAGCGCAAAGGCAAAGTTCTCATCCCGGTGCCTGCGGTTGGACAGAGCACAGGAAATCATGCTCATCATCGACGGCTACATGAAACGGGGCTTGATGAAGGAGGCTCCGGTCTTCATCGAAGGCATGATTAGCGAAGCCACAGCCATCCACACGGCTTACCCAGAATATTTGGGCAGGGAAGTGCGTCACAGCATCCTGCATGAAGGGATTAACCCGTTCCAAAGCGACTACTTCACCATCGTTGAGCATCCCAGCGTGAGGCAAAGCATCATCGAAGGCGAACCCTGCATTGTTCTGGCGACTTCAGGCATGCTTGAAGGCGGACCCGTAATCGAGTACTTCAAAAACTGGGCAAACAACGACAAAAACACAATAATCTTCGTCAGCTACCAAATCGAAGGCACCATGGGCAGAAGAGTGCAGAAAGGCGTCAGCGAAGTAACCATGATGGACAACGAAGGCAAAATGGCGGCGTCTCAGCGTCAAACTGCAGGTTGAATCCATCGAAGGCTTCTCAGGACACTCAGACAGACGCCAACTCGTCAACTACCTGACACATCTCACACCCAAACCAGAACGCATCTTTGTGTGCCACGGCGAAAAACAGAAAACAATCAACTTCGCCAACTACTTAGACAACAAAGCAGGCATACAACAGTTGCCCAGCAATCTTGAAACTTTTAGGCTGCTGTAGGCGCAGCGGTCGGCAAAGATTGCTTGGGGCTGGCGTTTTTTCACGCCAAATCCTAATTTTTTTTGGGCAGATAACGACGCGTTCCTCGCCTAGGCGTGCGATGTCGCCGCCGATTGACTCGGCGAATTGGGTAAGCTCGTTTACGGCGTTTTTCACGTCGTCGATGCTTTTGCTGGCAAGAGGAGTAACTCGGAAGAATTATGATGTTTCCGTTTTTAACTTCGTTTTTGACGTTTTCCACGTCGGCGACGGTTTTAAGAGGCATAGCTTTGAGGTAAGTTTTGCTCTGGATGCTCAGCTGCTTCAGGCTTCTTTTCTGGCTCGCAGCTGCAACGGTTTCCTGTGTCGGCGCTGTTTCAACGGGCGCAGGTTCTGAAGCTCGATTGGCGCAGTGGCTTCCTGTTTGGCTTTCTTGGGGAGGCTGCGGCTTCTGCTTTGGGTTCTTCTTGAGGAGGCACGGCTGGCTGTTCAGGGTTGGTTTGCTGTTTCTGCTTGTGGAATAGGCTGAATTTCATTTTCCTCTCTCGATCTGCTATATTGATGGTAGCTACAATTAAGCGTTTCTTAACTTGCTGCTACAGCGTCCAGATGTATTGTGCTTGGATATTTTATTTATGTTTTTCTAATCTATATTTACGCAGCTGAAACGGCTCCGAAAAAAATAGGCGAGTTGTTTCAGCGGTTTATTTTATGAGGATTATGAGGTTGTTTGCGACGGCGAAGGCGAGGAAGCATGCGATGCCCACGTAGGCGAATGTAGGGCTTTGATTGAGTAAAGGAAGGCTTTGCCGTTTTTGTTGGGTAGGTGCAGTCAAGATTTTTCTTGCGAAGACGTAGGTGAACGCTATGAATATTGTTGCTGCGATTTTGACGACTAAAAAAGCGCCAACGTTGCTGTTAACTATGACTGCCATGGCGGGGTTTAATTCTTTGGCGCCGGCTGTAAACGACTCCGATTATGGTGGTTACGCAGTCCAGTGTGCCCATCAGGATGATGAGTAAACTCGGGAATTACCTCTCTTCTTAACATGAATGCCTTCTCCTTTCTCCTCGACAATACATTTTTGGCGCGACTGCTTAATAACAAGATTTCTGTTTCCGATATATTACTAAACAATTGCAAGCAAATGCTAGCTTACGCCACTTTGAAAGCCACCGAGCAAGCCGGCGGACAAAACCACGGGCTTACGCAGAATAACATGGCTGTTCCAAGGCGGCAAGACTTCTTTTTGCTGCGCATAACCCTTATATTTTAAATGTTAAACGTTCTTGTGGAAGGTTTAGGCATGCATAAGAAACTCTTGATTCCTGGGCCGACGGAAGTTAGCCAGGAAATACTTAACGAGCAGGCGCATCTTCTCATCGGACACAGAAGCGCCGAGTTCTCGGAGCTTTACGGCGGAATAACCGCCAAATTAGCCAAGTACTTTGAGCTTACGGCAGACGTAAAACCGACAGTCACCACTTCGTCAGGAACGCTTTGGTTCGACATAGTCGGCAGAAGCATAGTCAAAAAGAAGGCGTTGGCATGCGTAAACGGCGCTTTTGCACAGCGGGCTGCCGAAACCCTGCGTGCATGCGGCAAAGAAACCGATTTCTTAGAGGTTGAATGGGGCAAAGCCATCAAGCCCGAGATGGTGGCGGAAAAGCTGGACAGCGGCGAATACGATACCTTGACGGTTTGCCACAACGAATCTTCAACGGGCGTGAGAAACCCAATAGCTGAAATCGGCAATCTGGTACGAAAAAAATACCCAAACGTCATCTATGCGATCGACGCGGTTTCCTCGATGGCAGGCGACAAAACCTTGCCAAGCCAGATCGGCTGCGACATCATTTTCGCGTCAACCCAGAAATGTTTTGCTCTTCCCCCGGGATTAACCGTTGCGTTGGTTAACGACAGGGCGCTTGAGAGAGCAAAGGAAATCCAGAACAGAGGCACTTACACAGATCTGCTTGAAATCTTCGAATTTGAGAAGAAGCATCAGACTCCATTTACCCCCTGTATTCCGCTGCTTTACGCGTTGAATAAACGCATGGATCTGCTGCTTGAGGAAACCTACGATAAGGTTTACATGCGGCACCTGGAAATGGCTATGTCATACACAGCAGTGGGCGAAAAAACATTTTGAAATGTTCCCTGAACCCGGCTACGAGTCAATAACGGTTAGCTGCATAAAAAATACGCTGAGCAAAAACTTCAAGGATCTTAACCGTAAGCTGGGCGAGAAAGGCTACGTTATATCTAACGGCTACGGGAAACTGGCGGATAAAACCTTCCGAATCGGACATATGGGCGAGTGGAACCTGCAGGGAATAAAAGAAGTCACAAGCTTGATTGATTCCATCTGGGGATTAAAGTGACAGCTAAAACCCACAGAACCCGCGGGAAACGGACTTCTTAAGGACAAAGATTACATATTAAATTGCAATAAAAAGAAATCCGCGGGCTGAAACCTTTGGTTGACATTAAACCCATCAAAGCCATACTATACACCCAGAAAGCAGGAAACCTAGCGGACCTCATAACTCAACCGTACGACAAAATTGACGCCGACATGCAAAAAGAATACTACAAAAAATCCCCTTTTAACTATTGCAGGCTTATTTTGCCGATGGAGGAAAACAAGTACGAAGCGGCTAAGCAGCGGATTGAGCAGTGGCTAAAAGAAGGCGTGCTAGCTCAAGGATGATGAGCGATCGGTTTTCGTTTCTCGTCAAGAATTTGTTTTGGATAGCAGAAAGTGTTCACGCATCGGTTTTATCTCTGCAATGCGGCTTTACGATTACTCTGAAAACAAGGTGTTCCCGCATGAAGGGACCTACAGTGCACCTAAAGCCGATAGACTAAACATGCTTCGGGCGGTACGGAAGAACCTTGAGTCAGTCTTCTTGATCTATTCCGACCCCGAAAGGAAAACAGTGGCTTTCCTTGACGCGACGGCGAAGACCAAACCGATAATCGAAGTTATTGATGAACTGCAGGTTAAACATACAATTTGGCGGGTTTCGGAACCTGAAAAAATCAGGCAGCTTCAACTTGAAATGAGCGGCAAAACTGTTGTCATAACCGATGGGCACCACCGTTACGAAAGTGCTTTGGCCTACAGGGACGAAATGCGCAGCAAAGGCAGCTGGAGTGAGAATTCAGCTTTTAATTTTCACATGTGCTACATGGTTCCTATCCAAGAGGAAGGGCTCACTGTTCTGGCGACGCATCGTCTTCTTAAGGAATTCAAATTGACCGATCAAGTGCTACGGGACCTCGAGAGCTTCTTTGATATTTCAAACGTTGACCCCTCTGTTGAAGGTCTTGAAAGTTTTCTGAGAAGCCACAATAGAGAACATGCGTTCTGTGTTTACGCCGGTTCGAAGGCTTACGGTTTAACGCTAAAGCACGAGAACAAGGTCTATGACTTTGTCGCTTCTCATGTTTCTAGGGAAACAAAAATCTTTGACGTCGTCATCCTTCGTGATATCGTCTTTAAACACATCCTGAAAACGGGCAAGCTAAAAATGGATGAAAACATCCTCTACGTGCGGTGGACAAGGGAAGCAGTTGAGAAAGTAGACCGTGGAGAAGCCAGCATCGCGTTCCTTGTTAACCCCATAAGCGCGGAAACCGTTGTGGAGATTGCCCAACAACATGAGTTGCTGCCCGAAAAAAGCACCGATTTCTATCCTAAGATGGTTTCAGGGCTGATGATGATGGATGTTTCAGCAAACGAGAAACCTTAAGCACTGTGTAGCTCTCCTTTTACGATCAGTTAAAGATATCGAGTTATTTGTTACGGCCAAGCGGCTATTATTGTACGGAAGGGGGGGGGGTCCTTCTCTCTTGTGTGTACAAGCCGACCGGTCGGGTCAATGACGGTACACTTTGACGGTACAATTTGGCGGTACAGTCTGGAAGAACGTGCCCAAAGTTTTGTTCCCCATTCGGTTCGCCTGAAGCTCTATGCTTATTTTAAGATTTGGGAGCCATGACAAATAACCTAACGGTACGGGTTTATGGTGTAATGTTAAGTTTCTTGCGGCCAAAGAGGCGCCTCCTTCTCTCTTGTGTGTACAAGCCGACCGGTCGGTTAAATGTATATACATTTTGTTGATACAGTTTGTTGATACAGGAGAGCAAGGAGGTTTTGGCCGAAGCCTTGGTCCTTCTGTTTGATTCCGAATTTTACTGATTTTTCAGAATTTAGCAGCCTTCGACGAAGGATCTAACTTGAATTCTTATGGAAACTGTTATAAGCGCTAGCTTAGAAAACAAGTTCTAATTTGCAAAAGGGGAAAGACTGAATGAGTGAAGAAATTAAAAAAGAATTAAACGCAGTACCGTCACCGCCGCCCGCAGTACCGCAAAGTTTTGCGATAAAAAGATACACTGCTGAATTGATTGGCACCATGATTTTAGTGATTATCGGCTGTGGTGTAGCAACTATTGCAAGTGAAGGTTTCTTAGGACCGGCTTACGCTTACGTGGGAATTGCTTTGGCTTTCGGTCTTGCAGTGTTAGCAATGGTTTACGCGTTCGGCGGCATTTCAGGTTGTCACATAAACCCCGCAATTTCGATTTCAATGTTGGTCGCAGGGAAATTAAGCATCAAAGATACAGTTTTCTACGTTGTCTTCCAATGCATAGGCGCAATAATCGGTGCAGGCATACTTTACGCTATATTTAGTGGATGCCCAACATACCGCATTGCAGTGAACGGTTTAGGTCAGAATGGATACGGCACAGCTTCTTTACTAGGATTTTCTTTAGGCGCAGTGATTGTTGCTGAAGTAGTTTTGACATTCATTTTCGTGCTTGTGGTTCA
Source organism: Candidatus Bathyarchaeota archaeon (assembly GCA_963768425.1). Classification (GTDB taxonomy): domain Archaea; phylum Thermoproteota; class Bathyarchaeia; order Bathyarchaeales; family Bathycorpusculaceae; genus Bathycorpusculum. The sequence goes on along the minus strand of CAVYHV010000014.1, from coordinate 359,295 downwards.
CGGTGCGACACATGAACGGGTTCCTAAAGGATTCGCTGGAATAGCTATTGGCTTATCACTAACGATGGTTCACTTGGTCGGAATATTTATTGATGGCACTTCGGTTAACCCCGCAAGAAGCTTGGGTCCAGCGCTTTTCGTGGGCGGTACAGCGCTCAGTCAAGTATGGGTCTTTTGGGTTGCACCAATAATCGGCGGCATATTGGCTGCGATTGTATGGAAACTCTTTAAGTAACCTAAAAAACCAACTAATCCCTTTTCTTTTTTAACTCAAAAACAAGAAATTAATTACTTGACGAATTTTGTGGCATGTCTCTTGAATTTCTTCTTGCAGGTTAAACTGCAGAAATAGAAGGTTTCCCCTTCATAAGTAATCTTGAATTTGGCTGTATTATCATCTAGAACCATGCCGCAAACAGGGTCTCTAAACATTACTTCTTTTTAAGCCTCAATCAAGATTCTACTTTCTGCCTATTATGGTTAGTGGTAATGTTTCCCCAAAAAATTATTCCAGCATTTGTGTTAAGTAGCCATCCAATAATGGGGTCATCGCATTTAGGAGAGGTTTAGCTGGCTAATCGTCTTCTGAGTCTTCTTTAGCTAATTCAACCGCGATAGTGTCGTCATGACTGACCGCCTTTTTGCGTGTTTCTTTTTTCGCCGGCGGCTCTTGTTCATGTCCTTTCATGAAACCTTCTTCAGCAGCGGTGATGTCATCTTCTTCTAACATGGTTTCTCTTGTTTCAGTATCGTAGATGTCTTCAGTTTCTTCTTGCTTCTCTTCCGAGCTTGGAGGGGGTCCGTCATAGAAGTATGGTGGCGGTTTCCTCGCTTTTTGTTTACTCATTTTTTCGCCTCTAAATTGATTTTGCTTAGGAATCGGTTGACTAAAACAGGAGTTTCATACTACTTTTATGTATGTGATTGAACCCTGACAGTCACATGCATTTAAACTCTAAAAGAGGGGGTGGCAGATGTTTCGTTTTGCGTTTTATTTTGCTAAACGTTTTTATACGCCTAACGTGACTTTGGAGTTATCACATTAACTCATGTATCACAAAGCTCAACGGCTTTTAAAGAAATCATGAAAAATTTGTGATAGGAAAAAAATATATGCAAATTCAATCATTCAAGGACTTACCTTTATCAGAGGAACTCCTTAGTAGCGTAAAAGAACTCGGGTTTGAGAGTCTTTTTCCAATTCAAGCCCAAGCAATAATCCCTTTGCTCGAGGGCAAAGATGTCATTGGGCAAGCACAGACAGGAACAGGCAAAACAGCGGCTTTCGGGCTTCCAATGATTCAACGGCTGGACCGAGATGTTCGCGGTGTTCAAGGCTTAGTTTTAGCGCCAACACGTGAGTTAGCCATGCAAGTGGCTCAAAGCATTGCAAGTTTCGGTAAGTACGCAAGAATCAAGGTTCTGCCTGTTTACGGCGGAGAATCGATAAATAAGCAGATTCATGCTTTGTCAAACGGCGTCCACATCGTTGTCGGTACACCCGGCAGATTGATCGACCTTATGGAAAGGCGTGTTCTGAACCTCTCATCCGTACGCATAGTTGTTCTTGACGAAGCTGATCGAATGCTAGACATGGGATTCATCGAAGACATAAAATACATTCTTTCAAAGACACCACACGACAGGCAAACAAGCCTTTTCTCAGCAACAATTGACGAATCAGTCATGAGAGTATGCGATCGTTACATGAAAAACCCGCAGAAAATCCTTGTCAGCAAAGACGAAATCGCCTTGACACAAATGAAACAGTACTATGCACTTGTAGCTCAACACGACAAATTTGAAGCGCTCTTAAAAATAATGCATGAAGACCAAGTGGATAGAGCCATAATTTTCTGTCGAACACGCCGAGACACAAGCAGATTAGCAGATCAACTTTACCGCAAAGGCTACCGAACACAAGCATTACACGCCGGCTTCACGCAAGCGCAAAGAGACCGAGCAATAAGCGACTTCAAAGCGGGAAGACTAAACTTGCTTGTAGCAACAGACGTCGCGGCAAGAGGCTTAGACATTGAAGGCATAACACACATAATCAACTATGACGTTCCAATGGACGCACCAGTTTACTTCCACCGCATAGGAAGGACAGCACGCAAAGGCGAAGAAGGCACAGCCATAACGCTCGTAAGCTACGGCGAAATGTCAGACTTCAACAACATCAAAGCTTTGACTAAGACAAAAATCGAGCTAATCGGGTCAGCAAAATCCCAAAGTAACGATTCGCCGATCCAAAGCTTCTTTTAGAAGAAGAACCGCGGAAAACCGCAGTTAACCCCGGTTTTGGCCATTTAGGCCCCTACTTTCTTTTCACTTGTATAGACTAATAATATCGCGACGTCGTTTTAGAAAGGCAAAATTACAATAACTGGTTATTAATCCATTTGGAAAAAGAAATAATCAATTATTTTATAAAAAAAGACGGTTTCGATTTTACGGTGTCTTGCTATTGATATTCTCTAGCTTTGTAATCTTTCCGTTCTTCCCTAGACGTAATTGCCTTTCACCCTTAAAGCTGGCGACGTGTGCATTCGCGACTTCTATGTTTTCCCCAGTTGAGACGGCATCGACTTGCTGGTCCCAAAGGCAAAGCAGGATTTTTCCCGTTTCATCCCCAATTGTTGCGTTTGAAACAAGCGCGTTATCTCTAAACTGAGTGTGAACTTTAGATGGCTTTGCAGTCTCCAAAACTTCTGCAACAACGTTCACCTTTTTCATGCCTACACGCAAATCCTCAATTTTGACGTGAGCTGGAGTTGGGGTCTGCCTTGCAATTTCCTTTCGAACTTTCCTAGTTTCCATCCAATTATCGAACGAAACATCCGCTTTTGAAAGGGTTTCTTCTGGAACACGGAATTGAGCAACAACGTTACCTTCTTTTTTAATCAGGAAAATAGCTTGGTCGTTCACGCTTCCTCGATATTCAATCGTTAAATCTTCTACTGCTGATTTTCCTTGTTCCTTAGAGTTAACTAAGGCTTGGAACAGCTCAGTTGGATAGACGCTGTGTTGCGCCGCAATGAAAGCAAGCTGGTCTTCCAGCGTAGGCTTTTTTGATTTCAATCTTTACTTCCCCCGTAATTCAGCGAATTAACTCCAAAAAAGCAAATGTTTAACTTTAAAATTTACTTTTTCTCGATTAATTCAGACATTAATATTTAGTATTTCGCAAGGTATATAGGCATAACTATAGAAAAAACAATTTTTCTTGGGCAATCAGCCCTAAATGCAATCTTTCCGAACTGTTGTCCTTTCCAAAAAGGAAAAAGACTAGATCCGCAATACTTTATTTGGAAGCAGATTGGTTCGGGCTTAATTGCTTTTGGTGCAATATTATGACTGAAGAACTCAAAGGGCTAACTAAAGTTGACCTTAAAAACTTGGACAAAATTCTCTATCCCGACGTTAAGGTTACCAAAGGACAGTTCATTGAATACTACATCCGAATGGCGCCGAAGATGCTTCCAATCATGAAGGATAGACCTTTAGTTTTGACCAGATACCCAGACGGCGTAAAAGGCGAAAAGCTCGGTTTTTTCGAGAAAAACGCTCCGATGGGAACGCCGGAATGGGTAAAAACGAAAACCATCTACTCTTCAGCTTCAAAACGGGACGTTCACTACATTGTTTGCAACGATTTAGATACTCTCATCTGGCTTGCAAACTTGGCAACGCTTGAAATACACATGCCCTTTTCAACCATTGATGATTTGGATAAACCTGATTTTCTGTTTTTTGACATCGACCCGGAGCTTCCGGCGACCCTTAGCGATGCAGCGGAGGTTTCGCTTCAGCTTAAGGACAAACTTGTCGGCTTAGGGCTTACGCCGTTCATCAAGACTTCAGGCAAGAAAGGCTTCCATGTAGTCATCCCTATTGTTCCCGAACATGACTTTAAAGAAACAAGGGCTTTTGTGCATGAAGTAGGAATAGACTTGGCGAAAGAAAATGAACTTGTCGTGTCCGAATTCAAAGATACAAAGAAACCCGGCAAAGTCTTCGCCGATTACCTGCAGAACTCACCTATGCGCACAATGGTGGTTCCCTATAGTTTGCGTCCGACGCCTGAAGCCACGGTTTCGGCACCCTTGGAGTGGAGTGAGGTTAAGAAAGGCATAAACCCTTCGGATTTCAATATTTTTAATGAAGTTAAACGGAAAGATGATCCGTGGAAAATCATTTTTGAAAAAAGATGTAAACTGGAGATTTAGTTATGGCTGAAGAAAATTCAGAAAAAGAAGAAGTTGAAAATGTTGAACCAGAATCTGGTAAAGTCAGTGCTGCCGTTCCGCGGCGATCGATCTGGTCAGGAAGCATCACTATCGGTTTGGTTAATGTCCCGGTTAATTTGTTTTCGATGATTTATGACAAGGGCATAGCGTTTCATTTTCTACATAAAATCGATGGACAACCTTTAAAGTACGTGAAGATGTGCACTAAAGACGACAAGATAGTGCCCTGGAACGAGGTCACCCGAGGTTACGAAGTCTCCAAAAACGAATACATAACCTTGGAAAAAAGCGAGCTTGACGCTGTGAAACCTGAATCGGACAACAGGATTCGAATTAGCAAATTCGTCGATTACTTTTCGGTTGACCCAATATACTTTGACAAAACCTACGCCTTGATGCCGAAGAAAAGCAAGGAAGCCTACACCCTGCTTTTACGGGCGCTGGAAAAGAAAAACAAAGCAGGTGCCGGAAGAATAACACTCCGAACAAAGGAATATCCCGCTCTGTTGCATGCATATAAGGGCACATTGGTGTTAACTATCCTTCGTTATGCCTACGATGTGGTGAACCCCCAGGATTTCGAGGACATCCAAAAACTGAAAGAGCCCGAAAAAACCGAGTTAGACATGGCAATCAAAATCATCGGAGACCTTGCCGGAGACTTTGACATAGCAGAATTTGAAGACACCTACCTGAAAAGGGTTCAAGAACTCATTTCGCAAAAGGTCAAAGGCGAAAAAATCCACATCGAGAAACCCCGCGAAGTCGAAGCAAAAAGTCTCATGGTTGCCCTACGTGAAACTCTCAAGCAGCTGGAACAGAAATGAGCCGCCGGGTCTACAGTCCTATGCTTGCCAAGGTTGCGGAAAAAGCTTTCACGGATAAAGGCTGGATTTTCGAAGTTAAATGGGACGGCTTCCGAGCAATCAGCTACGTAGGCCAAACGCTGAGCGTGAAAAGCCGCAACGGCAAGGAACTGAAATATAACTTTCCTGAATTGGCGGAACTGACTGTTTTAGCCAAAAATCTAGTCGTCGATGGCGAAATAGTTGTCATGAACCATGGCAAACCCGACTTTCAAGCACTGCTGGAACGCGGCCAAGCGGTTTCGGCCCGCGAAATTGAAAGGCGCACAGAGGAAGCTCCTGCCACGTATGTTGTCTTCGACGTTTTAGAAAAAGACGAACGACCTCTCACAAAATTGCCGTTAATGGAACGCAAAAAAATCCTTAAAGATTCCTTAACAGAGGGAAAGAACGTCTTGCTCTCCGACTTTATAGAAGAAAAAGGCGAGGCTTACTTTCGATTGGTTGTCGATAAAGGCTTGGAAGGGGTAATGGCGAAGAGAAAAGATAGCCTGTATGAGGAGGGCTTGCGAACTGGAAGCTGGTTAAAAATCAAGGAGTTAAAAACTTGTGATTGCGTGGTTTTTGGGTACCGAAGAGGGGAAAAATCGAGAGGGAATACTTTCGGGTCCTTGGTTCTGGGTCTTTACAACGGGGAAGGGACCCCAATTTACGTGGGTAACGTTGGGACAGGCTTCACTGAGTATATGCTTGATCTGTTGATGGATAAGTTTGAGAAACTCCAAACGGTTTCCGAGCCTCCCTTCGTTGTTGAGGAGCAGGAAAGAGTGACTTGGCTTGAGCCTAAACTGGTCTGCGAAGTCATATATCAGTGTGTAACAAGGGAAGGAAGGTTAAGAATGCCGCGTTTCAAAAGCTTAAGAGACGACAAATCTCCCAAGGAATGCTCACTTCATCAAATAGCCGAAAACAAAGAAACATGCGCTGGCTCTGACGAGAAGCTTTCAGAGTACGCTTCAAAACGCCATTTTGAAGAAACCCCGGAACCGAAAGGCGGAGAGAAAAAAGGGGGAGAGCTAATCTATGTAATACAGGAGCATCATGCGAGAAGACTTCACTATGACCTGAGGCTCGAAAGCGGCGGGGTTCTGAAAAGCTGGGCTGTACCCAAAGGCATCCCTCAGAAAAGTGGCGAGCGTCGTCTGGCGGTGCAGACTGAAGACCACCCGTACGAATACGCCAGCTTTGAAGGCACAATTCCCAAAGGACAGTACGGGGCGGGAACAGTTAAAATCTGGGATAAAGGCCATTTTGAACCTAAACTTTGGGAAAAAGATAAAATCGAGGTCACACTTAACGGCCAAACCCTTAAGGGGCGCTACATACTGGTGCGGCTCAAAAAAGCCAAAGAAGACAACGATTGGCTGCTTCTCAAAGGAAAAGACTAACATGCAAAACCTACATTTAGGCACCATCGGCTGGAGCTACAACTTCTGGAAAGGCAACTTCTACCCACAGAAAACCCACTCAAAAGACTTCTTAGCCTACTACACGACACGATTTGACACGGTTGAGGTTGATAGCACATTCTACCGAATCCCCACCCAGCAAGCTGTAACCAGCTGGAAAAGCCAAACTCCCTTAAACTTCAAATTCTCACTAAAATTCCCAAGCTTCATAACCCACATCAAAATGCTCAGAGACTGCGAGAGAGAAACAAACTTCTTCTTGGAAAGAACAAAACTCCTCAATGAAAAACTCGGGCCTATGCTTCTTCAGTTCCCACCAAACTTTTGCGTGGATCGATTATCTGACTTAGCTGCCTTCCTAAAGAAACTTCCAAAAACGAACCGTTATGTGGTTGAGGTAAGAAGCAAAAGTTGGCTCAACCCCGATTTTCACTCTCTCCTAAGAGCCAACAACGCCGCCTTAGCTTGGGTTGACAGTCCCAACATGCCTCTAACAATGGAGGTGACCTCTGATTTCCTGTATGTGCGGTTGGAAGGTGACAGGAAAAAAGTAAACGGCACCTTAGGCAAAATAGAATCCGACACCAAAGCCAGCCTGCAAGCATGGGCGGAAAGGCTGAAGCCGTTTGTCGGCGGAAAAAAAGAGGTTTTCGGCTATTTTGGGAAATATTTCTCAGGTTTTCCACCTTCAGATGTCGATTTTCTTTCAAAACTCCTATCGCAATCCTCCTAAGACGCAGATTCATAGGCGAAAAGGAAAAAAGCACGTTACCAGATAGGTTTTCAGGGTTGCAAGAAATGTTTTTCAAGCAGATTCAGCAACACAGCGACAACTTCTCCTACATAGTGGCGGATGAAGACGCAAAGGACGCGGCAGTTGTAGATTCAAGCTTCAACGCCGGCGAAATCATGAAGATTCTAAACGCTGAGAAATTCACGCTCAAGTACGTTATCAACACGCATGGGCACTCAGACCACACTGCCGGAAACGCCGAGTTAACCTCAATGTTTCACGCCAAAATTGTAGCCTACAAGCTGTCGAGAGTTAACTTTGACATCGGGGTCGAAGATGGAGACGTGCTGTTCGTCGGCGGAATCCCCATAAAAGTCATTTACACGCCTGGTCACACGGCGGACAGCATCTGTTTGCTGGTAGATGGCAAAAAGCTTTTGACAGGTGACACTTTGTTCGTCGGCGAATGCGGAAGAACCGACTTTGCAGGCGGCAGCTCCAAAAGCATGTACGACAGCCTCTTCAACAAACTCATGAAACTGCCCGACGCAGTGGAAGTCTATCCGGGGCATGATTACGGCTCATCGGCTTTCTCAACGATCGGCGAAGAAAGAAAATCCAACTATACATTACAGCCAAGAAGTCTGAAAGACTTTATTGAGTTCATGGCTGAACCTTAGCTATAAAACGATGGAATTCCTGGCGAATTTTTTGTGTTTGTGTTTCAGATTGCTTTTTTGTGGAGGAGCTTGGATTGTTTGCAGGTTGCGACTCCTAAAGACTATATCTGACTAGATTTGACTCCAATTGACTGGTTAAGACTACAAAAGACTTGTTTCGACTCTAAATGCTATAAGTCAACATAAAAATCTTGAATCTATATGCCATTAAATTAAAGAGTGACCTTCAGAGGCATGCTCCAGAAAGCTCGGTTTAAGGATAGAGTGGGTTAAAAAGAAGATTTTTTGCTCTGTTTTTTGGGTTGCTTTTTTGAAACAGGACTTTAATCATCTGCAGCATCCGTCCTTTAAAGTCACTAACGTCACTTATCGTCCTTTAACGTCGCTTAAAGTCTTCAGACGTCCGTTAACATTCTTTAACGTCTTCTACCGTTAAAAAATTGCGTGCCAAAAAATGCTTTAATCCGAATTTTAGGTTTTCAGCGTCAATTTGGAATGGTTAATTTGAATTTTGCTCCTTTACGGTGTTCACCATCTTCACTAATTGTCCATCCGTAGACTTCCATCATTTTCTTTATCAAATACAATCCAAGACCACTGCCTTTACCAGTGGTAAAGCCAATCTCAAAAAGCTTGGGCTTATTGGCTTCTGGCACACCAACTCCATTATCTTCATAGAAAAGTTTCACTCCCTCACAATCCTTAGCGTAATGCAGACGTATTTGCGTGACTTTTTCGCCATGCTTCAGCGAGTTGTCTAGAAAGTTATAAAAAAGTTGCTTGAGCAATGAATCGGCATTAACCTCTAAACCATAGCAGTCATTAACGATTTTTATTGCGCCCAAGTTTGGCATAAGGGCAACAGCTTGATTGAAGCTTTCGGCAACATCTGTTCTTGAGGGTTTTTCTACTCCGATTTTCTCGTAAATACGGCTAAACTCAAACATTTTATCAGAATGCTTAATTGCAGAGTCAATGGCTTCAAAGTACTTAGCTAATTTGGGATCGTTTCCAATTTGTTTCTTAAGCAAATAGATATTTGATTTTACAACCATGAGTTTATTGCCCACATCATGCCTAGTCAAACTGCCAACAACCTGAAGTTTCTCATTGATCAATTCGTTTCTATGAATACTTTCTCTTAGCTTCTCTTCGTTCTTCTTGCGTTCAGTTACATCCACACAAATCTCCACTGCGGACGTGATGTTTCCCTTCTCATCCAAAAGAGGCGTAGCCACTATTTCGACCCAATACGGATTGCCATCGACAGTTGTAGAGCAGTACTCGTGGGAATCAAGAGTTGTTTTTCCAGCAAAAACTTTTGCTACACCACAATCAGAGCAAGGCTTATCCAAACTGTTAAGCGTTGCATAACATAGTTTTCCTATAGTATCGCCTTTGTAGCGTTTTATGAAGTCATTTGCCCATAGCACATGGAAATCTTTACTGACAATTACTAGACCGGCACCGCTGGCTTTCGCAACTGATTCAAGCATATCCCGCTCTTGCCTAAGAGCCTCTTCCGCTTTCTTACGTTCAGTGATATCCGTCACAATTCCAAGTATAGCCTTATCGCCGTCGTATTCTATGAGCGACGTGTTGATTATTGCATTAATTCTTTTTCCATCTTTAGTGATGAGTGCATACTCATACGGAGGGACCGTTTCGCCCCTCAAATGCTTTCCATAGGCAGACTTTACTGCATCAACATACTCTGGCGGATTAAGAGAAAGAAAATCAAAATTAGGCGAATACAATTCTTCCTTACTGTACCCTGTGATCTCTTCGCATTTTTTATTAGCATAAACTACTCTTCCTCGCATTGTTGATGAAAATTATGTTAGGCGATTCCTCTGCCAGTTTCTTGAATTTTTCCTCGCTTTCTTTCAGTGACTCTTCAACTTTTTTGCTTTCAGTAACTACGGTTAGCGTCATCAATATTTGCTCAGGCTTGCCCTGATTATCGTACTTTAATATGGTTGCTCGGCTTCTAATCCACTCCCAATTGCCAGCTTTGTTTTTCAGACGATATTCAATGGGTTTTTGTCCATCAGGACTGCCTTTCAAGAGCGAGCTGATAACACCGCTTGCACTAATTCGCGATCGTCGGGATGGAGATAAGGCAAAATTGAATTAGCTGCTTCTAACTCTTTGCAAGAATAGCCCAAAAACTCCTTACGGTTAAGGAACTCCACCTTATGTGATACTGGGATCAAGCAGATGCATTGTGTCTGGAGAGGACAACACAAATTGACGAAAACGCTCCTCACTTTTCCGCAAAGCTTCTTCATTCTTTTCGCTTTCCGTCAAGTCTATAACTAACCCTCTTAGCCCTGTCACTTTGTTTCCGGAAATGATAGCAGCCGTTTTGACAATCGCGGGATAAGAAAGACCATTCTTTTTGTAAAGCATGTATCTGTGGCCCTCGCTCTGTCTCCGCCTGCTAAGGCTTTTTTGATTGCTTCTTTTGCCCTTTCTCGTTCCTCTGGAACAACGAATGATAAGCATGTTTATGCCCTTTTCGAGTTCTTCTGCCGTAAAACCGGTTTCTTCGAAAGCTCTTTGACTGAAAAAAGTAATTTTGCCGGTTAAGTCCGCTTCAAAAACTATCTCTGGCAAAAAGTTGGCTAGTTCTCGATATCTCGCCTCACTTTTTCTCACGATTTCTTCATTTTTTTTGCGTTCAGTAATATCTTTTCCAAACACGGCAATTCCAAAAACTTCGTTCCCACGTTTTAGGAGATCAAAAGTCAATTCCAAAACCCTTGGCTCCTTCAAGGTCGTGTATTCGATTGTGAATGAGCCCTCCTTCAATGCTCGTTTGTTAAGTTCATTCCATCTATGGGCGAGTTGTTCAGTTGGCATGATATCTTCATGAATTCATGCCTTCTTTGATGGTCAAATTCTGGGTTCTGAAGAAATAGTCGCTTAACGCTTTGTTAAATGTGAGAAGACGAAAATCATCAGCACTGACAGACCAAATCATGTCTTTTGTGCTGTTAATGATGGAATTTGTCAGGGTCTGTGCTTCAAATAACGCAGCTTCGGTTGCTTTGCGTGTTACCGCCATTTTTAATCCGTGACATAGTTCTCCATACACTGTTTCGGGGGATCCATGCTTGGTGAAGTATCCGTCTGCGCCAAGGTTTAGAGCTTTTATCGCTATTTCTTCTCTGCCTTTGCCCGTAAATAGTACGAAGGGAATTTGATTCTTTTGTTCTCGTAACTCTTTTAGAAACTGAAGTCCATCTTTTTGGGGCATCTCATAATCAGAAATAACAATATCGTATTGTCCAGCTTGATAGTTTCTTGAAGGCTTCATCCACGCAACAGGCGCATCAAACTCGAGGCTGGCATCCATGTCCGTCATAATCTGTTTTGAGATTTCCAGAATGCACGGATCATCGTCAACATGCAAAACTCGAATAATGTTCTTCTTGTTTGAAGAAACCAAATCAGATGCTTCTATATCTATTCCGTTCTGATTGAGGTATTGTATTATTCTATCCCCAGTTTTAGTGATTGAGTTGATAATAAGACAGTTATGAATCATAAATATTGATTTCACTCAGCTTCTATTTGAAAAACAAGAAAAAGTTGGTTTATTTAGTGTGGCTCTTAAGTCAAGCCATAATTCATATGGCGTTTCTATGTGCGATTCTACCAAGCAATTTGATCGAGTTCATGACTGAGTTCAGACACTATCAATTTTTAAATTGACAAAGTCTTTTTTAGCAGTATATTTGCCTGAGATTAAGGCAGTTTTTTCTTTGCGTTTTGGGGCCGATCTTCAAATAAATTGAAGATTAAGCATAAGATAGAGTCATTAAGGATTTGGTCTGGACGGAGACCGAAAGGAAAATCCTGAAATTGTGGGTCACGTCAAAAGATGTTCAACATTTATATGCAGATTTGAAACTATTTATGCAAGTGTTTGTTGGTTAATTTTGGATAGCGTAAAGTGCGGCTTGGATGATTAAGCCGTTTGTGTTAGGATCTATCGCCGTATCTGCGCCATCCGAATAACTATAGCCGGCGTAGTAGCCAGCTGTAGGTGTAGGAAGTTGTTTTTCAAGGAAGACAACCATGTTTCTTGCAAAAGTCGAGTTGTATAAGGGCTAAGAAACTAAAGGCTACCTTGGTGTAAATAATAATATCAGATGTGTAGTATACGGTTTGTGCCTCGTTTGTTACTTGCCACATGCTGCCGTTGGGTGCAACTACCCACTCGTATATATAGCCGTTTTCTTGGCTGTTTCCTTCGCTGAAAGCCACGTAGTTGTTGGTCGCGTTGTAATACGCTTCATGAGCCAAATAGACTTGGTTCATGTAACCTGACAATTCATTGCTATCGTTGAGGTTGAAGACTGATAACAGAAGTGGGTCGCAGGTGACTGGAGCACCGGCAACGTGACGTTGCCGTAGGGGCTTGTAACTGGCGGCGAATTTATGATGTTGTTTAGAATATCGGTGGGAACATAATTTATCTGAAGGCCAGAAACTTGCAAAGCCGCTAGTGAACAAGTACGCATAAATGCTGTTTGAATCAGCGGTGCTCACTATGTTAGGCAGCAAGGCGGCATAATTTGATCCACCATTTTGATTTGCAGATTCGTTAAGCACTATGTTGTTTACTTGCTCGGCGTAGGTGCTGTCAAAAACGCGGAGATTGTTGAGGGCGACAAACAGAACTCCTGTATCAACGATATCAACAACCGCAGTGGAGTTGTCTGATTCTAAATGATCATCTTGTCCTGTTGTTGCGTCGTAGAACCAGAAAGGATAATGGGTTGTATCATTCAGCGGTCGAGTTTCCAGAAACGTTAAAACCTTATCTATTCGGTCGTTTGCGCCCCATGCGCCCGTGGCACTTATTAAACCTATTTTCTGTGCGTCAATAACGGTTTGGATGTAGACGCCTAAATCCCAATCGGTGAAATCAGGGAAGCTTTTGCCCCCACCGTAGGGTAGCCCAGTATTACTGTCGACTCCGATGCCAGGTTGGAAAAATGACCACGCAGCTGCTGCTACCTGCTTCCAAACGGTGCTGTTGATGGTTTGCGCAGACTCGATTATGCCCGTGGGGCTTAGTCTGGTCTCCAACTGCATTCTGGATTGCTTGGCTTATCCCGTTTATCAAACCGCTTAAGTTGGAAAGTGAGCCTCCTGAGCTTTTGCTTTTGGAATTTGGGCTGGAGGTCGGGGTAGTTGTACTGGTTGAGTTATCTTTTTGAGGTATGATGGCTGCATCTGCTTTGGGTTTGTTCTCCAAGTATAAGACTGCGAAAAAAGAAACTAATACGAGGGCTATGACCGCTGAGGCTATAAGGCATTTTGCTTTCTTGTTAAGTTTCCAGTGGATCTGCCGGGGGAAAAAACTTTTGTGCTTAAGGCGAAGAGGTTCTTCCAGAGGAACTGAATGAGGTTGAAGAATGGACGTGTTTTTTTTACGGTGAATCAACCTGTGCCTCATTTTGGAAGACCTTCCTTTGTAATGTTGGACGATTCAATCTCATAGAGCATACTCATACTATACTGAGACCAATAAATACATTGTAGGCTGAAGGCTCATTTAAGACTATAGTTCAAATAATATTCGCTACTGAATTGTTTTCAAGCGATCATTTTCTTTCCTCCTTGATGTTTGGTTTCTTAAAATAATTTCTTATTTTGGCGTTCTAAAACATGTGGTTATAGCTTGAAAAGTGAGTATCCATAAACAAGACTTAAAAGTACTAAAATCAATAATGGGCTGTAAACAAGAAATGCAAGTTGGTCTCGCGAAAAACATGACTAATGAAGTTGGGGACTTGCCTCTCAACATTATTTCAGAGCCTTAAGAATGAAGATTGCATGGTGCTTGAATTTACAGTTTTAACTTATGTTAAATCTTTAATGGGACCGGCTTCAAAATGATAATAGTCGATATTATCTCCATTGTTCTGCTGGTCTTTCTGCTTTTCTGGACGCTGTATAACGGCTCAATCATATACACCGCCATAAAGAGCAGACGCAAACACCCCCAAAGCATTCGCAAAGCACAAAACATTTTAGGTTTGAACCAAAGTTTAATAAAGTAAATCCACATTTTGGCGTGCTTGGAGAATTAAAAGGTGACTTGGATTACTAATCCCATAAAACGTTGGACTGGTAATCATCCCATGATCTTCGCGCTTTTAGCATTTATCGTACCCTTAATCGTGAGGACTATACCTGAGATCTTAATGGGCCCATACATGCTTGGTTTCGATACTCATGGCATTTTATGTTCCAAATACACTTGTTATGGCTACATAATGGCGTAAACTTATGGGCTTTCCTTTCAGATAGCCCCACTATTCTACGCGATCTATATGACATTAGTTAGTGCTGGTGGATCGCCGGTTTTTTGATTAAGATAATTTCGCCGTTGCTTCTCGGTTTCTTGGGGTTATCAATATATTTTTTTGCTAAGAGAGGCTTGAGCTGGTCCTTCTCAAGAGCACGTTTGTTGCTGTTTTAGGAACAGTTTATTTTGTGGCTTTAAGAGCCTCTTGGGATCAACTTCGAGAAGAGCTTGGTTTAGTTTTCTTTTTTGTTGTCCTTACATGCTTATGTGCTTATCAACCGAAAGGATAGTTCTTGGAAAAGTTATGTTGTTCTTTCTTTAGCGATTATGGCAGTCGTGTTATCTCATCAGCTTGTAGCGGTACTTATGTTTGGGGCTATCATTGGTACAGTTGCCTATAGCTTGTTCCATAAAGATTTTAAGTGGTCAATTGATCTGGTTGTTGTTTCTTTGCCTGCGGCGGTTTATTTTGTCATCGTTTATTTAAGTGGTGTGGCGCAGTCTGGCGTTCTTGGTTACTCAACAAATGCATCACCTTTGGCCACTTGGACTGGTTTTGCTTCCTATCAATCTATGTTGATAAGTGAAGGGGGTTTCTTCTTGTATTGTTTCTTGCCTCTGCTGCCCTTGGTGGTTGTGGGTCTTTGGCGATTTGGGAATCTTCAACTCAGGTCTTGGCTTCTCTTGAGTTTTATTTTGCTGTTTATCCCCACTTCTTCTGTAAGCCCTTATCGCTGGGTATTACTGCTTACGTATCCGCTCGCATTTTATGCGACGGATGCTCTAAGCAGGCTCAAATCAATCAAATGGAAACGTTTCAAATTAACCGTGCACAGAATTGCGATATTATACCTTGTTTTATCAACGGCTATTCTAAGCTTTGGTTTTATATTTATGAATTCGGAAAAGCCTTTCTTTTACTTTAATCCAGAACATTTCAACAATTACTCATATCAAATTCCAACCTCGATGTTGCAGAATACGATACCGATAACCGACTGTCATGACACGGTCAACGCTCTGCAATGGTTCAAAGATAACTTGAATAGCAACGCACTTTTGCTTACGCATACAGTGTTTTATGGTTGGGCATTGTTAACGCTCAATAGTAATCAGGTTATGAACTACGGATTTGACGACCCCGTCAATGCGGCAATAACGGCTGCTCAAGAAGGGCATACGCAAATATACCTAATATGGTGGGTAAATGGACAAGGATGGTATGACCTACCAACTTTGCCCTCGTCATTTCACGAAGTCTACCAGCAGTGGAAAAATCGCCATCTACAGCTATACTTCAAATTAACTAATGTAAGATTGAAACATGATGACTCCAAATTCTTCACGATCGATATTAACAATTTTTTTCATAAAAACATCGTTCATCTTAATTTTGAAATATCACAATTTTCACTTAAATGCACAATTCATAAATATCATTAAACAGATGTTGATAAAAACAGGGCGAGAATGAAAACATAATGTCTAAAGTATGTACTTAATAGCGATGGTTTCCGCTTCCTTAATAAAAAACAATTGGTGAATCTGAAAACTAAAGCTATGCGTTCTGGCGCATGGTTCAAAGCATTGCAAAGAATAGACAGAGTACTCTTTGATTTAACAATAAGAGTTGTAGATAACATCCGAAGTGCAAAGTTAGCAAAAAGCATCGCTGTGCTCACAAGGAAGCTGGAAGATGCTATGAAAAGCAGCTTTTCAAGTCGTTTGAGGAGAATTGGTTTGCCTTTGGCTCAAAAAATCAGTTTCACAGCTCAGAAGTTAGGAAATATTTCTGCTGGCGAGTTGGGCATTTGATTCTTCGTTCGCAATCTTCTTGGCTGTGATGCATATTAATAATGTTAAAATATTCAAACGATAATTCAAAATTGCAAGCGTCTAATCATTTGTCGTCTAAAGTTTGGAACTTTTATTGTGTGTTCCGAGATTATGGCAAACGTTAAATTCTGAGCTTCGCTCTTAAGACATAAGAACAGTGTGCTCTGCAATATGACACAAATCGGCTTCAATAAGATTATGATTAAAGTCAAAGGATACGTTAAGGAGAATTGGGGCTCTCCCTTTATAGTAGGGTTCATGTTTCTTTTGATTGTTGCCGCTGTTTCTTTGTCTGCAGGCTTGTCTTCCTTAGCTGACAATGTAGCCGTTTACGCGTATTATGCCTTGGTCGCTGGAGTTTTTCTTCAACTTGCCAGCTTTCTGAAATATCGCGGAAAAAACAATGATGAGGTGGCTGTTTAATGGAGCAAGTAGAATTATCTTTTGTTATTCCAGCATACAATGAGGAAGACTTCATTGAGGACACGCTCGGAACAATAGATGCAGTTATCAAGGACAAGAATTTGCCATATGAAATTGTGGTAGTTGATGACGGCAGCAGAGATGACACTTTGGCAAAAGCAAGGAGATACGCTGGGAGAAACGGTCATGTCAAAGTGGTAAGTTACAGCGAGAACGTGGGTAAAGGGCATGCTGTGAAGACTGGTTTTATGCAAACCAACGGGAACGTCGTGATTTTTGCTGATGGCGACATGGAAATCGACTTGAGAACTATTTCGAAATATCTTGATGCTCTGAAGTACGGTGACATTGTTATAGCTTCTAAAAAGCATAGTGATTCACAAGTGGAAGTGCCCGTGTCTCGAAGAATTTTGAGCGAAGTCTTCAATGGCTTAGTTCGTTTTCTTACTGGGGTGCCTCTTAAAGATACCCAGTCTGGGCTTAAAGCAATGAGGAAAAGTGCATTTATCGATGTTTTCCCCAGATTGGCTGTGAAACGTTATGCTTTTGACGTTGAGTTGCTGGCTGTCGCGAATCTTTATGGCTTGAAAGTTGTGGAGATGCCTGTAAACATCAAGTTGGATGCTAAATTTAAGCCGAAAGAGATGGGGCACATGTTTATTGATTTGCTTGGAATAGCGTACAGGCTTCGGGTCATCCATTGGTATCAGCGCCAGCTTCCCGAGAAAAATGGTTTTCAAAACATGGTTTCACTTGTTCTTCGTGAACATTAATGTCTTCAAAACCGCTTGTTTCAATTATTATACCTTGTAAAGACGTGGACAACTATACAAGAGAGTGCATTGAATACTGTAAACACTTGGATTATCCAAATTTTGAGATAATATTGTTACCTGACTATTCTACCGAAGCGATTGATGGAGTCAAAGTTATAACCACTGGACCAGTAGCTCCTGGAGTCAAACGTAACATTGGCGTCAAAAGCTCAAATGGCGAGTTCTGTGCTTTCATCGATAATGACGCTTATCCTCGAAGTGACTGGTTGACCAATGCTTTGAAATATTTTGAAGACCCCGAAGTTGGAGGCGTCGGAGGACCTGGATTAACGCCGGAAGCAGACGGTTTCATGCAAAAAGCTGGAGGCTATGTCTTGTCCTCATTTATGGTTGGTAACTTATCAAGCCGATATAAAACCAAAAGCTGTTTTGAGTCAGATGACATCCACTCATGCAATTTTATTGCCCGAAAAACGGTAATCGAAGCGGCTGGGGGTTGGAATGAGAAATACTGGCCAGGCGAAGACACACTCATGTGCTTGGCAATTAAGAAACTTGGCAAAAAACTCATTGAATCATCCGATGTGGTTGTTTATCATCATCGACGTTCACTTTTTAAACCACATCTCAAGCAAGTTTCAAGATTTGGGGAACACAGAGGATTCTTTGCCAAAAAGTTTCCTGAAAACTCCGCGAAACTCACGTATTTCTTTCCTTCTCTACTTGTATTTTCCCTTATTGCAGGTATAGTATTGTCTTTATTCTTCTCATTCTTTGCCTATATTGTGCTCTTTGGTGTAGCAATGTATCTTGTTTCAAGCTTAATTGCAGCTGCACTGCAAGTTCAGAAATGTAAAGTTGCTTTTCTCAGTTTGGCTAGGCATAATAGTAACACATATCATCTACGGCTCTTTCTTCCTATCGGGCTTAATTAAGCGTGATCTAAAAAGATGAAAATCAGCATCTCCTATCCGCCAATCATTTCAGAGAAAGGCGTTCCACTTCTATCGCAAAACAGGCAATTCCAGTATTTTCAATCGCCAACGTACATTTACCCTGTTGTTCCAGCTTATGCTGCAACTTTGTTGGCGAACGCGGGTTATGATGTGGTTTGGGATGACGGGATTGCAGAGGAGAAAACTTACAGCCAATGGCTAAGCGATTTGGAGCAAAGCAATCCTGATGTTATCATGATTGAGACTAAAACTCCCGTGGTAAAGAAGCATTGGTCCATTATTGGTGATGTGAAAAAAGTTCTTCCTAATTCAAAGGTTGTTTTGGTTGGCGATCATGTTACTGCATTACCTCAGGAATCGATGGAGCAGAGCAAGGTTGATTTTGTTCTGACAGGTGGCGACTATGACTTTCTGTTACTAAACTTGGTTAATTTTCTTAGATGGCAAAGCAAAAGAGCTTGAGTCTGGGGTTTGGTATCGAGAAAACGGAAACATAAAAAACACTGGGCAGTTCAAGTTAAATCATAGTTTGGATGATTTGCCACATATTAATCGCGATTTATCAAAATGGCAGCTTTACAACGAACGAAACGGCAACTTCAAGGTTACTCCAGGCGCCTACACTATGGCAGGTCGCGACTGTTGGTGGAGAAAAGACGGCGGTTGCACCTTCTGCTCATGGCCTACTTTGTATCCTACTTTCCGAGCAATGAAGCCTGAACGGTTAGCAGACGAGATTGGATTGTTAATTGAAAATTACGGCGTTAAGTCAGTGTTTGATGACACTGGCTGTTTTCCAGCGGGAGAATGGCTTAGACGCTTCGCCAACCTGATGATTGAGCGAGGATATAACAAAAAAGTCCAGTTTAGCTGCAACATGCGGTTTGGAGCATTAACGCGGGATGATTATCGGTTAATGAAGAAGGCGGGTTTCCGAATGCTTCTTTTCGGTGTGGAATCTGGAAGCCAAGCTACACTTGACAGACTTAACAAAGGAACAAAAATCGACGATATCATGAATGAGTGCAGAATACCCCGAGAAGAAGGATTAGAACCACACATAACGATTATGGTGGGTTATCCATGGGAAACACGCCAAGACGCATTAAGTACTTTGAATGTTGCCAAAACGATGATGCAGAAAGGCTGGGCTGTTACCCTGCAGTCTACCGTTGTTATTCCTTATCCGGGAAGTAAATTGTATGCTGAAGCATTGAAGAATGGCTGGTTCCGAGTTGACCCTAAGGATTATGAACGTTTCGACATGAAAGAACCTGTCATGACCACGCCTGATATGACGCCTGAAGAAGTAATGAAGCTCTGCGACGAAATATACAAAGTATTCTTAACACCACAATACATGCTTAAACAGCTTGTTCGAATACGATCATTAAAAGATGTTAAGTACTCGGTTAAGGGCGCAGCAAAAGTCTTGGGGCACGTAAAGGACTTTGGAAAAGACAAGTAATCTTACACAGGTGTCCACCATTTACTCTGCAGAAACAAAAAATGTTCCGTTGGTCTCTGTAGTTATAACTACAAAAAATGAAGAGAAAAACATCGAAAATTGTCTGCGATCAATAAGAAGTCAAACTTTCAAGAACATTGAATTAATTGTAGTTGATAATTTCTCAGAAGACAAAACTGCTGAATTTGCAAAAAAATACACTGCAAAAGTTTACTTTAAGGGAAATGAACGGTCTGCACAAAGAAATTATGGCGCCAAAGTTGCCAGCGGCAAATACCTGCTTTATCTGGATGCTGATATGATTTTGAGCCCAAACTTGATAGCAGAATGTGTGGAAAAATGTGAATGTGATCAACGTTGATGCTCTTTATGTTCCTGAAAGAATTGTTGGAGAGGGCTTCTGGATAAAAGTTAGAGATTTTGAGCGAAGCTTCTATACTGGTACAGTTATAGATGCAGTAAGATTCGTTCGAAGAGATCTGTTTCTTCAAGTTGGAGGATTTGATGAAACGCTTGTTGGTCCCGAAGATTGGGACTTCGACAGAAAAATAAGGAAAATCGGTCAGACTGGCATCGTTAGTTCGTATCTTTATCACAATGAAGGTCGATTCAACATGGCGCGGTATCTGAAAAAGAAAGGTTACTATACTGATGGAATTCAAAAATACGTCAGAAAATGGGGTCATACTGATCCGGAAACAATGAAGCAGGCAGGTGTCAGGTACCGTCTGATTGGTGTTTTTGTTGAAAATGGAAAATGGAAAAAGCTGATAAGGCACCCAGTACTCATGATCGCCATGTATTGTTTGAGACTCAGAGTCGCCATGTCATATCTTCAAAATACGAAGTAATTTTACCATATTTTCAACAAATTAATAAAGAGTGGGAAATAAAAAGTTGGTAGACAATGATTGGAAACGCGTCTGAATTAGGTTGGAAACAGAGCCTCGTTGGAAAAGCTTCTAAATGGTGCGATTGAATTTATGTGTGCCAATATTTCAGAATGTGAGAACGCACCGATGCGCTTCATCGTAACCGCAAATGTGGCTGGTGGTGGTTTGTCGCAAGTTGGATTAAGTGGTGGTGATCGGATAGCCATAGAGAGTTTAAAACGATGGGCAGAATCTGGCAACGTAATTGTAATCATGACCACTACAAGTGGACAACAAATGTATCAAAGGTATCTTCTACCAAAAAGAAACGTTCAATACAATGTGCTCAGCACCCCTGTCTTTGCCAAGTATAACTTGGCTACACTTTTACTCCATACAACCATTTCGTTAAGTAAAGGGGTCGCGGCAGCAATACAAACTCGTGGTTTGTCAAAGTTAGATATATTATTTTCTCCCTCAGATTTTTGGCCTGATTCAATACCTGCTTGGTTAATAAAAATGAAAAATAAAAACGCAAAATGGATTGCCTCATGTTTTCTTTTTGTTCCGAATCCTTTTAGCGCCGCGTCTTCTTATAAGGGATCGCGCAAGTTCAAGGGGTTCCTCTACTACTTATCTCAAAAGCCTATTTGTTGGCTTATGCAAAAATATGCTGATATGATTTGGGTCACGAATGAATTGGACAGATGGCGATTCATAGATGGCAGAAGACTCACTATCGACAATGTTGTCGCTATTTACGGTGGGGTGGATACGAAAACACCATTGTCAATTCCTGAATCGAGAGAAAAGAAGTTCGATGCGATCTTCATTGGACGTTTAGTTCCCGAGAAAGGAGTCTTAGAGCTTATTGATATTTGGAAATATGTCTGTGAAAAGAAAAAAGACGCTAAGTTAGCTATACTCGGCTCGGGTCCATTAAGTATCCAAGTTCAAAATAAAATAAAGCAATATGGTTTAGCTGGTAATGTTAAGACATTCGGATTCATAGATGGAGTAGAAAAATTTAGAATAATAAAAGATAGCAAAGTTGTGGTTCACCCATCCATAATGGATAGTGGAGGTATGGCTGCTTGCGAAGCAATGGTATGTGGGTTACCTGGCGTTTCGTTCGACTTGGAGAGTCTAAAAGTTTATTATCCAAAAGGTATGCTTAAAATCCCTTGTTATGATTTGAAATTCTTCGCCAATCAGCTTCTTAAATTATTGGAAGACGAAACTTTGTACAATAGCCTCAGCCAAGAAGCGATGAATTTCGCCAAGCAATGGGATTGGGACATAATGGCCAAAGAGACGTTAAACAAAGTGAGAAAAGTTTGCATTCTTAATATATCTAAACCTGGAGTTAATAAAACATGAAAGAACCAAAGAATTTAGACCATAAAAACATCCTTGTAACTGGAGGAACGGGTAGTTTTGGACATAAAATTGTTTCAAGGCTACTAGAGCTGAATCCAAACAAAATCGTAATTTTTAGTAGAGATGAAAAGAAGCAGTGTGACATGCAGGACGAATTCCAAAACAATGATCTTTTGGAATTCGTAATTGGCGATATAAGAGATTACGATAGAGTGTACGAAGTGATGAAAGGGATAGACATCGTATACCATGCAGCAGCCTTAAAGCAAGTGCCAAACTGCGAGTTCCATCCAATGGAAGCTGTTAAAACAAATATTTTGGGCGCAGAAAATGTACGAAAAGCCGCGATAGAAAACGATGTTGAAGTTCTTGTGGCAATTAGCACAGACAAGGCAGTCAAGCCCATAAACGTTATGGGTATGACCAAAGCAATTCAAGAAAAAATAATGTTGAATCTGAACAATTCCGCAACGAAAAAATGGAACACAAGATTTCTCTGCGTAAGGTACGGAAACGTAATCGGAAGCAGAGGCAGTGTCATTCCATTATTCAAAGAAAAAATAAAAGCCAACCACTATCTGCCTGTAACCAGTTTTGAGATGACCCGATTTCTGTTGACATTAGATGAGGCAATTGATCTTGTTTTCAATGCCACTCTTGAAGGTACGAGTGGACAACTTTTTGTTAAGAAAATGCCCGCGTGCAAAATAGTTGATTTGGCAAGGGCTATGGCTAAGGCAATCACTGGAAGAGAAGATTACCCAATAAAAAAGGTCGGTATTAGGCCCGGTGAAAAAATTCACGAGGTGTTGGTTTCTGAGGAGGAAATGCGTAGAGCAATTGAAACGGAGACTCATTACATCGTATGCCCGCATGAGAATTTGACGCGTCCTAAGCTTATAAGAAATATACCCGAGTATACATCAAATAATACTACAATGCTTGACGAAGAAGGAATTATTTCTTTGCTTTCTGCAGAAGGATGGGTTCAATGAATGTTTTGGTAACTGGCGGTAACGGACTTTTAGGAAGCGCTCTCTGCCTAGAGTTCATAAAGAAGCATACAGTGTTTTGTTGTTACCATAATAGCGGTATAAGAATTGAAAATGAAAATTTCAAATCCTTAAAGATGGATATAGTAAAAGACTCACTTAACAAAATGGAAAAAGCGCAACCAGACATAATAATTCATGCCGCAGCATTGACAGATCTAGAATTGTGTGAGAAAAACCCTGAATTAGCCTATGATGTAAATGTTACTGGAACAAAAAATATGCTTAAGGTTGCCAAAAAATGCAGAGCCAAATTGGTTTATGTTTGTACTGACTACATTTTCGATGGAAAAAAAGGGAATTATTCAGAAACCGATAAACCAAACCCGATGTCTGTCTATGCCAAAACTAAATTCCAAGGAGAGGAAATAATCGCCAAAAACTACGATAATTTCCTTAGCATTCGAACGAGTTTGCATGGATGGAATCCAAATCCTCTTAAACCAAGTCTCTCGTCCTTAATTATTGATCGCGCTAAAAGGAATGAAAACTTTTTCGCGACAGATCAGATTAGTTCGTTGATGTTTACCAATGATTTGGCTAACATTCTAATCGAGCTTCTTCAGAGTGAAAGTACGGGCATCTTTAACGTGGCGAGCGCTGATTCGATGACAAAGTATCGTTTTTCCCTTGTCGTTGCAGGAATATTTAATCTGAAAACAGATCTTATTAAAGTAACTAGCCTTTGTGAGTTTGAGAAGAGATTCTCTTTAGTCGCACGTCGACCCCAAAACACTTCATTAGATGTTTCCAAAGTCGAAGATTCATTAGGGAAGAAAATGAGTACAATCTCAGAGAGTGTAATTACAATGAAGCAAAAAGAGGAAGAATTCAGAAAAAAGGTGATGTTCCTCAATGCAAATTAATGTAAGAGCAATTATGAAACATGAAGATGAACGAGGATACCTTATAGAAGTATTGAGAAGCGACTTTATCAAAGAGGAAATAAAACACATACACTTTTCCACATCTAAACCCAATGCTTTTAGGGGAAAACATTACCATAAGAGAAAGGTTGAATGGTTTTGTGTAATTAAAGGAGTGGCAAAGCTGACGCTTGAAGATATCAATACGAAAGAAACAAAAGAACTAATTTTGTCGGATGAAAATCCATCATCAGTCGAAATACAGCCATATATAGCACATACGCTACAAAATATTGGCAACGACGATATGTATCTTTTGTCCATTGTGAACGAAGTTTTTAATCCGAAAGACACTGATACGTATGGAATTTAAAATGACCACAAAAACTAAGATAACAAATAAAGTAATAGATCTAACAAAGTCTCGTTCTCAGCTTAACAAATTTGTCTCTGTTTTCCTCAATTCTCCAGCTTTGAACAAAAACCCAGTTTACGCAAATTTCTACAAAAAACAAATGAAACAAATTATGTTATCTCAAAAGGATGGACCTGTTAAAGTAATTATTGAAAATACAAATGCTTGCAACGCTCATTGCGTATTTTGCGTCCGCGACAAATTGACTCGAAAGATAGGCTTTATGGATTTTTCCTTATTTAAGAAAATAATTGCAGATTGCGTAGATCTAAAAGTGAAGGAAGTCGCGATTTATAGGTTTGGTGAACCTTTGCTAGATCCATATTTTTCTCAAAAAGTTGCTTATGCCAAGAGGGCAGGGATTGAAGTTGTTTCAACTAATACTAATGCCTCACTTTTGACAAAAGAGACCGCAAATGAAATTTTAGAGTCTGGTTTAGATCGAATTTACATCAGTCTTGATTCTAACACCAAAGAGATTTATGAGAAGATTAGAAAAGGGCTTAATTATGATATAGTCAAAAATAACATAAATCGGCTTGTTGAACTTAAGAATGCTAGAAAACAGAAAAACCCGCAATCGTGATAAATTTTTGTTGTATAGACGAAAACAAGAACCAAGTTAAAGATTTTGTAAAAGAATGGAAGAAACACGGTCAAGTCTGGATTTCAAATACTCATGATTGGTCTGGCAACGCTGAGATAAAAACGGAAAAGCATTTCACGAGACGAATTACTCCCTGCCGACTCTTATGGACGGAACTTGTAGTTTCTTGGGATGGAAGAGTGCCTTTGTGCTGCATTGATTATGATGATAGGATGATAATAGGCGATTTGAATAATGAATCAATACGCCAAGTGTGGACGGGCGAAAAGCTGAAAAAATATAGGAAAATACACATTAATGGAGATTTTAACATGATACCTTTATGTAAAAATTGCACTTGTTACTTCAGTTGGTGGATACGTAATTGGGCAGAATAACGCTCCGGTGATTGGACGGAAAAGGGCATTTTGCTGCTCAAAATCTAGTTATTAAATGGGTTGATTAAGAATATAGCCACCCTTTTTAGATTAGGGACACCATAAATTATTATTAAAACGAATCAGAAATTTGTTCATATGTTGGAAGAGCAAGGTTTTAGAGTTTTGAACGTAGAAAAAACAGGCATGATTTCATAGTTTTTGCCAACTTAAGTACTACAAAGTTTTTGGAATTTGTCAACTCCTGTCTTGTTATCCTCGGAAAGGTTATTGTTGAGAGCGCCCCTTTGGTATTTTTCCTCATCCCAGAGAGGATAATTGCCCAAAAACCACTAAAGAGCTGAATAAAAATAACTGAGAGTACGAAAGGTTTTCAAAATCCGCGGAGAATGTATTTTTTGTGGCAATTGCAATGGTTTTAGTTATAATAACAATATTTTATTTCATGCTACTTGTTGCGCCTTTTTTTGGAATTAAGGTACTAGTTGCTCGGAATTGATAAATATAAGCTGAAAGTGTTAAGTTGGTAAAAGATAAGAGGGGCTATTTTACGCTTGACATTGAAGCTTCCACTGCAAGAGTTCAAGGCCTTTTATCTAAGAAAAATGAGACGTTTTCTAATCCCTTTAGACGGTATCTCCATGTGCACTCGGGTTCTTTTATTGCTTTATTAATTATTGGGCTTATCGGCCTCCTTTCTATCTCTTGGTTTCGTGGAGAATACTTAATATCAGCGGGCGATTTTTCAATGCCGCTTGATAGGCTCAGAAGTTTTACAGCAAATTTTTACGTTTGGGATTCTAGGTCACTTGGCAGTGCCAATCCCCGCGTGTGCGCACTCACATTCCCGGTGTGGTCGTATTTTGCCTTTTCTGAAATCATAGGTCTTTCTTTGTCAGTTACCGAACAGATACTTTTCTATGGCGTCTTCACAATCGGCGGTTTATCCATGTACTATTTGACTATTACGCTGTTAAGAAATACTACTGTTAAGCTTAAACATCTTGCTGGTTTGATCTCGGGCATTTTTTACATGCTGAACCCTTACGTTGCAATCACAATACTGCCTTTGCGAACAACAAGTTTCATGATTTATGCTTTGCTTCCATTAATTCTCGCTATTTTTGTTAAAGGCTTGAATGAAAAGAAAAACGTCAAGTTCGCGATAATTGCTGCTTTTGTTATGCTGCTCGCCACATCTATGTTTGGTGACCCCTCATATGTCCCTTTGACTTTGTTGCCTCTGTTAATGTACTTGATATTTTATGTTTTGGTTAACCCCACCAAAATAGCCTTTTTTTCAGCATTAAAATTCACAGCAGTATTTTTTTTAACATGGATTTCATTAAACCTTTATTGGCTTATTCCTGATGCATATTTTTCCACACATGTCCTCGCATATGTCACAAGCTCATACAGCAGCATGGGAGTTTCTTTTCTATCGGCAGTAAAGTTAAATAGCGCTCCAGTAATCGGGGCAATTCGTCTTCTTGGATATTGGGGTCTGAATTCAGGTTATAGAGGCGATGCATATTTCATCTGGGCATCAACATATCAGACTCCTCTTCCAATTATTGTAAGCTTCTTGTTACCATTTTTAGTATCAATTCCATTATTGATGAGACCAAAAGATAAACACGTTCTTTTTTTCGCATTTTCTGTAGTAATAAGTCTGCTGCTCATCAACGGTGCATATTCTCCTGTAGGAAATTGGATATATTCGCGAATACCACTATTTAACGCGTTTTTCGATACCCCTTACTACAGATTCGGGATGTATCTTGCCCTCACTTACGCCTTCCTAATCGGCTATACGCTCACAGAACTTTTCAGAAGGATAAACCATAGTCTCAATAGATTTCGACATGTTTCGCGACAAATATTAAGTGCCGCTCCAATAATTGTCATTCTCTTTTTGATAGTAGGTGTTTATGCTTTTCCCTTATGGACTGGAGATGTTATCAGACCTGGCACTCAAGTAATACAATCTAACAGATATCAAATGCCACCTTACTATCAAATTGCCAGTAATTGGCTTGCAACCGATCAATCAGATTTCAACATACTCATTCTGCCACTTTCCACCCTCGGGTATGCTGAACTAAAATGGGCAAATGGTGGATACGACGGACCGTATCCTGTCGATTGGTTGGGTTCGAAGGCAGTTATAGCCTCATCAGCAGTTGGCAACGGAATAGCTGGCTTAGCAGCGCAACTAATAATTGATAACCAAACCACAGCAGCGAGTAAAATATTGGCTTTAATGAATGTTAAATACGTTCTTTTCCAAGAAGACACAAATTGGCTGTATGTGGAAAATAATACATCATGGATATCAACTTCGCCTGATCAGTTTCAATCGATTTTAAGCTCGAGTGGCGCGTTGACTCTTGAAAAGACATTTGGACAACTTCTTTTCTACAAAAACTCCTATTGGCAACCTGAGGAGGTTTATTCCGCGTCAACGACTATTCTATCTGATGTGGACTTGAATCAATCAATACAAATTGCGGAGAGCGACTTTAATCCCAACGACTCTGTTATTGCCCTCTCCAGTCAACTTAGTGCTCAGCAAATTTCAACTCTTCCGATGAGCACAGTATTCGTTCAGAACCATGCAAACGAGACTTCCATAATCTACGAAAAGATCCAGCCGACCCAATACATAGTCCATGTAAACTCTTCAAAACCATTTTACCTCGTCTTCAGCGAATCTTTTGACAGCGGCTGGGTTGCAACCATCAATGGACAACAAATACCCGATCAAGACCATTTTACAGCTAATGGATACGCCAATGGATGGTATATTGACAAAGCAGGGACATTCACAATAACTTTAGAGTTTACCCCCCAAAATTTGTTCTATGCAGGCGCGGCAATATCAATAACGTCACTGATTATTTGCACTACATACTTGAGCAAAAACAAAATAACATACGTCTACAAAAAACACGTAAAGAAAGATAAAGCAAACAACTGATCTTTTTGTAACTATTAATCAAAATAATTGCTTTGAGAAGAAAACGGTCACTCTCTCAAGTAGCTTTTGGTTGCAGTTCTTAGGATTCACTCCAAAAAACGCAGAAAATTTAGAAAATGGAATCTGGATTTTTTTCATTAATAATTCTATTGGTTGGCGTTCAACTTTCTAATTGCTCCAGTATTTGTGCCATCAAAAATTACAGGTTTTAATCTGACGGAATCAGAGAAATCCAAGAATGCATCACGTTCAACTGCGTCATCACATGCTACTATTCCACCATCCCTTATGAAGGGCCAAGTCGTTTTTAACTCAAACATCATATTGTTATAGCTGTGGTTACTGTCATGGAAGAAGAAATCTATTTTTTGTAGTTTGAGGAGCATAGTTGGCAATATTTTCGAACTTTTGCCTAAAGTCAAATTCCATCTATATCTTAATTGTTCGGGCACAATCCAGCCAACATTTCTGTGAAAAATTGTTGTCAACGCAACAGACGGTAAGTCTATCGATGATAATTTGCCTCTCTCATTATCTTCTAACGCTTCTAAGATGTAAGCAGAGGATATGCCGTTTGCAACGCCCGTTTCTAGCACGATATCGGGTTTGCTTAGTCTGCATAATACGAAAAGTATTCGGCGTTCAATTAGCGATATGTTTCCTGCCTCTGATATTCCTCCCTTCATTAAGTCATAGCCGTAATCGAGCGCCTTATCTATATTATTTGAAAACTCCGTTTCTTTTTCAAAATCGGTGAATGCTCGGCTTATTGTTTCTGGGGTAAATCCGGTTAGGATAATCATTGCATCTTTTTCTTCTTGAATATATTTTTGGTATTCATGAATTCGCCCCTTGTGTCCTTTTTCTTTTATTCCATCTATGCGATAACCCAATCTTTGGTAGGCAGCAGAGGGGTGTCTTAGTGCAAGAAAAGCTTTCTGCATGGGCGAATCAAATTTTCCCAAATTTCGAAACCTATTCTTTTCATATTGTGCTCCCTTTATATGCCTTGTGTTTTCAGTTCTAATGTCAATACTGTCACTAGTACTGGCAAAAGTATTGCCCCACTAAAATCTCCGTTCACTAATATTATTTCTTTAGTGGTGAATTGCGCGGTAAAAACTAAAATCACCCAATATTTATGCGAATGTTTTGGAGAGAACCTTAATTCTTCTTCGAAAACCACGCTATTGTTCTTTTTAACCCTTCTGAAAAACTAACATTTGGTTTCCACCCAAGTGTTTTCTGGAGTTTGCCTGTGTCTGGGCAACGCCTTTTCGGGTCATCTTTCGGCAACGCATGGAATTCTATGCTTGACTTGCATTTTGTTGCTTTCTGAACTTTATTTGCTAACTCAAGTATTGTAATTTCAATTGTGTTGCCAACATTAATAACCTCACTTTTGGCCTTCGGGCATGCGCATCAATAACATCAACGCTGTTACAGTATCAGTTACGTAGCAAAAAGACCGGGTCTGCTTCCCGTCGCCATAAACTGTGATGGGCTGATTGGTTAAGCTGCAGAATAAATCGTGACATTGCCCTGCCATATAAGCCATCCTCTCGCAAGCGAGGACCATAAGTATTAAAAATTCTTGGAATCACCACATCAAGCTTGTATTGCTTGCTATATGCGATAAGAAGAGCCTCTGCGAAACGTTTTCCTTCATCGTAACAAGACCGGGGACCTATCGGGTTAACTTTTCCCCAATAAGTTTCGGGCGTGGGAATAACTTCTGAGTCCCCGTAAACTTCGGAGGTTGAAGCGAACAGCAATGTGGCTTGATTTTTTCTTGCAAGCTCAGCCATGGCAAAGCTTCCAGAAGCGCTGGTTTGCAGGGTCTCAATTGGGTGGGTTTGATATTCGTCAGGGGATGCGTGTCCAGCCATGTGAAAAATGAAATCGAATTTCTCTTTGGATTTGAACGAGCAAACATCCGACTTAACAAACTGAAAAGTATCTTTTTCGTTTAGATGTTTAATGTTTTTCAGTCTTCCCGTGGACAAATCGTCAACCGCAGTAACATTAGCGCCAAAACAGAGCAGGGCATCACAGAGCCAACTGCCGATGAACCCAGCTCCACCAGTGACAAGTACTCTCTTCTCGTCGAAAGCATCTCCCTTGACTGCTTCCTTTATCTTTTCAAGGTCTTCCCTGATTATGTTGTCCATCATGGGTTTGGTCTCTTGCAAAAGTGTTGGTGTGACAACTCTAAAGCTTGCCAGTATCTTTCTGGACTGCCAATATCTAAATGAGAGTAGCTGCTGTCAAGTTTAACTGCGTAAACCTTAGAATCTGAGTCAATTAGTTTCTGGATTGCATCGGTTAGCTGGATTTCACCATTCTTTCCAGGCTTTGTCATTTCTAAGGCTTTGAAGATTACTGGTGAAAAGCGTACATGGCCATGATTGCCCAGTGTGTCTTGGGTTTCTCAGGTTTCTCGGTCACTGACTTAACTCGGATTATTCCAGGTTCTACCTCTTCGCCTTCAACTATTCCGTATTGTTTTGGATTCTCAATGTCCAAAACCAGGAAGGCAGCATCTGCGTTGAACCGCTCAAAGGCGTCAAGCAACTTTTTCACGTAATCCATGTCTTTCGAAATTATGCAGCTGTCTCCTGCATGAACCAGGCAACTTTCTTTCTCAACGAATGGTTGAGCCATCAGAACTGCATTGCCGAAACCCTTTAGGCTCAGGCTGATTAACCCACATAGCTGTGGAAGAATTGAGTTTGCTATAGAAACTTTCAAGATCAGAAGCCTGTCCGTTTTTCCCTAGGCTTTCCAGTGTTCTGATGCAGTGCTGCGTCAGGGGTGAAATGGTCTTCTATGCCGCGTTTGCCTCTGCCGACAACATAACAAAACTCACGCAGCCCAGCATCATACAACTGCTCAAAAACCATTTGCACAACAGGCTTCACTACCAAATCGCCTTGAGGTGTATTTGTGAAGATCGGCAACATCTCTTTAGGTTGTTCTTTCGTTGCAGGAAACAGCCGTGTGCCTAATCCTGCAGCTGGGACGATGACCTTACGGATCACAGCTTCACCCTTTGCCTTCTCTTTAATCATGAACCCATATATATTTAATCTGAATATTAAATTCAAATTAAGCTCCATCCGAGGCTTACATCTTGAAAAACAAACCAAAAATCTCCGTCATTGGCGCAGGCTATGTGGGCTTATGTACGGCAGTGGGGTTTTCAAGCAAAGGCTACAAAGTTACCGCCTGCGAAGTAGACGAGGAAAAAGCAAGAAAAATCAATCAGGGAATCCCACCCTTTCATGAGCCTGGTCTTCAAGAAAAACTTAAAGCGAGCGTTGAAAGCGGCAATTTGTAATGCGTTGTTAATCAAACTGAAAAAGCAGTCATTGATTCAGACTTGACTTTTGTAACGGTTGGAACCCCGAGCAAGGAAGATGGATGCATCGACCTCAAATTCATAGAATCAGCCGCACACGATATAGGCAAGGGATTAAAAAAGAAAAACAATTACCAAGTCACTGTAATCAAAAGCACGGTTATCCCCGGAACGACCCAAAACACCGTGAAACCCATAATTGAAAAAGAATCACTCAAAACCTGCGGAACACAGTTTGGTTTATGCATGAACCCAGAGTTCTTGCGCCAAGGCTCCGCGTTTGAAGACACTGTAAAGGCTGACCGCGTCGTTATAGGGTCGTATGATGAAAGGTCAGGCGACACTTTGGAAGATTTATACAGAGACTTTTACAGTGGCAAGATGCCCCCGTTGATTAGAACCACCCTATCTACGGCTGAACTTATCAAATATGCGAGCAACGCAATGTTAGCCACAAAAATCAGTTTCATCAATACAATAGCTAACATTTGCGAAAAAATTCCGGGCTGCAGACGTTAAAATGGTGGCGGCAGCCATGGGTTTAGACAAACGCATCGGACCCCTATTCCTCGACGCAGGCTTAGGCTACGGCGGCTCATGCTTCCCCAAAGACGTGAAAGCCCTGATTGCCTGCTCAAAAAACTTAGGCTACACTCCTGAACTTTTGGAATCAGTTGAAAACATAAACCACACGCAACCTCTTAAAGCCGTAGAATTCTGCATACAGCAATTGGGCAGTTTGGGAGGCAAGAAAATAGCCATCTTGGGTTTGGCATTTAAACCCGACACCGACGACATGAGAGAAGCCCGAGTTGTACCCATAATAAACCAGTTGCTAAAAGAAGGGGCACACGTTTCGGCCTATGACCCAGTTGCTTCGCAAACCGCAAAATCGATTTTTAAGGGCAAAATCCACTACGCTTCTTCGGCGCTTGACTGTATCAAAAAAGCGGACTGCGCGATAATCGTCACCGAATGGAGTGAATTCAAAAAACTGACTCCTGAAGACTACGTAGAAAATATGAAGCAGCCCATACTTGTGGACGGAAGAAGGATGTATGACCCTGAGAAATACAGCAAAAAGCTCAAGTTTGTTGCCATAGGCTTAGGCAACTAACGCAAGTCAAGTGCCATTTCATATTCAACCTTGGATGCCTGAAAATCTCAGAAAAAACGTTCTGTAAGCTCAGTTAGTTGCCCTCGCAAATTAATGAGATCGTTTTCTGCACTTTGGATTTGGCGCATTGAACCAAAAGCGATAAACGCAAGCACTCCTCATCGATAGTTTAACTTTACATTTACGAGCAAACTTGGGAAAGACCATGAGTAAAGGTACAGAGATGGCGAAGATTTCAGCAAAAGGCGGTTTCAACCTCATGTGGGGTTTAGTTGCCTCCACAGTCATCTCTTTTGTCGGCATCCTAGTTATTACCTACATTCTTGGTGCACAAAACTACGGTTTATATTCAATAGCCATAGTCGGGCCGACCCTAATCGCCACGTTTCGAGATTGTGGAGTTAACTCGGCTATGGTTAAATATTCTGCGCAGTACAACGTTGAAGACAAAGCAAAAATAAGAGGCATAATCGTCTCGGGCTTAGTTTTCGAGATTGCACTTGGCTTGTCGCTTTCTATCCTCTCATTTTTCCTTTCCCCTTTTATTGCCACTAGCCTACATCGTCCAACAATAGTGCCGTTAATTCAAATCGCATCCTTCTTTGTTTTGGCTGGGGCGCTGGTGAACTCCGCAACTGCCGCGTTCACTGGACTGGAAATAATGCAGTATTACAGTTTTATGCTGATAATTCAGTCAACAATCAAAACGGGTTTGATAATCGGACTTGTGCTCTTAGGTTTTGGAACTCTTGGTGCAATAACTGGTTACACCGTTTCAGCTCTCATCGCGGGGTTAGCTGGAGTAATTCTGGTATGGAGCATTTACAGGTTGTTACCTAAATCAGCAACAAGAACTGAGGTTTCTTCAACAATCAAAACCATGTTGGGGTATGGTATACCTGTTTCGATTGGCGCCATACTTACCGGGTTACTAACCGTATTCTATAGTTACATACTTGCATTTTATGTAACAAACAACGCCCTCATCGGAAACTATAACTTGGCTATTAATTTCTCGATTCTAATAACTTTCTTTGCTACGCCTGTTACAACCATGCTGTTTCCCGCCTTCTCAAAACTGGACTACCGAAAAGATCATGATACCTTGAAATCTGTCTTTCAATATTCAGTGAAGTTTGCCTCGCTTATTGTCGTGCCAGTTGCAGCCTTAGTTATTGCTCTTGCGCAGCCCGGCGTCGGATTCATTTATCACAACAGTTATTCTTCGGCTCCATTGTTTTTGGCGTTGCTTTCAGTAACTTACCTTTACACTGCTTTGGGAAGTCTAAGTATGAGTAACTTGTTGTTGGGACAAGGTTTCACAAAATTCAACTTGGGCCTTTCTGTCCTTCAAGTTGGCATTGGTGTTCCAGTCGGTTTCCTTCTGATTAGAAGCTTCGGCGTAGTAGGTCTAATTACTGCTTCTTTAACTGTCGGTTTTCCAAGCTTATTCGTTGGTTTAAGCTTTTTAAAGAAGAAATTCGGTGTTTCAGTGGATTGGTTGTCTTCAGTTAAGATCTTGCTCTCTTCAGGCATAGCTGCCATTTCAATTTACGTTCTGAATTCGAAGCTGCCTTTGACAGCGTTCAGGTTTGTCTCAATACCATTGCAACAGTTAGTCATCGGTGTAATTGCTTTCCCGATAATCTTCGTTTTGGCTGCGATAGCAACCAGGACCATCGATCGAGGCGACCTAACTACTCTTCGCCAAATCTCTGATGCGCTTGGGCCTCTTCGTGGACTCTTACGTTTTCTGTTAAAAGTTATGGAAAAACTAATGGGCGCATCCAAATCGGATGAACCAATAAGCAATTAGGTTCCCACATTTCTTTTGAGCGATTTGTTTACTTTAGTGGTTTTTAGTGAATTTCCATTAATTTGTTTTGGCGGAACTATTCCGTGCCATTCTGGTCAGTGTTCTGTATTTGCCGCAGTAGCTTCCGCCGTCCTTTGTGCAGGTGTAGTTTGATTTAGCGAATAAACTACATGAATCAGCGAACTTACATTTGTTTGTGAGGTTCGCAAAATAATGGTTGACTTTACGTTTGAGTTGGGTTTGCGTTTTCGTTCACCCGATAAATTAGTGGTCTCTAAGTTGTTATTCTTCTTTAATGTTAATACGATTATGTGATTGCGTCAATGTAACCACAAAGAAATATTTTACATAACCTTTAAGTGGAAAAAGCAGGTCATAGTTAAAACCATATGCGTTTGGGATATTCATGAAGGCACTTGTTCTCAGCGGGGGAAAAGGCACCAGGCTTAGGCCTTTAACTTTCACTTGCGCCAAACAGCTTATTCCAGTGGCTAACAAACCAATTTTGGGGTACGTTCTTGACCAAGTGGCTGCAACGGCCGTAAAAAAAGTCGGGATAATCACTGCGCCGGAAACTGGGCAGTATGTTAAGGACTACGTTAACGGCGGTTCAGCTTGGGGTCTCGATGTTACCTATATTCCTCAGGAGCCTCTTGGTTTAGCACACGCAGTCAGGACTGCTAAACGTTTTTTGGGGCAAGATTCCTTTATCATGTGCCTCGGCGACAACGTTACTGGTCAAGGTTTAAACGCGTTTGTGAAGAAATTCAAAAACGAACACCTTGATGCACTTATCATCCTCAAAGAGGTTGATAACCCGTCGAGTTTTGGGATAGCTCAACTTGACGAAAAAGGAAACATCATCAAACTCGTTGAGAAACCTAAAACCCCGATGGGTAACCTTGCCATCATCGGCACCTATCTGTTCTCGGGCAAAGTCCATCAGGCAATTGAACGGATAAAGCCTTCTGGGCGGGGCGAGTTGGAAATCACTGACGCCATCCAAGAAATGATAAACATGGGGTTCAAGGTCAAAGCTGAAATCCTAAATTCTTGGTGGCTTGACACAGGCAAAAAAGATGATATTCTATCTGCAAACGCGAAAATCCTTGATGAATACATCACTCTTGACGTAAAAGGAGAGGTAAAAAACAGTACATTGGATGGCAGAGTTAAGATTGAGCCAGAAGCCAAAGTGACAGACAGCACCATTAGAGGACCATGCGTGATAGGGCGAGGGGCCTTGATTGAAAACTCTTTCATCGGGCCGTACACGAGCGTTGGCAACTGCTCGCAGGTGGTCAACTCCAACATCGAATACTGTGTCATACAAGAAAACGTTACTGTTAAAGGCATAGAGCGGCTGGAAGACAGCTTGATTGGCAAAAACGCAAAGGTGACAAAGAACCAAAGGAACAGAACTATCAAGTTGCATGTAGGCGACTACTCAGAGATAGAAGTTTAGCCCGAGAAAATAACAACTATTATAAATATTATTATAGGAATTAATGCAGGGAAGCACTGACATGTTACAGGGCATACGGATTAAACCAATAAGTCGGTTACCAGATGAACGCGGCTTTTTCACCGAAGTTATGCGTAAAGACTGGAAAGATCTTTTCGGAGAGGATGCTGTTGCACAGGCTAATCTTTCATCAACTTACCCTGGCGTTATCCGTGCATGGCACAGGCATCTGAGAGGACAAGTAGATTATTTTTTGGCGCTTAAAGGATTAATAAAAATCTGCGCTTTCGACGATGAAACAAAAGAACTTGACGAGGTTATCTCAAGCGCGTTAAACCTGCAGGTGGTTCGAATTCCAGGTCATTACTGGCATGGCTTCAAGGCTCTAGGCGACGAATCCGCTATGCTCCTGTACTTTACAACAAACCTGTATGACCCCGCCAATCCTGATGAGGAACGCAGACCCTGGAATGACCCTCTGCTTATCCCCAAAATTATCAACGGCAAAAAGAACGATGTTCGAGTAGGTAAAGCTTGGGATTGGAATCTCCCGGCTCATAAGTGATCAACCATGAGACTGTTAGTTACTGGCGGTTTAGGCTTCATCGGCAGCAATTTTTGCCGATACATCCTTGAGAAATACCCTGATTACGAATTGATAAATGTCGACAAGGTAGGAATAGGCGCCAACCCGGCTAATCTGCATGATGTTGAAAACGATAAAAGATACACATTCATCAAAGGCGACATTTGCAATCCTTTGCTTATCAGCAGGCTCATACATCAAGTAGATGCTATTGTTAACATTGCAGCAGAGACGCATGTTGATCGAAGCATTGCTGACCCAAACGTGTTTCTGCAAAACAACACAATCGGCACCTTCACAGTTTTGGAAGCCATACGCAAGCACAATCATAAAGTTCGGCTTCTGCAGGTTTCAACTGACGAGGTTTACGGGGAAACGTTGGAAGGTTCCTTCACAGAGAATGAGCCGCCTAAACCATCCAATCCTTACTCCGCTTCCAAAGCTGCAGCTGACATGTTCGTTCTGTCGTACCATAGAACTTACAACTTGAACGTGTCAATTACCCGCTGCACAAACAATTTCGGTCCTTATCAGCTGCCGGAGAAGCTTATTCCGAAAACAATCATACGTGCGCAGAGAGATCTTCCCATACCGGTCTATGGGTCAGGCAAAAACATACGCGACTGGATCCACGTTCGAGATCATTGTGAAGCAATCGAAACGGTTCTTGAGAAGGGAAAATCTGGCGAGGTATACAACGTTTCAGCTGGAAACGAAATTACAAACATCGAGATTGTAAAGAAAATACTCGCCTGCTGTGCATAAACCTGAAAGTTTGATCAATTTTGTTGAAGACCGTCCAGGCCATGATACAAGATATAGCTTGGATTCGTCAAAAATAAGGAAAACATTGAATTGGCAGCCGAAATGCAACTTCGAAGAATCTTTAGAATCTACTGTCCGCTGGTATCTTGACAACGAGCATTGGTGGACACCATTCGCGAACGATGTGATTCTCCATCCGACCCCTTGGAAACTGAGTGGATTCCATTGAAACTCCTAATCACTGGCGCCATAGGTCTCTACGGCTCAAAACTCGCGAAGACGGCGATTGAAAGAAATATTGAAGTATATTCCTGCGACGTTCAGGAGATGCCGGTTTGCGGCAACTTTGTCAAGTTTGACGTTTCAAACAAAGAACTGGTTGACCAAGCATTTAGCCGGGTTAAGCCCGACGTAGTGGTTCACGCTGCAACCCTGACTGATGTTGATAAATGTGAATTAAACAAGGAGCTTGCGTGGAAAATCAACGTTGAAGGCACGCGAAATATCGTGAACGCAGCCAAGATGGTTGGTTCTTTTTTGATATACATTTCAACAGATTATGTTTTCAACGGAGAAAAAGGCAATTACACCGAGTTAGACAAGCCTGACCCGATTAATTACTACGGGCTAACCAAACTTGCGGCTGAAGACCTTGTTAAGGCTCTGCCCGAATATCTTATTGGCAGGCCAAGCGTAATTTACGGCTCCACACCTGCAGCTGGAAAAGTTAACTTCGCGCTTTGGCTAATTGAAGCGCTTCGCAAAGGAGAACACCTCAAAATCTTGACTGACCAATGGAACACACCAACACTCAACACGAATCTGGCAGAAATGACGCTTGAAGCAGCTGAACGCCACTTAACAGGAACATTTCATCTTTGCGGCGCCACACGAGTCAGCAGATTCCAATTTGCCCAACAAATTGCAGAAACATTCGACCTTGACAAAAACCTCATAGATCCAGCTCTGTCTTCACAATTCAAATGGCCGGCGAAGCGACCAATGGATTCATCGCTTGACACCACAAAAGCCCAGCAGACGCTGAAAAGCAAACCGCTTGAAATGCACGAAGCGCTGAAACGGTTGAAGCTTGAACTTTTAGGGAAAAGCTGATTGAAGGCGCAAATGTTATGTTCGAGTCTCAGCACGTTATTTGTTGTTTGTGAAGGCTAAATGAGGCAAACCAGCGTTAAGCAAATTGCAAGGCAGCGAATTCAAACACTGCTAGATGAGGCAAAGAAAATTTCTAAAGAAGACCCCAAATTAGCCGCACAATATGTAAAGTCAGCTCGAAGAATCGCTATGGCTGCTAGAATTCGATTGCCCACAGAATTTCGGAGGCAAACATGCAAAAACTGCAATGCGCTGCTTGTTCAAGGCTATAATTGTCGGGTTAGGGTAAAGCAGAAAAGGGAGCCTCATGTTGTAATAACTTGTTTAAACTGCGGCAATCAGACCCGCATGATGTTAAGAAAGAGAAAGGTGCAACAAAATCTTGAGCAAAATAACTACGCGAATGAAACGTCACGTTAGGCACGTTTTGAAAGATGAGAACCCAACAATTTGGGTCGGCAAAGAAGGCTTAACGCCGCAGTGCATTGGCGAGATGGAGAAGCAACTGCAGAAAAACAAGATGGTGAAAGTCAGGGTTTTGCCTGCCGCTTTGCAAAGTGATAACACAGCTCAATCAATAGGTTCCAAAGCTGCTGAGCAAACTGGGTCCGGCTTGGTTGAAGTTAGGGGCCACGTGTTCATTCTTTTCAGAAAACGCAAAGCAGAACAGCCGCCTCAATAATTCTTGTCCTGTTTTGTCAAAAAGAGGTTGAAATGGGGAAAGTAGAGTTAAGACAAAAGAATCGATTTAATTTCGCCCTTTTTTGTTGCTTTATGTCTACACAAAAATTATTTCTAAATGGCTGAAGGGCGAAGAAAATTCATTAAACCATGTCGCCTTCAGTTTAGGTAGGTTTTAATTTGCCGAATTTGATTATTTAGATGTCGGGATGCAGACGTTTTGGCGCCTGCTTCTGCTAAGCCCTTGAATTTAGGTTTATCTATTTACTTAATGTAAATATTTCTTTAGGATTGTACAAGGATGTCAAGCACAGATCAAATCAGTAAAGCGAAAGTGTGGTGGCGAGCGTTCCGTTACCACTTTGTGCCTCCCAGTATCTTCCCCGCCGTTTTGGGCGGCTTAGTCAGTTGGGCTACTAACAGCGGTTTTACTCCACTGTATTTCCTTCTTGTTCTCGTCGCCATAATTATTAATCACATCGGTTTAAACATGACCGACGATTATTTCGACTATAAACACAGTGTGGACAAGCTTGCACCAGGTGAGAAGAACCCGTATTCAGGCGGCAGCGCTACTCTTAGCAGCGGACTCTTGACGCCTAGGAGCATGTTTAAGGCATTCACCCTGTGCTACCTCGTCACTTTGATTGTCGGCTTCTACCTCACCTTAACACGAGGCTTGCCTATCTTGGCATTTGGAATATTCGGTGTGTTTTGTGCTGTTTTCTATACCGCTCCGCCGATAAGCTTTGGCCACCACGGGCTAGGCGAGCTTGCAATGCTGGTGAATTTCGGCTCAATCATCGGTTTAGGCGCCTTTTATGTTCAAGCGCAAACCATAACGTTGCAGGCTTTTTTGGCGACGTTGCCTTTAGGAGTTATGCTGTTTTCAATGATTGTGATTAATGAGATTCCTGACATAAAGGAGGACACAGCTGCTGGGAAACTCACGCTTGTCGCAAGGTACGGCAAACAGGCAGGGATCAAACTGTACATAGCAAGCTGGATATGCACATACTCGATAATCGTCGCTTCTGCCTTGCTCGGCTTCATACCGCTCTACACTCTAGTCGCTTTGCTTTCCCTGCCTCTCGTAATCCACTCCATTAGGGTCGTTAGGATACATAATGACAATCCGAGATTGATGGCACCAGCCAACCTTGACATGATAGTGGCTCACAGCGTGACCGCCTTCGGTTTAATCGCGGGTTACTCAGTCGCGGGCACATTGAACAAAGCTAACCCGTTTCAACTCGTCTTCATCTTGGCAATGCTGGCCATTGCATATGCTCCTGTGGCTTGGGCTTTGCTTAGTTCAAGAAAAAAACCTTAAACCCTACCTAGTCTTCCCGTTAATCCTCAGTCGACTCGGCTTCTTTCCAACGGCAAAAACAACATACTTGCTTGTTCCGAAAAAAGTTTTCATACCTGTAAGGCTGGATTTCACCCTGACAAGATCTGCTTTGCGAAAAAAAGTCTCCATTTCTCGGACGGAAGGCGTGTAAAAAACCCTGTTTAAAGCCAGCTTGCTGAACCAACCCAATTCAGGTCCGCCAACAATAACGGTTCCGCTGGATTTTATGACTCTTGCAAACTCCATAATTGTTTTCTCAGGATCAGGAAAATACTCGATAGCTCCAACAGAAATCACCGCATCAAAAGAGTAGTCTGCAAACGGCAAGTTGTCCGCGTCGCCTCTTGAAATAAAAGTCCTGACCTTTTCCGGGCGCAGATTTTTGACGGCTCTTTTGAGCTGCACAGGGTTCATGTCCAACGCAACCATTTCTGAAACGTCTCCTCGCTTCAAAACTCCTGATGTGGTGTAGCCTGTTCCGCATCCAACGTCGAGCACCCGCAGGTTTGCGCCGTTTGGGATTTGATTTACCATCTCGCTGCGCATGGCGTCGGTGTACAAGTACGGGTTCAAAGTGTCGTAGGCAACAGAGAATACTCTGTAAAAATTCAGTGCTTTATGCTCATCTGCAAGGAAACCCTTTGCTTTTTTAGGTTCATGTGTCTTTTCGGTTTTTTGCTTTGCAAACACAAAACCTAACGCGACCAAGCTTACCAGGCCCGTAAGTAAACTTGCGAGGAAAAAGAGGCATGAAGCATAAAGTTTTTCAGCGGTTTTTTGTGTCACGGATTCGCTATCACACTGCCCCACATACCTAACTGTACGTGACCCGCAACCTGACAAATGTAGTAGTAATTCCCAGCTTTTGTGACTCTGAAAACAACCGATGCTGATTCGTTGACGGGTATGGGAACTTGGCCGCTGTCGATTTGTGCGCCGAAAAGAACTTTGCCTGAAGTATCGTTTGAGGCGACTAGCGCCCAGTTATGAGGCATTGTTCCCGCGTTGAAAACAGTCATGTTTACGACGTCGCCCACCGTGAACGTTAAGGTTGGACCAGGCGAAGTTATGGAAGTTGCGCTGTTTCCGAATCCGAACAAGTTGGAGGAAACCTCGCCAGCGTAAAGAGTGACTGAAACATTGGGCTTAGGCAGCGTCACCGGTGTCCCAGCACCAGCTAAAACGGCGCCTGCCAAAATAATTAGGATTCCTAGGGCAACGAACCCGGAGGTTAATATTTTCTTGGCTGCAACCGGGTCTTCCATATAGAAAAGGTAGACGAGCATTGCGAATGCGGTGAATTCTGCGCTCATCAAGAAACCGAAGACTCTCCATTGAGTTATCAGGTTTAGAAGCCAAACTGCAACTCCGACAATTGCCAGGAAAGCCAATAGGAAATAGGCGGTGACGCGCAAAGAGTCAAAGTTGTCCTTCATCATTTAGTCACTGCTCCGTTATACGCTAACACAAACTTTCGTAGCATCCGACTCATGAAAAACGCCGAAACGACAAAAGCAGACAAAGCTAACACGAAGAAGGGCGCATTTGGTAAAACGTTAGGTAACATGTTTACGGC
This sequence comes from Candidatus Bathyarchaeota archaeon, assembly GCA_963768425.1. GTDB lineage: Archaea > Thermoproteota > Bathyarchaeia > Bathyarchaeales > Bathycorpusculaceae > Bathycorpusculum. The sequence goes on along the minus strand of CAVYHV010000014.1, from coordinate 317,184 downwards.
TGACGCCAGTGAAACTGATGCAACAGCCAGGAAAACGGCGAAAACAGCGGTGAACGAATTAAACAAGTTTTGGCCTGCACGCTTTACAAGTTGTTTTTTCGACTGGGCAGCCCTCTTTGGGGAATGGTTTGCGATGGATGGTGTCGTCATGAGCGGGCTGGTCAAGAGTGGGTTTGCTGTAGATTGTGTCGGCAGGACAGTTGCTGTGTTTGTTTTTCGTCGTAGTCGATAAACCGCCCAAAGCGCAGCGATAGTTGCCACAGCTACTCCGCCTAAAACAAGCAGGGCTTGGTAATCCGGAATTATTCGCCCAGGAGTCAGATAGCCCCATATGGTTAGAGTTATGAGCTCAATTATCAGCACGGCGCCGATAGTGGTATAGACTGGTCTTTGACTTATGTTTCTGCGTTTGCTTCTGTCGTAGAAAGGCATGAGGAAAAGAAGTACTCCAAAAGCAATTAGAGCGGCTATCACGTAAGCCGCGGCTGGTCCTTCAAAAATCTGGATTTTCAAGAGTTGGTAAACCCATAGCAGATACCAGTCAGGCTGGACGACATATGCGCCGGCGGTTGCTGCGGAATATGCTGGTGGCAAAACCAGAGGGAAAAGGGAAGATGCAGCCAGCAGTATCGCTACGTAGGCGCTTGCGAGCATGACGAAGTAGAGGAAGATCTTCGGGAACCAGTTGTAGTACTTGCCTTTTCCCGGTTTTCCGTAAGCTGACACGTAGATTGGGCCATGCACTTCATACATGTAAATCTTCAACCCCAAAAGTCCAATGAGCGCTAGCGGAAGGAAAACGGTGTGAATGTGAAGGAACGTTGTCAACTCTGATGCGTCGCTGCCTGAGCCTACCGCAACGAATTTTCCAAGGTTTGCTAAGCCAACGGGGAAGAAGTTGAGAAATCCAATGGCGACGTCGCTTGCCGACTTTGAAATCACTGTCCACGGTAAAAGATACCCTGTCACCCCGAAGCTAACGACTACTACAGCCAAAATGACTCCGACAAGCCACATTAAATCCCTGTTCCCTTTGTGAGCGCTGCCGAAAAAGTTGCGGGTGAGGTGGAGAAATGTCAAGATAATCATGGCGTAGGCTGTGTACAGGTGAAAGGTTTCAACAAGCGAACCAAGAGGCACGGAACTGATTATAGATGCCGTCGACGAGTAGGCTTGGGCAGGTGTAGGCACATAGTAGAGAAGCATGAAGATTCCTGTTAGCGCCTGTAAGCCGAAAGTCACAGCTAATAGCAAGCCGAGCCAGTAAATCGGGTTCATAGTGAAGTCTGGAATCGGCTTTAGCGGCGCTTTGGCGAAGCCGAACTTCACGTCAAACCAGTCGACAAGCTTGTCGTAAGCGGTCTTTTTGGCGGGCTCAGTTTGTTCAGTCATGCTCATTCATCCCAAAACTGTGGATTGCGTCACTAAATCTCCACCTTGTAAATCATATTGCATCACCGACGCTGGATTCGTAGTTCCCGGCGGACCGTGCCCAAAAATCGTCGGCGGCTGCATCCCAACCGCGCTTATGTCTCCTGTAGTTGTATCCAGTTGCAGTTGAACCATAGGAACAGGTCGTGGAGCTGGACCGCCAATTACTTTCGCGCCGTGAACGAAATCGTACTGTGAACCGTGACAACAGCAGTAGCCCATGGGCATAACTGCCTTGTACCCTGAGTTGCAGGGAGGTGAGCCACCTGGAGCAACAAAGCCATATTCGCATCCTAAATGTTGACAAATCGCGCTGAAAGCCACGATGTCATTTTCTGGTCCGATGCCGCCTGTGGCGGCCACGCCCAGTTTTACAAGGTAGTTCGGAGTGCTGGTTAATGGGTAATAAAACACAACCGGCACGAGGTTTGTCAGTTTGCTTAGGTTTGTAACAGTGACTATTGGCCACGCTGTCGTTGTGGTTGGAGGGGGCACAAATGTTCCTGCCTTCAAAGTTGAAAGCAACGCGGCTATAGTGATTGCTCCCCCAGTCGCAGCTGCAAGTTTCAGGAAAGTACGCCTCTCCATGACTCCCGCAGCGTTCGGTGGGGACTGCACCTGTAGTTGGACAGGCTTTTGCTCTTCAAGTGGAAGAGGCGGTGGCGCCTTCAAAACGGGCTCGGCTATTTCTCCAACATACGGGAATCTGAAAACGTTATCCTCAGTATGTGGGGCAGTTTTTATTGCTTCAGTTAAGTCGTCATTTTTGTTATGCATGCCCATGTGCGTACCCTGAAGCCAAAGCGGGCTGGTTGTAAGGTCGTAAACTTTTCCCTTGAAAACAACATACAATGGTTTTCCATTTGACCCATCGAATTGCTTAAGGTCTTCAGCACTAAATTTTTTCGGGTTATTCTGGCTCATAAAGACAGCTCGCTGCAAAAAACTGCCAACAACTTGGCAATCATATAATAGTTCTGTTTAGGTTTAAAGATAAATCTTTTGGAACCCGACCGAGCACTTGTACTCGACAGTTCAGCTATCGGCAACTTGTTTTTGTGTCTCAACTTCTGTTGCCAAAATGGCTGCAACGTCGCTTGGCTTCTCAGCAACCTTAACACCCGAACTTAAAAAGGCGTCAATCTTGCTTTGAGCCGTTCCCTGTTTTCCAGTAATTATAGCTCCCGCGTGACCCATCCTCTTGCCTTCAGGCGCAAAGCGACCGGCCACGTAAGCCACAACCGGCTTAGGGTAACGCGTCTGGGCGATATATTCTGCTGTCAGCTCTTCCATGTTCCCGCCGATTTCACCGATTAAAACCACCGCTTTCGTTTTCGGGTCAGCTTTGAATAGTTCTAATGCGTCAATGAAGTTTAAGCCCACGACGGGGTCGCCACCGACGCCAAGGCAGGTCGACTGACCCAAACCATTGGCTGTGAGACTGGCTGCTATTTCGTAGGTTAAAGTTCCGCTTCTCGAAACAAGACCAATACTTCCCGGTGCAAAAACGTCTGCTGGCATTATTCCAAGTTTGCATTCACCGGGCGTAATGATTCCCGGCGTGTTCGGACCAACAACCGTGACATTCGAATGAGCCGCGTATCCTAAGCTGCTAATAGTGTCTCTTATTGGCAGATGTTCAGTGATTACTACGACTGTTTCGATTTTGCTGGCGGCTGCTTCCAAAACAGCGTCTTTCGCAAATGGCGCTGGCACAAAAATTATTGAGGCATTGGGAGAATAGGCATCGACTGTTTCACTTACTGTATCAAAAACGGGCAATCCGTTTACCAATGTTCCGCCTTTGCCAGGCACAACTCCTGCCACAATTTTCGTGCCATAGTCAAGCATTAGCCTAGTTTGGTAGCTGCCCTGTTTGCCCGTTGCGCCTTGAACAATCGCTCTCGTTCCAGAATCAACCAAAATCCCCATTACCGCTTCCCTCCGCCGCATACGCAACTGCCAGCTTTGCTGCTTCCTCCATGCTGCCCAAAACGGATATTCCAGTGTCGATGAGAATTTTTTGTCCTTCCAGCTGGTTCGTGCCAACAAGCCTAACAACCACTGGCTTCTTTGAATTAGTTTCTTTGATAGCTTCAACTATGCCTCTTGCTACATCGTCACAACGCGTTATTCCACCCAGAACGTTGACTAAAACGGCTTTTGTAGCTGAGTCACCAAGAACTATTACTAAAGCCGCAGTGATTGCTTCCGTGCTTGCTCCGCCGCCTACATCTAAGAAATTTGCTGGTTTGCCACCGAAAAAAATCAACAAATCAAGCGTTGCCATAACCAACCCAGCGCCGTTGCCGACAACGCCTATGTCGCCGTCAAGTTTAACGTAAGCTAAACTGTGTTTCAAAGCTAAAGTATCGTCAGGCGAGAGCGATTGAACTTGCTTTGCCTCATACTCTGGATGCCTAAACAGGGCATTATCATCAATAACCATGCGAGCGTCAGCAGCCACAAAACCTCCCGCTACCGTTTCCACCAAAGGATTAATCTCCGTCGTTTCAGCGTCGCTTTCAACACACGCTCGAAAAAGTTTCTGAATAACAGTTACTAATTCTAAGAGCTGGCTGCCGCTATAACCTAATTGTTTCGCGATCGCTAATGCCTGAAAAGAAGGCATGCCCAGCTGAGAATCCACCCTGTCTCTGAAGATTGCTTCGGGAGTTTTCTCGGCGACTTCCTCGATTTCCACGCCACCCACCGCAGAAGCCAAGGCAACATAACAACGGTTAAAGCGGTCAACTGTGATTCCCAGATACAACTCCTTTTTTACCGGGAGCTTTTCCTCGATTAGGACTTGCTTTACAAGAAGGTTCTTGATTTGTGTTCCAAGAAGTTTGGCAGCGGCTTGTTCTGCCTCGTGTACTGATGAAACAGATATAATTCCTCCAGCTTTTCCCCTTCCACCTGCTGGAACTTGCGCTTTAACCATGTATGGCGGCTTTAAACTGTTCATGTTATCTTTGGTTTGCTTGGATTCAGAAATTAAAGTTCCTTTCGGAATCGGAATACCATAATTGAAGAAAACTTGTTTTGCTTCGTACTCTGTTAAATTCAAAATAATCACTAGCTAACTTGTTTTCGTTGAATAAGAATTTTTTTAGGCTAACGAAGTGTGCTTTGGAGGGCTAAGTTTATTGCGTCAATCAAGTTTAACTAAATTGGACTGTTGTAAGGAGACTTGTTACAATTGACATGTGTTGAAGGACTTGCTGAATTTGTGCATGCGTCCAGGTTTGAGGACCTGTCAAGCAAAGCCGTTGAGCAGCTAAAAATCAGGGTTCTTGATTCGTTTGGTTGCGCCATAGGAGCATTGCAAAGCCAACCTGTAAAGTCCATACGTAAGGTCGAAAGCGAGTTCGGGGGACTGCCTCTGTGCACTTTGATAGGTGGAGCCAAAACCGCTCCGGATCGCGCTACCCTGATAAATAGCACGCTAGTTAGGTACCTAGATTTTAACGACAGTTTCCTCTCAAAAGGAGAAACATGTCACCCAAGCGACAATCTCGCTTCAGTTCTGGCTGCTTCAGAGTATGCTGGTGCATCGGGGAAAGAATTTTTGGTTGCTTTGGCTGTGGCTTATCAGGTTCAATGCCGTTTAAGCGAGGTTGCACCTGTAAGAGACAAAGGCTTTGACCATGTGACTCAGGGAGCCTACGCTGTAGCTGCGGGCGTATCCAAAGCGTTGAGGCTTGACACCGCCAAAACCGCTAACTCCATCGCCATCAGCGGTACATCCTTGAACGCACTTCGTGTCACAAGAACCGGGAAACTCTCCAACTGGAAAGGCATCGCATACCCATTCATGGCTTCCTGTGCTTTACACGCCACTTTTCTGGCCAGCGAGGGAATCACTGGTCCGCTGGAAGTTTTTGAAGGCAACAAAGGCTTCATGGATTCTATTGCCGGGCGCTTCGAGATTGACTGGAAAAAAGAGAACCTTGAGGCAGTGAACCGCACCATTCTGAAGAAATACAATGCTGAAATACATTCCCAATCCGCTATAGATTGCATTCTATCGTTAAGAAAGCAGGGTCTCAGAGTTCAAGATGCAGATTCAATTGACGTGCGCATTTTCGATGTTGCTTACAAGATTATTGGGGGCGGCGAAGAGGGCGAAAAAAAGCTGGTCCGAACGAAAGAGGAAGCAGATCATAGTCTCCCATATATTCTCTCAGCTGCCTTAATCGATGGCAAGGTTACCCCGGAGCAATATTTGCCCCAAAGAGTAATGAGGAGCGATGTGCAGGCTCTCTTAAAGAAGGTCCAGATTGTCCCTTCATCTGAGTTAAGCAAGAGATTTCCAAACGCCATGCCCTGTGAAATAACAATCCGCCTAAAAAACGGGAAAACCCTAACCAAAGCGGTTGACGATTATGAAGGGTTCTTAACGCGGCCGATGAGCTGGGCCGATGCAACTGAGAAGTTTTCATCCCTTGTCTCTATGTTCGTTGAAGAGGCGAGAAAAAAGGAAATTATGGACGCGGTGGCACATCTGGAGAATATTGATGCTCGAAAGTTGACGGAGAATTTGGTCTTCACTTAGCACTTCATTGACTCAAAAATCTGGAGACAGAGTTCGTTGCGGTGGAAACCGCCTCACTTTTTTGTTTTTCCTTATCGATTTTTGTTCTTATTATATTTAACGGGTTTTCCCAACCAGATTTCAGGGTCTCCCCAAAGCTTAGTTTTCCAAGCGGTGAACTCGACTATCTGCGAGTAATCGATAAACAAATTCACGTCTTTGCCGAAGTTTTTGAGGTACCACTTGAACACCGGAGGATCCGCAGCTTCAAACATCAGATTTTTGGTTCCGAACTTGTCTACGATTTTCTTGATGACATCAGTTTTCCATTGTTCAGGCGGCAAATCTTCGGTTAAACCTTCGGATTCTATCATTATCATTTCTGCGCCTGCTTTGAGGTGGGTCGATACTTCTTCTGAGAACTCGTCAAAGCTTCGCAGCTTCATGCCTGCCTCGTACCCAGCGATGTGTGTGCCCGCACCTGCCCCAATCATCATTGTAACCTCGGGTTTAGGCTTCATGCCTAACTTTTGAACCTGGCTCATAATCTTCAGTTTGTCTTCCAGAGAAATCGGTGCAAGACCGCTTGAAACTTCGACAACGTCAAACCCCAACTGCCTACATTCATCAAGATAGTTGTCAACTGTTTCGCTTCCTTGAACAATTACCCGCTCAACAAATCCCCCGGTGGAAACATAAAGCCCATGCTCATGGCATGCCCCAATAATTTGGCGTACTCTTGCCCTAGGAAGTAGCCTCATCGAGCCGCCGGCAAACTTGAACCCGTCAACGTAAAACGACCAATCATCAAGCAAATCTTTCAAGAAGCCGTAACTGACCGAGTTATAGTACGGTCCTCTAAACTCTATTATACCAGAGTTTCTCGGTCTCTCAGGTGGCATATCAATTTTTACAAAATCAAAAGCAAAATCCTTTCCATTCATAAACAAGCCTTCTTTTTAAGAAAAAGATGAAAAACATCATCATTAACAATGGGTTTGAGGCAACGATTTAAGGGTTTCCAAAGGATAGTGCTCTTACCGCTGAGTTGCAAAAGTTTTTTAGAAACGATAAACTTGGAATTAATCAGGGCACAGTGACCCAAAATCAGTTTTGCTCGGTGTTATTGTTGAAGTTTATGTGTGAGTTCTGCAGGAGCTTTACGTTTGATGATGAAAAAGGCGACTTAGTAGCAGAGCTGCCGCCAAGCATGAAATTGGAGGGAATTCCTCAAACTTGGCGATGCCCGGTCTGCGGGCACTGGAAAGGCAACCTGAAAGAAATAAATGAACAATGAATTCATATCTGCAAGGGAAAAATACGAAAGAACACTATCCATCGACAAATGAAAAACCTCTAAAAGACATATCCTACTATCGGGACATCGCCAGAAAACAACTCTCGAAGGTCTGCGCTGTAAACAAAGTGTGCGATGGAGACCCTGATAGGCTTTGCCAAGGAATGAAGTACGGGAAACCCATCGGTTTCGGAGGCGCAGGTCAGGGCAAAACTTGGAGCGCAAACTTTCAAGCTCTTTCACGATACACGCTCAAGATGCAAGTCATCAAAGAGCATCGCGAACCAAAATTAGAAACAACTTTTCTGGGTAACCGCATTTCTTTACCCGTGTTGGCGACAAGCATAAGCGGGACACTGATAAGCATGAATAACGCGTTGAGTGAAGAGGAATTCCAGCGTGGCATGGTGGAAGGCGCTAAGCAGGCAGGCACCATCGGGTTAAGCGGAAACACCGTTGATGCACCTGACCATCCTGGGATAGATGTTATTGGCGGGATCGGCGGCTGGGGCATCCCTGTTTTCAAACCGCAGTCGCAAGAGCGTCTTCTAAATCTGTTTAAGCGTTGTGAAGATGCCGACGTATTAGCTATCGGCGTTGACTTAGATGGCTACGGCTCAACTAACTGGGCGCTGAGAGGCAAGCCACTTTACCGTAAAAGCGAAAGTGATCTCAAAGAACTAGTCGACGCCACAGAAAAACCCGTCATCTTCAAGGGCATCATGAATGTGGAGGACGCGGGCAAAGTGGCTGATTCCGGAGCAAAAGCGCTTGATGTCAGTAACCACGGCGGCAGAGTAATGGATTGCGGAAAAGGCGTAGCGGAGGTCCTGCCGGAAATCGTTGACAAGTTCAAAGGCAAAATCACTATAATGGCTGATGGCGCGGTAAGAACAGGTTTCGATGTTCTTAAGCTTCTGGCGTTGGGAGCGGATGTGGCGTTGATTGGAAGACCACTTGCGTGGATGAGCCTTGCAGGCGGACCCGAAGCTGTGGCAATGTACATCAACTATGTGAAGAGTGATTTGCGGATGGCTATGGTTATGACAAGTTGCGACTCGCTCTCAGAAGTCAACCGGGATATCCTATTCTTCAGTGAACAGGACGGAAAAAGGCATGATTCATGAATTTGATGTGGTGATCGTTGGCGCAGGCATTGCTGGCATGACTGCTGCCCTTGACGGCGTCAGAAACCTGCAACGTAGCTGTCATCAGCAAGGTGTATGCTTCTCGAAGTCACAGTGGAGCGGCTCAAGGCGGTATTGCGGCGGCTCTTGGAAATGAGGAGGAAGACCACTGGGAATGGCACATGTTTGACACAGTGAAAGGAAGCGACTACTTGGCAGACCAGGATATGGCTGAAATTCTGGCTCGGGAAGCCCCTGAGAGAGTGATTGAGCTGGAGCATCTTGGCGTACCCTTCAGCCGCAACGAGAAAGGAACAATTGAGCAGCGACGATTTGGAGGGCACACCAGAAACTTCGGGGAGGCGCCTGTGAAGAGGGCTTGCTATGCATCTGACAGGACGGGGCGCGTTATTATGGACACGCTCTACGACCACTGCATGGTTCGAGGCGTAAAAATATTCAACGAAGTCTTTGTTACCTCGCTTCTGATGCCTTAAGGACGATGCTGCGGCGTTTCGGGATACGAGTTGGCGACGGGCGAATCGGTGGTTTTTCATGCGAAAGCAGTTTTGTTAGCTACGGGGGGCTGCGGCAGAATCTTTCAAACGACTTCTATGTCTTTTGCCGCTACGGGAGATGGCTTCGCTTTGGCTTTTGAAGCGGGGGTTCCGCTTGAAGATATGGAGTTCGTTCAATTCCATCCAACTGGGATTCACGGTTTAGGCATCTTGGTCAGCGAAGCGGCTCGAGCTGAAGGCGGCGTGTTGCGTAACGGCAAGGGCGAGCGGTTTATGGAACGTTACGCGCCGTCGCTGAAGGACCTGGCGCCAAGAGACATCATTTCCAGAGCCATTTTAACCGAAGTCGCCGAAGGCAGAGGTATCGAAGGCTCAGACTACGTTTACTTGGATTTAACGCATCTTGGCAAAGATCAGTTGCAGCAGAAACTCTCGGAGGTCACATCGTTCGTCAAGACCTACTTAGGTATAGACGCTAGCGAATCGCCGATTCCTGTTGCGCCAACCTGTCACTACATGATGGGCGGCATCCCCACTGACGCTCAAGCACGCGTCCTTGCAGATGAAAAATCCGCTGTCATTCCTGGGTTGTATGCGGCGGGTGAATGTGCATGCGTAAGTGTTCATGGAGCCAACAGGCTTGGAACAAATTCGTTGGTTGATCTGGTTGTTTTCGGAAAACGGGCCGGACTGCACATTGCGAATTATGTCGGCGAAACCTCTCAAACCCCTCTTGACGCAGATGCTGAGCAAATGGTTTTTTCAAGAATAGATTCCCTTCTGGCTTCTACTGGAAAGGAACGTGTTGCCGAGATACGCGTGGAAATGGAGAAAGTGATGACTCACTTATGCAGCGTTTTCCGCGACAAAGTGGGGTTAGAGCAGGCTCTAAGCAGGATCCAGGGACTTCAAGGTAGAGCGGCTAATCTTGGTCTCAGCTACCGTGGCAAATCTTTCAACTATGAGCTTGAGGGAGCGCTTGAGCTCGATAATATGCTGAAGCTTTCAAAAGTAATCGTTTATTCTGCACTGAAACGTGAAGAAAGCCGAGGAGCTCACTTCCGCAACGACTTTCCCAGCCGCAACGACGAAGTCTGGCTTAAGCACTCACTCATATTCCACACTGCCAACGGACTCGAAGCTCGGTATAAACCCGTGAGTATTACTCGTTTTGAACCTAAAGCGAGGAAGTACTAGCATGAACGTCAAGTTGAAAATCTTCCGGTTCGACCCTAAAGCTGACAAAGAACCACGTTACGACTTATTCGTTGTTGACGCCAAATCAACAGATAGGCTTCTTGACTGCCTCAATAAGGTTCGATGGGAACAAGATGGAAGCTTAGCTTACCGAATGAGTTGCGCCCATGGTATCTGCGGTTCCGACGGCATGACGATCAATGGGGTTTCAGCTTTGGCATGCCAAAAACTTGTGAAAGACTATCCAGTTGACAAAGAAATCCTGATTGAGCCTCTTAGCGTGTTTCCCGTCGTGAAAGATTTAGTGGTGGACTTGGACGAGTTTTTTGCGAAGGAAAAATCTGTTCACTCGTCCCAGGGGATAAGCTTGACGGCAGCAGAAGAAGGCAAAGAGCATCGGCAGACGGTTGAGGAGCGATCGCAGTTTGACGATGACATCAAATGCATTATGTGCGCCTGTTGCGTCTCTGCTTGCCCTGTCAGCCAGAAAGAAGATCCCAGCTATGTAGGGCCAGCCGCCATCGTTAGGGCGCACAGATACATTTTTGACAGCCGCATCAAAGACATGCTTGAACGCCTGCAAATTATGGATAAGCCGCATGGTGCATGGAGCTGCAAATCTTACTATCGATGCACGGTGGTTTGCCCTAAATCTATTCAGGTTACAAAGCATATCATGGAAATTAGAAAAAGAATCATGGATGAGCTGCGGCCAAAAAACAGTGCCTCTGGATAGCATCTTTCTCTCTGCGCGAAAACTTTTTGGTCACTTTGTTTGTTGTTGGCTTTCTGTTGCCCGTTTAGCCATGGGTTCGTATTTGCAGCCTACAGCTCCACAGTAGTTGCCTTCGTATTGTGCGCTGGGGCGGTAAAGTTCAGGCTTAATCGGCGGCGCAGGAAACTTTTCTTCGATAATGTGTGCTGCCCATCCTGGGACTCTTGCTACAGCAAAGATGGGTGTGAACAAGTCATCAGGGATGCCGAGCATATGGTAGACGGAGGCGCTGTATAGGTCTACGTTAGGGTAGATTTCGCCGCCTTTGCGCACTCGGTACTCGCGTTGAGTGTTAAATTCGATTTCTTTAGTCATTAGGTACCATTTCGGTTCGCCTGTTCGCCGCGCAAGTTTCTCGGAGATGTGCCGAAGCAAATCAGCTCTGGGGTCTAAGGCTTTGTACACTGCGTGACCCATGCCCATGATGCGTTCATGGTTGTCAAATTTCGCTTTAACCCAAGCTTCAACTTTGGCTGGATCGTCGATTTCAACGAGGTTCCTCATAACCTGCATGTTCGCTCCGCCGTGCAATTCGCCTGAAAGCGACCCGACGGCAGCGCTGACTGCGGCGTACATGTGAGCCCGCGTTGAAGCCACAACCCTTGCGGCAAAAGTAGAGGCATTAAACGAGTGTTCAGCATGCAAGACCAACGAGGTGTCAAAATCCTTAGCTGTCTCCTCCTCTGGCTCATTGCCTGAGAGCATGTACAGGAAATTCGCAGCCCTATTCAGCTTCGAGTTCGGCTCGATAGGGGGCTGGTTTTTTCTGATTCTATCCCAAAACGCAACCACTGTGGGTAACACAGCTATTAGTCGAGATGCACGCTTCAGGTTAGCCTCTTTTGAGTCATCATGCTTTTCGGGGTCAAAATCAGCAAGCAAAGCCACTGTTCCCTGCAGAACATCCATAGGTGCTGCTGAGCTGGGAAGTTTTTTGAGAACTTCAACTAAGCTTGGTGGCAGTTTTCTTTCCGTTACAAGGGTCTTTGAGAATTCTTCAATCTGCGCCGTTGTTGGCAAGTTGCCGTTTAATAGCAGATAAGCGACTTCTTCACTGGTTGAGTAAGCAGCTAAATCATGTATGTCGAATCCTCGATAGGAAAGCTCGCCTTTTACTCCGTCGATAAGCGAGATTGCCGTGTCGGCGATGAGGACTCCGCGTAGTCCAGTGTCTTTAGTGGTTGATGGCGCGGTTTTTTGTGCTTGGGTTGCCATTTTATTCAGCCCCTGGTCGCTTAGATTGGTGAGTTTGTGGGTCTGAAAGGGTGTGTGACTTCAGGGAACTCTTACAGTAGCCTACTTCTTCATAAGAACGCATGGAAACACCATTCAAAAAGGAGCTTAGCAAGCGATAAAAGGGTTTGTTGTAGTTGCCACACTACACCCGTGTCGTTTGCGGAAGGCTACAACTTGAGGTTTTTTGTTAGATCATCCGACGTGAAAACCACGTCCGGATTTAAGAGTCCTGTGGGGTCAAAAATCCTCTTTACTTCTGAGAAATAGCGGTAGATTTTGTCTCCCCACTCATTGCGAAGATACAATGACCTGTTTCTTCCTAGTCCATGCTCAGCCGTTATGGTTCCACCTGCCTTTAGGGCTGCGTCGAAGATGAGGCTGGATAATTTTTTTAGGTTTTCTTCCCAATTCTCAATGCTAATCATTGGCCTTATGTGTAGGTTTCCTTCGCCTGCGTGCCCGTAAATCACTGCAATAGTCCCAAAACTATCCAATATCTGTTGAACGGCGGCTATGAAGTTCGGTAGTTGCTGCACTGGTATAGCTATATCGTCTGCAAAGGGCGGAAACCTTTTTTGCGCCGTTTCCAGCGAGTTCATAATCCAAAGAAGCATCGACTCCCTCACCATCCAAAGCGCAGCTTGCTTTTTCGGATCAGTTTCAACCGAGAATTCCAGTGGTTTCTCCTTCAAATAACTCATCATAGCAATACTCGTTTGTTCTAAGTCAGAATCTAATTCCACAAACAGAACAGCCTTGCAATCAAGGGGAACGTTGACTTCATTGGTTTTTCTTAGCAAATCAACTCCGTAAGAATCCATGAGCTCGACAGCTGAGGGTTTGATTGCCATGAGCTTTTTCACATCTTCGGCTGCTTCCGTCAAGGAACGGAAAAAGGCGATGTAGAGTATGCGGCTTTCGGGAAAGGGAACTGCTTCCAACTCTACTTCGCTGAAAACCCCCAGCGTACCAACCGAGCCAGCCATTAGATGGGTCACGATTTCGTTTGGCTCTTGGTATTGGATGAGGCTTCGCAGGTTGTAGCCGCTGCTGGATTTGAGGTTGCCTCGAGCGTTTAGGACGCTCATCGCTTCTTTATCGCTAATAAGACGTTTCTTAAGGTCAGCGATGGCTTCTTCAACGGTTTCGGGCAGGCGACCTTGAGTATCAATTAACCCGTGGGCGACGTCAAAGAAACGTAGGCTTCTTAGCGCCGAGTCAACCGTCCCATATTTGAGGCTTCTGACCCCGCTTGCCTTGGTTGCGACGTTTCCGCCTATGGTGCAAAACCCACGGGACGTGGGGTCATAAGGGATCCTTAGCCCGTCCGCGGCAAGTTGCTGGTCAAGAACTTGTGGATTACGCCAGATTGAACCCGAACCCTACGCCCATTCCTTTTAACAATAGCGTTCATTTTGGAGAAGAGAACAATAATGCCTGGTCCGACGGCGGAGCCTGATTGGTTAGAGCCTGCTCCACGCGGGGTGATAGGGATCGATTCTTGCTTTGCGTAAGCGATTATCCTAGCGATGTCTTGCTCGTTTGCTGGGACAGCAACCATCTGAGGCTTAACTGAGTAGTGGCTCATATCCGTGGAGTAGGCTTTCAAAGATGCCTCATCCGAATAAATTTCACCAGCTAACTGCAGCTTCCCAGTCAAAATTTTTCATCCTCAGTATAAATGACAAAAAAAGAAAGTGTCTCTACGTTAACTTTCTGGTTTCTGCAGCGATCTTTTGGATGCCGACTTCTTGTTCTTCCATCTTCAATAACTCAGCCATCTCAACGAGGTAACTTTTAAATCGGGTTTCTTTCAACGGCGCTAAACTTGCAACTGCCCTGTCAACGTACATGTTTAATCGGTTTGTGCAGTAATTTAAGGAGCCTTTCTCAAAATACGGCTGCACTTCTCTTAGGAAAATACTAAGGTTCCGGGTTGTTTTTGCGGAAAGAAGCCTTCTGAAACGCACCTGCTTCTCTTTGCCAGCCGTTTCGTACGCGTGTATTATTGGAAGTGTGGCTCGGAACTTGTTGACGTCGGGTTGCAGATCGTTCCCCCATTCCTGCGCGTCCAGTATGTCGTCTTTTATCTGGTAAGCAACACCGTAGTTCTCGCCGAAAAGCCTCAACGCCTAGTCACGCTGGATGAGCCGTCGGCTGCAAGAGCTCCGCATTCGCAGGCTGCCCTGAAAAGTGCTGCGCATTTCTTTTGTATCTTTCCAAAGTACTCTTTTTCGTTTAATTCTTCACCGGCTAATTCTACGTCGCTGTATTCGCCATCTGAAAGCTGCATGCAAGTGTCGATAATCACGTTGAGGATTTCCCTTCTGTATCCCTTGCACAAAGACAGCGAAAACGAAGCCAAAACGTCACCCACAAGAATAGCATCTTTAACGCTCCATTTTGCATAAACCGACAGGGCATTTCGCCTGAACGTGTCCTCATCCAAAATGTCATCATGGACAAGCGTTGCTAAATGCAATAGCTCAAAAGCCAACGCCAACCTGCGAAGCTGCGTTCGGTTGCCGCCTGCGCTTTCCCCGCTCAACAGAACTAAAGTGGGGCGAAGCCGTTTCCCTTTGGTCAGTAGGGCGTACTCTATTTGTTTTCGCAGCTTAAACTTGGCGATGGCCGGCAGAAGCGTTTGGAGTTCAAAATCAACAAGTTTTTTTGCGTTGCTGCAGTAGGACTGGAAATCGCTAGAATATAAGGCCCGATTTTTCTCAGAAGACATAAAAAACCTTCAGAATCTACAAATAGACATCAACGGCGATAAGTAATAAGCATTTCTAAAGAGTCGACCACATGGTGTTTTAATGTCTGTATAGTTTTGGGAAACAAAAAGCCTCTTTCCTGCTTCAGTGTTTGAAAGGTGACAAAATTCTGCTGTAGCAAAAACCTATATAATTATCGTTCATGTTTCAGCTTTCAAAGTGAAACGTATGGGTGCCTCTCAAACTCTTGAGAATCCTCGTAAGCAGGAGAAAACAGTGGCTTGCATCCGATGTGGCGTCTGTATGCGTTCCTGCCCGCACAACCTGAGCCCAGTCTTAATCAAAGAGGCTTTCGAGAAAAACAAAAAGGAAACGCTGCGGAAGCTTCGAGTTGACCTCTGTGAGGGATGTGGAAACTGCACTTATGTTTGCCCGTCAAGAATTGATCTGCGGGTTTTCGTGTTGAAAGCGAATGCATCTGTGCGTTAGGAGGCCGCTGAAAACTCAGCTTGCTTGAGTTGACTTGAGGCGTGTTGTCTTGCGTGAGCCTTAATTCCTGCCCAGAGAATATTTATATTTGGCTTCATTGTTTTACTGCAAGGAAAAACAAAGGATTAGAGTAATCTTGACTACTCCTCATGATGTTCCATCTTCAAAGTTCATCGATCGTTTAGCAAAGTATCTTAGGGAAAACGTTGATGAAGTCCAGCCTCTTCCTTGGGCAGCCTTCGCTAAGACAGGTACCCACGTTGAAAAACAGCCGCAAAACCCAAATTGGTGGTACACCAGAAGCGCGTCTGTTCTCCGGAAAGTCTATGTTCATGGTCCAATCGGGCTTGAGAAGCTGCGGGCTGATTATGGTGGAAGAAAAAATAACGGCGTTAAAAAATCGCATGCCACTAAAGCCGGTGGAAGTAACATTCGCAAGATTCTTCAGCAGCTTGAAACTGCAGGTTTGGTTCAAACCACTAAGCCTCAGGGTAGACGGATGACTCCTAAGGGTCGTAAGTTGCTTCAAGAGGTCGCTGGAGACTTGCATAAAGAAGTAGTTAAGACTATCCCTGCGCTGAAGAAGTATCAAGGCGAATAGACGCAATGTCGGATGACGAGCTTGACCAAATCCGTAGACGAAAGTTATCGTCAATGCAGCGTCGCGTAAGTGACGAGCAAAGACAAAGCCAAGAAGAAGCGCAGATAGATGCTCAGAAACAGGCGCTGTTAAGAAAGATATTGGCGCCTGAGGCTCAGCAGAGGCTAAACAACCTAAAGATGGTTAAGCAGGACTTTGCGGAGCAGATTGAGATGCAGCTGATTCAAATGGCGCAGACAGGGAAGTTGCCTATTCCGTTGTCGGATGCTCAGCTTAAACAGATATTAATTCAGCTTCAATCACGGAAGCGAGAACCAACAATTAGAAGGATATGAAAGTATGGCGCGAGTTAAACCAACAGCCAAGAAGCTTCGATTAGCCAAAGCTGGCAAGATCGCAACGTCTGTTCCCACATGGGTAATTGCCCGAACTGACGGTAAAGTTAGGAATAACCCTAAGCAAAGGCGCAATTGGCGAACAAGGAAGATAAAGGCATAGGAGACGTAGATGTAGATGATTAGTGAAGACAAAAAAGAAACGCAGACAGTCACCGAACAAGAAGAGTTGCCGCCGCTTGCTGAAGAAGAAACCGTTGAGGAACAAGTTCCCGAAGTAGTTGGGGAGCCGACGGCTGAAGCGAAGCCTGAGGAAGCTGTTGCTGAAGAAGAGGAAGCTAAACCTAAACGCAAGAAGAAGGAAGAAGAAGAAATCGTTGAAGAGCGAACCTACACGATCCCATTGGGGAGAGCGTTGGTTAGGCCGCCGAATAAGCGTGCTTCCCGAGCGATGCAATTGATCAAGATTTTCATCACCAAGCACATGAAACTAGAGATGAAGGTTACCGAAGAAGAGGAAGAAGAAGAGTTACCTAGACTCATAATAAGCCAGGAGCTTAACCAGAGAATCTGGAACAGAGGCATCGAGAAACCTCCGAGAAAAATCAAGGTTCGAGCAGCAAAAGACAAAGATGGAAACGTAACCGTCTACCTAGCTTAAACCCAAAAAGCATTTTCTTAATGCAAAATTTTTTGTTTGTGTTTTGGGCTGCTTCCTTGTGGAGGAGCTTGAATCATTTGCAGGTTGCGACTCCATTTGACTCTATTTGACTTGTTATGACTCCTAATGACCCATTTTGACCCAATTCGACTCTATTTGACTCCCTTTGGCTTTGCGGATTTGGGAATGATTGACTTGTCGTCGACTCGAAAAGTGGCCTTTTGCGGGTTCTCCGAAAAGGAGATAGCTGGTTTGGTTGTGTTGACGTAGAATGTTTGGGGTTGGCTGTTGATTTAAGGGTTCAATCAGGTTGTTTAAAAAGGGATTTTGAGTTAGGGGCAAAAATGTTGGTTGGGCGGATTTAGCCGCGTGCTAACATTGGCAGGCGCAAAAGTTTGGGGGCGCCTTGTTTTATGTTAGCTGCCAGACCCGCTCAACACGTTGGCTCTTAGTAGTTCCACTTTCCCTTGCTAACTAATCATTGTGCAAAATGATTTAAGACAATGTTGTCTCAGTCTGATGCAACAAGTGCTTGGCCGACAGTTGGATCTACGCTGAAAAACATAAAACCATCAGCCAACTGGACATTGTCAGCCTTGCTTAAACCAAGGGGATAGCATGAAACTTTACCGAAGTAGTTTGCAGAAGGGGACTCTGGAGTTTTGCAAAAGTTCTTTGGTGTCGAAGGGGAAGTTGGCGTGGGCCTTGGGCGGTTGTTGTTGCGGTTATGCAGTCACAGAGTCTTAAAGGCAAGTCTTTACAAAAATAAGCATGGTGTTTTAATTGGAAAAAAGCATGATGAAATATCAAGTTTTAATCAAAACGATTTCAGGAAAAGGCGGCGAGTTCTGGGAAGCGTTCAAAAATATGCCTACCGAACCAATGAAAGGAGTGATGATTGAGTCTTCATGGAGCTTATATGGATACTGGGATTTCGTCATTTTCTTCAAAGCTGACAGCAACGAAAATAGCCTTCACTTCATCGGCGAGGTCTTACGAGCCATGCCGGGTATCGCCGACACTAGCACGTCACCGATGACCGTTCTCAAAGAGCACAAAAAACAATAGACAACCAACTTCGCTTTTGTTTCTTCCCTTCTTTTTCTTTCCAAGCATCTTGAAATTTAGGGTTGAACTCAAATCATATGGCAGTTCAGGCTGGGAAACGCTTTGAACACCACAGAAAGAAGCAGTGTTACTGTAAGTTTCTTCGCGGCCAATCTTCGCTTTTTTCTTTTCCAAGAAAAATTGGGAGGCAGCGAGCACTTCATGATTACCATCAACAGGTTGATCAATATTAGGTTGGGAAAACCCTTTTTCCAATGTTCCAGAAATAAAGAAAGAGGTCCTTTACCCATTTCTTGAAATAGGGGTCTGTGCCAAAGAAGCCCGAATAGTCCGCTCGACCATCAGTTGAAAGCAGACATACTGCCGCTTCCTTTTCCGTGCAAACTATAATTGCAGGGATTTTTGCAAGTGTTCTCTCCTCAACTTCTGGTCGCCCATGGGATGGCCTATAAGGAGAACGCAAATTTTCGGCGAACATAAATCTAAATGACTTAACGTTTTTTCCATATTGTTCAAGCATTAATGATCCCATCGTGTCTAAGGATTTGTCTCGAAGGGTCCATACGTATTCTTCAGCTTCTTTAACCATTTTCTCGCCACGGTTAATAGAATCTGCTACGTTGATGGATAAACTGGCTGATGATAGCTCGCTTATTCGATTTAGAAATTCGTACGGAATTCGCCAAATATCCCGGGTTAGAAAATAGTTTTTGTGTTTGTAAGCAAACTCAAAGGCGGGAGAAAGCTGCAATACGAGCATGCAATATTCTGTAAGGGCATATGTGCCTTCAGGTTGCCTCTCAACCAGTCGTGCCTCTTTTAGGCGTTGCAGTTGCCTAGTAGTTTCGGTAGCAGTCAAATCCAATTCCCGCGCTATATCATTCATTTTCAGATGTTGGTTTTTTAGTTTGTACAATATTTGAAGTCTGCTTTCACTAGTGAGATTAAAAAATAAGTTTTGAACGCCTTGGCCATTTTCCAAGCTTTGTTCTCTCCTGTACCTAAACATCAATGTTTATTCTTACACATGATTGTCAAATAAGACTAATCTCTTTTTCCGCCTCTTAGTCACTCGGAGGAAAAAACGGAATGAAACACGGTAAGACTGCGAAGGAGCGGTCCTTCTCCATTCAACTCAAATCCAAAGCCGACCTCAAGAATGTCACCTTATCGAGCAACTTCAATGAAAGCGTCCAAGTCGAAGGTACTATTGGAGAGTTACATCACTCAGAGTTTGTTGAAGGTGTAATCCTTGAAATTGTCGGGGAAAAGGGCATTTTGAGGATTGACATCGCTGAAAATGAGCTAAATAAACTCTGCAAAAAAGGAATTCGCAATACGAGGCAGGTGTGAGTTTAATGGCAGACGTAACTGAATCGGATAATGAACAGTTAATTCCGCCTATTGTAGTTGGCATTAGCGCTCTTGCTTGTGCAGCTGATCTCATATTGATAGCGCTTCAGGACCAGCGGTGTTTAACATTATTCACTATAGAACGTCGCTTTCTGGGAATTGGCAAACACAAGCCTTTGACATAACTAATCTGATTGTTTTGGCGCCAGTTTTAATCGTTGGTGGAATTTTGGTCCTCCTAAAAAAGGACAGCTCCAAGTACTTTTTGGTACTGACGCCAGTTATGCTGATGTACTCTGGATTAGAATACGGCATAGGACAAGAATGGGGAAACCCGGCTTATACGGGCAACTCCGAGGCATTTTGCGGCTTGTTCTTAACATTGACAATAGGCGGTTTAATTTTACTAGTTGGAAGCTTCACACGATTCACAAGTAAAGACGCCCCCAATTTCAAAGTGAAAGGACTACGAATCTACGTTGCTACGATGGCGATTTTTCTGTTAATGTTCGGTTTCATGTGGGTTTCGCAGCTTGCTCAGGTCATTTCAACCGGCAACACTTCAGCAGGCGACTATCTTGCAACACCTACTTCATGGTGGATGGTAAAGTTTCTGGATCTTGGAATCACGATTCCGATGGGTTTCTTAGCTCTCTTGCTTCTATTGTCTAAACCGAAAAAGGCTTACCCATTAGTGCTGCTTTTCTATGGATTCTTTATCACGTTGGGCACTGCTGTTAACGCAAGTGCAATCATAGAAGTAATCAATAAGGATCCAGCAGTAACGACAGGATCTGGCTCAGCAGGAATAATTGTTTTTCCCGTTTTGGGACTATTAGCTTACGGCGGTCTCTTCTATTTAATAAAGGATAAACTCCACAGCCAAAGCCAGAGTCACAAGAACGAAAGTCTGGATAGAAAAGAAGAATGCGACAAAGCCAAAAAACCCGGATCAGATAATGTAGTCGTCATTTACAAGTCGAAGTATGGAGCAACCAAGCGTTACGCTGAATGGATAGCAGAAGAACTTAAGACAAAGGCTCTGGACATTTCTGAATTTGATACTGCCTCATTGAAACGTTATTCTACAGTGATCTACGGATCGTCCGTTCACATTGGGAAAATCAAAGGGATCGACTTCCTAAAAAATAACTGGGGTGTTTTAAGCACGAAAAAAGTGGTTATGTTCGTTTCGACTGGAGCATCTTTGGTAACGCTGGAACAGTACCAAGTTATAGAGACAAGCCTGCCGGCGAACTTGAGGAAAAATATCATCTGCTTTCCTCTGCCCGGCGCATATGATTACAACAAGCTCGACTGCAACGACAAGTGGCTTATGAACTTAGGTCCAATGAGTAAACTTAGATTTAATTCTTGGTTTAGAATTGACAAGAAATCTCAAGAACAATTGATACTATTGCATGAAGAAACTGATTGGACAAACAAAGAGGCGATTTCCCCCATTATACAATGTATAAGTAACAAGTGTGTCGGAATGGAAACATGATTAAATTTTTAAAAAAGGAAAGAAGCAGCCAAATGTAAAAGACAAAGCAATGATGTAGCTCATGAAGGGTGCCAGCCAAACTCCCGGTCCTTTTAGAATAGAGGTTGCTTTGAACGTTCGCTCCATTGGAGACATCATCAACAAAACACCTTTCTTTATCATGGTTAAAGCTTGGTTCTCAGCGTTGTTCATTAGCCAGAATGAATAAAGTTTTTATTTTAATGCTAAATTATTCCTCTATTAGGCATGAAGAACCAAAAGAAGAACCGCAAAGAGAGACGCAAAGAAATCTTAGCCGAAATTCTGTATCAACAAAGTCCATAGCGGTTAGCAAAATCTTGAATCCTGAATTGAAGAATATACGCCTTAGGGTCTGGCAAAGGCGGAGCTTAGTCAATGTGCTAAATCACATAACCCATATACGGATGCATGTTACGCAGGTTTTTTGAAGCCTCAATCCAACGGAGCTCTCAAATGTTTTTTTACAAACGCGCTATAAGTTCCCACTTGAATGTCTTATGTGTGGGGGAAAGCTTTCATAAAGAAAAGTCTTAAATCTGAATCGAAGAATGGAAGAAGTGAGGGTCTTTAATGAGTAAAAATACAAGCACTGAGATTATAGAACATAATGGGAAACAACTCAAAGAGAAATATGGTGTCGAAGTCTATCAATTACTTCATAGCCTATCATGCACAAAGTTAGATAAACAACAAGGATACTTCTTACTTACCTTAATGGATGAACTTCTAAAAGCTAAATGACTTGACAAATCTCCATTTTCTATGTTTTAAGAATAACTAAGTAATCCTCTGGCAAATCCAGTAGGGGAATGCATTGAACGCTCCCTCCAGTGGAAACATCACCTGTAATTCTTCTTTTGCTAAACTTTGACCATTATGTATTGGTCTTCAACCTTCGCCGAATGCGTCTGCAAATCCTCTATGTCTGGGCGTCCGAGGGTTTCAGCAGGGGCGGAAACCACTTTTCCCGTAGTTACATCAAATTTAGCTCGATGATTCGGGCACGTTACAACGTTGCCTTCTAAGACGCCTTCTGAAAGGTTGCCTCCGAAGTGTGTGCACGTGTTATCGACAGCATAATATTTCCCATTTACATTGGCAATAAGAATCTCTTTGTCATCTAATGCGACCTTTTTCATCTTGCCCATTTCTATCTCTGACTTATCAGCAACACGTACATACATTGATTCCAAGTAAACTCCCCTTTAGATCTGTCTACGTTAGAATGCTTTTACATAAAAGGATTCGGAGCTGCCCGAAGCTCTTACCATGTAGCAAGCACAAGGTTGTCAGAAATGCTTCAGCATAAACTTCCAATGAAAACCAATTTGAAAACCAATCTTTTGCAATAATTTTATTGACGAAGCATTTGTTTCATTAGTGAATAAACACACAGAATCTATTCCTCGTTTAAACAGAGAATTCATTGCATGCACCGTAAGTGCAGATGCAAGATTCTTGCCCCGATACTCAGGAAGTGTTGCTGCTGGGCCCAAATATCCTCTGTTTGCATTGAAAAACCGATTATAGCCTGTGTCAGGTTTTGCGACAACAACAGAAACAAGTTTTCCGTCACTCTCAGCAACATAAATCCATTCTTCATCGAAAGGCGGACTTTCAGTTTTCCACTTTTCAATATCACCCAACTTGACCCTTTCCCACCCAAATCCAGCGTTTACAAGTTGAACGAATTTGTTTTCTTCTTTTGGCTTTAGGCTTCGTAACAGGGCGCCTTCGGGGATTTTAGGGGTGGATTTCAAGCCTGAAAGTTTTGTAATCATATAATACAGTCCTCCATTTGGGCAATAGCCTCGTTGAACCCATTCTTCAACTCTGGAGCTTCCAGCGATGACCGAAGTAAAAACCGTATCTTTTTTTACATACTTTTCAGCTCCTCTAATCAACATATCCCCCACAAGTTTTCGATCCGGGTTTCCGCAGGTAACAAGCCACTCAATTTCTTCTCCCCAAAACCCATCATTATAAGCAACGGAACCAATTATTCCGCAGTTGTTTTCAGCTATCAAAACCTTAATCCTACGTTCTCTGAGCCAAGAGGAAAAATTGCCGTTTCCATAATGCGTGTAGAGAAGTCTCTGTTCGGAATCTGGGTCTTTCAGCAGTTCCAAGAGAAATGGTAAATCGGATTCTACGAAATTTCTAATCTGAACATTCATGAGTTCTGATTACCCTACAAACTTATTATTAGCTTTTTGTAAAGTCTTTCCAAGCTATTCGCTATGATAATGGCTTGAAAAGGGAATAATTCTGATTTTGTTTAAATTTATTCAGACGTCCAATAAAAATAATGAGCGGCGCGTGATTTGGCGAGTTGATAGCTTCATTTGGCAATTAGTACGGCGCATGTTGCTCGGTGGGCGACTCTTTCGCTTGTGCTGCCTAGGAAGAGTTCTCTGATCTGACTGTCCCCCCTGTGACCAATAACTATTAAGTCAAACTCGCCGTTTGCAGCAGTCTCAACTATCTGTGATGATGGGTCTCCTTCCTTGAGTTCGGCGGTGATTTTAAGCATGGGCTTTGATTTTTTTGCTTTTTCAGTGGCTCTGGACAAAACTGCCTCATGCACCTTTCTGAATTCCCTGATAATTGGCTGGTAATCTATTGACTCTTGGGAATATCCAGGCGATGAAGACTGCTGTATCATGCTAAGTTGATTTCCAATTTCCGGAGGCGACTGAAAAACGTTAAGTATCAGAATCGAGGCGGAAAACTTATCAGCAATTTCAAGAGCGTAATCCAAAGCCTTTTCCGAAGATTCAGAACCATCTACGCCCACAAGAATTTTCCATATCAAACACGGATCATCTCTTGTTTTTAATTTGCGATTGAAGCTCATAGACTTTTCTCCATTTCCCAAAATGCAACTTAAAAATGTTATACTTAATCCACATAGTATGCGGCATATGGGCTATTGTTTGCGAACTAGCCGACCTACCAGTTAACTTCTGCTTTTGCAAAGGGCTTTGCTCTTTTAGTTATTGCTAAAACGTTAAAAGCGCTTAATGAAGCCATGATGGCAAGCCAAATTCCAAAAATGGCGAAATCTTCCATTGATAGATTGAAAGTGTAGAGCTGCGTAAGATTTGACAGGCCAGCGTTCAGGTTCATCAAGCCGATGAATATGGATACGGCGGTTAGTGCCGCTGTTGCGTAAAATGACTCTTTTGATTTAACCTTGAACAGCAGGTAGTAAGCTGCAACAGTAACAGGAACATAAAATGCCAAGGCTCCTAACGCGCTGTAGGGCCAGCCTAAAATGTTTAGCTCATCTCCTGACCGCTGAATGTTCAAAACAAAAACTGTTGAGATAACATCGAAAAACCAACATGCAAAGGCAAACCCTTGCAAACTCATCAGACCGTTTTTGGCTTGTTTAACGCGAGTTTGGATAGTTGTTTTTACTTTGAGGTTTTTTAGAAGCAGTATGACGCGTCCTGCGAAAGGGATAGCTAAAAAAAGAAAGGCGCCTAATCCCAGCCACAGATTGATTGTTGATGAAACCCAGGCGCATAAGAGCAGCCATATTGCGCTTGCTACTGCTACAAAACCTTCTGCGACATTTTCGGCTTGGCTCATATCGTTTTGCCTTTTCAATAAAAATCTCGTTGGAGAAGGTTTTAAGGTGTTGACTTAACTTTTTGGACGCACAAAGGGTTTTACCTTAATTTGTCAAGTGCTCATTTAGAACGTAAATGCGTCACGGTAGAGTATTAGGCGTCTTAGTTGCGGTTATTGCTGTAGCGGCGCTTTTTGTAGGATTATCCATGGAGAACACATATTCGGTTCCGCAGCATCGGTTAACATGCATATCTTCTGAAACATTTTCTTTGCCTGAAAACTCAACAACTTACAAAAGCTTCTCTCTCAACGAATCAGGCTCCTACTACATTGTGGTATACGCTAACGATGCATCAAACACGGTATTTTCCAGTGCTCTCACGGACGCGAACTTGCAAAAATGGCTGAAAGGTCAATTTGCGGTGTCCTGGGATGGAGCTTCAGGAAACGGCGATTTTTATAACTTGCCTGTTCCATGCCAAGCATACCCTTATGACGTAAGCAGCAGTTCAAACACTCAAATTGCAAATATAGTGTTTTGGAACTCGAGAAACATTAGCCAGCAAGTTAACGTAGCAGTTTACGAGGAAACGTTGGTGATGGATCAATCGGGTTTAAACTTGGCAACGATGATTACCGCGGCAAGTTTAGTTGTAATTCTGGCAGTTGCAGCTTTTTTCGCGGTGAAACATAGGGCTTCCTTGAAAAACTTTAAGATGACGCGCAAAAAGGCGATTGTGCTGGTTGTTTGCGTGATAATGCTTGTCTTTGGCGTTTACTTGGCAAATACTTATTCAAGCCCTGTTAATGCGCAAGTTACGCTTTCCCATGGCTCAGTTAACGTGCCAGCTAAAAATTACAATTCCATAGCCTATGTTGAAGGCTCGGCTGGCATCTACCGCATCCAAATTAGCTCTGACAAAGGCACCATACAAGCATTCGGGAACGGAGAAAACTCAACCTTCATGCAATGGGGCAATGGCACTATTACGGATATTCGAAGCTGGAGCATACCTAAGATTAACGCTTCATCTGGACAAACTGGCGTAGACTTTGTTAACAGTGGCCCCCCAACCACCGTGTACTTAATTCTCTCAAACATCGACTCATATAGCAAAAACGTCAGCTACATAGTCACTTACAGCTGGACATATAGTAACAACTTTGCCTACATTGCAGGCGTAGCATTAACCGCTATCGGAGCAATCTTGCTTGCCATAACCCTGCTAGGCAACAAATTGCAGGCCTTCAAAGAGCCCTCGAAAACCAAGAATAAAAATACCCAAAAGCGACCTTTCACTCTTAGCCTTTGCTTTATGGTGTATTTGTCAAAAGTGTCTTTCACGATTAACTCAGCTCCTCAAATTTTTTGAGGGATATCCTTTAAGTCATGCAGGAGTTAGATCACAAAACATCAAAAATAGGTCCTTTACATGCAACTCAAAGAATCCCTATTTGTCGACCAGACAGACTTTGTTTCAAAAGTAACTAAAGACCAAAGCTGAAGAAGCCTTCCAATAGATGCAGGATTTGATTTTGTCTGCGATTTCGACGTTCATAAACTATTTAGGAAGAGAAAATAAATGAAAAATCCAAAACAAACAAAATTCATTGCCGGGACAAACTTCCAGTGGTTTTCAACATAGTGGTGCAGGGGTGGGACTTGAACGCTCCATCCAGTGGAGACATCACCCGCATTCCCATTTTCCTGGGTGGTTGATTAAATAGCGAAGTTCCTAACCCTTTGAATATACTATTTTAATAGCTCTTTAATCGCTTATGTCGCAATAATTCTGTTTGTTTTGGCTTCTCCTTTCTACTGATAAAGTCAACGCAATACATTATTAGTTAAAAAAAGAAGTTAATGGTAACGCCAACAGTGAAGTTGGCAGGTTGAGTACTTCATGAGGTCTTTGATAATCTTGGTTTCATATCATCACAACAACACCCAGAAAATAGCTGAAGTTATAGCGAAAGTGATTAATGCAGAAATAAAGACTCCGCAACAAATTAACTTAGAAGAACTTAATCAGTATGACCTTGTCGGCTTTGGTTCAGGGATTTACTTTTGGAAACATCACAAAGACTTGTTAGACCTAGCAGAAAAGCTCCCACAGCAAATCAACAAGAAAGCATTCATCTTCTCCACATCTGCAAATACCGAAAACGCACCCAAATTCCACTCACTTCTTAGGGAAAAACTCCAATCAAAAGGCTATACAATTGCTGACGAATTTAATTGTGCTGGATTCAACACGTGGGGTCCATTAAAACTGGTGGGTGGCACTAAGAAAGATAGACCAAACTCAGACGACCTCAAACATGCTGAAGAGTTTGCTTTGATGTTGATGCAATCCATATAATTTGTCAATCAGTATTCTCCTACTTCTCAAATCTCCTTAAGAAAATCATAATTGGCAGGTAACTGCTCCTATTCTTTACTTATAGCTATCAAACGTAGTGACGGCTGTTCTTACTCGTTTAACATTTCAGCGAGTAGTCGCCGTTCCGCTCTTCTCAAATGAACCGCTAACGTAGAACTCGAAAGACCAAGCTTTGCTGCCAACTCATCTGCGCTTACTTTTCTGGGTGTATCAAAGTAGCCAAACCTAAAAGCCAAAGAGATCGCTTCCTGCTGCTTTTCAGTCAAGCGACTGATCGGTGAATTGGGTGAAAATTTGGCATCCGTAAGCGATAGCACCTTGTAGTTAACCCGCCTATTTTCAAGGAACTCTTTAACCTGGTCATTATCTCCAACAAGAGTAACTCTGACTTTTCCATCCCTAACCGCAAAAGGCAACATAGGGTACATCCCTCTTCTGATAAGTGTTCCTGAGTTTGACTGAACCGTTTTTCCCTTGATAAGATAGATGCAAGCGTCTCTATCCTGTTCTAAAAGCTGATATTCGACGTTGAGATTTTGAAGGAGTACTTTTAAGAGTTCTTCAACTTCCAAAGAGTTATCTTTGGACTCTAATCTGAATATTGCAGCCGTTTCAGAGGAATTAAATCTTAAAATGTGAAGCACCTCAAATGATTTGATTTTTTTAATTGTCTCAAGCCTGTTCAATTCAGTCGATTCAGCTTTTTTGACTAGTCCTGAATCGACCTGCTCTCCGTACTCTTTGAGTTTCTCGATTTCTCTATCCTTAATTCTTTTAATTGCTTCGTTAATTGACCACTCTATAACTAACCTGCGCATACGTTTTACATCATTCTGTTAAATAAATAATTATCGCAACAGCGAATAAGCTCGCTATAAAATTAATAAGACATGCCGCCATTTAGTTAAAGACAAAAAGTTCGGAAGATATAAAATGAAAGAATTTGAGAAAATTAGCCCAACTGCTAAACTTGTAGCTTATTCAAGAACGTTTACTGACATTCCCTTTGCAAAAGAGATTGCAATTAAAAGTAACGCTAAACAATCCTTCGAAGAACAGACTGGGGATATTCGGGGATCTCCTATCTGGGAAGCACGGTATAAAGTCACTGACAAAATCATCAAAGAACATGGCATAACTCAAGTTTTAGAGATTGCCGCTGGACTGTCTCCTCGTGGTTTATCGATGACAAGAAATTCCGATGTCGTATATGTAGCAACTGATTTGCCTCAAATTCTGGAAGAAGAAAAGGAAATTGCTCAGTCAATTCTTGCTCAGTCAAATGAATCACATCCGAATCTCCACTTTCAAGCAGCAAATGCTCTTGACATGGAGAGTTTATCGAAGGCTGTTGCTTTTTTCAAAAAAGACAAATCTCTTGCCGTTATCACCGAAGGACTTTTACCGTATTTTTCAATGGAAGAAAAACATACCTTAGCTAAAAACATCCATAAAATATTCAGCGAATATTCTGGCTGTTGGATTACTAACGAGGTTTATAGCAAGGACACACTAAAAAAAATGAGTCAATCAGCAGATAATTTTGCTAAAAATCGTATGAAACAGGATCAGTACAATATTTTATGCGGAAACAATGTTTTCGCCGATGAGGCTGAAATAAAAAGATTTTTTGAGGAAGAAGGGTTTAAAATTGAGAGATTTTCTCACTCAAAAATTTTCGGAGAGTTAACGTCAGTAAAAAACTTAGGTCTTAATGACGAAGAGATAGTGAAAATAAAGCAGATTCTGAATATTAAAGATACGCTGATTTTAACGCCATCTTACTGATAGCGCGCGCGGGTCATCGAATAATAGAAGACCATCTGCGTCAGAATCATCAGGAAAGCAAGCCTTGAAAGTTCAAGGAAAGGGAACAAAATTCGCAATAGAACTTCCTGCTAAGGGTTGAAATCCAATCCCCGGGTGTTTTGGGTGGAGAATCAAATTGAACGCTCCTTCCAGTGGAGACTTCACTTGCATTCCCTTTTTTTCTCGGCTAATTTTAAAAAGCCTCTTTTTTAGGTCTAACAGACTTGGTACAAACCAACTCTAAAGTTGAACTTTTACATACCTTTTCTTGAGGTAATCAAATGTCTAAGAAAAAGAATATAGTATTTTCAGAAGAAGAACTTGGGGAGTTTTATAACAGTTTTCCTGAGGTATCGAAACATTACTTGAGCAAGAACATGAAGCACATCTTGGCACGTACATTTCCGTGTTATAGTAAGCTCTAAAACTGAGTCTTTGAAAAGGAGCACTCAAGTATTCAGCATAAGTCTTCGTTTAACCTCGATTATTACCACTTCATCGTCCATTTTTTGTTCCAGCGAGGACCATATCAAATGTTTGGATTTTTAAATCTTATTTCACATCAACTTGGTGAAAAGCTCTAACTCGCCTGAAATATTATGTTGCTGTTTAGACACAATCACAATACTATATTTAACATCATTCCAATCAGTGGGTCAGGTGTAAATATTGTCAAAGGCACAACCTCATCCGGGTCATGAAACCCATCTCTGCAAAATGGTAGAGGATAAAGTACCCATAGAAAAGATAAAGCCACTTGTGAAAGATGCGAAATACATCTGCAAAGGATGCATGCGAACTGCTGCCAAAGCAGCAAATCTCTGCGCCCCAGAAAAACTCTAAAAATTGTCTCTTAGCCAAACCAAAAAATAAGCAAGCATATCCCAACTTTCATCAAATTCTTTTTTTGTAACAAGTTTATAGATGAATTCATGGAAGAAAAGTCCAAATTTATTACACGTGTAATAATGGAAGAAGAAAGAGCCCTTTGCAACGGCTTTTTTTGCAATCATTTCAGCTACTGCAAATTCTTCAATCATTCGGACAAACCTATCACCAAAATCTCCAGCTTATCAAAAGAGAAATAGTGTTAAATAGCAGTCAACTTTCACTTGCGAAAAAGTTAAAGCTGAACCGACTGACAAAAGCTAACTATTCTCCTTTTCCCTTTTTCAGGGTTTAAAAATTAGGAGATAATCCAGATGCTCTTCGTATGAGAAACCTCTATTCTTTAGGAAACTTTCGATTTCTTTTTGGTCATATAATCCTTTAATTTGCAATTGGCATCCATTAGGTGGTCTTTGTTGGATAATAACCATAAACGGTTGAAGTAATCGCTCATCGCCTAATTCTTTCAATAGGGCAACCGCTTCTTTGCGTTCCAAGTGTACGTTCCCCAATCCCTTTGGGGATGTACATACTAATAAGTTTATACCAACTACATGCGAAAACATAACGGTTAAAGAAGTAAGCTATTTTCATGAACTGGCTGGAGCCAAGAGAGCAAAAAAGCAAGAATATGGCTGTTTGTTGTATCTTTTGGTTGCCCACAAATAGTTTTAAGAACGTAAAGTACCGAACTTGGATATGAATAGAGAACAAGCCGTCAATGTCATCAAACAAATTCTTGAACAGTGCCAATTCATCGAAGGCAAATCCCTAAAACTCTTGCCGCCTAAAGGAAACGATGCTCTATCAAATACTTACCAAATACATATTCAAGTAAACTCTGACGAATTCTTAACATCATGCGTGGAAAATGTTGCTAAACAACATAATTTAGCGCTCATGTGCAAAGACGGCTATTGTATTGTGTATAAACCCTATCCAGACATAAGAAAACCCTAACTTATTTTAATGGTAAAACGAGCAGAAGAGCGGCAAGAGAGTTTAAGTGAGCTCTAAATCCAATCTTTCAAAGAAAAACTATTCATTAGCCTGAAGGAATCTTTGCTATCTTGTAAATCCAAATATTATTTTAGAAGGGACTTAAACTGTTAATAGCTGTCTTTCCATGCTAAACGACAAGAACTGGCATTAGTTAATGGATTCTTATGTGAGTTCAAACTAAACTTCAAAACTTGCGTTTGGCTAAGCTATGGTTTTTCGATGCTTAATAATGTATGACGCATCGAACATTGATAGAAGGAAAGCCTCCAAATCCTCCATAATCATAATTAACATATTGCATATAGAAACTGTTTTCAACTCTTGTCATGTTGAGAAGGAACCTATCTCTTCCATAGTCTGTAGCTCCTCCTATAGTGTTAGTGGCATTTTTGAGATAATTCAGAAATGATGATGGAGAAACCTGAGTATAATTATTTAGAATGGCGATTTCAGAGGATGTCAAATAATGAGTGGGAGTATAATTATTCACTTCGTTGTAAGGTGAAGTCGTCGGGTAATGAGTGCTATTGTAGTAAGTGAAATATATGTTGTCTCCATCCCAACCGTCTATTCCCGATAAATATGGCAGAATTTTAGATTCAAAATTGTTGGATGCTGAAGCTTCAAGTAAGGGTGGAACGAAAATAATAACCATGATAACTGCTGCCATTGCAAACACTAAACCAATCAAGGCTAAATGCTTGTTTCTTCTATTCATAGCAACTTTAAGCAAACTCCATACTATAAAAGGCTGTTCGTAAAACTTTCTTGACTGGATTAGTCAAACTTTCTGGACCAAACCTTAGGTACACAGGTACCTATAGGGCGGTACCCCTCAAGTTAGCGGTTTTTCGATGCCTGATAATATATGACAGCAACATCTTGGAAGGTCTATGTTGCAGGATACGAAATTATCGGCTTAGAGTTTGAGATAGTAGACGCAGGTTTTGACTTTGTCTGCGATTTCGACTGACACAAACTATTCAGAAAACGAAAATTCTGATACAGAATCACCCTTCGTAAACCCTCCGTATGTTTTACCATAGTGGTGCCGGGGTGGGACTTGAACTCCCATCTCTTGGCGATGTATCGCCATCTTCGTCTCGTTTCTCCGTAGCTTCCTTCCCTTTTTTCTTTTTTGTTGTAGCAGCTAGGAGGGTTCTTAGTTGAATCGGAAACAGATTGAGGCTGCTACAGTTATGATGCGGATTTTCCTTGGCGGTTTAGCTCTTAATTTTGATGCTAATTTTCATGAGCTTGAGGAAGTCACGAAGCGTGCTTTTCATGAAATTGAAACGGAGGCTTCCTCATGAAGGGCTTAAAGGTTAACCCTTGCGTTGGCTGCCCAACAATTGCTTGCGGGTTGATCTGCTTTGCCGCCCTGATCATAGTTTGCAGTGTTGGAGAAATCAGTTTGAAGCCAGGAACTTTGCTGCCTTCTGGCTAAGAGCGGGTGGTTACCTTGGCTGAAGATTACAGTTTGTCTGATTATCCATCTGAGACTGTGAATAGATGGCAGCCTTTTTGGAAGCCTAAAGACTCTCAACCTGAGATCAAAGCTCATATTGTTTCAGATGCTCCTGCGCCCGTCGGTAGCTGTGAGTTTGTTGGTGCTTTGATTTGGGAAGGCTCAACAGGCAGGCTTTGCAGTCTAGGCAGCTGCTGTTTTCTTTTCGCGGATCCTAAAGCATATGCGTCTTGCCCATCCAGGGATGAAAGATTAAGAGAGCTTCAAAAGTCAAGGAAGCAACCTTAGAGGAGCCGTTTTTTTGAAGAGCAAACTGGACGATAGAAGTCAAAATATTTCGCCTTCAAAGTCAAAAGTCAAATTTGACTTCTCTACCGTTCGCACCCGCGTCCTACCCATTCTGAAAGGAATTGAGGTTAAGATGTATCCTGCCAAGATCGGGCGTGTACGTGGATGGAAGAAACAGCACGTTGCCTACTACGTAAAGAAGCTTGAGAAGGCGGGCTTAATTCACAGGTTAAAGCGCAGCAACTTTGTAGACTATGAGTTAACAGAGCAAGGTCAAAACTTTCTCATATCATGTGAGGGCGTGCTGTTCAGCAGCGGAGTGTTTCGGCTTGCATCGTTGCTTCTTCAAGTTTCCCGTTTTGCGTGAGGGGGTTTATCCTGCTGGAGATTTTCGGAGAATTGAGATGGTGAATTGGACTGCACTTTTAGGGCTTGGAGCAGGGTGTGAAAGTGCGTCATACGACTACTTCTTGGATTGTTCATGTCGAAACGCTTTATGGTCGTAGTCCTGGGGAGTTGGTGACTTTGGCTAAGAATTTGGCTGATCGGGTCGCTAAGGGTTTGATGAGCAAATACGGTTGCGTGTTGGGTGACGGCCAGATTAACAAGCGTCACGAGCTAGGTGTTGATGATCCGGTGGCAAATCTACTGAATCGTTATTTTACGGTGAGCACTCCAAAACGAGTTATTGATGACAGTCCTGGGGAAGATGAGGGCGAGCTTGATCATGTGGGTCGGGATGCAGCAGTTGAGTATTTGCTTATGCCTGAGCGCGTGAAAAAGCTGGAGGGCCAAGTGGACAATGTCCTAACTGATTTAGCAAAGATTTCTTGCAGCCTCGAGAAGCTTGAGAAGATGGGTTTGAGTATAGCAAAGGTTGCGGATGCTTTGGGTAAGCTTGTGGATTTTGAAAATAACAAAGAACCAGCTGAAGACTTCGGCAGAGGGAGGCAAAAGGTATGTCTCATAGACGCATGACCTTTTGCAAGCGGTATCGCATTAATAGCTGTTAAAACATGTTCAAAAGCAATTTTCGTACATAGCTTAATGCATGGGAAAAGTCCATGCTTTTCGGAAGTGTCTTTTCTGCAATTAGTTGGTCCTGACTACCCATTGTCAGTTTTGCCATCAGTTGATGGACAAGAATTCTTGGAGTGTGCATTCTGATGTGGAAAGTGCCGAAAAACCTGTTCAAAGTGCCAAAAAGAAGCGCAGTCAAAGCGATAAGATTGGCCGTTTGAAGTATAATCAGCAACTTCTCAAGCAAACCTTGGCAGAAGTTGAAGAGGTTAAGCTTATGCTACGCACTATCTTTGCTGGCCTAAAAGATTCTTTCAATTTTGAGCAGTCACTAATTGAACGTGTGGCTTGTAAAGATGAGGCTGACCAAGAAATTCTGCGACTTCTTTTTGAAGCAGGCTCTCCAGGTTTGTTACCAAAAGACTTAGCTGCGAAGCTCGCCCGATTCAAGGTTACACGATACCAAATTAGTCGACGGATCTTGAGAATGAATAAGCGGCTCGATAAGGAATTTGGAGAGCACATTGCGGAGCAGAGAGGGTGGCATTGGGCACTCACAGGTTTCGCAGTGGAGTCATATAGTGCGAGAAAGGAAGATTTAGGTTAGTGTTAGTTGCTTAGATGTAGGCACTTTTTCGAAACTCACAATGTAGACCATTCGATGTTTCCAAGCCGAATCTAAGGGGGTCCAATTGTTTCTCGTAGTCAAATTATAGCGTAAATTAAAAGAGTTTCAGTGTCGATAAGATTCTTTTATGTCATCAAAAAAGATTGATGAGCTAAAGAAAGAGTGCTATTCTGTTTATCAGTTTAAAGATAACCCATCTATGTACAATGAAGCTCTATACAAAATAGAGCAACAAGTAACTGCTCTCAAATTGGATCATATTATTGATCCAATGGAGTTATCTTTCCTGTTATTTCACTTGCAGTACGACATACAATCTGAGTTAGACTTTCAAACATCAATTGATAAGATTTTGAAAAACAAAGAAACTTATTTTTATTTTCAGTTGCCGCAATTACTTGGATTTCCCAATAATTACAAGATAGGTCACGGTAAATTACAGAATTTTGAAGCCCTTCCAATACTTGTGAAAAACTTTGCCGTGGGATTGGCCAACGGAAGAGTTGGAAAAGTAAAAACTGACCGAGAGAGAATCCAAACCTCCTTCCTCCAAGAGATGGTCGTGCCAAAAGATCCAAACGTTGGCTACTGGCTCAAAGTTAGCGAGTCAGGGATGGGTAATTTTATTATTCAGCAAAAAGCACTCCAAAAAGCCGAAGCCTCGGTAGATATACTGCGAATTCTGCGTCCCCACATTAAGCTTACGTTACCTCAATACGTTATCTCGAAAATATCCAGTGAACGTACGGTATCGTTTACTCCGTTAGGAGTTGAGCTTGACATATATCATTTTGATAAAGTCGAGCAAGAACTAATCGATAGGCTGAGTAAACTTGTGGTCAATCCTTCCTGTGATTTAGAGAAAAGAATACTTAATGCTCTTCATTTCTACAGAATTGGGAGAAATTTTTCATCAGAAGACCAAGAGCTCTTTTATTATGTGGCGGCCATCGAGAATTTACTTATTGGCGAAGGAGAAAAGAATGTGCTGAGATGGAAATTTTCTGAAAAAGCCGCGTTTCTTTTAAGCGATGACCTCGCTGGAAGGTTAGAGACGGTTAAAACATTTAAAACCTTATACGATGATAGATCCGCAATAGCACATGGAAATATGCCACAATGCAAACCACCTGAAACTCGTCAAGCAAGGGATTCATTGCTTTTATTAATTGAGAAAATTCTAAAACTAATGAAAGAAAGGCATTTAACAAAAGTGTCATCAGCTGATAATGTCTCGTTAGACAGCTACATTGATGAAATTAAATACGCTGCAAAAACGCGCACGCATGGGGATATTGAAGGTGATGAACGTAACAGCTAATCCAAGGGACATTTTATTCCTTCTTTTTTTGTTATTTGCATCATCTTCTGGAGCGAAGTTCCTCCGCCAAATCGTTGAGGTATTTCCAGGAAATACCTATCATAGCTTTTTGTAATTGCGTTTCGTCGCTAAATTGAATCTGTCTAATTTTTGACATGTGAAGTTTTTCAACTTCTTTTGTGCTCAGAGGCGGCAGCGCTGAACGATTGCCTTTGACCTCGTAGCAGAGAACGCATCTCCAGCGTCGGTCAGTCATCGTGATCGAGCTGGTGCAATGCGCCAGTTCTCTTACTACTCCTAGTCGCTTTCCACCAAAAGTAAACACCAAGAAGTTAATGTCCGAAAATTCGAGACTTGCCTTGCTGGCTTGGAATTCATCAAGGCCATTGCTTGGGCGGTCTTCTACAATGCGAGTTGAAGTGTAACCCTCAGAAATAAGGGCTTCTTTCAATCGAATTAAGAAATCTTTTTCCTTTTGAGGAAAATATGAACCATATATTGTTATTTCCATTATTGGTTTGTAGGTATGAAAGCCTTGGATCCAACTGCCAACAAAACTGGTCCATCTACTCAACGGTTCACCAACAAGTATATACCCGCGTTTGGCATAAAGCTTATATGTAATTTTATATCTACTTAAGTCGAAAAAAATTGACTTAAGTCTATAAAAAAAAGAGGGATGCGAGTTGGAAAAAGTGGGGTATAAAGAGTTTTACGAATACGTTAACGAGATCCCCAAAGAACTAAGAGCCGCTATTAAGGCCTAGGAGATGACACCCGCTTAGCTCAGTAGCTGGTTTGATGCAAAAAGGAGAGCTTTCTTTTTCGCAACTTTGCCTAGGCACAGGCGAAAAATCAAGTACGCTTTCACATCATTTACGTATATTAAGTGAAACTGGCATAATTGAAAATTATTACACAAAAAAGAAAGAATCTGAGGAATACTCATTTTACGCCGTTACTGGCTTTGGAATCTCGTTGATAAGAAATATTTTTCATAGCCTTGACATCACTCCAAAGATCGAGGACGCAATTAGCTTGGCAATGAATCCTAGTTACCCTAAAGCATTTGCAGAATTTATTTCAAGTGAGCCGGAAATTGAAGAAAAGGACGCTGTTGGTTGGGGTGAAAATATAGTTTACGTCCAGGCTAAGGGTAAGAGCAAGAGCCATGGAGCCGATGCTGCAATTGATTTAAGTGAAAATGTATTTCTTATCAGCGACGCTATGGGTGTGGGCAAAACCTATTTCAAAGAAGCAGTCATGCGAGAATTGATGAATCTTGGTTATAAACCAAGAATCGAAGACGAAAAAGCTCACTTAAATATTGTTTTGGATCAGCTACAACGTTACCAAAATGAGAGGATACGAATCGGCAGTTTAACCGGACGTAGATCCAAATGTTCAACTCTGCCTTTGAGATCCAGGCATTTCTCAGACTCTCTAAAGGCTAAATATTTTAAATACCCTCTTATGGCTAAGCCTGTTTCTACCAGTTGTCTAGTGATCACTCAGAAGAAAGGTGAGAAATAAAATGGAAATAATTGGAAGTATTTCTAGGCAGAGTAATAGTCAGAACAACAACAGACCTAATAAACAAAGAATACGTGTCAAAATCTGGCGTACTAGATCGGATCAAAGAGAAGTACAGCTTCTCAGAAATGAATGTACCAGAAAACATAGATTATACAATAACGCTTTGTGGTGGCAAATTTAACTTCAAAAGCGAGACGGGAACCATTGTCCAGCTCGAAATAGGCGAGAGAGGTATTCAAGCTGATATCATAGGAAAGACCGAAATAGCGAAAAAGTTAGTAGAGGAAATAATAGATGAAATTGACAAAGAAAGCTTGTTTGAGAGAATTGGTAATAATATTGAGAGCTGGTATTACAGTACAACCTTAAAAGCAAAGCTGAATATAGATCAAAAAAGTTTTCTCAATGAAAAATATGTTCATTTTTTGGAGAAAAGTACTGAAATCTTCGAAAAGAAAGATTTTCAAGCTGAAATACACCCAGTACTGCTAAGGACCGTTTTCGTGCTGAAACCCGACTTCAACAAACTTGGCAAAGATTACTCCACTTCAGACATTGCACGTTTGTTAAGACAAATGGAGGGTGCCGCATTTCAGATTTCAGTTGACGAACCAAGTGAATTCTATAAAAAGATTTACAAAATTGAGGCAGAAGCGGAAACTGCAGATGTGCTGCGTTTAATCGCGAATTTGGAAGAGGCTCTCCGACCATAGCCGAGTCGAAAGCTCCAAAATTTCCTTTTTTTTTAAAAAAAATTTGTTTTTAAAGTTATTTTGCTTTTCAGCAAATCTTATAAGTAATTTATTGATATCCCTTCGTGTATTTAGCAACCTGGGGAAAGCGGTAAGGCTCTATCTGCCCAGGTTGCGGTCTTGCTGTTTTTTCCCTTAGGTTGACCAACCTTAAGGGTCGTTACTAAAAGCATGGCTCAGGGCACTAAAGAGAAGACAACAATTGAAGTTCCGGAGGCGTATTTGCCTCTGATTGCAGACATTCGTCTATTGAAATCTGATGAGCAGAATCCGAATAAGATGACATTGAAGCAGCAGGAGCAAATTTGGCGCAGCCTTCAGAAATTCGGCTGGGTTTATCCTGTAGTTGCCGATAGAGACGGCGTTTTCGCGGATGGCGAGCAACGTGTTGATGTCTGCAAGAATCACGGAGAATATTTTGCTCCGGTGCTACGTCTTAAGCTGTCTGATGTTGATAGGCGTATGCTTCGCCAGATCACTAACAAGTTGAAGGGTAAGCATAACCGGAAAATGGATGAATCTGAGGACTTCAAGATTATCGATATGGGCGCCAAGGACGATCTTGAGTCTTTGTTGGCTGCGATCGGTGAGAAGTTGCCTGGAGAATTGCATGAAGGGGGCGGCAGTATGATTGTTCCCGAGACCTGGGAGCTCATTATTGACTGCAAGGATGAGTCTGAACAGAAGCAGCGGTTTGATGAGTTATCTGCTAAGGGTTGGAAAGTGAAGGTGCTGAATCTATAGTGCCGTCCTTTGATTTTACGCATACTTGGTTTGCTCCTGAAACCTTCCGGGTGCAGAGTGTCATAGGAACTTATGATCTGAAAGAGGTGAAGCTGGAAAAACACATCCGGGGAAACATACCGATTGAAGGCCTACAGTGGCAAATAGGCGCGATAGTGGGTTCAAGCGGCAGCGGCAAAACAAGTATAGCTAAGCACTGTTGGCCAGGGGCTTATTACGCTGACTTAAAGGACCGTTACAAATCGGCTTCTTTTTTGGATGATTTTCCCGAAAACTTAAGCGCCACAGAGATTGATTCTGCTCTTTGCAGCAGCGGCTTTAGTGAACCGCCTTCCTGGTTGAAGAGTTACTCAGTTTTGAGCCAGGGGCAAAAAATGCGTGTAGACATAGCCATGGCGCTTTGCCTGCCTCAGAACCTTATCGTTTTCGACGAATTCACTTCAACAGTTGACCGAACCGTTGCTCAAATAGGATCTCTAGCTGTGAGCAAAGCTGTAAGGAAACATTCGGGTAAGCAATTCATAGCTGTCAGCTGTCACAGTGACATTTTAGATTGGCTTGAACCTGACTCAGAGTGTGTCAAAACTTACAGCCAAAACCTCATTATTTGCCTACCCAAGCTCTTTGATACGTTTGTTCTTAACAACTTTTTTACGGCTTAATCAAATCCATTAGCGTCCCAACTCCAAAAATATTAATCACCCTTCTAAGATTATAAGCCAGCATAGTAAATCCCACTTCTCCCCTAACCTTCCGTAACCCTTTCAAAAGCAAATAACCTTGATTGAACGCTCGCTTAATAGTTCCAAACGGATGCTCCACTATTTCCCGCCTCAAACGAAGCTTCGCTCTTCCAACAGAACTGCTAATTCTCGCCTTCAACCTATCCACAGTGTCTTGATATTCCGGCCTGAACATGCGTCTGCCACGCTTGTTTCTGGTGCATCTACTCCTCATAGAACAAGAGAGACAGAATTTCGTCCCATAAAGACCACCCCAACATTGCTCTTTTCCTCGATAACTACGCCTCAAAAGCTCCAACTCAGCCCCGCCAGGACAAACATACGCATCTCGCTTAACATTATAGACAAACTTGCCAGAGCAAAAATCTCGCTCAGGCACTCCGACATTCTTAGTAGGATTAAAAGCTGGAATCGGCATAAACACCGTTATCCCAGCTTCCTCACATTCAACGAGGTCATTTGCGACGTAGAATCCTTTGTCACTCAAAACTTCCAGCTGATCAACGCCAAGCACCTGTTTCGCAGCCTTAGCATCAGTCGCTAGCTGGTGATGATCAGTCGAATTGTTGATAACATCGTAATCCACGATTAAATGCTGCTTCGCATCCACAGACGTCTGAATGTTGTAGCAGACATCCAGCCTTTGACTATCTACCCGCATCAAACGGCTATCTGGATCCACAAGTGAAACCTCCTTCTGGCCTGTTGCTTCCATTTGATCTTGAATCTGCTCGTATCGTTGCTTTTCTTCTTCAAGCTTGCATATTTTCTCCTTGAGCTCTTCGGCATTGACGCTTTCATCTTCAGATGAATCGGCTGTATCGTTTTGGTCCATTTCTTTGAGGTACTCCGCTATCTTTTCTTCTGTTTGTTTGAGCTTCAAAGCGACCGTTTTTTCGTTGAGGTTATTGCTCTTGGAATTGACCGCTTTGAATTTGGTTCCATCAATAGCTACCAGTTGAGCACCGTAAAGATCCAATCTTCTGCAGAGGTAAACGAATTCTTTGAATACGCCTTTGATGCAGTCGACGTTGTTTTTTCTGAAGTCGGCGATGGTTTTGAAGTCGGGAGCAAGCTTTTTCATGAGCCACATGACTTCGACGTTGCGGTGGCATTCTTTTTCCAATTTTCGGCTTGATCTCACCTGGTTGAGGTATCCATAAACGTAGAGCTTGAGAAGGTCTAAGGGATCATACGATGGTCTGCCTGTGTCTGCGAGTACTGAGTGTTTGAATCCGAGCTTCGCTAAGTTGAGGCTATCTATAAAAGCGTCAATGAATCGTACTGGGTTCTCTTTGTCGACGTAATCGTCGAGAATGTTTGGGAAGAGAACTGATTGCTTTCTGTAATGGCCTGTCACGTGTTCGCTCATGGCTTTTCAGCTCTTTCTGTTGCTCTAAAGCCAGTCTAGATTTAAGGTTAACGGTAAATAGCCGCAAAGAAAGAGACTTTTCACACACTCTCGACTGGGTCTATAACGTGGACTCTTCTGAATTCTTCAATTATTTGGATGTAAAAAAAAACGATCCCACCCTGCCCTCAATCTATCGGTGCATAAATGCAATTTATCCTTATGGCAGGTCTTTAGGGAACATCATTATCTAAACACGGAGCAGCTTGGCGCCGGAGTCCGCTGTTACACGGCGAAATATGATGATAAACCAATTGCTTTCATAGCTATTGCGCATGTGCATATGCGGTCAAATTATTATCGTGTCAGTCGCCTCGTGGTCCTTCCGGATTATCAAGGCATCGGCGTCGGTCGACGTCTACTTAATTTCATGGCTGACTTCTACACCAGCCAAATTGATCTTCCCTTCTACATCTTGACTTCAAACCCACAGTTGATTCACGGCAAGATGCAGGGCTGGAGCGTTAAGCGGTTTGGTCATGGCAGCAGCGGAAGAAATGACAGCCGAATAAACCGTGAACTCGTCAACTCTAACGCCAAAAGACGCCTAACAGTAACCCTACAATATACTCCAAAGAGGATAGCCTAATGGCTCAGAAAATTCTAAGCAAAAGATTTTGCAAAGGAGGCTGCGGCACAAAGCTTTCAAGAGAAAACAAGTCAGGTTACTGCCGTGTTTGCTTCGGTCGCTATGTCCTTCAACAAGAGGAAACTGAAGCTAGCCGTCAAAGGACTAAATTTTAATCCAACCAACCCAACACAACTAACTACCACTAAAACCAAACACAACCAGACATACCTATGCACCTACACACATACAACAAGCGCACACTGTGTGTGCTTGTAACAAAGAGAAGGAGCAAATCCTTTTCCACGTTACAGCATGTGTACAGAGCCTCAGCAAACCCTGCAATGAAATAGAAAAGAATGCGACAGGTTGGGAAGAAAGATGTTGATTG
This sequence comes from Candidatus Bathyarchaeota archaeon, assembly GCA_963768425.1. Taxonomy (GTDB): domain Archaea; phylum Thermoproteota; class Bathyarchaeia; order Bathyarchaeales; family Bathycorpusculaceae; genus Bathycorpusculum. The sequence goes on along the minus strand of CAVYHV010000014.1, from coordinate 275,785 downwards.
AGAATGAGAAAAGCTTCAATCATATGGAAGCTGTAAAGCCAAATGCCCCTTCAACTTCAAAAGCTGTTTGTACAAAAAAATCAGGCCGGGAGCAATCATATTTAAAGCGAACCAAAAAGACTTCGATAAAATCAGGGAATTAATAAAGACCGAATTACCAGATGTCGAAATTGTTTACGTTACGACTGGTCCTTCTGCATGTATTCTTCGCGTCACCAAATCTATGCCTTTTGAAATACAGGACTCTTCGACGCAAACGTTTTATACGGCTTAATAGTTGCAGATTTTCCAACTAATGACATGAGGAGCAGATTTGAACCTTGGGCCATTCAAACACCGGCGCCCGCTAACGACGAATATGCTTGAGACTATTGCGACCTCTTTATTACTTGTTAGCACGCGCTGATTTTCATCGTGATGATTGCCAGAGTGGTCAAGGCAGCGATGGCAATTAAGAATGGTAGATAGATCCAGACTTCATAAATTCTTCCGCTAATTAGTGCCCCGATGCAAGATGCGAAGCAAACGCTTGATTGGCTAATGGAAACCCACTTTGTCATTGACTGCGTGGTTGCGGCTGTCGCGATGATTCCAGGTGCCAAATATAGCACGGTATACGAAGCTCCAGAAAAGAAAGATGCCAAAACGAGCAAAGTAAGGCTGTGAAAGGCTAATATAGCAACGAAAGATAGACCACTCAAAAATAATGCAATTGTCAGAGCTTTCATCTGGGAGATTGTATCTCCAATTCTCCCCAACAGGAATGAAAAGAAAAACCACCCTGCAAATGTCATCGTTCCCAGAATTCCGAGATTGAATATGTTTAGGTGATATACTTCGTTTTCAAATTGAGGAATTAGGGGGTAAATCGTCCAGAGAAAAAACATAGCCAGGCAGACGACTATCGACAGCAAAAAAACTTTTGTGCCATTTTTGGGAACATCTGTGCCTTCTCAGCAGGTAAGTCCTCCTCTCCTTTTTGATGCAAACCCTTGACTAAGAAGAGTGGAAGGATGGATAGTGAATAGAAGACAAAAGCTAACAGAAATACAGTTTGTTTACTAATCGTTGAGGCTATAATTCCACCGATTAACGGAGAAATAATATAACTGAGGGATTGCGATGAAGACCATAGCCCGAAGGCTAACATGCGCCCACCCTTCACTGTACCCTTTATGAGATAGAAACAGACTGCTGAGAAACCCAGATAGGTCCCGTATAGGATCGTCGGCAGAACTACTTGCGTCCAGTTAGAGGCAAATGCTAGTGCAAGCGGCATGGGCAACCAAACCAAGGAGCTCATGATCAAGATTTTCTTGATTCCCACTCTCGTGATTAAGTATCCGCCTAGAAGAATTGAAACGCCGCTGCTTAGCCAATCCAAGGCATAGAATACGCCAACTTCCAAGGAGGTTGCACTCAATTGTCTGAGATAAACTGGTAAAGTGAAAATGTAGAAGGCAGTCTCCAAAATAGAACACAAGATACGAAGCAACAATGAGTTTGACATCTCTGTCAAGTCCAGTAATATTTGCGGCAAGTTTACGGAATTCTGACTGTTTTGTCACTTGTTTCGCAATCCCCAGATGTCCCACTTGTTCTTCTTTGAACTAAATCAAAAAGAGCCTTCTAGCCCTTCTTGTTCTAACTTTATCTCCAACAACTGCAGTCTTTATCTATCGTCTGCAATGTTCCCCCTGATGTCTGGCTTATCTTTTTAGCTCACAACTTAAGTTTTTCGCCAATCCCGACTCCAAAAGGCGAAAAATGACATAAGATAAATGTATACGATGTTCAAAAGCGTTAAGCCTTATCATCTGCTGGAAACTGTGGTCGGCGCACGATCAGAAGTTCAGCAAGAATATTAACAGGTGAATGCATTAGATTGCTTCTTAAATAACGGATAGGGGCTGTTTGTCTGCCTCAACTAGACTCTTTGGATTGCAAAATAATACTTGAGCTACAAAAAGATGCGCGGATGACATTTTCTGATATTGCTATAGCAGTGAACGCAAAGCGTGGGGTTGTGCAGATGCGGTATAACAAGATGGTAAAAAGAGGCATAATCAAAGGGTCCACGCTTGCCTTAGATTATTCTAAAATAGGCTTTCCCTATTCCGCTGGGCTGGAAATAAAAGTTGTTGACTCCAAAATTGAAGAATTTGACAGATACATAGGTGGCTTAAAGATCGAGGATACTCTAATCGTCAAATTCAAGACTTTGGGTCGATTTAATATGCTCGCCGTCATGGATGCGAGGAACTTGATTGATGTGCATAAATTCAAGGAAATGATAAAACAACATCCTGCGGTTCTTGAAGTCAGAATCAGTGTGATGAGAGCGTTTTATTATAACTATGATTCGCTCAATCTTCAACTACTTAAGGAGAACAAACCTATTGGACAAAACAGACCTTGAAATGCTTAGCATTCTTTCAAAAGACGCCAGGACGCCATTCGTAAAAATTGCGAAGAAGCTGGGGATTGGAGAGGATTCCGTTTGCCGAAGGTTTAAGAAACTGCAAGATGACGGTGTTATCTTGTTTTCAACCGTGGTCTTAGATTTTCAAGCTTGCGGTTTTGAAGGGCTCTGTGGTCTTCTCATAAAAACCAGTAACGAATGCGACTTAGAAGTCCTCAAGAGTAAGCTCCGGACTGCCCCTAACGCTTTTCTCATTGCGGAAATGTGGGGAGACTATGAATTCTATATCGAATCCTATTTTAAGAGTTATCCAGAACTCCTCGAACTCATTCGTTATCTTCAAAACATCACAGGAGTCTTGAATATAGATACAATGCTGTTTACTAGCAGAGAATTGCCAATTCCATCAGACCCTTGTTTTTATGTGAAAGATGCTCCCTACTTTACCCAAACTCACGAATAATTTTGCAGAGGTCTTTTGCGCCTTATTTTTGACACTCCAATAGCCATTATTATGTCATATTCCGCATTTTTTTGGAGGCTTATAAGGGTAAACGTCATAGTTTACCTTACTTGTCAAAAAAGGATTGTGAAAAAAATGAAGATTTTACATAAGACAATAGCTATTTCGATTGCGGTCTTGTTAATAATTTCGATGGGAACACCAACACTGCTGTTACCGAGCGCTAATGCACATACACCTGCATTGAACATTCAGACCTATTCTTTCATCAGCGTTTCACCCAATCCAATCGGTGTCGGACAAAAAGTTGATGTTAACTTCTGGGTCAATCAACCACCACCCACAGCTAGTGCTCAGTACGGTGACCGATGGCAAAACCTAACAGTCGCAGTCACAAAACCTGACGGAACAACTTCAACATTAGGATCCTTCACATCCGACGCAACCGGCGGGACAGTAACCACCTTCACACCTTCAACCGCAGGCAATTACACTTTTCAAATGTTCTTTGGCGGACAAACCGTTGCGGGCAACAATTTGCCTCCTGGAACTCCCACATCTGGACCTGGGCGCTAATGTTTTCATCGGTGACTACTATGAGCCAAGCTCTAGGCAACAAATTTACACTTACAGTTCAACAACAACCAATAGGCGGTGCACCCGTAACTCCTCTTCCGACAACCTACTGGACACGACCAATATGCGCTGAAAACAGCAATTGGTACTCCATCGCAGGAAATTGGCTGGGTACTGGACAATCGTCGTTCGCCAATACTGGAATGTACAATGATACTGGTAATTATAACCCGTATACCACTGCGCCCAACTCTGCACATATCTTGTGGACAAAACCTGAGGCTTTCGGCGGTACAATCGGAGGGGAATTCGGGGGCAGCGAAAGCGCCAACTTCTATGCAACCTCGCAATATGAACCCAAATTTGCACCAATAATCATGAACGGCATACTTTATTATACAATATATCCGGGAAGCGCAGCTAATCCGGCGGGTTGGGCTGCTGTTGACTTAAGCACCGGACAGACACTATGGACTAAAAACACTACTGAGGTACTACGATGTGGTCAAATACTTAGACATAGTCATACCTAATCAGTACGGAGCCCTCGCATACCTGTGGAGCCAACCTCTTGGCAACTCAGTAGAATGGGGACCTCTAGGAGTGAGTTCAGTCAATTCTTTAGAGATGTGGGACGCCATGACAGGCAACTATATCCTTACGATTAATGACATTCCATCAGGACTTGGTTCGGCTCTTGGTGGTTCGGCGCTTACGGAAGATGATCACGGTAATTTGATCGGCTACTACGTCAACTCCACCGATAACACGCTGAATATGTGGAACTCTACTAGATGCATCAACCTTGCAACTCCCAACTCTGCTGGCGGTCCACCGGTAGCAGATAACTGGATGTGGCGACCCCCACAGGACGCAGTCATCGACTTCAGCTTAGGCATACAATGGTCAGCCCCACTTGCAACCACCCTTTCGGGTTCGCCGCTCATTGACTACGCAAACGGTCTATATGGACTTGGCATCTACGCAATTGCAAGCGGTGTGATACTGATGACTGAAATTACAGTGGAATGGTACAGCACACTCTATCAGCCGGGATGGATGATTGAGGCAGGTTACAGCGCAGCCACAGGAGCACAGTTATGGATAACTAATCGAACAGAGCCAGCGTGGTCAATTATAGGCTCAATCGTAGGCACAAGCAACTGGATGGGAGATGGCGTTGAAGTGGAAATGGCTTTGGCTACCTTATCAGCTAGCGGGTACAGTGTCACTACGGGGAAGGAGCTTTGGGGGCCTGTAACGCTTCCAAGTGCTAATCCTTTTGACTCTCTCGGAGCTAACGATGTCATTGCTAACGGCACAATTTACATATGGCTATATGGCGGAGACGTCTATTCCATCAATATTGCAACTGGAACTGTAAACTGGCATTATCACACTCCAAGTGGCGGTTATGAATCGCCCTATGGCGTAGAACCTATTTGGACATTTAACGTTGGTACAGTCGCTGATGGTAAGCTATTCGTTCCTGAAGGTCACATGTACAGTCCGCCGCTATTCCATGGTGCGCAACAACTGGCTTTGAACATAACCAACGGGCAAGTTGTATGGAGCATTGACGCTTTCGACGTTACTAGTGCACCTGCTATTTCAGACGGCATCATGACTACTCTAAACGCTTACGACAACCAGGTATACGCATGGGGAATGGGGCCAAGCAAAACCACGGTCACGGCACCGACCCCTGTTACCACGGTTGGAGCACCAATAGTTCTTGACGGCACAATTACTGACATCTCAGCAGGCGCAAGCCAAGAAGCAGTTGCAGCAAACTTCCCCAACGGCCTACCATGCGTATCCGACGCAAGTATGACGCAGTTCATGGAAGCCGTTTACGAGCAACAACCAATGCCTACCAACATAACCGGAGTTCCAGTCACACTCTACGTCTTAGACAGCAACAACAACTACAGAGCAATCGGCACAACCAAAACAGACGCAAGCGGCTTCTTCAGCCTCAATTGGAAGCCTGACATAGCCGGCAACTACACTGTCACCGCCACATTCGCAGGCACATCGTCATATTACGGCTCATCCGCCCAAACAGCTTTCCTCGCTAATGCGCCTTCAGCAACAGCAGCACCGACAGCAACACCACTCAGCGGCTTAGCGTCAAACACCACAGTCATGTACTCAGTCGTCGCAATGATCATTGTCTTCATCGTAGGCATCGCCCTAATTGCAATGCTCGTCACCAGAAAACACCCTTAAAGTGAAACAATGGGAACTATTTTCCCTCCCTTTTTTAGTCTAAATTTGAAGATGCCTAAAATGGTGGCTGAGAAGGCTCTGGTTACATTCGAAATAGCTGCAATTGAAGAGTTTGCATTTTTCTTTTTTCTCCTAAAGAAAAAACTTTTCTTCCTTAGTTTCCGGAGCCTCAGCAAAACCACAGAAACAAAAGAGTGACCTATTTTTGCAAGCTTTGGCTAAATTAATAATTTAAGGTTCAGCAAGAATATTAATTGGTAAGCGCATCACTCTGTCTCACAATTAAGTGAATAGGGGTTGTTTGCCTGTCTCGCCTTGACTCTTTGGATTGCAAAATAATATTTGAGTTGCAAAAAGATGCAAGAATGACTTTTTCGGACATTGCTAAAATAATAAATGCAAAGCCGGGGGTTGTTCAAGCACGTTATACTAAAATGGTGAGAAAGGGAATAATCAAGGGTTCTACGCTTGTGCTAGATTATTCAAAAATAGGTTTTCCTCATTCAGCTGGATTTGAAATAAGAGTTGTTGATTCGAGACTTGAGGAAGTTGCGACATACGTCAATGGGTTAAGAATCAAAGACACTTTGATTGTAAGCTACAGGACCGTTGGTCAATACAATATGCTTGCAATCATGGATGCCAAAAACTTGATTGATGTACACAAATTCAAGGAATTGATAAAGCAACATCCTGCTGTGCTTGACGTCAGGATTAGTGTAAAGAGGACGTTTTATTATAACTATAAGTCGCTCAACGCTCATCTACTTAAGGAGGATAAACCTTTTGGATAATATAGACTTTGAAATACTTAGTATTCTCTCAAAGGATGCTCGGATGCCTTTTGTGAAAATTGCCAAAAAGTTGGGTATCGGGGTTGATTCTGTTTTCCGAAGGTTTAAGAAACTGCAAGATGATGGCGTTATCTTGCACTCAACCGTAGTCTTAGATTTTCGAGCTTGTGGTTTTCAAGAGCTTTGTGGTCTGCTTATCAAGATTAATAATGAGTCAACCTGTGCAGTCCTTAAGAGTCAGCTTGTAGATGCTCCGTATGCTTTTCTTATTGGAGAAATGTGGGGAGATTATGAATTTTACATCGAGGCTTATCTTGAGAGTTATGAAGAATTCCACGAAATTATTCATTATCTCCAAAACCTTCGCGGAATCCTAAACATAGATGTATTATTGTTTACGAACAGAGAGTGGTCGATTCCATCAGAGTTTAATTTCGACGCAGAAGAAAACCCTTACTTCACTCTAACATGTGATCGGTAGATGGGCGATTACTTGTTTTTTTAACATTAGAACTAAATTTTTTATGATGTATTTCGTTTTCTGTAATTCACTTATAAGGTGAAACATCATATTTTATTCGCTAACAAAAGCAATAAAAGGATGATGAATAAAATGAAGTTTTTACATAAAGCAAGAGCTATTTCGATTGCTATATTACTGATGATTTCGATGGGGGCATCAACCCTACTTTTGCCGAGCGCCAATGCACATACGCCTGCTTGGAATATCGTAACCTATTCTTTCATAAGCGTTTCACCAAATCCAATCGGTGTCGGACAAAAAGTTAATGTTAACTTCTGGGTCAATCAACCACCACCTACTGCGAGTGGTCAGTACGGTGACAGATGGCAAAACCTAACAGTTACAGTCACAAAGCCTGATGGAACAACTTCAACATTAGGGTCTTTTACGTCCGATGCGACTGGCGGAACAGTAACAACCTTTGTACCATCGACAACCGGTAACTACACTTTCCAGATGTCCTTTGGTGGCGAAACACTCGCTGGCAACAATCTCCCTCCAGGGACTCCATCTTCGGGACCTTTCGCGAACGTTTTCATAGGCGACTACTATCAGCCAAGCTCCAGCAACAAATTTACAGTCACAGTTCAACAGCAACCGATAGGCGGTGCGCCCGTAACTCCTCTTCCGGCAACCTACTGGACGCGCCCAATTTACGCTATGAACAGCAATTGGTACTCTATCGCCGGAAACTGGCTAGGAACTGGACAATCAGCATTCGCCAACACTGGAATGTACAACACTACCGGCAACTACAACCCTTATACCACCGCGCCTAACACTGCACATATCTTGTGGACAAAACCTGAGGCTTTCGGAGGCACAATCGGCGGAGAATTCGGGGGCGGCGAAAGCGCCAACTTCTACGCAACCTCGCAATATGAACCCAAATTTGCACCAATAATCATGAACGGCATCCTATATTACACGATATATCCAGGTAGCGCAGCTAATCCGGCGGGTTGGGCTGCTGTTGACTTAAGCACCGGACAAACATTATGGACCAAAAACACCACCGAAGTATTAAGATGCGGTCAAATACTCAACATGGTCGTGCCAAACCAGTACGGAGCCCTCGCATACCTTTGGAGCCAACCTCTTGGCTCACCAGTCGAGTATGAAAATCTAGGAGCCAGTCTGGGCAATTCTTTAGAGATGTGGGACGCCATGACAGGCAACTATATTCTGACCATTTCCAACACTCCTTCAACATCTAGCGGGTATGGCATACCACTTACGACTGATGAGCGAGGAGATCTGATAGGTTACTACGTCAACGGCACCGACAATACGCTGGATATGTGGAACTCTACTAGATGCATCAACCTTGCAGTTCCCAACTCCTATGGCGGTCCACCAGTAGCAGATAACTGGATGTGGCGACCCCCACAGGATGCAGTCATTGACTTCAGCTTAGGCATACAATGGTCAGCCCCATTAGCAGCAACGCTTTCGGGTTCGCCGCTCATTGACTACGCAAACGGTCTATATGGACTTGGCATCTACGCAATTGCAAGTGGCGTGGTATTGATGACTGAAGCCACAGCGGAATCGGTCACAGCATTGTTCTATCAGCCTGGATGGCAGATTGAAGCAGGTTACAGCGCAGCCACAGGAGCACAGTTATGGATAACTAATCGAACTGAACCAGCGTTCTCAATTATAGGTTCAATCATAGGCACCAGCACCTGGACAGGAGACGGCGTTGAAGTGGAAATGGCTTTGGCTACCTTATCAGCTAGCGGGTACAGTGTCACTACGGGGAAGGAGCTTTGGGGGCCTGTAACGCTTCCAAGTGCTAATCCTTTCGATTCTCTCGGAGCTAACGATGTTATCGCTAACGGCACAATTTACATATGGCTATACGGCGGAGACGTTTATTCCATTAACCTTGCAACCGGAGCTGTCAACTGGCATTATCATACTCCGAGTGGTGGGTATGAATCACCATACGGTGTAGAACCTCTGTGGACCTTCAATGTTGGTACAGTCGCTGATGGTAAGCTATTCGTTCCTGAAGGTCACATGTACAGTCCGCCGCTATTCCATGGTGCGCAACAACTGGCTTTGAACATAACCAACGGACAAATTGTATGGAGCATAGACGCTTTTGACGTTACCACCGCTCCTGCCATTTCAGACGGCATCATGACAACACTAAACGCTTATGACAATCAGATATATGCCTACGGCATGGGACCAAGTAAAACTACCATTTCGGCACCTGACATTGGCGTGACAACAGCCACACCGATAACGATAACTGGCACAGTCATGGATGTTTCTGCAGGCTCTCAGCAAGAAGCAGTTGTAGCAAACTTCCCCAACGGTTTACCATGCGTTTCTGACGCAAGCATGTCTCAGTTTATGGAGTCTGTTTACATGCAGCAGCCGGAGCCACACAACGTAACTGGTGTTCCAGTGACTTTCGCGGTCATAGATTCCAACGGCAACTACCGAACAATCGGCTCAACAACAACAAATGGCTTGGGCGACTACTCATTCACATGGAAACCAGACATAGCCGGCAACTACACCATCTACGCAGTGTTCGCAGGCACACAATCGTACTTTGGATCCACTTCCTCCACAGGATTCTATGCCTAGCTCACCAGCAGCAACAGCAGCACCAACAGCAACGCCTCTTAGCGGCTTAGCCTCAAACACAACAGTCATGTACGCAGTCGTCGCAATGATCATTGTCTTCATCGTAGGCATCGCCATAGTCGCAGTCCTAGTCACAAGAAAACACCCATAAACTGACAAAACAATCAACACAAATCCCCTTTTTCCCTTTTTTTAGTCCTTTTAAAAAAACTATTAGGAGAGTTGAAAAAAATGGCGGCTGAGAAGGCTTTGGTTACATTCAATAAAGCTGCAATTGAGAGTTGCATTTTTCTTTTTTCTCCTAAAGAAATTCCTTCCTTAGTTTCCAGAGCCTCAGCAAACCTCAATAACTTAATAAAAAATCCTAAGACATGAAGTCTTACTGAACCCAAATAACAAAGGCAAACAATACTTAAGATTCCTCATGTCAAGTGCCTAAATAGCTGTCTTATTGAATGAGTATTAAGGAAGAGTAGATAGTTAGCTGTTTTCGCTTTGCGCCACCTGCAAGGGGGATGCAGGAAGAGTGCTTTAGTATGGTTCATAAAAGAAGTCAAACCAGCATGGCTAGATCCTTCATGCTTCAGGAGGCATTTTGGGATCGGCAGCGAAGCGAATCAATTAATGTGGTCAGCTGTGAACAAGTTGTTGGTCACGTCTCCAAAAGTGTAGGCCCCGAAGAACCAGTTACCTTGTCTGATATTCCTCTTCTCGAAAAAGGCACTGTATTATGTGATACTCGTTGCCAAGGAGCTCTGCAATAAATTGTCAGAGGACTCTAATCAGTATGCAAATTGCCCTACTTGTCCTGAAATTAAGAAAAGTATTGATCAAATTCACCGGGCGCTTCTGGGCGAAGACGGGACCGGGATGAAGGAGGGCGTCATCTTCGAATTAACTCAAGCCAAAATAAAAAATAGAATAAACACAAGCTGGATAAACGCCCTAAAACCCATAGCGACTGTTACTATTACCTCGCTTACTACGGCAGCTATTATGTATTATTTCTTCGGGGGCAGCATCCATCTCATGTCCGGCTTAATCGGGTGAAATTATGAGAAGAAATGAGAGCGAGCAAGTTTACGCGGTTCTTGAAGCCTTAGCTGTGGAGAAGCTGAAGCTTACTCATTTGATGTATAAGACTAATTTGAACTGTCTTTTGCTGAAAAATATTCTCCATGTGCTGCAGGTTCGTGGTTACGTCGAGCCTTCCCGTTGCGGGAAAGTTATTCATCCGCTTAGCCCGGAAAAAAAGTCGTATCATTATAACGAGTTTTTTGTTTTGAATGCTAACGGCTTGGACTTCTATCTTAAAGTTAAGCAGATGATGACGAAACTGCAGCAGCTTAATGAGGAATGTGATAGGCAAAGGTATCTTAAGGAAACAGAGGCGTTAAGGAATGCGTAAGCTAAAGTTTACTACTCTTGCAATTCTCTTAGCTGCAAGTGCCTTAGGGGCTTCAACCACATTCATTACGGAAACGTGAACAGGCGAGTGCGAGCGCTTGTGCAAACAGGATATTTGAAAGTAGCAAGAATTCAGAATACAAAGGCAGGCTTTGAAGCAATTGTGTATGAACTAGCAGGCAAAGCTTATCTGGGGCTTGTGCTCGGCTCAACTAGCCTATATAGTCTTCTTAACCTGATAGACGATGACTCGGCAATGGAAATTTTGGCTGCGATTGCCGGATTGATCGGATAGGCTGCAACCCCCCAAGCTACCTCTTCCCAGTTGCCAACAGCCAACACAGAATCAAATTCCAGTTTTGATCATAATCTAATGTTTTCTCACCGTTCCATCTCTTCTCCCAACCGTGCATTTCTCCTCTTCCAACAACTTGAAATACGAAAAAACTATGATAGTTATATTGGAGAGAACTATGTCCACGGAAGGAACTTCTAAGACACGGACAACAGATGATAAGATTGCTTTTGTTATCGCTCCAATAGGAGAACCAGATTCAAATACCCGTAAGCGATCTGACCAAATACTCAAGTACATAATAGAGCCAGTGACATCAGAAATCGGTTTCGTTGCCATCCGAGCAGACAAGATAACCAAGCCAGGCATAATAACAACTCAAATTATTGATCATATAATTAATGACCCTCTTGTTATTGCGGACCTTACTGACCACAACCCCAATGTGATGTATGAGTTGGCACTGAGGCACGTATTGAAAAAGCCTGTAGTCCAGCTTATAGCGGAGGACCAAATACTCCCTTTTGACATCTCAGCAAATCGAACCATAAAATTAGACTATAAAGACTTGGATAGTGTTCAGAGGGCTAAAGATGACCTCAAAAAACAAATTGAGGAAGTAATAAAAAATCCCAACCTTGTAGATTCACCAATTTCTCAAGCGATAACTCTAGACAGCCTGAAACAAGTTGAACATCCACTTGGAAGTGTCTTATCAAATCTTTCATCAATGATTGGCGACATCGGAAATAGGCTCTCCAAGATTGAACAGAATATTCGTCCAGTTGGATCACCCGTATTTTTGTCTGGTGATGCTACAAGGAGTAGTTCTGGCTTTTTCTTAGAATCCGTTAGTAATGCTAACAGGAACAGTTCTCCTCTTTTCTTAGAATCCGTTCCGGAATTGAAGTTGATAGAGTATCCTAAGACCGTTCCAGAACCTCCTAGCATCAAAAGGGTTGCGAAGAAAAAAAGCATCAAAGACGAAGAAAAACATTAAGGAGAATTACCCATTTATTGCCTCTAATTAAGAAAATTGCTGACAACAACGTTTTAATCGAGTTGAAAAAGAGTTTGGTGGTAATCATGACGTGTAATCTACTCTCGTTCTTTAAGGAGTTTGGGAAGATAAGAAACATACTGTTCCAGCGTAAAGTTACTTGTTGTTATTAGTTTTAGTTTCCGTCCAGCAAAAATATAAAACTCTGAAGGCGATAATCCATAGAAGTTTTTCAGTTCTGCTTCTCGGACACGCCGTAATCCTTCGAGCGTGATTTTACGGTAATGAGTGGGTATTATTCTTCCACTGTCTGGTTCGATGTAGCTTTCTATTCGATAACCTAAGTTCTTAAAGACGCCATGTTGCCTTAAATAATCCAAATAATGTTTTCGATTATAGTTAAAAACAAGGTTCTCATCGGCATCATGGAAATAATCATATATCTCCTGAGTCCAATCTTCATATTCTTTATCCAAAGGTAACGCAACGTGTCGACAGGCAATGGGTTCTTCAGGTGGTAATCTTGTTTTAGCGATAGCAATAGTAAAGACGGCAATCTTGACCGGTGAGATTACTTGTTGCATTTGAGAAAGAAATTCTTTGCGTAAGTCGATTGTGCTCAAAAGTTGTTTCTGAAGGTTCTGTACGATTCTAGCCAACTTAACGATTTCAATAGTATTAGGTTGATATCTGAAAATTTCTGCATCTGTTCCTTTTGGACCTAAAGCTTTTTCTCCTTCACAAGCGATTCCCGCTAATTCAACTGGTCTGGCAGCAAAAACATATACGCATTCTGAGAACACCCGCATATCTTTGTCTGGAATTTTCTCAATTTCTTTTCGAACTTGCTCTGAGGTCAGATATCTTAATGTCATAATAATGTATTTGAGGTCATTTTCTTTTTTAGTTTTGTGATGCTTGGATTACTTGAATTAGTTCTTTTGATGATAGGAAGAAAAATGAAAAAATTCAGAAGAAGCACGGGCGAGTGCCATGTGGATATGTCCGTTTCTTGACACTGTGTTTTGCTAAGTACCCCAGAGCATACTATGCTTTGTAAAGTCCTATAGAGCACACTGTGCTTTGGACATGCCAGAATTCCTTTAACTTTTTGCAGTAACATGATTTTAGGTGACATGACTTGGTCAATATTATTGAGGATTGGGATGTCCTTGAGGAGTATGCTGGGGAGAAACTTGGTTTCTATCAGCTCCTAGCAAATGATGGGATGTTTGAAATCCGCGTTCAAACTGGAAGGGTGGGATTCAAAAAAGAGTATTCATCAGGCGATGATCCGGAGCTAAACAAGATCCTGGACTTCTGCAGAAGACATTATTACATCAGAGTTTGCCGCAAACTCCGAGACGAAGAATTCTTCAAATAAAGCGAGGCAAAACCATGAGCTGCACTCTCCAGGAACCCACAACAGAGCCTCCGGTAGTAAATGGACCAAGCAAGAAACGCAGAAAGCCCTGCATTGTCTGTGGCCAACCGTCTGCGGGTTTAACAAGCTATCTCTTCTTAGCTGACGGCACTAGCAAAACCTGGATGCCATTCTGCCAGCCACACTTAGACAGCCATGAGGCCTATTCTTCGCCGGTTTTTGAAAACCAAGACGCCTTGGATCTATTCAAGAAGGAGCATCCTAGACTTTTCAAACGATCTGTAGAAGGCAAAATAATCTTGTTTTTGCAACCGCCAAAAAGCGCGGCGAGCAAGAAGTAAACGCAATGTGAGGTGGAAGGGAATGGTTGGACTTACTACAGAGGCACCGTCTCCGGACAGCTTATTTGGCGATGTTTCAAGTCCCTGTAGTCGTAAGTCGGAACCTCCCCCAGGTTCTGCAAACGCCAGCCCCCTACACCCATGCCCACAATGCGGATCCAAAAAGCTCTGGCGTGACGGCCTGCGTTCTCCAATGTTTGGCAACCCAATCCAACGATGGCTTTGCCGCGAATGCGGATTAAGATTTTCAGACCCCGATGATGTCGGGAAAGCAAAAGAAGCCATAGAAACAGTTGAAATGATTGAAACGGAGTCATTAAAAAGCAAAGATGGCATAGTTACTTCTCGCCAAATATGCGTCACGGAGACGAAAAACTTGGTCGCAGAACAACAAACAAGTGAAGTTCTGCGGAGAAAAGAAACAAATGAAGTCAAAGGAAAACTAGTAGAATTTGCTTGGTGGATGAAAAAAGAAGGCTACAGAGACGCAACAATCCTAGGCAGATCCAAACTACTGCGCATTCTTACCAGACGCGAAGCAGACCTATATGACCCAGAATCAGTCAAAAGAGCAATAGCTAAACAGCCATGGTGCGAAGGTAGAAAAGGCAACGCAGTCGACGCTTACTCATCCTTCCTAAAGATGGTCGGTGGAACCTGGGCTGCTCCGAAGTACACCGCTATAGCCAAGCTGCCTTTTGTCCCCAAAGAAACAGAAATTGACCAGCTAGTCGCAGATTGCAGTCACCGAACAGGGACTTTCCTCCAACTGCTCAAAGAAACAGGTATAAGATGTGGCGAAGCCTGGCAACTTAAATGGGACGACCTTGACTTGGAAACCAACACAATAAACATAACACCTGAGAAGAATAGCAAACCGAGAATCTTTCATTTAAGCGACAAACTCATACGCAGGCTACAAAAACTTCCGAGAAACTATGGAAAACGCATCTTCTCCAAACCAAATATGGAGATCGATACTTTCAGAGACAACTACGCGGAACAAAGAGACCGCACAGCAGAAAAAGTCCAAAACCCCCGCCTAAGCAAAATAATGTTCAAGACTATGCGAACTTGGAAAGCAACCATGGAGTACCACAGGACAAAAGATGTCTTATACGTGAAGCAGCTCTTAGGCCACAAAAGAATTGAAAACACATTGATTTACATCCAACTCGAAGAAGCCCTATTCGCCGACCAAATAGACTTTGTGTCAAAGGTCGCAAAAACAGAGAAAGAAGCCTGCGAACTAATCGAGGCAGGATTCGAATTTGTCTGCGACTTTGAAGGACATAAATTATTCAGGAAGAGAAAATAAATGAAAAAACAACTAAAACAGGCCTTCAACATCGCCAGCGCAAACCCCCAGTGCTTTTATTTATATGTGGTGCCGGGGGTGGGACTTGAACCCACGAAGGCCTTAGCCAGAGGATCTTAAGTCCTCCTCCATATCTTAGGCAAACAATTTTTTCTGGCCGCCTATTTAGACCTGGCTCGGATACCCCGGCACCAGCATCGATACAGTCAACATTGTCTTGTTTAAGTTTTTTGCATGCCGTTTGAGCGGTCGCCGTTTCTTTTTTGTAGCTTTAAGGTGCCAACATAACATTATATTCTATGGTTAAGAAAGTTTAATTGCCAGTTGAGGAACACGCTTCACTAAACATCAATTCGCTCCTGCAAAAAGTTCAATTGTTGCTGAGATAACGTCAAAGCGATTGAAAGTGGAAGCGAATGATGCAAAGTGGGGTTTTAACTTAACTGGCACCTAACTCTTTCTTTCAGACGCGCGTCTAATTGCATTATGCGCATTTTTCGTCTTTTTCTCCTGAATTTATGTTACGCTTATATGTGCCGACTGTTGTATCTTTGTCTCTTATGGAGATGACTTAAGGATGCCCGCTATAGAAGTTGGAAGAATATGCGTCAAGCAAGCTGGACGAGAGAACGGCAAAAAATGTGTCGTTATCGATGTAATGGACAAAAGTTTCGTTCTTGTTACTGGACCCAAAAAGGTTACTGGCGTTAAGCGGCGACGCGTAAACATCAACCACGTTATGCCTCTGCAAGAAAAGATCGAGGTTAAACGTGGCGCGTCAGACGACGAGGTAGCCCAGGTTTTAGAGGCTGCAGGCAAACTGCAGGAAATGACGCAGACCATAAAAGCCGCATAGTTTAAGCTTTAATATCTCATGTTTCTTTTTCTTATCATCACTTAGGATTGAAAACTTTATGCCTAGAACTACGCCGCCTTGGGAAATTAAACGGGAACTGTTAACGAAGGCCCAGGACAGCACGAACCCAAAATTCGGGCATCAGCCTTCTCAACGACCAGCCGACGAATACATCAAGTACGGCACGATTAACCTTGACAAACCAGCTGGACCAACAAGCCACGAAGTTGCAGCCTGGGTGAAGAAAATCATGAAGCTGAACAACATCGGGCACGGAGGCACACTTGACCCCAAAGTAACAGGTGTCTTACCTATTACGTTGGAGGACGCCACGAAGGTTGTCCAGGCTTTTCTCTACAGCGGCAAAGAATACGTTTGCGTAATGAAGCTCCACGGCAATGCGGAGGAAGCGAATATCAAGCAGGTTCTAGGCGAGTTTGAAGATGAGATTTATCAGCGTCCGCCGTTGCGGTCTTCGGTTAAACGGCAACTTCGAACTAGACGCATCTATTATATCGACTACTTTGAAACCGACGGACGAAATGTGCTCTTTCTCGTTGGTTGCGAAGCAGGAACCTACATCCGCAAATTGTGCTTCGATATAGGCGAAATACTCGGCGTTGGTGCCCACATGCAAGAGCTGCGTAGAACACGCTCTGGGCCATTCACAGAGAACAGCACTTCTAAAGTGACTTTACACGACGTTGCCTACTGGTTTGGGGAATGGGAAAGCAAGAAAGACGAAGCTATTCTGCACAAATTCATCGTTCCAATGGAAGAGGCGCTTTCTCTTCTGCCGAAAGCTGTTGTGCGGGACTCTGCCGTGGACGCCTTATGCCACGGAGCCAACTTAACAGCTCCCGGGTTATTGCAGGTTGAGGCGGGAGTAAAGAAGGGTTCGATTATGGCGGTTTTCACTTTGAAGGGCGAAGCAGTGGCGTTAGGCAAGGCTTTGGTCTCGGCGGAAGAGATGATGGATTTGAAGCATGGCGCGGTTGTTGGGTTGGAACGTGTGCTGATGGAGCGAGGCACTTACCCAAAGGTTTGGAAGACAGGGTCGAAGCATGAAGCCAAAGAACCGTAGCACCGATACCGCTGATCATTATTTTAGCAGCGCACCTAAGTCTGAAGAACGTTTCGGGTTAATTCGAACCTGCCTCTGCGGAAGAAACTTCGAGTTTTTGACCGCTTCGAGCGTTTTTTCGAAACGCCGTATTGATTTGGGAACAAGACTTCTTGTTGAATCGATGGTGTTGCCTAAGGCTGGCTGCGTTCTTGACATTGGCTGTGGCTATGGTGCAGTCGGAATCGTTGCTGCAGCACTTAACCCTAAACTGCATGTTGTAATGACGGATGTGAATGTTAGGGCTGTGCGGTTGGCGAAAAAGAACATTGAATCGAACAGATCTTGGAACGCTGAGGTTCGTTACGGGGAATTTTACGAGCCCGTGAAAGGTCAAGTGTTTAACTGTATCTTGTCTAATCCCCCGGTCAGCGCTGGAATGGACACGGTTAAAGCTATTGTGACAGGCTCGCCTGCTGTGTTGGCTGATGGGGGGTCTTTCCAGATGGTTATTCGCTCCAAAATCGGCTTGAAGGTTTTGCCTGCTGTTTTCGAGGCGACTTTCGGAAACGTTCAGGTTCTTGCTCGGGGCAGCGGTTTCCGCGTGCTTACAGGGCAGTGTGTCCGGGCATAGCTTTTCGCGGTCACCCCTGTTTTTTGGCTGACTAATGAGTAAAGTTCTCGTCTTAAACCGACCGTAAGTGGCTAGAAGTCAGAAAAAAATATCATCGCATAACCATTCGGCTGACGAAAATGTACTTTGACCTGTTGAACCTGTAATTGAAAAAAAGGGTTTGCAACAATGGGGTGAAGGTGTCTCCTTTCAAGAAACATCCATTTAACGTTAAAACGGCGAAGCAAAAGATTGCGACCTAAACCACTAAAAATTGTGTTACGTGTTTTGACATATTTCTCGTTTCGAAACTCCGCTTATATTACTACTCATGACTTGGATAGTTGAGAAGAAGGCTAACCGATGATAGAAATTAAAGACGATGATTGTTGTGACCTTGGTGTAAAGGGCCCGTGTGTCGCCTGCGACTTCAGTATCTTTTGCAAAGGTAAATGGAGCCATGAAACAGGTCGAAACTAAAGCGCAATGATCAGAGGGATCTAAGTTTCATGGTTCAAAATCGAAACTTGAAACCCTACTTTTCAACATGAACTTTCTGGATTGCAAAAAGTAAGACAATCACCGATGTTCTTCACTTATTCAAACGGTTTTATCATATTCTTTTTTTCTAATGCTGCTTGAGCCGCGGAAAGAATTAACGGAAACCATTGAAAGCGCTACGGCAAAACGGCTTACCCTTAAAGGAATAATGTTTACCTCAATGTTAAAGAAATGTTTATATCGGATAGAGGCGCTTCTGATAGAATTCAGCTATAATTGCTAGCCCCGCAATTTTCACATGGCGGCGGCTCAACCCGTACCGAAACGGCGTTTGCCTTGCAGGAATGATGGTGTTGGCCTCCAGTTGCGGGGACATGAATGTAGACCTGACTAATTGCTCAGTTAGGTCTGAATTGGGCTTTGACGTATTGAGTGGAATGTTTTTCCCTCCAAATCCAGTTAGGCACAAGAATGCGAAATATTCGTACCACACAAAAAACAACAAGATCCGCAGAAATCAAAACGGAGTGTCACAACTCCGGTTGATCCTGCCGGACCCCACTGCTATCGGGATAGGACTAAGACATGCTAGTTGAGTGCTTCAGCCAACACGAAGCACGGCACACAGCTCAGTAACACGTGGCTAACCTGCCCTTAGGATCGGAATACCCCCGGGAAACTGGGGCTAATTCTCAATAGGCGAAGAACTCTGGAATGAGTCTTCACTAAAAAGGCGCTAGAGTTATGCTCTTTGGCGTCGCCCAAGGATGGGGCCGCGACCGATCAGGTTGTTGGTGAGGTAATGGCTCACCAAGCCTTTTACCGGTGCGGGCCGTGGGAGCGGGAGCCCGGAGATGGGCACTGAGACAAGGGCCAGGCCCTACGGGGCGCAGCAGTCGCGAAAACTTTGCAATAAGCGAAAGCTTGACAGGGCTATCCCGAGTGCCATCCGCTGAGGAAGGCTTTTACCCAGTCTAGAACGCTGGGGGAATAAGGAGAGGGCAAGTCTGGTGTCAGCCGCCGCGGTAATACCAGCTCTCCGAGTGGTGTGGATGTTTATTGGGCCTAAAGCATCCGTAGCTGGCTAGGTTAGTCCCCTGTTAAATCCACCGAATTAATCGTTGGATTGCGGGGGATACTGCTTGGCTAGGGGACGAGAGAGGCAGACGGTATTTCCGGGGTAGGGGTGAAATCCTATAATCCCGGGAAGACCACCAGTGGCGAAGGCTGTCTGCTAGAACGCGCCCGACGGTGAGGGATGAAAGCTGGGGGAGCGAACCGGATTAGATACCCGGGTAGTCCCAGCTGTAAACGATGCAGACTAGGTGTTTGGACGGCCACGTGCCGTTCTAGTGCCGCAGGGAAGCTGTTAAGTCTGCCGCCTGGGGAGTACGATCGCAAGATTGAAACTTAAAGGAATTGGCGGGGGAGCACCACAAGGGGTGAAGCTTGCGGTTTAATTGGAGTCAACGCCGGAAATCTCACCGGGAGCGACAGCAGAGTGAAGGCCAGATTAAAGGTCTTGCCAGACAAGCTGAGAGGAGGTGCATGGCCGTCGCCAGTTCGTGCCGTGAGGTGTCCTGTTAAGTCAGGCAACGATCGAGACCCGCATCCACTGTTGCTACTAGCTTTGTGCTGGGCACACTGTGGAGACCGCCACTGATAAAGTGGAGGAAGGAGCGGGCCACGGCAGGTCAGTATGCCCCGAATCTCCCGGGCCACACGCGAGCTGCAATGGCAGGTACAATGAGTTCCAACCTCGAAAGGGGAAGGCAATCTCGAAAGCCTGCCGTAGTTGGGATCGAGGGTTGTAACCCATCCTCGTGAACATGGAATCCCTAGTAATCGCGTGTCATCAGCGCGCGGTGAATACGTCCCTGCTCCTTGCACACACCGCCCGTCGTTCCACCCGAGCGACTCTTGGGTGAGGCGCCGTCTTTCATGGCGGCGTCGAATCTAAGTTTCGTGAGGGGGGAAAAGTCGTAACAAGGTGGCCGTAGGGGAACCTGCGGCCGGATCACCTCCTAAGAAAAAAGCATTCGAATGCTTAATTGGAGGAGCAAGGAGAACATTAAGAACCTACAGGATACGTCAAAGCCCAATAAACATTAGCAATATAGCCAAGGGTTAATTTTCTTATTTTTGTTAGCTTGCCTGAACTGCATTTGTGTAGTGAAAAGAAGTTTTAGTTTGAAAACTCTTTTTTAGGAACCTGACAAGATAGTTACTCGATATTAATGTTTCAAGAAGCGTTCATCTCGGATGTCGACTCGGCGCTTGCAAACCTTGTCTGGAAACGCTTAGAAAAAGAATCCACAATGGAAAACATGCTTTCCAGTCAAGAGCAGATTTCGTTTTCCTCTCCAAAACCAGCTGGCGCGCGCGAAACCAGAAAACTGTCGATTTTTCTATACAATATAACAACTCAACCAGCTTTCGCCCTTCACTATCTTGTTACACCCCTCACTGGAAAAGATAAAGACGACCATTTATTGCTCGAAACAATAATTCATGTTTTTTCAAACCCGCAAGCCATTGCCAACTCAGGGTTCACAGTTAAGATTGATTCACTTTCTTTGGATGAATTAAGTAAACTGTGGGTTGCATTGGGTTCTCCGCTTAGGCCTTCAGTGAACTTAACCTGTTCCTTTGCTCAACCTCAGCATGATTCGCAGGCGCCGGCAACAGGCGCCATTGCAGCGCCTCAACCTAAAGCATTGGACACAAGACATGATACACAAATCTACCAGGCCGTTCTCGAAACCTTCACTAAACAATCCAGCGGTTGGAAAAGCCGTAACATTGTTGCCAAACAATGGATGCTTCAGGAATTTAAGAAAAACACTGAAATGACCGTGGAAGAAATGCTCACTGCACTCAACAGTTTAGGTGACAAGCTGGAGAGACATGAGCCAACAGACCAATTCATAAAGCCGTTGAACTCGTTGGCTTTATTCTACAAACACCAACTTGACGAACTTGAGGGAATGCAGAAAGTAACACATAAGCAGAAAGAGAATCTCGAAATGATAAGCAAATGGATCAAAGACGTCGAAAATCTAATGAACGTTTTAGGCAGCTAAGCTTATCGGTTATTCAATTAGCGTTTTGGTGTGGTCCCAGATTTTGTCGCTGACAAAATGCAGTGTCTTTACCACAGGTCCTTTCTTTGTTTGTTTTGCTGTTTCGGCGTCGAGGAGGCTTTCGCCTAGCCCCAGTGTTTTCCCAAACTTCACGTCAGCTACCACTACTAGGTCGCCTTTTGCAAAGCTGCCTTCGATGCGTACTATGCCTGGAGCCATGACTGTTGCGCCTTTGCAGACGTAGGGTACTGCGCCCATGTCAACTACGATTTTGGGTGCGCCAATAATGTATTCTGTGAAGTGCAGGGTCGGCAAGACTTTGTTGTCGGCTTTGAAGAGGATGGGTTTTCCTTCGATGAGGTAAATTGAGCCGACTTCGGATTCGGCGACTTCTACAGTGGCTTTGCTGCCGAAAAGCTTCTCCATGTCAAGTTTGAGGTTTGCTGAGGCTTCAGTTAAGATCTGTTTTGCCTCTTTATTCTTTAAAGGGTATCTTCGCTGTTTTGTAGGCATGCTCTCGCTTACCGTATTCATGCAGGGTTGAAATTTAACTTTGCCCCTAAATCCGCCGTCAAGTGTTGCGTCGCTTTTTTATACAAGCCTTAACCATTATTTGCAACTAATTAGATAACTAAAAGACAAACTTGAACTTGAGGGTTAAAGATATGGCTAAATGTTATGGTTGCGGCAAAGAATCTAAAGGTAACATGCCGACTGCAAAAATCGACGGCGACGAACGATCGTACTGCGCTGACTGTTACTGGAAGGTTGAGAAGGAGTACAAGGGGCTTCGGAACTGTGAGGAATGTAGCTACTTCTGCGAAGAAACCTGCAAGAAACGGGGCAAAAAGCTTGATGCGGTAGCGGTTGGGTTCAACACTTATTTTGTTGAAGCAGAAAAATGTAGCGACTTCAGCACCGACAAAGAAATTGCATTAGCAGAAATCAAAAAGCTGGAAGCGCAGGGCAAGTTTGAGGAGGCAGCCTCCGGATATGACAAGTGGGGTATGGCGGAACAGGCGGAGGCGGCGCGTGGAAAAATGCCTAAGCCGAGCGTCAATACTGCGGTACTAGTTAAGAATCTTGCTAAGAAGGGGCAAACATTGACCTATTACTGTCCGCACTGTGGGGGCCAGCTGAAAATTGGAGCAAAAGCAACCCAACTCCCAAAGTTCTGCACCACCTGCAAGGGCGATTTAACCCTTCTTGATATGGGCAAGTTCATCGAGGACCACTCGACTTAGACTTAATGGCGTACACCTCATATCTCCTTCTTCCTAGCTTTTTCAATTTTTCCGCACTTTTGCAGCCTAACCTAAACTCAAACCTGAGTCTAAACCAAAAGAACTTGGAAAACTCTGATTAAGACGAAGCATATCCTCTTGGGTTCCTAGCTAAAGGTTAAAGTTTGAACACAAAGAGCACAGGATTGGTAACCATCAGATAAGAGGTGTTCCGGTATTTGTTGCCCAACCACAAAAAATGCCAGTTCGTTGGCTATCAAAACTTTGAAGTCTCCTTCGTTGGCAAGCAACCTCCTTGGAACGCCGCGGGATTCTGGATTCTTTCTGCTTCTCCGAAATGGTTAAATGTGGAGAGTTGAAGTATAGAAGAGATAATGAAATCATGAGGATTACAGTATGAGCGAAATGACAACCGAAATCCTTGAACAGAACCTCAGCAAAGTTGTACTGGTACGACTCAAAGGCGGAAAAAGCCTTCGAGGTAGACTGAAGGGTTTCGATCAACACTTAAACCTTGTTCTAGAAGAAACAGAAGACACAACAGTAGTGGAAAACCAAAAGAAACTGGGACTAATTATCGTCCGCGGAGACAACGTAGTCCTAATATCGCCACCGCCAAGGTGACCTAAATGGGAAAAGGCACTCCATCAATGGGTAAGCGGCAGGGCAAAACCGTCCACATCAAATGCCGACGCTGCGGAAGACGCGCGTACCATGTACGCAACAAGCACTGCGGTGCATGCGGCTTCGGAGAAACCAAAAAAATAAGGCATTACAGCTGGATGCGCAAGACTCTTCAAAGAGTAAGAGTCGTCTAAACCCAATTTCCCAATAGACCATTTTAGCTTTTTAGAAACACCAGTTTTTAAATCAAATTCGATAGGCTTGACTCTGCTAACAATAGTTGTGGTTATGCATCACAAAAAATAAGGTGGATGTGAGCTTAGGTTGGCATATTATAGTAGCCTTTATCTACTTTGACAAAGATCAATGGACCTTTGCTCTGTGCCATTTCACGGGCTTTCCGTAACGCCTCATTAACGATGGTGAAGACTTGCTCACGCTCGTTAAGTTCCTGCACGTGTTTCTCGCCAAGCTCCATCTTCAACAGGTTCTCTGACAGTATTTCTGTGCCGCAGATTTCCCCGTTTTTTAGCAGTGTTGTGATGATGATTTCTTGAAGCTCCTGCTTGTGTTCGATCCTCTTCCAGAGAGGCTCCGCGCAAGATAGAGTTTTAGAAATTTTGTTCCATCGAGTAGCATTCTGGTCGCCTATCAGTAGTTTGACGCGTTCCTTCCACTTCTTGAACCAGATTCCAATCCAAACAGTTAAGAACGCTTCTAGTTCTGACGAATCTTCCTTAAAGATTGTTTCCAGTCTTTCAACTAATTCGCATTGGCTTGCTTCCTTCCCAATCAGGTTCCAATGAAACTTTAGAAAGTTTGTGAAGTCTTGACATGCCACCTGCAGTACTTTGCGGTCAGACCCCATAATGTCAAGAGCTGGATCCGCATCCTTCAATTTCTCCCCTATCATCAATTCGACAAAGTTCATACTGATTCCCGCTCCAAAGCCCTCTCCAATTAAGACCTAAGATCAAGGTTTCTGATAAACTTTATTTTTATTGCGACATATAAACGGCTAAGACGGGTTTCACCAATATTTCAGCTTTCGATATACTGCTGAATCATTAGATAAAATTTGGCAGTGCTGTAACATCATCCAAAATTAAATCTGGCTCTTCTTTGGCAAGTTCTCCTGATTTGAAAAGTCCTGATAAAACTGCCACTGTCTTTGCTCCAGCAGCTTTTCCCGCACGCACATCATTGACCGAGTCGCCTGCTATTACGCAGTTACTGATATCGATTTGTAAGGTTCTAACACAGTTCATCAGAGCATCAGGGGAAGGTTTAGGCTTTGGAGTATCAAGAGCCGTTACCACGTGCGTAAAACATCTGGCAATCCCGAAGAATTCAAGCTCCTTCACTATGGATTGTTTGGAGACGTGCCGCATTGTTATGAGGGCAAGTTTCTGCTTGGTGGCTAATGCTTCAAGTGTAGTTTTAACGTTAGGTATGAGCTTGGTTTTCTGCTGGGTGATCGAATAGTAGGTTTTCAAGTACGTGTTTAGGAACCGTTTGGCTTCTCCATGCGTGATGTCTTCTATGGAAAAGCCCTGCTCGAGTCTCCTAGGGATTTCCATGGCTGTTTCGCTGGTTGGCGACGGTTGACCGATGGTTTGAAAAGATATTTTCGCTGCTTCTAAGTAGGCCTCGGTAGAGTCAACTATTGTTCCATCTAAATCCAAGAAAATACCTTTAGCCTTGAAGTCGTTTCCGAGCATTTCTATCTGGCTCTTGACTGTGCTCTTTATTTCTTAAACGTTTCTTATGTTCAGCGTAGAAACCACGGTTCCCGCATGGTTTCTGACTTTCAGACCAAGATACACCTAAAACATTGTTATTGTTTTTTTTCTATGTAGGGCTTCGTTACCTAATCTCTTTCAGAGGGCTGTTTTGTTTCTTGTTTCTTTCCCCCGAATGTATGACAGTATCCCTGCCAGCGCTAATATGGCTATGGACGCGTAGAAGGCATGGTCTATGCCTGTTATGAATTCTTGGCTCACGCCGCCAGTTAGGCTTGTTGTTCCAATGAACACTTCGAAAGCTACCTGACGAGGAATTGAGGCTGCAGCAACCGAAATTGATAGAACATAACTGCCAACTAACCCGATGTTCTGGACGGTTCGAAGCAAACCGGAGATGCTGCCGAATGAGCCGGCTCTTGCATTCGCCATTACTGCGCTGTTGTTGGCGGGGAAGAACATGGATGTGCCGAGGCCTGACACGGCTGAAGCAAGAAGCACGATGTAGAGCGGAGTATTTGTGCCCATAGTCAAGTAAATTAGCACGGCGACTGCCAGGAAGAATATTCCTGTTGTAGCGATTTCTCTTGATCCGTACTTGTCCGAGAGCCTGCCCATTATTGGACCAAGAAAACTGCCTGCAACGTATCCTGGTACCAACAGGAGGGAGGCGTTGAGGGGTGTAAGCGCTCTTATTCCCTGCAAGTACATTATTACAAGGAACACTACGGAAAAGTAGCCTACGCTTGTAAAGAACGCAGACAGGAGCGCGTTCCGAAGAACCTTAATTTTGAGAGCTTCAAAGTCAATTAAGGGGGCTTCCAGCCTACGATCATACAGCACAAACACAGGCAGCAACGCCGCTCCAACTAAGACCAAAGTGAAGTTGAAGGTGCCGAATCCCGAGGCAGCGAAATTAACAAGACCTAGCGATAGAAGGACCAGAGCTGCGGCAAGTAAACCCATTCCGGGGAGGTCAAGTTTGCTCGGGACTGAGGGGTGAATATCCCTTATGTATTTCACGCCTATTGTAACAGCGATGGCTCCAATTGGAATGTTTATAAAGAAAATGTATTGCCAGCCGATGAAAGTGGTGATTATTCCGCCAAAAACTATTCCAAGCATTGCTCCCGCTGTAAAGCCCAGTGAATTGTAACCGTAGGCTCTTCCGCGTCTTTCTCTTGGGAAATAATCAGCTATTATGGCGCCGCTTGTAGCTTGCAGTATTGCTCCTCCAACTGCTTGAACAGCTCTGAAGCCGATGAGCAAATAGATATGTGTTGAAAACCCGCATAAAGCAGAGCCCACAGTGAACACTACAAAGCCAAAATTGAATATTCTGCACCTGCCGTAAATGTCTCCGATTCTGCCCATCTGCGTTGTTGCGACGGCTATCACAAGAAGATACGCAAGGATGATCCACAATGAGGTGGCAAGGTTTGAGTGCAAACTGTCGTTTATTGTTGGAAAAGCTAAGAGGACGATGGTGCTATCCAGTGCTCCCATCAATGTCCCGAGCATAACGATGCCCAAAACTATGCTGCTGTGCTTGGGCAAGGCGTCAACCGGTTTTCTTTGGTCTTGCATTCGGTTTCCTCTTTTGCGGTGGCTTCAAAATCCGTTTTTCTTCTATTTACTGACTGAGTCTTAATTTATAAATAATGTGTACATCAAAAAATTCGGTTCTTGGCAAGAATCATTCTTGGAAGGGCAATTAAGTGACATTGGACCTTTGATTTCCTTATTTCATCGAAAAAACCCAGTTTGACGGTTGATAGTATGAAAAATGCTAGATAAGTAATTATAATTCTTAGAGCTATTTTCATGACAAACTTGCTTTAGTTGTGTCTCCAAATGCCTGAGAAAACCGCTTCTTCTCTTGACATATTCGGTCTAATGTCAGAAAACAGCCCTGAGCAGGCAAAAAAGAAACGCAGACAAGAGCTTTTGGAGCCAACAAAAGTAAAGGATCTTTTCAAAGAAGGCAAAATTGACATTAACAAGTTCACATGCGCCGGCGTCCAATGTAAACTATGTATTAAAGCCTGCCCGACTAACGCTTTGTACTGGGCGAACGGTCAGGTGGGCGTTATGGAGGATTTATGCGTTTACTGCGGCGCCTGTGTCTTGAACTGCATGGTTGATAACTGCATAAAAGTTGAGAGAAAACGGGAAGATGGCGCAAAAGAGTGCTTCAGTAAACCAAACGATGTTATTGGAGTTGCTGAGAAGGTAAACGCGAAAAAACGCTTAGGAAGGGTGCAGGGGGTCTTTCCAACAGCTGAAAGCTATTGTCATCGGTACTTCGATAAGTCCGAATCGTAATCTGTAATCTTCTGTGACGAAATGCTTGGGGCTGTAGTAAGTCGATTAGAAGATTGACTTACATGTGCTTTAATTGATGCTTCGGTTCCGCTGCGAGTTGACAACTCGATTTTGCCCTCGAAGCCCATCCTTGCCAAAACGTTTTCTAACAACAATTCGTCGCCTATTTTCAAGGCTTTAAGCTCGTCTGCCTGTTGACGCCAAGCCGAAACCCGAACGCTGCCCGTGTCATCCTTAAGGCTAAAAGTCATTAGTTTCACGTTTTCCCCTTTGGCTGTGGTTACTTCCCTGTTTTGTGGAGCTGTTCCAACGATGCCCTGGACGCTTACGGTTTGGTTTTCAGTTAAGCTATCTATTTTCGTGAGCTTCAGCGGGGCATTTTGAACGTTGACGTACGTATTTGAGTCTACATGGACTTCAATCCCGCCGTTTTGCGCTTCTTTAACCCTAGCATTGATGAGACGCAGTTGTGAGTTGATTTTCAAGATCTCTAGTTCAGTTGCTTTTTCGTTCCAAACTACAGCTGTAACTTGTCCTGATTCGTCGGTGAGGGTGATTCGTATGACTTTTCCATCTGCCTCGTTGCTCCTAGTGAATGTTGTTAATCCCGAGATGCCTTTGACTATACCTGAAATTTGAACGGCGCCTGATGAAGCATTCAAGGAGCCTATTTTCGCTGTGAATTTCTCTGTGTCAGGGTACTCGCTGGTTTTTTCTGGAGGCTCAACTTCGATTTTACTTTTGCCTCCCAAATGCAGCTCCACTTTGCCGTAACGGTCTGCCCGAGTGTACCCGTGAATAAGCCTAACGGTTTGTCCGATGTTGACTTCGCCACTTTCAATTAGGTTTGTTTTGTCATTCCACAACACCACGCGTAGGACTCCTTCATTGTCCGCAATCATCAGCGTCGCGAATTTACCTGGTTTTTCTCCCTCAAAAGCGCGAACAGGAAAAACTGCGATTACGCGTCCTTCCACCGTGACATCATTCAACCCAGCGAATAAACGGCTCGACGCCAAAATTCCGCTGTTGCTTATGCCTTTCTGCTGCACTTCCACGCCGTATCTTGCAGCAATCAACCTCAGAAGAGTTTCATCACCAAGCAAACCTCCTGCCTTTGCCCTTTCGTCTCGTAATTTCTCAAGAACCTGTTCCTCGTCGACCTCGGTGTTTGCTGCAAGGATTTTTTGGATGATGTCTTTGGTGTTCATATTCCGCCGACACGATAACTATTCTGAACCCTTTTAATTTTTTGCATTTCTCGTCTCTGTGTTCACATTTATTGCAATTGCAAGCAGTTTGATAGTGTTTCCGGAGGAGAAATTTTTCGTTTGTGCTTTGGGTTGCTTTCTTCGAATGGGGTTTGGATTTGTTGCAATTAGTCTCTAAAAACATCTGGAAGATCAATCAAGAATTGATTTACGCGTCAAGCGTTTCTCTTTCGCTATTTACATTTATTACAAACGCTCTTCCATTTGATACAGCGCGCTCTGGAGGAAGAACGGTTGGATCTTGAAGTTTTTTATGCGCTTGCATTAGCACTTATAGTTACTGGGATCATAATCATTATGATTGCGATAATTGCGGCGTCAGCACACGGTGCAAAAAGAGGCAAAGTTAAAGCTGCAGGAATAATTATGATTGGTCCCATCCCGATTATCTTTGGCACAGACAACAAATCTGTCAAGACGGTTTTGGCATTAGCTTTGGCGCTTGTTATTGCCGTCATCATTGCGATGGTGTTAATTTATTGGCTGACGAGATGAAAAGTTTGGCTGAAGATGATGAATCTGAGGAAGGGATTCCTATTTCCAGCCGACTGTTTTGGCTGCTAATTCTAGGAATAGTCTTGGTTTTCGTCGGCATAATAGTTTTAGTTGTAATCGCTTCGATTTTCAGTGGTTCATCAAGCGCGGGGGTTGTGGTTTTCATCGGTCCATTTCCGATTGTTTTCGGTTCCGGCCCAAAGGCGACGTGGCTTATATTAATCGGGGTAATTCTGTCGGTATTAAGTTTGGTTTTGTTTTTCGTAATGAATAGAAGGCGCGGCAAACTCTTGATACTGTAGAGGGAAGGGGATAGATTAATCGGTTATTTCTTCTTCCTCGTCTTTGCCGTAATACATGTAGAGGAAGATCAAAACTAAAGCGATGAAAATTCCGCTCATTGCGACATATTCTAAAGTCACGAAGTATGGCCCTAAATTCATGTGAATTCTCCCTGCAATATTGCATATTCTTGTAACATCTAAATATTTAAGGTGTCGCTTTTTTCCACTCATTCATCAGCATATTGTAGCTCTCATCGCTTTCCTCTATAATTTCAAACCAGGTTAAGTTCTGAGCGATCTTTTGGGTCAGCAGGTGATAGCACATGTGGACTTTTTTGTCTAGAACGCGGAAGTAGAAGTCGTCGCAGGTACAGAATTCAGCTTCAGGCATGATAAGGTAGTCCCGTTCCCTGCCTACAACAATCCAAACCACCCTTCCGGTCGGTTTAAACGTGTATTTTTTCACTCGCCCCTCTTTTAGGGCGTCAAGAGCTTTTGTGAATCTTGTCCCGAAAAGCTCGTACAGCTCCGTTAAATTGGTGCCTGACAGTTTGCCCACTGATTTTGCTTCACGACAAACAGCGTTTAAAGTATCTAACTCTTGATTAACGCTCATTACTGTACTCGCAACACTGAATTATTGAAGGGATTGAATTTAGGTTTTTAGCCGATGTCGATCGGTTGTCCTTTCGGCTTGTTTTGGGCTTCATCTTTAGGCAGGACGACTTCTAAGACGCCGTTTTTGTAGCTTGACTTCGCCTCTATAACTCGCACTTTAGCTGGCAATTCAACTTCCTTGTAGTACTTGTACTGGAGGGTATCCACCGAAATCGTCAACGAATCCTCGGTGCCGTGCAGTTTAATGTCGGTTTTCTCAACGCCAGGCAACTCCACAACCACATGGATTTCGCCGTCTGTTTCAACGATGTCAACCAAGGGTTCGCGTTCCTCCTTAACCTGAGGCGTGCCTTTGAGTCCCTTCTTGAGGTTTCCAAACTCTTGGATTTCCGGTTTTCCATCGGGGCCTATCTTCATGCTGTAACCATAAACGAATGGTCCAAGCTCTTTAACGGTGCTTCCGTCGGCCAGCTTGCGTTCTTTAACGTATTCTTTCGGCACTTTTTCCGTGAAGTTTTTGAGTTCCTCATCCATCATCTTCTCCATTTCACGGAACATGTCATCTATGTCGCCGAAGAAAGGGTCTTTAGCCCGTTTCCGCTTCGTCCACTCAGGAAAATCATCATCACTATTCGAAGACACACACGTCACCACGCTAAATCTGCATTTCCGCTCCAATAAATTTTATGCAAACAAAACCCCTGTTTGGATGTTACCGTTATCCCAGTTTTCAGCACAGTGCCCTCAGATCCAAACCAATCCAAGTGCTGGGCTTAAAAGTTTAAATGATGGAAAATAAACTAAATGGATTCAGCCATCGTAAAAAGTGGCTAATTGTGTGCCGGGGTAGCCTAGCCTGGCCAGGGCGCCAGACTCATAATCTGGTAGGAACAACCCAGATGAGAAATCTGGAGTCAAAAGGGGCTAAGCGCTCTTTGCCAGAAGTCGCGTGCTCGAATCGCGCCCCCGGCACCAACAATAGCAACATACCATTTTTGGTCGCTTTGTCACCCAGATAGGTACCATTAAATTGCGGTGCTTTGTCTCTCGCAGCCTACCCCTCACTTACACTGATCCTTGTATAATTGATTTGCAATACTTGTTGAATGACTGCTGCAGCTTTCGTCTTGCGTTACATGGCCCACAAGCCCTAACTGTCTTTCGCCATGCGCAAATTTCTCTATACATTTTCGAGTTTGAGACGACCAAAAATCTTAAACACACCCTACCTCAACTAACATAACAACGTAAAAAGGAAGAATTTTCCGAGGCGTCGTTTTGCGGGGTTTTGATGTAGCCATCGATTGGTTCAGGCGAAACTGGTTTGAAGCTGCCTGCCTATGCGTGGTTGCGGCGTTGTTGGTTTGGAGGGGCAGAGGGTTTGTTTTTTCTGGGGACAGCACCTCATCCGCTGCCGTGCTCACAAGCTCCGTTGTGGTTTATGGGTTGGCGTTTGTTCTTGCAGAATTTTTTATGAGGCGGCAGGGCGTCGGGTATGAGCGATTCCTTTTGGCTGTAGCTTGTGTTGCCGCGGGAATTTGGCTGCAGCAGGGACTGTATCATTTCGGTTATGCCCAGGCAAGGATGTCGACTGAAGTTGCCAACACATTGTTTACTTTGAACTTCAACTTCAACACGTCAGCTGCAACTTACCCGCTATACTGGACTCTCATGATGATAAGCCTGCCATTTGCAGGCTACAAATACATGGCTCTCAACAGATACCTTGTTCTGACCATTGTGGCAAGTGGCATAATTTATCTGCTTTGGGTTTACGTTGGGTACCCTCAGTTTTTTGCTCCCGGTTGGTTCCCATCGTCGCCGATCGCGATTTCATTGATTCCCTTTAAAGACTCTGCAATCAAGTTGGCGGGGTTCATCTTCAACTCAGCCTTCATAATCGTAGCCTTGTTACCCGCATTGCTCTTCTGCAAGAAACCCGAACCCACTCAATCCTCGGCTTAAAAAGTAAAGTTTCCAGCTGAATTGTGAAATGTTATTAGTAGCTTACTGCACAATCAATTCGAAGTGAAACATTGAAGGATTACGATAACTTTTTTCTGCCAAGCGGCGACCTCAAGAAGGGCAAAGAGTTTTACCATGACGTTTTGGGGCTTCCGGTCAAGTTTGACTTTTCAGACATGGGTATGGTAGCTTTCAAAGTTGGCGACAACGAACCAGCAATCATTCTCAAAGACATCCACAAGTTTTCCCGACGCGAAACCGACGATCTGGTTCGTTGTGGACAGCGTGCAGGAAGAGTACAAGCGGCTAAGCGCCAAAGGCTTAAAATTCTTATCCGAACCATTCGAGATTCACACGGGTATGGCGGTTGAGTTCGAAGACCCCTTCGGCAACAGACTAGGCATGACAGACTATTCAAGGGCAAGAAAGCGAAGTTAGGGTAAGGTTTTAACCTATTCACTCATAATGTAACGCGAAGTGTCTTGCCTCAAAAAAACGCATCGTGGTTTAACTCGTGGCCTACCCAAGTGCCAAAACACTTAGAGTTCCCACAGGTTCCTCTCCAAGAAATCCTTCACAAATGCGCAAAAGAATTTCCGCAAAAAACTTCCATAATTTATGGCGGGCGGGAAATCACTTATGCCCAGTTGGATACGCTTTCAAACCAGTTTGCCCTTTCTCTTGTCAAGTTAGGCGTGAAAAAAGGCGACCGTGTTGCAATTTTTTTGCCCAATATTCCTCAGTTCATAATTACCTATTTTGGAGTGCTCAAGGCAGGAGCGGTTGTAACGGCCATAAGCCCTCTTTATCGGGAACGCGAAGTTGAGTACCAACTGAAAGATTCAGGAGCACAAACCATTGTGGCGCTGGATTCGCTTTATCCAACTTTAGCGAAAAGTTAAGCAAAAAACCAAGCTGAAAAACGTCATAGTGACAGGCCTAGATGAATATTGCTATAAAAAAACCCGCCCCATTGATGTTCCAAACACTATAGCTTTCCAAGCTTTATCAGAAAAAGAACCAAGCAATCCTCCAAACGTGAAATTGAACCCAAACGAAGACTTAGCAGCGTTGCAGTATACGGGCGGCACTACGGGAACAGCCAAAGGCGCCATGCTAACCCATACCAACCTCCTATCCAATGCATTATCCTTCGCCGCTTGGATAAAGGGCACAACAGCCCAAGAAACCTTCCTAACAGCGCTGCCCCTCTTCCATATCTACGGCATGACAACAAGTATGACTGTACCCATCAGCTTAGCGGCAAAAATGGTTTTGATGCCACAGGTTCGAGCCAGCCAAAGCCTTAGAAGCTATCCAAAAGCATAGGGTCACGGTTTTCTGTGGTGTCCCAACCATGTACTCGACGCTTTTAGCTAACCCCGAACTGGGGAAATATGACTTAACTTCGATTCGGGTCTGCATTTCAGGCGCGTCACCGTTGCCGCCGCAAACCCAAAAACAATTCACGCAGGCGACAGGCGGATCTTTAGTTGAAGGATACGGTTTATCGGAGGCGTCCCCTGTTACCCACTGCAACCCCATTGATAGCAGCTTGAAAATGTTGAAAGTTGGGTCAATCGGCTTGCCCCTGCCAGATACAGATGCGCGAATAGTGGATTTAGGCTCAGCGGCAAAAACTCTTGGTGTGGGCGAGACAGGGGAGCTTGAGGTGAAGGGACCTCAGGTTATGAAGGGTTACTGGCGTATGCCGGAGGAAACAGCTTTGGTTCTGCATGACGGGTGGCTTCTCACTGGGGACATCGCGCACATGGATAAGGATGGCTATTTCTACATTACCGACCGCAAAAAAGACCTCATCAAATACTGTGGCTACAGCGTTTACCCGCGGGACCTCGAAGACCTCCTCTACGAGCACCCAGCCGTTAAGCTATGCGCAGTCATAGGGAAACCTGACCCGTTGGCAGGCGAGATCCCGAAGGCTTTCATAGTGCTGAAAGAAGGCGCGTTGGTTTCGGCGGAAGAAATCAAATCGTTCGTCAACGACAAGGTGGCACCGTATAAGGCGATCCGCGAAGTGGAATTTAGGAAAGACCTGCCTGTTAGTTCAGCGGGCAAAGTTTTGAGGCGCCAGCTTCGGGAAGAAAAACGGTAAATCCTAAAGGATTGTCGAAATGTATAAGAGAAAACCTCTGTTTTGAGTTATAGCAGGTTATTCTTTGCGCGTAAAACTCAACGTTACTGGTATCGTTCAAGGCGTAGGGTTCCGCCCCTTTGTTTACAGAATTGCAGTCGCAAACCGTTTAGCCGGGTACGTTCGGAATAGGGGCGATGCAGGGGTTGAAATCCTGTTGGAGGGCGAAGCGCAAAATGTTAAGAGTTTCATGCGTAACCTAACCCAGAAGAAGCCGCCGAATGCGCAGATTGAACGAGTCAAGTCAGTTGAGCTTTCAGGCGCAAACCAGTTCAGCGAATTTATGATATGGAAAAGTTCCGCTGAGGCGGAGCTTTCAGGTTCAATTATACCGCCTGACATCGCGATTTGCAACGAATGCCTCGCCGAACTTCGTGACCCCAAAAACCCACGGTACGAATACTTTTTTATCACCTGTACCAATTGTGGGCCGCGTTTCACGATTATCGAGCGGTTGCCTTACGACCGCGAAAATACCACTATGCGAGAGTTTCCGCTTTGCGGTTTTTGCCAGCGCGAGTACGATGACCCCGCAAACAGGAGGTTTCACGCCCAAACTGTGGCTTGTCCTCCCTGCGGACCAAAAGCTTACCTTACAACATGCAGCGGCGAACCCGTGGACGTCAAAGACCCTGTGCGGGAAGCGGGAAAGCTTCTTTCTGAAGGCAATATCTTGGCGATAAAGGGGTACGGCGGATTCCATATTGCCTGCTCAGTCATGCGGGACAAGCCTCTGATGATGCTTCGAAAAACGAAGCACAGGCGCGAAAAACCCTTCGCAGTGATGGCAAAAAACATAGAGGTAGCGAAAATCTTTGCCGAAGTAGGCTCGAAAGAGCAGGAGCTGTTGCAATCCTCGATGCGGCCAATCGTGCTGCTTAACAAAAGCAAAGAATACAATCTTTCTCCTCTAACTGCCCCGAACCTGCATAACGTCGGCGTCATGTTGCCCTATACTGGCTTGCACTATATGCTCTTTGACAGAGTTGGTGATCCCGCATTTGTCATGACCAGCGCCAACCCCCCGAACCAACCCATTGTATACGACAATGAGGAAGCCCTCAAAACTTTGGGCGGCACAGTAGATTATTTTTTGTTTCATAACCGCAAAATTGCTCATCGATGCGACGACTCAGTCATGCGTGTCCATGGAAATCGCCAAGTCTTTCTTAGGCGAAGCAGAGGTTACGCTCCGACGCCTGTGAGGCTTAAGACGAAATCAAAGCGTTGCGTGGTCGGGTTAGGCGGTGAACTCAACAATACAGCTTGCGTCTTATTTGAAGACAAAGCGTTTATCAGCCAACACATCGGTGACGTTGAAAACGTAGAGACCCGCGCCTTTCTGCAGGAAGCAGCAAATCATCTTTATCATTTGACTAACTGCCATGCTGAAACTGTTGTTTGCGATCTGCATCCTAAATTCACGACGACAGCTCTTGCGAAGGAAATGGCAGAGGCTGAAGGATTACCTCTTGTTCAAGTTCAGCATCATCATGCTCACGCTGCAGCATTGATGGCTGAGAATAATTTGGAGGAAGCTGTTAGCGTAGTTTGCGATGGGTATGGTTACGGCTCAGATGGAGGCGCTTGGGGAGGAGAAATATTGTTCTGCACGCGCGAGTCGTCAAA
Organism: Candidatus Bathyarchaeota archaeon; assembly: GCA_963768425.1. GTDB lineage: Archaea > Thermoproteota > Bathyarchaeia > Bathyarchaeales > Bathycorpusculaceae > Bathycorpusculum. Next base: position 239,955 of record CAVYHV010000014.1, on the reverse strand, counting down.
GTTTAAGCGATTGGGGCATCTGGAGTCTCAGCCCTTGCTCGGAGGAGACGTCGCGAGCCGTTTTCCGCTCCGTTTGGCTGCTGGAATGCTTGCGAAGGCAGGCGTAGACGTTGCGCTTTGGCTGATGGAAAACAAGTCGCATTTGCCTTTCGGCGAAACCGAAGCTAATCTAATTCTCAGTCAACTCGGGAAAGGTTCTGGGTTGATTGAAACAACGAGTTGCGGACGGGTTCTTGACGCTGCTGCAGCTGTTTTAGGCGTTTGTTACGAGCGAAGTTACGAGGGGGAACCCGCGATGAAACTAGAATCCGCCGCACTAAAGGGCAAGGACATTTTGAAGCTTAAGCCTGTTTTTCACGGCGAAACACTGGAAACTGCAAACCTTTTGAGGTTAGTTTTCGAAAAGAAAGCAGATTTTCCCACCGCCGATTTAGCTTACTCCACACATGCTTACTTGGCAAAAGGTCTCGGCTTATTGGCGTTGGAAAAAGCCACGGTTCTTGGTGTCAAAAGCATCGGTTTTTCAGGCGGCGCCGCATGTAACCAGATTCTTGCTAAAGTGGTGCGTAAAACGGTTGAGGATGCTGGCCTTCGTTTTCTTGTTCATGAGGCTGTTCCAGCAGGCGATGGCGGGGTTTCGTTTGGTCAGGCTGTTGTAGGCGGTTTTTCACGGTTTTAGACCAATCTCTTTTTATCGTCGTTTCAACGGCTCTATTAGTTGATAGTTATGTGTTTAGCTATTCCCGCTAAGGTGATGAACCTCCAAGGCGAAAAAGCCAACGTGGATTTTGGTCAAGGCGTTCTGAGAGAGGTTAATGTAACTCTTGTAGAAGCGAAAGTGGGCGATTATGTTCTGGTCCACGCAGGCTACGCTATTCAGATTATCGAAGAGGAAGAAGCAAAAGAAACCTTGAACTTGTGGAACAGCATTCTTGAAGCTGGTCAATAAACTCACGTTGAGGTGTCGGTATGGCTGAAAACCTGAAGTTCCGAAACCCCCAGTTCGCCCAAAACATTGCTGCAAAAATTAAAGGTTTAGCGCCAAAGGCTGGAAAAACCAAAATCTGCCACGTCTGCGGTACACATGAGTGGACAATCACGCATTTTGGTTTACGAAGCCTTTTGCCCAACGGCGTTGAAGTTATCGCTGGACCCGGTTGCCCCGTTTGCATCGTGCCCGCGGCTGAAATAGACGAAGCCGTGCAATTGGCGAAAATGGGCGTTGTGGTAACATGTTTCGGAGACGTTTTGCGTGTGCCTGGAAGTCAGATGTCTCTTTTGGAAGCTAAAGCCTCTGGAGCGGATGTCCGAATAGTCTATGCCGTCAGCGACGCTGTTGAAATGGCCAAACGGGAACCTAACAAGCCATTCGCCTTTTTCGCTGTGGGCTTCGAAACCACGGCCCCGTCAACGGCGGTTGAAGCGCTTAACAATCCGCCCAAAAACCTTAGCTTTCTTGTTTCTCACCGTTTGATTCCGCCAGCCATGGAGTTGCTTCTTGGTGTTGGTGACCTGGAGATTGACGGATTCATTGCGCCTGGGCATGTGAGCGCCATTATCGGTCTTAAACCTTACGAGCTGTTTCCGCGGGTTTATCGGATGCCCACAGTTGTGGCTGGTTTTGAGCCGATTGATGTTTTGATGTCGATTTACATGATCGTTAAACAGCAGGCCGAGGGAACGGCGCGGTTGGAGAATGAGTACCCCCGTGTTGTTAAGCCTGACGGCAATCTTAAAGCGCAAGAAATGATAAAGGCGGCCTTCACGGTTACTGCTGGGAACTGGCGTGGTATCGGCAGGCTTCCAGATTCAGCCTTGCAGTTGCGTGAGGCGTTTGCAGATCATGATCCTAGACTCAAGCATGGTGTTCATGTTGAACAAGGTAAAGACATACTTTTAGGCTGCGAATGTCACCTTGTCATCATTGGAAAAATCAGACCCAACGAGTGCCCCATGTTTCTAAAAGGATGTTCGCCTGAGAAACCTGTCGGCGCATGCATGGTTAGCAATGAAGGAACTTGCAGGGTCTGGGCGAAAAACGTAGCAGTTCAGGCTTAGCAGATTCTTGGTACGGGATCCCCGATGGGCCTTGCGATTATTCTTTTGCCGCCGACCTGGGTTTGCATGGCGACGCCTTTGAATTGACTTGTGGCTTCCCCGATTATCTGCGCGTTCTTTCCCTCATCTGTTTTTTTCACAAATTCCAGGGCCGCTTGCGCTTTTTCTTTGACAACCCCGATAATATATTTGCCTTCGTTGCCAACTTCCAAGGGGTCTAAGCCGAGCATGTCGCATGCCGTTTGAACGTCTTCACGGATGGGAACCTTTTCTTCGTGGACTAGTATGCCGACTTTGGATTTTTCCGTCCACTCGTTGAGTGCGTCAGCCAAGCCGCCACGCGTCGGGTCTTTTACAGAAATAACCCCCCCTATTTGTGCAAACAATTGCTGAAGCATGCGGTTTAATGGTCTTACGTCGGATTTTATTTCGCTTCCAAACTTAAGTCCTTGCTGTGCGGAAAGCACGGCGAGCCCATGATCGCCAATTGTGCCTGTGAGAATGATTTTGTCGCCTTCCACAAGGTTTGAGTCTAACGTCCAACGGCTGGCAACTTTGCGGTATTGATTTGCCACATGGAAGTTGCTTTCCAGCGCGGGGGTTCGCTTGCCTATGCCTGAAACGTTCATAACTAAACCTCCAAGGGCGCCTTTCTCAACAACTTTCGTGTCACCTGTGACTATGCCGACGCCCGCTTCAGCGCATGTGTCATGCATGCTTGATAGGATCCGTTCTAAATCCGATAGCAGTAACCCCTCTTCCAAGATGAATCCACAAGCCAACGCGTACGGTTGCGCTCCCATAGCCGAAATGTCGTTAACCGTGCCTGAAATGGCCAAGCGTCCGATGTCGCCGCCTGGGAAAAATATGGGTTTAACCGCGTGGGAATCGCTTTTGAAAACAATGTCGCCTATGACTGCTGCGTCATCCATGGCTTCCAGCGGGACTTCAGCGTAGTTACCTAAGCCGCCGAAATACTTCACAATGTAATTTTTTACCAAGTTATGCATGACTGTGCCGCCTGCGCCATGCAGCATCGTGATTTTCTCGTTTTTGCTTGACATTTCAGTTGCTTCCCGATTAACAGATGCAATAGCAATTAAGTTAAACATAAACAAATCGCAGCTCAAAACAAGTTTTTGCAATCCATGGGGAAAGATCCCAGTTTTTCTGCTTCTCTGGAGTTTTGGTGTTCTTTGGGAAAACTATAAAAGGCAAAAGTGTTATCCAAAACTTGCACACCTCACAGACGAACACGCCCTGATTCAAGGGCTAACTAAAGTAGTCGACTCTGTCGAAAACTTTTGTTTTGATACGGAAAGCCATATAAATTGCTTTTACGTGTTTGAATGCGCATCGGAGATATAAAAATGCCAAAATGGGGATACTCAGTAATCGACGAAATGCTCAACGAAGAAAAAACAGCGAAAGCAAGCGGCAGAGAACTTAAAGTATCCCATAAAGCATCACGTGAGGTTTGCCACGCCATAAAAGGCATGATGTTGACCAATGCCAAACAATATCTCCGGGACGTACAAGCTAAAAAGAAATCAATCCCTTACATGAGATATAACAAGAAGCTGCCTCACAGGCATGGGCAAGTTAACAGTTTTTCCGGTAGATACCCGATTAAAGCATGCGGCGTAATTTTGAATGTTTTGCAGTCAGCTCAAGCAAATGCTGAAAACAAAAGTTTAGATGTTGACCGTCTACGCATAATTCATGCAGCTGCATATCAAGGCATCAAACTTAAACGCTTCAAGCCGAGAGCACAGGGCAGGTCTTCACCGAAATTCGACACGACAACGCATGTCGAAATAGTGCTTGATGAGAAACCCACTTCAGGAGAAAAATAAATGAGTATAGTCAAACGTTTCATCACAGAAGCAATCAAAAAAACGGAAATTGATGAGTTTTTACAGAAAAAACTTGATCGAGCTGGATACGGCGGAGTAAACATCTCTAAAACCCCGCTTGGAACCCACGTGGTTATTTACGCGATGCGTCCAGGCTTAGTTATAGGGAGAGGTGGCGAAACCATAAAGGAACTTGCCTCTTCGCTGGAACAAAACTTCAAAGTTGCTAACCCTCAGATTTCAGTCTCTGAAATTGAGGTTCCTGAATTCAACGCCTATGTTATTGCATCACGTGTTGCGTCAGCGCTTCAACGCGGTGTTCACTTTAGGCGCGCAGGCTTTTGGGCGCTCAATCAAGTTATGGAAGCAGGTGCCCTTGGCGCCGAAATAGTCATAAGTGGCAAACTCACGACTGAACGGGCACGCTTCGAAAAGTTCCGTGCAGGCTACTTCCCACGATGTGGAGAACCAGCACTTATAGCTATGAAGAAAGCTGAGGCCCACGTTCAACTTAAACCAGGCATTATTGGTGTCCGCGTAAAAATCATGCCGCCGGATGCAGTTTTCCCTGACAGAATAAAGATTTGCGAGGCAGCTCCGCCCGAAGAAGAAACCCTTCCGATAGCGGAAGAAACGAAGCCAGTAGAAGCACAGACTCAACAAAAAGAAGAGGTTGCGGAAGGGCCAACTGTGCAGGCGAAAGAGGTTCAGGATGAACCTAAAGGTGAGGAGGCAAAAGAGTAATGGCGATAATTCGTCTTAAAGAAATTCAAGGCATGTCCGCTGAGGACAGAACAAAGCGGCTCATAGATTTACGCGTTGAACAAGCCCGCATCAAAACGATGGTTAAAGCAGGCGGCGCCGTTGAGAACCCAACAAGGGTCAGAGAAATTCGCAAGACAATCGCTCAGATACTTACCGTGGAGAACGAAATTAAACTCGGATTAAGAAAAGGGTCTGTGTTAGAAGAGGAAAAGCCAAAGCAGAAAGCCGAGAAGCCAGAGAAAGCCGAAAAGGCAGAGAAGAAGCCTAAGGCCAAAAAAGAAACTGCGGAGACCGAGGCTTAATGAAAATAACCCCTCAAATTATTAATCACGAATTCATCGGCGTTCAAGGTTTAGTCGCCAGCAGCCCGCACTTAAATTACATCGGCATCGGCGGCAAAGTAATTGAGGAAACAAGAAACACCTTCACCTTCCTTGGCGAAGGTCAAAGGCGAAGCATAATCAAAGAATCAGCCATCTTCAACTTCAATTTCGAAGATGGCACAATTGTGCAGATTGACGGTAAACTTTTAGTTGGCAGAACAGAGGATCGACTTAAAAAAAGCGTTAAGAGGTTATGGTAATGTCAATGACTTTTAAACAACCGAAAAAAACATGTGAAGACCGAAACTGCCCGTTCCACGGAACACTCGCAATACGGGGACGTGTACTTGACGGCATAGTTCAAACATCAAAAATGGATAAGACAGTCATAGTTGACAGGAAATTCTTGCAATTCAGCTCAAAATTCCAAAGATATGAACGAAGGCACGGTCACATCCCATCACACAATCCACCTTGCATAGATGTTAAAGAAGGCGACCGAGTAAGAATCGCAGAGTGCAGACCAATCAGCAAAACCGTGTCGTTTGTTGTAGTCGAAAAACTAGAGGAGGAAAAGTAAAATGGCGGCGAAAGCGAAACAGAGAGCACTAACCGCAAAAGGCATGCTTTCGCACGGAAACAAGATTAGCCGTGGCTTACTGGCAGGTTCAGAAATGAAATGCGCCGATAATACTGGTGCACGGGTTCTACGTTTAATCCAAGCCATGGGCTACAAAGGAAGGCTTAGACGTTATCCATCGGCCACTGTAGGAGATAAAGTCACGGTTTCTGTTAGGCAAGGTTCACCCGACATGAGGAAAAAGATTTTCCAAGCAGTCGTTGTCCGTCAAAGAAAAACTTTCCGACGTGTCGACGGTGTCTGGGTGCAGTTTGAAGACAATGCAGCAGTAATCATAACTCCCGAAGGCGAAATGAAAGGCTCAGAAATCAGGGGTCCAGTAGCAAGAGAGGCAGCCGAGAGATGGCCAAGAATCGCAAGTGCCTCAAGTATCATAGTATAGGTGCAAGATTATGCAGAAGACAAAACGTGTAAAAAATCCGGGCAAACAACGCAAGAGGCTTTTTAATGCTCCTGCCCATATTCGTCACAGGCTCATGTCAGCTCCACTTTCAAGTGAGCTTGCTGCCTCAAGAGGTGCCAAAACTCTCCCAGTCAGAAAAGGCGACACCGTCCGCATCATGCGCGGAGATAACAAGGGTTTCGAAGGCAAAGTTTCACGCGTCGCCTTAAAAGAATACCGAATTTACATGGAAGGATTAACACGGGAAAAAGTTGATGGAACCAACATTTTCCTTCCCATTCACCCATCTAAAGTTCAAATAAGAACCCTCAACTTAGAAGACAAATGGCGCAAAGACATTCTTACCAGAAAGAAAGAAGCAGAAAAGCCCGAGAAAGAAGCCAAGCCGAAAGCCGCAGCGCCGAAGACTGCCAAAGAGGCACCTGTACAACCAGAAAAACTCGAAGAAGTCGTTGAAGAAAAACCAGCAGAAGAAGCAGCACCTGAAATCGCGAAGGAACAAACTCCTGCCGAAGAAGTCGCAGAAGTTGAGGAAGCACCTAAAGAAGTAACGGCAAAGAAACCACAAGCAAAGAAGCCCACCGCAAAAACTGCGAAGAAACCCGTTGCCAAAGAAGAGGTTCCAGAAGAAAAAATAACCGAAAAAGAAGAAAAGGCGCCCGCGAAGAAAATGGCAAAGTCGAAGGCAGCAGCGAAGGAAACCGCTGTAGAAAAAGAAGCACCTGCCAAAAAAGCAGCGGCTAAGAAGACGGCGGCTAAACCGCGCGCCAAACGTAAAGCTTCCGAAGAAGCTGAAGGAGGTCAATAATTTGGGTAAAAAAGGAAAAACTGCAAGATTGAAACGTAAGCCAGCTCCAAGATTCTGGCCAATTCACAGGAAAGAGCTGCCTTGGATTGTGAAGCCTTCGTCGGGTTCGCACTCACTCGAAAGCTGCTTACCCTTAACGCTTGTTCTACGAGACATACTCGGCGTTGCACAGACCCGCAAAGAAGCCAAAATGATCCTATCAGAAGGCAAAGTGCTTGTCGACGGAACAATCCGACGCAAAGATGATTTCCCAGTTGGGTTGATGGATGTCATCTCAATGCCTCAAGCTGACAAATACTACCGTGTAATGCCATCTCACAAAGGGCTTGTATTGAATCCAATCAGCAAGGAAGAAGCAAACTTCAAGCTGATTCGCGTCGAAGACAAAACAACTGTTAAGAACGGCGTGCAAATCGCCTTCCACGATGGATCAAACATGCTTGTGAAGGTTGCGGACATCAAGAAGCCCATTGAAGTCACTTACGAGACCTTCGACATTCTCAAAGTCACTTACCCAGATAAACAAGTTGTATCAACCCTGAAAACAAAGGAAGGAAACTTGGCCATCATTACAGGTGGAAAAAACATCGGCAAACAAGGAAAAATCGTCGAGATAGAAAAAACTGAAGCCAAAAAACGCCGCCAAGCGCTAGTAGTTATCGAAGATGCGAATGGTGTTCGTTACCAAACAATTTTGGACTTCATCTTTTCAATAGGCGAAAACGAACCGCTCATAGGTTTAACGGAGGTAAACGCAGTTGTCTGAGGAAGCAGTCATTAAGAATTGGGAAGAGCATCCGATGCTTCAGCCACGTATCGAAAAAGTCGTGGTGAACCTTAACGTTGGAAAATCAGGTGAACCACTTGAAAAAGCAAATAAGGTGCTTAAAGAAATCACAGGTCAAACTCCCGTTAAAAAGAAAGCGAAGAAAACCATCAGGGACTTTGGGATACGTGAAGGAGAATCAATCGCTGTTGTTGTAACGATGCGAAAGCAAGCGGCAATCGATTTCCTCAAGAAAGTTCTACCTGTTGTAGACAATAAAGTCTCCAAATCAGCCTTTGACGTCCGCGGCAACTTTGCGTTCGGATTGAAGGAACACATTGAAATTCCAGGCGTGAAATATGACCCTGAAATCGGAATATTCGGCATGGACATTTGTGTAACGGTAAATCGTCCTGGTCAACGGATAAAGAATCGGAGGAAAGAGAATCATCCTATTGGCGCAAGCCACATGTTGACACCTGAAGAATCAGTTGTTTTCATCAGAAAAACATTGGGAGTAGAAATCGTTTAGGACAGAGGATGAATGTATGGGAAAACAGCAAGTTAAGAAAGTGCGGAAATTCGGAAAAGGCTCAAGACCGTGCGTAAGATGCGGCTCGTATGGACCGGTTATTCGACGGTACGATTTATATTTATGTAGGCACTGTTTCAGGGAAGCAGCCCCGAAACTTGGATTCAAAAAATATGAGTAGGAGCAGAAAAATATGGACACTTTAACGAATGGTTTGATAACCATCATAAACAATGAGATGCGAAATAAGCGTGAATGCATAATTAGCCCTGCTTCTAAACTTCTTGGGCGAGTCCTTCGCATAATGCAGCTAAACGGCTACATAGGCGAATTCGAGTTTATCGACGATGGCCGATCAGGCAAATTCAAAGTCCAATTGCTCGGCAGAATAAACAAGTGTGGGCCAATAAAGCCTCGCTACCCAGCTAAAGTTGGCGAATTTGAAGATTGGGAAAAGAAGTTCCTTCCATCTAGAGACGTTGGACTAATGGTTGTTTCCACTTCCAAAGGCGTGATAGCCCACAGGGACGCAGAGGAAAAGAATCTTGGAGGAAGGCTGCTGGCCTTCGTGTATTAGAGGTATGTTTTATGCGGCTTCCAGAAATATCCAAAACCATACAGGTTCCCGATAACGTAGACGTCACTATGGACGGCAAAAAAATAAGCTTCAAGGGCGAAAAGGGATCTTTGACACGTGATTTCTCCTTTGCTTCAATCTCAATAGAAGGCGAAGGGAAAAAAATCCGCGTTTGGGCAAAGTGGCCACGCAAGAAGGAAGCTGCTCTAGTAGGAACAATACACTCGCACATTCAAAACATGATAACCGGCGTCACAAAAGGCTACTCGTACAAGCTGAAAATCGTTTTCTCCCACTTTCCAATCTCAGTGAAAGTTCAAGGCAAAGAAATTCTGATCGAAAACTTCACTGGCGAACGAAGAGAACGCAGGGTTAAAACTTTAGGCGACGTCAAAATCAAGATTGAACCAGACGATATCATAGTTGAAGGCGCCAATCTTAGAAGACGTAAGCCAAACCGCCGCCAACATTGAGCAAGCTACCCGAGTAAGAGGAAAAGACCCACGAGTTTTCCTTGACGGCATATACGTTTATGAAAGAAATGAGGGAGTTGCTTAATGGCAGCAGAAAAAACTGAAAAGAAACTTAAACCTTCACGCGAAGCTCTCAAACTTAGAGCACGTGCAAGAAACAAGAAACCCTCTTTCGTGAGAGCTGAAAGCTGGAAGTATGACAGATTCAGCTTAAGCTGGCGAAGACCAAGAGGATTAGATAACAAAATCCGCCGAAAAATCAAGGGTTGGCCGCCAGGTTGCAGCACAGGCTACAAGGGACCGAAAATCGCCAGAGGACTACATCCTTCAGGCTTCAGAGAAGTAATAGTTTTCAACGTTGAAGACTTATCCAAAATCGACCCTAACACACAAGCCGCACGAATAGCGCACACAGTTGGCAAAAGAAAACGCGCTCTTATCATCGCAGAAGCCAAGAAACTTAACATAAAAATCCTAAACGTCAAAGTGTCTGCAGCGCCTGAAAAGAAAGAGGGCGGAGAAGAAGCTGAAGGCGAAGAGATAGAGCAGGCAGAAGAAGAAGCAGAAGCCGAAGCGGAAGAAGCATCTGAGGGTGAAGAGCACACTGAAGAAGCCGAAGAACCGGTAGCAGAAGAAGAAAAGCCAAAGAAGGCTAAGAAACCCAAAAAATCCAAGCCTAAACAAGATACAATAGAAGATAAAGAAGGAGAAGAAAAACAATGACTAACCTAACAAGCCAGCGGCGTTTAGCAGCTCAAATCCTAAAGATTGGGAAAAACCGCGTATGGATTAACCCTGAATTCCTCGATGACGTTGAAGGTGCAATTACGCGCGAGGAAGTCAGAAAACTGATTCATGAGAGAGTTATCGTTTCTACGCCTGTTAAAGGCGTTAGCAGAGCACGGGCAAAAATCATCAGAGCTAAAAAAGTCAAAGGCAGACGAAGCGGACCCGGCAGCATAACCGGAGCAGGCTTCGCAAAAGTAACCCAGAAACAGGCTTGGATGATAAGAATCCGGTCTCTCAGACGCAAACTCCGCGAGTTAAAGGCAGCCCGAACAATAACAGAAGAAACATACAGCCAATATTACAGAATGGCTGGCAGCGGCAGATTCCAATCAATAGCTGAACTGGAACGAAATCTAAAAGCTAACGACTTATGGAGGAAACGTTAAGTTGGCGAAAACCGGCCATTACAGAGTAAAATTAAGACGTAGACGGGAAGGAAAAACTGATTATCAAGCACGCAAGGCTCTGGTTACTTCCGGAAGACCCGGCTTATTACACGCCCATCATTGAAAAACATGACAGTTCAAATAGCGATTGCTAAACCTCACGGCGACGAAGTGTTAGCCGCAGCTAACAGCCACGAATTAACCAAAACATACGGGTGGAAAGCTCCAAGCGGAAACATTTCAGCAGCTTACCTTACGGGATATCTTTGCGGTCTAAAGGCAAAAGCCAAAGGCATAAAAGAAGCCATCTTAGACATCGGCTTGATTGCCCCCACTAAAGGCGCCAAAATCTTCGCTGCATTAAGCGGAGTTGTAGATGCCGGCGTGGATGTTCCCCACAGCGAGGAGAAAATCGTGAAAGAACGCATGAAAGGCGAGCACATTGCAAAGTACGCAAAAAGCTTAGGCGTGGGGTCAGAAGAATACAACGCAAAATTCTCAAAGTACATCGCGCAAGGTGTCGCGCCTGAGAAACTTCCTGAACACTTTACCAAGGTAAAGGGCGAAATCACAGCGGCCTTCAAAGGCGGCAAACCTGCGGCGGCTGAAGCTGCACCCAAACCGAAAGCAGCTAAAGCGCCAAAAGAAAAAGCTCCAAAAGCGCCAAAAGAAAAAGCTCCAAAAGCCCCGAAAGAAAAGGCAACTAAGAAAGGTGGAAAGAAAGCATGAGTCAAATGCAAAGACGAGACAATAAAAGTAACCTGGAAACATGGGTACCGAAAACCCGATTGGGCAAAATGATCCAGGAAGGCAAAATAACAACCATAGAAGATGTCTTCCTAAGCGGAATAAAAATTTCAGAATCCCAAATCGTCGACTCCCTGATTCCTGACCTGCAAGAAGAAGTCATAAACGTTAACCTAGTACAGAAACAAACTGACGCAGGCGAAAAATCCCGATTCAAAGCAATCGTCGCAGTGGGAAACAGAGACGGCTACATCGGCTTAGGCTCAGGAAAAGCCAGTCAAGTGCGAAACGCCATTGAAAAAGCAGCCGCGAACGCCCGCTTAAACATCATCCCGGTGAAGCGTGGATGCGGAAGTTGGGAATGCGGATGCGGAAAACCACATTCAGTTCCATTCCAAGTAGAAGGAAAATGCGGCGGCGTTCGAGTAGTCATTGTTCCAGGACCCAGAGGCTTAGGCTTGGTTTCAAGCGAAGTAGCCAAAGTCATCTTGGGCTTAGCAGGAGTCAAAGATCTCTGGATGAGAAGTTACGGTTCAACAAGAACAGTGCCCTCATATGCATGCGCAATCTTCGACGGATTAAGAAAAACATACAACTTGATTACTCAAGTGGACTGGGTGAAGTAAAATGGCGCAGAAAACTGAAGAATGCAAATGCCTCGTAGCAGTTAGAGTTCGAGGAACAGTAAGCGCCCAGCGAGAAGTACGCGAAACCCTTGAACTGCTACACTTAACCCACACTAACCATGGTTTACTCATTGACAGCCGACCAGCCTACCTTGGAATGCTGCAACGCGTAAACAACTACGTAACTTGGGGCGAACCCACAAAAGAAATCGTCTCTATGATGCTGCAGAAACGCGCAAGACTAGCCGGCGGCAAAAAACTCACTGACGAATACATTCAAAAAGCAGGCTACAAATCCTTTGACGACTTAGCCGAAGCCATAGTAAACTGCAAAGTCGCATTCCAAAAACTGCCAGACATCACAACCTCTGTTTCAAACTGCATCCACCAAGCAAAGGCTACAAAGGCAAAACCAAGAAAAGCTTCAGAGCAGGCGGCGAAGCAGGCTACCGCGGAGAAGCAATAAACGACCTAGTAAAACGCATGATTTAATCTGCGTTAACATAATTTTCTTTTTCGTTTCCTTAGTATTTTCTTAATAAATCATTAATTCAACGCGCTTTGAGGCGAAGTATATTGTTTTCTCAATCACGTTTGGGGCTAAAAAGGCACTCAGCCGTCATTTTTGATTGAAAACAGCTTCAGGCAAACTGCTTGTTTTCTCTTCTTTTATGTGCGATATGTTTTATAGTTACGAGTCTGAAATCCGTTAGGTATTGGAGGGGGAGAGACATGAGTGCAAAATGGCGTAGAAGCACAAAAAACCGTAAATGGCTAGATTTTAACAACCAGACATCTAAAGGTAACAAATCACAGATGATCCGCCCGAACATGCTTACCGCATAAAATCCATATCTGTTCCCGCAAGCTTTCGGCCAAACAAAAACTTTGCTGAACGCAATTTCCAAGAGCCGAAGCCACTGATCGACATTTTTCAAGAAAGCAATTTCATAACTGTCGTAGCAGAAATCACAGGGTTTAATAAGGATACCCTCAAAATTCATGTGAAAGACCAGAAAATCACGCTGTCGGCAAAATCGAAAGATCGAAGATACTATAAAAGTTTAAATCTTCCGAAGGTAGTGATTCCTGACGTCATGTACACCAAAATCAAGAATGGTGTACTAGAAATTAAGTTAAGAAAAGCTGAAACAGCAATAAACAAAGAAGCTGACCAAAATGCCGCATAAACTCAGAAAAATACGGAAATTTAGAGGCTCAAGAACTCAAGGCTACGGTAGGATAGGCCAGCACCGAGACTCAGGTTCTAAAGGACACCGGAAAGTTGGGCGACACAAACATTTGTGGAGCTACGTCGTAACTCATGAACCTGACTACTTCGGCAAGAATGGCTTTACATCACCGCAAAGTGTTCATCGCCGCGAAAACACAATTAACCTCAAAAAACTTGAAGAATTAGCGCAGGTAAGCCAGCAAGAAAAGCCTCAAATTAACCTGGCAGCTTTGGGCTACACTAAACTTTTGGGAACAGGAAAAGTCACAAAGGCTTTAACCGTTCAAGTGCCCTCCTACTCGAAATCTGCAGCTGAAAAAATCCAAAAAGCAGGCGGAGAAATCGTAGGCTCCCCAGTTAACGGAGAGTAAAGCTGCTAAATGCCCGGAAGATTCCTCAGTCTTTTCAAGCCTATTGGAAGGGTATTGCCCGAAATCAAGAAGCCTGAGCGAAAAGTAAGTTTTAACGAGAAAATCTTCTGGACAGGTACAACCTTAGTTATTTTCCTTGTAATGTCACAAATCCCCCTCTACGGGATTTCATCGTCAGTTTCAAGTTCATTTAGTCAATTAAGAGTCATTTTCGCATCTAACAATGGAACACTAATGCAGTTAGGCATTGGACCAATCGTCACAGCTGGTTTGATTCTGCAGTTACTCGCAGGCTCATCAATTATCCAATGCGACATGTCAAACTCGGAGGACAGAGGTCTATTCACCTCCGCCAGCAAAGTCTTCAGCATCCTCCTCACAGGAATCCAAGCCGCGGCCTACATCATAAGCGGCATGTTCGGCTCTCTTAGTGGGTCAACCGCGTTCATTATATTCTTCCAGCTTCTAGCCGCTGGACTCATGGTTATGCTTATGGATGAACTTATCCAGAAAGGCTGGGGCTTAGGCAGTGGAATCAGCCTCTTCATCATGGCAGGTGTAGCCCAATCAGTAGTCTGGGACATGTTTTCACCAGCAACAGGATTGTTCGTCGGTTCACTAAACGCGTTTCTTCACCACGGGATCTCACTATTAACTTGGATAGTTGGTCTAAAATCCGGAGTATACCCCTCCTTAATCGGGTTCATCGCAACCATATCAGCGTTCATGGTGGTCATCTATCTTAACGGAGTAAGAATTGAGCTTCCAATGAGTTATGCAGGCTATAAAGGGTTCCGAAGCAGATACCCAATTAAACTGCTGTACGTCTCTAACCTGCCAGTTATATTTGCCTCAGCCTTATTCGCAAACGTGTACTTCTTCACCCAACTGCTCTGGAGCCAATTAGGCAGCCCGCCACCTTCAGCACACAGTCTCCTATTTTCGTTAATAGGACAATTCAACGCGACAGTTAACACGTCAACAGGCAGCACCAGCGTTGCACCTGTAAGCGGTCTAGCATACTTAGTTACCGCACCTGCAAACATCCAACAGGTCGCAGCTGACCCCATAAGAGCCGCCTGCTACTTAGGCATCCTAGTCGCCTTCTGCGCCGTCTTCTCACTGATATGGCTCGAAGTCGGCGGTTTAGGACCAGCGAAAGTCGCACAGCAACTCATGGATTCAGGCATGCAGATCCCAGGTTACCGCAGATCAGGAAGACCAATCGAATCAGTCCTTAAACGCTATATACCAGTAGTCACAGTACTCGGCGGAATCATTGTCGGACTAGTGGCAGCAAGCGCAGACTTCTTCGGAACATTCGGAACAGGAACAGGAATACTCCTGTCAGTAGGCATCATTTACCAGTACTATGAATTGCTAATGCAGGAACGCGCCGCAGAAATGTACCCAGCCTTCAGAAGGATCCTAGGCGAATAGCATAAACAAGACATATAGTCCGCAAAGTTTCCCTTCTGCTCTCTTTTTTGAGAATTTCTGGTTAATTAATTATTAAGTTCACGCTTTTGTCGAGATCACAAGTTTTATTAGGGAATTTGCTTACGAGAAAGGTCAGAACGAGGGTTAAGCGCTCTCGTTCAAAAAAGGAGAAAAAAGAAAAATGAATATTTTAAGAAACAAAATTGCAGCTATAATTATCTGCGTATTCTTTATGCTTTCAATGGCAGCTTCGACAACACTAATAAAAAATGCTAGCGCGCACACTCCACCATGGCAAATTCAGCTATACGCTTTCATTAACGTTGCACCCAGCCCCGCAGGCGTAGGTCAGCCTGTTACAATAGGCTTCTGGCTTAATCAACCACCAATGACAGCAGACGGCCCATATGGAGACAGGTTTGGTCCGTTCACAGTACACGTTACGGCGCCAGACGGAACCAATTCAACATTGGGACCCTTTGTC
This sequence comes from Candidatus Bathyarchaeota archaeon, assembly GCA_963768425.1. Classification (GTDB taxonomy): domain Archaea; phylum Thermoproteota; class Bathyarchaeia; order Bathyarchaeales; family Bathycorpusculaceae; genus Bathycorpusculum. The sequence goes on along the minus strand of CAVYHV010000014.1, from coordinate 224,677 downwards.
TCTGATGACACAGGAGGAACGAGTACCCGATTTACACCCTCACAAACAGGAACATACAGTTTCCAGATGACATTCCCAGGAGAAACAATAACCGGGTCAACTGAAAACTCATTCGGAGCAGGCATCATCAACAATGCTAATTATATTAACGACACTATCTTACCCGCTACCAGTTCTGTAGCTACTCTTACGGTGCAACAGCAGCCAGCAACAGGAGTTTCAGTTTCTCCGCTTCCAACAAATTACTGGCAGACCCCAATAAACGCATTGAACGTTAACAATTGGTACGCAATTGGCGGTCCTTACCTCGGCTTATACATGGGTTATAGTGCAGGCAAAGGCGCTTCGAACTACAATACTACCACAAACTTCAACCCATACACTACAGCGCCGCTCACATCACACATCATGTGGACAAGACCAGTGGCTTTCGGAGGTGCAATCGGCGGAGATGCTGGCGGAACAACAACCTACGGTAACTACTACTCAACCTCTCAGTACGAGCGAAAATATCTTCCAATAGTTATCAACGGCTTCCTCTACTACACTGAATTCCCAGGAAGTTCCACTAGTCCTATTGCTAACGTTTGTGTTAACTTGTACACTGGACAAACAGTATGGACTGACGATTCAAGCAACTACGGCGGCGGTAGTCCATCTTTTAACATGTTAACAACTACTGGTGTAGTTACGCCTCTGGCATGCGGTCAAGTACTCGATTACGTATCACCTAACCAATACGGCGGACTTGCATATCTATGGACATCCGGAACCCCGGCTTGGATCCCTCCAACGTCTATCCAACCATTAACAACAACGCTGAACTTGTTTGACGCCATGACCGGTAAATATATCCTCAGCGTAGTAAACGGCACAGGCTTCAGTTATGGAAACAGTGTAGACGCAACCGGAGATATAGTATCTTACTACACTAACACCACTGTTGGCACACAAACAATCTACAGCGGTATTCTACCGGTTACTGGACCAGCACCGACAAAAGTCACTAATACTGCAGGCAACTCACTACTCGAATGTTGGAACTCAACACAAGCCATTATGGTAGGCTCTGGTTGGGCAGTCGCTGCGGCTTCAGGTTGGCAATGGAGACCCCCACAAGGCACTCTAATTCCATTTTCAGACGGAATACAATCCGCATGGCAATTACCTGGCACCGTTCCAGTTGGGTCTTATGCAAACATTGCAACGTTGCCAAACGTTTGGACGATCAAGGGCGTCGACAGCGGCGTAGTAATACTTTATGCAGAAGCTAACTTGGGACTCACAAACTACTTCCAGACAGGATTCGTAATGTATACAGGCTACAGCACAACTACGGGACAGCAACTATTCGTAGCAAACCAAACCTTCACACCTTACGCAGCAGTCGACTTAGACAACTATGGCAACGTCGGCGACGGAATCTATCTACGCTGTTGTCAAAGAGACGGGTCAAGTTTCAGCTTTCAGTGTTACCACAGGCAAGCAAGTATGGACTACAACACTTAAAGGCCTTAATGGCGCACCTATCAATCCTTACGATACCGTCGGCGGAATTAAAGGAAACCTTTACGGCGATAACTTCCTTCTCTTTGGTTTCGGTGGAGACATCTGGTCCCTAAACGCATTAACTGGCGCTCTCAACTGGTACACCAACACAACCCAAATCACCGGCGATGCTGGAACTAATACTCCATATGGCGTTTGGCCTATATGGGTACAAACTGGCATCGGAGGTGGCGGCGGAGTAGAATTCCTCTGCGAAGGACATGAATATGCACCGCCCCTGTTCCTTGGAGCACAGCAACTGGCTTTGAACACTACCACTGGAAAGGTTATATGGCAGATAAGTGCCTTCGACGTTGATGCTAACCCAGAATTAGCATACGGCATCATGACAACCCTCAATGCATATGATAACCAGATATATGCCTATGGCCAAGGACCAAGCAAAACCACAATTTCAGCACCACAAATTGGAGTAACAACATCTACACCCATAACCATAACTGGTTCAGTCACTGACATCTCAGCAGGCGCATCCCAAGCTGCAGTAGCATTAAACTTCCCCAACGGCCTACCATGCGTATCCGACGCAAGCATGACGCAGTTCATGGAAGCAGCCTATATGCAACAACCAATGCCACACAATGCAACAGGAGTCCCAGTGACATTATCAGTCTTCGACAGTAACGGCAACTATAGAACCATAGGGATGACAACAACAAACGCTCTTGGCGACTACGGCTTAACCTGGACACCCGACATAACAGGCAATTACACAGTCTACGCCACATTCCCAGGCACAAACGGTTACTACCCATCATCTGCATCAACATTCTTCCACGCAGGCTCCCCAGCTCCGACAACAGCACCCACATCCACACCACTCAGCGGCATCGCTACACAATCCACACTTGAATACATCGGCATCGCAATCATCATCGTCATAATCGTAGGAATCGCAGTACTAGCGCTCCTCGTCACAAGAAAACATCCATAAGCTAAAAAAACAAAAACATTTCCCTTTTTTATTTTTTTTAATTTTAAACAAAAACAACATTGTCACTAGATATCATCTTGTCGCTTTTCTCTTCGTTTAACAAGTTTCGAAAAGTAGTGCAGGCGAAAGAAGCAAAGACTATGTACGTAGTTTATGATCATTTTTTGGTACAATCATCAATTCTAATAGTGTAATGTTTGTTCAGCTTGTTTTTGGAAGCGTTTCCAAAAGTTTCGGAATTCATGTGCGTGTTTGCGTGCGATAAGCAGATAAGGGATTCTGTAGATTCAGACATGAGAAATCCTAATGTCAATGATATATGTGCAACCTAGAATTTGGAAGAGCCACGGAATACCGGAGCACGAGGAATACTGTTTTTGCGACTTTCTGAAATTCGCGGAAACGCACGGCTGCAACATTGAGCTTGGAACTTTCGCGTACGCGGACGCTCTTGACAGTAACTGGCGCAGCCTTGTAAGGGGGCATCAACGTGCGCTATCAACATTCGAAGGCAAAGTGGCTGTTCACGGCGTCTTTCAGGATATTTGCATACACAGCAGCGACCCTAAAATAGCAAAAGTCTCAAAACAGCGAATCCTCCGAAACATGGATATCGCACAATCACTTAACGCAAAATATGTAGTTTTCCACGCCAACTTCAACCCCTTCGTTTACGGGGACCTTTACAGGAGCAACTGGATCGCGAGAAACGCAAGTTTTTGGAAAGAAATTCTCGACAAATATGAAGCCACTGTGCTTTTGGAGAATTTTTGGGAGCCTTCACCTGAAATTTTGAATGCGTTGCTCAAAGAAGTGAACATGTCGCGACTCAAAGTCTGCCTTGATACTGGGCACGTAAATGCTTTCTCTAATGTCACAGTTGAAGATTGGGTTGCACAACTGCGCAGCCATGTTCCTTACATGCATTTCAGCGATAACATGGGCAAATCAGACCAGCACCTTGAGATAGGCTGCGGAAACATCAACTGGCACGCTCTAACCGTTGCCCTTGAGAAAAACAAAATTGCCCCAGAGGTTGCCCTCGAAACCGAAACAATAAAGAAAACCGCAAACTCATTGACATATTTGGAAAGGAACGAAGTTTACCCTTTCAATCATTAGACGCCAAATTACAATTTGATCAGGTTAGCAACAAGACTGTTTTGTTGGCAAAGCGGTTTGATTGGGAACTTGCAGTGTTCAGAAGCAAAAACGGTTATTAACAAGGAAACAAGTTACGCATTACGCAGACACGTAACCGCGGATGCCCGTAAAATAGGATGATTGATGCATGAAAGTATTGAAGAAATTGGTTATTGCCCTGATACTTGCAATGGTTGCATTGTCAGCAGTCAGTCTGATAACCGGTTCAGTATCCGCTACAGGCGGCCTTAGTGTTCAAGCTTCTATTTCCGCTCAATCTTCCACCGTAAGGCAAAATACCTTATACACAATCACAATAACAAACTCGGGCACTGAAACCATTGGAAGCGCAAACATAACGGTTCCAACAGGCTACAGTGAACTAGGCCATTTTACCATTACACAACAGGCGTCTTCGCAGAATTGGACTGCATATTTACAAACTGGGAAAAGTAATTACTTCATTATTATCTTCGGGTCCACGCAAGGATTAACCCCGACTCAAAGTCTCACTTTCACGTTTGATGCAAGAAATCCCTTGCCATCTGGGACATACAAGTGGACTGTCGGCGTCAGCGAAAACACGACCACAACAACAGTCAACGTGCCGCAATCAGTTAAGGTGACCGAAAATTCTCCAATTGTGATAAGCTCCATAACGTCTGCAATCTTGATTCTCATAATCGCTTTAGGAATCGCTTTCTTAAACACCGCGTTAAACAGAGTTTTAATCAATTACTTTGTCGGTTGGGAACAGTACCGGGTAATGCAGAAGGAGATGAACGAGTATAGAAAAGAAACCATGGCGGCCGCAAGAGCCAACGACAAGAAACAGGTGGAAAAGCTCAAGAAAAGACAATCCCAAATCAACAGCATGCAGGCAAAAATGCTAAAGCCCCAGATGGTTCAGCTTGGAATATCATTCCTCTACATATTCATATGGATTTTCGTCTTAACACCCACCTACGGCGTAACTTCCATGGTTTACCTTCCTGGCCTCGGAAGCCTCTCAGTAGTCTATTGGTATCCAATCTGCTCATTCTTCCTCGGCCTGTTGGGATCACGCATACTCGGAATAATGCCTATTGAACCCTAATCCAGCAAAAAATGGTGACGACGATGTCCAAAACATCCAACCCCTGTTTTCCTGACAAAAAGATGGTAATCTGCATTTCTGGAATGGCTGGAACCGGAAAAAGCACGCTGTCAAAGAAACTTGCGAAAAAATATAATCTTAAATGTTATTCAGGTGGCGATGCGCTAAAGGAGCTCGCGAAAGCTGAAGGCTATGATGCGTCTCGTGAGGGTTGGTGGGAAACCCCTGATGGCTTAAATTTTCTTAAGACGCGGGCAAGTGACCCTAAATTCGATAAGGCGGTAGATGGAAAACTGCTAGAGTACGCTGCAAAAGGAAACGTTCTATTGGACAGTTGGACTATGCCTTGGCTGCTGAAAGGTGGTTTTAAGATTTGGTTGATGGCTTCACTCGAGAAGAGAGCCGCCAGAGTTGCTGAACGCGACGGAATGACCCCTGAACAAGCAATCAAGATTTTGGAAGAAAAGGAAGCTAGAACGAAAGCGATTTACAAAGAGCTTTACGGTTTTGTTTTAGGCGAAGACTTTGCGCCTTTCGATCTGATTTTGGACACTGACAAATTGAATGCTGACGAAGTTTTTGAGGTTCTGTGCAGAGTAATCGGCAACGTTGTTATCCCCAATTTGGGTTCTAATTAAACGAAACTGGCTTCTCTTACACATTTAAAACGAATCAACCTTCTGCAATGATGTAATTCGGCTAGTTTATGATATGTTCCAAACATGGAGTTCTTAGTTTGTTTTCTTGAAAACTAACCCGGCGTTTCTCCACTGATCAAAAGCAACCGAAACACTCCCCCATGGGCCCCCCTGCATCGAATAAAAAATATAACATAAGTAATTGCATTGTGAACAATCATGATAGTTTCGGCGTAGGTTTTTGAATTCTTGGCTTTTCCACAGCTTAGGCAAATCAAACACTGAACCTGCGAAATCATGGCTGTGGCATCCAGCGACTCTACCCACCGGGTCAATAACAAAGAAGTTCTTAAGCGCTTCACATTTCCATGGTCTTTCATCTGTCGCATAAAATTCTATTAACGTTTTCAGCAGTTTCTTCGTCATCAGAATTTTGCTGTTTTTCTTTTTCATTGCAAGTAAAGAATTCCAGAGGTTAACCATGGCCTGTTTGTCAGTGATTATGAATTCGTCGTTTTCTTTACCTATTTTGAACAGCTGGTTTTCGGCGGCGGAGCAGTCAAATGAGTAGAGTGAGTACCATACGGGGATTTTTTTCTTCGTGAAATATTCAGTCAGGTCGATTATTTCATCGAGGTTTTTCTGCGAGATAGTAGGCGTCACGCTCACGTTGACTCCTTCGCTGTGAAGTTTTTCGACCGTTTCCATCGCAGTTTTCCACGCTCCTGGAACCGTTTTGATGGAGTCGTTTTTTGCTTCGTCTAAGCTGTCGATTGAAATAGCGACGAAATCCACTTTATTGAGCAGATCGATTTTTTTTGCAGCCATGCTTCCATTATCGTAAACAGTTGTTATGAAGCAATTTGTGGCGTAATCAATTATTTCGCCAATGTCATCCCTCAGAAGCGGGTCCCCGCCAGAAATAACGAGCTCGGCGATTCCAAGTTTTTTCAGGATGCCTAACCCTTTTATTATGTCTTTAGCTGGCAGCTCTCTTTCGTCCTGTTCTTTCCAGACGTTGCAACCTGCACAGCGGTAGTTGCATTTTCTTGTCACAAGCCACTGGGCATGGTGGGGTTTTCCTGGGGCAAGGGATCGCGTTGCAACTGACGCTGCTTTTTTGAGGTCTGGGGTCAAACTTTTATCACTGGCTGCAAATTGGTTGTTTAGTGTAATAAAATTAGGGTATAAAAACAATTATCAACTGTCCAATTTCTGAACCTACCTTTTTTGTTTGGAAGAAACCTTGCTTTAGCGCCGTTTTCTGGTTGTTTTTCAGCTGTTTTTTTAAAACACTGGCGTGATCGCTTCTTTAAGAGAAGTCAGGCAACTTTCTTTCTTCATGCTTGTTTCTCGTTTGTTTTTGAGAGGGTTTTTATAAATGATGTGTCTGGTTGTATGCTAGAATCTTTTCACTCTTGGTTGGAGTGAACTTTGGCGGGGAGAACTTGGCAGATGGCTGCGCAAAGCAACCCAGAAATATTCACGATTAAAGAGAATGTTCCGTTAGCGCAGCCTCCCGTCACCACAGAAGAAGTTTTGACTCTGCCCGCGAACGAATTGTTGTCGCAGGCTTGGGACTTCGCCGCAGGGTCTTAGCTCTGAAGAAGCAGAACGAAGAATCAACAATTTACGGCACTAACGAATTAGCGCGAAAAATGAAGCGTTCAGGCATAGTCAGTTTTCTTCTGCATTTTAAAAGCCCTCTTGATTCTGATACTTTTGGCTGCTGCCGCCTTCGCCGGCGCCACTGGCGACATTCCTGACTTCACCATAATATTTGTCATTGTAATGATCAGCGTCAGCATTGACCATTATCAGGAATCCAAAGCTGAAAACGCCGCTGAACTTCTCAAAGAAAAAGTCAGCACAACCGCCACTGTTGTGCGTGATAACGTCAAGAAAGAGATTAAGCTTTCCCAAATTGTTCCCGGCGACATAATTTACCTTTCAGCTGGCGACATCGCTCCTGCCGACGCAAGAATAATCACCGCCAAAGATCTCTTCATCAACCAAAGCGCTTTGACTGGCGAATCGTTTCCCGTTGAAAAAACCGCTAACAACTTGCAGTCCGTCAATCTTATCGTCTGGTTCCATTACAGAATGGGACAATTACCTGTTCATGGGCACTTCCGTTGTAAGCGGCAGTTCGACGGCTGTTGTTGCGAAAACAGGCGGCTCCACGGAATACGGAAAAATCGCCAAGAGGCTTGTTGCCAAGCCGCCTGAAACCGAATTTGAAAGAGGCGTCAAAGGATTCAGTTACCTTATCATGCAAGTCACGTTTGTGCTTGATTATTTTCGTTTTCATTGTGCTTGCCTTTTTCATCGCAGCTTGATTGATTCCCTGCTTTTTGCGGCTGCTTTGGCTGTGGGGTTGACGCCTGAGCTTTTGCCCATGATTATCACGATGAACCTTTCGAAGGGCGCCGTTAACATGTCCAAGAAAGGCGTCGTCGTCAAACATCTGCCTTCCATCGAGAACTTCGGCAGCATGAACGTTTTATGCACGGACAAGACTGGAACCTTGACGGAAAACAGCATATCGCTTAGTGATGCATGTTGATTCTGAAGGCAAAGATGACGACAAAGTTCTCCTGTATTCGTATCTGAACAGCTACTACCAAACTGGACTCAAAAGCCCACTTGACGATGCCATACTTGTACATAAAGAAATCAGACATTGCGGGTTTCCAAAAAATCGATGAAGTTCCATTTGATTTTGTTAGAAGACGAGTCTCGGTTGTTGTTGAGCAGCAACGGGAAAGGGTTTTGATTGCTAAAGGGCGCTCCTGAAGAGGTTTTGAAGGTTTCAGCTTACTGCGAAATAGACGGAGTCATCCAGGACATTGGCGAAGAACTTACGGAAGAAAATTGAGCAAAAATACTTTGACTTAAGCTCTGAGGGCTTAAGGGTCTTGGGCGTCGCCTATAAAAAACTCAAAGAAGAAAAAACCACCTATTCAGTTAATGACGAAAGCTGACATGGTTTTTCTTGGCTTCGTCGCTTTCTTGGATCCGCCCAAAGCAAACGGCTAAAGAATCAATCTCAGCTTCTTGGCAAAAGAAGGAATAGAACTAAAAATCGTTGACAGGCGACAACGAGCTGGTTACCAGAAAAGTTTGCGAGCAACTTGGCTTTGAAATTAAAGGGGTTGTTCTTGGCAGCGAAATCGTCCAGATGCATGATGACGCGTTGGCTCGGGTTGTGGAAGAAGCTAACGTGTTTGCCCGAGTTACTCCCGTGCAGAAAGACCGAATAATCAATTTGCTAAAAAGCAACGGGCATGTTGTTGGCTTCATGGGCGACGGCATTAACGATGCTCCTTCCCTTAAAACTTCTGATGTTGGCGTTTCAGTTAACAATGCCGTGGACGTTGCAAAAGAGGCAGCTGATATTATTCTTCTTGAAAATGACTTGACAGTGCTGGCTCAAGGTGTAATTGAGGGAAGAAAAACCTTCGGCAACACCATGAAGTACGTGATGATGGGCATCAGCTCAAACTTCGGCAACATGTTCAGTGTGGCGGGAGCGTGCCTTATTTTTACTGCGCCAACTCTTTGCCTATGCTATCCATCCAGATACTGCTAAACAATCTTCTGTACACACTGTCCCAAACCACAATAGCCACCGACAACGTAGACGAAGAATACATTGAGCGGCCAAAAAGATGGGACATTTCTTTCATCACGAAACTTCATGGCTGTCGAAGGTCCGATTAGCTCAATTTTCGATTACACCACATTCTTCACCATGATCTTGATTTTCCATCGCTATGCTTAGCCTGTGTCGTTAGCAACGTCTTCTCACAATCGCAATTTCAAACTGCTTGGTTTATTGAATCGCTTTGCACTCAAACCTTAGTTGTGTTTGTAATTAGAACCCGTCAGTCGCCATTTTGGAAAAGCAAACCTGGTAAATATCTTGACGCTTAGCAGCCTTTCAGTAGTTGCCGCAGCCTTTATCATACCCTATACACTCGCTTAGGACAGGTTTTCCATTTTCATGCCTCCGCCACTCCTCTTCTACGTCGCTTGCTTCTAATGGTAGTTGCCTATCTTTTCTTAGCCGAGTTCGCGAAAACGCATGTTTTACAAGAGGCACGCATACAGGATTGAGCAGGTTTTGGTTCCGAAACGGAAAACTCTCTACTTAAGCGCTAACACTCGGCTGACTATGGATATAGCTGCAGTGGTTTGTCTGCGGCCAGAAAATGAGATTTCGTTGGATTCTATTGTTGAAGACTTAAGAGGCTTAAACTATTCCAGCAGACCCAGATCGCGTTTATCAGAATCTTCAGTATCTGCGTCGGGCTGGACTGATCGAGGTAGATTGGCATAAGCGTCTGATCAAGAGGACTGGACCAATCACAGAGTATGCGTCTAAGAGAGTTGCAGCAAGCGACATTTGGCCTTTGATATATGATGATTGGCTAAGAATAAACAGGGCGATTCAACAAAAGTACGGTCAAGCTAACCCTGACTTTCAATACATCTTTACGCCGAAACAACGATAACTCAGTGGCTGCCCATCAAAGGGTTGTGCTGCTCAAAAGTTTCGTCGCAAAAATCAAGTTTTTCTTTTCATTTTCTTCCTGGACTTGCGAAGCCATCGAAATTTGTGGTTCTTTAGACGTTCTTTAGGTTCAGATTGAATCAATTGTGTGCCAACAATTGTTTATATCCTGCAAACCGTTGAACCTTCTTTTGCGAGTGGATGCTATTATTATGTTTCCTCGATCTTTTGACTATTTTGTCCCCAAAAACCTCAGCGGAGCTTTAGTGTTCCTTCAAGACGCCAATTCAAACGTGAAAGTGCTTGCTGGAGGGCAAAGCCTCATACCAGCCCTGAAAACACGCATCTCTCCTTTGATCTCTTCGCTCAGCAGCGTCGTAGACATAACCAGAATCAAAGACCTCGATTACATTCGAAAAGAAAACCAAATGTACAAAATCGGCGCGTTGACAACCGTCGGTAGTTTGGAAAATGATTTGGAGATTTCTACTTCACTGCCCATACTGCATGATGCGTCGTCGGAAATTGCTGATCCGCTGGTGAGAAATCTTGGAACGGTTGGCGGCAACCTTTGCCACGGCGATCCAGTGAACGATTTGCCTGCACCGATGATTGCATTAAATGCTTCCGTCGTTCTGTGCTCACTGGCAGGCGAAAGAAAAATTAACGTTGAAGACCTCTACGTTGGCCCCTTCAAGACCACAGTTAGACCCAACGAGATTCTCACGGAAACCCAAATTCCTTTTCAAGAGAGCCGATGCGGAAACGCTTATTGCAAGGTCAAGAAAGGTTCAGGAGGCTTTACGATAGCTGGGGTGGCCGCCAATCTTTCACTTGAGGACGACAACACGGTTTCTGTGTGTAGGCTGGCGCTCACTGGGGTGGGTCCAAGGCCGCTTAGACCCCTAAAAGCCGAGGAAGCGCTTATTGGGAAAAGGCTTAAAAAAGACGCTTTAGCTGGCGTTTCAAAACTGGCTATTGAGGTTTCCGAGCCTCCAAGCGACCTTTATGCTTCGGCAGAGTATCGAAGGAAAATTTTGGGAATACTTGTGAAAGACACTTTGGAATGTGCATATAAAAGAGCGGCGATGGGTAATTATGAAAAGAGTTAAGACGCGTTTTAAGGTAAATGGAAAAACTGTTGAGCTTGAACTTGAACCCAGGCGACTCCTAGTAAGCGTGCTTAGAGATGACCTTGGACTCACTGGGACGCATCACGGCTGCGACACAACGAACTGCGGTGCATGCACCGTCCTGATGGACGGAAAAGCAGTCAAATCTTGCACCGTTCTAGGCGTTCAAGCGGACGGTAAAGAAATATTAACCATCGAAGGTTTAGCCGGCAAAGATCAACTGCATCCGATACAGCAAGCTTTTATCGAAAAACAGGGGCTTCAATGCGGCTTCTCGACACCTGGCATGATTATGACCAGCTGTTGGATGCTGAGCCAAAACAAAGAGCTGGGCGACGAAGAAATAAAGCGCATGCTTCACGGCAACATTTGCAGGTGCACGGGTTACCACGGAATTGTTGAATCAGTAAAGTATGCCCAAAAAATAATGAAGAAGCAGGAGGCTAACAAACTATGAGCGAATCTAGCCTCTTAGTTAAAGGAGCGGGAAAGTATGTTGACGACATTAAACTGCCAAACATGCTTTACATGATGGTCGCCAGAAGCCCACACGCCCACGCACGAATCATCTCCGTAAAAGGTGGCTTAAACGGTAGTGAGTTGAAAGCCACTGTAAGCGGCGCTGGGGAAGGAAGCGGAGGAAACATGAATCCCGTTTTGCTTCATCCACCCCTTGCTCAGGATAAAGTGTATTATGTGGGTCAACCTGTCGCAGCCGTTTTTGCAGCAGACCGTTACGAAGCCGAAGATAAACTCTCTGAAGTGGAAGTTGAGTACGAAAAACTTAAGCCAATATTGAACATTGATGAAGCCCTCAAAGCCAGTGCCATGCATCCTGGAACCCAATCGAACGTTATCAGCCAAACATCGCTGGGCAACGATTTTGAAGACCCCAACTCTCCAATCGTTCTCGAAGACGAGTTCAATAACGCGCGAATCGCCAACAACCCACTTGAACCCCACGGTTTAATTTCGGCTTTCAACGGGTCAAAATTAACCATCTACATTTCAACGCAATCTGTCAACAGCATGCAAGAAGGAATAAGTGCATCCCTAGGTCTCGACAAAAATCAGGTGCATGTCATCCAAGCCGACACCGGCGGAGCCTTCGGTTCAAAAAGCGCCATCTACCCAGAATACATCGTCGCGAGTTACGCTGCTATGAAGTACAAAAGACCGATAAAATGGGTCGCCTCTAGAAGCGATGAACTAGCTGCGATGCAGCCTGGCAGGGGCGTCCGTGGCAAAATAAAGCTGTTTGCAGACAGAAAAGGCAAAGTGGCTGCGCTCAGAGGAGAAGTAACTGTTGACGCAGGCGCATACGGCGGCACTGCAGGGTCAAGAGCACCCTACTTTATTTCAATGCAGCTTACAGGTCCTTACGGGATCGAAAATGCTCGTATCCTAGCGAAGGCAGTGATGACCAACAAACCCCCGCAGGGACCCTACCGTGGCGCAGGCAGACCAGAAGCAGCATTCTTTATGGAGCGAATGATGGACCTGCTCGCAGACGAATTGCACCTAGAAGCCGACGAAGTCAGACTCCTAAATACAACAACAGAGAACTTCAAGTCGCCGTTAGGCATCGAAATCGATGCTTCCCGACCCTTCTTCACAAAAGCCGTTTCTGACTTAGAATATCGGGAAAAATCAAAAAGCGAAAAAGCTGGGCTTGGCTTCTTCGTTTTGGTTCCAGGCTTCATTTCAGCGGGGGAGTCTGCACGTATAATAGTCAATGCAGGCAAGGTGTACGTTTGGTTGGGCGGTAACCAGCATGGTCAAGAACATTACATTTTTGTGAAAAAATTGCTTAAAGAGGAGCTCGATATTCCCGAAGAACTTGTGACACTAAACAGCGGAGACACTGACAAGCTCCACGGCGGCGTTGGGACGTGGGGAAGCCGAAGCGCCATTGTAGGCGGAGCCGCAGTCGTTGCAGCAGCGCGAAAACTAAAGGCACAAGTTGAGGCTAAGAACGGAAAATACTCATTAGACAACTTGCTTTCAGGCCAATATTCCTCCGAAATCTTTGAGCGGCCAAGCAAGCCTCAATTGAACTCTTTCGGCGCTGAACTCGCAACCGCAAGCATCGACAAGTTCGGCATGGTCAAAGTGAAAGAATGCGCTGCATGCTACGATGTTGGCAGGTCACTTAACCCGAAGATGGTTGAAAGCCAAATCATCGGCGGAACCATACAGGGAATAGGTCAAGTTCTCTACGAGGAAGTTGCATATGACTCTGAAGGCAACTTGCTCACTAAAAACCTCTTCGAAGCAGGTTTACCAACGGCTGAAAACATGCCTAAATTCACCATCCAGATAGTTGAGAATCCATCTTGGATGCCCCATCACGCAAAAGGGCTAGGTGAAGCACCAACAATAGGTGTTCCGGTGGCTTTGGTAAGAGCCATCGAAAAAATGTCTGGGAAACACATAAGGCACACACCAGTAAAACCTGAAGAACTAATCTAACCGTAGATACCCAGCGGTAACCTAAAATCGGTAGCTGCGAATTGTTCTAGTGTTGGTTTTTATGCCTTCTGACCTTGAGCTTTTGAATGAAGCGGTGTGTCTTCTTGAAAGCAGGAAAAGGCTTGTTTTCTGCACGGTTGTGGAGAAGAAGGGACATGGACCTCGGGATGTAGGTGCAAAGATGATTGTGATGGAAAACGGGAAAACTTTCGGAACCATCGGCGGTGGAAACCTTGAGCGTTCCTTGGTTGACGAGTGCCTCAAAGCGTTAAAAGAGGGTAAATCCGAGAGGGTTACTTTTAATCTGTCGAAAGAACCCAAGGATGGCGCCGTTGGCACAGGAATGATTTGTGGCGGCGAATTGAGCTTGCTTGCTGACGTTATGGAACCTTCTCCGCGCTTGATAATTGTTGGAGCAGGTCATGTGGCTTTGCCACTGGCTAAGTTAGCTAGCCTTGCAGGGTTCAAAATAGTTATTGTTGATGATGAACGCAGATTGGTCAGCAAAGGGGCTTTCCCGATGGCGGAACAGGTGATTGCCGGTGAATACGCTCAAGTTTTGGATGGTTTCGACTTGGGGTCAAGTGACTTTGCAGTTGTAGCCCACGGGGAACCTGAACATGACTATACAGCAGTCAAGAAACTGCTTGAAAAGAAACCTGAATACATTGGGTTACTCGGCAGCTCCAAAAAAGCCGAAATAATAACCCAGAGACTAAAGGCTGCAGGCTTCACCGATACACAGCTGAAAATGCTGCATACTCCTGCTGGTCTGGAAATAGGCGCAGAAACGCCCGAAGAAATCGGAGTAAGCATATTGGCACAAATCATCCAGTTCAAACGGCAAAGGCAAGCTTAGCCAACAAAAACACACTTCAGGGATTTTGGCCGGTTTTATGAGGTTGCAGACACGGTCGTAGTCTTCAGGCGTATCAATATCCATGGTTGTCCACTGTGGTGCATCAATTTTGACCACTTTGTCGGCGTGGCTATGAACAACATCACGGATGGTTTGGGAACTCTTCAAATCTAATATTTCCGCGAAGAGTTGGCTATGAAAAAGGAGCGGATGCCCCTTCTTCCCGTTATAAATCGGAGTCGCAATCAGCGCTTTGCCTCTCATTTGTTCCATTAGCTCAATCAATGAGCGCAGAATTTTCGGGTCAAAAATGGGTTCGTCGCCAAGAACTAGAAACGCCGCATCCACGTGCCTCATAAGTTGCAGGCCCACTTGGAATGAGGAAGTCATCCCGAGCTCGAAACCCCTGTTTATGGCTACTTTGACTTTCTCAATTCTCGGTCCAAGAGCTTCTAAAAGCTCTGCGGGTTTATACCCCAAAACAACCACCTGCTCATCGATGCCCGTCTCCTCCAGCGCATCCAAAATGTTATCAATTAGTGTTCTCCCGTTCAAACTTAAAAGAAGCTTGTTTTGACCCATCCTTTCAGATTTGCCCGCTGCAAGAACGACGGCTCCAACAATCATCAATCAACCCGCCTCAGACACAAAAGACTCTGAACTCATTTTCCTGTAGTTCATGCGAAAATATAAACGGATTGTACAGCCCAGAATCGGTTGTATAGCGCTAACTTGTGCGTTAAATGCGAAGTTTTCTGGCTATTTTTTGCGCAAACATTCAACCCTTATTGTTTTGTCAAGCAAGTTGTTTTTTAAGTTGTTTTGCATAGCCTCTATGAGTTGACCGTTAACTTAGCGGTCAAGAAAGGAGATGGTTGCGTGGACTCGGTTGACGTTGTGCTGTTGACTAAGAACAGCGACAGAAAACTCAAAGAATGCCTAGAATCCGTGTATAACAACGTGCCAGTTGCCCGACTCATAGCAGTCGACGGATACTCAACGGACAAAACCTTGGATGTTCTTAATTGGTTTGACGAAAAATACCACAACGTAAAAATCATAATGGACAAAGGCAACCGTGCCACTGCACGCCAAAAAGGCATAGCTGACGTAAACACAGAATGGTTTCTGTTTGTGGACAGTGATGTCATCCTCTGTAATGATTGGTACAAAAAAGCCCAACAGTACATCAAGGAGGATGTTGGTGCGGTTTGGGGAACAGAGATTTGGTCAACCGTTGAAAGCCCAGTGACTATGGCGTTTTTTTTGCGGATTACACGGAAAATTTTTGAGGTCCGCGGCGGAACCCACGACACCCTCATTAAAACAGAACTCGTTAAAGATATCCAAATTCCAAAAAAACTCCATGTTTATGAAGACGCATACATAAAAGATTGGATTGAACAAAAAGGCTACCGCGTAATTCCATGCTACATCCCATTCTGCGTTCATTACCGTCCGCCGAACGTTTGGACACTTAGAGGAAGCATAGGTTTGTTTGCTGAGGCTCTTACGCTTGGGGATGTATGGTTGATTGGCAGGTTGCTAGCTGCCTACGCGTTTTACTCAGGCTACGCGCTTTATGAGGTTGCTAGGCGAGAGGGGAAGCGTTAAACTTTATCTTTTTAAGCGCTACAAGCGTTAATGCATACAAACCAAACGTTGAGGCACATCGATGGATCAAGTTGACGTTGTATTGCTGACTAAGAACAGTGCGCACAAACTCAGCAATTGTTTAACGTCAATTTATAAAAACGTGCCCGTCAAAAATCTAATTGTAATTGACGGCTTCTCAACAGACGGAACCCTGAAAATTCTCGACGGCTTCAACAAGGCGCACGGAAACGTTGCACTTTTTCAAGTTGACGGTTCAAGGGCTAAAGCGCGAACCGAAGGCATACGGCACGTTACCACGGAACGGTTTTTGTTTGTCGACAGCGACGTCGTCCTTTGCAAGGACTGGTATAAAAAAGCGCAAACAGATTTGAAAAATGGGGTTGCAGCGGTTTGGGGTTTAAACGTCGACGTTATCCCAAACGTAACAGACAAACGGGTTCTTCTTTTGCAGGGCATACTTGCCCGGGAATGCTTCAAGTTGCGTGGTGGAACCCATGACACACTAATTCTAACCAAGGCAGTGGCGGGCATAAAGATCCCTGAGCACCTGCATACCTACGAAGACGCTCATGTCATCAGGCACATCAAAGATCAAGGATACAAAGTTTGTGTCGCATCTGAAGCCTACTGCCTCCACTACAAGCCGCCGACCAGCTGGAATGTGAAAACTGGGTTCTCACAAGCCATAGTCGAATTCAAATGCGGCTTAGTCTACTCGCACCTGTACGGATACATGCTCTTCTACCCAGCCTTTCTGCTCAACTGGATCTTCCAAGTTCCCCTGAACTGGTTTAGAAATAACTCAAAACCGAAACCCAAAATCTATCAAAGCACAATTGGCCTCACTGTAGTCTTCCAACCTAACTCCGGAAAGATGGCTCCTTTTTCGGAAGAAAAACCATTAAAAACAAAGATTGAATCCTGACATTTCAAATTGTGTCAGTGAGAAAGTGCGACCCACAGGTGGTCTGAGACGGGTCGGGGCAGCATCTCCGCCGAATTGTCCTTATGCATTAGTATGCGGTTGTTCGGGTTCGGGTTAAATTCTCCTATGACGTCGGCGTAGATTCGTTCCTCGCTGAGGCTTTCAATTATTTTAGGTGCTGCTTCCGGCTCAGCTGCAATGAGCAATGCGCCTGAACTGATAAGCTGTAGCGGGTCAATTTCGTAGAAACGGCAGATTTTAGCGGTTTCAGGCTCAACAGCAATTTTCTCTTCAAAAACCCTCACGCCCAATCCTGCCGCATCCGCCAACTCGTGGATCCCGTTTAGGATTCCTCCTTCGGTTGGGTCGTGCATCGCGTGGACTCCCCCTGACCTGTAAGCAGTCAAGGCGTCTTTTACCACGCTGATTTGGCTGTAAAAATTTTTGGCGCTGTCAAGGAACGCGAGGTTGAAGACTTTTTTCAGCTGCTTTTCCCTATCAGAGGCTAAGATGGCTGTGCCTTCAATGCCAGCGCTCTTTGTCAAAATCAGTTTGTCGCCGGTCTTTGCGCCTGCAGCGGTGACGTATTTGCCTTTTTCAGTTAATCCCATGATGCAGCCCACTACGATCGGGTTTGACAACCCTGGTGTTGACTCGCAGTGCCCGCCGACGATTGCGATGTTAAGCTCTTTTGCGGCAGCGTTCATTTGGGTAGCTATGGGTTTGTACGATTTCGCTTTGAGCGTTCTCTGGCAAAAGCAGGCAAGAAAACAGAAAGGAGGGTTCAACTCCGAAAGTTGCGACGTCGTTGGCGTTAACGTTAACTGCCTCCCAACCTATACGCTCAACTGCACCCGTTATCGGATCCATCGAGACTATGGCGTTCTTGTTTCCAACATCCAAAACTGCGCCGTCTAATCCTGCAGCGGGACCCAAAACGACTTCGCCTCGTTGTGCGCCCAAGTTCTTGAAAACTGTTTCTTTCAGGATTTCAATAGGAATTTTTCCAGGCGGCAGCTTCATAGCTTATTCTCTGTGAAATCTAGCTTTTAAGCTGTCCCAACCTCTCTTGTCTGGCTTTGTCTTATCCAAGTTTCAGGGAGTCTTTTCAGAATAACTATGGATATTGGGATGCCTATAGCACCCCCTGCAGCTATCTGCAAGATGTTGAACGGAACCTCAGTCGCTGCTGCCCAACCTAACGAAAGGCCGAAGAACTCCGCCAAGAAGTATCCTGACACCATTTCTACCCCTGCAACAGCGACCGCCAAAACGTTTCTTTTCTTGCTTCCCCTTTTAGCTATTAATCCTGCAATTATTCCTTCTGCACCCTTTATAATAAGCGTGAATGGGGCATACGTTGAGGCATACCCGCCTGCTACGTCAGATAATGCTGATCCAACGCCGCCTGCGAAACCGCCGACAATTGGACCGAAAATTAGGGCGCTGGCGAAGATCATGATGTCGCCGAAGTTTAGGTACCCTTTGGTGGCTGGGATCGGAACCTGCACTGCAAATGTTGCGACTGCGACCAACGCCGCCATGATTCCCGCCTGTGCAACTGTGAGTGTTATTCTTCCTTGTTCAGTTCGGAATCCCATGTTTGTCGCCTTTAGTATAGTTGTAACTATATTATAGTTGCAGCTATCATGCCTAATAAGTATTTTCCCAAAACTCACATAAGCAACTGAATCTCATCAAACGCAGCCAAAACCTTCCTACCTCGCTCAGCAATGCGGAAAAATCTCTTCCCATCTTGCTCATAGCTCACTATCAACCCCCTATCAGCCAACTCATTAAGGTGCTGATACACGGCTGCGCGTGTCATGATCTGCCCCAGCTGCTTCCACAAATCATAACCATATGAATCCTTTTCACTGAGAATCTTGAGAATCTTCTGCTTAGTACTAACCGCCAGCCCCAAACCAGCTGTTTTTTGCTTTTTGTTCAGAGCCTGCAAAACATCCGTCGATTTTAAGCCGCTCCCAGTGATGAGGCAAACAACGCTGTCGTGTGTTGAAATCTGTTTTTCTTTCAGTTTCTGCAGCGCTGCCACGGTGGCTGAACTTGCTGGCTCAGCGAAGACCCCTTCCAGCTTTGCTACCAATAGCTCGGAAGCCAAAATTTCGCTGTCTGAAACAGTTAAAGCCAACCCGTTTGACTCGTGAATTGCTTTCACAGCTAAGTCGCTTTGCAACGGTTCACCTACGAGAATAGCTAATGCACGGGTTGAAGGGCTGAAGGATTTCGATGGCGCGTTATCTTTCAGTTGATTGACTATTGGAGCGCAGCCTTCCGTCTGAACCCCGACCATTCGAGGCAGAGAGTCAGCGAGCCCTAACTCTTTGAGTTCTTTGAAGCCTTTCCAAAGCGAATAGATTGTTCCGCCGCTTCCCATTGGCACAATCACCCAATTTGGAGTCGCGGACTGCTCGTTTATTTCGTATGAAATGGTTTTTTGGGCTTCAACAACTAACGGGTTAAGTTCGGCGGTGGCTTGGTACCAACCAGTTTCCTTGGCTAGATCAGCGGCTTTGCGAATGGAATCATCTACAATGTTACCTGACTCCTCAATGACGGCGTCGTAAGCAATCATCTGCGCCAACTTGCCTACATCGACGATTTTTGGGACCAACACGTGGCAGATCAAGTTTGCTTTTGCAGTGTAAGCGGCTAAAGAAGCTCCCATATTCCCGTTACTGGCACATACAAGTGTCTCAAAGCCCTGGTCAATCGCATTTGACGTCATGAAAGCGGCAGCCCGATCCCTATAACTGTTGGTGGGATTACGTGTTTCATCTTTTAAATAGAGTTCTTTTAACCCGACTGTTTTAGCCAGTCTCTCAGCCTTATGCAGGGGAGTCCCACCCTCTCCTAAGCTTACTTCATGCTTAACAGGTGGAAGCACCTGTCTGTATCGCCAGAATCCAGGTTGCCCAGAAAACCGAAGGTTCCTTGCTTCAGGTAATTCTGCTGCAAATTCCAATGTACCTCCGCATTTTTCACAGTTACTTCTCAAAGGATAAACTTGAAATTCACTGGAGCAGTGAATGCATTTTAGAGTTAAGGTCATCTTGGGTATGTTGCCTAAACACGCTTTTATGTTATACCATCAGGTAAGAGTCAAAAGTAACACATGGGAAATCTAGCCTGCTACTGTTAACGTACAATAATGCGCCCGTCCAAGCATGATTAACTTAGTTTTCTTGAAATGTCGGCATGCAAAAAGTAGGCTGCGGCAATTGTTACTGCTACAATTATGTAGACTAGCAGGAGTTCAATTGAGAAGCTAATTGTGGGCCGGAGAGTTGAAGTGCTGATAAAAGTAAGGGCTGTTGATACAGTCGGCGGAAGCCTCGGTAAAGCATATTGAATAGGAAGCGAACTTGCTGCCGAAGTTGGAAGATACATCTGAACAGTCTTGTAGACCACTTTGCCCGTAGCCCTAAAGATTGCACTCAAAAAAATGCTTATGATGTAACTTGAAAAGAAAACCGCTGACGAGAAAATGTAAGCAAGAGAAGAGCGCCTGATTAGTTCTCCAAGCATGAACGCTAAAGAAAAGAATAACAGTGAACTAAAAGCTTGAGCTATGAATAATCCAGGAATTAGGTAAAGGTTGTCTTGGACGCCAAAAAAAGTGAATGCTGATGAAATGGATAGGACAAGGGTTAAAGTAAGAATAAAAAGAAACAGAACATACCCCCCGAAGAATTTACCCGCGATGTAGTCGCTTCGTCTTACTGGCTTTGATAAAAGAAGTTCGGCAGTGCCTTGCTCGTATTCTTCTGACATTGACCCTGCAGCTATCAGGATTGCTGTGAAGTTTAAGAAAAGAGGGCCAACCAATAGTATTGCAAAAACCCAAAGATATGGGTAGACGTTTGAGGGAATCAGGGTAGTTCCTGCTTGTGACAACGCATAATATGGTAGTACACTCAAAAGTATCGTGAAAGCGACTAGAGCCAAAACTTTTTTTCGTGCGATGGCACGCTTGATTTCGTACCGAGCAAAAGTGTAAATGACTTCAGCGCGTTTCAAGGTTTGCCACCTTTTGTCTCTTTAAGCGCTTCAATGTAAGCCTTTTCCAGCATGTTCTCACCATGCTTGATAGTGTAGAGTTTGGCGCCTGACTTGACTACGATATCAGCGATTTCTGGTCTAATGTCATGGTCACGTTCACACACTGTAATTTCGATAGCGACCGCATCCCCTTTTCCGCTTTCTGCCACGTTAATTTGGGTTATTCCAGAAATCTCTTTTAACTGTTGGATCGTTTCAGGCGTTAAAGGGCTAGTTTCCAGCTCAACGAGAGAGTAATCTAACACTTTTCCCACTACTTCATCTACTGACCCTTTGAACAGTATTTTTCCATGGTGGATCATCGCTACTGAGGTACAAAGCGATTCCACTTCGCTCATAATATGAGAGGACATAAAGACTGTTCCTTTCCCATGGGCGGCGAAGTCCCTGAAAACATCTCTAAAATGAACAACTCCAGCAGGATCTAGACCGATCATCGGTTCATCCAGAATTAAAGTTTCTGGCGACCCAACCAACGCTTGGGCAACGCTTAGTCTTTGAATCATCCCTTTGCTAAGTTTTCCTACCTTCGTGTCGGCGTAGTCATGTAAACCGACCAGTTCAATCACTTGGTCTATCTCGCTGCTTCTGTTGGCATTATCGGGGAAATAGAGTTCATGGGAAATTAGATTAAGAAGTTCTCTTGGGCTTAGAAAAGTCTGTATGTTAGGCAACTCAGGAGAATACGCTACATGTCTTAATGCTTCAACGTGATTGGTGATTGGGTCAAATCCGTTGACTTTCACTGTGCCTGAGGTCGGCCTGATTAAACCTAAGATTAACCTGATGCAAGTTGTTTTACCCGATCCGTTGGGACCCAGAAACCCCACAATTTCCCCTTTGCTGATCGTGAGATTTGCCGGGCCAATCCGCCTGTTGCTGCCATAATCTTTCACCGCTTTATTGAGCTCAATTACCGCCGAAGAATTAGCCGTGACAGCTTCCACCTAAGCTTTTATGTTTGCTGCTAAGCAACCGATTTTTGCATTACTCAATGTTAGTCAACCCAGTAAGAAGGCTTGTTCTCGTCCTCGTTCTCTTGTTTTACATCGCTTTCTTGGCTAGTGTTATTTTCATCTTCCTGAGGTTGCTCTTCGTATTTTTTCTTCTTCTCTCTTGTGTATATTGTTGGGGCTGCAATTGCAACTGCCGCTGCTAAGGCTAAGCCGAGCACTGAGGCTCCTACAGGGTTGATGTTGCCTGATGGCGCGTTGAGTGAAAGATTTGTTGATAAAAGGGTCGCATTGATTGAAGCAGTTTGGTTCAGCGAGAGTTGAACTGTGTCAATTAAACCCGATGGCAAACTGATTATACTGCCATTTCCCGAAAACGACAAGGCATTGGAGGAGTTTGCCGCAGAGAAGGAGATTAAATATTTGGTTGCTTGGTAAGTTGTGCCGTTAAAGCTGACTGTCGTCTGGCCTGCGTTAATTAGGTTTGCGCTGATGGAGATTCCTTGAGTTTGATAAGATAATGACTGGTTTGTTATTGCAGGGACGTATGGGAAGATTTCTAGCAGAGAAGTAGCGTTAACATCTTTGGAGTAAGTAAAATTTGCTTTCGTCGAAGATAAGTCTAGTATAAGGTTTACAAATCCCGCTTGACCAGTTGGTTGAACAGACTCGTTTATGATGCCGCTAACAGACTGGAAATAGTCAGCTTTGCCGCTTGCAGTAATATTGTATTGTACATAACCATTAGTGGGCCCGTAAGTGAGCGCAAAACTGGTTCCAACCCCAAAAAGAATCGTTAATATCAAAAAAGTCGCAACAACAATTTTGAGAGAATGCATTATGTCACCCGCACAATTAGTTTCCATGCTTCTAATGCCTGAGGAAGGATAAAAACCGTTTCTCTGAGTGGTGCATTTTTGTGATTGAAATTTTCGATCAATTTATACTGGCTTGTCCCTAAAATGAAAAGCGTATTTTAAAGAGAGGATCTCGTATTTTATGAACAGCGTTCAATTAGGGTGTTGCCGCCTAAAATTTTTCGTTTGCTTTTTATGAGCAGTCATGCCCAAGGAGGAAAATCTAAATGGAAGTTCCCGTAGAATATTGCCTGTGATAAGTCATGAGCGTAAGAGACGATCCAATTAAACTTCACAAAGACGCAAACGCGTTGATGGAAAACGGCAACTACGCCGAAGCCCGCGACCTTTTCATGAAAGTGGCGGACCTGTACTACAAAGGACAAAACTACTTTGGCTCAGCCGAAATGAACTATAAAGCTGGTGAATGTAGCTTCCAACTAAAAGATTATCAGAAAGCTGCGGAGCTCTTCATGAAATCTGCGGATGTAGCTTTCGGCAAGGGATTTGACCGATACGGAGTCAGCGCGCTTGAACAAGCACGGGACAGCCAAAAAGCTTTAGGCAACACCAAAGAAGTGGAAGAGCTTAACAAAAGAATCAAGGAATTCAACGACAAACAAAAAGAGCCCGAAGGCGAATCATCCTTCTCCATATTCTCCTAATAGCACATAGCCACCCCCCCAAAGCATTTTTTCTTTTTTTGGTTTTATTTTTGAAAGCTTTTTAAGACTTTTCTTTTATCCAGATAGCTTACCAAAATTACGATTAAGTACACAAATAAAACTACGGTTCCGAGAGTCGCGAGAACTCCAAGCACCAAATTGTAGAGCATTCCTTTAACTAAGTAATGGTAAAAATTAATCACCACATTATAAACAAATCCCACTTCCAAAGCTAGCAATCCGATGACAACTAAGCGATCTTTGGTTACTTGGTTCAGCGGCTTAATCTTTCCTCTCTCCTCGAGAACTAACACCTTTCGAACGAAGAAGATATTATATTTTGCCATGCCGCAAATTGGTCAGGTCTTTGAAACACATTTACCATTCGTCTCGTTTGTTCAATAATTCTTCTTTTTGTTCTTTTTCAATTTCCCGGTAAACGTCTCTTGTAGGCTCCGAAACAACTTTTAAGTCTTCACCTGCAAGTTTTTTCACGATTGGAATTTTTATGTATCTATCTTGTTTGCGGACGGGAACGTAATTTATGGTTACTTCTTTGGAGACGAGGGTGAGTTTTTCTTCAGAATCCCAAAGCTCAAACATTTCAGCCCGAATGATATGCTGCCCGGCATCTATCCCCCTCATGTCTAAAGCCGCGGACCATTCAAGCTCATCCGCTGAAAGCGCACCCTGCGGGATACGAACAGGGCAGCAATGCAGTTTTTGCCCATCAAAAAACAGCTCCACAAACACTTTTGAAAAGGATGCTCTAGAGGGAACCAATCGAAAAGCAACTTTAAGGTCCAAATCATCTTCTTTGGTTTCATTGTCAATCTCTGAAATTATTATGTGCTTATTGTTTTGGTGTTTGGCTGGGTTCTCTTTTATGGTGGGCAAGTTGTCAAATGTTGTTTGCTTAGAATGTTTTATTTCAGCAAGCGTTTTTTCTCTTAAACGCGCGGTTTTCGTTGCTTTTCCCATTCAGCTGTAGGCATCAGTGTTCTGTTATTAGTTTTGTGGTTTATCGAAAAGAAGCAGACTTCGTCAAACTAGGGGTCGCTCTCAATGGACCTAATGAACAATTAAATAAGCAGCGAAAAGACTCCTTTTGATACAGCATTTTAGGTTCAAGTTATGCCTGCATCTTTCAAATCCCTGTCCGAACTGCTTGAAAAAGTTGAAGCCACAAGAAAACGGCTTGAAATCATAGATTTAACCGCAAACTTCCTACGAACGCTTGACGAGGAAGAGATTGAACCCGCCACGAACATGATGGTTGGAAGAGCTTTCCCCAAATACAGCCAAAAAACGCTTGACGTCAACTGGTCAACTCTGACTCGAGTTCTCGAATGCGTCAGTGAATTCGACTGGAACCTTTTTCGCCAAGCGATGGCAAGCACAGGCGACATAGGCTCAGCAACAAAAACTGTTCTCGAAAAAACAAAAACCAAAAAGCAAACCCAGCTAACCGAAACCTCGCTGACCATAGCCGAAGTTAAGCGGGCACTGGAAGCAATCGCTCAAACCTCCGGGACAGGCGCAAGAAACCGAAAAGAACACCTAATCACCGCTTTGCTTAGCCAAGCTACTCCGGTTGAAGTCAAGTACCTGGTCAAAATTTTCACAGGCGAGATGCGCACAGGGCTTCAAGAGGGCTTAATGGAGCAAGCCGTTGCAAAAGCCTTCCAGGTTCCGTAGCGCGTGTGCAACGTGCAAGCATGGTTTTAGGCGACATAGGCGAAGTAGCTGCGACCCTGAAAAGCCAAGGAGTCGAGGGTTTAGAAAAAGCAGCCTTCAATGTTTTCAGACCTGTTAAACTTATGCTTGCCCAAACCGCCGAAACCGTGAAAGAAGCGTTGGATACGCAGGGTTGCAAAACGGCTTTTGAATACAAGTATGACGGGGCAAGGGTTCAAATTCACAAGCAAAACGGCAGGGTTAAAATTTTCAGTCGAAGATTAACCAACGTTACGGAAAGCCTTCCAGAAATCGTTGAAACTGTGAATCTTAACATTAAGGCGCAATCAGCCATAGTTGAAGGCGAAGTTGTCGCGCTCAACAGCGCTGGCTACCCTATTGCTTTTCAACATTTGATGCGTCGCTTCAAACGAGTCCGCGACGTATCCGGACATGGCAAAGAAAATTCCTTTAACCCTCTACCTCTTCGACATACTCTACTTGAACGGCTCCAGCCTGATCGCGTTACCCTACACGGCGCGCAGGCAAATCCTCGCAGAAAACACAGGTCAAATCCCGTTAAGCAAGCAAATCGTCACTGAAAAAGCTGGGGAAGCCGAGGGTTTCCTTAAAGAAGCCATAGCAGCAGGTCATGAGGGTTTGATGGCGAAGAAGCTTGACAGTCCCTACACACCGGGAAGCCGTGGAAAAAAGTGGCTGAAAATCAAAACCGTGCTTGAACCTTTAGACCTCGTGATAACAGCAGCCGAATACGGCTACGGGCGAAGGAAAGGCTGGCTTTCTGACTACTACCTTGCGGCAAGAGACCCAGAGACCGGCGGGTTCTTGGAAGTTGGGGAAAACTTTCAAGGGTTTAACAGACGCTGAAATAATCGAGATGACGCGGCAACTAAAAGAGTCTGTAATCGCCGAGGAGGGTCATCGGGTAATCGTTATTCCGAAAATCGTCGTCGAAGTGGCTTACAACGAAGTCCAATTCAGCCCAAATACAGAAGCCAAATGGCACTGCGCTTCGCCCGCATAAGCCGAATCCGAGACGACAAAACGCCGCAAGAAGCCGACACCATCAATCAGGGTCAAGGAAATTTACGAAAAGCAGTTTCTGCAAAAAGGCAAATACGCGTAATCCGCCAAAACTTCATCTCTTTGCTAAAGAGTTCCTTTCCACTGTTAATGCTGCCGCCGCCAGAGTGGAACTCCCATTGGGCAAGGAGTTTCAACTCTTGAAAGGAGAAAAGAGTTGAGTTGGGGATTGGGTATGGCTTTTTGCTGGCGGCGGCTTTGCGGGTGACTGTGATTTGTGTTTGGTTGGTTTTTTTTGCTCTTTTCTCTTGTCTCGTTAGCTACTACTGTTAATAGTAACAATATTTTTTTATGACAACTTTCCACTTAAACTTTTTTCCAAATAACACCCGTTTTCGCACTCAATTTCCGGCGCAACCCAACTAACAGCGAGTCACATTCAAATACGACAATTGAAAAGTAGTTTACTGGGCTTTGCTGATTAAAGGCAAATATACCACCAGAAACAAAATTCAATCTGGGAACAGTCAATAATATGGCAGACAAAGAAGCCTTCGCTACAGAATTCTACAGTCGTCAAGTCACTATGAAAGAACTGGGCGAAAAAGGGCAGCAGCGCCTTTGCAAATCAAAGGTTGCAGTGGTCGGCGTAGGCGGGTTAGGCACAGTTTCCTCACTGTATCTTGCGTTGGCTGGAGTCGGCTACATCCGTTTAATCGACCAAGACACGATTGAAATGCAGAATCTTCACCGCCAAATCCTATACACACCGGCTGACCTGCATTACCCGAAGGCCGAAATCGCTGCGAAACGCCTCCAGGAAATCAACCCCCTCATCAAGGCTGAAGCTTTCACTGAAAACGTAAACGCAAGCAACGTGGAACGGCTTTTGCGGGGCGTAGATTGCGTGGTTGACGGCTTAGATAACATGGTGACCCGCTACCTGGTTAACCGCGCATGTGTAAAACTAAAGATTCCG
Source organism: Candidatus Bathyarchaeota archaeon (assembly GCA_963768425.1). Lineage (GTDB taxonomy): Archaea > Thermoproteota > Bathyarchaeia > Bathyarchaeales > Bathycorpusculaceae > Bathycorpusculum. Next base: position 197,517 of record CAVYHV010000014.1, on the reverse strand, counting down.
TATGTTTTTGGCGCAGCAATCGGGATTGAGGGAAATCTTTCAGTTTTTGCGCCTCCTGAAACGGGTTGCTTGGAGTGTTTAATGCCGAACCTCTCCGACAACGACTTGCTTACGTGCGCTACCCGTGGAGTTATCGGAGCAACGCCGGGAACAATCGGCGCCCTGCAAGCCATGGAAACCATCAAATTGTTGGCTGGAATTGGTTCAAGCTTGAAGGGTAAACTTTTGGTCTGTGATTTTAGCGACATGGATTTTATCTCGATCGAGATTTCAAAAAGCACTCGCTGTCCAGTTTGCCATGGCGACTTGTCTACGGTTGCTGGCGGCGAACGGCTTGTTTGGCTTTGCGGAAGAAACACCGCGAACATCAACCCTGAAAAACCACTGTAGCTCAACCTTGAAGAGGTTTACCCAGCCGTCAACAAGCAATTTAAGGTTAGTTTGAAGTCCCGTTTAGCCCTCATGTTTGACTACAAAGAGTACGAAGTCAGCCTGTTTAACGGCGGACGCATGCTCATAAAAAATGTGTCCAACGAAGAAGAAGCGCTAAAGGCTTATCGAGAAATAATCAGCAAGCTAAATGCCTCTTAGTCGTGCTATTTCTATCTCAAACTACAGGAAATGGAATCCCAAGCTTAATTCAGCCCATAGAACCGCTGAGGCAACTGCGACCTGCGCGATCGATAATATGGCGCCCACTTTGAGGTATTCTTTGAGGCTAATGGTGACGCCTTTCCGCTTCATCGTTTCCAGCCAAATCACTATCGCCAACGATCCGAGAGGGAAGAAGTGGGGTCCCAAGTTGTTTCCGATAATATTGCTAAAAATCAAGCCTGTCAGAGCGGATCCCGTTGCTCCAATGTGCTGGATGCTCAGCATCCCGAGGATTGTCATGGGCCAATTGTTCATGAAGCTGGCTCCAATGGTTACAACCATACTTGGACCAAAGATTCCCAGCGCGGAGGGCAACTTGCTTGTTGCGACGAGTGCCGAGGCGAGCAGATTTGTGATCCCGGCAGTTTCCAGACCCTTGCACTACTAGAAAAATGCTGAACATGAATAGCACGATGTCCCAGTTGATGTCCCTTGCCAACCCCATGAGCCCTTTCTTCTCGCCGTTCACCGAACCCTTCCACTTCAACGTAAACCAGTAAACCCGATTAGAAAAGCCGCTCCGCCGCAAATGACTATTGAAACTGGGAACCGATTCAAAGAGGTCAACACGTAGCCGACGTCGATTGCAACCAGCGTCACCAAACTTATCCTCAAAAGACGAGTTGAAATGACTGGTTTTCCATTGGCTAATGTGTCAGCAGCTAACATGTCATAAGCTTTCGGAATCTGTTTTCGGAAAAACAAGTAAAACAGGAGTAAACTGATAAGAATTGTCGCGGCAGCTACAGGTCCCATGAAGATTAAGTGGTCGACGAAGCTGTACTTGAAAAAGTCAGCGCTCAAAATGTTGATTGGGTTGCTTGTGATAAGAGGCATAGCGGCAGTATCCGCCATTAAACCCGCGGTGAAAAGGTACGCGAGCTTGCCTTTCGTATCGATGCCAAGGCAAGTTACAACTTCCAAAACGATCGGGGTCAAAATCAAAACTGCGCTGTCATTCGCAAAAAGAATGCTTACTGCCGCTGTGAGAAGGGAAATATAAATGAAAAGTCGAAGACCACTGCCGCCAGTCATCTTTACCACCCGCAGGGCAGCCCACCTAAAGAAACCCATCGCATCTAACGTCACCGACAAAGCCACTATGCCGAGGAACGCCAGCGCCGCATCCCAAATGTTGAGGAAGGACTGTGCAGCCTGACCCAAACTAACCGTGCCCAAAATCAGCGAGGCAATGGCGCCGACTCCAGCCGCGTAGCCCAGCCGCAAACCTAAGGGACGCTTAATCATTAGGAAAAGCGTGGCTGCGAAGACGGCTACTGCTGCGACTGTGAGGTAATCCAAGACTGTGTCCCGTGGTGTTTTAGGAACCGTTGTCTTCAGGTATAAAAAAATTAGCTTCCTAAGCAAATGAAAGAAAAGAAACGCAAGCTTGATTCTTGAGTTCTGTTTTAACGTTTGGGTTGGTTGTGTCTTTTTCTTGTCTGTACCGAAGAGCTACGATTACGATGTGATGACTCATGGTCTGGTTCCTCAAGCGGGCGAAGTTATGCATACTTGAATACTTTAGATTCCGTTTGCTACGTAAAATCTGGAATTGGGGGAATAGACCAAAGCGATTTCCTGCTTGAACATCATATGGTTTGACTTTGATAAACCAAGTTCCTTTTCCTTCGATGATGTTAAATACATAGAAGTTTTTTTTATGCAGTAATTCCATTCAGCGTGTCCTGTTTCGGTCTCCTGATCAACCACCGCGCTTGCGTACATTGGTCTGTGTTATTATAAACTCTCATTTTAACGACATTTTTCTTTACGATAACCGAATCTTCTTTTCTGTAACTCATACCCATTGTTCGCCAGTAATTGAAATCATTTTTGCCCGGTTGTTTAGGAAGCGTTGTCTTCAGGTATAAAAAATTAGTTCATCCAAAAAAAGTGAAACGATAAGAAGATTTTGAAAATACAGCCACTTGATTTTACGTTCTTCTTTTGAAAAAGCATGGAAAACTGTTGGGAAATAGATATATTTTAGCCAAGCGACTTATCTGATAATCGACAGCGTAAACAAGATACCCAAAAACTGGTTTTGTGTCCTTACTGTTAACGCAATAAGCCACGCTGAAACTCAAATTTTTGGTTCATGTCACACCTGCCTAAAGTAAATCGGAGATGAATATATGTTACATAATGACGTTTGCCCAAATTGCAAATCCACGGCAGAGACCGAACTGCTCATAAAAAACGAGCAAGAGATTTACACAATTTGCAGCACCTGCAAAAAAATCCTTTCTAAATCATGGCTCTAAAACCACAGAGTACATAATAGAGCGTTTTTGGCTCTAAAATTTTAGGGCTGAATCTTTTTTTCATATTTTTTATAATCTATATTATAGTCTAAACTTATCGAAAATTACAAAACGAAAATTAAAGAAATAGAGAGAAGCTTATTCTTGCTTCTTCTGTTTTCTCGGTCGTAGCGAACGGACGGTTGCGCCTGCGCGCCACATTTCGCTGTTGCCCATTTCCTTGAGTTCATCGGCGAGTTTTTGGCGGTAGTCTGGCGCCTTGCTCTTTTCCAGCACGATGCGTGTTTCTTCACCTGCAGCGACAAGCTCGTAAAGTGAGTCGAATACCGGTTGGGTTGCTTCTCGGAAGCGTGGTCTCCAGCGTAGGGCGCCGATGCGAGCGGTTTCGCTGCAGTTGCAGTACATCCAGTCCATGCCGTTCTCATCAACTAAGCGGATAAGACTCTGGGTAAGTTCTTCGACGCTTTCGTTAAATGCTTCACTTGGGCTATGACCATGCGCACGAAGGGTATTATACTGTGCTTCGAGTATTCCTGCGAGTGCGCCCATTAGTGTGCCGCGTTCGCCTGTAAGGTCGCTGTAAACTTCTTTTTCAAATGTGGTTGGAAACAGATACCCTGCGCCGATGGCGATGCCCATTGCTTTGGCTCGATCCATCGCTTTGCCAGTTGCGTCTTGGTGGACAGCGAAGCTGCAGTTTATGCCGCTGCCGTCGACGAAGTTTCTGCGCACTGATGTACCTGAGCCTTTTGGTGCAACAAGTATAACGTCTATGTCTTTGGGCGGGATAACGCCGGTTTGTTCCTTGTAGACGATGCTAAAGCCGTGGCTGAAGTATAACGCGTCTCCCTTTTTGAGGGTTGCTTTGATTTTTGGCCATACTGCTTTTTGCGCTGAGTCCGTAAGTAGGTACATTTTGATAGTGCCTTTTTTGGCTGCTTCTTCCATAGGGAAGAGGTTTTCGCCTGGTTTCCAGCCGTCTGCAATTGCCTTGTCCCATTCTTTTTTGAATACGCCTTCTTTTTCTTGTCCAATTATTACTTTTACACCATTGTCTCTCATGTTCAGTGATTGGGCTTGACCTTGAATGCCATAGCCAAGTGAGACGACAACTTCGTCTTTAAGGATTTTTTGGGCTTGCGCCACTGTAAACTCTTTACGGGTGATGACATCTTCCTTGACGCCACCGAAATCCATCTTAACCATTTTTTAAATTCCTCAAGCCAAACCCAATGAAGACGCAGTAATTAAGAATTATGTTAGAAAACTACCGGGTAAATACTCTAAAGCGGCTTTTTGTCTGCAGACGTCCGGTTGGTTTTTCAATGTTTTTTGAATTTCGCAAGCTAATCAAAAGAATACACAGTTCAGTAGCATGTCTCGTTTTCTCAGCCGCGCTGTAGGCCGGATGCTAGTAGTGGCATGCCAAATCTTGTTATTTGATAGCAAAGTCCTTTATAATAGATGTATCTACACGTAGTTAGAATGCGAGGATCGCATTATCACTTTTCTAAGCTTTGAAGGGCATTAAGTGATTCAGTGACGATTCTGGGCAAATAAACAGGGATTAAATCATGAGTGTAACTATAGAAGTCCCAAAAGTTCATAGTCACTTAGCTGATAAGTGTCCTGAATGCGCAAGCAATAATCTTATCCATGACTGCGGCACAGGCGAAACCATTTGTGGCGATTGTGGTCTTGTTTTGTACGATCAGATGTTAGATAAAGGCCCCGAATGGCGCGCTTTTACACAAGAAGAAAAAGCGTCAAGAAGCCGCGTCGGTATGCCAACATCATATTCAGTTCATGATAAAGGATTATCCACTGCGATCAGCCAAGTTGACAGAGATGCATTCGGAAGGAAACTGCCTCTTTCCACTAGATTGCAGATGTGGCGTCTTAGGAAATGGCAAATACGCAGCCGAGTGCATTCATCTATCGATCGAAACCTTGCACAGGCAATGTCTGAACTGGAACGTTTATCAAGTAAAGTTTCCATTCCACGATCGACTAAAGAAAAATCGGCTATTATCTACCGCAAAGCACTAGACAAAGGCCTAGTGAGAGGGAGGTCAATTAACTCTATCATGGCGGCTTCAATTTATGTAGCTTGCCGTAAGAGCGGAGCATCCAGAAGCCTGCACGAAATAGCTGAAGCAAGCCTTGTTGATGAGAAAGATGTCGCACGCTGCTATAGACTGTTGTTGCAAGAACTCGACTTTCACATGCCAATTGCTGATCCACTGACATACGTCTCAAAAATTGCCGAGAAAAACGGAATTTCAGGCAAAACACAGGGCGCTGCCATAACAATACTTGCAGATGCTAGACGAAAACGATTTTCGGCAGGCAAAGATCCCATGGGCCTGGCTGCAGCGGCACTCTACATAGCTTGTCTTCAAAATAATGAAAAGATAACGCAAAAAGAGGTTGCGGAGGCTGCTGGAGTCACCGAAGTTACCGTTAGAAATAGATACAAGCTGCTGAAAATGCAGCTAAATCTCGAGTTGCCAGATCAAAGAACTTATTCTTAGCTTTCTTTTGTATTGTACGTTCTTTTTTGGTTTTTCTGGGCTCTTAGGGATTCTTTTCGCCACAACTCATAAAAAACTGTATTCACTTAAATTACAAAAGAAAAGAAACGGGATTGCAAAGCTTACAGCCGTTTCTTCATCATAAGGAGATTGTTAGATGAGTAAGAAAGGAGAAACAGGCGAACAAGATCGGGGAAAACCTCAGCCTCGAAAAAAGAAAGAGCGAGAAGATGCCCGCAAGAAGAAGAAACTTGATAGGGCTGAAAGACAAAAGTCAAGATAGGCCTAATAGATTAATCTTAGTATAAAGAGAAAGTGATGAAACTGTAGCTGTTTGTTCACAGTCACACATCTTAAAATAGGCTCTACCAAGTTAATGGTAAGTGAGACGTTGGAATGGGATTACTTAATTCACTTTTCTTAGTCGCTGGGATACTTGTTAACTTTTGGCTCCTTGGTTTTGTTTTTTTTAACCTAGGCACCATAATATGGGTTCTGCCTGTCACAGCCATAAGCATAATAGTTGCACGACTAGCTTTCAGGACGTAAAAAATAACATTGGACAATCAAGAGAAGAAATAAATGGGGTAAAGGTGGAAAAATATGGGATTTGGAAGTTGGATTGGCGGTGTAGGAATCTGTATATTAGCAGTTCTGATAGTATTTTTTGGACTTGCAGTACTCTTAAGAGTTTTTAAATTCATTGCAACAAGCCTTGTTCTCCCATTAGGACTAGGCAGTTTAGTAATAGCACTCTTCCTGTTCCTGTACGGATATTATTTATTCAAGTCAGCAAAGCCACAAGGAACAATAAACGTCCACAATCAATGAAGATTTTGATAGAATTGGCTGACAATCTGCTCTCTTTGGACGAAGAAGGAAGAATTAATTGCCCACAATAAAGGAAATTATCGAGTCTTTCTTCAATGAGATAAAAGCCGTTATAAGAGAATATGTACATGAACAACAGGGTGAACTTAAGAAACGCCTCAAAAAAATTCTCATAACAAGTGTAATTATTAGCATCTTGGTTTCCCTGGTAATTTCATTCATAGGGTCTGCTTCCCTATTTATCCTCATCGGGTCACTGAAGTACCTTATGACTTTCATGCCTCCGTGGGAAGCTTGGTACATCACAGGTATCACCTCAGGCGTCATTGGCGCACTGCTCCTTTTGGCGCTTTTCATCATCATAAGAAAGCAATTGAAATCTTAAAAATTGAATAAATAGTCATAGTGCAAGAATATTCAAACATATTTTAATGGCATATTTTAGCTTATTCACTTAATTTCGCTATTTAAGACAAAAGTTTGAAGCTCATGTATGATAAACAAGAAGGTGTCAATAACCTTACTCGCAAGATGGGCAGAAGCTAAACATAAAAAAAGCTTACTTAACGCAATCGCCAGTGCAGGTGTAGCTGTTTATTCCCAGTCACACATCTTAAAATTAAGCGTGCGTGTTAAATGTGATATAAGGAAAGTGAAGAACAATGACGGGAAAAACCCTAATAGTTTTTTCGACAATAAGTGGATTAAATGAACAAGTAGCACATACCATAGCTGACACCCTCAAAACAACCTACAACATGGATGCAACTCTCGCGGATCTTAGCAAGGGTCCAGCGGACATTGCATCATTCCAAAACATTATTGTTGGCGGTGGGGCTGGAAACAGCGTTTACAACGAAGCTGTGGATTTTATGGAGAAGGACTTTGAAGGCAAAAATGTCGCGCTCTATTTCTTATGCGAGAATAAGGAAGACGCGAAAGCGCTAAATACTGAAGCCAACCAAAAAAAATTACTGGCTAAAAATAAGTCTCTCAAGCTTATTGACGTTGCTGGTTTTGGAGGCTGCATGATTAGCCAAAATAGAACCATCATGGACGATCTGAACATGGGTAGAGTGAAGGAATGGGCGATAGAGCTGGGGAAAAAGTTGAATACTCCATTCCTACCGCTAAACCTAATCAACACCGTTCCCTTTGAAAAAAGCTTTCAATTTTACATTGCGCTCGGAAAAAATACTGGAATAACTGCAAGTAACACAATTGAGTTCGCCGAAAAACTCCAAATAGTACCCATTCAGTCTGTCACGTTTCATTTTCAGCGTCAAGACTTTCAAAGATGGTTCATAAACGTTATTGGTGATGAAGAACTAGCTTAAGAGAATTGACCAGATCAATGTATGGACCCACGACGATGAAAACTTGAGGAAAAAGCTATCCGAAACGGTTCAAAATCGCATCGCCAACTCAACGAAATCTTAACTGCAGACTTCTCCCTGACGAATTGAGAATGCGCTCATACTTATGAAACAAATCATAGAATATTCTGTAGATATGGTTAGACCAAGCCACTCCAGATGGATCATGACAGTTGAAAGGCAAACTCTGAGTCCTCTCCTAACTCGGGTAGGGTGAGAAGCTGATCTTTCTCTTTGAGAATATCAAATATCTTCCTGTCAAAAGAATCCAGATGAATATCAAGAATAAACCTAAATTTATCAAAATCTCTCTTTCTTTGGAATTCTGCAACAGGCCGGCACGCACTTCTGTAATTGTATGTAACGTTAATTTATTGTGAGCACGCGCGCAGACTAATAACATTCGCTAACACAATGGCACTTGGCGTTTCTTTCTGTGCTTACAATTTTACAAATTGGGACATGATAATGTATCTTGGTCTCGGAACACTTCTCGGAATAATAAGATGATTTGCATATCTTGCTGATGAAAGCTTAGGTGATTGTTATTATGCTATTACTTTAACTTTATGTTCATCCTTAACTGCAGGCCTTATTATGCTGATAGGCGCGCTTGTATTGTGATGGTAGTTAACTCAGCGTACACTGCAAGGGCAAAGGCCTTCCGCGGGTTGTGACAAAGAACAAGTCAACCCAGAAATTATTTATTGTTTATATGTTCTGATGATTAGCTTAATCGTGAATAGGCTTCTTCCCTTCTATGATGTAAGTTTTTGGAAGGCCCAAAAGCAATCGTTGATCAGCGTACATTGCGAAGGCTATGTTCATCATTGTGAGTGTTAAGCACCATACACATACGCTTAATAAAATCGCAGAGACTCTATTCTTTTGGTGAAATTTTATGAGCGAAGAAGAAGTTAAAGGTAAACTCAAAAAGGACCAAGGCAAAATCCGCGAAGGCGGGGCCAAAATTACTGGCAACACAGGTCAAATAATTAAGGGCGAAGCTGAGAAAGTAAAAGGGAAAATCGAAGAAGACTTAGGCAAAGCCAAAAGAAAACTCTAACAAAGCGTAAAACCAGCTGTTCAAGGCTTCCGATAGTCAGTTGAAATAGTTTTTCAAGAGATCGAAGAACTACTGCACAACTGCTAAGCGGAGGTCTCACTGTCTTTTCCGTCTTTTGGGTGTCGCTTCGTGTAGTTGTGGGTTTGCTTAAGGGTTAGTACAGTGAGAGTAAGGTCGTCGTTAAGTTTAGTAATTCGTAAGTTTCAGAGAGAGAAAGATTAAAATTTAATCCACACACACAAAACGACACAACAACATAAAAAACAAACAGATAGGGTAAGCTAAAGATTAGGTTGTAATCTTTATCTTAGCTTCCCTTTATATCAAATGAAAAAGAAATCTCAAAACAACGATAAGAACTATTATTAATACTACTACTACAATAGCGGACCAGAGCCAACTACCTAAACCACCTTTGTTATTATGCAAAAACCTCATTTATCCAATCACCTCTCGTATGACTGACCCAATGTCTTTTCAATTCTACTTAACGGTTTGTGACTGTAGAACTACAACTACAAGCGCGCTGGCTTGTCCTTAAATTAATAAGAGTAATTGGACTATCGTATTTTACGAGTTTGAGTCCAAGCTTAGGCGCTGCATTCTGGCGGGACAAGATGAACATAAAATTCTTGAAATTCTCTTTGAAAATATCGACCTAATTTTTGCACAAAACGTTTTGAAAGATTGCTTTCACTCTTCTGGGCCAGGCAGTCCCTCCAGAAATCCCCTGGGACTTTTCAGAACCTTCATTGTCATGTGCATGAAGGGTGTTCGCAGTCTAAGCGAAATGACATGCCTACTCGACACCGATCCAAGGCTTAGAAAACTGTGTTTAATCAAGAAAGATGAGAAAGGCTACACAAGAAGTGTTCTTAGCAGGTTCATCCGAAAAGTTGGAGAAGACAACCTAAACAAGATCATAGAAGAGACCTGCCTACTTCAATACATAATATCAGAACAGGGCAGCGCGCATACTCTTAGCCGCAGAAAAATGGAAGTGATAGTTAGATGTCGGCTCTTTCCGTTATCTCGGCTCCTTTGAACACGAATAGCCTGGGTTTGCCACCTTCTATCCGCACATATGTATTGTGGATAGGCGCAGTCTGTAACCCATGAGCCGGTATTTGCGAGGTTCTCGGCCTTGTTCACGAAGGGTCTGTGGGTGTGCCCGAAGACAAGAACTTCCCTGGGCTGAACTGTGGAACGGGCCTTTCTTTCTACACCTTTCAGGTTTTCTATGAGCCTCTGCTCTGGACCTAGCCGGAACATCTCAGCGATTTGGCGTTTTCTTCCCCGATCAATCATGGAGAAAAAACGAGACAGGTCATTTTCGTAACGGCCAAGAGCAGCCCAAATGTTAGTGTCGCGTTCGCCCTTCTGATCAGACATTGAGTGGCACAGCGATTCCATGAAGTGCTTCCTCTGCATCTCGTCAAACTCCCAGCCGTGAACAAACCTGCGATTCAGGCCGTCTTGCTGAAGCTTCAGGTCCATTAATGAAGTTGATTGGGTATCCTAGGCCTTGTAGCTTGCGGACGTGGAAATCATTGTTTCCTGCAACGTAATATATGCGCATCTTCTTCTTGTAGTTCGTTGATAAGGTCGAGAACATCATGGTTCTCGAGGAAAATGCCTGATGAATCTCGTCTCCACATGTCCACGATGTCGCCGAGAAGGACGAGGTCTGTAACGCTGGGGTCGGATTGAAGGTTTCCGAGGAAGCGGGTAAACGCAGCCTTGTCAGAGGCATCGAATCCTAGGTGCAAGTCTGAAACAGCAATAATCGCCAAGTGGCCTTTCTCCCAGACATTCAATTAAACTGTTGTAGTTTAGCAGCTTTTTGTTTTCTGTTTTTTGCGGCCGAGCAGGGGACTATTGGAGATTCTGATGCTTATGCTTTTATTCAGAAGAAAAACTTGCGATTTTTTCAAGAAGTTACAAGCCCTGAAGGGTATTCTCAATGGTTTTCTATAAATTGTAACGAAACGGTTATTCGTTTCCGGTTAGGGCTTCTGCTCAGTCCAATGTTTATTCTGCTGTTGCCAACAACAAAAAGCGACACCGAGCTGAAAATCAGGTAATCTTGTGGTTAAAGCACCAACTACAACTATTTAGAGTGAAACGAAAATAAAGAATAAGCTAATTAATAATTGCCAGTTACATGTATTGTATAGGTGATGTTTGTTGAGCAAATTTTCCCTTGAAGGTTACCAACTACTTTGGTGTACAAAAATCGGAATTTCAAATAGGGACAGGCAAATTATAAAAAAAAAGTCTGATTGAAATGACGGAGGTTATAGGGAAATCCATGGATTTCACGAAACAGGAAGAGTTGAACAATCGAGTAGCAGAAATACGATTGCATGTTATTTCTCAATCGTATCAGAAAGTTTACTTGGTAATAGAGACCTGCATAAATGCATGGCACTTATTCTTGGAGACCAATAAGGCAATTGTAGGAGAGATAGTTCACGAAGGAGGACGATTCATGAGAATGCTGAATGATAAAGAGGTTGAAGTAGAAACGCTCTGATGTCAGGTAAACAGTATCTCAAGTAAACCAGAAGCGTTACGTATGCATTCGCTGCAAAAATCTTGAAGAATTGGAAAAAAGAGATCGAGAATGAGCTGCCTGAGTCTAAACTGTAGAGATAGACCCCCGACCGAAACGATTTAAGGAAGAAGAAGAGCTAGTATAGAAAAGAAGAACAGGAAACTGCGAGTGGCAGCTACTAAATATTTTCTGAAGAACAGGTTATGCGCTAAACTGTATTCTCAGAATTGTTTTCGCCAGTTTCTCGTCCAGTCTACAAGATTCGCCGCTTCTTCGGGTTTTCCACAGGAGATTTTGTCTTTATTCTTTTTTCTTGAGTTCTTTCTTTATTCCTTTCCCGAAGTCCTCGACTGCTTTAGCACCTTTCTTGATGCCTTTGCCGACTGCTTCTCCAGTTTTTTCAGCAGCATTTTCAACTTTTTTCTTCTCTTCAGGCATTCCTATCACCTTCCATCTAAAGGTCGTTTATTGCAGAATTAAGTGTGTGTGACTGTGAAGCCACAGCAACATTTGAGCATCAACCAGGTTTTGCTTATAGAATAATCTCACAGTTTTTGGGCTCTGAATCATACCTTGACTTTTCAAGCAGCATAACGCTTTGTTGATGTGGGGCTACAGCTCACACAAGTTTAATAGCTATTTTAAACTCTATTAACTTAATTGATGGAGTTGTGGATTTTGGGCGCGATAGATCAAGTATTTCATTTTATTACTTCTGGAAGCATAGGTGGTTTGCCACCCATTGTCTTAATGATAATAATATTTGTCGTCGGATTGATTGTGGGGTATCTAATCCATTTATTCCTAAAGATTGCCATTATAGCTGCAATTATACTCTTCGTAGTTGCCTACTTCGGCTTTTTCGGTTTAAGTCTTAGTTCGTTGAAAAATTATGCAACTCAATACGGGTCAATTGTGTATCAATACGGTGCACTCATCATAGGCATACTACCACTAAGCATTGGATTCGTAATAGGCATAATCATCGGCTTCGTACTCTCGTAAGCCGAATATCCCTTTTATTTAAATCGAATAGAGCAATCGATTAAGTAATTCTGAAATTGCTATAACACACGTCTCAAAATTTTTCCATCGGATTTTAGTTGAACCTCCTTCAGATTACTAAGCAAATTTTTCTCCTTCTTTAACAAGAGAAACCTTCAAAATCAAGACAAATCAAATATTCGAAAAACGGATATAGCCTTGCAATTTTCTGAAAATTGCTAAAAATTTTAGATATAAATGCATGCAAAAGGTTCGTCAACTCCAAAACATTCAGTGAATTTGTCGAGGTTCTATTCAAACAGGGTTTAATTGGAGAGAGTCTGTAAAGGAAGGAAGAATTGTCTACGAGATTACTCCCCGAGGTGTTTTAGTACTCAAAGGTCTCAAAGAACTGGAAAAAGTGCTCCTCCCATCGAACATAATATTGACACGCGAACAAAGCAGAAAGGGATCAATTCCTCTGACATGCTGCGCGCGATATGTAGTTTAACAACAGATCCGACAGTTTAGTAAAATATCCTGAGTCTTTTTCTATACTCTATTTGTTGTCTAAGCAATGTAGACCATATCCATATGCTTAAGTACCACAGTATAGAGAATAGTATCCTATGGCTTTGAAATGTCAAAAATAAAGAAGAGAAAAGAAAAAAAGACTAGAGTCTGATTCTTTAATTAATGCTACAGATAACACTACAGATAAAGATACAGCTAAGTAAACTTAAGGAAGAGTTATTCGCTGATATCGTACCTGTGGAATCAATAAAGACTATAAGGAAAGGAAAAGAACCTAAATACTCTAATCTAGCTGCTGCTATAAAGCTAGTAGGTAAGATGTCAAGGAATGCCTATAGATTAAACCTTGAGAAAGTGTTCCAATTAGAGAACTTTAGTAATCTAAATCTGAAAGAGAGGAAAGCACTGGTAAGAAAGGTCTATCCAATACTTGATCGATATTTAAAGGAATTTGCACGTACACATGGCTATGATCTATCTAAGAAAGAAGTAAAGAAGACCAAAGAAGGAAAGGAGATCATCATTAAGGGAGTTAAGATGGCTACACTTCCAGAGTATACTAAATTTAAAAAAGAAACTATTAGTATGAGACTAGTTGGATCTGATATCTACCTAATCAAGCAGAGTGATATACCAATTGAATAAATATATTAGATAGCTATCTTTATATTGCATGAATAGAGAATGTCAAACGATGAAAACACGGATCTTTTGCTTGGTTTGGGTTTGAGTCTTAATCAGGCAAGGGTTTACTTAGCAATACTTAAGCTGGAAAAAACTACGGTAGGACAAGTAGCGAAGTTTTCAAAAGTGCGCAGAGAAGACGTCTATAGAATTTTGCCGTCACTTGAAAAAATGGGCCTGATTGAAAGATTAATGGGTAAACCAGCTGAGGTCCGGGCTACTCCTATTTCGGATGCCTTAAGCTTTCTGGTGGCGGAAGAAAAAAGACAAATCTGATGATCGGTTGACGGGTATGAGGAGTAGTGTCCAGAGGCTGTCCCTTAAGGATTGGAAACAGCCGGTTCCTGGAGAAGAAAGCATCTACATACTGATAGCGGAAAAGAAAGCAATTTTAGCAAAGACTTCAGAACTGATTAGAAACTCGAGAAAAGAAGTCGCGTTGATTGCAGACAAGGCAAGAATTATACCGATTTTGTCTCAGTTTTCAGATGAATGTAAGCAAGCAATAAAGAAAGGCAGCTCAGATTTGACTAATTTTTGAAGGAGAAAGCCCTGACGTTTTGCTCAAAGAAAAAGTGAAAAAACTTATCGATGGCACTTCGGTTCATGTCAAGTTTCATCGTGAACCTTTGAATCACTTCATAATGTCTGATGATAAAGAAGCATTGATTACTACCTCTAAAGAAACGGGATTAGGCGAAAGTCCTTCTCTTTGGACAAACAACAGCAACCTTATAGGCGTACTCAGAACAGGTTTTGAATCCGACTGGAAAAAAGCTGAAGACTAATCTGAAGCAATCATTTCTTCTTTAGTTTCGAGTTTCAGTTTCATCACAGCACTTGGACTATTTAGCTCAACATAAAAGTCAGAATGTCGGTGTGAGCTCACAGTCACACGAGTTTAACTCTGCCAATGACTATATATAAAGTAGCTCAAATCACGAGCCATAAAGAAGGGTAAATGAGCGTTGAGACTTAATTTATTCATTCGAACTCTCTTTTTTGTAATTTTAGTCCACTTTTGAAAAAGAAAAATTGGTTAAACATGTCAGTTAACTTGAAAAATAGCTTAAGATGAAGAACTAATTGAGTAAAGAGTTTGATAGTAGATGTTCCGCTGACGTCGTAATTGCAGCGTTGAATGAAGAGGAAGGTATAGGTCTTACGTTAAAGGAGATTTCGCAAAACATTAATCCTAACCAGATTTTAGTGGTTGATGGGCACAGCAATGATCGGACAGTTGAAATTGCCAAAGATTTGGGTGCACACATTCTATTTCAGGATGGCTTAGGAAAAGGCGACGCCATCTTGAAAGCTATGAGGTACATAGATTCCGATGTAGACTATGTTGTTGTTACAGATGCGGACTTCACTTATCCTGCGGAGTATATCCCTAAAATGATCCAGATTCTCGATAACCACCCAGAGGTCGGCATGGTTTGCGGAAACAGGTTTAATGGCTACGCCGAAGAGAAGTGCATTGCGTAACTTGTTCTATTTGGGAAACAAGCTTTTAGCTTTCTCTCATAGCTTACTCAATGGGGTAAACATGCAAGATCCGCTGACAGGACTGCGGGCAATTCGCGCTGAAATCCTAAGAGATTGGCATGTAAAGTCAAAAGGTTTTGATATAGAAGTGGAACTAAATAGTGAAGTAGAACGAAGAAGCTTTGGAATTGTTGAAGTACCTATTAAGTATAGAATGAGACTTGGAGAGAAAAAATTGAAGGTAAGCGATGGCGCGACCATTCTTAAAAGAATTTTCCTAGAATCAGCTCGCAATCCTTTATGAGATCAGCCTCAGAATTCGTCAGTTACAGACACGGTTCCTAGCCGGCGCATTAACTCCACTTTTAACATGTTTTCAATTATTGCAGATCAATTAACTACAAATACCGCATTCTCGCAATTCAAGTCCAACTCATTTGAGCTTAAAATTCTTCAATCATTCTCGTCGGATGACTAAATTTCAGGTATACCTTTTTAATATTTAAATTTAACAACTCGTGCGTTTGATTGTCTTAGTTGTTGAATGTTTTTCATAGTGACTTTTGCTTCTCTCTTTTCATTAAAGAAATTCTCAAAAAATCTAACTATAGCCAATTAAACAAACAAAATACTATCTTGACGTTTGAAATAAATTGAACCCGGAAACAATTCAAAAACTCACATTTGTGATTCCAAAAGAGTAAATAACACGCTAAAGCTGTGGCTGGTTATCCACAGTCACACATCTTAAAATAGGCTCTGCCGAGTTAATTGTAAGTGAGGTTTTTGAAAAATGGGCTTACTTGATTTACTTTTCGTAGTTGCTGCAATCCTTATCATTCTGTGGCTTCTTGGTTTTGTCTTCTTCAATCTTGGTGCCATCATTTGGTTGCTTCTTGTCATCGCCATCCTCATAATACTTGTCCGATTAGTTTCAGGACGAAGAATATAACGCCAAAAAAAACGTTAACCAAACAACAAACAAAGATTCTGCAAGCAACACAGATTCTGCTCCTAAAATATCTCCTTCGGAAAAATGATCAATAAGGCGTCAGACTATGCAAAATTCGTCTCAAGCCAAAGCAAGTGAAAAGTGCTTTGCGTCTAAAATTCAGGATATGCCTGCCCTAAACTGAATCTTAAGCCCTTACTTAGTGATTGAGGGAGGTGAATTTGAATATGTCAGAAATTTCTCGAATAGCCTACTACTTAGCGTTCATTGGCGGAATACTGCTGGTAATTTTCGGATTGCTTTCGCTCATTGGTTATGATTTCAGTTACTTTGGATCATTTATATCGTTTGGCTTCGCTTACTTCGGAATTGTTTCTATCATTTGTGGTATCATCGCGATCATTGGCTCAAAAAGCGTAACACATCATCGTTTGGGCAATCGTACTCATAATCGTTGGAATCATTGGCGGTGGACTTGGCGGAATGCTTGTTGTTCTCGGAGGACTAATTGGACTTATTGCAGTGATGATTAAGAAAACGTAATATACGATGCCTATAAATGAATTTGATCCTACTTCAATTTTTTCATTATCTATTTTTTGGTAATTCAGGTGAAGGAGGGTCAGACTTAATGTCTTGTTATTCTTGTTTGCGCGAATCGTATAAGAAACAAATTGTAGCAAAGAAAGAAACAAAATAAGAGCTAACCCTTATTGTGGATGGTACTTAACAGTCACAGACGTTTAAATAGATTTTTTAAACATTAGATCGTATGGGGACAGTTTTTAGTTTTAAAGGCAATCCGAATAACTTGTGGTTGAACTCAATTCGTAGTGTTAATTTGTTGGTTGAGGAATCAAGCTGCAGTTAAGATCAGAGGAAATTTAGTTTTTTCAAATAACCAAAAAGAAAAAAGTCTATTCCTTAACGATATTATTTAAATGTAGAGGAAAAGAAAATGAGCAAAACAAAACAGTCTGCGACGAAAGAAGAGAAAACAAACAATACAGAATGAAGAAAAACCAGAAGAACTCACAATAGAAAAGTTGAAAAAAATCAAGTGCGAACAGAAGCAGATATCATGCAAGCGATAAAAGATTCGAAAGTTCTGTATCCAAGTTTGAGCGGTGGCTGGGGACAAACAAGGCATTGGATAAAACAGTGGGAGAAAGATAATAACAAGGAGATAGATGAAGACCCAGATTGGCACGATTCTGGATATATTTGCCCATATTGCGCAGAAAAAGTCGCAGAATTATATGTACCTCCTCCGGTTTCTACTATAATTTACAAATGTTCTAACAATCATCGATTTTCGCACAAAATTATGACAACTAAAGAAAAACAAATTTTGAAGGAAGAAGAAAAACAAGATATACTTAATGAGGCACGTGCTGCAAGAAAAGCTGAACAAGAACTGGTCGGTAAAAAGTTTGTTGAAAACGTTAAGTATGCTTTCCGCATGGTTAGAAGGACACCGTATATTGATGCTACAATTATAAAGCGTGAATATCAGGAGCATCGAGAGTTCTATCATCTAAAAATGAACAGCGCATTCAAAAGTCGAACAAACAATATTTCGATTGGAGCTTTTGATAGTCTGTTTAGTGCAGTTGACTTCAGTGATACATCAACTCTT
This sequence comes from Candidatus Bathyarchaeota archaeon, assembly GCA_963768425.1. Classification (GTDB taxonomy): domain Archaea; phylum Thermoproteota; class Bathyarchaeia; order Bathyarchaeales; family Bathycorpusculaceae; genus Bathycorpusculum. The sequence goes on along the minus strand of CAVYHV010000014.1, from coordinate 179,951 downwards.
TGGGAACGAAAAGCAGGTCTCGCCAAGAGCATAAATGATAACAAGATTGATGTTATGGGTGCTCTAATTTGATCAATGTCGGCTTATATTGGTTCTCTCGGTGTACTTTTTCCAATTTTACTCTTAGTTGTTTCGCAAGGCGTTGCAGCTTTTGGCAACTATCTTGTGTATGGGTTCTTTGCGATCATGTTCTTCGGATTTTATGAAGGCTACTTTAACCAAAACAGACTCAAAAGATTGGTTAAAGAACACAAAGACTACACTAGCGAATTTGACGAAATTACAGACTTAATAGAAAGAAAAAAGGATCTACGAATTCGATGAGTTAACGGTATTGCAGCTTCAGAAGAAATGATTAAAGTCATTGTTGAAAAATCCTGATCTGTTGCAAATGCGCGCCTTTGATGCATTCATTGGTTTGTGCGGCGTTACTGCAAAGTCATGTTCAGAAAAACCAAAATAATCATCTTTTTTGTGCTACAATTAAAACGTGTGTTATGAAAGCAACCCATATAGGTGATTTCGTGAAAAAACCCGCGCCCAAACTCAAAACTGAATGGATCCTACTCTACTTGGACGATGTGTCCGCATTTTGTGCATCTGATGCTTTGTTTCTCAGTTCCTTTAGAATATACTAAAAGATAACCGCAAGATGGGCACTTGATTGTTTGTATCTTATTGTTCATTGGTTCCGTTCTCGGAGCTGTTTCTGTCCTGGGCGCGGTTTCGGTTCTGGGCTCTGGTTCTGTTCTAGGCAACGGTTCTCTTCTAGGCTCTGGTTCTGTTCTAGCGTCTGGTTCCCATTTACTTGCTTGAACGTTTGTCAACTGACTCATCCCGATAGTAACTCCAAAACATCTGTCGCTTTTATCTTTAACTCATCACGCGCTTAATGTCGGGTTTGGCTTTGGGCATCGACTGATTAGGCAGCTAAGTATAATTCCAAAGCGATATTTGAAGCTTAAATATAACTTAGTGCTAACAAAATAGTGGAGTTTGTTTTTAGATGGGTAGTTTTTCTGTGTCTTTACCTTCGAATTGGGAAGAGTTTTTGAATCGTTTGGCTGACGACCACGAAATTGATGTTAGCAAGGTTATCAGTGAATTGTGTAAATGGGCTTTTTCCAGCTCTGAAAGCAAAACGCAGTTTGAAGTTTGGTTGGATAAGGCTTATCCACCAAGAGGCGAATCAGAAGATGAAGCAATGGCGAAAGGAGAAGAAGCAAGAGAGGCTGAAGAAGAAAGCGAAGATGAAGCTGAAGAGGAAGTCCATGAAGACAGAGACTATAGTGAAGATAGAGAATTAAAACCCAAATAGTTTAGGTGAAAGAATATGAGTGAAAAAGAAAGTGTTGATAAAGAAATAAAGCAACCACCATCTCACGAAAAAGAAGTGAAACGATACAGCGGTAAGAAGAACAAAAAAGTAAGTGAGAAGCAAAATGAATTGCCAAAGGGGTCACGCACCCCTCGTGGAAAAAAACAAAGGCGCCAATTCAAAATGGCGCCTAACAGAGGATAAGACGGCTTTTGGCTACAACCTCTTCAAGTTTGATTCACTATTCGCGCTGGAAAAGCAAATGAGCCTTTGGCACTAGCGCCTTAACGTGTAATATATAGCCATTTTGCTCTTTAGCTTGATAGGTTGACGTTTATGCCAAAATGTCTTAATTGTACAGCGCACACGCAAGGCCCTGAAAAGGAATGGAACTTTGGGCGATTCCGAGTTAAGATGTACAAGTGCACTAAATGTGGAAATCAATTTAGAGAATTTTTCAAAGAAAACACTCTTCAATTCGTGTTGAGCGCACACAACGGCGGTTTAGGAAAAAACAAGATAAGCAAAGAGACAACGGACAGGCATAAAACCTACCAATAACCGTTTATACCCTGTTCGCTCCAAGAATTTCTCTCAAAGGTTAACTCCACTCGACACTTTCCAATTCTCAAACAGAAAAACCTTTGAATAAGGAGAGTTTTTTAAAAATATTGCGGGAAATAGTGAGGAGCATGAAAATGCTACTACGTTATTGGCTATTTCACTGTTACTTTGTGTTTTTTGGGTGCGGGTGCAATCGTCTTTTTTGGGATGGAGACTTCAAGTAATCCGTTCCTAAATGTGGATTCAGCTTTCTCAGGGATTACTTCTTCGGGGAACGCTAGTTGTTTGTAAATGTGCGAGTAAACGCGTTCTCTGACTACAAAGTTCTTTTCCGTATCTTTCGTTTCAACATCTGTTTCAGCCGATATTTCTATGCCATCTTTCGTCAATGCTACGTCAATATTGTCTTTTGTTACGCCAGGCATCTCAGCGAGCACCACAAATTTGTTTCCTTCATCGACCAGATCTACAGTTGCTTCACGAACTGGAACGACAGGTTCAACACTTATCCAATCAAATGGGAAAGCTATGCTTTCTATGAAGTTTTTGCGAAAATTGTCAATCAGATCGTCGAATGTAGTCAGGACATGTACTGCGGGAACTTGTTTGGCAGGAATGCGCTTAGCAGGAACTTTGGCAGGAACAGGTTTAGCGAGAACATGTTTTATGGGCTTTACTGTTGTTTCAGATTTTGGTATCGCCTTGACCGGCGCCTTTTTTTGTTCTTCAGTCATTTTTTTCACCTCGATTCTTTATTATTAGAAAATTAGGATTAGGGAAATGTTGGCAGAGTTATTTTTGAACCGATTTCCATTTACTTTTATTGGTTAATTGGTGAACAAGTACCTGAAATTTTTCTATCTTTGTTCTTTTACTAATTGCAGTCGTTTGGCGACTTCTTTAGAAATTTTTTCTAGACCAGTCGCTAAATCTTCATGTTTGACTTCGTCTAGCGGGTACCATTTTCCTTGCTTATCGATGAACACAAGTTCCAAATTTTTATTAACCATTTTCATCAACCAGATAAATGTAACTTAATGTGATGCTGGAGGGGTTTCCAGCTAGATTGCTCGTATGACACCTTCCGGAAGGTGTTAGAGGCTAACTGGCTTTCCCCGTGCCTTTTTGTTAGGCATTCTTACAATGTAGTTATCGTAATTGAGGAGGGGCGACTTCATTCTTTATTGCTTTTTGTCGAGCCATGTTTTTACTGCTTCTTGAACAGCTCGGGATAAGTCGCCTTTTTTGCCTCCGAACCTTTCTACTGTTTTTAGTCTTAGTTGTTTTTCGAGTTCGTCTGAAATGTCAACATTAATGCGGCCCATTTTATTCACTTGCTTTTATTGCAGATTTGCGTGTCACTACATTTTTAAAATAAGTGAATCGCCAATTTCCAAATTTCGCGTTTATTTTTTGCATTTTTGCTGTGATTCACTTATTCACATAACATACTATGTCCATACACACTTATAAGTATATGTGTTTAAGTGCTAAAGAAATTTAAGTAAATTAACAGTTAGCGCGCTTTTGCCATTTGATTGAATAAAATTTTAATCCCCAACTCAAACACACACGCGCTACTCGTGCGGGTCGCATTTAGTTTCCATCTCGAGTTTTAGTTTCTCTTTGCAGTATTTTTACCCGTCTGTCAATTTGCTCTCTCGGAACTTTTTCTGATAAGCTCAGTGCCAAAGTACCCGGTCTTTCTTCATAAGTGTAGACGTGGACCCTGCTGAATTGTATTTCCTTAACTAGTTGAATAGACCTGGAAAAATCATCTTCAGTTTCTCCCGGAAATCCAACCATTATGTGAGTTTCGATAAATATTTCTGGGATATTTTTTTTCAGATCTAGAATGCATCGTTTAACATTATCGATCTCATAGTGACGATTCATTAGTTTCAAAATCTTGTCACTGCCTGATTGAATGGGCATGATAACTTTGAGTATCTTTTCCGAATTAGATTTTAGAACTTCTAAGAATTCCAAATAATTTTTTGCAAGCCAGCGAACATTAAAATCAACCAATGCTACTTTATAGTCGCCTTTTACTTTGAACAATTCTTCTAAAAGCTTGGGTAAATTGGTATCAATGTCAACGCCATAGCAGCCAATGTCTCCAGCTATAAGTGCAAAATTCTTGTAACCGGCGTTTAATCCATTTCTAAAATTTTCGATAATTTCGCTTGGTGGATAGCTGTGGAATTTAGGCATCGCCAACTTTATTGCACAATAGCTACAATTGCCAAGGCAGCCTTTTGCAATTTCAAGTCTATAAAAGCTTTGGTCCATAAAAACTGTACTTGATTTGTGCAAAAGATTTTTTTTGACGTAAGTGCTACCTGTTTTTAGTTTACCGTTTGTTATAATGTTTTGTTTAAGACGAGTTAATCTCTTATCATTATATAAGATCATGTATACCACTAACGGTTGAAATCAGAGAAAGTGGAGTATGGAATTTTTGCGTTTATTAATGAATCGAGTTTTGCCATTTCGTCTGGGGAAATAATGGTAATGTTGGGAAAAACTTTGAGTTTGTCCGGGATAATCTTTGGTAGGCACCCTGTGACAATGACTTGACTTCCATGCATGTCCACCGCTTTCTTGATAGTGAACAGAGAAGAAGCCTCATTTTTACTGAAGCCTCCACATGTATATATGAAAATTAAATCTGCTTCCTTAGGCTTACTGGCGGTCAGCAAACCGTTCGCGACAAGATATTTGACTAAAGCTGTAGCCTCTAAACTGCGTCTAGGACAGGACTTCTTAGCGTACACATAAAAACTTTTAACATCAGCTTTTTCCAATTCCATTTGCATTTTCATCAGGCTCTCCTTGAAATCTTACTAATTGGTTTCCTTTTTTTCGCTATTCCACTTTTTTAATTCCTTTCTAGATGATAATTAAGGTCACCGAGTCCATACGATCATCAGATGAACCCTCGTCTCTCATCCAGATTCTCCACGATTACGGTTACAAGTACAGCCCCGAAAAAGGAATATAAGCTATATTTCGTAAATCGTTATGTATCAAGAACACAACAGAGAATTTCGGTTGACAAGATCGTTCTCGTTTATTTTTTATTCTACAGGGACTAACTATGCTTTATCCTCACTAGCAGAGCTAGCTATCTAATGAAAAAGCCAGCTAATGCCGCCTGGCTTTAGTTGAACTTTTTCCTAGCTTGCTTCGCTTCCCCCGCTCGTGCAATCCGTCGCCTAGGCTCTTATGAAGCAGCCTAGTGCTGCAAACCATAAGACAGCTGCTGATACGACTGTCTTTTGCATTAGAGATGATGGAAGTAAGAATTTATATCATTAAAGAAGTCAAATAGACAAGCGGTAATCAAGAATGAAAAATACTATTGAAAAAATCAATACAACCACCATAGTATTGGCAATATCATGCGTAATTTTGTTGATAGCCCTTACAGTAGCTGTTGCTTATTGGAGTAGTTCAAATGCCTCATACAATAATCTTCAAGTCTTCCACCTCAGCATATGTCGATGCCCACTCGCATACTAACCAAGAATTTGAGGGCTTAAAAAGTCAGTTTTTAGCTGACGAAAATCTATTTTCCTCTGCGAGTAGTTCATCAGTTGTTAGTCAACTACAGCAAGCTGAGACTGAACTTTCAACCTTGGAAAATTTTGATAACACAACAAATTTGGTTTCTCAAGGAGATGTCAATCCAAGCGGCAGTTCCTATTCATATTACATCAACTTTTCTGGCTATATTTCTTTGACGTTATATACTTCTGGCAGTGACAATGCTGACTGGTACGCAAAGACAAGCTGGACTTATGAGAGTTTTGTCCACTATAATCAGACAGTAACTTTTGGGGTGAATGGATATGGATATAATGTGGGCTTCCCAGTGCTTGGTTCTCCAAACGATCCAGTGACTGTAAATATTTTCATTGGTAACACAGTATCGAATGCAGCAACCGCAAGCGTTAACATAGTTTATGCGTACTAAACGCGGCTTTTGCCGATTTAGATGCAGACGCAATAGAATAGGCTAGGCAATTCTAGACGATTCCTAGTTTCCCTGCTTATGTCTTGAATTAATTTTTCCATTGGCTTTACTTTCTTCCTACTACAGTATATGCTTGCTCCGTCTGCTTGAAGTGGAGAACAGACTGAGAAAGCATGTTCACTTAAACCATTAGTAATTTTTTTAGTTAACGCGTCCTCTTTTTTAGAATATTTTTAGCATGCTATACTTCACCTGCTGCAAGCAAACTGCTGGAAAAGATCGTTTGTGTCTCGTGCCCCCCTCCCCCTGTCTCTCTCTCCCCATCATTATTACGTGCATGTAAGAAGGAAGGTAGTGGAGAGAGGATTAAAATTCAATCTCACACACATTTGGACGAGGCATTGGCGCTAAACTGTAAGGTTATGAGTCTGGGAAAAAACGTTACGCTCGTTTCAGGCGGCCAGGTTATCGTCGTCGTTGGAGGAGAGAGGGATTCAAATATAATTATCAGGCATTTACATCACTTATTAAGAAATCTCTTTATAAGTACATAGTGCGTGTGAAACTTGATTTTAAGATTATGAACATTTATTGATTGTGTAACAAAACTCAGAATCATGAGCCTTAAATCATAAGTAGTAAATAGAAAACCCGCGAACAAAATAACCTGAACGGTGAACAACAATGCCTAAAGGTTTTTGTTTTGCATGCGGAAAACAACTTCAAGGAAACCCTCAATTTTGCCCAGATTGCGGAACAGCCTTGATTCAAAACGCCCAACAAACAAAACCTGCACAACCCGCTTACAGTTCTCCTAAATCACGTTTCTGTCCTTTCTGCGGAGCACAAGCACCTGAGGGCTACAGTTTCTGTGGCGATTGCGGTCGCCAGCTTCCAACCAAAGGGGCAACTGTTGAACCAGTGCCTCCACCCTTTCAGTCCTCCAAGCCTCTTAACCTCGGCAATATGCCACCCGCCTCGGCAGAGCGAAATCCACACGAAGTCAACATTACCTTGAGCCAGAAAAAGGCGATTCAGAGAGTCTACAGCGCTCCTGCGGGGATCACTCGAATATTCGGTGGCATTTTAGGTTTATCAGCCGTAATGGTCGGTCTTTTTGAAGCCAAGAGCACCTCACTAGACCCCACGACATTTGCGATTTACGTATTGATGCTCAGCATCTTCGCCATCGCCTTTAGCGGAGTATCACGATCCTTGAGGCGCTCCACAAACCGAATACTTGCCAGAGAAAAGGTGATGGAAATGAACGGAGTGCCAAACATGAATCCTCAGGTCTCCCCAGAAGTTGCTAGGTTCAAACCCCTACGGTCTAAAATCATCGATTTTGGAGGAACCCAGTTCATAATGCCTTCCAACCACACTAACCTAATCCAGTCTGGCAGTTTGAACAAACTTGTTTATGCAATTGGAGATGTTCACCCTAGCGGATTTCTGCAATCCATCATGTTTCTTGGTATCAATCAAACGAGTTTCGATAAAGCTGTTCGCGGAACGATGTCAATTCCAGGATCGGGCATGAGGAGCAATTGGTCAGTTGCTAAAAAGGGGAGGATGAGATAAATATGGGGAAAATGAGTCGGGTTTCAATAATTGTTGCTATTGGTTTATTTGCGGGTCTAATGGCCTTTTCTTCTCAGCTCAGTTCCTGTAAGGGCACAGCAAGACAGTAGCGGATTTCCATCAATCACAGTTGAAAGCTACACCTATGGTGGAGTCATGTATGAATATGCTGGAGGATCAATTCCAGTTGGCGCCACTATAGATTTCAGAGTTTGGGTCGACTTGTACAATGTAGATCCCGTTACGATCGGCTACGGCGATGGAGCATCAGATTCTTACAGTTTCAACGGTGCATTCACGCATGACTTCTACCACGCTTACCAATCTGCAAGTGAGTATGCGCCAGTAGCACATATGCCAACAGGCTCTGGAACTTTTTCAGGCTCCGTGTCTCAACCGGTAGTCATCGGTGGTGGATCAAGCTCAGGATCAAGCACTTCTACCAGTGGAGGAGGAGGCGGAGGCGGTTCTGAATCTATCTCAACTTTCGATTTTTCGCAACCATTAACCATTTTCTCTGTAATCATAGGAGCCATCGCTGTTCTAGTAGCAGTTCTCCCTGCTGGAGCCGGAGCAGTTCCGATTCAAGCCACATCGTACCCTGCGCCAACTGACGCTGTCGTTCTTGGTGATGCTTCAACTCCACAACTTCTAAGATCGCCAGAGACGGAAAAGCAAGAAGAGGCAAAAACGCACTTCAAAGAATGCGTTAATTTGAAGGCGAGGTATGAAGATGCACGTAAGCAGGCTGACTTTGCACGGGCGATGGAAGAACATACTCGACAACTGTTAGCAAATGCTATGCTGAAACTACCGAAAGAATACTTGAAGGAATATCTGAAGGATAAAATCAAAGATGCTGCTGCGGAGATTCCATTAGAGGTGATGATGGCTTTCATTGGAGCTGAAGAGTTAGAAATACTGGCGGAGATTTGTAAGAAAGCGGCAACAACACTCATAGCCGAAGACAACCCGGGCATCATAGCGCAACTTTGGGAAAACCTGCAAGGATACACTGCAGCGCGTGATGAAGCTAAAAGGCTTCTGGATCTTGCCAATTTCTGGTTCAACGATTTCAAATCCACATGCCCAGACTGGTTCAACTAAGGATCGAGGCTATAAGCCAGAACAGCCAGTAGGAAGAAATGACGCGAAACCTTCACGGTTTCTCTTAATTCTAGGCTGCGTTTGTTTTGGTCCAACGTATTACCCTCGAAGTATGTTTCCTCAATACTCGACTCCTGCCTTAAGACTCTGACGCAAAAGCCCAATTATCTCCTAATTCCCTATCCCAATTAAGTGTTATGTTAGGAATTGCCCTGATAATTATAGTTAATGAATGCACTTAACCTGATTCTTGGCGCCTGCGTCATGGAATTTCTGTTTTGTTATCACGTAGAGCTAGCCATCGTTTAAACTCCAGTCCTGTACACTTGCCTTTCCCTAGCCAGTTGTCACCGTACTTCTTTCTCAACTTCTCATTGTATGACTCAAAAGTTTCTGCTTCATTCACTTCTACACTGTCTTTTTTCTTCAATAATTTTCCACTTGGATTCTTATGTATATCGCCGCTTAAAGTTAAGCCTAACTGATTGTCGTTGGCAAAGAAGGCGCCGGTATAAGTATGGTTCAAATTGTCATTAGTACACAATTCAGCATATAATCATGCAAAAATGAAGCGAGACGTTGAGGAATGTTAGAATTAATAGTTAGTGAGTAGAACTAAACGCCCATTCTTTTTGGGTTTAGACTTCTTGTTCGTTAAAATTTTTACAGATTGAGTTGCAACAAATTTTAAATACTTTTAGCATCGTACAAGAAAATAAGAGGTAACCCGAACTGGCCCATTGTCCCAATTGCCATGATGAGATTTCAAAACCTCAAAGACAGGTTGTAACCAAATTTTTTATTTACGAAGAATATATGTGCGATGAATGTGAGCGTAAATTCAACATAGTAAAATAAGGGTTTTGCCTGATTAGTTTGGCTTGGTCGTGATCATCCGGCATTTTACAACGCTCATTGAGAATTTTCCCTCAAGCAAGCTCGCGTCTTTGCCTCTATTTCGAGAACCGACAAAAATGTTAAGTTACGAAACCTACCTAATAATACCCCATGAGCAAAGAGCTGTTTAGCCCCGAACTTGTAGCACCCTGCGGTATGAACTGCGGCATATGCAGAGGATATATTGCCTATATGCACGGCGTACCGAGAGTACGGGGCAAAATCTCTTATTGTGCAGGCTGCCAGCCTAGAGCTAAAAACTGTTACATAAAAAGAGACTGCAAAAAACTAACCCACCACGAAGTCAAATACTGCAGCGAATGTGAAACGATGCCTTGCGAAAAACTAAGCCATCTTGATAAACGCTACAGAGAACGCTACGGCATGAGTATGGTTGAAAACTTAAGGATCCTCAAATCTAAGGGTATGGACGAGTTCTTGAAGGATCAGGCTGAGAGATTTCGATGCCCCAGCTGCGGTGACGTTGTTTGTGTTCACGACGCAAAATGCTACTCTTGCGGTTACGTTAGGAAAAAACCTTGAATCTTTCTTTGATTTTTGCTTTATCCGAACTTTTCAACGATTTCCTTAATAATGTTCATGTTACGAGTCGTTGCTTTAAGCTTCAGTTTTGACTCAATAAACGAGTTAGGCAACGCTCCTTCTCCGCCTCCATGAGTAACACTGAAAACTTCCATGCCCTCAGCCGAAATTATCAGCGCCGTAGACTTTGGGATTGTTAACGGCAACTGCAAAGGGAATTTGGGAAAGGAACTTGGAAGCAGAGTCACTAGAAAACTTGTCCCCTCTTTACTCTGGTTTTGGAACGGTTCCGTATCAACTATTTGTTTAAGTTGCGGAAGCGTGCGTATGAAAACGGAAACGTTATAATTTAGCACGCGGGTTAACCCATCTTCAATTTCATTTTTGATTTCTTCCATGTTTGTCGATGTGGTTTCAAAGATCACATTACCACTTTGCTTGTAGGTAGAAACATTTTGAAAACCTGAGCTGGCGAAGACTTCTTTCAACTTCTCTTTTTTAACAACACGGCCGCCGACATTGATCCCTCTTAGAAAAGATACTAGGCGAAGCATCAAAAACCTAGTTATCTGGAGCCATTTTAACTTTGCTTTCCATCTGTAACTTACGGCGGTTTAAATATGAAGCAGAGAAGAACAACAATTTGGTTGTTGTTGTTGATGTTGTTGTTGAACTTCTCATTTCAAGTTGCCGAAAAAACTGCTAATGGGCTGGAGACATAACCTCGTTAAGAATTAGAAGTGCATTTTTTCTTTTACACTTTAATTCTGATAATTTTCGTTTGAAAGATTAGTTTTAAAGAGTGGAATGGTCGTTTTAGCTAGCTATTTGTGAATATGCGAAAGTGCGATTAAATCAAGCAGTCATTAATGTGAGCATTATTGCTTTTGCTGAGTACAGGCGGTTTTCTGATTGTTCAAAAATCACTGACTTCGGGTTTTCGATGGCTTCTGGGCTTATTTCGTATCCGCGGTGGATTGGCATGTCGTGCATGATGCTGGCTTTGCTGCCTTTGAGCAGTTCAGCGTTAATTTGGTATGGCATCATAAGTTTGATGCGTTTCTCTTTTTCAGCGGCGAACTTGGGGTCAGTGAAAAACTCCATGTCAATCCAGGTGTCAGTGTAAACGAAATCCGCATCTTTAACCGCCTCTTTAGCGTCCAAGGTCGACTGCCACAGACCAGACTTCTTCGCTTCCGCCATTAACTTCTCGTCTCGCGCGGCTTCGTTGAAAAACGGCGTCACCGTCGTCAGTTTGACTCCTGTTTTAGTGCAGCCTTCGATAAGTGAGTTACAGACATTGTTGTGCACGCCGATGTAGACGAGTTTGACGCCTTTAAGCGTACCTTTCTTCTCTTTTATCGTGATTAAATCTCCAATAATCTCGCTCGGATGGTATTTGTCATCGCAGCCGTTTATAACTGGAACGCGCGAAGCAGTTGCCATCTTCAGCAGGTCAGAATGGTAAAGCAGCCGAGCCATAATGAGATCAACGTTCCGCGACAAGTAACGGATTTCGTCACCAATATCTGCTAAAGTGAAGTTTGTGGTTCGCCAGTCAATAAACAATCCGTGACCGCCCAACTGGGTAGCGGCAACTTCAAAGGAAACTCTTGTCCGAGTAGACGTCTTCTGAAAAATCAAGGCGATAGACTTGCCGTCGAACTCTTTACGGTACTTTTTAGGGTTGTGCTTTGTATCAATGCCCAAATCAATAATTGCGTTAAGGCCTTTTTTTGACAACTCTTTGAAATTGATCAGATGCATTTTTTGTTACCCCGTACGCTGAACCTATCTATTAATTATAAGCTTTATGCAGAATCTGGCTGGGCGAAAAGCTGAATCGTTTCAAAAAACTATTTCATGTTTGACCAGCATATGTGCCTGTCTTACAGAGTTTAACAACTTTTTTAGAAAGAACAAACTAAGAGATAGAGGAAGTGCCCGTATGATCCTACTCGTTCACTCAAAATGCGACGTTGCTGGGGTAAACATAGCCGAAAGCGTCCTTCGACATTACCCATTCAAAATGACATCTCAAAAGTATCAGGAAACGACTATTTACATGGTTGAAATCGGTGGAAAACAGATCAGCTTCCTTACGCTTAAAGAAGAAGCAGTAAAATCTCAATGCCTCGGGGACGATTTCCCAAACGCTCAGCTAGTTGTCTTTATTTCGCGCCACAGTAGCCGAAGCGGCAAACCCACCCTTTCTGTTCATACAACGGGAAACTTCGGTGAAGCCGAACTTGGAGGTTTAACCCGTACTCTATCTATTGCGCCTGCTACTGCTATGCAATCCGCGCTTAGAGCATTCTGCAGCTTAAAACAGGAACTTAACTTAGACTACGAAGTTTCATACGAAGGCACCCATCACGGTCCAACCTTAAATTTACCAGTCATGTTTGTTGAGTTGGGCAGTTCGGAGCCTCAATGGAACGATTTGACCGCCGCACGCGTTGTTGGCGACGCTGCTATGACGGCAATAGCTAATTTCTCCTCGCCCTCTGATTCAGCAGTTCTCGGGGTAGGGGGCCTCACTACAACCAAAAGTTCTCTCGCGTAGCTTTGGCAGGCGAAGCTGCATTTGGGCATATCATTCCAAAATATGCCGTTTCCAATGTCGATTCCGAAATGATCTCGCAATGCGTACATAAGACTTTGGAGAAGGTTTCATTGGCGATTCTCGACTGGAAAGGCATAACAAGTCAAGACAAACCCAAGTTGTTGTCTGCCCTGCAAGAGGTTGGCTTGCCTTTTAAGAAAGTCTGAAAAAAGTGCTTTTCAGGAATGTATTCAGAAATCGCCAAGGGTGTTCATGAAGCCGCAGAAGTCAAAATTCCTATGATTCGCCGACATTTATCGTTTACCAGATTCCAAAACGTTTGCAGCTCATCCATAGCCGCAAGCTTTGAGCTCCCAGCGGAGGGGTTTCTTGGATCTAAGATCAAACTAACATTGGGTTCTGCTCCCGAACGAAAGTGGAGAGGATTCTCTCCGCAGTGATTAACCCAATATGTATAAACTACAATTCTAAAATGACTTCCATCTTCAGAATAAGGATCACGCGGAAGAGGCAGCCAACGTTGGTCACTAGATCTGGTGGTCGGATACAACTGACTTAACAAAGATTTTATTTGGTCAGCAGCTGCTAATCTGCAGGAAACTGTTCTGACAGTAACTCTTTCAGGATCTAACCCAAGAGTTCTCTGGTTGTTAATCATTTGGGCAAGAATCTCAACCGCTCCGACAAGGTGAAAGAAAAACTCTTCAATCAATATTTGCCTATCTTCTGGTTTTGCGCCTGCCAAATCTCCGTTATTAAGCGTCTTTAACTCGCATAATCTTCGATGAGCAAACGAAAGACTGTCTTTCACAGCACCCGCATTCATAAATTCGCACCTAACAGTGACTTGTTGCAAACGTATTATATTTACTTGGGGCATTTGAAACCAGCAACTGGCCCTTTTAGGAAACTTTAAAGGTCCTGAGGAACTTGTTTTTAAAGCTTAAGTCACAGTAACATTTATTATTGAATAATGAAATGTTGAGTGTGCGATAGATATGGGTATAAAATCTTGGTTAATGCAAGCGGGACGAACCCTGAAGCTCGCTAGCAAGCCTGGACGGGAAGAGCTGTGGCTCTCGATAAAGATTAGTCTTCTCGGCATAGGCATAGTTGGCGTGATCGGCTACATTATAAAGCTTCTTTCATGGGCCCTAGGATCCACAGGCGCGTCAAGCACTACAACTTAAGAAGGATTAAATTATGGAAAAGAAAGAAGAGCAAATGCAGACCAAAATTTTCGTGGTTAAAACAACCACTGGGCAGGAAAGAAACGTAGCCCGGTTAATCGCTTCTAAGGTTGAGATGAACCACATTCCCATAAAAGCTCTTCTTGTGCCAGACACGTTGAAAGGATACGTGTTTGTCGAGGCCGATGGACCGCATTTGGTGGAAGAAGCCATATCAGGTTTAAGGCATGTGCGCTCCCGAATTCCTGGCCTTGTCAGCTTCGCTGAAATTGAACGGTACATTGTTCGCAAACCTGTCATGGAGGACCTCAACGAAGATGACGTTGTTGAAATTACAGGTGGTCCATTCAAGGGTATGCGGGCTAAAATCACAAGGCTTGACAAGTCAAAAGGCGAAGTTACCCTCGAACTGCTTGAGGCGACATTTACTTTGCCTATTACGGTACACTCAGATTATGTAAAACTGGTGGAAAAAGCAAGATAAAGTAAACTGGTGAAAAAGTATGAGCGAAAAAAAATCTGTTGAATTACTTGTAAACGGCGGACAAGCCAATGCAGGTCCACCTCTGGGTCCAGCTCTCGGACCGTTAGGCGTTAACATCATGGCTATCGTCAACAAAATTAACGAGCTTACTAAAGACTATGCTGGAATGAAGGTTCCAGTGAAAATCACCGTTGACACTGAGGACAAAACCTTTGAAGTTACCGTAGGCACTCCCACTGCTTCGGCTCTTATTGTTGCTGAGTTAAAAGTGGAGAAGGGCTCAGGGACACCTAACACCGTTAAAATAGGCGATTTATCTATGGAGCAGATGGTACGTATCGCCAAAATTAAGCGTCCAGAACTTTTAGCGCCTACACTAAAGAAGGCGACAAAAGAAATGCTTGGCACATGCATCAGTCTAGGCGCCACTGTTGAAGGCAAAGACCCGCGGGAAGTCCAAAAAGACATCGACGACGGAAAATATGAACAACTGTTTGGTAACGAATAATGATAAGCGAATATTTTTATAATGGGTTTCCAATCCCTCATTGGCACGAGGCTTAAAAATGCCCCTAGACAACAAAACAATATCTGAAGCAATTAAACAGGCAAAGACGAAGTCTGGCGACAAGAAGTTCAATCAGACAGTAGATTTGATCCTGGACATTACAGAGATCGACATGAAGTCGCCTGAAGGCAAAATCCAAGAGATCGTTGAGCTACCACACGAAACGGGCAAGCCTAACAAGGTCTGTGTTATTGCTTCTGGTGAATTTGCCTTTAAAGCGAGGAACGCTGAGGCGGACTACGTTGTTGAACGTGCCGACTTAGACCAGTTAAATGGGAAAAAGAAGGATTTGCGTAAGCTCGCTGAGGGCTATGACGTTTTCATTTCTGAAGCGCCTCTAATGCCTCTCGTAGGTAGGATTCTGGGTCCAGTCTTGGGTCCAAGAGGAAAAATGCCTATACCCGTAGCGCCTAACGCTGACATTGCAGCCTTAATCAAGAAGCATCGTAAAACGGTGGTTGTGAGAATGCGCAACCAACCAACCATTCAAGTTTCAGTTGGCTCCCAGCAGATGAAGGATGAAGACCTTGTCGAGAACACCATGACTGTTCTTCGTGTTTTAGATGGAAAACTTAAACGTGGTCTGAAAAACGTAAAGTTCGCTTTCATCAAGACGTCCATGGGTGAGCCAGTTAAAATTAAACCTTAATGAGTTTGAGAAATTATGCCGTCCCAACAAGTGTTAGAGGAAAAGTCAAGCGAAGTAGACGCGATAAAGGACATACTTAAAGAGTACAAGTCCATCGGCATTGCTAGTCTGAAGAAGGTTCGTGCTTCACAGCTTCAAGAGTTAAAGAAAACCATGCAAGGCAAAGTTTACCTTCGAGTTTTAAAGAATACGCTCGTGAGACTTGCCATCGAAGAAATGAAGCAGGAAGACCTAAAGAAGCTTGAGCAATTCTTGGATGGATCAAACGTTTACCTGTTCACAAGCCTAAACCCCTTCAAACTCGCATTACTTTTAGAACGGGGCAAAGTTAAAACAACCGCGAAGGCAGGCGACACAGCCGCCATGGATGTCATTGTTCCCGCAGGCAATACAGGTCAGCCTCCAGGACCCATCATCAGTCAACTTAACCTAGTAGGCTTGCCAACACGCATCGAATCAGGCAGCGTCTGGGTAAGCAAAGATACGTTGGTTGCCCGCAAAGGTGAAGCAATCGGCGAGCAACTTGCAGGTGTCCTCTCTAAATTAAACATCAAAGCTGTTGAATTAGGCATTTCAATGCGTGCAGTATTCGACAACGGATTAGTTATCGTGGGCGACCAACTCAAAGTCGACGTAGACGCGACAAGGAGAAGTGTTGAGCAAAGCAATCAAGAAGCTTTCGCCCTCGCATTAGAAATCAGCTACGCGACCAAAGACACAATTAAACCATTATTGCAGCAAGCCCACCAGAAAGCGATCGCATTATCCATCTCTGCAGCAATACCCACCAAAGACACAATCGCAGAACTAATACGCAAAGCAAACTCAGAAATGACCAGCCTAAGCGGAGCAGTCGACAAAGCCAAGCCAAAAGCCGCATAAACTCGCTTTTAATTATTTTTTTTCTTAGCTGTTCCTAATTTTCCATCAATTCATGTTATGGTTTTGTTTGTAAGAATGAGGCAAAAAACTATTGGTCGGTCCATTTCTTGGAAAGACCAATTTGGGTTGTTCTTATGGCTTAGGGCTCAAGATGAGCTTACCTGATTTCCCCATGTCTGGCGAAATATGGTTTTTGCTGTTTCCACGTTGCCTTTTGCTCTGAAGGGGTTTTAGAAAACCTTTTTTGGGCGTCAAATCCATGTTTACGTGGAGATGCGTGATTACGAGCGGGAATGGCAAGGTTTGTCTGGTTTCCTGTAGTGTTCTAAAAGACGAGCTGCAGCGCTTGGTCAAAGACGGGCGATTGGATGCCGAGCTGGTTTTCGTCAGCAAATACTTCCATGTTGACTATGAGACCTTGGAGACAAACCTCTGCAAAGTCTTGGAGGCATCCCTAAAACGTTATTGCGGCAAAGTCGTCTTGGTTTATGGTGACCTTTGCCTTGGACAAAACGGTGAAATGAAAAAGCTGATAGACGAATATGGGATTACCAAGGTTAATGCGGCAAACTGTATCGATTGCCAGCTTGGCGGAGGCGGAGCATTTTTTGAGGCTGACCCCGACCATAACTTAATGTTTATGGGTCCTGGGATGATTGAGTTTTTCAAGCATATGAAACAAAAGATGCTTGAGGAAGGGGTTGATGAGGCGGCGTTTGCTGCAATGTTTAGTGGAATCAAAGGCATAGTGCTTTTGGATACCCTCGGCAACGCAGAGGAATGCCGTGCTGAGCTTGAAAAGTCGGGTTTGGGGCTGGCGATTCTCGAAACACGGAATGTTGGGCTTGAAAACGTGAGGCGAGTGGTTTTTGATGCAATTCAACATGCTACAAGAACCAAGTGACTCTTTTAGCGCCTGAAAGTTAAGTAATTGATTGTCTGAGCCCGTATGGAGATACCGCAAATATTAAAGAAGCATCCGCATCATAATGCAACCCGAGGGTGTGGACGTAGTTATGACTCAAACAGTTACTTCCCAGCCTATGAAAAGAGTGGAAGACTGGAAATCAAGATTAATCGACTTGTCAAGAAGAAACAACCTCCTATACTTCCACAAAAATAAACGAGGAAGCCTATCAATCTCACAACCCGATATGCAAGCAATTTTTGGCTCATTGGTCTTGAAGAAGAAACGGTTGGAGTTCTGGATGCCTCCAGAGGAGAACCAAAAGATGGAAGCTCAGGAACCCTCAAGGGGGAAGGGTAAAGCCAAAACTGCGAAAGGCAACCCCAAAGCATTCATGAAAGAACCTGCAGATTTGCCAAAGGAGCTGCAGCATCCCAAGGCAAACCAGTTAGTCCTTGGCGAAATGACCCGACTGGAACTTGAAAGAAACCTCAAAGCCCTGCAGTGGCGCTCCCTTCTGGATTACCGAGAACGAGGAGTACGCATATTACATGTGGCTTTTGGCACTCTTAACTGGGTTGATTTAGAGACAAAAGAACCAG
The DNA here is from genome assembly GCA_963768425.1 of Candidatus Bathyarchaeota archaeon. Taxonomy (GTDB): domain Archaea; phylum Thermoproteota; class Bathyarchaeia; order Bathyarchaeales; family Bathycorpusculaceae; genus Bathycorpusculum. Next base: position 162,114 of record CAVYHV010000014.1, on the reverse strand, counting down.
TCCAGTCACCCCTTATTCTTGTGCCTCTTGAGCTAACACGGGACACAATACGTCAACCTTACAGTATCGGGTTGCCGCCTGTTGAGGAAGAAGAGGTTTTAAACCCCGCGCTGCAAGTTAAACTGAAAAACGATTACAAAATCGATTTGCCGCCGTTGCCTGAAGACTGGGAAAACCTGACTTTGCAAGGCTACTTTGACAAGGTTAATTTGGTTGTCGCGGAATTGGGCTGGACGGTAGAACCATCGGTTGACTTAGGGCTTTTCTCATTTCAAAAACTAGTCATTTACAAAGATTTGGAGGCAAACTCTTCGCTGGTCACGCAACACCCAATAATTCGTGCTATCGCAGGCATCAAAGAAGACAACCTCATTTTGGACGGGTTACCTGAAGAGAAGGACGTTGACAAAATCGAGCCGCCGGACAAAACCTACCAAGTTCTTGACGCCGACAGCAGCCAACGCGTATCCATTGAATACGCCTTACGTGGACAAAGCTTTGTCATGAAGGGTCCACCGGGAACAGGAAAAAGCCAAACCATCGCGAACATAATCGCAGAATGCATCGCCAATGGAAAATCAGTACTCTTCGTCAGCGACAAAATGGCAGCGCTCGAAGTTGTTTACAAACGCCTTAGTGAAGTCGGCCTGGCTCATTTCTGTCTTGAACTTCACAGCAGCAAAGCCAATAAACAGCAAGTTGTCGCTGAACTCAAACGAAGTCTTGACGAAAACCTTGTTCCCCGCAAGTTGCCATCCGCACACGAGTTTGAAAAAATGACAGAGTACAGAGAAGCATTGAACGGTTACGTTGCTTCGTTACATGAGAAACGGCCATTCTTTCAGAGGAGCGCATATGAAGTTTTGAGTTTAATATCCAGCCTTGAACGAGTTCCCTTCGTGGCCGTCGGCTTAACCGAATTGGCAACGCTCACTCCTCAGAAGATGCATGAGTTGGAAGCGCTCGTTTCACAACTGAGCAAGGTCTGGCAAGTGATAGAAGAACCCGACTTTCCATGGGTAGATTACCGTGCTGAAGCCTACAACCTTGAGCTTCGCTCTGAAGTACTGACGTCGCTTGATGGCATCAACAAGAGCCTAATGGACCTGCAAGCTGAAACTGAAAATTTTTCATCGAAGCTGGGTGTTTTTCCACCCGAAACCTTTGCTGGCGTCAAATGGCTGTTAGAAGTAAGCAGTTTCCTGACTGAAAGCCCCAAACCCGAACCCTATTGGCTAACAAACACAAACACCGAAAAACTTCGTGTTGAAGCCAAAAACTACTGGGAAATCAGCATCTGGATTAGGGAAACCCGTGCCAAACTCATGGAACGCTACCACCCATCATTGTTCGATTTGGTTCTTAACGAGTCAGATGAATTCAAAAAACAGCTTGAAGCCCTAAGCAGGATACTTCCTGGGGTCGAGCTAGAAGACAGCGAATTTCTGCCACAACGCGAAAAGTTCTTAGCTTTCATCAGGAGCACGGAGTTCGCGGCGAGAAAATGGCGTGAAACTTCCCACGCTCTTGCTCCAATATTGGGGTTGGACAGCGACGGGTTAACCCTCACTCAGGTCAAAGAATTGTCGCGAATGGCTTTGCTGTGTTTCTCTGAGGATAAGCCTGAGCCGCAGTGGTTTGATAACAAATACTTCGAGCAAGTCGGTGATATCGTGGCTAAGGCTAAACGGCTCTATCAAGACCACGATTTTATGCAAAGACGCTTGGACGAAACATACACAAGCGGGTTATACCAGCTTGATTTAGACGGGTTAATTGCAAGGTACAGTTCGTACAGCCAGAGCTCTTTTAAACTGTTTAACTCGAGTTACCGCAACGACCAAAAACAGATTGCAAGGGTAACCAACGACGGAAAGGTTACCAAAACCATCCTGACCGATCTTATTGACGCCCGTAAAGTCAAGAAGTTGCAGGCGCAGATTGAGGAGTCAACGGAAACAGTGCGAACCTTGCTTGGCCACTTCTACAACAAATCCAAAACAGACTTTCAAGGCGCCGAAAAAGCTCTAGAGCTAACAGCAGAAATCCGCAAACTCAACTGGGCAACAACCGTCCCAGAGAATCTTCTGAAACTAATCACTAACTCATCAAGCCCATCCCCCATGATTAAGAATTTGGGGTTGGAGCTTCAGGAATCCACAGGCAAATGGGAGCAACAGCTCAACGACCATCAATTGTTCACACCATCAAACGTTCCAAAATCAACAACCACACTCACGCAAACACCTTTGTCGCTGATTGAAGAATGGGCTAGCGAAACAGAAAAACAATTGAGCTCACTATGCGAGTTAACAAAGGATGCCCTTGCCACATCTAAAGAGGAACCCAAAAGCTACAAGCAGTTATTGGAAGACCTCAAAAACGCCGAAGACGTACGCAAGAAAGAAACCGCTATCGTCGGGGAAAAAGTGCAGCTTCACGAAAAATTCGGCTCACGCTTCAACGAACTTGAAACAAACTGGCAAGACATCGTTACTGTTCTAGAATGGGCACAAAAAGTACAGGCAGCTTTCCAGGACATTGCGGTTCCCGAAGCTTTCGCACAAATCGCAGCTCAAGGTCCCTCAGCAGCTCCATCCAACACTGAGTTGATCGAAAAACGGGATGCTTCCTTGAAAGTTCTAAGTGGCTTCGAGGCTCGTTTCGAGTCGCCGATGAAGTACCAAAACCAGTTTCTAAAGGATTTGAAAATAAATGTTATCGGCGAACGCATCCAAACTCTCCGCGACCATGTTGACGACATTCAAGTTTGGGTTGACTTCAAAGACATCAAAAACCGCTTTGCCCTCCGAGGCTTAGAACCTTTCTTTAATCGCCTTGCTGAACAGAAACTTCCGGCAGCGGATTTAATTGATGTATTCCGCAAAGGAGTTTACCAAGAATGGATCAACACCTTATACAATGAAGATCTTGCGTTGGGCAGGTTCAGATGGGAAAACCATGAGCAGTTAATCGCAGACTTCAAAAAACTCGACCAGAGCCTCATCAGACTGAGCTCCAGCATGGTCATCGAAAAGGCAAACAGCCGTAAACCCCAAGACATTCTAATTCAAGCAGCCGACACGGAGGCTGCAATTCTTCAGAAAGAAGCCGCCAAAAAGAGGCAGCTTATGCCGATTCGAGTGCTCTTCCAAAAAATCCCCAACTTGCTCGTCAAACTGAAACCCTGCTTACTGATGAGTCCCATAAGCGTCAGCCAATTCCTCCCGCCTGACAGCAAATTCGACCTCGTCCTATTCGACGAGGCTTCCCAAATTGTTCCCGAAGACGCCATCGGCTCAATTTACCGCGGAAAAACACTGGTTGTCGCAGGCGATAACAAGCAGTTGCCGCCCACATCTTTCTTCCAGAAAAGCCTGATTGACGATGTAGATTGGGATGAACTCAGCGACGAAGACGTAGAAATCTTCGAAAGCATACTTGATGAGTGCCTCGGCATAGGGCTACCAGTAAAAACATTACGCTGGCATTACCGCAGCAAGCATGAAAGTCTAATTGCGTTTTCGAACTATCGTTTCTACGATGATACCCTTGTAACTTTCCCAGCTGCGCAAGCCCAAGTTGATACTTTAGGCGTTAAGCTGGTTTATGTCCCAGACGGCATCTACGACCGAGGTGGTAAAAGAAACAACCTTAAAGAAGCAGAAAAAGTAGCGGACCTTGTTTTCGAACATTTCAGACTTTACCCAAAGAAAACCCTTGGCGTTGTGACCTTCAGCATAGCCCAGATGGAAACTGTTGAAGACGCTATAGATCGTCGACTTAAAGAGCAACCCAACTTCGAATCTTTCTTTAAAGAAGACCGTTTGGAAGGCTTCTTCGTCAAAAACTTGGAGAACGTTCAAGGCGACGAGCGGGACGTAATCTTCTTCAGCGTCGGCTACGGCTACGACGATCAAAGGCAAATGGCGATGAACTTCGGTCCGCTCAACAAACCCGGTGGAGAGCGACGCTTGAACGTTGCAGTCACAAGAGCCCGAGAAAAAGTCGTTCTAGTAGCCTCCATCAAAGCTACCGACGTTGACCCTGAAACTAAAGCAGTCGGCGTCCAAACCCTACGGTACTACCTTGACTACGCAGAGCACGGACCTGAAACGTTGGAGTCGGTTAAGGCCCGAGAAGGAGAGTTTGAATCAGCTCTTGACGAGGATGTGGCTGCGGAAATCAAGAAGATGGGTTACGAAGTTGTCCCGCAAGTAGGATGCAGCGGCTACAGAATAGACATCGGTGTAGTCGACCCAGTTAACCCAGGAAACTTTTTGCTCGGCGTAGAGTGCGACGGAGTTTCATACAAATCAAGCAGCAGTGCACGAGACAGAGATCGTCTCCGCGAACAAGTCCTAAGACAACTGGGCTGGCGTATTCACCGTGTTTGGTCTCCGGCTTGGGTTGCAAGACGCGACTCAGAAATCCGACGGCTAAAAGAAAACTTGGAGCAAGCCAGCAAACAGCAGCTTGACAAAGAGACGCAAAAACCAGTAATTGAAGTAAAAGAAGGTATGGCACCAAGGACCGACGTGCAGAAAATCGAGTTTGCAGGCATAGAAAAAATCGGTATCCCCTACAAAATCTACCCTCTCAAAGCTTCATTTAACCCGTATATTAAAGTCGCTTCAACGAACGGCTCAATGGATTCGAAACAGAAGAACCAGTTTCACTTTCCAGAAAACCGAGAAAACCAAACCAAACTCCTCATTGAACTCGTCCAAAATGAAGGACCCGTTCACTTTGATTACGCCGTGGAGCGTTTAGCAGCTGCATGGGGAATAAAACAGGTGACGCCGCAGATAACTCACTCTGTAAAAGGAGCACTAAGCAATCTGCTGAAGGAACAAAAAGTGGTGCTTAAAGGCAGCTTCCTTTGGTCACCCAATCTGAAAGAAACCCCGATTCGGGTTCCAGTACAAGGCATTCCTGAGTCAAAACGCAGAGCCGAATACATTCCACCTGAAGAAGTCGAATCCGCAATGTTGCTCGTCACACGTTACGCGTTGGGGATTAGCCAAGAATCGCTGATTTGGGAGACCGCAAGGGTTTTTGGGCTTAACCATTCAGCTGAAAGTGTTCCAGACGTGTTTACCGAAATCCTTAGGCGACTCGTCAGGGACAGAAAACTCATAATCAAAGAAGGCGTCGTTACCGTTGCCTAAGGTTTATTTATTTCTTTGATGAGCATTGGCAGGTCACTTAGAGAAGTTATAATGAAGTTTGAAGAGGCCTTCTTAAGCTGCTCTAAAGTAGCTGTGCCCGTTGGAATTCCCACGGCGATGGCTTTTAGTTCTTTAGCGCTTTGCATATCAACGACGCTGTCGCCGACGATGACGGTTCCTTGCGCCTTTGCGCTCAACGCTTTAAGCGCTAACTCGAACTGCTCCGTGTGCGGCTTGACGTATTTGACTTTGTCTCGAGAGACAATCGTTTTAAAATAATCCTCGATTTTGAAGCGTTGAAGAATGTACTTCGCCGCTTTTTCGCTGTTTGTGGTGCATAAACCAATCTTTAGACTCATGGCCTTCAGTTCTTTCAACATTTCAACGGCGCCTGTTTGCAAGCTTGTTGTTGTAGCGGCTTCCATTTCGTATTTTTCAGCTATAGCCAAAGCTTGAGTGCGAACTTGTTCAAAAACTTTGGCAGAATTCGTTTTGTCGCCATTTTTGAAGAATATTTCGGATTTTTTCAGCATTTCAAATATGCTTTCGTTAACGGTCAGGACTGATGTTGGGACGCCTGCTCTTATTAGGTGGCTTCTCACATCTGCACGCAGCGCTTTGAAGTCCAGGTTGAAGTTGGCAAGGGTTCCGTCTAAATCAAATATTACTGCTTCTATTGGCAAAGATGTTGGCTCCCAGTCAAATCGAAACTGGGGTTAACACTAACTCGACGAGCAATATACTTTGCGGTAAAATTCTCAGTCGAAAGTTTGCATTATTTCATGGAGGTCTATACTATTGGAACGCGAAAAAAACAGTTTTCACTCGCTTTTTGCTTTGGGTAAACGGACAAAAAATTTGGTTCCTTTCCCGACTTCGCTTTCAAACTTCACAGTGCCGCCTAAAGCGTCCGTCATTCGTTTAACAACTGCTAATCCGAAGCCTTGACCTTTAGCCTTTGTCGTAAATAGTGGTGTGAAGAGTTTTGCGCCAACATCCTGGGGGATTCCGCAGCCTGTATCATCAACGACTAGAACGGTGTCGCTGCCGTCCAGGTAAGCTTTTATGCAGAGTTTTCCGCCTTTAGGCATCGCTTGAACTGCATTCGTCACCAAATTAACCATAACCCGTTTAATTATGTCGGGATCAGACAACAAAAGCTTAACCTCAGGTTCAACTTGGCATGACACCGAAACGTTCTGGGGAACTTTAGCTTTTGAAAGCAATTCTTCGCAGACATTCTCCAAATCTACTTCTTTTATGACTGGCTTGATTGGCTTGGCGTAGTCTTGGAGGTCTTGAACGATTTTGTTCACGTATTCTGTCTGGTGCTCGATGATGTCAAGGCTTTCCTCAAGGCTTGCTTTGCAATCCCCGTCGGGCACGCCGACTAATGCACCCTGAGCCAAGAACACTTCGCCTGCAATTGTCTGAAGCGGATTGCGGATGTCATGCCCAACCATGCCTGCAGTTGCGCCAATAGCAGCCAGCCGCTCCGCGTTCTTGCGTTCAGTTATATCCACGTTAGACTCGAAGATTTCTAGCATGTTACCGTTCTCGTCAAACCTCGCCTGCCAATAGCTTTGAATTGACAACTCACATCCAGACTTTGTTTCGTGACAGAGCTCGCCAGACCATTTTCCCTCTTTCTTCAGTCGCTCTTCAATATTCTCCATCTGCGACGAAAATTTTGTTCTGAAAAGCGCCCGTGTTTTTTTCCCAAGAGCCTCGGCTCTTGTATAGCCATACATTTTTTCTGCGCCTAAACTCCAAAAAGTAACGGTGTCATCAGGCTTTTTTGTGATTATAGCATCTGGGCTGAGGTCGATGAGGTCAGCTTGCCTCTGGACGGCTTCATCCAGTTTTTTGCGTTCAACCGCATATTTTAGTGCGCGGGCTAAGAGTGGTCCGTCGAGTTTTCCTTTGCTGAGGTAGTCCTGTGCTCCCCTGCGGACTGCTTCGACGGCTTGAGTGTCGTCTTTTAACCCAGTCAATATTACGATGGGCACTTGTGGGTGGGCGGAATGCACCTTTTCAAAGGTGTCGAGCCCTTGACTGTCAGGCAAACCTAAATCCAGCAACACCACATCTGTGGCGCCTTCGGCTAGAAGGCTTCGCGCCGTTGAAAGTCTTTCAACATGCTCCAAGTTCTCAGCTGAGAATTTTTCTTCCTTTAACATTTCCTTAATTAGGCGGGCATCGCCTGGGTTATCTTCAATCAAAAGAATTTTGATCGGTGGTTACTCCTTCGGCGGCAGCTTGACTATTGTGAACCAGAATTCGTTGAGTACATGGATGATTTCTGCAAATCGGTTGAGGTCAACTGGCTTAGTTATGTAGGCGTTGGCGTGTAGGTTGTAGGTTTTGACTATGTCTTCGTCAGCCTTAGAGGTCGTCAACACAACAACTGGGATATGCTTGAGAATTGGGTCTTCTTTGATTTCAGCCAATACTTCGCGTCCGTCTTTTCTGGGCAAGTTGAGGTCAAGCAATATTAAATCAGGCAAAGGCACCTTTGAAAATCGTCCTTTTCTACCCAAAAATTCCATAGCTTCAACACCGTCTCTGGCAACGAAGATTTCATTCAGCACTTTCGCGTCTCTCAGCGCTTCCTTGGTTAACCGAACATCGCCGGGATTGTCTTCCACAAGCAAAATATCGACGGGCCTAACTTCATTCATATTCTCACACTTTCTTTTTACTTAGTGTAAAATAAATAGTTGAACCTTTCCCCAGTTCCGACTCAATCCAGATTCGCCCCCCATGCCGCTCCACGATCTTTTTGCACACTGCCAATCCAATTCCCGACCCAGGATATTCTTCTCGGGTGTGAAGACGCTGGAAAATCTTGAACAATCGGTCGAAGTATTGCGGGTCGATGCCTATACCGTTATCCTTCACGGAAAACTGAATTTCTCCTCCTTTATCTTTAGCTGACACATGAATGCAAGGAGGATCTGCACCGTGGAATTTGATAGCGTTTCCTATTAGATTCTGGAATAGCTGAACAAGCTGTCCTCCGTCGGCTTTGAGGACTGGGAGTTTGTCGTGTGTTATAATGGCCTTGTTTTCTGCGATTGACGCTTGCAGATTCTTGAGAGCGATGTTCAATGTTGAATCGAGATTCGTCGGTTCGAAGGGTTTGCCAAGTCTTCCAACACGTGAGTAGGTCAGAAGGTCGTCGATTAATCCGCGCATCCGATTGGCGCCATCAACCGCGTAGGCGATGAATTCGTCGGCTTCCGCGTCAAGTTTTCCTTGGTATCTACGTTGGAGTAACTGCACATAGCTTGCAACCATGCGCAATGGCTCCTGAAGATCATGCGACGCAACGTAAGCGAATTGCTCTAGTTCGGCATTGGACTGTCTGAGTTTTTCAAGTGTTTGTCTGAGCTCGTTCTCCATGGCTTTTCGTTGGGTGATGTCTCTTGCGGCTGCGAAAACTCCTTGGTTTTTTCCTTCGGCGTTTTGGTAGACTGTTGCGTTGTACAAAACGTCTGTTATTTTTCCCGATTTGTTCCGTATTGCTAACGGATAATCTTTCACGAAGCCATCTGTAAACGCCTTTTCGTAGCCAGCCTTAGCTTTTTCTGGTTCGGTAAAATAGTCTGAGAAATCGCTTCCGATTAATAATTCACGGGAACATCCGGTTGCGTCTTCAGTTGCCTTGTTCACATCGGTAATTTTTCCTTCTGAGCTAATGGTTACCAGCGGATCAAGACTGGCTTCCAGCAAGCTTCTTGCATATAATGAAGCGGTGCGCAACTGTTCCTCGGCTCTCCTGCGTGGCGTTATGTCAATGTCCATCTCAAGGATTAAGTTTGAACCGTCAACGTCAGTGAATGGGTAATCGTAGGCGTCAATTACGCTTCCATCTGGCGCTTTAACTTCCCAATGATGAGGCTGCCCCGTTTTGAACGGAACAAAGCTTTCACAGAACTTGCATGGCTCTTTGTTTCCAAAACAATAATCGTAACAGTGCCTGCCTTGAGATTCGCCAAACTTTTCGCGGAAACTTCGGTTGGCAAAAACAACATGATGATCGGGTGTCAGCAAGCAAACCATTGTAGGAAGCGTTTCAAGGACATCAAACAATCGTTTCCGTTCTGCCTGCACCGCTGCTTCCGCTTTCTTTCGTTCGGTAACATCCCTCGCTGCTGCAAAAACCCCTTGAATCTTTCCACTTTCATTTCGGTAAACGGTGGCGTTGTATAAGACGTCAGTGACTTTTCCAGATATGTGGCGGATTGCCAAAGGGTAATCTTTTACGAATCCTTTGACGAAAACTTCTTGGTAGCCTTGCTTGGCTTTTTCTGGTTCAGTGAAGTAATCAGAAAAATCACTTCCAATAATTTGCCTCTGGAGCATCCTGTAGCTTCTCTGTGGCGTTGTTGACATCCGTAATTTTGCCTTCAGCATTGATTGTTACCAGCGGATCTAAGCTGGCTTCAATTAGGCTTCTGGCATATTTTGAAGCAACGATTGCAGCTTCGCCTTTTCTGGCTGCTTCTTCAGCTTCCTTGCGTTTAGTAATATCTGATCCGTAAATATTGACATAACCTTCGGAAAGAATTGGCGCTACCTTAAACTCGAACCATCGGCCTTCAGCACTTTCCTCAAAATCTGACCTGCTGTTAGACGATAAGGCCTCCGTTACATACTTAAGCCAAAGCGGACGGACGATGTCACCGACTTCAACGCTGATTGGTTTTGGTAGCCGCCGACTTTCTGCATTCGCATACATGACCGTGCCGTCCCTGTTGATTCGAAGCACCGCAAAGGGATTCTCTGACGGAAACTTTGCGAGATTAAACAGATCTTTTTCCGCCTTTTTGCGTTCGGTTATGTCTTCAAATACGACGATGGCTGCAGTTATGTTGCCTTTCATGTCACTTAGCGGTGCCGTGCTTGCGGCTATAAGTAAGGCTTGTCCGTCGGGACGTTCGATTATCATTTCTTCGTTGCGCACTTCTTGACCGAACTTTAGGGAACGGCTTACGGGCATTTCCTCGATTGGGTAGTCGGTTCCGTCCGCTCGCCTAGCCTTAACTTTCGCCGCGTTTTCGTCCAAGCCAAGACCTAACGTGTCAAAACCGTAGAGCTGCATGGCACGTTTGTTAACGTATGAGATTTTTCCGCTTGGGGCGTCAATAATGACCACAGCTGAAGGAATCGTCTCCAAGATGGTTTCCAAGCGTTTCCTGTCAAACTCTGTTTGCTCCCTGGCCTCTTTTGGAGAATCTTCAGTTTTCTTGCGCTTAGTGCCAGTTTGTTCCGATTCCGTTTTCCTTTTTAGTTTCTTTTTGCTTGTTGGAAAAGAAGCCATTTTATCCCTCAAGTACGTATTTACGTAACTTAAACATGATATGAATAAAAGATTTTTGCAGTTTGTTTCTTTTTTCTGAGATACGGGGCAATACGCAATTTTGTTGACTTTTCATTTTTAACTGGTTCATAGTAAATGAGAAAACTGAGGCATGGCAAGTTTGCATGATGGCTTTTCCAACCAATTTGCCGTCTAATAATTAAATCCCAAACCGAACTTTAGAAACATCTGTAAACTAATAAAAAGAAGCAATCCTGCCAAAACCCAACGCAACGTTTGGCTCTTGGTGATTTTGCAAAGATGTACACCGATTAATCCTCCAAACATCGAGCCAGACCCTATAAGCAACGCATACTCAAGATTGATGTTTCCTAAACTGATATGTTGAGCAACCCCTGCTGACGAAATGAAAACCATTATGAAAACCGAAGTTGCCGCTACGGTCTTAAATGGCATACGCAAAACCAAAACCATAATGGGGACCAGAAGCACCCCTGGAATGCTCAGCAAACCACCACATAAACCTGCAAAAAAACAGAGAACAAGCCCAAACAACACGCTTTTCTTTCTGGAGAGCAATTCTTTTTCAGAAAAACCCGAATCAACTTCTGAATTTTCACAACTATTCGTTGCGCCTTTTCTACTGGCCATTTGCCACGCCACAAAAACCAAGAAAACACCGATAAGCAGGCCTATCATCTGCCCTGACACTTCTGCTGTCAAGTAACTTCCCAAGATCGCCCCGGGAACTGCGGCTACAGCCAAGATTAGGCCCGTTTTGTAATAAGTTTGCTTTTGTTTTGCAAAGTACGCTGATGCAACAGCTGTTGTCATTAGAATTGTTGCTAAGCTAGTTCCGACGGCGTTCGCTGGAGCAAAAGCGTAGACCAAGGTCAACAGGGGGACAACTAAGAATCCTCCCCCGAGCCCAACCATCACTGAGACCAGCCCGATTAGAAATCCGATAACGGGCAAAAACGCTTCCCACACAAGCGCTCCTCTTCAGTACAGTTTACATCATTATATTATAAAATGTTGAGTTTCCCGGTTCACCTGAGATGATTGGGTGCAGCAAATCCTTGATGGTGAAAGTTTGAAAAGCTATGCTGTTATTATCACTTTGAGAGGTTTCTCTGCCGGAGTGTCGACGGTTTGCAAGGCTTTCTCAAATTCTGAAAGCTTGAACCTGTGGGTTATGAGACCTTTCACATCCACCAGTTTTCTAGCGATTAGCTCCACAGCCGACGGATATTCAACAGGAGAAATATAAATTGTAAAAAACGATGCTTCATCAGCATCCTCCAAATTCAAGTACCCCTTCGATTCACCTACCAGAGCCACCTTCCCAGCCTTCCTAACCAAAAATGGCGTCTGCTCAACAGTTTCTCTATTCCCTGCAGCTTCAATAACTAAGTCTGAACCATGCTTTGTTAGCTTCCTAACCGCATTCACAACATCTTCGTCTTTTGGGTTAACAACCGCGTCTGCACCAAACTTCTCGCTATATTCAAGCCGGTAATCATCCAGGTCAACCGCGATAACGCGGCAACCTTTCAACTGAGCCACCTGCGTCATAAGCAACCCAATCGGTCCCTGCCCAATAATCGTCACCCAATCGCCAAGATTCGGCTTCATGTAATCGAGCACACGAAGCGCCAAGGCAACAGGCTCCACGACCGCTGCTTCTTCATCGCTGACGTTTTCAGGTACAGGAATTAAGCTTCTTGGCAACATCGCTTTTGATTCGGCAAAGAAACCGTCCCGAGTCAACCCGTAAAACTTACCTTTTGTGCAGTAAGTGGGCAATCCCCGCAGGCAAAAATAACAATGCCCGCAGTTAACGATAGGAACCATAATCACACGTTCGCCCGTGTCAACGCGCACTCCCCAAGCATCGTGCCCAAGGATTCTGCCTTTCTTCATCCATTTCCAGTCACCCTTGTAGAGATGCATATCGGTGCCACAGATGCTTCCAGCTTTAAATTTCACAAGAACCCTGTTGCCTATCAGTTTGGGTTCAGGGACCTCTTCAACATTGATTTTGTGTGGTCCGCTATAAACAACTGCCCTCAAAAAACTTCAACCTCTAATATTCCATCGGCGAAGGCAAGGTATTAAGTTTATTGCACATAGTCTTTAGCTTTGCGTTAGGTTAATAACTCCATTAACACATGCATGTTTGAACACACATGAATCCCGAAGAGTACACAAAAGATCGGCTTTGGCAGTTGCTTGTCGAAGCCATTCACGCTTCAGTAATGTACCCAACCCATAAAGCTTACACCCGCTCGAGCATTTTGCCGCAGAAAGCAGATGTGACCGCGTCTGAGTTGGCTGAAAGACTTGGGATGCCGCTTGCAGAAGCATTGGTAATTCTCGGCGAGTTGCTGGAAGAACGAAAGCTGCCCGTTTAGGTGCTTTGTGTTTTTGTCGCCCTTTTGCTTTTTTGTGCAGTATAGTGATAAGAACGTTTAGTTGCACCGTTATGTTTAAATAAGCATATCGTTTTCCCTAAAATCAGTGAAAAAAATGAAAAGCATTTATGTAATTATCGCAGCAATCGTAGTAATCGTCATCATAATAGTTGGAGTTTTCGGTTACATATCTTACTCAGGTTCCTCCACTAAGCCTACACCAACGCCAACACCTACGCCTACAGCAACACCTAAACCTACCCCAACCTCATCGCCCAAAACAACTGCAACGCCCTCACCAACCGCAACAGCTTCGCCGACTTCAAGCCCAACTCCCACGCCATCTCCCACTCCATCTCCAACACCGACCCCTAGCCCGACTACGTTAACAGTTGCAACAACCACAAGCCTTTATGATACAGGACTTGAAGACCAACCAGAAGTTTTGGCCAATGGAACTACAATTAAAGACGACATCAAAGATTCTTTCCAGGCAACATATCCGTGGATTACAGTTAACTTCGTTGCCGTAGGAACCGGCGTTGCCATTACTGATGCAGAGTCAGGCTCAGCAGACATGCTACTGGTCCACTCTCCATCACAGGAACTGCCATTCTTAACAGACGGTTACGGCGTAGACCGAAAAATCGTAGCTTATAACTTCTTCGTCATAGTCGGTCCAGCAAGTGACCCTGCACACATTAACGGCATGACTAACGTTACCCAAGCGATGATAGATATCTACAACGCAGCACAAACCCCAGGAAGCAATGTGCTTTGGTTCTCAAGGGACGATGCTTCTGGGACAAATACTAAAGAGATTGCTCTTTGGAAGGCCGCAGGCTTCAGCAACTATACTCAACTTCTTACTCTACCGTGGTTCAAAGCTACCGGCACAGGCATGGGACCGACTCTGCTAGCAGCCAACTATTATGGCAACATCGGCGGATATACACTTTCAGATACGGGAACATACTACGCATACCATGACGATGGAGATATACAACTCCAAATCCAGATTCAAGGTCAACAATCGCTTCTTAATGTGTACAGCGCAATAATTGACAACCCACAAAACGCCAACTTGGCGAATACAAACTTTAATGCTTCGATGACTTTTGTCAACTGGCTAGTTTCCACTGCAGGTCAACAGGTAATTACGAACTATGGAGTAGCGAGCTATAATCAGACATTGTTTAACCCATTTGTGCCTTTAGCAAACAACCCTTCATCTAACTCCACGTTATACAGTTGGATCCAAAGCTATGCTTACATAAATTCAGTTCCCGTGATCAACGCTAATGGTACCGAATGCCCACCACAGTACCGATACGAGGCAGGCAACCTGTACACTTCATCGTACGATGTACAAATGGCAAACATGGAACCCAGTTCTTCGCTGAACTACGCAAATTATATTTTCGCTGACAGCCAAAAACCTGTTATGACTCAACCGATAAACTACACTCAAAGCGGCGGTAAAATAACCGAAGAATAATAATGGAAAAGCTCAAATAAATTTCCCCCCATTTCTTTTGTGATGTGAATGGCTGATATAATCGTAAAAGCCTTTCAGCAAGCTATCAACTTGATCATAAGTGGCAATCCTGAAGTTTACTCAACAGTCTATAGATCAATTTACGTCGCGGGTTTAGGAACACTACTGTCTTGCATATGGAGTATTCCAATAGCTGTAGCTTTAGGCTTATACAATTTCAGGGGAAAATGGTTCGTCAAAGGCGTCTTTAATGCGTTAATAGGGATACCGACGGTTGCGCTGGGATTACTTTTGTTTTTGTTATTTATTAGGAATGGTGAATTTGGTTCTTTACGTTTGCTTTACACTCTAAATGGAATCGCAATCGGCGAAGCCATTTTGGTTACCCCTATCATAGTAAGTTTCACCGCTAACGCGCTGGGCACAGCTGATACTCAACTAAGAGATTTAGCTAAAACCCTTGGTGCGTCAGGGTTCAGAACGAACCTAACACTTATTCGGGAAACTGTGTGGTCAATGGTGCTTTCCATAACTGCGTCTTTTAACAGAGGTTTTGGCGAATTAGGTATAGCAACAATCGTAGGCGGAAACTTGCTTGGAGAAACAAGAGTTTTAACCACTGCTATTGCAACGGAAATAGACTTCGGAAACTTCGACGTCGCCATGGCATACGCGATATTGCTTATGGCAATAGTGATCGTTTTAGCTTTGACGATAAGCCTCGTAGAGCGGGTCAGGCAAGAAGAGGGATTATGGGGTAAAATGTCCTTTTGGCGAGGTTTAGGTGGAGGTTAAAACGTGAGTGCCCGTCTTCAGCTGGTAGATGTCAAGAAGAGCTATCGAGCCGTAAAGGCTCTGCATTCAGTTTCGCTAGATCTGCAGGGCGGCAAAATAATTGTCCTTTTAGGTGTTAACGGAGCAGGCAAAACTACACTTATGCGGATTATGGCTGGCTTAGAAAACGCCGACGCTGGAAAACTGTTTTTCAATAATCAACCTATCGAATGCAAAGCTTTACGTAAAGTTTCCACTCTGGTGTTCCAGAAGAGTGTAATGTTTAGCACAAATGTTTTCTCAAACTTAGTATATGGCTTGCGCATAAGGAAAGTGCCAAAAGATCAAATCACAAAAAAAGTGGCTGACGCTTTACAAGCGGTGAGGCTTTCAGGATTTGAAAAACGCAGAGCAAAAAAGACTTCGGGTGGAGAACAACAAAGAATCGCTTTAGCCAGAGCTTTCCTGATTGAACCCCATGTTCTGCTTTTAGACGAGCCGACAGCCAATTTGGACCCGAACAACTCCGTCATCATCGAGAAAGCCATAGTAAACCGGAAAGATGCTCAACGCATTATAGTTATGGCGACCCATGACCTCACTCAGGCAAGAAGACTTGCGGATGAAATAGTCCATATCTACAACGGCAAAATAGTGGAGGTCGCTAAACCCACAGACTTCTTTGAAAACCCGAAAAGCGAGATATCACGCAAATTCATCAGCGGAGAATTAGAATTTTGACCTTTCATGCTTTTCAGAAATTTTAAACCTTAGAAAGCATCAATCAAATTTTGGAAGGCGCTTTGAGTTGGAGAGGTTTCGTGTCGTAGTTATCGGGGTTGTGTTAATTTGGGCTGTGGTGATTGTTGCATCTTCAATAGTTTTTGGAGGCACAAATTCCCATGTGCTTCCGATTCTAAGTGGAGGAGCCGCAGGCACCATAATTTGCTTAGGCGGAATAAAGGCTAAGAGAAAAATCTGAAACGTCTCCAACCGCGTCTAATCAGATTTATAAGGTTTTCTTAACATAACCAATGATAGAATGTCAACTGACAAAAAACATAAGCTCTCATGCAAAGTTTGGTTGGAATACAAAGACAAGCCTTTGATTGGCAAAGGCGGCGCAGAAATTCTAGAAGCTGTAGATAAAGAAAACTCTATTTCAAAAGCGGCCGAAAGCTTGAGCATGTCCTATCGTTACGTTTGGAATTACTTACAAGAAATTCAGGACACAATTGAGCAGCCAATATTGGAAACATACAAGGGCGGCAAGTCTGGGGGCGGCGGCGCGAAGCTGACGGATTTAGGGCGAAGTTTGCTGGTTGAGTATAAGCAGGTTGAGAGCTATTTGGGAACTGTTTTGTCTAATTCAGCAAAAGTGGAGGTGAAAAGTTTGAAGTTGAGTGCAAGAAACCGTTTTAAAGGGAAAGTTGTAGCCGTTGAAAAAGGCGTCATTACCGCTAAAGTGAAGGTTGAAGTAAAAATGCCCGTAATTGTTACCGCCGTCATAACTAAGGATGCAGTTGAGGACTTAGACATCAAGGTAGGCGACGAAGTAGAAGCAATCGTAAAGTCAACAGAAGTAATGATCGCCAAATAACTCTTTTAAATTGTTTAATTCCTTTTTATTAATCAAGAATGCCTCAAATACTATTTTTTTGTACGAACAAAAAATAGAGTTGGGGTTGAGTTTTTTTACTCTACCACGTATCTGTAGGTGATGTGTTCGCCAGCGGTAGTGCTTTTTCTCGTGATTTTAAGCACGTCGCCTGGTTTTGCGCCTATCGCTTTGACTGCAGGGTCGCCTGATTTTATTTGTGGCATCTGGTAGGGCTTAACTTTGTATTGTGTCAGAAGCTGGGTTCTTTCTTTTTCACTTAGGATTTCATGCAGCGGCACAAGTGCATGTTCGAAAATGTCGAAAACTGGGAAAGACTTGGGTAGCAGTTCAACCTGCTTCTTTTTTGCACCAAGCTTCACGGCATGGGTGTAACGTCCTTCGGTGACGACTATTGCGCGGTCAATTTCTTTTTCTTTCATCACTTTGTACAGGGTATTCATTGCGGCTATGCCTACGGTTGCTTCGCCTAAAATACACCAGATTAATGCTTTTTCTTTGTCCTGCGGAATATCAATTATGTATGCTACTGCGCCTTCATACTTGCCTGCTTCTTTTTCAATAAGCTTGTATTTTCGGAGTTTAATCAGGACTTCTGCCTTGCGTTCTTCAATTGTTCCAAGTTTAGTTGCCAAACTATAAACCTCAAGATCAGGAATACGGCAAACCATAACTTACTTTAACCCTTAAACTTTTCCCTCAAAACACAACTTCCCGAGCACTTTTTCCGCATTCCTTTTGATGCTTACCGGTCGCATTCGTATAACCGCATCATAATCCTTCGGAAACGACCGATGACTTACCCCGGTAGCACGGTAACAAACCCGCCCATAAAACCGATTTGACCAGGTTGCCCGTCGGTGCCAGCAGTCATTGCCCAGCCCCCTGCGTCTGTGTCGCATGGGTAAGTGCAGTACCAGCGGTAAACTCCTGCGTTGGCTTCAGTGAATTGGAAATTGGAAACTGTGGGTGACCCTGTGACGTTGCTTGGCGGTATCGCAAAATTCACGCCCAAACTTGGGCTTGTAAATGAGTGCTCTCCGCTGTCATAATTAACGACGGTGAGGTCTACAACTTGTTTTGCGTAGACAGTGAAGTTGCAGGGAACGAAACTGTCATGCAGTTGGTCGTCGGGGCCAAGAGTTAAGTCGCTTTGAACAACCAACGTAATGCCCGCTTTCTCGCTGGAAGCACTGATGGAAGTTGCTGGTTTCAGATTATAACCTATAATTATTCCGAGCACGCCTACGGCTAGCAAAACAACAATGATCGCGGCTACCGCGAAAAATCTCGGAAAATCGCTACTCATTTGTTTCGCTACATAGTGGACTGTGATGATCATAAAGTGTCTTACGCAGTTAAAATAGATAGTTTATTTCGGCAGCATTTTGCCCGAGCTTAAGCTTTGACCAGCTTGTAGCCTATTTTTGGTCCCATGCCATAGCTGTAGGCCAAATTAATTACCATTATGGCCATGGCATCAAGATACCGCGCAGACTTAAGAGGTCCGACGTCGACTGGGTCGAACCCTATGTCCCGCGTTAGTTGATCAACCGTTTGTTTAGCCTTCGAATCGTCGCCTGCGATAAAAGCCGTCAACTGTTCCATGCCAATTTTACCCGTGTTTTGGTTACTCGCGAAAACGGTATTGAACGCTTTGACAACCCGCGCCTTAGGCAGCTTCTTTTGGGTTTCCTCTGCGGTAGAGGTCGTGCAGCTTATGTTCAGCTCCATCTTCGATCCTATAGCGTTCATGACATCGATGACAACCTTTCCGTCCGCGTAAGGCTTGACTTCTTTAATCGCGTCTTCTGCGTTGTCGTAGGGTACTGCCAAAATGATTACTTCTCCCCATTTTGCTGCGTCAGCGACAGGTTCCGCAGGGTCTCGGTGACCAAACTTCACTTCGTGCTTGCCACTTAAGCCTTTGCTGAGTGCTGTGCCGACATTGCCTTTTCCGATTATTGCAATTTTCAAAGGTTTTACCTCACTCAATGGGGTTCAGGGGTGCTTTTTAGAAGTTGTTACTGTGTGATGCCTACAACAAGAGTTTCTATGGGAAACAAAGGGGGATGACAAAAACGAAATCTTAATGCAAGTCTAGAAAAGCATATGCTTGCCTGCTGTATCAACAAAGTGTATTGACAAAGTGTATTGACATTGACCCGACCGGTCGGCTTGTACACACAAGAAAGAACCTACCTCCCCGGTCGGAGACCTTTCTGATTTGAATTGTGAATTGAAATTTCATTTTTCAGTAAATTTTCGAGCGCACGGCAAAGCTAGTTAACCGAAGGAATATGGTTTGCCATCAACAATGTTCGAAGTATCGATGCTATTTGGCTCGGAATTTTGAAGAATCAGGTTGAAGGTGTTGCTTCTGATTTCGTTATTTCTGAAAACGTTGTAGCTTGAGTTTGCAAGAAGGATTCCCACGTAGTCATCGGTAACGATGTTGTTCGTTATGCTGCAGTTATGGGCGTCTTCAAGCATTATTCCAATACCTGCCGTCGGTAAAGGGCTGACGGCGTTCTTTAACGTGAATCCCGCCACGGTCACGTTGTCAGCGTCAATTGTCAGCGCTGTCCCGTTCATCCTGCTTTCTATTATGGTGGCGTTCTTGTTTTCGGTGGTTAGGGTTACTGGTTTGTTTATGGCGACGTTTTCTTGGTACGTGCCGAGATTAACCATAACCGTTTGGCCTTCATAGGTTGCGAAGGACGACACGGCGTCTTGGATAGTGTTGTACCCTAAACTGTCATTAAGGTCCGTAACCTGATAGTTTACGTTGTTTTCAAAGTCCTGCGGCCAATACAAGATTTTTTTGTACTCGCTTTTAATCGTGCTTTGGAACTGCGGGTCACTGTAAACAATGTCTAGACTTGATTTGTACTGGCTGAGAAGGTTTGTAACGTTCATGTAAAGTTGCTGTGTCCAGCTTGTTGCACTGTGGTATTGCCATACTGAATCGTCTTGGCTACGGAAGCCGAAACCGTAATCCTGAGGCAGCACAACTGCGACGGTAGCTTTCTGGCTGCCGTGTTTGTCAGGGTTTTGCTGGACATAGTTCCAAAAATGCTTCAATTCGTTTTTGTAGTCAGGAGTTAACGTTGTGTTAACATAGTTTTGTGATGAATCGTAGATTGATACGTACGATGCGCCGCTATTGTAGGCCAAAACCATGTCGCTGTACATCTGTGATGGCGGTTCCAGGTAGGTTCCCCCGTTTTGTGACCCATTGTATGTCCAAGTGACTATTGCGCCCCAACTTTTGTTTTGTGCTTCCGCCGCACCCCTAACTAAGCTAATCTGCATTGGTCTGCTGTTGTTCCAGCCGAACTGCGCTAAAATCGTGTTGTATCCGAGTTCGAAGTCGAACCAGTACAAGCCGTAGTCTGAAGTAAAAAGGGAAGAATTTACATTTTTAAGGTAACTTGAAGTTAGTGTTAAACCGCCGCCGCTGCCATGGTTCCAAAGCCAAAAGAAGTAGTTGCTGTAGTCCAGGTAACTTTTTGCTGGGGAAGTTGGAGTTATGACTGTGTTTTTTATGATTTGAGTCGTGTCCAGTTGGCTTCCAGCTGGTTCATCATAGTAGTAGACGCCTAGCAAATGACTTCCATACCGTTCTTGAGCCGCATTAAACCATTCGGAGGGAATATATCCTGTGTCGTTGAGAAAGAACTGTTCGTAGAACTCGGGCATAAAGTACAATCCAGCAGCATAAGCGTAGTCACACACCTCGTTAAGCTCTGTCACGTTCTTGATGACTTGCGGCGAGGCGATAATATACATGTTAATGTAATCTTTAACTTGATCAATCAAGGCTTCGCAGTCGGCAACCGTAGCGTTCCAACCTGTTTCAATTCCCACGTAAAACGGCTTTGAAGGGCCCACGGTTTGTTTTGCCGGCGCAAGAAGGTCAGACGCTAAAAAAAAGACACAACCAAAATTACTATGAGAACCGTCGCAATCAAGATTTTTCTATGCTTCACCTAGTTTGCGTCACCGGAAATACTTAGCCGTTTTCATCCACTTATCTGCTTCTATTCCAAAACTTATGAAACAAGTGCAACAGTTCAAGAAGCAAATGCTAAAGGCTTTAAGCAATCCGCAATATAACAGACGGCAAAGGTGTCGGCTCTTGGACAAGACAGATGTGATTCTTTGTCAGTTATTGCTCTCAGATTCCCGACTTTCATACCGCGAATTAGGGGAGAAACTGAACCTGTCTGTAACCGCAGTTCACAACCGCATTCAATCCTTAATCCAGCTTGGAATCATACGCAAATTCACCGCTAAACTCAGCTTAATCGCGAAAAACGGCATATCTATCCTAATCTTCGGAACATCCAAACTCAATTCGACCCGTGATCTTAACCCAAAACTGGAAAAGAACGGGTCCATTTACTGGCTGGCACTCGGCGGCGGAAACGTTCTGTATATCGGCGCATACCTGAAAAACATAGCTGAATTAGGCAGGCTGGTCCACTTCGTCAAAGAAGCCGCTCAGATGCCTGAACCTATCGTTGGAATAACTGTTTCTCCTGTCCCCGCTTCCATGCTATTCAACTTTAATCCTGAAACGAAACTTTGTGAGCTCGACTACAAAATTGTTCTATCCTTGAAGGATAACTCGCGCAAAGCAACTTCAACGGTTGCTGAGGAAATCGGTGTATCAGCGAAAACGGTTCGCCGTAGGCTTGATCGAATGGTAAAAAACTATCTTATTACGTTATCTATCGATTGGTACCCAGACGCTTCGAACGACATAATCAGTGCTTTCCACGTTCAGTTAAAACCTGAAGCTGACCCGAACGCTGTTAACGTCATCTGGCAGAAACATTATCCGAACACGCTCTTCTATTGGGGGTTCAGCAACATACCCAACAACTACCTTTTCCTCGCTTGGACACCTACCGCAAAAGAACTGCGCGAGATTCGGGAAAGCCTAGAAAACGAATCAACTGTACAAGCCGTTTCCCCAAATATCCTATACACAGGTTACATTTTCCCCACATGGACGGATGACATTCCATAAAACTGGGCAAGTCCTTTTCTTTCACCCACTTTAGTCGAAAACAGCCTTTATACGCATTACAAAGAGCTTTTTCTTTCTGCAACCCCTGAACATGAAACTAAATTCCGCAATGCCTACTGAGAACTTGAGATGACAAAAATGTCGGAACCAGCAATAGAAATCCAAAACCTCACCAAAAAATTCGAAGACAAAACTGCGCTGGACAGCCTCAATTTGGAAGTCACCAAAGGCGAACTATTTGGGCTGTTGGGGAAACGGCGCAGGCAAAACTACCACAATAAACATCCTCTGTGGACTCGTTAAACCCTCAGGCGGAACAGCCAAAATCTACAGCCACGACGTTCAAAAGGAAACCCGGCAAGTCAAAGAGTTAATCGGGGTTTGCCCACAAGAAACAGCCGTCTATCCCTACCTGTCAGGAGCAGAAAACCTGGAGCTATTTGGGAACCTTCACTGCATGAACAGAAAGCTGCTAAAAGAAAGAAGTAAACTTCTGCTTGCCACCTTGGATCTTAAAGAAGACGCGAAAAGGATCGCGGCGAAATATAGTGGCGGAATGAAGCGGCGTCTGAGCTTGGCTTTGGCATTAATTCATGACCCCCAAGTCGTGTTTCTGGATGAACCCACCGTTGCTATGGATCCGCAGTCTCGCCACGCCGTCTGGGATTTCATAAAAAACCAAAAAAACCAGGGCAAAACTGTAGTTTTAACCACCCATTATATGGAGGAAGCCGAGGAACTATGTGATCGCGTAGGCATAATTGACCGTGGCAAACTCATCGCGGAGGGTTCGCCTGAAGCACTCATTGCAGAACACCAAGTCAAGAATCTTGAGGAGCTTTTCATTAAACTCACGGGAAGAAACATCAGGGGGAACCCTAATTGAAACTCCAGCGAATGGCAGCATTAGCCAAAAAGGAACTTAAACGGACAATTCGCGAGCCGGCAGTGCTTTTCATGATTTTCCTTTTCCCAATAGTCTTTGTATTCGCTTTCGGAGCATCGTTCGGCGGAGTAGGCGGCGCCCAAACAGTTAGCTACCACATCGGCGTCGTCAACATGGACCAAGCCAGCAACGTTAACGCTTCCCAGATACTTGTCACAGCTCTAGTTAATACGAAAATAATCAATCTTGATGTTTACGCCAGCAACGCGACAGCGCAAAGCGACCTTTCCCAAGGTAATGTGCAGGCAGTAATTGTTATTCCGTCAGATTTCAGCGGCAGCCTAGCCAGTTACCAAGCATTCTCCAATGAACCGTCAAAGTGGACAAACACTTCGGTTCAATTGTATCTAGACAAAGGCTCCTTAGTTGCAACCCAAGCGATCCCGCCAATAATCCAACAAGCCCTCGCATCCGTAGCAGGGCAAACCCGGCAGTTGCAGATCCCCTTTCAAATCCAAACCGCATCTCTCGTGGAAACGAAAACCACCTCCGCACTTGACTACATCGCGCCTGGTATGTTCACGTTTGCGTCGATCTTTCTGATAATGATGGTTGCTCAATCGTTCACAACAGACAGGGAAAACGGAATGATGAAACGCATCCGAATATCGCCTACAACCCCTTCAGAGTTCATGGCAAGCCAAGTAGTTTCATACATGTGCATCGCTCTGATCCAAGCAGCCTTAGTTTTCGCAATGACGTACGCTTTAGGCTTCAGACCTGCGGTCGGAGCATCCTCATACTCGTTCGCTTTCTTAATCGTGTTAATATTCTCGCTTTCAAACGTTGGGTTCGGCTTAATTACAGCAACAATCTCAAGATCCGCAGGTGCAGCAACAGGCATAAGCTTTCTCTTCGTACTTCCCCAGCTTTTCTTAGGCACGTTTGTCGGCGCATCCCTATCCTCAAGCGCTCAAGTCGCAGGCAAATTCGTCCCCAGCTACTATGTCACAAACGCGTTGTCGTCGCTTTTCCTCCGAGGCGCAGCAATCACAAGACCAGCAGTCCTCGTTGATTTGGCGGTGGTTTCGATTTCTTGCGTAGCTATCTTGGCGGCAGGCATAGTTCTGTACGCGAGATACTACAAAATCTAACTCTTTTTTTGTGTAATCTTTTTTTATCTGAGCATACTCTTGAATACTTAGGGTTTCTTTTTGAATTTGAAGGAAGCATTCTCTGACGAGTTCGAACCAGTTCCACCCTACAGTTTTGACCTTACTTTGCGTAAGCCAGCTGGTTGGTGGTGGTCTACACCCGACGAAGTATACGAGGCAGGAACCTGCTGGACAGTCACTCGATTCTCTGGCGAACTTTTGGGTCTAAAATTGTGGTCCACGGGAACAGTGCAGAAACCCAAAATCCAATGCACAATTTATTCCAAAGATGCCTTTGACGCCTCCAAAAAACAGATCGTGACCCGTATGCTGAGACGAGCCTTGAAAACCGAAGAAGACTTGAAGGAATTCTACAAACTCAGCAATAAAGACAACATCCTGCGGGACGTAGTCAAGGACTTGTTCGGGATGCACACGGTGGGTTGGCCTGAGCTGTTTCCAGCATTGATTCTAGCCCTTACTCTTCAGATGGCTCCAATAAAAAGGAGTAATCAAATGATGGATTTACTCATTGCAGAATTCGGCGACAAAGCCAGTTTTGACGGAAAAACTATGCGTTACTGGCCTTTAACCGAAACGATCGCGAAGGCGTCGGTTGAGAAGCTGATGGCGACGGCTAAACTTGGGTACAGAGCTAAAAACCTCAAAGCGATTGCGGAGGCGTTGAACCAAGGTTTTCCCAGCATGGATGACTTGTGGGTTATGGCTCCTGAAGAAGCAAAGAAGAAGCTTCGTACCCTAAAGGGAATCGGCGATTACTCGGCGGAGCTTGTGATGCCGCGGATGGGTTTTCCGCTGGATGTTTGGAGCGCAAAAATCTTTAGCGTCCTTTTCAACGGCGAAAAACCCGTTGACCCGAGGGAGGCTATCCCAGCTTTGAGGGAGATTGCGGAGAAGCGGTGGGATGGCTGGATGGGTTACGCCTTCGTTTACGTTTTGAATGATTTGCCTAAATTGTCGAAGCGGCTGGGTGTGGATTTTACTAAGTTTTGAAATCCCTAAAATATTCGGGACAATGACTAAATGGGATGCCGCCCCTATGTTGGCAGGGAAAAAATATGAGTCAAAATCAAATGTTCTGTTATCAATGTGAACAAACAGCCAAAGGGCAAGGCTGCACGGTTGCCGGCGTCTGCGGAAAAACATCCGACGTGGCTGCACTTCAAGACCTGCTTGTCTACATGCTCCGCGGGCTGGGGCAACTTTCAACCGAAGCCAAAGCTGCAGGAGTAAGGGACGCGGAAACTGACCTCTTCACCTGCGAAGCCCTCTTCGCCACCCTCACAAACGTAAACTTCGACCCAGAAGCCATTGCCGCTTACATCAGAAAAACCGCCCAGCGTGAAGAACAACTACGAAGCAGACTTTACGCGATAAAAGGCGTAGTCAACTCCAAATTCAACCTGGCACTTGAGAAAACCACTGCCGGCTTAATTTTGCAGGGCAAAAAATATGGAATAAATTCCGACCCCGTCGTCAACGCTGACCTTCACTCGCTTCAGTGGCTGCTCACCTATGGGCTAAAAGGAGTTGCCGCCTACACTTTTCACGCTGCGCTTCTCGGCAAAAAAGACGATAAAGTCTTCGATTTCATCAACCAAGGACTTGCCGCACCCCTTGATATGGCACTAGGAGTCAACGATTTTGTAACTTTGGTTTTCAAATGCGGAGAAATCAACGTCCGCGCAATGGAGTTGCTGGACGCGGGAAACACCGAAACTTACGGGCACCCCACACCTACAAAGGTGCCGTTGGGACACAAAAAAGGCAAAGCAATTCTTGTCTCGGGACATGACCTCATCGATTTAGAGGCGATTCTCAAGCAAAGCGAAGGTAAAGGGATAAGCGTTTACACTCATGGCGAAATGCTGCCCACTCACGGCTACCCCGGATTGAAAAAATACGCGCATTTCTATGGTCACTATGGGACAGCATGGCAGAATCAGCAGAAAGAGTTCGCCGCTTTTCCAGGCGCCATATTGATGACGACCAACTGTATCCAGCGCCCCGTGGACAGTTACAAAGGTAACATCTTCACTTCGGGACCAGTCGGTTACCCTGGCGTCCTGCATATCAGCGGCAGAGACTTCTCAGTTGTAATCCAAAAAGCCCTCGAACTCCCAGGGTTTTCAGATGATGCTGAGGGCAAAACGGTTCTGGTCGGGTTCGGCAGAAACGCGGTGCTAAGCGTAGCAGACAAAGTGATAGCGTCAGTTAAGAGTGGACACATCAAACGCTTCATTTTGGTCGGGGGATGCGATGGAGCAAAACCAGGCAGAAGCTACTACACCGAATTCGTAGAGAAAGCACCTAAAAACACCGTCATACTAACGTTGGCATGTGGCAAATTCCGTTTCTTCGACAAAGATCTCGGCGCAATTGACGAAATCCCGCGGCTGCTGGATATTGGACAATGCAACGACGCTTACTCAGCCGTTAAAATAGCGCAAGCGTTGGCAGATGCATTTGGAGTGTCAATCAACCAATTGCCGCTTTCGCTGGTGCTGTCATGGTATGAACAGAAAGCTGTAGCCATTTTGCTGTCGCTACTGTATCTCGGCATTAAAGACATCCGTATCGGACCAAGTCTGCCTGCATTCATAACCCCAGGCATACTCAATGTGTTGGTTGAAAAATTCAACATAATGCCGATAAAGACACCTGACGAAGATCTCGACGCAATCATGAAATAAATTTCCCCAATTTCTTCTTTTTTTATCTATTTCTTTCAGAAAATGTTGATGTCACCGCAATCTAAAATAGGGTGTTTGCATGAAACATCGACACTGTGAGTCTTCCAAGGAGAAATTAGTTCTTGACTGTTTACTTATCCAGCATAGTCGGAAGCCCAAGCATCGGCGTCTATTCGATGGCAACCGAGAACATAGTGATGATTCCGCGCATGGTGCCGAAAGAAAAAGCCCAAGAAATCGCCGATTGGCTTAACGCTAAGCTTGTTTACACAGCAGTAGGCGGGTCGGTTCTGGCAGGGGCTTTGATTTGTGCAAACTCCAATGGCATGCTACTGCCAAATTATATGCGCGAGGAGGAACTCGTAGAGATCAAAGCAGCTTACGAAGGAAAAATCACGATCATGGAAACCAAGAAGACCGCTTACGGCAACCTGGTCTTAGCCAATGACAAAGGCGCTGTCTGCGACCCGCGTTTCAAAGAGGCTGAAATCAAGAAAATCAGCGAAACCCTCGGCGTCGAAGTGGTGCCGACGGAAATAGCTGCATTGCCATATGTTGGCTCGTTGGCTGTGGCAACCAACAAGGGAGTGCTTGCTCACCCGCTGCTGAAGGATGAGGAAAGAAAAATCCTGGAGACTGTTTTCAAAGTTCCCGTTGACGTAGGTACAATTAACTGTGGTGTCCCATATGTCGGAACCGGCTTGATTGCTAACTCTTATGCATCGGTCGCTGGATCCATGACAACTGGGCCTGAAATGTTCATTATCGAGCATGCTTTAGGCACTTTGTAAAAATCCCAGTCTTTTTATCCCAAAAAAATCATTTTTTAAAAACGCAGATCCAGCCAACGCTAAGTTTATCCCCAAAAATTCAGGAAAATCTCGTTGAAAGTGGGTTTGTCGACTATGAATAATCTCCCAGTGTCTTCTTCTTACAGACTTCCGCTTACGCGATAAGTTTGGAAGGTCCTTCACAAAAAGCGTCTGATAATCTTTGGTTTCAACTGCTTTTGCGGCCCTGCGTAGTTTGTACAGTTTAGACATGTTTTTCGGTGAATATGTTTATTATTGGGAACGCTGTGGTTGTTGTGCGGAAAGATGAAAAATGAAAGCTTTCAAAGTTAGCGGCCAAATCAGCAAGCCGAATTTGAAGACTCCGTTCGTGAGAGAACTGTTGGCTGACAAGAGCGAGCATGCAGTGGAGAAGGTTTACGCCGAAATAGGCAGCAGACACCGCGTTAAAAGATGCCACATTACAATTAATGATGTCCAAGAAATCACAGCCGACCAGATTGAAAATCCAATTCTGAAAAAAATAGTCACGGAAATGTAAGGAGGAATAAGGATTTGGCGCAACAAGACAAATCGGAAGAAGAATTAAGACGCCTCAGCGTCGAAATGCGATATCTTGAGCAAACTGCGGAAACCCTGCAGCAACGCATAAGCATGGTAAACGCCGCCATCTCAGACCTGACATACGCAAACATGACGTTAGACGGAATAGAAAAAGAAAAAGAAAACACTGAACTCCTGGTTCCCATCGGAGGAAGCGCATACGTAAAAGCAAAACTTGCCGACACAAACACAGTTATCGTGGGAATGGGTGCCGGAGTTTCGATTGAAAAAACGTTGGCTGAAGCAAAAGTAACCCTTAAACAACGGCTTGATGAACTGGAAAAAACCATGAATGCAGCCCAGCAACAGTTCAGTCAGGTGGCTGAACGGATAAACACGGGTAGAAGCAGGCTTGAAAATATGCTTTCATCAGCTAGAGAAGGGAAACCTTGAAGCGATGTTTGAGAAGCTCAAGTCGGGTTTTAAAGGCTTAGTAAGTAAGGTTACTACAACCGAGTTTAAACACGAAAACCTGAATCCTATTTTATCAGATTTCAAAATGAGCCTTTGCCAGAATGACGTTGCTTTTCCAGTGGCAGACAAAATCAGCGAAGACCTTGAAAAGCGCCTTGTCGGCGTCCAAGTTAAGAGGTTGGATGATCGCAAGAAAATCGTTGAGGAAAACCTTCGTCAAGTCCTTTTAGAAGTCATGTTAACGAACGTAAAAGTTGATTTGCTAAAGTTAGCTGAGGAAAAGCGGAAGAATAAAGAGCCCTTTATCTTAATGTTTGTCGGCATCAACGGCACGGGAAAAACTACAACTATAGCCAAGGTAGCCCAATTTTTTACCGATAAACGCTATTCTGTGGTGCTTGCTGGCGCAGACACCTACCGGGCTGGCTCAATCGAGCAGTTGGAAGAGCATGCGAAACGTTTGGGCTTACGTGTTATCAAAAGTAACTATGGAGGTGACCCGGCGGCAGTTGCCTACGACGCTGTTAACCACGCGAAGGCTCACGGAATCAACATTGTTTTGATTGACACGGCGGGCAGGATGCAAACTAACCAGAACCTGATGAATGAGCTGATCAAGGTGAAACGAGTCGTATGCCCTGACCTGACGGTTTTAACGGTGGATTCGCTGATTGGCAACGATGCGGTTATGCAGGCAGAAGAATTCAACAAAGCTGTCGCCATAGATGCGACAATTTTGACGAAAGTTGATGCTGACGTGAAAGGAGGTTCAGCTCTCAGCGTGACCTATGTGACTCAAAAGCCGATTCTCTTTATCGGAGTTGGTCAAACATATAAGGATCTGGAACTGTTTAACCCTGAAAAATTTGTGAACATGGTTCTACGTTAATTTAGGTTTGTTTTGACTTAATTTTAAGTTCTTTTAGGAATCCACAAAAAAATTGGGACGCAAAGGGTTGATTTGAATCAGCGCTGCGGAGATGTCAACGGTACATCTTTTATGGATCACCAATTCATAAAACCTAATAGGTAAAATTTCAAAATAACAATCATGTGTAATTTACTAAATTACCAAACTAGATATTTGGAAGAAAATTTGCAGCAAAAGAAAAAGCCAACGGAAAAAACTGACACTGAAACGGTTGAATTAATCGTGTTTCCTTTAGCCCCATCTCAGTTAAGTTGCAAATAAGTGAAATGTATTATTCAATACTCACAAGAGCTTTGCATGCGGTCTGATGGTGATTAGCCTAAATATTCTGAAGTAAACATGTTGTGTCTTAACAATTTGCTTGTTAATTTAGGGTTCTTCAAGATCGATTAGTTCAAAACGGATTTTGCTTGGGTAAATCCAGTACGCTTTTATGAAGTCTTCAATGTCTTGGTCTACGTCTACAACTTCAAAAAAATCAACAAAGTCCATGTCGACGCCTTCAATGTTTTTCGCGGTGTAGACTCTGAGGTTAGCCGAATACTCCTTTTCTACTGCGAGTTCCCCCATAGAAATAATATCTGGCACTTCAACGGCGAACATCACGTTTGTTAAAACGTCCAAAATAGCAGCTTTGCGAATGCGTTCATTCTTGGTTTTTACAACAATCAACCGCTTATCAAAGACCCTAAAGTTCCAGTTATTATCAACATTCAAAGAAGCAGACATAAAATCACAAATAAAACTAGACATTTCCGCCTTAAAAAACTTAAGACATCCTAAATGCCTGCTATAGATTTTCTATAGATTATTTGTGAAACTAATAAGAGATCAAAAGTGATTGTTTTTTTGCCGAGAATAGCACATAGCGATCAGAGAGCAAAGCTTCAGCGAATCGGCGTTTAACAAGATGCCCCATTAACCCCAGAGAGACGGATTCCCGATCTTACCTACCTCTTGTTGAACGTTCGGTTCGCTGGGCAATTCGTTCTTTTTGACAAAATATTTTTTCACTGCTGCTTTTTATCTGTCTTTTCCCATTTAGCTGGGTCACGCAAATTCTGAATGGGCGAATCATCCGTATACCCTGAAGCGGCTTGGGTTTTTTGCCTATAGCTTTTCTCTGCTACTTTGGCTTTACTTTCTTTGTCGCTGAGCTCCACGCTTCCCTCAAGCTTCCGAATGGTTCTACCGATTCTTCGTTGACCTTTCGTTACCGTGCATCTTCCCATTTTTGGTCAATT
Source organism: Candidatus Bathyarchaeota archaeon (assembly GCA_963768425.1). GTDB lineage: Archaea > Thermoproteota > Bathyarchaeia > Bathyarchaeales > Bathycorpusculaceae > Bathycorpusculum. The sequence continues at coordinate 131,538 of CAVYHV010000014.1, read as the reverse complement.
GTAAGTTAACAGTTAAAGTTAAAAAACCCTTCCACATTAGATTTTATGGTGAGCTTTTTATGAAAACAAAAGTCAGAACTCTAAAACAAAAAGCGGTAATTCCAGCATCTCCCAAAGAAGTTTACGATGCATATGTTGACCCGAAAAAACACAGCAAATTTACAGGAAGCAAAGCCACTGGCAAAGCAGCAGTCGGAGGCAAATTTACAGCTTGGGACGGGTATATTTCTGGAAAATACCTTGAGCTTGAGGATGGAAAACGGGTAGTTCAAGAGTGGACATCGACTGATTTTCCAGAAGGCTACGGCCCTTCACGGCTGGAGCTGTGTTTTAACAAGGTACCTGAGGGAACGGAGCTTGTCATGGTTCAAACGGATTTTCCGGAAGAAATAGCAGATGACGCTGCCGACGGCTGGATAGAATGGTATTGGAATCCGCTCAAAGAATATTTTGGCGGTAAAAAAGCTAAAGCCTAATTGGAAAACGTTTTTCAATGTTTTTCGGCAGCTTTTTCTTTCTTTTCTCTTGTTTTGGCTACGCCTGACACAAAAAAGACTACAGCCGACGCGGCAAGCAGTAACGTCAAAGATGAAAAGAGGCCGGTGTAGCTGAGAATTGACGCTAGGATTACGCCGCTTATTATGGGTCCGATAGCTTGTCCTATGTCCATCATGGTGCTCAAGAAACCCATTGAAGTGCCTATGAGGCAGTCTCTGTTGACCTCAACCATGATTGGTGAAGTTGACGAAACCACCATGGCAAAGCCTAAGCCGTAGCCAATGGAAATCAGAATGAATACCCAGTATTGCGTGATAAATGGAATTATGAGCAGAAGCGCCCCGCTTAAGAGGCAGCCTATGACGACGGGTATGCGTCGGCTGGTTCTATCGGAGAAACGTCCCATTAGAGGTCTAGACACTATCAAAGAAACGATTTGCACAGTCATGACGATGCCTATTTCAAACGAGTTAAGACCCGCAACCTTCTGCATGTACAACACCAAATAGAATTCCACGACACCGAAAACGTAATACTGCACTGACTGAACAAACGTAACGACCAAAGTGCCCTTATTAGTTGCAACCTCAAGCCAACCCCTCAACAGGCTCCTGGTTGAAAACTGCGCCTTCGGAGCGTCTGCGAGCATGGGTTTTGTCTCCCTAAGCAAAAGTAGCGCAATTGCAAACGCAACTATGCCTGAGACGCCGACAGCTACGTATAACGTTGCAAAGTTACTCGGAGTTGATAAGCCTTGATTTGTCAAAAGCAATATGTAACCGCCCAAAGCGGGTGCAAGTCCTCTCCCAACATATGTTGCAGCGTTGAAATCGGAAATACGTTCGCCTTTTTTCGCTGGGAACTGCTCTGCAATCGTTGCTTCAGCAACAGGTACAAAAATCGCGGTTGCAAAGCCATGGTAAAACCTGACGAGTGCAAGTTGCCACCAAGCCGTAACCAGCAAGTACAGGAAAGGCGCCGAGGCGAAGATGAAGGTTGCAAGTAGGACAAATCTTCTTCGGCCAAAATGATCTGATAATGAAGCGGCTGGCAAACTGACCAAGATTCCCGGGATAGTGGAGGCGGCAGCGATGAACCCGGTAAGGTCAGCGGGAGTGTTGAGTTTTGAGACGAAAAAGGGTAGAACTGGGTCTTTTGACATGGTGGAGCTTAAGATGGCGAAGGCTCCCATGACGCACAGAATCAAGAAGTATGGGTCAGTGAGGGCTTTTCTAGACTTCGCCAACTGCATTAACAATCAACAGATTACTGTCTAAGCAAGTGCTATTTTGCTTTTTCTTTTAACTGCGCAAAATTGATATGCTTTTCAGCGCATAGACGCTTAACGGCGACAAGGATATGACTAAAGCATTATTCTTGATTGACAGTTACCTCAAAGAATCCGATGCGCAAGTGGTTGCGGTTAATGAGGGAAAATTCGTTGTTTTAGACCAAACAATCTTTTACGCTAAAGGCGGAGGACAACCAAACGACACAGGCAAAATAATCAAAGGCTCCGAAGTTTACAGCGTGATTTATGTAGGTAAGTTTTCGGGCGAAATTTCACATGAAGTTGACCGTCAGGGGCTCCAAGTAGGTGATAAGGTCCATCTAGTACTGGATTGGGAGCGGAGGTACAAACTAATGCGCAGTCACACAGCAGCCCACGTTGTCGCTTCACTGCTTAATCAGGGCACGGGCGCTCTTATCACGGGCAACCAGCTTGAATTGGACCACATTAGATTCGACTTCAATCTGGAAACGTTCGACCGCCAAGTCTTAGAAACGTACTTCGCGAAGGCTAACAGGTTTTTTGGCACCGACGTTGCCGTGAAATGGTATGAGTTGCCCCGTGAAGAAGCTATGAAAATTCCCGGCGTTATAAAGATGGCTGGAGCGTTCCCACCTGAACTGCCGTCACTGAGAATCGTCGAAATCGTCGGCGTTGACAAACAAGCGGACGGAGGGACTCATGTCAAGAACCTGCGGGAAGTTGGGCAAGTCGAGCTTTTGAAAACTGAGAATAAAGGAAAAAGTAACAGACGCATCTACTTCAAATTAAACTAAAAAAAAGAAAAAAATTGCTGCGGGGAAAGCCGTTTCTAAGGTGAAACCTCGTCTAGTCTTTTGTTGGCTGTTTTCGGTCCAAATTGCGCTATTATTGCGGATATTACCTGGAACATCGCGATTATCACGAATAGCACAAGTATCGATTCGACCGAGGCAGATTTCATTATTGATAAAAGTGCCCCGACGATTATCAGTCCTATACCGCCGCCTAAGTGCCCTAGTCCGTCCGCCATTGCGAATCCAGTGGCCCTTGCACGCGTTGGATAGCTTTCTGTGACCCAAGTGTAGGTTATGGGAACGAAGAAGTCCATGCCTATGAAGATGAGCAGTGCGCCTATGGCTGCAAGCCCTAAATTGCTGATGCCGAAAGCAATGAGTATACCACCTACGAAGGTGATGGCTGCGGAGATGGGTAGCCAAAGCTTCCTTTCCATTTTGTCTCCTAAGAAGAACGCCATTATTCCTGCAACGACGAATCCGAAGATACCTAAAGCAACAACTATTCCGTTTTCTGGAAAAGCGAACCCTGCGCCCGCAAGAATTGTTGACAGCCCAGCAGCGTTGATGTAGACAGTCATGTAGCCGAAGAACCACACGAAGAAGAGAAGGATAGTTCTGTTTCTGTAAAGCTTATTCGTGAATATTTCCCTGTATGGAACTGGTTGCGGCTTCTGGACTATTGGAAGTGATTCGGGTAGGGGCGGAAGTTCTTCCATAGACTCCAAGGCGCGTGTTTCCATTTCCGTAACAATTCTATCGGCTTCTTTGGGACGACCATGCGTTATAAGCCAACGAGTCGATTCAGGCAACCCAAATCTAAGCAATACGCCTATGAGCGCAAGGAGACCTCCTATCGCGTACATTACTCGCCATCCGTTCGTTGCCAAAAATGTTCCAGCGTTCGCAAGCGCAAACGGAAGACCATTGGGAAATGCAGTAGCTGGCGTGGTCAATACGAGGCCAACCCATACGGCCAAAACGGTTCCGATTCCTGCAAGAACGAATAAGAATGACGTGTATTTTGCTCTGCCATTTTTTGGAGCCACCTCATTAATGTATGAGTTGACGATGGCAAGGTCGGCACCAACTCCAATGCCTGTAATGAACCTTGCAGCGGTGAATTCCCAGTAATTTGTGACGACCGCATTGAAAAGAGAGCCAATTCCTGTTATCAAAAGAGTTACTATAAGCATTTCTCTTCTTCCGAACCTATCTGAGAATGGGCTGAGAGCCAAAGCGCCAATAACGTAGCCAATCAGGTTCAAAAGAACAACAAGTCCTTCTAGGCTCGTTATCGCTGATGAAGTGGGAGACGTCGCCCAGCCGAGCGTTAACGCGGTCTGAATAAAAGAAACGTTGATGTTAAAAATATCGAAGAAAATGAAGATGTATCCAATTCCAAGTATGCCCAAGAACAAGTAAGAGAGCGACCAAATGGGAATCCGATCTTGGCGAGCAATTATTTTTGCGCCGTCTATTTCCCCTTGAGTCGGAGCATTAGGCACTGCGTCAGTCAATTAGTTCATGCCTCCAAATGTCGTTGTTAACGAAATTTTATGCGAAATTAACGGAAAAGCGAACTGTTGCCCTAAGCTATCCCTGTTTCCATATTGCTTTTTATGCAACATAGTTCTAAAAATATTGTATCGGTTAATATATAAAACTAACCCATTGGCAAGCGTTCAAACAAGACAGCAGAACGTTCTCTTTAGATCCAGCCTTTTCTTCGAAAAACAGCGATGAGCCCCGCTGAAACGCTGATCATCACCACAATCATGATGTAGAAACCGTAACTGTAATTACTTCCTGGCACTGAGAATCCCCGTCCGAAGTTTGTCCCGTAAATGCCCGCAATCAAGGTGAGCGGCAGAAAAATCGCTGAAATGATGGTTAATACCCTGATTATGTTGTTAGTTGTCAAAGTTTGGGCGTTGATAACGATATCGACGATGTCCTGGATTTCTTCTCGGTGAGTATCTACAACGTCTATGAGTGATATTGTCCTATCGTAAAGATCTTCAAAACGCGGAAGCGTTGCACTTGAAACTATGGCGAATTCGCCTCTTGCCGTCCTTGCTGCAACTTCACGGAGAGGTCCTATCGCCTGCCTAAGAGCCAAGACTTGCTCTCTTGACCTGGCAATTTCCACCCCTATGTTCCTGTTTTGCTCCTTCGGTCGCTGTCTGAAGCCTTTTGCAGCTTCTTGGCTTAAAAACTGAAGCCTTTCGTGAGCCATGTCAGAAACTAGGAAGCACTCGTTCAGAATCAGGTCTAATATTATGTACAGTAGGATATCCGTAGACGGTTCGAGTGAAAGGGCAAAGTAGCCGTGGGTGCTGATTTTCTTGTAGATTTCGCAGGTTATGTCTGAGTGACCTTTGTGAACGGAAACGATCCATCTGTTGCTTATGGTTAAGGCAATCCATTTTGTTCTTGCCACCGGCATAAACTCGCCGCTGCTCGGATAACTCACAAAGCAGGAAACACGGTTCTCAACTTCTTCAATTTTCGACCGACGTCCATGCTCGTCAAATTCCTTCACATTGAAATTAACTAACTCGAAATAGCTTGCTAACTTCGCCATTTCAGCTTCATCAGGATCTTCAGCGTCAACCCACAGGATGGAATCCTCATCGATTTTGTCGGGCAGAACCTCTAAATTGTCGGAGCGCCATTGTCCGCCTTCATCTTTCCTGAGTTTATTGATGGTTAACATTTTGCCGTCCGTTTAACATTTGACGTAACATGTTTCTTCCTTATTCTTTGGTTGCTCGATTATTTAAGAAATTGCCGCATAGCCAAAGGATGATATGAGCCTTATGTGCGCTCCGCGCCTTTTAGCTTGAGTTGGCGCTGTAGGTGGATGTTACGTCTTGGTATAGGTTGTCTTCAAACGCGTAGACTTTGACTGTCGATCCAATGTATGGTCCCCAATCCCAACTCAGGTACCTGTGTGGGGCGTTCCAAACTTTGTCTGACGGATCCACGTGAACCCATTTGCCGTTGTAGTAGTCTTCAGCCCAGACATGAATATAGCTCCAGCCTTGGGTGTCAACAGCCACAACAAGTCTGCTTTGGTACCCAAGCGCTAAACAAGCTGAAACATAAACTATGCTCCATTGCACGCAGATGCCTTGGCCTCTATCCAGAATTTGGAATGGGTCCTCAAAAAAGCCGGTTGGGTCCGAGGCAAATGTCATCTTGCTGCCTTCCCAACTGAAAAGTTGAGTTTGGTTGTAGTCAGGGTTAAGCAGAGATAGCATTTTGGTTTTGGTTTGGCTTGAATTCAAATTTTTCATTATGTCAAGGTAATGATTGGTGAAAGCTTCAAAAGCTGGGTCGGTGTTCGCGGGGGTTAACTGATTGTTTACGGAATCCTTGTTGACTGATGTGGACCAAAAATGTACAGTTGCCAGCATTGATCCAACAAGTAAAGCGACTGAAACAATAACTACCCAAGGGCGTGTCTGTCTGCGCTTTTTTAGCGGAGGAGATTTCCTGGCGGGGCTCATAGCGCTATAATTCAACTTTTCAACGTAAAAGCGTTACCGTTCGTGCCTTAATCATTTCTGAAAGGCAAAAAAAGAAAATCGCACTTCATCAAACATTAGGAATGCAAGGTCAGGACTGCTCTTTTGGCCCTGCAAAAGACTCCTGAAAGTTGAAATGCTTTAGCTGACGGATTTCTTCAGACTCGATAATAGAAGTTCTTATAAACAAAATCATACAACAATTAATCCCTGAGGTTCAATTGTTGCCAGCTAAGAAACCTGCAAAGAAAGAAGTTAAACCAGCGAAGAAAAAATAATTTACCAAACTGATCGTCGGATTTAACCGACGTACCCTCTTTTTAAGTTTCCAAGTCCAAAATTGGCGATCGAGATTTTAGGGTATCTATTTTTTGAAAGCTAACCCCGTAAAGAAAGCCACAATCTTATCCCCGCTCTTAACAGTCACTTGATACAATCCAGTCGTTTTTCCATCTGAAATCCGCTCCGCTATAGCCGTCAAAACGTCGCCTTCAGCGGAGGGCTTCAGAAAATTGATGCTTACTTGGACTGCGACGGCAACGTTGTCGCCGTAGTTGCATGCTTGTGCGAATGCGTAGTCTGCGAGCGAGAAGATTGCTCCGCCATGAGTATACCCCAAGGCGTTGGTGTGGTTTTTCTCAACTTTCATCTCTACTTTAGCATGTCCGTCTCTGGCTTCAACCAGCTGAATTCCCAGAGCATCCGCAAAATGATCTTTTCCCTTCATTCTTGTCGTCTCTAAATCGTGCCTAATATCAAATCAATCTAAATAAGATTAACTGTATTTGTGAATCAGACCCTTCGGTTCGTTCTTGGCTCAAAATTTCTGATTTTTCACTGCCTTTTTTCGGACAGGGTCATGTTGTAGTTTGGTTTTCTGTTTAAGTGTTGTACAGTTTCTATTGAGCGGCCGGGGCTTTTGGAATTTTGATTTTTTAATTGGGTTTTTATGTATTGATGTGGCGTTGTGTTGGACAACTGAGTGTTTTGATATGTTTGGGTTATGTGCGAGGGTTTATGTGGCAGTTTTGACAATATGAAGACATAAGAAATATGTCTTAAAAAGACATATTGTACCCCTGTACAACACATCAACAGGAGAAAAAGAAAAAATGATAAAAAACTACCAAAAAGAAACTCAAACAAAACTCACAAAAGGTCTCCTAGATATGATCATCTTACAGTACTTAGGCAAGGAATCAATGCATGGATACCAACTTATCACAACAATCCGCAAAAACTTCGGTGTCTACTTCGGACCCAGCACAATTTACCCCCTGCTAACTCATCTAGAGAAAAAAGGCTATGTTAAAAGCGCTTGGAATATGAATGCGGAAAGACCGAGAAAAATTTACTCCCTTACCAGCGATGGGAAAAGTGTTTTAAACTTCACCGAAAGTTCACTCAACTTCATCTGCAAAAACTTGTCAACCGATAGCAACATTTCAATGCAGGTTACCCCGCTGTTATCAGAGAGATCACCTCTCCAATAGCTAACTCCGCTTTCTTTCTTTGATTTAGAAAGTGCTATAAATGAAATCTAAGGTTCAAATTTGGATCATCTAGTTGACCGTTAGTCCAAGGTATGTGAGAGAACACGACCCTGAAGGGGTCCATAGATTTGTGACAGAAAATCAACGAAAAAAATGACGAGAATAATGAAAATAGCACGCAACCATGCGTAGTTGACTGCTAGTAATTTTAAATAGGGGCGGTACCAAACCGTTTGTGATGATTAAGTTTGCCTGAAAAAGTTTTGGTTACCTCCGCTTGGCCATACATCAACGTTACACCTCACTTGGGTAACCTCGTAGGCTCGGTGCTCTCCGCCGACGTCACCGCACGTTACTACCGCCTAAAGGGCGACGAGGTATTGATGGTCAGTGGTTCAGACACACATGGCACACCCATTGAGGTCGAAGCCATAAAACAAGGGGTCAAACCTAAAGAATTGACCGACCGCAACCATGCCCGCGTCGCTGAACTATTCCGCCGATGGGAAGCGTCATTTGACAATTATACAAGCACCGAAAGCCCAATTCACAAGCAGTTTGTTCAGAAAACCCTGCTTGAAATCCAGAAAAACGGCTACATTTTCGAGCAAGAAACTCAAATGTTATACTGCGAACATGACCAACGGTTCCTGCCTGACCGCTTCGTAGAAGGCAAATGTCCGTACTGCGGCTGCGAAAAAGCCCGCGGCGACCAATGTGATATGTGTGGCAGGCTGCTCGAGCCAACAGCCTTGGTGGATCCGTACTGCGTAATCTGCAAAAACAAACCAACCGTTAAAATCCACGCGGCACTGGTACATCGACCTCTCAAAACTTGCCGAATCCCTGACGAAGTATCTGCAGGGCAACCAACAGCTTCCAAGCAACGTCAAAAGCTTCAGTTTAAACTGGATAAAAGAAGGCTTAAAACCTCGTGCTGTCACCCGAGACGTTGAATGGGGAATACCCGCACCTTTCTCTGGGGCGGAAGGCAAAACCATCTACGTTTGGGTCGACGCCGTTTTGGGCTATGTGTCGGCAACTATTGAACAATGTCAGCGGCTGGGTCAGCCTGAGAGGTGGCGAGACTTTTGGTTTGACAAACAAGCCAAAACCCTCTACTTCGTCGGAAAAGACAACATCCCATTCCATACAATAATCCTACCAGCACTGCTTTTAGCTTCAGGCCAAGGCTACAACTTGCCCTGGAACGTTTCCGCGACAGAGTTTCTGCAGTTCAAGGGGCAAAAAGCATCAAAAAGCCAACGCGTCGGCATCTGGATAGACGAAGCCCTGGAGATGTTCCCGGCGGATTACTGGCGTTTCTTCCTCATCGCCACGAGACCCGAAAGCAAAGACACAAACTTCACCTGGAACGCGTTTATAGACAAAATCAACGCCGACTTAAATGACACATTCGGTAACTTTATACATCGAACCCTAAGCTTCATAGCCTCAAAATTCGACTACACAATCCCGGAGCCCACGAAACTTGACAAAGACGACGAGGCCATTATGCAGACCATCAAGGAAAAAATAGACGCAGCAGCCCAAGAAATTGAAGCTTCAAAACTTCTATCCGCCGTAAACACCCTTGTGTCAGTTAGCCGAATTGGAAACCAGTACCTCAACACCAAGGAACCATGGAACCTGATGAAAACGGACAAGGAAAAAGCTGCGACTATATTTTATGTCGCTGCTCAAGTGGTGAAAGCTGCCACTGTGGTTTCTTCGCCCTTTATCCCCGACACGGCGGAGCAGCTTTGGCAAACGCTGAATTTGCCTGGGAAGGTAAGCGAAGGCAGCTGGAGTGAAGCCACAAAACCCCTAGATGCAGGGCATAAGATAGCTAAGCCGAAACCTTTGTTCCATAAGATAGATGCAGATGAGGCAAAGCTGGAAGAACAATTGGCTGAAGTTAGAAAGAAACTGGCAAATCAGCCCAAATGAGAGAGAGGCTAAACCGTGCGAATTAACGCTGACCTTCACGTTCACAGCAACTACTCAAAGGATTCGCTCATAACCCCCCAAGAACTCGTTTATTACTCCAAGAAGCGTGGCTTGAGCGCTGTTGCTGTGACTGACCATAATCAGATTGAGGGCAGCTGGAAAATTGCAAAGGAAGTTGATTTTCTGGTTATTCCAGGTATGGAGGTTTCAAGCGCAGACGGTCACATTGTCGCATTGAACATTAAAGAGTTGATTCCCAGAAGTTTAAGCGCCAAGGAAACTGTTGACAAAATCCACTCGGCAGGCGGAATAGCTATTGCGGTTCACCCTTACGCTTGGTTTAAAGGGAGCTTGACAAGCCATGTGAGGGACGCAAAATTCGACGCTGTGGAGACCTTGAATGCTAATGCTTTCCCATTTGGTCGCAGCAAACGCAAAGCAATGGAAGTGGCGCAGAAACTTCATCTGCCTCAGGTAGGTGGAACTGACGCGCATTATGGCCCAACAATCGGGTACGGGTACACAGCTATCGATTCTGAACCCACCGTCGACGCGATAGTCAAAGCGGTTGCAAAGGGGGATTGTGCGCCCTTTGGGCAGGCGATTCCATTCACACTTACCTTGCGAAGGCAGTATAAACTCATCACACGCAGATTCTCCAGTTCCATAGTGCAGTTCTGAAAATGCCTCCTTTTTTTAACGGTCTTTTGGCTGAGCAAGCTTTGATTTCTTGGTTGTCCGAAAGAATCATGTTTTGGGTAGAAGTAGGGAACTTTTATCTAATAGTCAAATAAAAGAGTGGTAAGCAAGACCCTTAAAGGGGGCGCGAAAATGGTAGACCAAAAATACTGGAACCAAAAAATCGAAACCATGCCTGCTCAAGAAATAAAGAAACTTCAGCTTAAGGAGCTGAAAGAGCTGGTGAAGCATTGTTATGAGAATAGTGCTTTTTACAAGAAGAGACTTGACGGCGCAGGGGTAAAACCTGAAAGTATACGTTCACTTGATGATCTTACAAAGATTCCTTTCACTATAAAGAGCGATCTGAAAGACAACTACCCATTTGGAATGGTCGCTGCTAAACTTGACGAAATAGTGGAGATCCATGCGTCAAGCGGGACTACTGGGAATCCGATTGTTGGAGCATACACAAAAGGCGACATGGATGTTTGGCAGGAGCTTATGGCAAGATCCATCTATACAGCTGGTGGAAGACGCCAAGACACAATACACATCGCCTACGGTTACGGTCTATTCACCGGTGGCTTAGGATTCCATTACGGCGCCCAAAAAATCGGGTCGAAAATCGTCCCTGCAAGCGGCGGCATGACACAACGCCAAATTAAGCTTATGAAAGATTTAGGCGTCACGATTTTGGCTTGTACCCCGAGCTTTGCAGTTTACCTTGCTGAAACCATGGCTCAGGAAAACGTTGACCCGAAAAAAGACCTTAAACTTAAACTTGGGCTGTTTGGAGCGGAGCCTTGGTCAGACAAGCTACGGGAAAGAATAGAGCAGGACTTGGGAATTTCGGCTTTTGACGTTTACGGTTTAACCGAGCTTTGCGGTCCAGGCGTCGCCGTAGAATGCGCTGAACATAAGGGGCTGCATATTTGGGAGGATCACTTTATCGTGGAAACGATTGATTCTGACACAGGCGAGGTTCTGCCTCCAGGAGAAGAAGGCGAAATAGTTTTCACAGGCTTGACAAAGCAGGGCCTGCCTATGCTCAGATACCGAACCCGAGACATGTCCAAAATAGAGACAGAGACATGCGCCTGCGGACGAACACATGCCCGAATGATGCGTGTTCAAGGCAGGTCAGACGACATGCTCATTATCCGCGGAGTAAACGTATTCCCGTCGCAAATCGAATACGCGGTCATGTGCTTCTCGGAACTTGCCACACAATACCTAATCGTCCTCGACAGACCAGGCGCGTTAGACACGTTCGTTGTAAAAGTTGAATTATCCGAGAAAGCAGCCAAAGATCCAAAATTGGATCCGAACGCGTTGAAAAACGGCATTCAAAAGCAAATACACATCGTGACAGGCATTTCGGCAGACGTAGAAATTGTGAAGCCGGGTGAGCTTCCAAGGACTGAGGGGAAAGCAAAGCGGGTTCTGGACTTACGTAAAGGCAAAATGTAAAGGACTAAACCTATGACTTCCAAAATTGCTGTAGATAAGCCGGGCCGTTTTGCCTTGCTTAACGGCGATGAAGCAGTCGCAAGAGGCGCCGTTGAAGCTTCGGTTAAAGTTGCTGCTTCTTACCCTGGCACGCCGGCTACAGAAATTTTGGAAACCCTCGCTGAGGCATCAAAAGAATTCGGCATCTACGCCGAATGGAGCATAAACGAGATCGTTGCTGTTGAGGTAGCCGCGGGCGCTTCGATGGCAGGCGTGCGCTCCATCGTTTCCATGAAGCACGTTGGCCTGAACGTCGCCGCAGACGCCGTCATGACTTTGGCATACACAGGTGTCGAAGGCGGGATGATAATCGCGGTTTGTGATGACCCAGCTTTGCATAGCAGCCAAAACGAACAGGACACACGATACTTCGCGGTCCATTCGAAGCTCCCCTTATTGGACGCTGGGAACCCGCAAGAAGCCTTGGATATGGCGAGGGAAGCCTTCGAACTCAGCGAGCGGCTGCATTTGCCGATCATTTTGCGTTTAACGACTAGGGTTGCACATGGGAAGGCGCGAGTGAAACTTGGTCGACTCCATAATCTATCCCGCAAACCCGACTTTGACAAGCAGGGCTCTAAATGGGTGATGGTTCCCTCAAACGCTATTCGGCAACACAGAGTTTTAGAGGTAAAGATGGCGGAAACAAAAACGCTTGTCAACCACTCAAAATTCAATGTGATCGAAGATAATGGTTGCGACATCGGAATCATAGGCAGCGGAGTTGGCTACTACTATGCTCGTTCAGTGCTGGATACAAAAAAGTTTTCTTGGTTAAAGCTGGGTTTTGTTCATCCATTTCCTCATGAGATTGTTCAGAGATTTGCTCTCAAGGTAAAGAAACTCATAGTCATTGAGGAGCTGCGGCCGTACATTGAAGAGAATCTGCAACGGCTGAGTATGCAGCCATTAGGAAAGACTCAGTTGGGTTTGGAGGAGATCGGTGAGTTAACGCCCGATTGTGTACGTCAAGCTTTCTCAAGTTTAGGCTTAACAGCCAAAGCTGAGCCGCAGGAACCGTTGTTTTTGCAGCCTAGACCGCCTAACCTTTGCCCAGGTTGTCCCCACAGAGCATTTTACTATGCGCTTAACATGGTGAACCAGCATGTTAACTGCGACAACGACAAATGCGTCGGCTGCGACATCTGCGAGTACATTTGCTCTTTCGAGAAAGAACATGCTTTCAACCCGCTTAAATCACGCATCCGCTCAGTAAGGCTTCGCCAGACCTTCAACACGGCGATAACTTGCAAAGCCTGCATAGAGGCACCATGCATCATGGCTTGCCCAGAAAAAGCCTTGATGCGTTCAACCCAAACTGGAGCGATCGTGGTTGACGAGGACAAATGCAAGGGTTGTGACTGGTGCATTGAAGCCTGCGAGTTCGGCTCAGTAACTTTGAATCCGACTACGCGCAAAGCTATGGTATGCGACACTTGCGGTGGCGAACCCAAATGCATTCCATTCTGCCCCGAAGGAGCTCTGAGTCTATCAGGAGCTTCAAACGACAAAATCGTTACAGGCGACATTGGCTGCTACACGCTCGGCGTTTTGCCTCCCGTCAACACGGTTCAAAGCTGCCTTTGCATGGGTGCGGGGATTTCTCAGGCTGCAGGTATGGTTCATGCAGGTGTTAAAGACAAGGTGTTCTCGGTCATCGGCGACTCAACTTTCTTCCACGCGGGCATGCCTGGCTTAATGAACATCGTTTACAATAAGGCTAACGTGTGCGTAGTCATTATGGATAATAATACGGTTGCCATGACGGGGCATCAGCCAACGCCTGGCTCGGGAAAAACCGCCATGGGCGTAGACGCTAAAATCCTGAAGCTGACGGATGTTGCAAGGGGGCTGGGTATAGACAAAGTGGTTGTTGTCGACCCCTACGACGTTGACGGCACGATTTCAGCGTTACGGAAAATAGTTGATTTTGACGGTCCCTCAGTCGTCATCTCCCAGAGACCCTGTCCACTCCTTGTTGAAAGGGGCAAGTCCAGAGAAATCACTGAGAAATGCACAGACTGCGAAGTGTGTACAAAAGCCTTTGGGTGCCCTGCCATCTACAAAGTAAATGGGAAGGTTTCGGTTGATGCTTCATTATGCTATGGTTGCGGTGTCTGTGAAGTCGTCTGTCCCTTCGATGCAGTTAGGAGGAAGGAAGACTGAATAGTTTGGACACCGTTTTTAGCGGCGTCGGCGGCCAGGGCGTGGTAGTGCTAAGTGACATTTTCTGTGAAGCGGCGATTCTGGAGGGCTTTGATGTTGCTAAGGCTGAGATTCATGGGATGGCGCAGCGTGGAGGCTCAATTGTGGCTTACGCGAGAATCGCCGACAAAGTCGAGTCACCGCTGATTGAAACAGGGAAAGCAGACGTTCTGGTGGGTTTTGAGATTCTTGAGGCGGCGCGGGCTTTGCCGATGCTTAGGCGAGGCGGCGACGTGATCGTTAATATGAAGTACATTCAGCCGTGTATTTCCGGTTCAAATGTGAAGCCTAAGAAGATAGATGAGTTGATGCAGATTTTAAGGGAGAAAGGCAAGGTGCATGAAGTAGACGGAGCCGGAATCGCTGAGAAACTCGGAAACCTCTTAGTCGTCAACACGATTCTGTTGGGGGCACTTTCAGCGCTTCCCGAAGTCCCTGTTAAGGCTGAGTCGTTTAAGCAGGCCATTGCAGGTAGGTTGAAAGAAAAATACCTCAACGTGAATCTGAAAGCGTTCCAAGCGGGCAGAGACAGCGTTCAATCCGTCACCGCAGAGAATGCTCTTTAAAATAAGCAGGCAAAAACATGCGGAAAGGATTCGGTCTTTTTTTAGCTTATTTTTTCTTTTGACTCTTGGAACAGCTTCTTAATTGCGCTAATTCTTGCTTTTTGGGCTAGCACATCGCTTGTGACAAGAGTTAATGCTTCTTCTGGGCACCATTTGACGCATTGGGGTCCGTCGGGTTTGTCTTTGCAGAGGTCGCAGACGTAGACTACTTTGGTTTCTGGATGCAGCATTATTGCGCCGTAGTCACATGCTTCGATGCACCATCCGCAACCGTTGCATTTGTCTTTGTCAAGAACAATGTTCCCAGTATCTTCTGACTGTGAAAGCGCATTTCTCGGGCAAGCTGCTACGCAAGCTGGTTCTTCGCAGAGTCTGCATGTGACTGACATGTTAGCAACTTGATTAACCCTAACGACACGTATCCGTGATTTCAACGGGTTGAAACATTTTTCTTTAGTGAATGAGCAAGCGTATTCGCATATTTGGCAGCCTACGCATTTTTCGGGGTCGACGGAAACGAATTTTCTATCGTGAATTTTAACCATTCTTAATCCTCTTTTCCTTCAATTATACCCGATAGATCGTCCAATCCAAGCTTGGTTAGAACGTCTTTTGTTGGTACTCCATCCAATGTCCAGCCGCGTGCCAAGTAATAGTCGTCAAGGAGCAGATCAAGTTCCTCTTGGGTTACTACTGAGCCTTTCCCTGGGCCATCGTCTGAGATTGGTTGGTTCATAACTTTCCATGGTAGCGTGTCGTCTTTGCGGCTTAATCCTTCTCGGATGTTGATTAGTCTGGCAAGGGTGTTTATCCGTTCGCCTGCAAGGCTCAACTCCTGCGTAGTCATCTCGTACCCAGTTATCAGTTTGTAAAGCTTCGACAGGTCCGGCAACTCCTTGAACAGGGTGCCTCTCGCATTCTTGCAGATTATGAGCGAATCAATTAGTGCGTAGATGTCTTCTGAGTCTTTGACAAGTTTGCCTCGGCCTTTTTCAGCTTTAAGGCGGTCGACTTTGCCTGAAATGTCAAACGCGTATGCGCCGCTTCGATTGTGGTCAGCTCCACGGAATGAAACTGCAAATCCCAAAGCCGCGGTTTTTAGGCATCGTAAATCGTAGCCTGTGACTTCTAATCCTTTGATGTTTTGGGCAAGCTTGTCTGAGTCTTTTCCGATTTTCGCTGCGGCTACTTTCACTCCGTCAGCCAAGATTTCGCCTATTCCCTCTCGTTTGCCTATTTTCTCGATAAGCTGCAGTAGTGCCACTTCGTTTCCGAAGTGAGCATCTATTCCGCCGAGTTCATCGTGCGTTAAGATGCCTTTTTCATGGCAATCCATAACGAAGCTAATCGTAACGCCTGTGCTTGTCGCATCTAAACCGTAGTAGCTGCACAGATCAGCCGCTTTGATTATTGCATCAAGTTTATCCACGCCGCAATTCGGCCAAGAGCCCAAATGTTATCGTACTCCATGCGTGCCATTGTTCCCTTGTAGGGTCCATCGTGGATAACCGCTTCATGTTCGCACCGCATTGCGCACGAGTTGCAAGCGATTATTTTTGCAATGTAACGTTCGTTAAGGATTTCACCGCTTACTCTTTCAGCGTGGTCAAAATACGAGTTGTTGTAGTTGCGAGTGGGCAAACAGTGTAGTGCGTTTTGGATCATGACGTTTTCTGCCGACCCCAAAGTTCGATATTTTTGTGCCGCTGGACCCTTCATTCTTTCATGAAACTCTTTGACCATTTCAATAAATTCTTCGGGTTTAGCTACAACGATGTCTTTGGTTCCACGGACAGCGAACGCTTTAAGGTTCTTTGAACCCATAACTGCGCCGAGCCCCGTTCTCCCTGCTGCACGGGTTTTCTCATTAATTATGTTGGCAATTTTAGACTGTTTTTCCCCTGGCCAACCCTATTGATGCAACGCGCACATAGTAGTCGCCAAGTTCATCTTTAACTGCATCTTCGGTTTCAGCGGGTGATTTACCCCAGATTTTTTCTGCGTCAAGCAGCTGCACTGATTCATCGTCAATCCAGAGATATGAGGGTCTTTCGGCTTTCCCGACTAAAATTATGGCGTCGTAGCCGGCTCTTTTTATTTCTGCCCCAAAGGTACCGTGGCTCACTGCTTCGCCGACCGCGCCTGTTTCAGGTGACTTTGAAATGAATGCGTGCCCGTTTCCGCCTGTTGGGAACATCGTTGCTGAGACTGGTCCAACTGCTAGAACCAGCGGGTTTTCAGGGCTAAATGCATCCACTCCTGCTTTTGAGTTGGCTAGCCAAAGTTTCATGCCTAAGCCAATGCCACCGATGTATTTCTTGGCGGTTTCCTCGTCTAGTTTTTCCACAGCTATTTTGCCTGTAGATAAATTCACGCGTAGAATCTTTCCTGCGTAACCGAGCAACCAATGTTCCTCCGTTAAATTTAGCTAATTACTCCTGTGAACAGTATATTAAGTTAATGGGTTTTAATTTTGAAATCTATGACTTAAATAGTTGCTTTAAAGTCGCCGTCATGAACTGGTAGACATAACGACTTTTCACATTCGCGCAGGAAAAAAAGCGAGTTTAGGCAGAAAAAACATATGAGTCGCCACAATCAATCCATAATTCAGTTAACAGTGAGTCAAAAATGAAAGTAAAAGTTCACTATCTGAGCCTAGTCAAAAGCTTCACAAGAACAAGCCAAGATGAATTTGACTTAGCTGAAGCTTTTCCCCTCTCGGAGCTGCTCTGTGTCGTCGCCGAAAAATACGGAAAACCATTCACACAAGAAGTTTATGACCCAACCAAAAAAGAAATGAAGCAAACCTTCGTAACGATGGTTAACGGCGTCTTAATGGACCAGCTTCAGGGCGTCAACACCCCACTGAAAAACGGGGACAACGTAATCATAATGTCGCTTATGACAGGCGGCTAAACGTAGAAATCGACTCAGAGACAAACGTGGAAATGATGGCTAAAGACGAAAAACCCAAAGCTGTATATTGGCTGGAGAATAAGCTTTACTTGAATATCACAAACCGCTGCTCTAACGGCTGCTTTTTCTGCCTTAGGAATTTTAAGTGTGGTGTTGGCGGCTTCAACCTAAAATTCGCCGAGGAACCTAGCCTTGGCCAAATCATAGTTGAGCTTGAAGGGGTTTTGGGTATGCGGAACTGGGTTGAGGTGGTTTTCTGCGGGTTCGGTGAGCCGACGGAGCGGCTTGATGTTTTGTTGGGACTCGCAACGTGGGTTAGACAGCATTACGGTAGGCCAATAAAAGTTCGGGTAAACACAAACGGGCACGGCTACTTGCTCAATCCGTGTAGAAATCTGGTGGCCGAGTTGCTAGCAGCGGGTGTTGACAAAGTAAGCGTGAGCTTGAACGCCGGAGACAAGGAAACATATAATCAGATTTGTAAGCCGACTTTCGATGGCGCGTACGAGGCAGTTATTGAGTTTATTCGGAACGCTAAGCCGGTTTTGCAGGTTGAGGCTACGGCAATAAGGATGCCTGAAGTAGATGTGTCGGAGGCGAAGGCGTTGGCGGATGGTTTGGGCGTAGAGTTTAGGGTTAGGGAGTATATTCCCTGCTTTTTTTAGGCCAAAATATTTTAGGAATTAAGACCGCTATACGTTTTGAAAAAAACAAAAAAGTTAGAGATAGGCGATTTTCTTTTGTTTAAGCTGTTGCGGTTACCGTGTAGGTTTGGAAACCTTCGCCTGTAAGCTGTATCGTGTAGGTGTTTCCCAATAACGGTGTCATTGTCAACCCTGGTCTAACGTTGAAGTTTTGTCCATGTTGGAGGCCGATGACGCCACTGAAAGTCAAAGTGACTGTTTGTCCGGGCTGTAGAGCAAGATACGAAGAAGCTGCGGCTCCTGTTCTGTCATCGTGCCCTCCTTGGGGACCAAAGGGTTGTCTGCCCATGCCCATTCCACCTATATCAGGACCTGCGTTTTGGATACTTTGACCCATTCTCATGTCAAGTGGCTGCACTAAAGTCGCTGCCTGCGTTATTGGCATAGGTCGAACATTTTGCGGTATCATGGGTGCATTCCGAAGCTTGGCCCAAAAAGCGGAACCAAATCGGTGTTGTTGATTTGGAATGGAATAGTGCTTGAGTTGGGATTCGGCATTTGGAATTGCGGTGCCCAGTTCAGTGTTGAGTTGAAGTCGCCTTGGAGCATTAAGCCGAAGACTCTGAAGGTTACCTCTCCGTTGTTTGTGAGGGTTACTGAAAGGCTTGTCGTGTTGCCTTTGACTGAAAGCGATGCAGCGGTTATTGAAAGGCTCTGGCTGAAATCTTGAACAACGCGTTCCATTCTCGCCCTGCCGTTTTGACCTATTTTTACGATTGTTCCAACTCTAACTTGGGACTGGTCCAAACTGCCGACGACTGCAGCGGTTGCGCTTGGAGCAAGCACGTAATAGTTAACTGGGTTTCCGTTTGCGTCAACTGATTGTATCTCAATGAGTGTGGGGTTGAAATCCACTAGTACGCCAGAGAGGGTTTGGTTAACTCTGCTGTTAGCAACTGACATTACAAGGGTGCTGGAGAGTGTAGTCACATTGTAGGTTACACCGTTAATCACTGCGGAAACGTTTTCTATATTGAACTGGATTTTGTCTACGGTAGTGTTAGTTGGGATAGTTGTAGAAGCGATAGTTTTGGTCATGTTAATCAGTTCGAACGAGTTTACGCTTCCTGATGTTCCCACCGAAAGCCATTGCGAAGTTCCGTTGGTATATGTGACGTGTAATGAAATGTCGGAGTAAGTCAGGTTAAGCACAGTTGTTCCAGCAGGCACAACAGGCGGGTCAGTGAGCAGTACTGCAAGTGATGTTTGCCCTGAAGCTTGCTTTGGCACAAGGCTTGGGTTAGCGAAAAACGCAATGGATATTACTAGAACTGCTGTAAGCACTGCTGCTAAGCCATATTTTGTAGTCCATTTTGAAGTCATTTTTCATCGAGGAAGAGTAAGCAAGTTACGATAATAACCTATATTTTTTAAAGTTCTTTAAGCTCTGTTTAACGCGCTTTCAAAAGTCTTTAATGCGATTAAAAAGCGTTGAAAGCCGCTTAGTTAAGCTGTTAGTCTTCGCCAGAGGATTAGGGTTTCATACCAGAATGCAGCAACCATGGTGACACTGAGAACTACAAGCCATAAAGTGAAACCTGAGCCGTAGATCGCTTCGAAGGAAAAGACTGCAGCTAAGATGGTGAAGAGTAGCGAGAAGAAGAAAAGTTGCGGCACAAGTGTCGGGCCGACTTTGGAATAACCTTCGAGGACTTTTACGGATGCGTCTTTGACAGCGAAGTATTTTCCTTGCTCATCCTGTTTTACGTAGTTGACTTCAATTAGTTTCCCAAGATGATAAGACGCCAGGGACGCAGAAGACAAGTCGAGTCCCCGTTGAACTTCCCGCAACTCGCATGGACCATGTTTAAGAAGGTACAGGTACGCCTTGAGCGTGTTACCTCGAATTTCCTGATTGTTTGACATTGAAAAAGCAATCAAAAAAGCGCAATTTAACGATTGCCCCAAACGTTTCGAATACTCTACTTGACTGCAAACGAACTAAACAGGTAAACGTGTTCCAACTTGAATTCTTCTAAAACGCTGCAATGTCTTCTTTAGAGCAAACGGTTTTGGAGCAAAACATATATTGGTTAATCGTCAACGAGATAACCAAAGAACCCTATGAGGAGTAAACATGGTTTCTCTTAGAGCTTTAGCCCCATCTTTAACAAGAATAACCGTTGCAGCCGCCGTCGGTGCGGCTTTGCATGTCGGTCAAGGCGACTGCGATTTAATTGACGCGAAGGCCGTGGAGTTTTCACGAGCTGTCCTTGCTCAAACAGATGTAGAAGGCGAAGTAATCTGCTGTGAAGGACCCAAAGACCACGCGCCCTCGTTTGAAAGACGCGAAAAAGTGGGAACAGGCTGGGACCCAAAGTTGAATTTATCGTTGATCCAGTTGACGGTACAACAGCAGCAAGCAAAGGCAGAAAAGACGCGATCTCCGCATTGGCTTGCGCACCCGCAGGATGCTTCCAAGTTTTACCCGACGATGGTTACTACTTCAAAATCGCCGCGGACAGTTGCGCGATGGGAAAAATATCCATGGAGATGTCCATTGAAGAACTCGTACGAACAGTGGCCAAAGAAAAAGGCTTGCCTCTGGCAAAATTCACCGTCATTATGCTTGAGCGCGAACGACACAACGAAATCCTTGCTAAACTCCGAAAACTTGGTGTGCGTATATTGCTTATCCCAGACGGTGACATTGCAGCCGCTGTTGTATGTTGTCAGCCGAATAGTGGAGTAGACATGCTAATAGGGGCAGGCGCGGGACCTGAAGCAACGATCGCTGCGACAGCCGTAAAAATTTTGGGCGGGACTATGCTTGCCAAAGTCTGGCAGGACAAAAAAGACGACGCCGAACGCCTAGACCGCTTAAGAAAAACAGGCGTTAACGTGAAAAAAACATACAATCAGGATGAATTAGCAAAAGGCAAAGAACTGGTGTTTGCCGCTTCTGGTGTCACGAAAGGCGAACTCTTAGACGGTGTTAGAATCCTTCCTGACGGCGCGGTTGTTAACTCAATTTGCATGCGTTTGCCAAGCGGAACCATAGAGCGATCAGAAACTACTTTGCGATTCAAAGCGCACCCAGTTTACCAGCAATTCCTTCCTTAACTGCAGGTGTTTTATTAAGAAGCACCGTTTTTTTCACAAGCATCTTAATATTTGCTCTTTGTTTTTCTTTTTATTGGTAAACGATGACTTTTGAGGATAAAACCTGCGTTGAAAAACAGGAGCAAAAAGAGGTACAACCCAAGAGCAAACAAGTGATTGTTACTTTCGCCGTTCTGTTGGGCATAACCATAACCATAGGCGGCTTGCTAGATCTTATCTTCAAAGGTGTGCCCCTTAACTTCACAATCCCCCTCGTTAGTGTCAAAGCCAGCTTAAGCATCATACTCTACTACGTCGTAGTTCTCTTCGCCTCAATCTACATTGGCCTTGTCGGACTGAAAGAACTTTTTGTGGAAAAAAGGTTCTCCGTGGAATTCCTAATGGCAGTTGCGGCTCTTGGCGCCCTATATTTGCACGCATTTTTTGAAGCAGCAACAGTGCTTTTTCTTTACTCCATCGCCGAATACCTTGAAGGTTACATCGAAGACAGGGCACGACGAACGGTGGAAAAACTGTCAAAGTTTATGCCTGACCGCGCCCGAATCATAGTAGACGGATCCGAAAAAACCGTCGGCGTCAACGAAGTCCAACCCAACATGATCCTGCTGGTAAGACCCGGCGAACGCATCCCCTTAGACGGAAACGTGACAGAAGGTTTTTCGCATGTGGACCAAGCACTGGTAACAGGTGAATCCGTACCCGTTACCAAAAAAATCGATGATTGCGTCTACGCTGGCACCTTAAACATGAGCGGCGTCCTAAAAATCGCGGTTACTAAAAAGGCAAGCGAAACCCTTGTTTCAAGAATCATGGTCCTTGTATCCGAATCCGGCAAGAGGAAGGCATCCATAGAAAAGCTTGTTGACCGATTCGCAAAAATTTACGTTCCAATTGTCATCGCAATTGCGGCAGTAACCGCTGTGGTGCCGACACTGGTTTTCAACGCGTCCTTCAACACTTGGCTTTACCGATCTCTTATCCTCATCGTGGTTTCTTGCCCAAGCGCCTTTATAATCTCGGTTCCCGCAACCGTCTTCGTAGCAATTACTATTGCTGCCCGAAGAGGTGTACTCATCAAAGGCGGAATCTACGTGGAAAAACTCGCCAAAGTCAAACGGGTAGTCTTCGACAAAACCGGAACTTTAACGCTGGGAAGACCCTCTGTCCACGAAGTTAGACTGGCGCATAGAACCGAGCTGGAAGCGTTGGCACTTGCAGCTGCGCTTGACCAATTCTCTAATCATCCCGTCGCCCAAGCCATAGTGAGGCGTGCAACAGAGCGAGGTATAGACCTTAGCAAGTACAAAGTCACAGACGTCACAGAGGTCGCTGGCAAAGGTATAATCGGAAGCGTCAACGGCAACTTTGTAGCAGTCGGAAACCCAGAACTCATGAAACAATTTGACTGTAACTGCGAAGAAGCCATGGCAATAGACGAGGCGGACACCCATACTTCAGTCTGCGTCGCCGTCGGAAAAGAAGGGTTAGCTACGGTCTGCGTAATCGATCAGGTGCGGGAAGATGCATTAAAAGCCGTTAGCGACTTAAAGAAAAAAGGCATAAAAACAGCGATGCTTACTGGCGACCGAACGGAAATCGCCAAAGAAACTGGGGCAACCCTGAAAATCGACGAAGTGTACGCTGAGCTGTTTCCTGAGGACAAACTCAAGTGCATCGAGGAAATGAAGGGAAAAGACGGGCTTGTGGCGATGGTCGGCGACGGAGTCAACGATGCTCCCGCACTGGCCGTTTCAGACGTCGGCATAGCAATGGGAGCAGCCGGGGTCGACGTTGCGTTGGAATCAGCGGACATTGTGCTGGTAAAAGACGAGCTGGCCCAAATCCCATACTTGATTGGGCTCAGCGACAAAACAATGGGGATAGCCAGACAAAACATAGCCGCTTCCCTAGTAATAAAACTCATTTTAGGAGCATTAGGCGTCCTCGGAGTGACTGGATTGCTTGCAACCGTTATTGCAGGCGATGATGGAGTCACGATGCTTCTTTTGCTTAATTCTCTGCGACTTGAACGCGTAAAATAGTGAGAAGGCAAATTAGTCCAAAAGGAAAACTACGTGGATATCGAATGGACGTTTATTTCATTGTTCCCGTTCATTATCAACAAATAATGCCGCCAAAGCAATAGCCGTTGGATGCTGCGGTTAAGGAATGTTGATCTCGAGAGCGGAGTTTGTTGTGACAACTTATCAGTTGCAAAGTAGAAGTGTTAAGAACATTAGCTAACTTTTGTTATAAAAAATGTTGGAACGCCTGGGCAATTCAGTGTATAGTGCGTAAAGGGAAGTTTACCCTGAAAAAGTACCCTTTATTTTGAAAAATTAATAAGCTATCAAATAGTTGACTTAAAGTCAATGACAAAAAATTACCCAAAGAAACAGCCTAAAAAAGTCAAGTTGAAATCTAAAAACAAGCTTGCACCTAAACATGTAAGCATCACGTCAAGCAAAACCTACTGGTTAACACTAACTTTAATGATGGTTGTTTTCGGCTCAGTTTATGGGTACCTGATGAAAGTTGTCTTAGCTGGAATCGGTCTTTTACTGGCAAGCGTTCTGTTCATCATAGGTTTTGCATACTACCTGAGATTCAAACCATCCCTGCTGAAAAACTCGGACAGGGCCACATTTCTTTTTATCGGAGCCTGCATCCTCGGCTTTGGAATATGGGCAGCAATCATCCTTCTTTCACAGCTAACAGGTCTTTGGACGACACTTGCTGGTTCGGTTGGAGACTATTTCTTTGCCATAACAACCCTGATTATCTGCATGACTTCAGGTGCATTTATAGGCGACTTGATCGGCTTGAACAAAGAAAAGATCAGCCTTTTTTTCCACGACAAGTTTGGCAATTAACTGTGTTCTTCCGACTTTGGTCACAGAAACTTTAAGAGCGCAAGGCATTTAGCATTTTCAGTAGAGCTAAATAAGGATTAGATTTACATTGAAATTTGGGATAATGACTCGGAACCCGGAAGCATGGAGCAGCAGCCAAGTTCGGGAAGCATTAATTAAGCGAGGCATCCAGTATGAATGCTTCACTTTTCCACGGCTCGTCGCAAGGCTCGCGTACAAACCATACTTCAAAGCCAACAACACAAGCCTGCTGGATGATTTAGACGCACTCATCATCCGACCCATCGGACGCGGCTCACTAGAAGAACTCGTTTTCCGAATGGACATGCTCTACAAGCTTGAACGCCAAGGCTTCTACATGGTCAACCCGCCAACAGCTATAGAGCATTGTGTAGACAAATACGACATCCTTGCGCTCCTGGAGGACATCGGGGTTCCAGTCCCACGCACTTTAGCCACGGAAAGCGTTAACGAAGCCCTAAAAGCATTCGATGAGTTGGGCGGCGACATAGTGGTTAAACCGATTTTTGGATCACGCGGACAAGGCGCAACACGGATAAACGACATAGACATCGCCGACACCATTTTCAAAGCCATCACCTTCCACCACGGAGTCATTTACATGCAGGAATTCGTACCCCACGGGCACTCTGACATACGAGCTTTCGTAATTGGCGACCAAGTCGTTTCATCTATGAGGCGTGTGGCAGAAGGCTGGAAAACCAATTACAGCAGAGGAGCCAAACCTGCACCGGCTGAAATCAGCAAGGAATTCGAAGACTTAGCCATAAAGTCAGCACGAGCTGTGGGTTGCAAAATTGCTGGAGTAGACATCCTTGAAGGACCTGATGGACCGCGAATCGTAGATGTGAATAGTCAGCCAGGCTGGAAGGGTCTGCAGGTGGTTGCCAAAATCAACATAGCCGAAGAGATAGTCAACTTTGTTCTGTCCGAGCTTAAAAAATAAATACGCACTGAGCAATCTTTTCAAACTAATTTTTTCCATATTCAGTTATAACTTGTTTGAGGTCTTTCGCGGTCTGCTGGGGGTCTTTTGATTTAAGGATGGCAGTTGTTACTGCAACTCCGTCGACTCCCGCTTGAAGAACCAAAAGGATGTTTTCAAGGTTTATTCCGCCTGCAGCGAAGACCGAAAGCTTTGTGCTTGATGTTACCTCTTTTATTTTGTCAATTGGCACTATTGGGCATTGGTTACCGGGGCATTGGTGAAAAACTGAGCAAAATGATACGTAATCTGCGTTTACTTTTTCCGCCAATTTGGTTTTTTCTAAATTAAAGTTCACAGTGTAACCAACTATTGATTCGTCCCCGAGTAGGGATCGAACTTCGGCCGGAAAAACCTCAAAAGTGTCCAAGTGAACACCCTCCGCTTTAACTTCTCTAGCTAACTCCAAGTTATTGTTAACAATAAACGGGATTCCATGCTTTCTTGCTAAACCGGAAAGTCCATTCGCTAAAATACTCATCTCCACACTCTCTTTGCTAGCTGAAAACTGCAGAATGTCAACTCCTCCGTCCAACGCCTTCTCAACAGCAATCAACAGTTGTTCATCAGGCAAAATTGGAGAGACAACAAGATACAGACCCGCAAGCTTATGACGATTTTTCATTTCCAACCCTCACTACTTGCTTTGCGATACGCTTCCCAATAAGGGTCAGAGTCAGGTTTACGCAAAGTCTCCCGTTGATCTGCCGATTTAATCCATCTGCCATCCCTTGCGTTAGTCATTTTTCCGATCACGGAGTTTTTTATCCCATTCAAATCTAATGCTTGCTGAACGGCGGAGACTTTTTCGGGTTTAACAGTTAGGATAAGCGTTCCTTCGCTTAGGGATGAGTAAGGAGAAATCTTGAACAGTTGACAAATCCCGTTTGTTTCCTCAGTGACTATAACTTTAGAAAGGTCTACCTCTAAGCCTGTTTTGGATGCCTCAGAAAACTCGTATAGTGCTCCTAGTAATCCGCCTTCTGTGACGTCATGCATGGCTGTAACCCCGCGATCCCTTAAACCTGCTGAAGCCGCACTTAACGCATCCTCAACCACACTAAAATAACCAAGGTATTGCTGAGCCTTAGTCAGAAATGAGCTACCGTATCGTTTTTCAACTGTTTTTGGAAAGACTCTTGAAAGTATCCCGGTTGTAGCTATTGCAACTCCTTTGGTCATTATTATCAGGTCGCCAGGTTTTGCCATAGTGCTCGCAACGTATTGTTTTTCAGGCGCAATCGTCATCATTACGCCTCCGCCGACAACTGTGTAGCTTGACCCTGGATATCTGCCTGTGTGCCCTCCGACGATGGCGACGTCGAGTTTTCTGCATTCTTCATCTATAGTTTTCCAGTATGTTTCAAAGTCTTTGTCGCTCATTTCAGGGGGTAAGTTAAGGTTAACCATAAAAAACTGCGGGGCAAAACCGCAAGTCACTAAGTCTGATGCAAGCAAATGGACCGAGATGTACGCTGAGTCCTTAACTCCCAACGCAGGTATGACTGACAGCGGATCAGCGGTTGCTATTAACACTTGACCTCCTTTTAAGCTGATTATTGCGTTGTCGCGGCCTGCACCTGGACCAATAAGCACTTCCGCCCTCTCTGCGCCCAGTTTAGGGTAAATGAGTTTCTCGATTAAGTCATAAGGAAATTTTCCAGTCTTACTCATGGGGTATCCCCTATTTTTATTGCTATTCCAAGAAACCCACCGAACAAGAAAATCGAGGACTCCTTGTCACTGAACGGTTTAGGAAAAACCGTGGTACGGCAAAATGCAATATTATGTTTTTTTGCAAGAATGTTTTCCAACATTTTTTCTATATCTGAAGCTGAATAAAATTTTGCTTGCCTATAGAATGAGTCTTTTAGAGTTGCAGCCTGAAACCTTTTTTTCAACGTGCCTATGCTGTTCTTATTCATAAGACCCAGATTTATTCCGATCTTTGCTACCCTCGCTGCTTCCTCAAGAGCTCCAACGGCATCTTGGATGAATTCTAAGCTTGTTATGAACGCCACAACATCTACGGATTTATCCATAAACGGTAATCGAGTAGCTTCTCCTTGAAGCAAAGGGCCTTGAGGCCAACGAATTTTTGCCTCTTTAAGCATGGCTTTTGATGTGTCGATGCCGATGGATTCTATGAGAAGAGAAGATTTTATCCACATAGTAAAATGCCCGGTTCCACAACCTACTTCCAAAACATTCTTTGCTTCAGGAAACTGCTCAAAAAGTTGCTTTATCAGTTTCTTCTCAAGCAAGTCGACGTTTCTATATTTTGTTTCATAATATGATTCATAATCTTTAGCTGTTTGTTCCTGTTTAAAACGTGTGTTGCTGCCCATTTTTTGTCATCTAGGATAGGTACTTGGTATCGAAAATTCTTCTAATGGCAATAAGAACCGCGACAGTTATGGGTACAAATACTAAGTCAACAAAGGTTCCTAGATCAAATAACGCGAATCCAAGCCCGAATAGAATGAAGTCAATACTGAAGAAAATCATTGTCTCAATGACAACTCCCAGAACCATGCCTGCGGGCTCACTTTTCTTTCTTAATCCACCGACAGCTAATGCCATTGGACCTCGTGCAGCTACTAATCCGACCAGGTAGATGTACAGGAATCCGGGTGGGACAATTATAGTTCCAAGACTTGTTCCAGCCAAATAGCCGATGCCGCACCCAATCACAGTACAAGTGAAGCCTACCCATGGTCCAAGAAGTATGCATACTGTGAATATGATTACAGGCGCCAAGTTGATGGTTGAAAGAGGAGGTGGCAAAGGTATTGCAATAATAGTTGTTACAGCGATTAGCGCCGCCATAACTCCTGTTAATGACAATCTTTTTGTTTGAGAAATCTGGTTTTTATCGGCTACATTCAATATATTTGCGTTCATTTTTTCCCTCCGCCAGCATTACCTGGTTCAGGTTCTAAGGGTCGACAGCAAATAGCCGTCCTCTCAGCCGGGTCTTTCCCAGCTCCCCGAGAACTTTTCTTTAGGGGATAATGTTTTTAGGAGGTATTTTAGTTTTCCTACCGTCAACTTTAACGTCTAGAAGCAAAATGGGAAACATGAAGGCACAAACCGTGAGTGGCAAAGCAAAAAAGAAGGTTGGTTTAATCGGGTGTGGCGCAATCGGCACAGTTTTAGCTGAAGCAATCGAGCGCAAACTCGTTGTGTGCGACGAACTTTTTGTCTACGACATCGACGACTCGAAAGCGCAGAAACTCATGGGTGCCCTAAAGTTTCCCGTCACAATTGTAAAGAGCGTGGATGAACTTCTCGCCAAAAAGCCTAAAGTCGTTGTGGAAGCCGCGTCGCAGAAGGCTGCTCGGGATTTTGTACCGAAGATTGCTTCTTCAGGCGCCGAGGTCATCGTGATGAGCACCGGTGCACTGCTTGGGTTGGAATTTGATTTAGGGCGGGTTCATGTCCCTTCTGGAGCTATCGGCGGGTTGGACGCTCTTTCCAGCGCCTCCCTGGCGGGGATCGATGAGGTAACTTTGACTTCTCGCAAAAACCCAAATGCTCTTAGCAAGGACAACAAGGTTGAGGCTGTTGTTTACGAAGGGTACGCGGAGGAGGCTGTGAAGCTGTTTCCGCGGGAGATGAATGTCGCTGCAACTTTGGCATTGACGGTCAAGCCTGTCAGAGTAAAAGTTCGCGTAGTCTCTGATCCCTCTGTTAAGCGGAACACGCATGAAATCCAGGTTAGCTGGCGGTTCGGTGAGATGTTTCTGCGTTTTGCAAACGACCCTCACCCAGACAACCCCCATACCAGCGCCCTGGCAGCATGGTCAGCCATCAAGCTGCTGCAAAGTCTCTTGGACTCCTAAAAAACTTTTTTGCTCAGTTAATCATCGTTTCTAACTTTTCTTGACTTATTTTGACTTTTTATGACTTATTTTAACTTTTATTGACTTATTTTGACTTTCCTTGACTTTTTTTGACTCAACCTGCAAACAACCCGAGCCCTAAACAAGAAAAGCAACCCAAAACACAAACAGCAAAAAACGCGCCAATATCTCGTGCCAGTCAACTCTTATAAGCTGATTCTGTCTATGCAATATTGAGCTGGGTCGTATGCATGTTTCGCTAGCGCTTGTCATCGGATTGCTCGTAGCAGTTGGAGCCTTCCTCGTTTACGTAGCTTTCGTAGGCGTGAGCTTCATCGGGTTAAGCGCTTCAGACGAAGCCGCGTTGGCTGCGACCTTGTTTGCCGTCGCAGCAATCATGATTCTTATATTCGCGGCAGGATTCAAGTCACAGTTTCAACGGGTCAAAACTGGTAAAGAAGCCTTAATCGGAGCAACAGGAGTTGCAACAACTAATCTTAACCCCAAAGGCGAAATTCGAGTCTTCAGCGAAATCTGGGCAGCAACCTCCAAAGACGCACCCATAACTTTAGGCCAAACCGTGCAAGTCATAGCTTTGGACGGCAACGTGCTTATAGTTAAAGCAGCCGAGCAAAAAGCTTAATTCCATAAACCGCTGAATAGCTAGTTGAGGTTTGAAAAAATGGATCCACTTTTAATCGGTTTGATCGGCTTTATTGTCTTTATTATAATTGTCTTCTTGCTGAGCGGAATTCGAATACTAAAAGAATGGGAAAGAATGCCTGTTCTGCGTTTAGGACGTTACATCGGCCTTAAAGGCCCCGGAATCATCTACCTTGTCCCAATAATCGACAGAGCCCCTCTAAAAATTTCAACTAGGCTGGACACGATACAGTTCCGAACAGAATCAACACTAACAAAAGACAACGTTCCTGTAAACGTAGACTCAGTACTCTACATGAAGCCCGTTGATCTGGAAAAAGCTGTTCTGCAAGTTGAAAACTACTACCAAGCAACCCAACTTGCTTCACAGACAACTCTTCGGGAAGTCATCGGCAAGCAAAGCCTAAATGAGCTACTCGCGGAACGCGAAAAAGTCGGCGCAACCCTGCGGGAAATCATCGATGAGAAAACGGAGAATTGGGGAATCAAAGTGACTGCCGTCGAAGTTCGAGACGTCATAATACCAGGCAACCTTCAAGATGCAATGTCGCGTCAAGCACAAGCCGAACGGGAACGCATCGCAAGAGTAACCTTAGCCACAGCCGAGTTTGAAGCATCACAAAAAATGATTGAAGCAGCAAAAGCGTACGAGGCAAGCCCAGACGGACTAAGACTCAGATGGATGAACATCCTCTACGAGTTAGGCCAACAATCACAAACAAACACAATCATGTTAATTCCAGCGGTAATGCCGGAAGCAGGCTGGCCACCAGTTGGAACCTACGGCTTCAAAGACCTGACCAAAGCACAGCAGGAACAGGCGAAGAAGAAACCAACATCAACCGAATAATCCTGTTAAGGCAAACCCTTTTTCTTTCTTCATTTTTTATGCTAGTTTTTTGGGCCAGTTTTACCGCTTTTACTGTGCGTTCCAGCAAAAGTTGTGCCGATTCTTGGCTAGGCCAGCCTCCTAACCCGCAGTCAGGACCCGTAAAAGTCATCCGATCGCCATATTTCTGTTTCGCAACCCTATACCTTTTCTCTATCGTCTCTTTTGGTTCAACCAACTGGTCGGCTAAAGGTTTCCCAACTCCTTTCTCGTAAAGCTCAGCCAAAATGCTATCGATGTCTGTTCGGGCGATTCCTACGCGAATCTGCTTATCCGCCCCTTCAAGCATGCTTTTTGGGACTGCGTCAATGTTCTTCGGTGAAGCGGCGTACTCGAACGAGAGGACATCAAGGTTTTTTACAGACAGCAAATCGTGGACTCCAGCAGCCGAATGAAGATGAATCTGACGGACTGCGCCTTTGAAGTCAAAAGTTTTCTCCAGTACTCCGCAGATGACGTCAGATGGGGCTTGAATGTTGTTGAAGCCGAAACTTGGCTCATCAATCGAAACCACAGCCGTTTCGATGTACTTGTTGTTTAATACGCTGTTTTTCGCGAATCGCTGAATCGTCCCAGCCAAACCCTCCAAGACATCTTGGTAAGGCGTGTTCCCGATTTCGTGCAAGTAGTGTTCAAGCGGGCCAAAAATTGAGACTCTCAGCTGGATTTTTCTGCCCAGTTCTTCGCTTAGCGTCTTGGCTTCTTGACCGATCAGGTAGACCTCAGGTAAAACCGCTGACTTCTCATTCACAAGAAAGGAACCCGTTTCCATTGCCGCATGCAAAACGTCTCCAACCTGTCTCATCCCTTCATAGTGTTGAGGAAAATTCGCCACATCTAAACCCGACGCAAGCTTGAACCTGAAGGATTCAAGCACGATGGAACAAAAGGTGGTCTCCAAAAAAGCATCTGCCCGCAGGTCTTTGCCTTCAACTGCCGCCGCCCTTGACCGGCGATAGGCTTCGCTGAAAGCCTCCTTGTTCACGCGTGGGGGCAGGGGAAAACTTCCGACGTCATCAACCAAAGTATCCATAAAGAAGTAGGCAACAGAAATTCTATTAAAGCTAACCCTACCTTTAAACCGCTAAAAGGTATGAGTCATGACCGAAACAAAATGCGTATTTTGCCAGATAATCCGTCGAGAAGCTCCTGCAAGCATAGTTTACGAGGATGAGCAAGTAGCTGCTTTCTTAAGCAACCGCCCAGTTAACGAGGGGCACACGCTTGTCGTTCCCAAGACACACTGCATCAACATTTTCGAAATCTCGGAGGATGAAGCAGCTTACCTTTTTAGGGTTGCTAAGAGGGTCGCTCATGCTGTTCGCGAGGCAACAGGCACGGAAGCCATCAGAATAGTGCAGAACAACGGGAGAGACGCTGCCCAAGTCATATTCCACCTTCACGTTCACGTTATCCCGATGAAGCCGCAAAACCAGTTCCGACGCGAAGTTGACCTGCGGGCTCTCGAGTTGCTGGAACAAGATGCGGAAAAAATCAGGGCTAATTTGGGTAAGCCGAGATAGCCCCACCTCGATCAAAAAAACCTCAAAACACGGCTTTTTCCCATGGCATAAATATAAAAGAGGGAAAAACAATGTTGCTCATCGTTAAAAGCTGAATAACATGACCGAGCAACCAAACGAATCGAGCCCCAACCAACCCCAAATTGAGAAACTTTTAATCGATGACTCCTCAAGCTTTCAGTTCCACGCTGCGTACCTTGTTTATTCGGAAGCTTTTGATCATGCAGGCGAGGACGCGAGGAAGGAACTTAACCAGAACCTTGAAGATTTGAAATCGAGTAAAATAGACCTCGAGACATTCTACATGAACATTTCACGTTACCGCAAAGTTGAGCAGATGCCTAGGCAAGGCGGAAAATTCACGGTTACGACGCAGCGGAAGAAGGATTGGCGTATGAAGACGCAGCGGCAGGAAAGAATCAAAAGACACAAGAAGTAACAAAAGTTTTAACTATATCTGTTTAATTTTTTTCAAATATACAAGCCATAGCTTGTATTCAATTGACAACACAGCACAAGTGAGTTTGATGCCTGAGAAAAAACTGAAATTGAAGGCAAACGTAAGCAGCGCCAACCCGTTAGCCATAAAACCTCTTTTGGAACGAATAATCGGCAGCCAAGGCACACTTAAACCAACCAGCGACGGATTCGACTTAACCGCTGAATTCAAAGGCGAAACTGCAAAAGACGTCAACCGCATGCTTCTTTCAGAGTTGCGCCGGACAGAAAAGAAGACAAGGCTTCGTGCAGAATGGACTTGCGAAGGAACAGTTGAAAAGTATTTTGATTATGTGCTCAAGCAAACAAGAACAACTTAAGTAACAGGCTTTTTTTGCATTATTCTTCTGCGTATGATGTAGTAAACTGCGCCGACTCCAAGAATCAATAGTCCAATTGCTATGTATTGTGGAGAGAGCGCGAAAGCTAATCCGAGGCAGCCGGCAAGCCCCGCTATTGCAAGGGCACGAGGAAAAGTTCGTTGGGCACGTGGCAGCTTCAAGGCTGATACATTAGTTATCGAATAGTAGAGAAGAGTTCCGAAGCTGGATATCGCCACAGACAATACCAAGGGTGCAAAAGCTGCAACTAGAAGCGTGATGGCGCCAACGAAGATTACGCTTCTCCACGGGTTTTTTTCAGCTCCTAGCTTGACCAAGCCCGCAGGTAAATCACGTTCCCTACCCATTGAAAATGCTACACGGGAAACGCCTAAAAGGTCAGAGAGTCCCTCGTTGAAGGTTGTAAGCAACGCGCCTCCAGCAACTAAAGCCACACCCAAAGCGCTTCCAACAGCTATCATCAGCGCTTCTAAAGGTGAAGGTGAACTCGCCATGCCTGAGGCTCCTAAAACTGCGATTGCGGTCCCAACCACAAACAGGTAAAGAAATGTCACGCCGCCGAGCGCTATCAAAGAGGCTCTAGGAATAGTTCGTTTCGGGTTTTTCACTTCCTCAACCAACGTTGCGATTCGGCTGTATCCCGTGTAGGCAAAGAAAAGCAAACCAGTTGCGCGCAGAACCCCAACCAATCCGCCTGGCGCAAAAGGCGAAAAATTCCCTAAGTGAGCCGATGGCAAAGCTATTATTGTTACAATCAATAAGGAAGCGATTGATAAAATAACAATCACTCCCGTTACACGAATGGATCGGCGAATCCCCACCGCATCAAGAATAACCATAACTGATGCTGCGCCAATCGCGGCTACGTGGAATGGAATGATTGGCCAAATTGCATGCAAGTAACTGCCAAATGCCAAAGCGCTTACACCCGGTCCAACAGTATTCGCCACAAGGAACATCCAGCCTGCAATGAAGCCCCACCAGTTGCCAAGCATGCGTCTTCCGAACTCGTAGGTGCCTCCCGACCGAGGAAAAACAGCGGCCAACTGGATAGAAGATGATGCGTTACAAAATGCTACAAATGCAGCGATCCCAAAGGAAACAAGAATTGCGGGTCCAGCCAACCCTGCTGCAGGCGCGATAACAGTGAATATGCCTGCGCCGAGAATTGCCGCGAGACCAGTAACTATCGCGTCGAACAAAGTAAGTTGTGGTTTCAAACTGGCATCTTGTTTACCCAAAAAACCTAACCAATAAACTAATTAGAAAGGCAACAAATTAACTGTTTGCTTAAACGTCGATGTGCCTTTAGAAGGCTTTTAAAACAAACGGCTTGAATCTATTTCTTAGATATTTCAGAAAAGTTATTACCTTCAAAACTTACATATTTGCCATCAAAGAAGAAGGATGGTTACAGTTTCGAGCGCCTCTGATACACAGGATGAAAGAAAAATCGTCAATGTTGGGCTAATTCAAACCGCTCTTTCAGCTGACATAACCGACAACATAAGACGGACTGTTGACAAAGTTGAGGAAGCATCAAGGATGGGCGCTCAAATTATCTGCTTGCCTGAACTTTACAGAACATGGTATTTTCCGCAGGAAGAAAAAATAGACGTCGGCAACCTTGCGGAGACAGTTCCCGGCGAAACCACCAAAACATTCTCCACCCTGGCGAAAAAGAACGGCACAGTCATAATAGCGCCTATTTTTGAGAAGGCTCCAAACGGGAAATACTACAATTCGGCTGTCGTAATTGACGCAGACGGGAAAACTTTGGGTGTCTATCGCAAGATGCATGTGCCGTTTGACCCTTTGTTTTACGAAAAAAACTTTTTTGAAGCAGGAAACAACGGCTACTGTGTCTTTGAAACCCGTTACGCTCGCGTAGGAGTGCTTATCTGCTATGACCAGTGGTTCCCTGAACCCGCAAGAATCAACGCTTTGAAGGGTGCAGAAATTATCTTTTATCCGACAGCGATCGGCTACGTTGAAGGCGACGATCAGTCTGACGGAGACTGGCATGACGCTTGGAAGACCGTTCAACGCGGACACGCCATCGCGAATGGAATTCATGTTGCCGCCGTAAACCGTGTAGGTGTGGAGGGGCACCTCAACTTTTGGGGCGGCTCCTTCCTATGCGACTCTTTCGGCATGATGCTCAAAGAAGCCAGCTTCACTAAAGAGGAAACTTTAGTTGCAAAGGTGGATCTTGCAAAAAACAGGAAAATTCAGGACGGTTGGGGTTTCCTTCGAAACCGACGACCTGAAACTTACCAAAAGCTCGTGGAGGACACTGAGAAATGAGAGCCGCGACGACTACCCCTCGTGAACTCGGATACTGTATGCCTGCTGAATGGTCAAAGCACGAGGCAATCTGGCTTGCTTGGCCGCATGACCCCACAACATTCACGTCCGGCGTTGAGAAGGTTGAAGAAACATTTGTTCAAATCATCAGCTTACTCCACAAGGACGAGTTTGTGAATTTATTCGTTAAAGATCAATTTATGCAGCATAAAGTTTCTGAGCTACTCCGAAGTCACGGAGTTGACCTTAACCGGATAAGATTCTTTGAGTTTGGTTATGCTGATGTCTGGTTCCGAGATTACGGTCCCATTTTTGTCAAACGGGATACGGATTTGGCGATGGTTCACTGGACTTTTAATTCGTGGGGCGAAAAATACGAGGAACTAATGAAAGACGCTGAGATACCGCATGAAATTAACAAGGTTATGCAGTTGCCTTGTTTTGAGCCAGGCATTGTTTTGGAAGGAGGCTCTATCGATGTTAACGGAAAAGGAACTCTACTAACCACAGAACAATGTCTCCTCAACAAGAATAGAAATGCTTGCCTTAAGAAGGAAGAAATCGAAAAGTTCCTCAAGGACTACCTGGGTGTAACCAACATAATTTGGCTGAAAAACGGAATCGCTGGAGACGACACTGACGGACACGTTGACGACTTAGCAAGATTTGTTAATCCAACAACAGTTGTAAGCGGCTATGATGAAGGTGACGACGAAAACAGCGAAGCCCTAAGAAAAAACTACCAGTTGCTTTGTCAGTCAACCGACCAAAATGGACGGAAACTCAGAGTTATCAAGTTGCCTATGCCGGGAAATGTCGCCTACGACGGAAAACGGCTGCCTGCAAGTTACACGAATTTTTACATAGGCAACCGAACGGTTTTGGTCCCGACTTTTGAAAGCGAAAAAGATAAGGTTGCAATGTCTATTCTTCAGAAATTTTTTCCAAAAAGAAAGGTTGTTGGAGTAAACTGTATCGACTTAATATGCGGTTTCGGCGCAATTCACTGCATTTCACAACAGCAACCCGCTTAAGCAAAGCTTGTAGTTTATGGTTTTATTTTTGGAAAACTTTGACTGTGGTTGAGCTGAAACTCACAGTCAGATAGAAGTATTGTGGCCTGAGTTTGAGAAAATTCTAATCTGGGAATTTTCTAAGCAGAAATCGGTAAATCGCTGGCTTTTTTGTGCAAATATGCAGGCGGCGCACTGGAACAAGTCTTAAATACTTAGTGGCAGCACAAGGAAGCTGATTGGACATTAGCTTTAATGCTTTATGTTCAATCTAAAAAAACTAAAAGGAAGAAAAAAAATGAAAAACACAAAAAATAGAATTGCAGCAATAATCCTTTCGATGCTTATGATTACAGTAATAGGAGGTTCATTCGCAATGACAGCACACGGACAAGCAGCAGGCAGTATCGACGTTCCAACAATTGCCTTCTGCAACGTTGCACCTAACCCATGCGGTGTCGGACAAGTTGTGACAGTTGACTTCTGGTTCGCCGTACCATTATTCGCAGAACAAGACGCTGTGAACATGACCATTTACGTTACCCCACCAGGTGGAACACAAACATCACTAGGAACATTCACGACTGATACAACCGGTGGCACATACACTACATACACTCCAACCACAGTAGGTAATTACACATTCCAACTGAAATACGGCGGACAACAATTCGCACCTCCAAATCAAATATACTACAACGAACCTAGCGTAAGTCAACCAGCGACTCTGGTTGTGACATCAACGCCGAGAGGCGGGTTAGCAGATACACCGCTTCCAACAAACTACTGGGAAGCACCAGTCAGCTCTGAAAACGTCCAACTCTGGGCGGGCATATCAGGACCATGGATGGGATATGTAGCAAACACATTCGCCGCTACTGGCGGATACAATGCTTCAGGCAACTTTAACCCATACACGGTCGCGCCATCCTCAGCCCACATTCTATGGACAAAACCATGGTGTGTAGGCGGAGTAGCAGGAGGATCATACGGTAACACCGAACAAGCAGGCAGCTACTGGACAACCTCACAGTACGATCCCAAATACGCACCAATCATCATGGACGGCATAGAATACTCCACTTGGTATACAACACAAACCGGCAGTTCACAAGGAATCATGGCACTAAATCTATACACTGGACAAACCCTGTGGGTAATTAACACCACACTCACATTGAGATGCGGAATGATACTCAACTTCCCAACCATTGACCAATACGGCTGCGTCGGACCCTATATCTTCGCTGCAGACGGCGGCGGATTCTTCGCTCCTTCAACTACCTGGTACATGTACGATGGCTTGACAGGACAATATGTCGCTAAAGTTACAAACCTTCCATCGTTCGCTCTGATGGGCGCTGATGCTAACGGAAACATAATCGGCTATGCAGTTGCAACAAACGTTACTTATGCACCACCAACGTTCGCGCCGACTACAGAACCATTGACCGTTCAGCAGCCAAAGATGAATGCCGCTGGCGTTGTCTCATATACACCTGAAACCTTCGACACTATCGCAAACGGACCAGTACTAGAGATGTACAACTTGACACAAGCTATAGTATTCTCAGGCACTGATTCTGCTCTAGGCGGTCTATTCGACTGGACAGTTCCACTAGGAACCGTATTCAATTGGAACTTGGGCTTACAATGGGCTGTCTCTGAAAATGCAAAGCTTAACGGCGTCGCAGTACAAGGCCTCGGCAACGGCTTCTTCTCAACTTCAGCCTGGTCAGGAAATACCTTAGTGTTCCAAACAGGAACAACTTCAGTTGCAGAAGATGAGGGCTGGGTAGTCGAAGCAGGATGGAATTCACAAACAGGCGCACTCATGTGGGTAACCAACAGAACAGGCGGAATATACAACCCATCATACACAAGAATCAGCAACACGCCATCAGCAGCAGCCGGAGTCTACGTTGAAATCAACCAAGACTCATATCAAGCAGCAGCATACTCGCTAACAACCGGTCAAACAGTATGGACAACCAATCTCAACGTAAAGATGGCTGACGGATTCATGCCGAACCAATACGACTCATATGACTTTGAAACTGTACCTGACACAGCCACTGGCGTACTATACGTTTGGGCCTTAGGAGGCGACGTATGGGCACTCAACATGACCAACGGAAACATAATGTGGACATGGAGCACATACCAAGTTAACGGACCCGCTGGCACAGAATCACCATACGGCATCTATCCAATCTGGGTCTTCTCTGACGAAGCCTTAGCTGGACAGGGCGCAGACACGATACTATACCTCTCTGAGGGACACGAATACAACCCACCATTGTTGCACGGAGCCTTAGAGTTAGCACTAAACGCTAACAATGGGCAATTAGTCTGGAGCAACCTTGGCTTTGACGACACAGCAACCGCAGTAGCATACGGAGTCATGACCACATTCAACAGCTACGACGGACAAATCTACGCTTACTCACAAGGACCTAGGAAAATAACAGTCAGCGCACCTCAAAGCGGCATAACAACAAAAACACCAGTAACCATAACAGGAACCATAACCGATGTTTCCCCAGGCGCTTCACAATCAGTGGTCGCAAAGAACTTCCCGAACGGTCTACCATGCGTATCTGACCCAAGCATGTCCGGATTGATGGAAGCAGCTTACGAGCAGCAACCATTACCAAGCAACCTAACCGGAGTACCAATCTCAGTCTATGTCTTAGACAGCAACAACAACTACCGCTCAATCGGCACAACAACATCTAACTCTTTAGGCGATTGGGGCTTAACATGGACACCTGACATCACAGGAAACTACACCATCTATGCAGTGTTCGCAGGCACACACGGATACTATCCATCTTCAAGCTCAACGTTCCTCTACGCAGGTTCACCACCATCAACAGTAGCACCAACAGCCACACCAATGTCCGGCTTAGCATCAAACGCAACACTTGAATACGGACTCGTCGCAATCATCATCATCATCATCATAATCGGCGCAGTTCTCGCACTCCTCGTCACAAGAAAACACCCATAAGCTGAAAAACCAAAAACAAAACCATTTCCCTTTTTTTGATTTTTTTTAATTTTAAGCTAAACGCAGAAGATTAAAGCAGAAATGTTGTTCGATACCTTATACAGATTAACGGATTATTATATCAGTCCCAAGGCGAACAAAAAATCGGGATTTTTCTAAAAAACTTGAATTAGTGTTTCCTCAAAGTTTCCGAGGGAAAACGTTGCATCACATTTGTTTTGGGTTTTTCTGTTGTTGCGACAGTGTAACTGGAATGATTGTTGCTTTCGCCAGGTTTTCCTGTTCATTGAGGATTAGTGATATGGCTTTGCCTTCGGGAACAATAATCTTTGTATTGTTCTGCAACGACGCCGTAATAGTGTCCAGCTGTTTGTAGACGACGGCGCTGTCCTTGAAGTACGTTGTCAAAGCTTCATTCCTCAGCTTGGTTGCCTGCGCGTCGCCCTCAGCTATTGTAACCGTCGCCGTTTTTTGGCCTTCAGACTGAAGGATGGCCGCTTGCTTCTGTCCCTCTGCAACCTGAATCGCGGCGTTTTTTTCTCCGCTGGCTAACGTTGCTTGGGCTATGGCGGTTTTTTCCGCTGCTTGCCTTTCATTGTCTGCTTTGAGAACAGACTCCATAGATATGATGAGTTCTCTGGGCGGTTCCAGATCTTTGATTTCTGCCCGCACTATTTCAATGCCCCATTTCTCCGTCTGCTCATCTAGAGCCATCTTGAGGCTGGTGTTAATTACTGGCCGCGAAGTGTTCGCTATCGCCATATCCATGCCCCCTATGATGTCTCTGAGCACTGTTCGTGCAAGCGTGTCTATTTGCGCTGCGAAGTTTGCAACGTTGTATTGGGAAGCCTTCACGGAGATTTCGTCCTGCTTAATCCTGTAGAAAACCACGGCGTCTACACCCATGAAAACCTTATCTTTCGTAATGACATCCTGCCGCTGAACAGGCGTCATACGTTCTGTTATGTTGACTTTTATTATGCGATCCATAAAGGGGAAAAGAAACGTTATTCCGCCTTCGACGAAACGGTGATACTTGCCAAAACGCTCCACCAAACCTTTGTCTATCGGTCTAACAATACGCACTGACAAATAAAGTGCGTAAATAACTATCAAGATAACAATTATTGGCAACACAATAGCGACGATTTCTAGTGCGCTCAACCTAAACACCCCTCTCCTGCCATCATAATCGTATGTAAACCAATTTAAGATTTTCTAAGACAACGGATTTTCTAAAAACGTGAAAACAGAATCGGATGGCGGATCCTGTGGGAAACGCTGCTGAGCAAGTCTTTTGTATTGCTTTTCCCATTTTCTTGTTTTTCCAGCTTTCAGTTTCTCCGTTTTTGCCTATCTCGGGTTTTTCTCCCCATAAGAAAAAAGGCTCCAATTGTTGTTTCACCATGCAACAGCTTAATTTTATAAATTAAAACATTGAACGATATACGAGGGATGAGAAATGGAACAAAAGCAAGCGTACAAACTGGATTTGACTAAGATAGCCGGAAACGGAGACTTTTGCTGTCCAAAATGTGGAAATGTTATATCTCCAGATGAGACCAATGAAGAAACCTACTGCATTCTGGAGCCAAAGGTCAACAGTCATGGTTTGGAAGAAATAGTTATTTGCTGTAACATATGCAAGAGTCAAATTCACTTGACTGGTTTTTCTCTATTGGAAGAATTATGTATTGAATGAATGTTTTCACCAAGCATGATTTAGCTAGCGCCCTGTTATTTGTGGTGTCAGCACTGAAATACACAAATCTTAAATTATGTTCAAGCCAAAATAAAGTTTAGAAGGAAAGTGCAACAAGGAAAGAGTATCTTCCTGAAATATTAAAAAGGACTCCAATGAATAGCATTGAAATGCTTTGCTATCAAAAAAAGAGTCCGAATATGCTTCTTTCCTTCTTCCCACTTTTTCATATCAAGAAGCTTTAGATCACTTCTTCATTCTTTTTCTTCATTGGGACGTTTTCTTTCATTTCAAGCTTTAGCTTTTCCGTTGGCTTTTCAAGCTTTGGCATTTCAATTGGCTCTTCAAGCTTAGAGACTTCTAGCGCAGGAGCCTTAAGCATCTTTAACTGATTTTCTGATACCTCAGCTTCTTCCTTGGCTTTTTTCTTATTGTTTAACAAAGTCAGTCTCCTAGAATATAGCCAATCAAATTAGATTAATAACCTTGTGTTTAGCACGCGCAACCAGTAATGCAACCGACATACTATATTATTTGGTGAGAAAGTATACAATAAAGATCGGGAGAGGCGTTGGTTTGAAAGTAGAAAACGTGTTCAAAATAGCGGTGACCGATTCCAGAGTTCGCGAGTTTCTGACAAGCAAGAGTTGGGAATTCCAAGGAAAGGATGAGGAAATGGAGATGGACTCGTTTAGAAACAAGGAGACCGGGAAGAAGGTGTTCGTCGAAGACATTTCGGAGGAATTTCCAGTGACCTTTCTTATGGGCGAGCTTAGCGTATCGGAGTTCAGTATCATTGCTAGTGAATTGACGCCGGAAATCCAGTTACTGGAAGTTGACAGTTGTTGGGAAGGTAAACCGACAACCATCGTGGTTGCGATGACAGAAGAGCAAGTTAGGAACATGTTTGGCAGAAGAACGAAGATGAGAAAGCTCGCGGTTCAACGCGCGCGCCGCGCTACGTAAAACTTTGTTCTCTTAGCTTCTTTTGCTTTGGTTTCATTCTTTGGGCTATCTTGGCTTCACATCTTTTCCTGACGTACCTTGTCCTACACTTGTTTGAATGGTACACTTTTTCTGGATCATACGTTTCAAATATGATGCCACAGGAGCAGGTTCTGACGAGAATTTTACTGCTTAATCTTTCGAAGTTTTCCATATCGTTCTATCCAACAAACTCAAAGAAAACAATTGCCCGTTTTCTTGTAATTATCTGGAACTTGCCTTATTCTTACCTGCGTTGTACGTCCCCTATCTTCAATCAAGACACTTAACGATATTGTCATCTTTTCATGGCAAGTGTTGCCACAATAAGGACACCTTGGATGTCAAGTGCCATTCAAGTTTTTGCAGGTTGCTTATTCACTTTATTTTATCTTAATTACCTTATTATAGTGTTTGGCTACCGGTGGGATGGCTTAAACCATTAAGCAAATCCCAAGCAATGCCGCAGAAATACTTTCTGCTTATCATAAGCGAGTCGGCGGAGACTTAACCCAAAAGCCAGAAGCTCCTTGTTCAAGTTTGACTTTGCAACTCGAATTTGAGCCTAATGATTGGATGTTGGGTTATTCGTTTTTACTTCAAGAAGACCGCTTTTTTCAAATGAAAGCAATTTGAAATCAATAATTGTGATTCATAATTGACTTATAATAAACTCAGCCATTTAATTTGGGGCATGGCTAATTCAAATCCTCACTCAGAATGGAATGGTTGTAGACGCATCTGATTTGGTTTCTTCGAATAAAAATAGCCGTATTCGAGTTTTACATGTTGACGATGACCCGAACATATTGGAAATCTCGAAACAGATTATGATGGATATTGATGCGAGCTTTGAGTTTGATAGCGCATGCTGTGTGGATGAAGCCTTTAAGAAACTATCGATTATTCACTATGATGCTGTGATTTCTGATTATGAAATGCCCCAAAAAGATGGTCTCCAATTCCTAACGGAGTTGCGAAAGCAGAACAATAGTATTCCTTTCGTTTTGTTCACTGGAAAGGGCAGGGAAGAAGTAGCCATAAAAGCATTAAACCTTGGTGCTAGCGGATACTTCAACAAACAAGGTTCACCTGAAACAGTTTATGGCGAATTAGCGTACGGTCTAAAAGCCGCCGTAGCGCGCCATAATGCTGAGTTAGCGTTGATTGAGTCTCAGAGTTCTATGCGTTCAATTGTTGACAGTACATCGGATATGATATGGTCTGTCAGTTGCGATGACTTTGCTCTTCTTGATTTTAATCGAAGTTTTGAAGAATATTTTTTGAATGAGAATGAGCTTGTAGTTAAGGTTGGTATGCGTCCGGAGAATCTGTTTTCTATAGCGGAATTTGAGGAATGGCGCGAGTTCTATAAGCGGGCATTAAACGATGGCCCTTACTCAACGACGTACGAAGTGAACATGTGTAAGCGTGTCTTCCAGCTAAGTTTCAACGTTATTAGACAAGAAGAAAAAGTATTCGGAATATCGGTGTTTGGAAAAGACATAACTGAGCAAATGCAGACGGAGAAGTTGCTGCTGGAAAACGAAGATAGGCTGCGAAAAGCTCAAGCAATTGCGCACGTGGGGAATTGGGAGTTAGATTTGCAAACCCAAAAAGTGCGGGCATCTGAAGAAGCATTCAAAATCTATGGAATTGAACGTTCAAACGATTTCTTGCCTTTAGCATTAGTGCAGCAAGTTGTTTTGCCTGAGTATCGGCCCAACTTGAATCTTGCTCTGCAAGAATTGATCCTAAGTAATAAAAAGTATGATTTGGAATTCAAAATTAGACGTCCCGACAACGGTCAAGAACGATTCATTCATTCTGTGGCGGAACTGGTGTTTGATCAAAATAAAACTCCGATAAGGGTAAATGGTGTTATTCAGGACATAAGTGAACGCAAGAAATCTGAACAAGCCTTAATTGAAAGCGAGGAAAATTATAAGAACTTAATCAATGGAATGGATGAATCTGCTTGGGTTGTTGATTTTGACGGAAACTTTTTAGAAGTTAACAACGCCGCTGTTGAAATGTTAGAATATTCTAAGGAAGAGTTGCAATTGTTGGGGATTAAAGGGATTGATAACTATCTAGCCCCAGAGCAAGTAAAAGTTATCATGGGTCGGGTGGTTTCTGTTGGTACGCAGGTTTTTGAGACAGTTCATACTGCCAAAGATGGGAAGAAAATTCCAGTTGAGATCAGTTCCAGCCTCATAAATTATAAGGGAAAACAAGCAATCTTGGCAATTGCCAGAAACATTGCAGAACGCAAAAAAGCTGAGCAGTCACTAATGGAAAATGAAGAAAAGTTCCGGACTCTCGCAGAGCAATCGCCCAACATGATCTTCATAAATCATGGTAACAGAGTGGTCTACGCCAACAAGAAATGCGAAGAAATAACTGGATACAGCCGAGAGGAATTGTGTTCTCCTGACTTTAATATTCTTTCTCTTAATCCGCCAGAATACGCTGATACAATAAAGTTAGCTTATGGCAAGCACATGAAAGGCGAAAATGTTCCTCCTTATGAATACATACTGATTACACGAAATGGCAAGAGACTTAACGCAATAATCAACACTGCTCTTATAGAATTCAACGGCGATAAAGCTATACTGGGAATAGTAACTGATATCACTGAACTCAAGAAAACACAAGAGACAATGAGAAAAAGTGAGGAGAGGTATCGGGAACTTGCCAACTTTTTGCCAGTAATTGTTTTTGAGACGGATCTAACTGGAAAG
This sequence comes from Candidatus Bathyarchaeota archaeon, assembly GCA_963768425.1. Classification (GTDB taxonomy): domain Archaea; phylum Thermoproteota; class Bathyarchaeia; order Bathyarchaeales; family Bathycorpusculaceae; genus Bathycorpusculum. The sequence goes on along the minus strand of CAVYHV010000014.1, from coordinate 86,946 downwards.
ATTACCTTCTTTAATACTCGAGCTTTCGAGCTAACGGGCGTCACACCAGAAGAGGTTGAAAAAGGCTCAAACATAGTCTCGTTCGTCTCGCCCCAAGAGAGAGAAAGGGCAATAGAAAACATGGAAAAGTCGATGGCTGGAGAAGAGCACGGTGCAAATGAATATACACTCGTCAGAAAAAATGGTACTACTTATCCTGCGCTCGTTAGAACGAATCCAATTATTTCTGAAAACAAAGTAATAGGGATTAGAGGACTGCTCATAGATATCACAGAACGCAAGAAAACTGAAATGGATTTGAAAGAAAGCCGTGATAAACTCGAATTGATGAACGAGAAGTTGCGTGTTGTGGGAAACTTGTCTAGACATGACGTTCGCAACAAGCTTTCAGCCGTAAATGGTTACACGTATTTGCTTAAGAAGAAGCATAGGGATCAAGCTGACATTCTTGAGGATTTGAGTAAGATTGAGCAGGTTGTTGCTGATTCAGCTAAAATTTTTGAGTTCGCCAAAATGTATGAGCAACTGGGCGTTGAAGAGTTAGCTAATGTTGACGTGGGTAAGGCTGTGGACGATGCTGTGGTTCTTTTCTCAGGCTTAACCATCAAAGTGGTCAACGACTGCCACGGTATAAGCGTGCTGGCCGATTCATTTCTCAGGCAAATGTTCTACAATTTTGTAGATAACACAAAAAAATACGGCGTAAAAGCCACCACCATAAAAGTTTATTGTGAGAAAGAAACCTCTGACGGGTTGCGGCTGATTTACGAGGATGACGGTGTAGGCATCTCAACTGAGAACAAATCAAAGCTCTTTAAGGAAGGTTTCAGCACGGGGGCCAGCTCAGGCTTCGGCTTGTTCTTCATTAAGAAGATGATGGATGTGTACGGCTGGGCGATAACTGAAGAGGGAAAACCGGGCAGAGGAGCAAAATTCATCCTAACCATTCCCAATAAATAACTTCAACTTCCTCAATTGGTATTTCAGCCACATAAGCAACCATCTTTTGTTGTGGTAACTTTTGATTCTTTGTGCTTCAACACTTAACGGTTAAGCCAAGGCTAAAATGGAAATAGATTTTTTGACATGCTCCCAATCCGGAAATATGCCTTTTAAGCCTTAGAGGTAACTTCCTTATTTGAGGAGAAAGGAGAGCTTTTTTATTAATAATCAATCATAGAAATAGCAAAATTGGGTTTGGCACATTTGAATAAGCACTTATCAGCTTTTTTCGTGTTAGAATTTTGATTTTGAATGTGAAGAGAAGTTTATGAGACCAGTTTTGTAAGTCTAAAGCTTTCTGTTACCGGTGAGTTATTTGACCTGCTGATTAATTGATGTGATTATCTTACCTGTATCCAAAAAGAACCTCCAATTCTTTCAACTCCCTGCATCCTTGGTTCATTCCAAAGAGGATTCAATATTTTATTCAGCTCCGTATCCTCGCTAATGAATAAGCCAGGAAAGATAATATTGAATTTGTTATTTTCTGATAAGATATGAACCGCGAGTAAATATTGTTCAGAATAGTATCGTTCCCTCCATTCTGGAATATAATCATAAGGCAGAAAAATATCGTGAAATTCTACAAAAACACCATTTCTTAGCCGTGGTAAAACTTCCAAGAAAACAACAGTGACATCGGAATTTGTAAAACAACGGTGCGAGCCATCAACAAAAAGAAAATCGCCGGCTTCTAATTCGTCAAATAGACTTAAATCCATATCCTCGAGAGGTTGACGAATTATATTATCACAAATTAAATCAATACCAGCCCGAGGATGTGGGTCAATAGAGGTTATTTTCGTTTGTAAACTATGGTCAATTATAGCTCTCCTTGCGAATTGTGTTGAGTAACCTGAGCCAATTTCTATAAGTCTTTTAGGATTATTTAAACAAAGAAGTGAATAAAGTGTTACTGCGTCCAATCCTGTAAAAAATTCGTTGACCCAAGACGGGTCTTTTGTGTTATTCTCATTTTTCAATGGAATATTGAGAAAATTCTCTTCAAACCTCAAGAAATTTCCCAAGGTATTTTTGTATGCATTCCTATTCCTGTTAATTATTTCATAGAGTTTAGGATGAGGAGGTTTCCCATATCCATATCGAGGTGTTGGGTTAACAGGAAAATCCAACAAGATTGGTTGATTGCCTGTCATTTTTTTTACAGCACTTAACAGGAATTGTGGAACACGCGCTCTCTTCAACATTCTTTGAATAGTGTAATTCATTAATTTCCAACTTTCTACGCTACTTCAATTGAATGTTTTTCTTTATAAACTTTGGTTGGCTATCATTTCTTACTTGCATTTTGAACTAGAATCTTCCAATTGTTTTTTACTTCCATCGTTCAATAAACTTGTTGAGTTCTAACACTTTATTATAGTGACCAAGACTCTTCTCTGTTTTTCATTTAAAGAGTTAAGATGAGAATAAGAAACGAACCGGGTATCTGTCAAAGAGACCACTTTAGAATGCGTATTTTTCTTTTCCAACTATTGCTTAAAATGTCTCTCGATTTTGCGCTCCTATTTCAACTCGCATTTTTCAAAGCAATTTATGAAAGTAATGAGTTCGCTGCGTGACGAGCTATATGCTTGTCAACGAAGTTATAGAAAGTTTATTAAAAGTGTGGCTTCTACCTTTCTCAAACGTGAGTCTTTTTTGTGGGTAGGAAACGAAGCTTACTCTGCTTTAATAAAAGAACTCAGGGGTTCACTAGGGTTTTGGAACGTTAAGAAAACATACACTGAAATCGCCGAGAAACTTTGTGTCGACGAAGAAACTGTAAGGAATAGAGTCAAGCGCTTAAAGGAAGACGGCTTACTACTGGGTTGGAGATCAATACCAAACCCCATAGTGCTAAACCGAAAATCCTCATTTCTGCTCATGAAGTCCGCGGGCTTAAGTTCCAAACAAGAAATAATATCCCAACTTGAATCAAGAGACGGAGTTGTTCAGGTTATAAATTATTACGGTGATGAATTGCTAATAACTTTGTTTGACGACAGTGAAAAAAGGTCTTCTGATCAAATCCTTAAGATGGGAGAAGTTAAATCTCCAATCGTTTCAGAAATTAGTGTTCCCCAACCAAATTTTCAGATGACAGCGACTGATTGGAAAATATGTGGGCAATTACTGAGAAACGCAGAAAGAAAGATTACAGACGTAGCTGCAGTAGTTGGGGTTTCTGAAAAAACGGTGAAAAGAAGGCTAAACAAGATGTTGGAATCCTCAGCTATCTTCGTACTGCCAATGATGGATTTAAGAAAAATGTCAGGAGTTGCCTACGACCTAATGATTCAAAGTCTAAGATGGCAAGAAAGCCCAAGTAGAATCGTCTTGTGCTTTCATGGATAACTAATCAGGTGTTCGTAACAGGAGATTCAAGCAATGGCTCTTTTATTACTTTTGCGACTTCAAATATTAGCGAGGGAGATAAGATCTTTCATATGGTAAAGGAAAGACCAGAAGTCAAATCGGCCACCCTAAGCGTAATCGAAGAAGTAAAACATGACTTCATTTGGCTTGAAGAGGAATGCGAACGCAGAAGCAAATGATTAATTTATTATAGTAATTGTTCCATCACAACTTGTGTGTCACTTTCGTTTTCCGCATTGGTTGCTTATTTGCTAATGTATGGTTGTCCAAAAACACGATGGCCATTAGGTGCGAAGATTTATGCCAGGTTATGCTAGACGTTATAACAAGGCGATTTTTGTGAAAATTGTTGATAAAATAATTTTGACTCATCTGCAAGTAAGCGACATGGATAAAACTAAAGCATTCTATACCGATGTTTTAGGCTTTGAAGCAAATGGAGACGCCAAGTGGGGGAAGGGAAACCGCTCTGTCTTCGTTGTTCCTCCTGGCGGCGGCACTTACCTTGCTCTTGACTTTATTTCGGAACAAATCAAATTCGATACAGGAAGAAATTTCTTTATTTCAACACCCGATGTTGAAGCAGCGTACAACGCAATTAAAGCAAAGGGCGTTAAGCCAAACAGTGAGATCATGCCTTATCCGCGGGGAGGCAGATTCTTCAGCGTCAATGATCCTGATGGCAACGTCTGGAACATTCTACAATCATAAGAGTCTTTCGAGTTACTGAACTTAAAGGTCTGTATTACTCTTAAAAATAGTAAAAAGAAAGATTTTATGTGATATGATGACCAAAAGGACGCTCAGCAAAGAGATGAAAAAGAATGGTTCCCAAAGTGTCGAATCTGCATCTCAACTGATAGACGCGAGAATCAAGGAGCTAGGCGACTGGCGCGGAGAAACGTTAGCCAAAGTGCGCACGCTCATCAAGGAAGCGGATCCGGAGGTAGTTGAAGAGTGGAAGTGGGTAAAGCCAACCAATCCTGGGACGCCCGTCTGGTCCCACAACGGCGGCATCTGCACGGGCGAGACCTACAAGGACCATGTGAAAATGACATTCTTCAAGGGTGCTTCGCTGGAAGACCCCTCTCGCCTATTCACCCAACCTGGAACCGTCAGGCGCGCCATCGACATCCATGAAGGCGAGAACATTGACGATGATGCATTCAAGACCCTCATCCGCGCTGCGGTGAAACTGAACACATCCAATTCCCATTAGCGCTAACTGCTTAGATGGTTGGGCGCCGCCACTTTCATTCACTCATTTTTTGAGGCGTTATTCTCCCACATTTCTATGCCATAGGTTCCCATAGTTAACAACTAAACCTAGTCGGTCAACCTCAATAATTGATGCAAAATCAAACGACAAACTTTCAGACTAGAATGCACACATAGAAAATACTTTGACATAAACCAATACAGAGAATATTGTTATCAGAAATACTATAGAACGTACGCATAGCATGCAATTTCAATATTCAATGCGATACTAGGACTATATTGAGAACCCATCTAAGATACTTGCCATAACTCCAAGCAAAAGCCGTAATGTGTTTAAAGCTGTGGTTTGTTTGAGCAAATATCTTGGGTGCTCTGAAGAGTATAAAGGTAAATTGAAAAACTACGGAGTTAAATGGAGCAATGCTACCTTTTCAGATTTAAGGCTTAGCTTTATGAAAACTTGGCTAAATACTATCAGTAATGAGAGTAAGAATTTTATTTCTTCAATGCAACTTGCTTTTTTAGCAACAGCGTAGCTGCAACAATTACCACGAATGCTGCGACAACCACTATTCCATAGATTGCCCCTTGAGGTAAACTTGACTGGGTTTGGTCTGGCACGATCATTGGACTTTGAGATGGCAATGGTGCGTTATTTGGAGTTGTATTAGGTGATGGTGTTGGAGTTGGTGATGGCGCTGTTGTTGGAATAGAAGTAGCTTTAGGTATAGGGCTTGGACTTGGTGATGGAGTTGGACTTGGAGTTGCAGATAAATTTTTCACTGCCCAATTGTTCCATGATGATAAGTCAGTGTTGCTCATTTCATCGTATGACCAAATAGAGAACCCAGCAAGCTTAGAGGTTGAGTTTTCACTCATGAAATTTGAAACTGTAGATAATTGCTGGGAAGCTGATGGATAAGACATCCCGTTTTGAGTGTAGTCGTTAGAAGAAAAATCGAGACCCATAACTATCGGTGCTCCAGCATATGATAAGATTTGTGACCAAACACTCCCGTTATCTGATGTAATAGTTTGGTAGTACATTGGCATCAGATAATTGAAGCTTGTGAGATAGGGATAAAGCTGACTAATCGTTGCTCCACCCCAATCTACTTCAAGACAAGCTGAAGCTATTTTTCCATGATTTCTTACGGCAGTCGCTAAACCTTGTTCATAGTTTATCAAAGCCTGTGTATTTCCTCTCCATCCTTCAAAATCATCGTTAAATCCATCAAATCCGTATGTGCTTAAACATTGTACTGCTGAATTGTACATTGTTTGAATAACTGTGTGGTTAGTGATGTCGACTGTAGTTGGATCATCCCAAATACTTATCCAAACAAAAACTGAATAACCGTTTTTATGTAAAATGTTTATGAAGTTAGACCAATAAACTGAGCCTGAATCGTAGCTTATTGCTCCACTTGACGCCCAATCGCCGCCAAAAACAATAACACAATTTATGTTAGAGCCTGAAAGTTGATTAACTACGCTTTGCGGATTGGCTAACTCATTGTAAGTTTGGTCTGCATAATCGTCAAGCCAAGTACAGTTCAACGTGATATGCGCAGCTTTCACTGGTATTACAAATAAGCTGAAACATAAAAGAACTAGAAGAATTAATGTGGCTTCTTTTTTCATTCATGTTTCCTCTTTTTCAGAAGATATCACTATTCTAACAACCATTATTAAAACCACACTGGAAAAAAAGAAAATTCGGCAAAATACCAAAAGTAGGTTCCGAAGTCCATAGCAGACTAATGAATTTCGCTGAGAAGTCAGAGACATCAGATGATGCAATCTCTGGACTGTTAGACATAGCAGAAGGCAAGCAGGTGAAAGCATGAAAGCACTTTGCTCTCTTTGCGGTAAAGTTGGGGTAGTTGAACAAAGAGGCAGTTCTATCAGATTAATTCACTGTGAATATCAAAATGGAAAACGTATCTTTATCAAATATCTGGTAAATGGAAACACTATCATGGGAACAATGGGGAACAGATTTGGGAACAGAAAAGGCACAAAAAACAATCTTTAACGAAATCAAAGCGGGTCCGGTGGGATTTGAACCCACGACTTTCAGCTTAGAAGGCTGACGCGCTATCCGTACTGCGCCACGGACCCACTTGTCGGGCACTGTAATGACGACGCTTCCAAATATAATTTTACCTATCGCCTCGTGCAACAATAGACGATTGGTCAGTTTCTATAATTTTTGACCGCATCTTTCGCAGAAAAGAGCGTCTGCTTGGGTTGGTACGCCGCATTTGGGGCATATTTTTGTTTGGCTTGAGAGGGTCGGGGCTGCTGACATGTTCACAGGATGTGTTGGGAAGGCTGGTGGAGTTTGGATTCTAAAGAAAGCCATTGCCAAAAGCACCCAGGCCGCGTCTTGTATGAACCCTCCTGGAACCGACAAGGTCAGCAATATAGTACTGTAGGACAAGGACAAGGTATAGGCGATTGCTGCAAGTATTGCTGTCGCAGCGACTGAAACTAAAGCGCCAGCTAACAGCACCTTGGCACCAGTTCGAAACAGGGCAACTTTCGATTTATCTCCAAGCAAATTAATCGAGAGAACATTGAACAATATCCAAACCAACGAAACAGCGGCGAAAATGGGTAACGTAGGTAAAAGAGATTTTTGAACCACGGTGCTGATTTGGGTTTGCGAAGTTGTTGAAGATGTCAAGATCGGAAGCACAGATGCCGCGTTTGCAATGGCGATCGCTATGGCCACTACTATGCTTAGGATGCCAATTATTATCGCTGCTACTAAGCCGTAGGTGAGGTAGTCGAATATGCGGGGTTCACCGTAGTCTTTGGAGAAGCCGTGCATAGCGACAAAGAAAAGAATCAACGCCACAAAAGATAAAACGCCGATGATGCCTGAGATGCCGACAAGTGCGATGGAAACCCCACTTGTTCTTGACAACGTGTTTTGGAAAATGGAGAGAACTTGGCTGACTACGCTTGTCACGAATAAACAAGCGGCGACTCCGCCCGTGGTTCGGTTAGACTCAATCGTCAACTTTGACGTCTCTCCCCAACTGCTACATAGCAGCGTTTAAGGGATAAATTTTTTGTTGTAAGGGCGCTACGGGCTTCACCTAAAGTTCTATTTTATTCCAAAATCGTTTTTAGGTTGCCGCCGATGTGGATTCCTTCAACTGGAATCCTGAAAGAAAAGAGAATTTCTGAATGTGTTTGGCATCTCTTGGTGCTCTTATTTGGATCAAGTAGAACCTATAGGAGAGTTTGTAAGAATCTTTTCTCCAGTCGGTCGAAGCGCCGAGGATCTTGCTAAATGGATTTATTAGGGTTTTACTGCAACAGTTAGTATTGAATCGAAACAGGGAATCTTACGGTTGAGGAACTAGATTTGTGGTCTCGTCGAAGTGTGTTCAAGGATGAATCTAAGCTTGATATAAATTACGTTCCGCAGAAGCTTCCTCATAGGGAAACTGAGCTTCGTCTTCTAATGGAATTCTTTAGCTTTGTTACCCGTTTTCCCGAGCGAATGGCTCAGCGGGTCATATTAACCGGCGATGTGGGAACTGGAAAAACCGTTCTTGCGCAGCATTTCGGTGCAAACATCACTTCCGAAGCTAACAGGCGAGCCGTGAAGTTCCGTTATATCCATGTCAACTGCCGGGAATTCAGAGGCACCCTCCTCCAAATCATTCATCAAGCGCTGACCGCTTTCCGTCCCACCTACCCATCCCGTGGATATTCAGAGCAAGAAGTCCTCGCAACGCTGTTGCAAGTCCTAGATGAAGAACAGGTTTCTGTGGTTCTGACGCTGGACGAGTTTGACAGCCTAATAGAGCATGAAGGCTCCGACGCTGTCTACAAGCTCACACGGCTGCAGGAGATGCGGCAAGGCAAACCGCAGCGGCTATCATTCATCTTCATAATGCGTGACCTAAAAGCGATCGAGCGGCTGGATGAAAGCTCAAAAAGCACCCTTCAACGAAGCGTCGTCCGCCTTGAACGCTACGGCAAAGAGCAACTCGTCGACATATTAAGGGAACGCGTGACCATGGCGTTTGAACTCGGGGCAATGGAGGAAGATGTGGTCGCCTTGATTGCGGCGTTGGCGTTTAAGGAAACGGGGAACGCGCGGTTCGGCATAGAATTGCTTTGGCGTGCAGGCAAATACGCGGATGCTAACGACGCTGAAGGGGTTGAAGCAGAATGTGTTCGAATGGCAGTCTCCAGCATCATCCCAAGTATGCGACGAAGCGACTTAGCTTCTTTGGGAATGCATGAAAAACTGTTCCTGCTAGCAGTGGCACGGTTCTTCAAAGAAAACGGTCAAGCTTACGCATTACTAACCGAGGTTGAGAAAGTTTACGAGGTTATCTGCGAAGAATTCGATCAGAAATCTAACAGCCACACACAAATCTGGAACTACGCCCAATACTTCTCGTCTATGGGAATTATCAAAATTGAAGTTGCCTCCACAACGGGAAGGGGAAGATCAACACAAGTTTCTCTGCCTGCTATCCCCGCGGTTGAACTTGAGAAAGAGCTGAATGCCTCTTTAACTGCAGAAAAAGGAAGAACGTGACGTAGCGATGGAAATTGAAGAGGTTTTATCGTCGAGACTTCGCGTGAAAATCCTAAGACTGCTCTACGAACTGGGTTCGCTCAACGTTTCCGATATTGCACGGCGACTTGGCAGCAACTTCGCCACGACGGCTGATAACCTCAAAGTTTTTGAGGCAGAAGGAATCCTGCAGGAACTCACGTACGGGCGGGTTCGTATGTACAGGTTTAACGAAGCTTCCCCAAAAGCGAAAGCAATCAAAAGCCTGATAGAAACGTGGGAACAAAACAAGTAGCCCAACGACTGGTCCACCGCTCTAGCCCGCAAACAGGATTAAATCAGAACTCTGACTTCTCTAAAACAAAAAGACATACAAGAAAGGAAAACAGAATTATCACAAGAACAAAACGCTAACTGGTGAAGTAACTTTGGCTATGGTTGATGTTTCAGATAAGGCGGAAATCTTCCGTGAAGCAACGGCGTCGGGAACGATAAAGCTGAAGCCCGAAACGATTGGTTTGATTAAGACTGGAAAAATCGCTAAGGGCGACCCGCTTTACACGGCGAAGATAGCGGGAGTTCTGGCAGCCAAGAAAACAAGCAATTTGATTCCACTATGTCATCCGCTGCCGTTAACTAATGTACAGGTTGAAGTAAAAGTTTCAGGCGAAGGGTCAGTTGAGGTTACGGCGACCGTGAAAGCTAAGGCGCAAACGGGCGTGGAAATGGAGGCGCTTACAGCAGTTTCCATGGGGTTACTCACGGTTTGGGACATGACAAAGCAATACGAAAAGGACAGCGTAGGACAGTACCCATCAACAGCGATCGAGAACATTCATGTAGTGCGCAAAATCAAGCAGCAGGTGTAGAAGGCGTGAGCGAATCATCAAAGACACATAAGGCTAAAGCGCCAAAAATCCTAAACTTCGGCGTGTACATCTGCAGTACCTCACGATACCAGCAAATCCAGAACGGTGAAAAAGACGTCAGCGACATCGGCGGCGACACTCTTGTCGAAATACTCAAGAAGGCGCAGCAGAACGTGCTTTTCAAACAGATAATCGCTGACGACAAAGTGTTGATTTCTGACGCAGTTAAAGAAGCTGTAGACATGCCTAGCTTAGACGTTGTCATCTTTTCAGGCGGAACCGGTATTACGCACTCCGACGTGACCATCGAAACGGTTTCGCCCTTTTTTGAGAAAACTCTGCCCGGTTTCGGTGAGTTTTTCAGGGCAATAAGCTTCGGTAAGGTAGGTTCCGCAGCAGTTCTGTCCCGCGCAGTCGCTGGCGTTGCAAAAGGTAAGGCGCTGTTTTGTATTCCAGGTTCCCCAGATGCTGTGCGGGTTGCGGCAGAAATGCTTATTTTGCCCGAGTCGCCTCACATCGTTAAGCACGCTCGTGAATAACGAATGAGTTTAACCGACAACTGCGGCAGACCCCTCCTTAACCTACGCATCTCGATTACCCAGCGGTGCAACAACCGTTGTGCCTACTGCCATCGGGAAGGAGAAGTCCAACGAGCTAACCGTTCAGCTGAGAAAATGACTGCCCACGAAATCGTGCGCATCGCGAAGGTCGCAGTAAGTCTTGGCATCGCACGCATAAAGTTGACAGGCGGCGAGCCGCTTATGCGTAAAGACCTTCCCGAAATCATTTCAGGCATATCTGCAATACAGGGTTTGAAAGATTTATCGTTAACAACTAACGGTTTGCTCCTCAGCGGCATGGCAAAGGACCTTTATAGTCGGGGGCTAAAGCGTGTGAACATAAGTCTCCCGTCATTGAACGCTGAAACTTACCACCGCTTAACAGGCGGAAAACTCCAAGACGCTCTGGAAGGGGTGAAAACGGCAATTGAAGCGGGTTTCTGCCCCGTGAAACTCAACATGGTTATCCTCAAAGACGTTAACGTGGGCGATGTTCCAAGCCTAATTGAGTACGCCCGGCAAAACAAAGTAGTCCTTCAGTTGATTGAGCTTGACCCAATTAACGTCGGCGGCGACTACTACCAGACGCATCACCGAAGCCTTGAGGAGCAAGAACAGCTCCTAAAAGTGCAAGCTTTGACTGTAGAACGGCGACCTTTCATGCATAACCGCCTGATTTACCATCTGCCAAACGTAACGGTTGAAATTGTGCATCCTATCGAGAACACTGATTTTTGTATGCATTGCACCCGTATACGCGTTACAAGCGACGGGAAGCTTAAGCCGTGCCTGATGAGAAACGATAACCTGACCGACATCCTAACACCTATGCGGAAAGGCGCAAACGACGAACAACTAAAACAACTCTTTTCGCAAGCGAATTTGATGAGAGAACCCTACAACAAAGGCAACTAGCCGCGGGTTTTCGAGTCAAAACTCAACTATTTTTGCTTCATTCTTAGCAGTGTCCAGAATGGCTAGAGTACATTTTCCAGTAAGGTAGCCGCAGACTTCCCCCGGGTTAATGGCTAGAGTTTTCCCTTTTTTTTCGATGCTTCTATTGTGCGAGTGCCCGTGGATTACGGCATCAAAGTACCCGCTGTCAATTACGGCATCTAACAGTTCGGTTTCGTGCCCGTGAAGCAGAGCTATTCTGTAACCTTCGATCTCTATTTGGGTAAATCGTTCGTGTATTGTGCAGTTGCTAGTTTCACTGAATCTTTTTTTGAGTAGTTCGTGGTCGCCGTCGTTGTTGCCGAAGACGCCGACGAGTTTGCAGTTTAGCTGCTTGAATTTCGGGATAACGAAGCCCGCAACGTAGTCGCCTGCATGAAGCACCAAATTTACTTTCTGCTCGTTTAGGTACTTTACTGCTTTCTCAACTGCAGGAAGATTGTCGTGAGTATCTGAGATTGCGCCGACAAGCATACTTTTTCTCCGTTGAGTTTTTCTCAGTGCAGCACTAAAGGTTTTCTCTTTGCAAATCGAGACTTAAGATAAATTAGAAAACAAAGATGATTGGGGTATTTTTTTAAATATGGACTCAATAGCGGAAAAAGACTTCACAAGCTTCCAGCACTAATTCCCCGCCTTCCGCTTCATCGTACCTCGATTTTCTCATCGTCCATCAGACTCTTAGTATTCTCCAAATTTCAATGTTATGGTTGAGGGAATAGCTTTCAGTTAAAAAACTCGCAACGCGCGCTCACGATCCACTAATTGCCTTTTGCTAACTCCAATTTCCAAATCCCCCCTTCTTTGCTTTTCATTTCAACCGACAATTCGACTGGAATGCTCATAGTCGCTACAATTGCTGTTGTGACCCTTACTATTGCTGTCTTACTATTTTTGGCTAGAAGAGAAAAAAGCTCTCAAACAAGAAAAGCTGGATAATCACTTCTTAGGGGATTATTCAGCTCTTGATTATCTTCTAATAAACGATGAGGGAAGCCTAAAATATCATTTTCAGTAGTATTAGAATCAAAATGATGATTATCACAACTAGTAAAATTGCTATAACGTGAACATAGGCTCTTTTGTTTTTGCTCGTATTTTCACCTCTTTAATAAAGGCAAAAGACTGACTATCTGTCGTTTTTCTAGTCTTTGGAGAGCAATGTACGTTTCCTCAGTTATTACGAGTAATTTTTGTTTGAATTCTTCAACCGCTTTTGAATTCACGTTATTGTGTTAATTTGGATGATTCATATAAATTATATTATTCCCAAATAAGATGATGCCTCTCAGTCCTAAACCAATAGCTGTCAATGAACGTGAATAAGAGAGGTTCGTTTTCTCCCTATGATTTTAGAAATGTGACCGCAAGATAACCGTTCATAGTATCATGCAGTCATTAAGAAAACAACCTTTCACGCTGTTTATACGGCTGCATACCATTAAGAGTCAGCTCATCATATTTTATCCAATCTGCTATTCCAAGTTTCATTATTTCCTCCGGCGTGGTAGCGCTCGTGTTTTTGGCTTTTTTAAGCAAAAGTGCAAATGTAAGAAGGCTCAGTGCCACTATTGCCACCGTTATTAGAATAATTCTAACGAAGTTGAATTTGGGCAGACCTGTGTTCCGAGCAGGCGGATTAACTGTGATTGTTGTTGCCGTCGAGTTTACGCTTGCTCCGGTTGAATCTGTGACTTGGAGAACAAAGGTCCAGTTCCCTTTCGGGGAGGATTTCAGGGTTTTGAATTGGTAGCTTAATGAAGTCCCGTTATTGGCGCGAGAGAAACTTGAATCTTTGGGAGCCAGAACGTACCATTGGTATTTGTACGGCAAGACGCCTCCATCCAATGCTGAAGTCAACGTGGTGTTCCCGCCTGCAGCTACCGAATTTGTTGATGAGAATACTGAAGGAACTACGAGTTGCGGGGTTAATATGGTGACAGAAGTCCCGACAAATCCCGTAATTGGGACGAGGCCGCCGTTTGCAACGAATATTTCATCTTTACCTGAATCATAGACCACGGCGGTGGGAAAATCTACAGGGATGTTTTGAACTATTCTCTTGTCAGCATCAGAGATGACTGAGGTGGTGTTGCTGTTGTAGTTGGCTACGTAGACTTCGCCTCTACCCGAAGCATAAGCTACGCTGAGAGGGGCAGACTCAGGAACGCTTGCAATTTGAGTTCTGGTGCTGTCCGATATAACGATTACACTTTCCATGGAAGTCAGAAATATCTCTCCTTCTGCCGGGTCATAAGCCATATTGGAAAAAAATCCCCAGGGTTGACCGCCGACATTTATGGTTCCAACGACCCTGTTTGTTGCGTCCGAAATGATTGATACAGAGTAGCTGCCGTTATCAACCCAGATTTCTCCTCTTCCAGAATCATAAACTATGTCAGTGGCCTCAAAGCCTACAGGTATGCTGGCGACCACTGTATTTGTGCTGTCTGAAATTACACAAACATCATTTGTGTCATATTGGCTTACGAAAACCTCTCCTTTTGCCGGGTCATAAGCCAAGTTTCCTACAACATTAGGAATCGTAGCAACAACGCTATTGTTGCTGTCCGATATTACACGGACGACAGGAGAAGAGCTGCCTACGACCTCCCCCACGTCGTCTAAATCAGATTCAAATGTCTCTCCTTTGCCAGAATCGTAAGCCATTCCCTGGGGGTAGTCTCCAACGGGAAAGGTCGCGACAACTGAATTATCGCTATCGGAAATGACTGAAATTGTACCGTCAGAATGATTTTGAACAAAAATCTCTCCTTTTCCTGAATCATAAGCTAGACAATTCGGCTGGCCTTCCACTGTAACCGTACCCACTGTTTTGAAGCCTCCAGCATGAACGGTGAGGTTTATTCCTGCGCAACAAACTATTGAGACAAAGATAACGGTGGAAGCAAGAACTATGTTTTTGCTAGCCATATTTTGAGGTAGGAGCGGGTAGATATAAAAGATTTTTCGTCCAATTTCTTTGACTTGCGCTGGTCGTTACTCGTCAAGAATTCTTGACTTGCTGGAAAGGGGCTCTTTCGATGAATATTCATAGAAGACGAATTGTCGTCTTGCAAGATGTTTACTCCCAGATAATTTCGGCACATAATCTGCTGTCAAAAGCTGGCATTGGAGCGGTAAGGGAGCGGAAGGTTTTTCGTCGCCGCTAGAGAACTGCGATATAAATGCGCATGCTATCTTGTAAGTCATGTGTTTTAAATGTCCCTTAAACTGTTAATAGTTCTCTTTCCATGTCAAACAGCAAAAACAGAATTTTAGTTTAGTCTCACATAAGAATTAAAGGACTAATCCCAAAAACCCATGAAAACATGCCTTTTCTTGAGGGCTTTCAGTATTCAACCCGTTCCAAGGGGAAAAAGCAGAACACTGAAGGTTCAGAGCTGTAGTTGACAATGTTTTTTGCTCAAGTGTGCTTGTGTGAGTGGTTAGAAGGAGAAAGGTCCTATGCGGTTTTGGGAGGGGTTGTTTTTTTGTTCAATATGGTCCATTGCGATAACGTAACTTAGGATGAGGAATGTGTCGAAGTCTGGGCGGGTGATTTCAATGTTATATGAGTCTCTTATAGTGACCCATTTTTTGTGTATTTGGGCTATGACGCTTCCATCTGGAGCTAGAATTTGGTATTCGTGTTCCGAGTAGTTGCCTTTGACCTTCGCAATTTGTTGTCCTTGCGCGTCTTCCATCCACCATTCGCTTCCTATCAGGTTTAGAATTTTCTTCTTAATTCTTGCCTTGAGCTGCCCGCTCTGGTCTTTGACATCGTACTCGTCGTGTATGGAGACAAGCTTGCCGTCTATCTCTCCCAGTTGAACGCCGTTTGTGTCTTCGAACCAGAATTTGGGTCCTACGCTGACAATTTTTTGCTTTACGTAACCTAAAAGGTTCCCATTCAAGTCTTTAACTCCATATGTGTCCCTGACAGCAACTAACTTTTGTTCTATGGTATACTTATTTTGATTAAACATGCCTGTCTGTTGTTGCGTGTCAGTTTGCGGCTGGGGCTGCGTTTGTGGTTGGGGTGTTGGGTAAGGTTGCTGTTGTGGTTGGGCAGGAGCCTGCTGTGCCGCACCGCATGAAGGGCAATATTTGTCCGTTGGGGATATTTCTGCACCGCAATTTTGACAATACATTTTTTGCGACACTCCAAATCTTCTCAAATAACCAGTGTACCCTGTTTGTATTTAAGGTTTGGAGATTTTTTGCTTAACATATGGAATACCCGTCTCATCGTTATCCTTACTTCTGCAATTTAAATCGGGCCGCATCAAGATCCAGGAACTACTTTGAAAAATACATATGAGAATATTCCAGAAGTACCTACTCAAAGTTGCGAGTTAACCGTCCTAGCTACTTCTTTTGTCCAATCACGTATAGCGTCCAAGTCTCTTAAATCATAAACTCCAGCTTTTGATTCCTTGTAACCAGCACTTTCAAGTTTTGGCTTAATTGATGATAGAGTTTTTTTGAAGAACCATGACATTTTGTTAAAGTCGTAGCATCCACCAAAGAATCCTAAAGCCACTGGATTCACCTTGAATTCAACTGACTTGTCCTCAAGATATTTCCGTTTGGCATCATCGAGTTCCTTGTTCTTCTGTTCTCCTTCAGATAGGGGATTTGCTCCTCCACAAGATACGAATAGTGCTAATTTTTTGGTTGCGAGTTCTTTCTGGTGCTTTTTGATGAAGTCTTCAGGTTCGCTAGTCCATTTGCCCATTTGGATTCCGCTTCCAACTAAGATAAGGTCGTATTCGTTTATGCTTTGCACTTTCTCTTTTTTAGCATCGACAATTTTGGCTTCATAGCCTACTTGTCGAAGATTATCTGCAATGACCTCAGAAGTATTCGCAGTTGCTCCGTAGCGAGTTCCGTAAACAATCAAAGCCTTACTCAAACTCTATGCCTCTGGTTTCGTCTTAATGAGTGTACTACGATTTGGCTTATGAGTTTTGTTAAGAGAAGTTCAGGTCACCACCAAAGCGACATATATAGGGGATTGGGTTGGGAGTGGTGGCGTCTTCGATGATGACCTGCCTGGTTGACTTTCATGATTAAAACAGTTATTAGCGTTGTCCAAATAGACTATTTAGATTCTTAAGTTACAAGACTGAACATTAAAAAGAATGGTTAAGTTTATCAAATTTAGTAATGATTGCAATGACAATAGTATGAAACCTTGATTTTGCCCTTAACTAATTGTCTTTTGCAAGGGATTTGACCCATTCGCGTTTTTCCCAGAGAGCGCAACCTTGGATTTCTTTGAGTTCAGTATGATTCTCTCGGATGGTTTTCAGCATTTTCGATTGCAAAGCTTCCCTAAGCGGCATGTTTTTCAGGTTGGTGTCTGAGTAAGCGATGAACGGGCATGGTTCAACGTTTCCTTCAGAGCTAACATGTATGAATCCACGGCCAGCTGAGAGGCAGCCGCCTATTTCCTCCTCATCCCACGGCAAGGCAATGAACATTGCTGGGAACTTTTTGCGGAAACCATTTCGGATTGATACCACTTTCGATTTCTGCTGTTCCGAAAGAACCCAATCTTCCGTCCCTGCGATTACAGGAGTGTATTCGACCATCATGAAAAATTTGCATCCGGAATCGACTAGTTTTTTGATAAAGGTTTCATCTGTGACTTCTGCAAAGTTGGTTCTCGTCATAGTCAAGGTTGTTCCCCAGAAAAGACCTTTGTTTTTTAGCTTGTCAATTGATTTAAGCAGCTGATCATAGACTCCTGTGCCTCGTCTGCCATCAGTATCAATCTGGTAACCTTCTAAACTGAGAAGCGGAACAATGTTTTTGTTTGATGCCATTCGTTCAAGTATTTGCTCGTTTAGCAATAGCCCGTTTGTAAACATTAAAAACATTAACTCGGGAGTCTGCTTAGAAATATCCAATATGTTGGGGCGCATAAGAGGTTCTCCACCTGCAAGCACAATAAAAGATATCCCAAGTTCTTTAGCCTCATCCACAAGCCGCTCGATACGCTCATCACTCATTTCAGCGTCAGGCTTGCTTCTTAATGCTTGATGGTAGCAACCTGCACAATGCAGATTACATTTGCTAGTGACGCTTATGACTAAGATGGGTGGAACGTGCAGTCCTTGGAGTTCCAGCTTCTGCCTTGTTTTAGCTGCTTTGTTTTGCCATCTGAGTGTGCGTAAAAAGAAAACAGACTGCGAAGGACTGGTTAAGGCAATTCTGACGGCATCTTTGAAGAAAACTCGTAAGGCATCGTTAACTATTTTGTTAATATTCAAGTTTAAGTTCTCGTCTGGTTGGGCAGATTTGGTCATTGCAATCACTGCGAGAATAGGCTGCAAAGCTATTATAGTTATACTATATAGACTGCATAACTGAACCGAGGGAAAAAATGACATTTACTTGAAGATTATTTCGCAAAGGTTCCTTTCTTATTTGTCAGTTATAATAAACGTTTGCTAATGCAGGCTGTTATTTCGTTCAGGGCATCCGCAAAGTCGTTTTTGTCAGGTTTTATTCCTTTTTTGGAGACCATCAGAAGGGTTGTGTATCCTTTTTTTGAAAGGAATTGTTGGAGGTTTTTGAATGTGTTACCTTTGGCAATTGCATAGGTGCAGAAAAGAATCACGTTTTTGTTTACGCCCTCTGGCAGTTTTTGGACGAATGATAAAACTTCTGGGCATGCAGTAAAACCGTTTACTGGCGTGCCTATAACTAATAAATCGTATTCAGTTTGCATTTCGGGTTTTATTGATATTACGTCAAAAAGTGGGGCTTTCAAGGCTTCAGAGATTGCTTCTGCAAATCGTTTTGTGTTTCCAGTTCTGGAGAGGTAGAAAACTGCGGTTTTCATCTATCTTCCAAAGAGGGAAAATACTATTAATATTTGTTGTGTGCGAGATGCAAAAGCTCTCTTAGGCATTTTTCAGTACACAAAAGCAATTATGGGTCTTCAAGAAATCGGGCTATATCTTAATAGCAGGTTTTCGATAGAAGAGGACAAAAATTATTTAGTTATTTCGTCACTTTGAAACAACAATTACAGTTTTTACAGGTATAGGCTTCGATGCGGAACAACGGAGTTTCTAACGATTTGTCCGATTTAGATACTTCTTCGCCACAGTTAGGACATTTAGCCATTCCAAGCGCTCAGTACGGTACTATACCGCACCGTAAAGGGGTTCCAATCACTTGAATATTTGTTGGCACAACTTGATATAACAAACAAAACATAACATACGTTACTATTTCTTACGTTTGAATTCTATCTTTTTTCGTGTTGCATTTCTTTTCTTCGTCCATCAGTTGAGCTAAGATGTATGTAACATAGGCCGAGAAGCTGTGAATGCCTTTCTTAGTTGAGTACTCTTCTTTGACCTTAAGCCACTCTTTGAAAAAATAAGCGTACACCTCATCTTTTACAGTGATGCTTTTGTAGCCTTTTTTCGGCGTTTTGCTTCCCTCTGAAGTTAGTTAGCGGTCGTGTATTTATATAAGGTTTCGCAATAAAAGGGATACCATTAATTATATAACACAAATTAATTATATGTTCAATTGTTCGGTCTAACCATTACTATACATTCAACCGTGCTGTAAAACCGTTAATTATATATTCAGTCGTACGGTAAATTACGGAAGAGGAGTTTGTTCTTTTTGCCGCGTAAAGGATACAAAACAATTACAGTTACTGAAAAAACTCACGTAGATATTAAGAAAAGAGCAGAAGAAACCAACCTTACTATGAGAGCATATGTCGAATATTTATGGTCTAAGGATAAAGTTGCCAAATATTCTGAATAGTCCCAAAAATGGTCTATAACAGTATAATTGTAATAAAACTTTTTCAGTACGCAAAAGCAATGTACATGCGGGGGATTATTTCCTTCATCATATTCAATTCTTGCCAGTTCAAAACTGTATAAATTATCATTGTTGTCCAACCAAGTTACCGCTGTTTAAGAAGTCGTTAAAGAAACAAAAATTATCCGGTGTTCTTTTTATTCTTAGATTTCAAGTTCCGTGGTTCGTTATTTTCAGGTATCAGGGCATATGGATTCTTCGCTTTTCTTTCTAAATAAGCAGCGTATTGTTCTGGCGTAAAGTCTTTCCTGAATTTATGGTCTTTACTCAAATTTGTCCACCTGTTTTTGATT
The DNA here is from genome assembly GCA_963768425.1 of Candidatus Bathyarchaeota archaeon. Lineage (GTDB taxonomy): Archaea > Thermoproteota > Bathyarchaeia > Bathyarchaeales > Bathycorpusculaceae > Bathycorpusculum. Next base: position 67,253 of record CAVYHV010000014.1, on the reverse strand, counting down.
ACTTAGGTCCTCAGGAGGGCAGAATGCATTTTGAGGCAGTTTCTGTTTTGTTTGTGGCACTCGTATACTATTTCAATTTTTGGTATATTAGTGTGCGCGAAATCTGCTTTAAATCGAGCCGAACCTGTGAGAACATAGGGATAGGAGACGGCTAGTAATACTGTTAAAATAGACGAAGCTTCGGTTGCTTTGCATAAGGTATTCTGCGACCATTCACGAGCGCAAGCAAAGCAAATGAATCCGGATACGCTTTGATATTTTGAAAGCGTTTAAGATTATATCTACTCCGGCATTTGACGGCGAAATAAAAGCCAACTTACAAAATGAGACGTTTTGCTTTCAGCGTTCTAACTATATTTTCTAAACAAAGAAAGAATGAAGCTTAGGGGATTAATCAGCGTTTAGCAGTTTCGCTTTTAATGAGATTTCTTCGGAAATCTGTTCCCTGGTTTTGCCTTCTGTTGATATACCCAAGCTTCTGGCTGCGTCGATTAGAACTTCATCTCTGCTCTTCAAAGGGGACGGAGGAGCTGTAAAGTTGGTCACGGTCCTAGACTGCGGTGTTTCGCTTGCTGCTTTGCTGAATTCGTCTTGTGCCTTGTTAAATTCACCCTTAGCTCTGCCAAGTGCCTTTGCAAACTCTGGGATTTTCGCTGGACCCCAAAGAATCACGACAATCGCAATTGCGCCGATTATGAGCCATTCTAAACCATCAAGCATACAAAACTCTCCTTTTCAAAGAATGTTTTCTTTTTAACTAGAAAGTCTTGTCAGTTCTTAAATAGATTTGTTGTAGTGCAGTAACAATCACCAAGTCGCTTGTTGTGAAATCACTAATAAATGGCGGAAGACCCCGTACAGTCACGGAGCTGATAAATCAACATGCTACATTTCTTCTCCCTGTTTTGATAAGGCTTAATAGCTTCCTACGTCGAGTACATTCCGATACGTGACCACCCATGGTTGATGTTTGGCTTCCTTATGGAAAAACCGACGTCTGCGTTCGAGTTCCCGCACGAAACCTGCTCGGAACAATCGAGCCGACTGACCGCCCGGGAGTAGCCGATCCCAAAGCAGAGGTTGAGCGAGCATTAAAAGAACCGATTAACTCAAAGCGTCTATTTGAAATTGCAAAGCCCGAGAGCAAAGTGGCCATTGTTGTTGATGATGCCACTCGCAAGGCTCCAAGTGAAACGATGCTGTTACCAGTGCTCGCCGAGTTGAATTCTGCGGGCGTCAAAGACGAGAACGTAACGGTTATTTTCGGCTGCGGCACCCATCGTGCGGTTAAGCCTGAAGAAGTCACCGTGCTCATTGGTGCCGAGGCTTGCAAAAGGGTAAAAACTGTTAGTCATGACTGCCGAGCCGCGGACTTGGTGCATATCGGTTCAACCAAGACACATGGCAACAAAGTGTTTGTTAACAAAGTGTTCGCCGAGGCGGATGTCAAAGTGCTTTTAGGCGATGTGGGCTTTCACTATTACGCAGGATATGGTGGGGGAAGAAAAAGCGTTTTGCCCGCTGTCTGCGGCGAAGAAACCATCAAGCAGAACCACGCACTGCTGCTACACGCTAGCGCACGGTCAGGAAACTTGGAAGACAACCCTGTTCATCGGGACATGACTGAAGCAGCCAGGCTTGCGAAAGTTGATTTTATCGTGAACGTTGTTGAAAACAAGAAGGGCGAAATCGTAAAAGCTTTTGCCGGAGACTTAGAACAAGCTTTCATGGAAGCCGTTAAGTTGGTTGATGAAATGTACCGTGTAACGGTAGATCGTCGAGCAGACATCTTGGTTGTAAGTGCAGGCGGAACCCCTGCGGACATGAACCTGTATCAAGCTTACAAAGCGCTGGATAACGTTTTGGACGCCGTGAAACGTGGAGGCGTCATAATTTTGGTGGCGGAGTGTCCTGAGGGACATGGGAACCAGGTGTTCTATGATTGGATGAGTCGGCTAGGCGACTTGAAAAATGTTGAGCACGAAATCAAACGTAACTTCGTCTTGGGCGGGCACAAGGCATATTACCTTTTAAAAGCTCTGCAAAACCACCAAATAATTCTCGTCTCTTCACTGCCCGACTATTATGCTACAAGCATATTCAAACTTAAAACCGCCCGTGCCGTGAATGACGCGTTAGGAGAGGCGTTCAAGATGGCGGGTTCCGCGTCGAGGGTTTGGGCTGTTCCCCAGGGCAGTTACACGTTACCTGTGTTCAAGGCGCCGGAAGACGCATAGGCTTAAACCGTGTGGCTTGCCCTCGAAAATGCTGTTAGAGGGTGTTTAAGCGTAACCTTTAAGTTTGAACGGTGAAATGTCCTTAAAGAAGGTCGAATGATGCAGCAAACTTTCAAGCTTCGCAAATTTATTCCTGACGACTTGCAGAATGTAATGCAGGTAAACAGGGTTTGTTTGCCCGAAAACTACACGGATTTCTTCTTTATTGACTTGCACCAACGATTTCCAGAAACATTCATTATTGCGGAAGAAAACAATCAGATGGCGGGTTACATCATGTGCCGCATCGAAGTGGGCTTGTCAAATTTCGGTTTCGGAGGCTTAATCAGAAAGGGACATGTTGTATCCATCGCAGTTATGCCAGAGCAAAGGCGAAAAGGAGTTGCAAAGGCGCTCATCACCAAGGCGTTGGAGGGCATGGAGTACTATAAAGCTAAACAATGCTTCCTTGAAGTCCGAGTCACCAACGACACGGCAATTTCGCTGTACAAGAAGCTTGGGTTTGAAGTTACTCGAACCATAAGCGGGTACTACTCAGACGGGGAAGACGCTTACGTAATGACCAAGAAACTTTAACCCAAAGTATCTCCCATCTAAAATATTTTTGACATTTTCGCGCTGGCTCATTAGGAAAAATTTACGCGACTTTTTTTTTGGTTTCTTCTTTGTTTCAGCCTTCTTCAAGATCATCTACCTTGAAGAGAAAAAAGACATGCTTCTTGTTGTTGTTGATGTTGTTGTTGATATTTCGATTTCAAGTTACCCAAAAAACTGCCAAGGGTCTGGAAGACGTAGGTATGTCAAGTGTAGAAGATGATGCGCGATTTTTCCGCTTTAGGGCACCTTTTTTTGGTTATTTCTTGTGAAACTTGGCAATTTCTTTGGAAATCAATAGTTCATCGATGCGAAGCATAAACGCCGAAACTTCGTAAGCTCTTCTGATGATTGACCGTTTCACTCTTGCGGGCTCTAAGCACACGTTGTCTTCGCAGCCATGCTCTGCCACGCCGCAATTGCAAAAACCATTCGCGTGGCGGTTTCCAAGCTCAATCATTGTGTCCACTGGGTTAAAACCGTAATTCTCCGCTAAACATCGTGGGCACTCCATCAAGGCATCGGCGAAAAACTCAATCGCAACCTGTTCCCTACCTGCGAAGGTTTTAGCGTACTGTTTGAGTTCTTGCGCCATTTCGGTTTCTGTTGCGCCGCCGCCAGGCAAAACCCTACTGTCATCGCCCAGCAGCTTCAAGATGGTTAGGCTGTTTCGAATTGCAGCTTCCAATTCGTCAATCGACTGGGGCGTTGTTCCCCTTAGCATAAAAGTTGTTCCCCCGCAGCCTTGAATGGTGACTGTTTTCTCGAGGCCAATTTGGTCAATGTAAAGTTCATCCGCCGCGCCCAAATCCTCTTCTGCAAGCTCTGAAAGTTGACCGACAATTCGGGCTCCAGTGGCTTTTGCAACCGCTTCAGTATCTTTTTTGTCAACCCGCTCCAAAGCGAAAACGCCTTCCGCGACTAACCTATCCTTCAAACTCGCGTCAAGCAGCTGCTCGCACATCAAAACGTTAACTTTATGCATAGCCAGCTTCTTCAGCGGTTCCAGCTTCAGTTTGTCTTCAGCTTCCTTGTATGCCGCCAGTTGATCGGCGCTTTTGATTTTCAGCCTAATCTGGGTTGGGCCTTCACTTTTCATTTTGAGTTCCAATCGGTTTATTCCCGGTTTCTCGCTGGTGATAGCTATTCGCAACGCTTTGAGTCGATCGGGCATGTTAGGGTGCGATTTTTCTTTTTTCAGCACTACGCCTTTGATTAAGGCTGATTCTTCGCGGCAGCAGCCTGGCTTTTTTATAAATCTGATGTTGTCTTTGTCGAATTTTCCTTGTCTGGATGCAGATCGGTATGCCTCCATAATCATTGTGCGAGTTTGAGGGGTTAATAGGCCTCTTTTCGAATCCACAATATCTAAGACGTGGCTGGTTACGCTGCCTAGCGGTTTCGCCTGTTTATCTATTATTTTCAGCGCTTGTTGATGAGCCAAATAGTAGCCATGGATAATGGTGTTGGGGTGAATTTTCATGTTTAAAAGGTCGTCTGCGTTCCTAAGCAGCGCTGACAAAAAAACAACAAAAGACGCCACTCCGTCCCCTGCTTCATCCCGATGCATCTTCGCCGCTTCAGAAACTACAACGGCAGGCGGATACAGTAATGCGAGCTCATCCAAAATCGCGATGGCATCCTTGGTCACCTTAACAACTTGCTCAGGACCACGATTATAAGAGATAAGTTTGTACGCGCCCTTGGGACCTAAGGTGCTTCGAACCTTGTCAGCTGCAAAAACGGCTAAGCGCAGGTTGTCCCGCCAAACATCCTTTCCAGTCTTGCGTTCAATATTCTTTGAAATTACCGATTTTGAGGTGATTATGTTTTGCATTTCAGATCGTTCGTAACAGGCTAATTTGTATGGTCGAGAAACAGGGCAGTCTGCGCATACTTGCTTAGTTTTCAAGGTTCATAAAACTAAGTGATTGCCACTGCACAACAACAAACGCAGGAAACTGAGGCGAAGGCTATCTCCACATCCGCCAATGTTATAAGTAAGAATGTTCTTACCGTTTTCTGTGTGATGCTAAACATGATCGAAGCTTCAACGACTAAGGTTTCCTCCAAGGGACAAGTGGTTATTCCTGCTAATGTGAGAAAAGCGGCTAACCTCAAGAAAGGCGAAAAAATCTTAGCAATAGCAATTGACGATACTATTGTTCTCAAAAAAATAATTGACAAATCTTTTGAAGAAACCATGAAGCCAGTGTGGACAAGAGTCAGGCAGATGGGTCTTTCGGAGGAAGGCATAAACGCCATCATCGACGAGGCAAGAGACAAAAACAGTTCTTGACACAAACGTTTGGGTTTCAGCGCTCCTTTGGGGCGGCAAACCTGCAGATATAATAAAAACGGCCGAGCAAGGCAAAATCGCCTTGTTAATCTCTGAAGAGATAGTCGCTGAAATCAGTCGCGTCTTAATTTATCCTAAACTCAGCAAAATCTACCGAGCTCAAGGCTTAAGCGGCGAAGATTTAATTGAAGCCATCTTGAAGATAAGCAAATTTGTTAATGTTACCAAAAAGATTGAAGTGGTAAAAGAACATCCTTCAGACGACAAATTCTTAGAATGTGCTCACACAGCTCACGCCCAATACTTAGTCAGCGGCGATAAGCACCTTCTCAAACTAGCCTCCTATAAGAAAACGCGGATTATTTCTGTGACTGAGTTTCTTCAAATTATACGTTAAATGCGATCTAAGATAATTGAAATAAATGTTTAGAAAGTTCTGATAGAAAATGTTGAGGGCTGGTTCTAAACGTATTTTTTGTCGTTGTAGCAGTACCATCGGCTGTACTGTGGGATCCATGTGAGAGGCTGGTTACAGGTTGGGCATAATGGCTGGCTGCTTTGGGCGTTGGATGTGGACTTTTCATTGAATACTTTTTCCCAATCCTCCGGGGGATTAACGTATTTCTTGTCGTTGTAGCAGTACCATCGGCTGTACTGTGGAATCCAAGTAAGCGGTTTATTGCAGGTTGGACAAAGCGGCTGGGCAGATTGTTTTTTAGCTTCTACCGGCTGAGTTTGCATTGCCTGTGAAGCTTGGACTGTTTCAGCTTCATCTTTTTTGCATTCTCCCTTATTGCCACCCGAAAATGAAGGCTTCAGCAATATGAAATCTGAGGCTGCCTGGATGTCTTGCCACTGGATGCATTGGATTTCTCCACCCACGTTTTCCACTGAAAGTGAAATGCCCAGTTGTCCAACGACAAAGGCGACATCTTTAACTTTTCCAACTAAATGACCAGAAGAATCAATTACCTGCATAGAGACAAGTGCACTTTTAGTTAATGGTTTATCGGTTTTAGACATCTTGGTACAACCCTACTCTGAATATAGCCAGCTTGTTTAAAGAATTTTCGTTTTTAACTCGAAACGTGCTGCGAATCCAGATTTGTGGGTATTTCCCAGTAGCTTATGATGTCTCCTTTGACCCATTTGCCGCCTAAGCTTCGGACCACTTCGTTTATGTCTTCCCATTCGGCCTTCAAAAACTGAATTGGCTTAACCACAACGCAGTCCTCTTTGACTTGGAAGCTGAGCAGTTTGCGTTGGTCAGGGCTGAACTCGTTTTCCCATTTCGTGGGGGATTTGGTAGGCTGCGTGACTTGGATTGTCTTCGCAGGCGCCTGCTTAGGCTCAACTTTTGGTTCGGCTTTGAAAGTGGCGGTGGGTTTGAGAGCGGCTTTTTGCTCCATGGTTTTTGCCAGTTTCAACTCGGGGGTTGGGCAGCCTTCGGCGACATCCTCAAAAGTGTCGCTTCTAACCACGGCGAGCACCTGCCTGAAGAACAAGTCAAACTTCAAATCTAAAAGTTCGGCGTCAGCAGGCAGGTTTGAAGCAAACGCTGATTTTTCTCCCTGCAGAAGCTTCATAAGTTGTTCTGGGGTAAGTTTGATAACTTTGATTTTCATTTCTTGGCACTTAAGGTGCCTTTAGGTCATTGATAACTTAAAAGCGTTATCCACACGTATGTGGCAATGCTTTTTGCTTTCGGGCAAAGTGCGTTTTAGGCTTGGTTTGCTTGTGTTCTAGCCCTTGTGCTTCTCCACTGAGCGAAGTTCCCAGAATATATTCCCCAGCTTTTTAGCTTGGGCGTCACGGTTCTAAGCAAAGCAGGGCATACGGCAAGTTGGATGACCAAGTTTAGGCTATATGTGGAGACCAGGACGATTGAAAAGGAAAATTGGCCTATGAAATTGAATGGGAGGATTCCGATGTTGAAGAGGTATACGTATTGCCAGAGGATGTATGTGGTGCCTATGAAAAGGGTGACTGCGTAAACGACCATTAGGAGAAGTAGGTTTCTTTTTGTTCTGGCTTCTATAGCATTGCGCGGTATGAGAATCCAGTTTAAGCCGAAGATGATTAATGCGGTAACTGATTCTACCCATGCGGCATACGGAGGCACTCCTTCAACGTACAGTCCTCCGATGAAAGCGCCGATCATGCTACCGACTAGTCCTGGCCAGCCGAACCAGACTGGGAGAACGCCTAGAAGGATGACTGGTAAGTAAAGAAGCGTAAATCCCGGTAACATGCCTATTGCTGATCCATAGAATAAGATGGCGTAGAGGGCGGCTACAATCGCCATTATTGAGGCTTGTTTTGCTTTGCTTTGCTTTTGGGGCAGCATCTAATTTATCCTACATTTGGCTTTACGGGTTGGGAATGGAGAAATTGAATAAAAGCGTTTTCATGCGTATTACTTCTGTAATACATTACTCAATTATTATGGGAAAACAACTAAGTCACTTCTGTCGCACCAACAGAAACAAGGATTAAGAAGTAGACTGGAACATGTTCAATACATTGACTATGAAGCGTTTGGGAAGAAGAACTTGCGATTCATTGCTCTCCTTGTTCTTCTTTAAGTCTTCTGTATTCTTGCTCCGTCATTCTGTCTGTGACACCTGTTCGAGCGAAAACTCCTATGTAATGAGCGACAACTCCTATTCCCCATCCGACTAGTGGAAAGATGAACCACGGAAAAGAAGCATAAGGAATAGAAGTGTTTCCACGAGTAAACCACCAAACAAAAAACAACATCACGTTTACACCAATGTAGACTCCGAAGTGGATGTAGAAACCAAGCTTCGCATAAGCTCTTAGCCTTGCTTTTCTCATTAACTCTTCATCTGACGACAAAAAGCATTCCTTCAACCTTAGGGTTAATCGATAGTTACATAAACACTTTCTCGTTATGACAATTCTATGCATAATGACGCTCAAAGAGTCGGATTAGCTGTTTTCGCAGTCGAAGGAGAAGAGTAGCCATGCTTGGATTTCGTCCGTTATCTTACTCAAAAGTGCCACCTCTTTGCGTTAAACGCCTTTTCCAAATAGACTCTATATCTAGTTGGTTCGGTAGAAGTGCCTAAAGTATAAAAGTTCCGACAGTAGTATTAAACAAAAATCGTCAAACGCGGGTAAACGATGAAATTCAAACGACCATCATCCAAAACCATACTAATCATAGCGGTCGCCGTCGTCATCGCCCTGAACCTCTACACTTTGATTTTAGCTTACCCACAGACCTACACTCCATCAAATGGAATTACCCCGACCGCACCAATCTTAGCAAAAGACTTCTCCGCCTACTACATTGGCGCCTGGCGCCTCTGGAACAACCCATCCCACATTTACGCCAATGGTACACTAAACGATGGGGAACCAATAATCCTCCCACACCCTGAAACCTACAAGTACCTGCCTTCCTTTCTGCTCCTTGTTTCGCCATTTCTCGCATTAGGCTATCAGCAGGCTCTTACAGCTTTTGACATCGTTCAGTTCCTGATGCTTCCTTTCATGGCGTTTTTCATCTACAAAATCCTAAGCGGCAAACCTCTTGCTGTAACAATCATAGTCATAGTTATTGCCCTTCTTCTGCCCCTTCCAGGAACGCAGTGGGGGCTTTCGCCAAGTTACTATTGGCAGTGGGGAGAAGGACAAGCCAAAGTATTCATAACCTTTCTGCTTCTGCTCTGCTTCTACTTTGGCTGGAGCAACAAACCAGTCCTCTCCGGAATAGCCTTCGCCTTCGGACTATTTGACCCCAGATTCGGGCTTCTAGCCATCCCACTCTTCGTCTCGTACAACCGCAAAAACCTCAAACTTGCCAGCGCAAGCGCCGCAGTATCGCTTCTGCTGTCAAACGGGATGCTGCTGTTTTCAGGAATAGGCTCAAGCTTTGCAACGATGGTTTTCTCCAACGCCGTGGCAACACCGCTCTTCTATTACTCGCTAATCCCACTCGTTACTCTATCCGTTTTAATCGCCGTCAACTTTAAGGACGAAGGTCGAGCATTCGGACTAATAAAAACGCGAAAAAATCCAGCGGAACCACACAAAACAGCGACTTGAGCCGAAAAAGCAGTGATCTAACGTTCTATTTCTCATATGTCTTGGGAACTTATCGCTCAGGCTTTCTTCCGCGGCACAGAACACAAACCCAATCGTGCGGGATATTTTGTCTATGCACCGTTTGGATAGTGGTAAAGAAAGTTTTTCATAACAAAACGCAAAGAAAATTTCTGCACCAAAACCATTAGCTCCCACTTTGTTTTTTGACGGTAAGTGACGGTAAAGGACTTTAATGGACTTCTGTTGACTTTAGGGGACGGTAATGGACTTTAAACGACTTTAGTGGACTTTAAGGGACGGAGCCTGCAGATTATTCAATCTTCTCAACAAAAAAGCAACCCAAAACGCAAAAAAAATCTGCCGCCAAAAACGCCGAAAAACCACTTGGGGCACACTTCTGAACGCTTCTTCCTCTGCGACTTTTTGGGATGTTTAGGGATGTTTTGGTATGTTTTGAGATGTTTTGGGAGACCAGTTGCAACCAATCCAAACCCTGTTCGAAGAAAGCAACCCATTTCACAAAGAAAAATTGCTGCACCCCAAAAGATATTGCAAAAACTCGCGGTTAAACGTTCCAGACGCAATATGGCAAGAATCGCTCTTTTCTTTTTCGGGCGCGTCTTTAAAAATTACTTCTCAAGTTAACAGCTTGCGAATTCTTCTGTTTTATTCCAAGATTGTCAAATTGTTTCAAATAAAGTCAAAATGTGTCAATTTATGTCAATTTGTGTCAAATAAAGTCAAAAAAAGTCTCATCCTGCAACCAAAACAAGATCTATTTCAAGAAAGCAATCTAAAACACAAAGGAAAAAAATTCGCTTCTTCAAAACGGAAGCCCCATGTTTGAAACTTTTGAGCTGACAAATAATTCTTTATAAAGATAACAAGCGTAGAAGAAAGCAAAAAGGGAAGGAATTTGCCAAAGCAACTGTTTAGCCAAAAAAGCAAAGCCGTGTCTTTACACCATTTTGGCTGGGGCTTTGTGGGGCACGTCTTTCCCGATAATCAAGATTGGCTTAGCATACACTGACCCTTTTGCTTTTCTCTTCTGGCGCTTCCTAGTTTCCTCCGTTTCGCTGGTAGTTGTCATGCTGCTTCTTAGGAAGCTTGAATTCAAGAAGGCGGACACCAGGCTTCTGGTTTTCCTCGGCATCGCAAACGCCGCCGGCTACCTTCTGCAGTACGTAGGCATGAATTATACTACGGCAGCGAAAGCCGCACTTTTCATAAACTTAAGCGCTATGTGGGTTGCGCTGTTGAGTCCTAAGCTGCTTGGGGAACGTTTCTCGAGAACAAAGATCCTCGGCGTCCTTTTCGGGTTGGTCGGGAATTGTTTTTGTGAGCACGAATTTGGATTTCCAAAGTTTAATGGGCGGCCAAATAATCGGCGACGTCATGCTTGTCGTTTCAGGCGTTGTTTGGGCGATTTTCATGGTTTACAACAAGCGGCTGCTTAACAGCTCCACTTCGGCGACTTTCCAATCCATGACCTGGGTTCTTGTATTCACGATGCTTTCAATTTTGCCATTTTCTTTTTTGGCAGGGTCAACGATTTTTTGCCTTAAGCGGGTCCGCGTGGCTGGCGGTTTTTTACACGGCCATCGTATGCTGGGTTATACCGTACTATCTTTGGCTTGAAGGGCTAAAGCACCTGTCGGCTTCCACCTCAACCGTTCTGCTTCTGTCCGAAATAGTAGTCGCAGTTGTCTTGTCCATTCTGGTGCTGAAAGAACCCATCACAGTCTTCTCCACAATAGGCGCTTTCTTCATTGTAATCGCAATCGCGCTGGTTTCCCGATAAATCTTTCGATAATTGACTTGAGGATTGCAATGGCTAAGTTGCCTATAGCTGGCACGAAAAACGGCAGACGCTAATATCAGTAGCGCTTAAGCTTTTATTTTCTTGATCAGCCACGCCATGTTCTTGCCGAGGTCATCCATGGTTTTCAAGGCTTCCTCGTCCTTGTCGATTTCGCCTTTCCTGTTTGCCATGCCGATGTTCCAGTATGAGGAGCCGGGCACAATCATCTGGTTGATTAGGAAGAAATGGTTTATCGCGTCGAAAGTCGTTAACGCGCCTGCACGTCTGGCAACCGCGACTGCGGCTCCAACCTTGTACTTCAAAGCGTCAGGCGTTGCTCTGCACACGAATCCCGCGCGGTCAATAAGCGCCTTCATCTCAGGCGACATCATCCCAAAATACGTTGGCGAACCCAAAATCACGCCGTCAGCCGCCAGCATCTTCTGAATGTAATCGTTCACGTTGTCATCGGTGATTACGCAGCGCTGATTCTTGGTTTCAAAACACGCCCGGCAAGCGGTGCATCCGTGGATTTGCTCTCCTGCAAGCTGAATCAACTCAGTTTCGATGCCTTCCGCTTCAAGGACGCTAAGAACACGTTTTAGAAGCACCGCGGTGTTTCCATCTTTGCGTGCGCTCCCATTAAAAGCAACAACTTTCATTTTTATGTAAACCTCAAAGTTTATCATTGAAATTTAAGATAAAAAAGTAGCGCTAAGACACGATTTCTTGACAACTCTGACCGCAGCTAAAATTAAAGCAAAAAGAAAACGGGCGTTACTCGAGATGATACGCTTCTTCGCCGTGTTGGCTCATGTCTAAGCCGTCTTCTTCCTCTTTTGCGCTGACCCTAAGTGGCGAGAAACGATCAACTACCTTCAGCAACGCGTAGGTACCCAAAAATGCGAAGGCAGACACCACACCCACAGCCAGAAGCTGAACCGCAAGCTGATGAACGTTGCCATAAATTAAGCCCGTAACACCAGGAGTAACCGCAGCAGTTGCGAACAAACCAATTGAAATGGCGCCGATGATTCCGCCGATTCCGTGGCAAGCGAAAACATCCAGTGAATCATCAATTCTTGATCTTCCAGCCCGCCAGTTAGCCACCAAATTGGAGATTATACCTGCAGCTAACCCGATGACTACTGCAGCCCAAAAACTAACGTAGCCTGAAGCCGCCGTAATCGCCGCCAAACCGCACACCGCACCAACTGCAATGCCGACTGCTGAAGGTTTTCCTTTGATCAGCCAATCCATCACATCCAGCTTACCGCTGCTGCCGCCGCCGCCAAGTTGGTCGCTATGACAGCGGAGACTGCGATGCTGTTAGCTGCTAATGCGCTGCCACCGTTAAAGCCGAACCAGCCGAACCACAGCAAACCTGCGCCTAAAATCACGTAGGGGATGTTGGTTGGCTTAAACTCAGAGCCCATAGGCACTGTTTTATCTGGTGCCTTTTTGGTCTAAAGATTTAAGCTGGTCTTTCCAGTAAACGCAACCCTGCCTTCTCCCGAGAACCAAGCGCCGCCGCCAACGCAGATACCCCAGCGGCTATGTGCACGACTATTCCGCCTGCGAAGTCCACGGCGCCAAGCGCATGAAGCCACCCGTTTGGGTTCCATATCCACATGGCAATAGGCGAATAAATCAGGGTAGACCACAAAACGACGAAGATCAGAAGAGATTTGAAACGGATTCTTTCCGCGCATGCACCCAGAATCAACGCGGGCGTGATTGCCGCGAATTTAAGTTGGAACGCGAAGAAAAGTATTTCGGGGATGGCTGGAGCGGATGGGTAGACGCTGGTTAGAGCGTTATGTTGTTTAACCCGAAAAGTGAAAGGTTGCCTATGACTCCGCCGACGCTTGGTCCGTAGACGAGGCTGTAACCCCAGAAGAACCAGACGAGGCTTACGACGGCAAAGATTATCATGCACTGTACGAGGGTGGAGACAAGGTTTTTTCTTCGGACTAAGCCGCCGTAGAAGAAAGCTAAAGCTGGCGTCATCAGCATCACAAGCGCCGTTGACATTAACACCCATGCTATGTCTGCTGCTCCCACATTTGTCCCCTCGACAGCTTCTATTCAGCTTATTTGTTCACCAATTTCGGCGAACTAGTATTTAAGCTATACATTTACATCGATTACAGAGTTAAATATCGACAAATGTCCAATCAAATGCCAGAAAACTTTAATTTACAAAACAATCAACCAAAAAACGCCTAAGAATAACGAAATTGTCCAAAACAAACCCTACAAAATTGAAAATTGTCAAATAAATTGAAAAACGGAAAATTCCCATAGGAACAAAAAAGAAAAAGAGTTTTGGGTTTGCTTAGTCTAGCTGGTAGGCTTCTTCGCCGTGCTCGGCTCATGTCTAAGCCTGCGTCTTCCGCTTCCTCGCTAACCCTCAGCGGCGAAAACACGTTCACCACCTTAAGCAGCGCGTATGAGCCGAAGAAAGCAAACGGCACCACTACACCTATCGCCGCTAATTGGACGAGGAATTGATGCACGTTTCCAAAGATCAAGCCGCTCGCACCATTTATCGCAGCTGACGCAAACATTCCAGTTGCGATTGAACCCCAGATTCCCCCAACGCCGTGGCACGCGAACACATCCAACGCATCGTCTATTCGCGATCTGCCCGCTCTCCAGTTGGCCACCGAGTTAGAGATGACGCCTCCGATCAAGCCAATGATTATGGCTGACCCTACACTGACGTAGCCCGCTGCTGGCGTGATTACAACGAGTCCAACGACCGCACCTGTCGCCATGCCTATTGCTGAAGGCTTCCCTTTCCTGAACCAGTCCGCCAACATCCAACTAATTGCTGCTGCGGCTGCCGCCAAGTTTGTCGTTACCAATGCTGAGACAGCAAGTCCGTTTGCGGCTAATGCGCTGCCTGCGTTGAAGCCGAACCAGCCGAACCAAAGCAACGCTGCACCCAACAAGACATAGGGGATGTTTGTAGGCTTAAACTCTGTCGCGTGGTCTTTTTGGTCTAATGCTTTCATATGATTTTGCCATGGGACAGCGCATCCTTTTCTTCGTCCCACAACAAGCGCCGCTGCTAATGCTGAGATACCTGATGAAATGTGTACGACAATGCCTCCTGCAAAGTCGATTGCGCCCAAGTTATGGAGCCAACCGCTAGGGTTCCAAACCCAGCAGGCTATTGGTGCGTAGATAAATGTTGACCAGAGAACTATGAAGATAAGGAGTGACTTGAAACGTATTCTTTCTGCGCATGCCCCGACGATTAATGCGGGTGTGATGGCTGCGAATTTGAGTTGGAATGCGAAGTATAGTAGTTCAGGGATGTTGGGGGCAAGTTTGGTGTTGATGGCGTTGATGCCGAGGCCGTTCATGCCTAGTAGGCTTGGGCTGAAGCCGATTATGTGGGTGCTTGAGGCGTTGCCAAAGACGAGCATGTAGCCCCATAGAGCCCAGACTATGCTTATGACTGCAAATATTATGAAGCATTGTGCGATGGTTGATACGAGGTTCTTTCTTCTTACCTAGTCCCCCGTAGAAGAATCCTAAGGCGGGGGTCATTAGCATGACTAGGGCTGTTGCGGTTATTACCCATGCGATGCTTCCTGGGTCTGCTGTTCCTGCGACTGACATTTTCCAATCCTTTTCGACAATTGTTTGCTTAGTTGATTTTTACCTCTACAGCTACACCTAGTTATATTTAAAAGCTGTGCATATGAAACATGTTGTTGATTTGGTTTGGGCACTTGTCGATTCAATCTGCCTTTTACATTATGTTCATCCAATTTTTAATTCGCAACCAGCCCTTATGCTAAAAAAACGTTCAAAATTCGGGCTTAAACTTGAAGTTTGTAACCCATGGAAAAACCTTCGATTATGCTGCAATTGCACAAATATACACGTTCAATTAAAAACCACAGAACCTATAACATACACCTGGCTGTTTGTGCCGAACAGCTAAAAAAACAAAACTCTCCATCTTTTGCGTGTGCACAAAACCCTTATTTACTTTTCAACCGCTTCTTTGGCTGGAAAAGGCACTCCAAATGAAACTCGGAACATATCACCTTCCAGCCTGAAAAAGCAGAGGGATTTGACTTTCATGTTCTGCGTGTGAAAACTGAAACTGGGCTGAGACTTCAGCCAGTGCAGGACATGTACAGCAACATCGCTGTTTTCGCAGACAATGTAGCTGTGCGGAATCACCCCGACTGGATTTCGCAGTCGCCGCTGGGACCAGCTAAAATGGGGAACAACAATTTTAACATTTTCTGGGACGTAGTTTGCGCCACGCAGCCAGAGCATCGGGCTGAACAGTTGAACTACATTGCGGAAGTTGACTCTCAATCTCAGGGTATTTGGCTAACAGCCAGTACTTTGCAGACCATGGACACTGCACCTGCCCCCGATGCCAAGAACTTTGGGGAAAAAGTGGTTTAAGCTGGGTCGAATGGCGAAGACAGGAAGTCACCAACTACATCGCACAAATCCGAGAGCGCGTCAAAAAAGAGCTTGTGCTGTGCATTCAGCCTGATCCAGTTAGTTCGCTGGAACGTTACGGCGTAGATTTCGATGACTTCGCCAAGTACGCGGACAAATTTTGCGTTGTGATGTTTAGCAAAAACTACGCTACCCCTTGGTACTGGGAAATGCTGTCACGCGCATTCAAGAAACTTCTCAAGAAGCCCTTCTACATCGCCTTCTACATGTATGGTCCAGGCGACAACCCTAAAGACGTACCGACAACTCAAGAACTACTCACAGTTAGTACACGTTGCGCAAGGGCAGGAACCGACGGATTTCTTTATCTCACTGACGGCGCTAGCCAAATCCGAGACTTCCAGAAAGAAGCAATTGCCCAGACTCAACTGATAGAAAAACTTAGAACTTATGGTGGCCAACCCGTTCAAGAATATCTGGACCGCATTGAAGGCTGGAAAAACATCTTTCCTGCTCAGCGACACTAAAGTTTTGACTCGGCCGCTGGAGCTGCTTTTCTAGCCCTACGCAAGAGAACAACAACGGCCACTACGAAGCCGGCAATCACACCTAACAAGACCCCGATGATCACCAAAAATCCCGTCGCCGAAATGCTAAGGCTTCTGGAGGCATGTGGGTTTTGGCTACTGGCGGGAGCAGTTGGAGCCGTGTAGTTGCTCATTGGAAATGCCTGTCCCGTCTGCAGGTGTATCGGTGTCAAAGGCATCGTTGAGTTAGACGGAGTGTACACATGCGGTGGAAGCGTTGGGCTCGGCGTCGGCACTGGAAGGCTAGGGTTTGGAGTGGCTTCTGGGTTCTGAGTTTCCAAGAAGGGCTCAAAGGTGATTGTGCCTAGGGTGAAATCGTTTTTGAAGTCGTGGATTGATTTGCTGATCTCTGTCGGGTCGGTTGTTCCCCACCAGTTGTTTGAGCAGTTGAAGGAATGGTTGTTGTCCACCTTTACGTTTACTGCGTTGTTGTAGATGTTGTTGGCGCTGACAGATTCAGGGTACCCGTAATGAAGGTCTATGCCGACACTGTTGTTTGCGATGGTGTTGTTTTCTATGAAGACGGGGCATTTGTAGTTGTCGGCGATTGCGAAGTCGATTCCGTCAAGGGTTCCCGTGCCTATCGTGTTTCTTTCGATTATAACGGCGCCAGTGGGCACACTTTCCAGAAAGGTGATTCCTGCCGTCGATTCCGCGGGGTTTCCTGAGATAACGTTGTTTTCGATGTATGTGGTCTGAAGGCTTTCGTATGATTCCCCGTTTATTGTTATGCCTCCCGATATGGTATTTCCTGCAATGATGGGTGCCCCGCCAGTGACACCTATTCCCAACTCAATTTTGCAGTTGGTGACTACGGGAGAGTTGCCCTCTAGCGATAATCCATTGTTGAAAATGTCGTTTGATAGCTCCACAGAGGAAGAAACGCTGAAGATGACGGAGCTTAAGACGGTGTTCTGTATGGTGGATCCTGAGGAGGTCTGCGGATTCCAACCTGTGCTACCGCGGCTGAAGGTTATTGAGGGGTAAAATGTGCCGCTTATCAACCCCATCGTATATGTTCCTGCGGTGCCGATGATTTGGATGGGTTCGGAACTTGTTCCCACTGCAAATAGGCTACCGTCAACTTGGATGTAGCCGCTCGCGTTCACTATGTTTATTGTAACTCCGGGCTGAACTATGAGTGAGCCAGTTACCACCATGTAGCCGTTCAGGTTTAATGTGGTTCCTGCCGACAGCGTCAAGGTTGCTCCGCTATTTACCAAAACATTTCCCGTAATATTGTAGGGGCTGTTTGCCAGTGTCCAGGTAGTGTCTTCACTTATTACTGTGCTCACGTTAACACCCGATTGGGCTTTGGCAAGATTCCCGGCGCCGCCTAAAACCAAGGAAGACGTGATTAAAACCAGAATTAATAACCCTAAACAGCTCTTCTTCATTCCCGTTTCCTTCTACAACTCTTAGGCGTTGGTCACGGTTAAATAGTGTTTTCGTTAAGCTTTCTTGACTAAAGTTAGTCAAAGTTTCTTGACTAAAGCTTATGATTTCGACAAGACCTAACCAGACAATAACATTCAACGCTGAGAGTGAAAGATTCATTTAAAAGAGATTAGAATTTTAAAAAGATAACAAAAAACGGTGCCAAAATGCTTGGCTTAGGCGGTTGGTTCTTTTGGTTTGTTGTTTTCTGGTACGAAGACGGCTGCTGCGACGGTTGTTGTCCAAAGCCCTTTTTGTCTCCTGCTGCGCTCTGGGTTATGTTGGCTGTTTTGATTATGAGCCCGGTGGTTTTGAAGAGTTGTTTGCGTTCGTCCCAAGCGGTTTCTGGGTCAAACTGGATGCCCATGGTTGTTGCAAGCATCGTTGCTGCCAAGTCTTCCGCGTAGTCGCCTGCGGTCTCGTCTGTTTGTCCGTATGAGTGATGCTCAGAGAGGTAACCGTACTGGTTTTTGCCGGATGGAATGGCGACGCCGATTGATGAAGCTACAAGCCTGTGGGGTTCGTTGGTGGAGTTGCGGGCGATGACGACGAAGGTTATTTCGCCGGGCTGAACCATTTTGAGGCCTTTCTCGCAGGTTAGCTGTTCGCATCCTGGGGGAACGATGCTAGATACGCTTACGAGGTTGCACATTTGGATGCCTGCGTCTCTGAGGGCTAATTCGAAAGATTGAAGTTGCTCTTTGTGTTTGCCAACTCCTTTTGTGAAAAAGAATGCTTTTGGTATCATGTAGGTTCGGAAAGAATGATTGCAGTATGTGTTTAAAAAGTTTTTTATCCCAAAGGCTTCGGTTCACCTCGAGTTGAAACCCAAAAAGCAAGACAGCGTGTTTTTAGAACGACCATTTGAAAGAGCCTTGAGTCGCCTCATTATCCGCAAGAATGAATTATCGGAACGAGGTTAATCTGGCTGGTTTATTCGCCTTTTGGCTGCTTGTACATTTTGAAGACCGCGTAATTCTCCGCCATGTCAGCTGTGAAGAGGAAACTGAACGCCAACACTTCCGATAAAGGCACGTTTAAGTATACTTTGTCTTTGGAAACTTTAACTGCTTTGGACTTCGAGGTTAAAATAACGGTTAACAGATCCCCAATTTCTAATTCGTCACCGATTTTGTGGCCGTCTTCAGACTCCTCGTCAAGCGCCAAAGCTGTTTTGTAGGAGCCGCCAGCTCCAAAGTCAATTATTACGTATGGGTGTCCGTTTTGAACCATAGATGAAACGTAGATTGAAGGCATACACGTTTTGCACTCAGACATTAGTTCATTCATTTCCTCGCCGGTTAAAGGTACAGCGAGAATTTTATGACTAACATTCGATTTGTCTGTCACAGTAAAAAACTGCATAGAACCACAACTTAATTATCTTCGCTAGAGCTATAACTTTTTCTGTTGGATGTCAGGTTGAGTTGTTATCCTTTGGGCTTCAGGATATTTTTTGTTCAGTTTGTTTTGGGTTGTTTTTTTGGTTTAGGGTCTGGATCATTTGCAGGTTGCGACTCCAAATGACTGTAATTGACTAGATTAGACTTGGAATGACTAGTTAAGACTCGGAAAGACTAGTTTCGACTCTAAATGCTTAAGTACACGCTGCAGAAAGCTTGAATGTGTATGCCGTTAACAGAAAAAGTTTCCTTCACAACAACACTTGAAAGCTTAAACAAAGTACAAATTCCAAAGTTAATCCGATGGCGTTTTAAAATTGACGGCGACCAAGCTTTAAAAATAGGCGTTAATTTTTTGGGTACGCACATGGGCTGGCAGTTCTTTTACACCAAAATGCGCAAAGATGGCCGCATAACGATTCCGAAATTGGCGCTAAACCTCATGCATGCGGAAGAAGGAAAATCTACAGGTTCACCCTTAGACGTGACGATTGAACCAGCATGAATGATCCAAGCTCGGTTTTCGAAATCACCCCTATATAAAGCTATTTCTCTACACAAACGACAGTGTCTTTTGTTGATGCCAGAAAATTTTTAAGCTCAAACGCACCGTTTACCCATGCTACAACCTGCCTTTCTTGTAAAAGTGCCCCTTGCTTTGCCGCAAAAAGAGGCGAACAGCGGAGGGCGAAAGGCAAAAAAATGGGCTGAAAAACTAACGATAAATTTTTCGTTTTTTCCATTATTCGCTTTGCCGCATCATTGTTTTTCTGCGTTTTCCATCTTTTGTTTTCCCGCAATTCATGAAAACTGGCGGAGGGGAGGTGACAAAAAATGAGGCATAAACCAAATTACGGTCTTCAGATTGAACGGCGCATTTACAATGTTCACGAAAACATAAGGCTCGACATGCAAGGATTAAGAAACAAATGGCTAACTGAACTAGACAACTTGTTTGACACCGCCACTGCAATTGCTAAAGGAAAAATAGACCAGCAACAAGTTGGAGACAAATTGCAGTATATAACTCCTAAAGAGCGACAAATGTGGGCCCAAATAGCAAGTAACATTGGAATGGTGATGAGCAGCCTATCCAAAGGATATGATGAGCGTCAATTTAACGAAGATTTTGCAAACCTTGAAAAGCTGATAGACGAGTGGCAAGCGTTTCAGGCTGATGCGAATCAAAAGGGTTCAACTGCAGAGGCAAAACCAGAAGATACGAATGGTTCCAAATGCGACAGCTAATTTATTTCTCCTCAGAAATTTGCCCCGAAAAAACAATACATCGATTAATGTTGAAGCTTGGCGGCGCTCAGTCAATTTTTCCTCTTCCTTTTTTTTCGAGCAACTTCATGAACACGGTCAACAGACACTGATAGTGACGCCTGAAATTCAAGTTTCAAATATAAAAAGAAACAAAATAGCGCTGAGGTTTCGGCGTGATTGCGCCAACATTGTACCTGTATTTTGGTATGCCTGCGTTCTTCTCGGGATTGTTGTTGTAATATCACACGCACAAAATGATAATAGCCAAAAACGCGGATAATTTCTTGATGAGCTATGTGTAACCTTCCAAACATGCAAGCCGAAGATCTCAAAGAACTCGCGCAAACAAAGAAGGGGCAACCTAAGGTTGAATTTTTGATGCCTGCTTGCGAGCCATTGGTAGAAACCTGAACAAACTCCAAACGGCTTCAGAATTTTCTCTCATAGGGGCCAGATTGTATAGGCAAACCCAAGCCTTCCGAAAACTTACCCCATAGAGGGAAGAGGCTTGTTCGGTAGTAAGCAATTGGAGTTTTTAAAGAAGTTTAGAATTAGAAGATAATGAAGATTGGAGTTGGAAGGATTGACTTTTGTTAAAGTTGCGGAAACCTCAGAGATACCTGTGGGGCAAATGAAGGCTGTAAAACTTGGCGAAAAAGAAGTTTTGGTAGCCAACGTAAAGGGCGCTTATTACGCCATTGGAAATAGGTGCACACACATGAGCGGCGAACTTGGTAAAGGAACATTGGAAGAAAATATTGTAACCTGTCCAAAGCATAAGTCAAAGTTTGACGTTACAACCGGCAAAGTAATTTCCGGTCCAAAGGTTCCTTTGATTCACCCAAAAATCAAAGATGAACCAGTCTTTTCAGTGAAAGTTGAAGGGAAAGATATTCTTTTGGAATCTCCATAGTTCCCGAGATAACCAAAGCCCCCAAAAATTTGGGGGTACATGAGGGAGAAAGTTTGTTTGGTTTAAGCTAATCATCAGAACATATAAAAAAATAAGAATCTTAATTTGTGTTCTCTCTAAGCCCTCTCATTCGCGAGGGGCCTTTGGCGCAAACGTATCTTAAAGGTCGTTCCTTTGCCTTCTTGGCTCTTGAAGGAGACGGTGCCGCCCAATGATTCGGTCATTCGCTTAATAACTGCCAATCCGAAGCCTTGACCTTTAGACTTTGTGGTGAACATTGGCGTGAACAATTTGCCTTTTACTGCTTCAGGAATGCCAACGCCAGTATCCTTAACGGCTATTACAACGTCATTTGCTTCTTTGTAGGTGTGGATGGTTAGTTTTCCGCCTTTAGGCATGGCTTGAACCGCATTCGTCACCAAATTGTACATAATACGATTTATGAAAGTAGGGTCAGCCACAACTTTTTGGGCGTCATTTTTTACTTTGACACTTACTTTAACGTTCTCTGGCAAACCGTTCTTCTTCAATAACTCGTCAATTATGCGTTTTATGTCGGTTTCTTCGGCGTTTGGTTTAAGAGGTCTGGCAAAATCTTGCAGGTCCGCCACAATCTTGTTGATGTAATCTACGTTTTTCTCAATTTCCGACAGGCTTTCTTGTATGTTCTTTTTCTCTTCACTTTCAGGAATTGCCGTTAAATCTGTTTTAGCCAAGAAAACATCGCCAGTTATTGCTTGCAATGGGTTACGGATGTCATGCCCGACCATGCCTGCCGTTTCGCCGATGGCTATTAATCGCTCAGCGGATTTTAGTTTTTCAGTTCGTTCTATGAGAAGCTCTTCCAAATGCTTGGCATATTCCTCGAGTTCAACTTGCATTTTTTTGCGTTCGGTGAGTATCGCAAGTTGAGTTGCTTTCTCTATTGCTTGATCAGCCAAAACTTGGCGTAGATGGCTGGCTCTTTTTCTGTCGACCTTCTCCATTCTTTTGTGCCACGTAACATGGGCTTCGATAGCACGGTTCATGGCATTCAAGGAAGGCGTTAGCAGTATTTTGGCTCCGCACTCGCATTCAATAAAGATCTGCTGGTCCTTGATGCCATGCCTCGAAATTGCAGTTTTGGTTTCAAGATCTTGCTTTGCATGTTCCAACGTTTACAATAAGCTCCTCTTGCAAAGATTTTCTCAAAAGTTGATTCTTAAGATTATTCAAACAAGAAAGTCGTGTTGGCAGATTTATCCATTTGTTGTTGCAATTAAACACCAACATATGAATAGTGAAGAATTTGGCCAAAAACAAAGTGTGCCAACTAACTCGCTTAGCCGAAAATTTCTATCTCTGCGCTGAAATTTAAGCGAGCAACCGCTCAAGTTCCTCTCTTGTTCGCCCCCTTCATCCAAAAGGTGCGGAGTCGGGTCTTTAGCATGGCACATAAAAGAAAAACATGAAAACACTAAATGCATAAATAAGAACCAGTTAGCAGAGAAATTTATACGTGGATTCGCGCCTGAAGGAGACTGATGGTATGGGAAGTGTTAAGGGCGGGCGGCGCTCACGCCATACTATGAGCGCCGTTGTTTGTGGGTTGGATGTGCATAAGGATAGTACTTATGCGACTATTTTGAATTCTGAAGGAAAAATAATCAACCAGATGAGAATGACCAACGAGAAGGTGCTGTCGTATTTGTCTCACTTTAAGGTGGGCAAGGTGGCGATGGAAGCTTCAACTTCTGTAGCATCGCTTTATAGGCAACTGGCGGGCGAGGGATTTGATGTTGTGGTTTCTCATCCTAAGAAGACTCGTTACATTGCGGAGGCTAGGATTAAAAGCGACCGGGTTGATTCCAAGGTTATTGCTGAATTGGCGAGGTTGGATGCGTTGCCGCTTGCATACGTGCCAAGCAAAGAAACGTCGGATTTGAGAGAGAAAGTGAGGCGAAGGGCTTTCTTGGTTCGAGAACGTGTCAAACTTCGTGTGAAGATTAAGAGTTTTCTGACGTATGAAGGAATCAAGTGGCCTTCTGAACATGGTTTATTCTCTAGGAAAGGTGTTGAGTGGTTGGGCTCTTTGAAGTTTGAGTCTGTTGATTCTTATCTTAGGATCATGGACATTTTTGATGAGGAAATAAAAGTGCTTTCTAGGCAGCTTGAGGGTTTGGCTAAGGAAGATGAAGATGTTAAACTTTTGATGACTGTTCCAGGAATTGGTTATTATTCTGCGTTGCTAGTGAAGAGTGAGATTGGCGATGTTAACCGTTTTCCGTTTGGTGAGAGGCTTTGTGGTTATGCTGGTTTGGTGCCGTCTACTCATGCTTCTGGTGGGGTGGTTAGGCATGGCGGGATCACTAAGGAGGGCAGCCGTTGGCTGCGTTGGGTAATGGTGGAAGCCGCTCAGACGCATGTTCACAAGTACAATACTTCCATAACGAGGGCGTATCAGGGAATAGCAGAAAGAAGAGGAAGAAGAGCTGCTACTGTGGCGGCAGCTCGTAAGTTGTTGATGTGCTGTTATTCAGTGTTGAAGAATAAGCGCCCTTATTATGATCAGGCCTAAACTTTCCTCGTTTTTCACACTGTCCCCATTGGTGGACGTCAGACTGATTGAGGAAGCCTGGATGCGTAGCCATATTGCCTCTTTAGTGTGGGCGAATAGGTGTATGCCTCAATCGACTGAAAGGAAAAGTGAGGAATTAAGTGGAAGCGAAACATGGAAAAGGTAAACTAAATAAGAGACTTCACATAGGTGTGAAAACTCAAATCGAGTTCAGAAAGCCATAATTCCTTTGCAAAATGCTTATATGCAACAACCTCTCGTAATTTACGAGAGCTCGTATAAACTACGAGTACTCGTAATTAGGGAGCTAAGAAAAGAAAAATGGAAATAGCGCTATCACAAGAAGCTGAAGAATACATAGAGATTATCTACAAGCTTCAAAAACGAAACAGCACTGCAAAAACTAAAGATCTTGCCGAAAGCCTACATGTTGTCCCAGGCTCCATAACAAACACCATAGAACATCTAGAAAGCCATGGCCTCGTAAGGCATGAACCTTATCACGGTGTCAAGCTTACAAAAGAAGGCGAAAGGCTCGCATTAACCATCATTCGCCGACACCGCCTCGCTGAGCGGTTCCTCACCGATATTTTAAAAGCAGATTGGAGCACAGTACATGCCGACGCATGCAAACTCGAGCATGCGATGTCAAAGAACGTCACTGATCTCTTAGAAGAGAAATTGGAACATCCAAAGTTTTGTCCACACGGAAATCCAATACCCACCGACGCAGGATTGATTGAGGATCTGCCAACTGTAGCCTTAACCGAGGCAAATTCAAATGAAAGCTACATCGTGGACAGGATAATTAACGAAGAAAACGTAAACCTTGAGATGCTAAAGGATAAGGGAATCAAACCCCAAGCATCAATCCAAGTTCTGAAACAAGACGAAAAACATGTTCATATACGCATTAATGGAAAACGGCAAGAGCTAAGCCGTATAGTTGCGGATTGCGTGCTTCTTAGGAGAAATAGGAGGGTAGACTATGCAGTTGAGACGTAGACAAAGTCATAGCATAAAACAAGATCCTTGCTTAAACTCGGAAGGCATAGTCCCGTTAACGTGTGTAAAGGAAGGCGCCAAAGCCGTGATGACTCACTCTTCCGGCAAAGAGAACGTTGTGCGACGTCTATGCGAGATGGGCTTAACCCCTGGAT
Organism: Candidatus Bathyarchaeota archaeon; assembly: GCA_963768425.1. Lineage (GTDB taxonomy): Archaea > Thermoproteota > Bathyarchaeia > Bathyarchaeales > Bathycorpusculaceae > Bathycorpusculum. The sequence goes on along the minus strand of CAVYHV010000014.1, from coordinate 42,482 downwards.
GCGAACTTCAAATTCTGCGCAAATGCAGCTTCCACGGACCCATAGAAATCGAAGTAAGGGGCGCGTCCTTAGCCTTGGGCTACGAATTGGCATCAGAGATTTTTGTGCAAGAGCTGAAGGCAAACCCTGATGGAAACTAACCAGCCAAGAAGAGTCTACAAAGCTTGCAGCTGCGAATCTGGGTCGGCTTCAAGTACAAAAGAAGGCAAATGCCCTGGAGAGTTAACCGTAGCGTTAGCTGGAAATGCCAATGTCGGTAAGAGCGCTATATTCAATCAGCTGACTGGACTAAATCAAGTCACGGGCAACTGGCCTGGAAAAACCGTAGAACGTGCCGAGGGCACATTACACTATAAAGGCTACACTATTCGCATCGTGGATTTACCAGGTACTTATTCTCTGTCAGCTTATTCGATGGAAGAGATTGTCTCACGTGAATACTTAGCCGTAGAGAAACCAGACGTTATCATCAACGTGGTGGACGCTTCGGCTCTAGAGCGAAACCTGTACCTAACGTTGCAACTATTGGAACTTGAAGTCCCTTTTGTTATAGCGCTAAACCAAATGGATTTTGCAGCAAAAAAAGGGCTCAGAATCGATACTGAAAAGCTCTCGAAAGTACTCGGCGTAAGGACAGTTCCGACTGTGGCAACCACAGGCACCGGAATCACCGAACTACTCGATGCAGTAATAGAACAAGTAGACAAACCAAACAAAATTAAACTGATGAAGCCTACTTACGGAAAAGAAATCGAAGAAAGAATCCGAGCCATAGAAAACCTCGTTGTTGCCAAACTTTCTCAGTTGAAAAACATTTACCCAGCTAGATGGATTGCCATCAAGCTGCTTGAAAAAGATACAGATATCGTGAGCAAAGTCGAAGCCACTCCAGACGGAAAAGCCATGTTGGAACTCGTTGACGGAATCAACTCCGAACTTGAGACTGTACATGGTGAAACTTCAGCCGTGATCATGGCTTCTGAGAGATACTCTTTGGCAAGTAAGATAGCCAAGGAAGCTGTCACGCTTGAGTCGACCCCGCGAATAAGTTTGGAACAAAAGTTAGCCGCGGTGACCACACACAAGGTGTATGGATACTTGATTCTATTGGGAGTAGTCACGGCGATATTTGGCGCCATTTTCGCAGGAGGAAGCCTGCTCTCAGGCGTGTTAGACAGAGGCGTCGCATGGATATCAGCGGGTTCTACGGCTTTGCTAAGCAAATTCTTACCATCTATCGCTGTCGAATTAATCGTGAAAGGCGTTGTCGCGGGTGTCGCTGCCGGTGTAACAATAGCATTGCCCTACATTGTACCATTCTACGTTATTCTTTCTCTGCTGGAAGATACCGGCTATTTGCCCCGTGCCGCGTTCCTTATGGACAATGCTATGCATAAGATCGGCTTGCACGGCAAGGCGTTCATCCCGCTTATGCTTGGCTACGGTTGCAGCGTGCCCGCATGCATCGGATGCCGGATAATGGAGACAAAACGAGAACGCTTCCTAGCCGCATTTGTTGTTCTACTTATACCCTGTGCAGCCCGAACCGTCGTTATTCTGGGATTAGTAGGCAAGTATGTAGGGTTAGCTGCTGTTGTCGGCTTGTACCTGTTCGACGTAGCGCTCGTTTTCGCAATGGGTAGAATTGCCTTCAAAGTTTTGCCTGGCGAGCCTGTCGGGTTAATAATGGAGATGCCTAACTACAAGCTTCCGTTAGCTAAGACTGTGGTGCTAAAGACGTGGAGTCGCAGCAAAGACTTCGTTTTCGTGGCTTTCCCAATTATCATTGTAGGCAGCCTTGCCGTAGAGGCATTTGCATTGTCTGGTTTGATGCCATATTTAGTAGCAGGTGCAAGTCCGCTAATGACCTGGTGGTTGGGGTTACCTGCGATATGTGCCATTCCGCTGATATTTGGGATTCTTCGCAAAGAACTGACACTGATTTTACTAGCTACGACGTTGGCTGCTGTTGGCTTGGGTTTGACGTCGCTTAGCGCGGTACAGATGATTGTTTTCGCATTAGTCGTGATGATTTACTTCCCTTGCCTAGCAACGCTTGCAGCTTGCAAGAGAGAGTTCGGATGGAAAAAATCCTTAGGCATGGCAGCTATCGACATTGGTTTAGCCTTGGCACTTGGCGGAATAGCCTTTAGACTTCTCAGTCTTTTAATTTAGCGTCTTGGCTTGTCCCTAAATTACGTGATTCAGTAAGTTATCGAATTGAATCTTGGAGAGACACAGAAAAGAACTCATTAAGCTATCCAGTTTTTTTGATTCAATTCCGAAACTAGGTTTGTTAAATAATAATCTTGTTTCTCTTATTCAATAGCGTATTTTATCTAATTTAGTTATAACTTTAACTTTTAAATTGGTCTCATAATAGAACCAACAGTAAGGAGTTGTTTTAATTTGAGTGATAAAAAGAGGCTTACAACTACCCGCACGGGCACGTCAAACCGTAGACTGGTGGCCGAACCAGTTGAACCTGAATATTTTGCACCAGCATTCCCCCTTGTCCAATCCGATGGGCAAGGATTTCAACTACGCTGAGGAATTCAAGAAACTCGACCTGGAAGCCGTGAAGAAGGATCTCTATGCGCTGATGACCGACTCGAAGGATTGGTGGCCAGCCGATTACGGTCACTACGGAGGACTCTTCATTCGGATGGCTTGGCATAGCGCAGGCACCTACCGCAAGGGCGACGGTCGCGGGGGTGTGTCCGGCGGAGCACAGCGTTTCCCGCCTCTTAACAGTTGGCCAGACAACGTTAACCTCGACAAGGCGCGCCGTTTGCTTTGGCCGATCAAACAGAAATACGGCAAGAAAATCTCCTGGGCCGACCTGATGATCCTTGCCGGCAACTGCGCGCTTGAGTCGATGGGATTTAAGACCTTCGGTTTCGGCGGTGGACGCGAGGACATCTGGGAGCCGCAAGAGGACGTTTACTGGGGTTCCGAAACCACCTGGCTAGGCTGACAAACGCTATTCAGGGGATAGAGACCTTGAAAATCCGCTTGCTGCAGTGCAGATGGGGCTAATCTACGTCAATCCGGAAGGCCCGAACGGCAACCCAGATCCGCTTGCCGCAGCCAAGGATATCCGCGAGGTCTTCGCGCGCATGTCGATGAACGACGAGGAGACGGTGGCCCTAATCGTGGGCGGCCACACATTCGGTAAAACCCATGGCGCTGGCCCTGCATCAATGGTGGGTCCCGAGCCTGAAGCTGCCCCCATCGAGGAACAGGGCCTCGGCTGGAAGAGCAAATTTGGCACGGGCAAAGGCGATGACACGATTACCAGCGGCCTGGAAGTCATCTGGACCAACACGCCAACTAAGTGGAGCAACAACTTCCTACGGATTCTGTTTGGCTATGAATGGGAGCTGACCAAGAGTCCTGCAGGTGCAAACCAATGGAAGCCGAAGGGTGACGCAGGCGCCGGTACCGTGCCGGATGCTCATGACCCGTCAAAGCGTCACGCGCCATCCATGCTGACCACTGACCTCGCCTTGCGGTTCGACCCGGTTTACGAGAAGATTGCAAGGCGCTTCTACGAGAATCCAGATCAGCTAGCAGATGCCTTCGCCCGAGCGTGGTTCAAGCTTACCCACCGCGATATGGGTCCCCGCTCGCGCTATCTCGGTCCGGAAGTCCCAGCGGAGGAACTGATCTGGCAAGACCCAATACCAGCAGTCGATCATGAGCTAATTGATGAGCAGGACATCGCAGACCTCAAGGGTAAGATCCTTGCCTCTGGTCTGTCGATCTCGGAACTGGTCTCGACCGCTTGGGCATCTGCGTCCACGTTCCGCGGTTCCGACAAACGCGGAGGTGCGAATGGGGCTCGTATCCGTCTTGCTCCGCAAAAGGATTGGGAAGTCAACCAGCCGGCTCAACTGAAGAAGGTGCTGCAGACCCTTGAGGGAATCCGAAAGGAGTTCAACAGTGCGCAGTCAGGCGGGAAGATGGTTTCGCTCGCTGACTTGATTGTTTTGGGTGGATGCACAGGTGTCGAGCAAGCTGCAAAGAATGCTGGTCACGATATAACCGTTCCCTTCAAGCCGGGACGCACGGATGCATTGCAGGAGCAAACTGATGTGGAGTCATTCGCCGTACTCGAACCGGTTGCAGACGGGTTCCGTAATTATCTCAAAACCAAATACGCCGTATCGGCAGAGGAACTGCTGGTTGATCGTGCGCAACTGTTGACGCTGACTGCTCCTGAGATGACGGTTCTCGTTGGCGGTATGCGCGTCTTGAATGCCAACTTCGGGCAGTCCCAGCATGGTGTTTTCACCAAGCGGCCAGAGACGCTCACCAATGACTTCTTCGTGAATCTTCTTGACATGAGCACGACATGGAAGGCAACCTCAAAGGACGAGGACGTGTTCGAAGGTCGTGATCGCGCAACGGGCAAATTAAAATGGACTGGCACCCGTGTTGACCTCATTTTCGGTTCGAACTCGCAACTCCGGGCTTTGGCGGAAGTCTACGGATGTGAGGACTCCCAGGAGAAGTTCATTCATGACTTCGTGGCGGCGTGGAACAAGGTAATGAACCTTGACCGCTTCGACCTCGCCTGGTCGTAGCAAGAGCTATCGATAACAATACAGCATAAGTAGCTCACTTGGAACAAGAAGTTTGCTAACTAATAGACGCAGGCTACGAGTACGTTTGCGAAATGGGTTATCTCAAGCTTTTCAGAAAATAGCCTTCAGTCTCCAAAGACTGGGGGTTCGCCTTGAAGGTGGGGATTTATCCTGAAGAGCTAAGGATGAGAGTTTGATTTGAAGCGCGCTAGACAAAATAAAGAATCTACACAATGTCCAGTTGGGTTGATTTAGGTTTATAGACTATGATTTGATTTTGTTCTTCTATTACCGCTAAGTCATGTTTCTTAGTAATTGTTTTTACTTGTTCCCTGCAAGCATTATTCATAGAAGCTATTATACGTATTTTATATCCCTTTGACAGAGTATCATTTGGGTTTGGCTCCTCTAAAATGAAGGAATCAGACCCTAAATTACATTTATTTAAGAATTCTTTCAGGTAAGATGCCGCTTCTTGCTTATTCATCTCTTTAATCAACTCTCTGTTTTCAAGATCTCAAATCATGTACAGCAAGATGTATAGTATTTCTCCCGACAGAAAAGCGAACCACCATATGTAGAACAGGGCTTTAGCTATTTTCCCGTGCCATCGGTTTGCAGTTCTCTTTCTTAGCTGCCATAAGCCAAGGGCGAGAACTACTATTTCCAACGACATTACAATAATAGCAACAGGTACATGGACAACCATGAAGTAAGCGTTTAGAAGAGGGGTTAACTGCAAAGTTGACCCGTTTACTGCTCCGCCAAATGTTCGATACATCATGTAACCAATTGAAACTGTTAAGTCCCATGTAATTGCTAAAATTCCAGTAACTGGGTGAAAACGGTTCTTGCGCTTTCCACTTAGGAAGGCATGAACAAAAAAGAACGCCACTGGGATTAGAGCTACTGCAACAATCGTGCTTGCAAAGGGAGCTGCGGTCATTTCAACGAACCTTCCTCAACCATGGCTTGACGTTTTTTTGTTTGCTTTCTATGAACAAAATCTTTCCAAAATAAACCTAAAAAGTTGGGGAATTAGAGCTTCTTTTCCTTTCTTTTTCCAAACCAGTAGATTACCCCAGCGATTACCCAAAGTATTATTCCGCTTACCGGTGCAGCCGGATCTACTGATGAGTACCCGATTAAGTTTGATGGACTTCCAGGCGCTGGAACTAATGTGGAAATTCCCACGATAACCAAGATAGCTATTACAAGCCAATAATACCACTTCAATTGTTTTTCCTCTTGCAGACTGTTACCAGTCTTGGTTTGTTATTTTGGTTGTTGTTCAATATGTTTCCTTCCTTTGGGTTCTGGCAGGAAAACTCCTGAACAACAGTTCGAGAGGCAGCTATAAAATGTTTCGGTTTACGATAAAAAACACGTGTTATTTATCGAAATTCGCAAAGTCTATTAGAGATCGAAAGAAGTCTTGATCTTCACAATCCGCGTAGCTGCCGAAACAGTAACTTCCCTCACACCTACAAACGACTGTACCTTCTTCCTGAGTTCGCCCAAATGCTCAAGGTCACGAGTGTGCACAACGGAAACGATGTCGTATTCGCCCGTGTTCTGGAAAACGTGGTATGTTTCAGCTAAATCGCCTATTTGCTTGGCGGCCTGCTCAAACATGGCCGGGTCAAGTTTAACCATCATAATGCCTGTAGTTGAAAAACCAACTTTCGCAGGGTTCAACAGTGCAGTGTACGTCTTTATTACATTGTTTTTCTCCAGATGCTTAACCCGGTATCTAACAGTGGCTTCACTTACACCTGCTTCAACTGCTATATGAGAAAAAGGAACCCTAGCATCTTTCTGAAGCATATTCAAAATCGTTCTATCTACGCCATCCAGCTTTTCAGCCATTATACCACAGTGACCAGTAGGACAAAAACTGTTTATATCATTTTCGACCTTCCCAAAACGCTGTTTGATATCGACTCCGCCAGTAATAGAACATCTTTTTTTATTGCGTGATGTACCTGCGATGGTGTTACATGTGCGGAGCAAGCGAGAAAGAATAAGGAGACTGTCTTAGCTTAGAAACTAGTCGATCACGAGTCCCAAGTCAAATTACAAAAAGGGAATGTTTGATGAAATAATACTTATTCAGTTCTGGAATGGTGGGCTGCCCGTCCCCATACCCAAAAACAACTGTTAAATCTTTTTCTCTGCAATCTATTCACCTTAACCTTAAATCAAACTATAGCAATTCAAACCAAATAACAACAACCAAAAAATTTCACTTTATTCTATAGCCATTTATATAACATCAAAAACTTAAATGCTACAACATTCAACATCCATAACGCAAAGCAGCATTTAATCATATTACAATATCATCAATAATTCAACTGATCATCACCATCTAAACCAACACCAAAACCTAAAATATTAAACATTACAGAACAGTTTCCTATGCTCATTGTATTCTAAACCTATGTACTCAAATAAACAAAATAAACTCAAACACAACTAACAGCTTTTCAGCCATCTTACCACGGTGACCAGTAGGACAAAAACTGTTTATATCATTTTCGACCTTCCCAAAACGCTGTTCGATATCGACTCCGCCAGTAATAGAACATCTTTTTTTATTGCGTGATGTACCTGCGATGGTGTTACATGTGCGGAGCAAGCGAGAAAGAATAAGGAGACTGTCTTAGCTTAGAAACTAGTCGATCACGAGTCCCAAGTCAAATTACAAAAAAGGGAATGTTTGATGAAATAATACTTATTCAGTTCTGGAATGGTGGGGCTGCCCGTCCCCATACCCAAAAAGGGTTCAAACCCGAAGCTAAAAGAAAAGAATTAATCCGCGTTTCAAACGGTTGGAAAGTATTTTCACCAAGTTATTGGAGATATTCAGCTAGTGTTGGACGGGGGGATCCCAGCACCTTTTTACCAGTAAAAAGCTATTGCGGCTGAGCCGGACCGGGATTACCCCCGAAACGGTCTGAGTCACTTCACTAAATTATTTGGACTTATGTCGTTTTTCGCAAGGTTAGGCACTGTTTGGAGCTTCCATCTCCTTCCAAATGGGTTAAAAACCTTCTTCAAATAATTTGTACTCTTCTTATTTAAAAGACATAGCGCGATAGCAAAAGAAGTATTGACACTACTAATAAATTGTTACGATTTATTATCCAAAATCATGTCTGCTTTCCATTGGAACATTGGTTGAAACAGAATTTGAGCTATCTTGTTTTGAGGTCGAAATTCTGCCTGACTTTTTTGATGATCTTGAATAATGTTTATGGCTCATATTTGAAAATTCACAATACTTATAGTTATTGCACTTGCCAGTCTAGTCCATGAGTATTGACATTACCATTGCCGAATCTACAGATATTGTGAAAGAAAATGTGAATGATAATGTCATTTGTTTTCAAGACGTCGACTGCAGGATTTCAGGCAAAGACATTCTTAGAGGAATTACGCTAAACGTCCGTCGCGGAGAAATTATGGGTCTCCTTGGAAAAAACGGCGCTGGAAAGACGACGCTTCTCTCCCTCATATCCGGGTTGCGGAGCCATACGTCAGGAGATATTAATGTACTAGGCGAAAGGATGCCTGCGCACACAGCTGAGGTTCGAAGAAAAATGGGTTTTGTCCTTCAGGAAAACGCGCTTTACGAAGAATTAACCGTTTTTGAAAACCTGAAATTTTCGGCTAGTCTATACGACGTGCAAAATTCGCGCAAGAGGATTCTTGAAGTCCTTGAAATTCTTGGCCTATCAGACCGACGCGACCAAGTCGTGAACACTCTTTCAGGAGGCCTCAAGAGACGCACTGCGATTGCACGAGCTTTCCTTCACGACCCTGAATTGTTCATCATCGACGAACCAACTCTTGGAGTTGACGCAGATACACGTCATGCACTTTGGGCTTACCTTCGCCTTCTCAGATCAAAGAGCAAGACAGTCATTGTTGCGACAAATTATCTCGACGAAGCATTAGCCTTATGCGACCGCGTCGCAGTTTTAGGAGAGGGCGTAATGTTAGCGATTGCGGAACCTCGCGAACTAGTGAAGCGAACAGGCAGCTGCATTGACGTCGAATGCGACGAGCAAACTGCCAAAAAAATCGCCTCGGGCGTTCAAAATATCCAACAGGTCACCCGTACCGACATAACTTTGAGCGGCATTTCATTATTCTTGGCCAAAGGCGCGAACCCCGATGAGGCCCTACGCGAGTTTACAAAGTACGGCAGCATTGAGGGGTTCTGTTTTCGCGCACCCGATCTGTCTGAAGTGTTCAAATCGCTTGGACGATAACCATGAAAAAGAACCTGCGCGCATTGCTAGGTGGAATGAATGCCGAGTTAAGCAGATTGAGACGATCACGCCTGCTTATTGCACTTGTTTTGGTTCAATCAGTGACGTTTCTTATTCTCGTGACGCTTTTCGGCATGACCGGGGCTTATGCTCCAACTGCTTTGGTGAATAACGACAACGGTCCGCTTTCACAAGCGTTCATCAATAGCCTAGAAAATGACCATCACTCATTCAACTTGATTTTCATGAGTAATGAGACGGCTGCGCGGGAAATGGTTGCAAAGGGTGATCTTGTGGCAATGATCGTTATTCCGCAAGGGTTTTCGGAGAACATCAGTGAAGGAAAGACCGTGCCTATTACTGTTTTTATCGACAACATCAACAGTGACCTAACTGCAGACATCCAGCGTGCGGTACCTTCGGCCGTTATGAGTTTTGGTGATGGACTAAAGTTTGAAGGCGTGAACGTTGGTGTGGTCGAAACCGACTCTTACGCCCATGACACAAGCTTCATCAACTACATGATTGCGAGCGCTTTAGTCTTGGATGCCCTCATAATATCTGGTACTTTGAGCGCTTTCTCAGTTGCAGAAGAGTTTGAATCGAAAACGGCCAAGATTCTTGCGATTTCACCTGTGCCCCCACTCATTCCGCTGATCGGGCGGGTAATGGCAACTGCTCTGGTTTCGGCTGGGGCAATAGCAATTACAGTCTTCGTGGCCCTTGTGGGGTATGGCATTTCGCCCGCTCAACCACTTGAAATGGTGTTAACCCTTCTGTTTTGCATTGCCATTTTCAGTTGCATCGGCGCCGCACTCGGCGCAGTCATGAAAAAAACGCTCCCGGTGGCTTTGTTCGTTCTCGGAATTGCGCTTCCTTTGTTTCTTTTCAGCGGTTCGTACGAGCCGCAGCGGTTCGACGGGAGCCTCATCTGGGGGGCAGCGCACTTTTCCCCTGAATACTATGCGGTGGGCTTGATGGAACACGCCGTTTTCAATTTGAAGGTCACGCCTGAGCCGCTCGTCCTACTTGCTCTCGCATTGGTTGGGTGGGGAATCGGCGCGTTGGCTTTAGCGTGGTTTTTCTCCAGAAGGGGCTTTTTATGAAACTTCAGTCGCTGTTTACGATCGCATTGCATGACCTTAGGAGGTGGAGGAAAATGCCTCTTACTGCAGCTTGCGCGCTTATTCCGCCGATTGCCATGACGCTGGTCCTTGTAACTTTGAGTCTGTCGGTCACTCAGCAGCCTGTTGCTTTAGTTGTCCAAGGTACTGGCCCTGCGTCGATGCAGATGGCTCAAATTATCAGATCGGATACAGAGGCATATGATCTCACGGTGACTAATGCGGCTAATGCAAATACCATGTTGCAGGATGAAAAGGTCGCTGCCGTCATTACCATCCCGTCCACGTTCGATGAGCAGGTGGCGAACGGAACTGGAAAGGTTCTTCTCACGATTAACAACGTAGACTTTGATTTTTCGGACGATATTCGCAGAAGCGTTGACCGCTCGGTTGTGGAATTCGATGCTCCAAGCCTTATCTCGGACGGTTTGGTAAATACGTCCTTACCTAACGTGTATCATGTATCTCTGGACGAGCAATACATTAGGGAGACTAATGTTGACTGGTTCCATTATCAGTTTGTTCCCACTTTCGTGCTCTTGATTCTGAACGTGGGTCTTGTTGGAACAGCCTGCTTGTGTGCGCTGGATAGGGAGAGCAAGACTGCTCACATGTTAGCTCTATCGCCGCAGCGTTCTTGGCTGCTAGTTTCTGGTCGCATTTTGGGAGGTGTTCTTGCGTGTTTTGCAATCGTCCTTCCAGCAGTATTGCTTGGAGCCCTGGTTGGTTTTGTTAGCCTGCCAATTAATCAGTTACCGGCGTTGTTTGGGATATTTTTAGGAACTGCATTGTGTGCGTCCGGCATCGGCGCAATAATTGGGACCTTAATAAAAGGTTCAAGATACGTAGCGTTTCTCTCCTCAATAACTGCAATTTACCTATTCCTCCTAGGCGGAGGTTTCACAACAATTGAATTGGTTCCCCGCTGGCTCCAGACTTTAAGCGCATTTATTCCGACACGGTACTCGATTGACACTTTGCGGCAGGCTTTGTTCTACCCCAACCCTACAGGGCTTCCTTTTTCCCTGTTGGTTCTTGCGCTTTATGCAATCGCTTGCGTCGGCGTTGGCGCATTCCTCATGAGGCGCTCTTGGACTACATAACTGATCTTTTATGTGCTCAATATTTGGGGAGCGTAGCTCTAAGTGATTTTCGATGTCGCTATTGCGGAGGTCTATTGAGTTAATGCTTTGCTGAACTAAAGAACGCGACGGGCAAAAAATAATCTCATTAACCTATTTGCGTTTGAGTCTCTACAGGGTTCGTACTCTTTCCTAGGTGGTTTGAATGGGCTGGACCGAGCTTACCCCCGAAACGGTCTGAGTGCCTTTGCTCAAACTTGCCTGTTAAGGCTACTTTTGTAAATTTCAATTAAGGTGTCGAAGTCCAATCTATGATCTCTCGGGGCGACCAAGGTCGGATTAGTACCTTCTCCCTACCTCAGGAAAACGAACTTTTCTGGGGGTGATCCGTTATCCCTTTCTCGGATCTCATGCCAAATCCTTGTCCTTGGAGCATAATATAGTATTCTCGCGCGCTCTAAATCGGATACCACTGATTATCATTAAGTATTCCCAAAGCTTGATTTACTATCTCAATCCGTTGACCTGCATTGTAGGGACACATTTTACCCAACATGTATTTTTGCATGAGACGGGTGCTGCCAGTTTCTGAAATTATAATAGGTTTTCCATAGCGCGTGCTATACTGCTTTGAATCTACCATAAGTAATGGCCTAAAATGAGTATTCAGAAAGTTTACTTTTTATGAAATTACGTAGTGTCTATGAGTGTTGTTAGTCGGTCTCTGACGTTTTTGAGTTTATCTATGTTGGGGTTAATCTTGGAGGGGTCCATGCGTTTTAGGTCTTCGAGATAAGAGATGTAGCTGTTCAATTCTTCTATTGCACCATCTGCAGAACGTGGCTGTTTTGAGTACATTTCATAAGGCCATTCGAATTCTTTTTTGCCTTTTTCAGTGATTTCATATCGTCCGTCTTCACGTTTGCTGATGCTTTCTTCTTTGCAGAGTTGATCCAGCAGAGGGTAAATTGAGCCTGGCGATGGCCGCCAATGTCCATGGCTGGCTAACTCTATTTGGTTCATTATTTCAGCGCCGTTTCTTGGTTCCTGTTGAAGTATTGAGAACACCAATGTCCGGAGGCCTCCTCGTCTGTGGTGATCCCACCAACCCAGATGAACTCCCCGTCCTAAATGGTGATGCTCACGACGTTTATCTTCTCTAGACATTTCCATCATTTGATCCAATATCGTTTAATCGATATATCGATTATCCGAAGCCGCTAATAAACCTTTTCAAGCCAACAAATAGATCGTCACGCATGCTTCTTACAGCTGAAGCAGCTTTAAACATAAACAAAATAAGCAAATCCAGAAGCATCAGATACTTTGCAAATTGATTTTGGAACAACCACACGTGCTACACAAGCACCTTGCCAAAAGTCAATCAGTAAACTGGTTGATATTCAGAAGAAAAGGGTAAAAAATGATTAGAAAAAAATAGTGGAGTCTGGGATTACGATTCAGTTATCCTATTCTGATTGTATTTTTCGCATGTAGGCGGCTACAGTGAGGGGCACGAATATAGCCACAATTACCCCTATTCCGATGAGTGATAGCCAGAAGTCGTTACCGATAGTGCCTTGGTTGAAAAGCTGTCGAATAGCATCAACAAGATAGGTTACTGGATTTAACTTGACGAATGTTTGCAACCAGTTGGGCAGTGTGTTGGTAGGTACAAAGGCATTGGATAGGAAAGTTAGCGGAAACATTATGGCAAAAGAGATTCCCTGCACACTGGATGCTGAATTACCGATGACGCCCATCAAAGCAAATATCCAGCTGATACACCAGGCAGCCAGAATAACCAGAAGGCCGCCACCAACAACACCCCCAATACTAACCCATCGGAAACCAAGAATATAACCCATGACTAGAACCAGAGAGGTGGCGATGCTGTAGCGTAGCAAGTCTGCTATCGCTGCTCCAGTTAAGGGGGCTTCGTGTGAGATTGGAAGAGATTTGAAACGATTGAACACGCCCTTCTCCATATCCTCGCGGAGTTGCACGCCCATAGCCATGGTGGCTGTTAACGCAGTCTGGACCATGATGCCTGGTATAATTATTGGTAGATAACTAATGATGTTGCCCGAGACTGCACCTCCAAAGAGGAAGGTAAACAAGAGCGTGAACAAAATGGGTTGTATGATAACGTCAAAAAGTTGTTCAGGGTTTCGGCGAATTAGAAGCAGATGACGATAAGCCATGGTTAATGAGTTCCGGATAGTCATAGGAATGCTTGTGCGGTTCTTTAGTTTGCGTTCAACGCCTGGAACAATTTTTGTTGTCATTTCTTGTTCGCTCCTATTTGGGTTTGCTTGCTTTCATGTTCATGTTTGCTTTCACCGGTAAGGGTGAGGAAAACTTCGTCTAGAGTTGGTTCTTGCACGTTCACTCTAGAAAGGCGAATATTTCCTTGACGCAGAGCGAGGAGTAAATCGGTTACTCGTTCAGGATCTGCCATGGGAGCTGTGATGAGTGTGGGCTCGTTTGTAGATGCTTTTGCGTTAAGTACTGTTTGAACTATGCTCATTGCTTTTGCGTTATCTTTCTCGTTTTCGAGTCGTAGGTGCAACGTTGCGCTTCCGACTTTGGCTTTTAACTCGTTAGGTGTGCCTTCAGCCACTACATGTCCATGGTCGATAACGACGATTCGGTCAGCAAGTTGGTCGGCTTCATCGAGATACTGAGTCGTTAAGAGAATCGTGGACCCAGACGAAGCAATTTGTCGGATAATTTTCCACATTTGATTTCTTGTCCGTGGGTCAAGTCCGGTTGTGGGCTCATCCAGAAAAATGAGCGGTGATTGCACGATGAGGCTTGCTGCGAAATCGAGCTTGTGTCTCATGCCTCCCGAGAATTTCTCGACTGGTCGGTTGGCAGCTTCGGTTAACCCAAATTCTTCTAGTAACTCTGTGGTTCTCTTGCGTGCTTGAGATGTACTTAATCCAAGTAACATTCCAAAGATTCTCAAGTTCTCGGCTGCGGATAGTTTCTCGTCAAGAGCAGCATCTTGGTCAGTTACACTGATTAGCTGACGAACGATTTGTGCTTCACGCTGTACGTCATGGCCAAATATTTTAGCGGTGCCGCTGTCTGGCTTTAGTAGTGTCGCAAGCATATTGATGGTTGTTGTCTTACCTGCACCGTTTGGTCCAAGTAAGCCATATATGCTGCCTGTCGGTATGGCTAAATCTACGCCATCAACTGCACGATTATCGCCAAAAATTTTGACGAGCCCCTTTGCTTCTACGGCCAGAGCACTTTGTCTTTTTGTTGTAGATAGTTTCTTTAGGTTTTCAACCTGAGTTTCAGTTTGGTTAGACATTTATTATCGCCTATTCGATATCGTTTAATCGATGCATCGAATAATCGATAGTGTTAATAAACCTTTTGATGAATCGAGAAAAAATCGAATTCTCAATGTTGAATTAAATTTATAAAAAAAAGGTGCTAATTTACCTTTATTACATTAACATAATATCAGTAAGATGGCGTTAAAACCAGTGTATCTTTAATATCCAGAATTTGCTTTATTTTTACTATCTCTTCTTCACTAAGACCCAAGTTTTTTACCGACGTTAAGTCTCCGAAAATTTTTGAATGAGGATATTTTTCAATTTTAAACCCTTCTTTTTCAAAGAATCTTTTTATTTCAGCCTCATCGGCGAAAACATTGTTTCCGGACAAAATATTGTACTGGTCCTGTTTCATACGATTTTTAGCAAAATTATCTGCTGATTGACTCATTTTTTTTAGTGTGTCCTTGCTATAAACCTCGTTAGTAATCCAACAGCCAGAATATTCGCTGAATATTTTATGGATGTTTTTAGCTAAGGTATGTTTTTCTTCCATTGAAAAATACGGTAAAAGTCCTTCGGTGATAACGGCAAGAGATTTGTCTTTTTTGAAAAAAGCAACAGCCTTCGATAAACTCTCCATGTCAAGAGCATTTGCTGCTTGAAAGTGGAGATTCGGATGTGATTCATTTGACTGAGCAAGAATTGACTGAGCAATTTCCTTTTCTTCTTCCAGAATTTGAGGCAAATCAGTTGCTACATATACGACATCGGAATTTCTTGTCATCGATAAACCACGAGGAGACAGTCCAGCGGCAATCTCTAAAACTTGAGTTATGCCATGTTCTTTGATGATTTTGTCAGTGACTTTATACCGTGCTTCCCAGATAGGAGATCCCCGAATATCCCCAGTCTGTTCTTCGAAGGATTGTTTAGCGTTACTTTTAATTGCAATCTCTTTTGCAAAGGGAATGTCAGTAAACGTTCTTGAATAAGCTACAAGTTTAGCAGTTGGGCTAATTTTCTCAAATTCTTTCATTTTATATCTTCCGAACTTTTTGTCTTTAACTAAATGGCGGCATGTCTTATTAATTTTATAGCGAGCTTATTCGCTGTTGCGATAATTATTTATTTAACAGAATGATGTAAAACGTATGCGCAGGTTAGTTATAGAGTGGTCAATTAACGAAGCAATTAAAAGAATTAAGGATAGAGAAATCGAGAAACTCAAAGAGTACGGAGAGCAGGTCGATTCAGGACTAGTCAAAAAAGCTGAATTGACTGAATTGAACAGGCTTGAGACAATTAAAAAAATCAAATCATTTGAGGTGCTTCACATTTTAAGATTTGATTCCTCTGAAACGGCTGCAATATTCAGATTAGAGCCCAAGGATAACTCTTTGGAAGTTGAAGAACTCTTAAAATACTCCTTCAAAATCTCAACGTCGAATATCAGCTTTTAGAACAGGATAGAGACACTTGCACCTATTTTATCAAGGGAAAAACGGTTCAGCCAAGTTCAGAGTCACCTAACAGAAGCGGAATGTACCCCCTGTTGCCTTTTGCTGTCAGGGATGGAAAAGTTAGAGTTACCCTTGTCGGAGATAACGAGCAGGTTAAGGCGTTCCTTGAAAACCGCGGGGTTAACTTTAAGGTGCTGTCGCTAACGGACGCTAAATTCTCGCCTAATTCGCCGATTAGCCGCTTAACCGAAAAACAACAAGAAGCCATTTCCTTAGCGTTTAGGCTCGGCTACTTTGATACGCCCAGAAAAGTAAGCGCAGATGAGTTGGCAGCAAAGCTTGGTCTTGCGAGTTCTACTTTAGCTGTTCTTCTGAGAAGAGCGGAACGGCGCCTATTCGCTGAAATGTTAAACGAGTAAGACTACAGTATTCTCTTAACAAGTTTAGGCTCAAGGCACACTCATAGCTGCTTATACTAATTACATCATATTGCAGCCTATGTTTATGATAATTTGAAAATATTGGGTACAATATGCATATTAATCTCCAAAGTATTAACATAATAATGGCAAAACAGTAAATTCGTCTAATTTGCGTAGGTCGAATATACTGTTTTTCTAGGAAAATTGTTGCATAGACGACTCACTAGACGATTCTATGCAGGTTGAAAAGGAGTTAAAAAAAATGAGCAAAAAAGAAGTAACTAAAACACAGACCCGCTTGTCCGACAAGTGCCCAGAGTGCAGTAGCGACAAACTGGTCCACGATTATGACACTGGAGAAACTGTTTGTGGTGACTGCGGCTTGGTCCTCTACGAGCAAATGATGGATAAAGGGCCAGAATGGCGCGCGTTTACCCAAGAGGAGAAAGCGTCAAGAAGCCGAGTTGGAGTACCCACATCATACTCCGTTCACGACAAAGGATTATCCACAGCCATCAGCCAAGTTGACCGAGATGCGTTTGGGAGAAAACTGCCCTTGGCGACAAGGCTGCAGATGTGGCGTCTTAGGAAATGGCAAATACGAAGCCGAGTGCACTCATCCATCGACAGAAACCTTGCCCAAGCCATGGCGGAACTCGATAGGCTTTCAGACAAACTCTACATTCCACCATCAGTCAAAGAAAAAGCCGCCGTTGTTTACCGAAAAGCCTTAGACAAAGGCCTTGTCCGAGGAAGATCAATTGCCGCTATCGCTGCTGCTGCGCTTTATGCTGCTTGCCGGGCAAGCGGAACCCCACGCACATTACGGGAAATTGCTGAAGCCAGCCTCGTCGACAAGAAAGATGTTTCAAGATGCTATAGACTATTATTGTGTCAGCTTGACTTGCACATGCCTATTGCTGACCCACTAACATATGTCTCGAAGATCGCTGAGAAAACTGGCATTTCAGGCAAAACCCAAGGTGCAGCCATCCAAATTCTCAGAGACGCAAGGCGCAAGCGTGCTGCAGCTGGAAAAGACCCCATGGGTTTAGCAGCCGCTGCTCTCTACATTGCTTGCTTACAAAACAACGAGAAAAAGACTCAAAAAGATATTGCTGAAGCTGCTGGCGTAACTGAAGTTACTGTACGCAACCGCTACAAAACACTCAAAAAACAATTGAATCTTGAGTTGCCCGATTAGGCAACTATTTTTTCAATCAAGTCTAACCTCTTGGTTTAACAAAAAAAGAAAAGAGAAAATTCTAAGTTCCTGTTGCATTTTTTGCTTCTTGTGCTGCTTGGGGAGCGTTCTGCTTGACAGCATTGATGCCGTTAACAATGTCTGTTTCTGCATCAGTAAGATTGCCATCTATTAGTTCGCTGTATATTGGAAGACATTTACAAACACATTTACTATCTTGACCACAAACCAAACTCAAACATACCCACCTATACACACCCACTCACACACATACAACACAACACACACAGCGTGTGCTTACAACAAAGAGATGAGGCATCCTTTTCCTCATTTTTTTCCGCCTGTTGCTATAGGGAAAAAGGGCTGGAATACATAGATGGTTTTGCTTAAACTAGATGTTGCAAAAATCCTACAAATGTATTGCCAGCTTGTTGCTAACTCGATTAGTTTGTGTTAATTTGTGCTATCGCTCGCTAGTGCGTGCTAAAAGCTAAATTTGGTGCTAAGTGGTGACGATTACGTTTTTTAGAATTTTCACGCCTCTTTTTGTTGCTAACTGATCACTTAAGTGGCGGATTTCGCCGGCTTTGCCCTTCACGGCTATGGCTTCTAGGCAGTCGCGTTCGCTTATGTGAATGTGCATTGTAGATGTTACAAGGTTTGAGTGTTGATGTTGTGTTTCAGTTAGGTCGCTTTCAAGGTCGTGTATGTCATGGTCGTAAACCATTACTAAAACTCCTGTTTGCTGGGCGTTTTCATCTTCTTTTAGCCATTTGCGTTCAGAAACGAACACCCTTACCGCATCTTGTATTGCTTTGCTGCGGCTTTCGTAACCCATTTTGCCTATTATTTCGTCGAAGTCTTTAAGGAGCTCAGGTGGGAACGTTACGCCTGCACGTGTAATTTTTGACATAGACATCGCCTGATAAATGTGGGCGTTTTGCACCTAAAAGCTTTTATACATTCAGTAGCACTAATGCGAAGGAAAGTGTTACTGGGGGGAGTTTGAAGTTAACGGAAAAAAACTCTGATTTCGGTCTTTCACGCAACGAGAAAGTCAAAGTGGGCATAATTTTAGCTACTATCCTAACTGTTACCGTGTTTGGTTTTATTACATCATTCATTATTGGAAAAATCGCTGTGGTTCTTGCAGGCCTCGGATTAATTTGCTATGTCTTTGGGTTGCGTCACGGTGTTGACGCTGACCACATAGCAGCTATCGATAACACGACAAGAAAATTGATACAGGAAGGGAAGCGCCCTTGCACTGTTGGAATGTGGTTTTCTCTTGGGCATTCCACGATAGTTGTTGGTCTCATAGTGGGTTTAGTCTTGGCAACGCGGGCCATCGCAAGTAATATTCCTGCTCTTCAAAGTACCGGCGCAGTAATCGGAACCCTAGTATCTGGCGGTTTTCTTTGGATTATAGGCTTAATTAACGCTGTCATAGTGGTTGGAATCTACAAAATCTTCCAAACACTAAAGCAAGGTAAACTAAATCAGTCTGAACTCGACAACCTGCTTGAAAAACGTGGTTTCATGAATAGATTTTTCCGTCCACTTTTCAAAATCGTAACCGAACCTTGGCAGATCTACCCAATCGGTGTACTTTTTGGTTTAGGCTTTGATACCGCAAGCGAAGTTGCCCTCATCGCCATAAGTGTAGGAGTAGGCGTTTCCTCAAATATTCCTCTATATTACATTCTGATTCTTCCGTTAATGTTCACGTGCGGCATGGTCATGGTAGATACTTCAGATGGCATTACGATGAGAGTAGCTTACGGTTGGGCTTTCAATAATCCCATACGCAAGATATACTATAATTTGACAGTAACGATCATGTCCGTGCTTGTTGCGTGGGCGATTGGTACCGTGGAGCTTTTGCAGGTGCTTTCGAGTGAATTGAACTTTAGCGGGTTGTTTTGGGGCTGGCTAAACGGACTGAATTTTGAATCGATAGGTTTCGGTATAGTTCTCATCTTCGTTCTATCTTGGGTGGTTGCCTACGGATACTGGCGATACAAACGATATGATAAGCAGTTCACGCTAAACCAAGCGGGGCAATCTCCAATAAATCCCTGCACCAGCCCGACAACTAAATAAAATGCTGAACCAAAAGAAAACTAGGCAACAATAGAATACAAGCCGCAAACTTCCTGACACATAGCCATTCATAGTTTATCGGCTTAACGATTGGTTGGTAAGTTTTTTAGCTGGTAACTTCCCATAGGAGCTTTATTCGCTTTTTTAGAATTTGAACAAGTTTTTCTGTGTCCTCGTTATAGGCGAGTATGATTTCGGTCTCTTTTTCGTGGGTTTTGTTTATTGTATAATTGAGTTTGGCGCTTGCTGTAATTAAGTTTAATTCTCCCTCAATAGCTTCGAATATTCGTATTAATTCTCTTTCCTTCATTTCCTCTCGCGTAATTAAATCATCCATTTGTTCGTCATCTGCCTGGGCTTTTTAAAGATTTTAAGAGTAATTTATGCGGTAGATTAATATAAAGGTAACACTTTATTTGAAAAACGTAACACTGTTAGATGGAGGAAATGTAAATATGCCATACTTCAGCACTCGAGAAATAGCCACTATAGCAATAATAGCAGCATTATGGGGAGCCATGAATGACACTGTTCTCCCAATCTTCTTCAGCATATTCAATGGGATACCGTTTCTATGCGAAATGGTAGCGTTAACCGCTCTAATCCTAGTCGTAGGTTTGACAAGAAAATTTGGAGCGGCAACATTAACTGGATTAATTATGGTGCTTATTACTCTCATCGTCTACCCGTCCTCTACCTACATTTTTGGCTTTCTGGCTGCCAGCGTAGTATTTGACGTAGCAACAAGGCTTGTGGGCTACCGACTAATCATACGAGTCAAATCAAAGATAGGCGCTGCAGGACTAATAGCGTCATCACTTTTCTCATCCATGGTAGCAGGAACAGTGATTGGTGTCCTATTCATGCCGCTGGGTCTTATCACTCTCTTAGGAGGACTCGTCACATTTGCAGGGCTACATGTTTTAGGTGGATTAGTTGGCGCTATTATAGGTCTCTCACTGCTTAGGGGTCTAAAATCCAGAAATATAATTACAGAAACCCCATGTCAGGACACTCTGGGAAAAACCTAAAATTAAAGTTGGTTCTTAACTCAAAGAATAGGGTTGTCATATTGTTGCCGAAGGATTTGTTGGAAGGTGCTGTGAAGTTTCATGGTCATCTCGGTCCTTTTCTGATCTTAGGATTGAGAGCTGGCTTATCAGGCATAGACTATCTCGGTAAAGACTACTTTGAGTTAAGCGCGAAAGTGGAAACCACTCTTCATCCACCACATTCATGCTTCATAGATGGTATTCAATTTTCCTCAGGCTGCACCGCTGGTAAGTTCAACCTTGAGGTTAAAGCTAGCAACGTTGTTTCAGTAGAGTTTGTAAGAGGTGAACGACGGATCAGCATAGTTGTTAGAAACGATGTTTTGGAATCTCTTAGATCACCTTCCAAACAACCATGCTGAGGCAGCCGGCAGGGAAATCATGCAAAAGACAGATGAAGAGTTATTCCTGATCAGCAAAAGTTAGCACTTTAAAATCTGCGTTCGCGTGCATATGCTCACGTATACCATTTTTTGTCAACTTTCCTCAAAATTCTTTTGTCGTCTCAAAGGCCCTTACTGCTGCTAAGAACATGATAAGGGTGAATCCGGCAAGAAATCCGAACGAGATAAGAAGCGTCTTAGGCGAAGTGGAGTAATGAACTCCAAAAGAGTAGAAATCCGAGCCTATCCCAAAATAGCGCATGCCATTTATGAAGTGGGTTAGAGGATTAAGGTCGCTTGCAATTTTTATTGCTGTCGGCATTGAATCTAGCGGATAGAGGGCGTTGCTGGCAAAAAAGAGTGGCAGTGTAAGAAGAGTTATTATGGCTTGACTAACATTATGATCTCTAACCTTCATGGCGATAGCAGTAGAGAGAAACATCAAGCCCATCGAAAACAATACTGCAAACGTTAACACGCCTGCTATGGCCGTTAGAGCACCTGCAATTGTTAAGCCCAAGAAGAAATGAACTCCGAGAACATATCCAAACGCGATGACAATGGCTGTTTGGATCAACGCTTTTGTAATGCCCCCTAAAGTTACCCCTAAAAGTATCTGCGAACGAGGCATAGGCGAAACCACAATCAACTTCATCAACCCGTATTGTTTATCGAATTGCACGTTCTGGCCCGCATATAGGCAAGTGAAGAGAATTGTCATGCCTACTACGCCAGCCGCCATGAATGTCATGTAATTCGCAGAAACTACGCCGGGTGGGTTAGAGCCGCTGGGGAAGAAAAGGTTGATGTTGCTTGACATCGATATCCCGTAAAGAACTAACCAGAGCACTGGCTGAATGAGAGCTGAAAAAAGAAGAGCCTTTGAACGGAAGAATTTTACCATGTCCCGCCAATAAATTGCAACAAACCCGTTTTCCATCAAGCATCATTCTCCTTTACAGTTAATGTTTTGGTCCAAAGCCTTCTTGGCCAACGTCGCCCAGTCCCCTGCCCGTGAAGTGAATAAAAACGTCATCCAAAGTGGGCTTCATCAGATTGACGCTTCTGATTTCAACCCCTTCTGTTCTTAGGATATCAATCAGTTTCGGTATCAAATGTGCGTTTTCTTTGAGATGAATAATCAATCCTTCAGACGAGCTTCTAATTTGGTTTATGCCAGGTACGTCTTTGATGAGTTGGGTAGCTTTCTCGTCATTATCGGTTTGGAGCTGGATTCGGTCTTGTCTAAGAGAGGTCTTTAGGCTCTCGGATGAACCGTTTGCTATTATCTTTCCTTTATCGATTATACAGATGGTGTCGCTGTTTTGGTCTGCTTCATCCATGTAATGAGTGGTGAGGAATATCGTGACGCCTTCTGCGTTTACTTTTTTTATGTATGACCAAATTCGCCTTCTTGTTTGAGTATCCAAACCGATTGTCGGTTCGTCGAGAAACAGAATTTTTGGTCTAATTAGAAGCCCTCTGGCGATTTCGAGACGGCGCTTCATGCCGCCGCTAAGGTTCTTAGCCAACTCATTCCTTTTGTCCGTCAGTTCGACCAGCTCAATGAGTTCATCTATTCGAGGTCTTCGGACGTTTTTTGGAAGGTTATATATTCTTCCATGAAAATCCAGTGTTTCCCACACGGTGAGATCTCTATCGAGCCTTTGATCTTGGAAAACAACTCCTATGGATTTGCGAACGCTATCCTGTTCCTTTGCTGCATCAAACCCTGCAATTGTTACCTTGCCTTTCTGAATCGGCAACAACGTTATTAGCAAATTAATTGTAGTTGTTTTTCCTGCACCGTTGGGTCCAAGAAACGAGAATATCTCTCCCTTTTCGACATTGAAGCTGATATCGTCAACAGCAACGAGTTTATCGTATTTATAGCAGAGCCCTTCAACTGAAATTATTGGATCTCCCATGCATCGTCACATTATTCCAGTTTTTCCAACTCAATCATTGCCTTGCCAAGCACTGCCTTTGATTTTTTGTGGATGAATGCCGTTTGCAAGCAACTTTGACACTTCAGTTACGAGGGGATTTATCAAATCTCTATCATGGCTGAGAACGAGGTGTAAATCCGTAAAAGTATCTTGAGCCAGATAATAAGACCTGCTAATTCTCTCGCACATAGTCGTCTTTTAAGTTTTCATGTGTTTCCAGAACTTTCTTGCCTGAATCAGTGATTTGATAAACAGTCTTGAGACCCAGTTTTTTCCCAATTATCCAACCCCCATTCTGCATTGACTTCAACAAAGGATAGACTGATCCTGTGCTGGGTTTTTTACCCGTTAACTCGTTTACTGTCTTCATAATTTCGTAACCGCTAACTTCCTTTTCTGAAATTATCTTTAGCATCCACATTTTCAAAATCCCCTGCAACATTATGAAGACCTCAGTATATCGAAATAGACATGTCTATACCGATATAAGTCTTCCCTAAATCCACAGGGCACATACGTAAAACGAAGCTTGGTTAGAAGAAAAAGTGTGAAGATAAAGTCCGCATTGAGTTAGCTTGTGCAGTGTGCATTGTTGAGTTATTGTTTTTGAAGTCCTTTTTTTCATTCTAAGTCCAACTACTAAACCTATGATTATGACTACAATTATGATAATGCCTAGGATAATCAAAAAGGGACCATTACTAATTGTTGAAGTTGAGGGTTTTGAAGAAGCAGAAGGACTGGACGAAGGAGACGGAGAAGGCAAGGTTGGAGACGGTTGAGGAACTGCAATTGAACCAAAAGCGTACACGTTGTTGTCGTCGGAGCCCACGTAGACTACGCCGTTGACAACCGAAGGAGAGGACTCTACGGCACTTTCGGTCGTGAAACTCCAAATCTTGCCTCCAGTGGTAGCGTTTAAAGCATAAACATTACCATCCTCCGAACCAAAGCAAACCACACCGTCGGCTACAAACGGAGCAGAATCTATGATGTTACCAGTTGAGAAGTTCCACATTTTGGTCCCGCTTGCAGCGTTCAAAGCATAAAGGTTGTCGTCGTCGGAGCCTATGTAGACTAAGCCGTTGGCGACCGCAGGAGAAGATTCGATGACGCCGCCAGTCGCGTAGCTCCATATTTTGGAGCCATTTGCAATGCTCAAAGCGTAAACATAATTGTTTGATCCCGTGTAGACCACCCCGTTAACGACAGCTGGGGAAGAATACATAGGACTGCCAGCCGCGTAGCTCCAAATCTTGTCGCCAGTCGACGCATTCAGCGCATAAACGTCGACGTAAGAGTCAACGTAGACCACGCCATCAACAACTGCAGGCGAAGAATATACGTAATTTCCAGTCCCGTAACTCCAAATTTTGCCGCCCGTCGCTGCGTTCAAAGCATATACATTGAAATCGTTGGAGCCGACGTAGACCACTCCATTAATAACCG
Source organism: Candidatus Bathyarchaeota archaeon (assembly GCA_963768425.1). GTDB lineage: Archaea > Thermoproteota > Bathyarchaeia > Bathyarchaeales > Bathycorpusculaceae > Bathycorpusculum. Next base: position 18,086 of record CAVYHV010000014.1, on the reverse strand, counting down.
TCGGAGAAGAGTAGGCTTCACCGCCAGTCCTGTAGCTCCAGATTTTGCTGCCGGTTGAAGCGTTCAAAGCGTAAACATAATTGTCGTCGGAGCCTATGTAAACGACGCCGTTGGCCACCGCAGGAGAATCCTCCACTGCGCTGCCCGTCGCGTAACTCCAGATTTTGGCACCAGTCGCAGCGTTCAAGGCATAAACATAGTCGTCATCCGAGCCGACGTAGACCACACCGTTGACAACGGCTGGTGAAAGATACTCAAGGGAGTTCTCGGTCGGGAAGATCCAAAGGGTCTTATTTGTCAGCGGCACAGTTGAAGTAGAGTATCCAGTGTGAGATAGGTCATGATGGAATGTAGGTGACCAGTCCACGGTAGACTGTTGGGCATTCACTTTTGGCGCAAACGCTGAAAACATCGTTAAACACAAAAGCCCCAGAAGGATTATCAGTTTTTTGTGGTTAATTCTCTCATCTCCTTTAGCTGGTTGGATTATCCAGCCGTGAATATAAGTTTTCCCCAAAAAACCTAACACGCTTTTTACCGCCCGCCCCGTTCGCATTCACCAAAAAGGAAGATTCCTTAACGAATTAGTAAATGAAAAAGGGAAGAAGTTTGAAAGGAAATAGCACTTATTCAGTTCTGGATTGGGGGGCTGCCCGAACTCACTGCGCTGGAGCTGAATACGAGGTCAGGATACCAATTGGCAGATTTACCCGTTACAGGTCGATGATAAATCACTTTTGCTGTTCCTGGACAGTAGATCCGCGAAGAACCCCAATCCGAACAACGCCATCACGCTTAATTTCGTAAATCTTTATAACGCAACAGGGTATGCATACAAAGAGGAAGATTGGAATGTTTAAGCTTAAAGTGGCTGACTCAAAATTCTTAAGAGAAATGGCCACAGCCATCTCAATACTCGTAGATGAAGCTACTTTCAAAATTGAACCCGACGGCTTGAAACTTCGGGCTATGGATCCCTCCCGCGTTGCCATGATCGATTTTGAATTGCCTAAAACAATCTTCGAAGAATACGTTTGCAGTGAACCCATGAAAATAGGCATGAAAATAAGCGAACTGCTGAAATTGCTGAAGAGAGCCGGGAAAGACGAAGCAGTGGAATTGTTGCTTGATGATAAGAGTGGACGTTTGCAGGTTAAGATAACAGGGAAGTACAACCGAGACTTCACCATGCCCACGCTGTTAGCCTCGGAGGAAGAAGTGCCAACGCCAAAGATAACCTTCAACGTAAAAGCTAAGATTACAACGCACGGTTTGAGCGAAGCAATTGAAGATGCTGGACTAGTCAGTGACCATGTTAGATTTGAAGCGGACCCGGAAAAGCTGGTTTTGAACGCTATGGGCGATCTCATGGGTGCAACGATAACTCTGCAGAAGGGAAATGATGCTCTTTTGGATTTTGAGGTAAAAGAAGCCTCAAAGGCAACTTTTAGCCTAAGTTATCTGTCTGAAATCATTAAAGCGGCTTCAGCCACATCCGACATCGCTACACTAGAGTTCTCAACCGACATGCCTGTGCTCATCGATTTTCAACAGACGAAAGGAGGAAAACTAACTTTCTTCCTGGCGCCAAGAATCGAAACGGAATAATGAAATTAGGTGGTTCAAAAAAATGGTATATGTGAGCATATGCATAGGTCTCTCCCGGGCTACCATCATCTAGAGTGTAATTTATACTTTGTAAAATGGCGAATAGGGGGTTCGCCATTTCCCTATTTTCTTTTTCTTCACTCTAGAAAGATGGTGAGAGGTTTCTTGGAATGGATGAAAACTTTGAGTTAATGGTAATTAGGTTTTGGCTTTCTCCATTGGAGGCTTTTACTTAATGGACGGAGCCAAGTGCATGGACTGTGCAGACTGGTCCGGTGCCTGCCACCGACTATTAAATGGGCGAAGACAGCTCAATCAGATAGCTTCCAGCGATGCCTGTGGCAGCTTCGCACCCAAAAACACAAGACCTGTTCAGGAGGTTCTGCATTGAGCAGTTTACAAATTGATAAGATAGATGCCGTCGATTGGTTGACTGATGAGCGATGGATCGCTTTTAGCTTCTATGGAGGCTTCGCGCAGTTTTTGGAGCACTATTACTTTACGCCTGGAACACCAAAAAGCTCCGAGTTCGAAGTAATGATTGCCAGAGTCTCAATTAACGGACTAAACGGTATAGCGCCTTTTTACAGGATTCGAGATAGCGTTGAGAACCGTGAGTCATTAAATGCTGCACTATCTGAGTATAATGGGACAGATTTGCTTGCTCCAGCAAAGCTGGATCAGGATATAGAGGGTCTGCGGCAGAAAGTTAGGGAAGTTGTACTTCCAGCTCTGAGGTAAATTTTTTTATGGCTAGTCCGTCTGATAGAAGTCAAAATATTTCGCGTTCAAAGTCAAAAGTCAAATTTGACTTCTGTACCGTTCGCACCCGCGTGATCCCGATACTCAAGGGCATTGAGGTTAAGATGTATCCTGCCAAGATTGGGCGTGCCCGTGGATGGAAGAAACAGCATGTTGCCTACTATGTAAAGAAGCTTGAGAAGGCAGGGTTAATTCGCAGATTAAAGCGCAGCAACTTCGTTGACTACGAGTTGACAGAGCAAGGTCAAAACTTTCTCATATCATGTGAGGGTGTGCTGTTTAGCTCGGGCGTGTTTCGTCTGCATCGTTGCTTTTTCAAGTTTCCCGTTTTGCGTGAGGGCGTTTATCCGTCTGGGGATTTTCGGAGAATTGAGATGCAGAATTGGACTGCTCTTTTGGGCTTAGAGCAGGGTGTGAAGGTGCGTCATACGACGACTTCTTGGATTGTTCATGTGGAGACGCTTTATGGTCGGAGTCCTGGGGAGCTTGTGACTTTGGCTAAGAATTTGGCTGATCGAGTCGCTAAGGGTTTGATGAGTAAGTACGGCTGCGTGTTGGGTGATGGGCAGATTAACAAGCGTCATGAACTGGGCGTTGATGATCCAGTTGCCAATCTTTTGAATCGCTATTTTTCGGTGAGTACTCCAAAACGGGTTATCGATGACAGTCCTGGAGAAGATGAGGGCGAGCTTGATCATGTTGGTCGAGATGCGGCGGTTGAGTATTTGCTGATGCCGGAGCGAGTCAAGAAGCTTGAGGGTCAAGTGGACAATGTCTTAACTGATTTAGCGAAGATTTCAGGCAGCCTTGAAAAGCTAGAAAAAATGGGTTACAGCCTAGCCAAGGTCGCCGAAGCCCTGGGCAAGCTCACAGATTTTCAAACTAATCAAGAGGTTCCAAGCGGTCCTGGGGGCAAAGAATACATTGCTTAGTCAAGTGTTAAGGCAAGAAATTAGCGCTCTTAGAGCCAAAGCTTGCAGGCACATCATAAAGGCAGCTTCATTAAACGATACTTGGAGCATGAAACGCTATTCTGCAATCAACAGTTATCTGGCTGAATTAAATGGGAGCGGCGTCTAATGTCTGTTAAAACCTGTTCAAAAGCACTTTTAGCGTTCATGGTGCTGCATGGGAAAAGTCCATGCTTTTCACAAGTCACTTTTCTGCAATTAGTTGGTCCTGATTACCCGCTGTCAATTTTGCCATGTGTTGATGGACAAGAATTCTTGGAGTGTGCATTCTGATATGGAAACCGCTGAAAAACCTGTTCAAAACGCCAAAAAGAAGCGTAGTCAAAGCGATAAGATTGGACGTTTGAAGTATAATCAGCAGCTCCTCAAGCAGACTTTGGCAGAGGTTGAAGAGGTTAAGCTTATGCTACGCACAATCTTTGCAGGTCTGAAGGATTCTTTCAATTTTGAGCAGTCACTCATCGAGCGGATTGCTTGTGAGGATGAGATTGACCGGGAGATTCTGCGTTTACTCTTTGAGGCTGGTAGTCTTGGTTTGTTGCCAAAAGATTTAGCCATTAAGCTTGAGAGGTTTAAGGTTACACGTCATCAAGTTAGTCGCCGAATATTGCGAATGAACAAACGTTTAGAGAAGGAATTTGGGGAAAAGGTTGCGGAACAAAGAGGCTGGCATTGGGCGTTAACAAGTTTTGCAGTTGAAGCTTGGAGCAAAACAAAAGATGAACTGTCTTGCCTTGGCGGTTCCGCATTTTAAGCTTCTGACCATTTAGTAAGTCAGCATTTGGCGCCAAGCAAGATTGTCGAGAATCGGTGGATTTCCTCAATTATAGAGTTCATATTATCGGTTACTTTTCTGCCTTTTTCAGTTAAACTGTAAACCCTTCCATTTCTATTGCGAGCGCATTTTACTTCACCTTACTTTCCATGGAACCCAACGTCAAGTAAATAGTACTTGGAGCGATCATAATTCCAAACTTCTCAACAAAAGATTTGTTAATCTCATAACAAGTCATAGGCCGGTGCGACAGTTGGCACAGCACAGCAAGATCCAAAAAAGCCCTAAGAGTTCTATTTTGAATAGTCGGCTGCAAATCCAAATTCAAAACCAAAACCACCTAAAGGTTACCAAACGTGGGCTGCTTAAGAACCTGACGAAATTAAAGCTGTAAAAATTTGGCGTTCGACACAAATGCAAAACCTCAACGTTATTTGAACAATTTCTGCGTTTTATCATGACTATATTTTTGGAATCCGAACAGCATTCTGTTCAACATCTTTATTCCTAAAACTATTCGGAATAGGAATATTAATCGTATTATTACTAATATTAGTAAGTAGCAATAAACCGTATAAGCTTAGTGATAACATATCCACATTGTCGTGTGAAACGCTATCACATTTATTTTGGGTGAATGGCGCTGACGACGCCGAGACTGACTGTTTCGGAGGCGTGTCACCGCCTAGCCCTAAGGGAAGGGCAGAAAGAGAACAGTCATGAAAAACCCAATAAATAAAGGAGGTATAAGAAAATGACTAAAAAACCTAAAAGACTTTTTTTAATAGCAGTTCTTCTTGCAGGTTTAATGATTTCTGTTGGAGTTACTCTATCTCCAATGGCACATGCTGCGGTAACAACTAACAGCCAACAAGCAATAGGCATTTTGGGCAATGTGGTTGGATTTGACATGAATGTTTACACAGCGAGTTTAGTTTCAGATAGCAACAATGCAGCGCATCCAGTTCCCACACCACCAACAACTATAAATCTTCCAGCAACCACGACGCCTATTTCTAGTCTTTCTCAAGATGATTTAATATTCAATTTAACATCTGCCCATAGCAATGCAAGAGCAAGAGTCACATTTATAGATGGCAGTCTCAACCAAATTTCTCTAGGTAATTACGTCGGTTCTCCCGCCCTTAATCAGCCAGCAACAAATACTCTCGTTATGGCTCAGGGATTCCTTCAACGATACCAAAGTTACACTAGCAACTCATTTTATGGATCATTAAGTTCAATGATAAACAATGTCTCACCTAATACAAATGCGACGGAAACAACGGGAAATATCAAGTTACAGGTATCTATCTTTGGCAATCAAAATGAGCAAGACCTAGTCTGGACATATGTAGATAACAATGACACCCCTGCACCAATGAAGGACGTAGTCTTAACATACTACAATGGATATTTGGAGAGCTTCCTTGATAATTGGCAAATCTACCAAACAGTGGGCGTACCCACGCTATCCAGCCCAGAAGCAATAACAACAGCATTACAGGCAGCAAACAATTTCTCGTATACAGCACAGAACTCTAATGGAATCAATTATACAGTGACAGGTTTTAAAGTAGCAGAAGTTTTCGACGTCACACTAGAATACATTAACTATGCTGTACAAACGCCTCAACAAACCACGCGGGGAAATAATCCATACGTACTGTATCCCGCTTGGTATGTTGGCGTAGGCTTTGACCAAGTGTATCCTGGGAGCGTGACGGGACTTAACATATGGGTTTGGGCAGACACTGGAAATGTAAGTTCGGTTGAACCGATAATATTTAACCAGGCTGTCTTGCCTGACAATAGTTCGGTATCTTCCTCAACTGATTCAGCAATTCAGTCAAAAACCAACCAAATGCCTACTTTGACACTAGCGCTGATTACTTTACCCATTATTGCAGCAAGCCTGTCAGCAACAACCGTGGGGTATCTCAAGAGCGATAAGAACAGACTCACAGGTTTCAAGCGACTTTGGAAAATAAATCACTATAAACGAATATTAGGTGTGCTCTGTCTAGTAATTTTACCCATAGGACTTATTGCGATAATTCCAAATGTTAAGGCACAAACTCTAGGGCGTCTAAAATTGGAATTGTACGCACCTATAGACTATTACCCCTCAGGTGAAGATAACACCTCTTTTCAAAGTGCTGAGAATACATATGCAACTGATATACAAAGCTATGTTCAAACGCTTTATGCAGATTATGATTCTGGAACGACTGTAGCAAACAATGAAGGAAGCGGAACCAACTATCAAGCCATATACAATAATGCTATGTATGACGATTATTATTACGGTAATGTCGTGGTCTTTCATTTTGGTCCTGGAGGAAGCCCGTATGAGTACGCTGACGACTCTGGCAGTAATGTTTACTCGAATGGTAACCCGAGTATTGCCTATTACACTGATGGTATGACGACGAATTCCTTCACCATGATGTGGACATGTCAGACGGCTGGAACAGCTACACCGACTGATGATGGTTGGTATTACACTTACTATCAGAATTTTGCAAATGCTTGGACTGGCACATCTGCTAACAGCTTATCATGGTACGGTTCGGATTCCAGTGGTCATTGTTTCATAGGCTTTCTAGGCGAATCTCCTTCAATAAGTTATGCTAGTTTCTATGGATACTCACAAGTTGCAGGCTACTGGATAGAGTGGTTCTATTATTACGTAATATGCGGTGACACTGTTAATCAGGCGTTAAATGATGCTTCAAATCAAGTCTTTGGTTGCTCGTATGACAGCAGTCCTTTGCCATTTTACGGTACATTTTGGCCTGGGGGTTATGGCGTGTCAATGACTTATGACTACCCTGGTATGATGGAAGTGTACGGTGACTCGGGCATTAACATCAACTAGTTCACTATGCTTTGCGGCATATCAATGTCCCTCAAAAATACCATATTCTCTCTTTTTTCTTCTATTTTAGTCCTTATTCGGCTTTTTTACGTCTATTATTTTTTAGAGCTGAAGGAGAATACCTGTCCTTTACCCTAACGCTAAAAGGGCTTATCATACTCTTGAATGTTAGATTATCTGGTTTACCGATAGTCAGGCACTGCAGAAAATTTTCAATAGATTTCATAAGTAACAAAATAAGAATAACTTAAAATATACGAAGTACCGCAGTTAAAGTTAGAGATGGGGCATAATTGAAGACTAAAACCGCCTTGGCTCCAATTTTAATTGCTATGATTATTGGCGGATTATTGGTTTCAACGGTCAGTGGGCAAACAAACGGGCAATCAGGTTGGACTATGCTTGGCGCTGACCCGTCACATACTGGATACGTATCCAGCGGCACATTGATTACTCCCAACCTGCTTTGGAGCTACCCCACTACTGGCGCGTTCGCTGGCGCATCTTCCCCAGCAGTTGCCAACGACATATTATACATAGGTTCTTCTAACGGCAACCTCTATGCCTTAAACGCAACAGACGGCATCAAGCTATGGAACTACAGCACTGGAGGTGCGGTTGATTCTTCACCTGCCGTTGCCAATGGAATCGTGTACGTGGGCTCAATTGGCGGCGACTTTAACGCTTTAAATGCAACTAACGGCGAAAAAATCTGGAGTTTCACCACTGATTGGATAAATTCCTCTCCCACAATTGTTGATGGCGTGGTTTACTTTGCAGGCAGCCACACTGTTTACGCCTTTAACGCTAATAGCGGTCTGATGCTCTGGAATTACAGTGTCAACGTGCAATTTATTCCCCTTGACCCTGAAGGTATTTACTCGTCTCCAGCAGTTGTTAACGGCGTTGTGTACATTGGCTCAAACAACGGATTAGCCGGCAACCTCTATGGCTTAAACGCCACAGACGGCAGTCAACTCTGGGTTTACACTACAGAAGGCTGGGTTGAGTCGCCTCCCACCGTTGGCAATGATATAGTCTATATTCCGTCATCATATGGAGACCTGTATGCCTTAAACGCGACTAACGGACAAAAAGTCTGGAGCAACAGCAACATACTTGTCAAGGTAAACGATGGAGCATCTGTTGCGTTCGCCAACAATGTGGTTTATGTTTTAAGTTATTACCCCAACGGAGCGATTGAAGCTTTAAACGCCGAGACGGGGGTGCAACTGTGGAGTTCAAGCACAACTGACTGCGAACCTTTCCCAATAGTGGTGGGCGACGTTTTATACGTTGGCAGCACCAACAACCTTTTCGCTTTCAACGCTACTGATGGTAGTTGGCTCTGGAACTCCAATCAGACAGGAGAGATTTTATCTTCGCCTGCTTACGCAAACGGAGTAGTCTATGCTCAATCCACAAACGGGACCATTTACGCTTTTGGCACACCCTCAGCCCCATCATCGCTAGCACCCTCTGCACCAGAGTTCTCTTCAGCAACTATCAGTATCGCAATTCTAATCTTGGTAACTACGATAACTATTTGCGTGCAACTGAAAAAGCATAGAGCAAGCAAAATACAAACTCATGGCCGATCGATTGTCTCCTTCACTTCCTTAAGATAGGCATGAACAAAATCAAAATATGTTAAGTCCATCATTAGAAAGTCTAATTGCGTTAACAGAACATCCATTCTTTCAGTGCCTAACAGCTTTAAAGTCGCTTTAGCAGCAATCGGTAGTTTTTTAAGTTAGATGCTATATCTACTGCGCAAAAATATTGGGCGAGCGCTAAGCTCAAGTTTGTTTCGGTTTTCGCCCCCTTCACCCAAAAGTTGGGAGTGCGGTTTTATAGCATGACACATAAACGAGGCAGAAGAAACCCTAAATCTCAAGAAATTCGGATTCAATTGAAAGATTCTCGTCAGTTTATTCGAGAACGAGCTTTCTTTGATAGGCTTAAGGGAGAGTCTGTTTGTTTGGTCTCGGTTGATGATGTGGCTTGTCACTTAGCGTTAAAGTTTGGAGAGCCCGTTCCCGAGGCTGTGCCTAATGTAGAGCGTGGGCTGGTTCTTACCAATACTCAAGGCGAAGGAGCCTTCCAGTCAATAGAAATGTAATCAGTGCTGTCGAGGCAATGCTGTTGGAGACAAACGAAGATGAAACACAAATGGGCAAAGTTTGTCCAGATGCTAACAAGAACCCGACTTGTCCCTACATAACTGCCATCCACACCAATACGGCGCAAGTTAACCGAATAGAAAATGCGCTAGTGGGAGAGGACTTTCAATCTGGGTTGGTAGCCAAGGTGCATCAGCTTGAAGTTACTCAGAAAATCTTGATCGCTTTAGGCAGTACCAGCCTTGTTGGATTGGTTAGCCTTGTCTTAATCTTGTTTGAGAGGTTTGTGATCAAGTAATGTCGATTATTATTCCAGCCGCTGAAACCGTAGCGGTAAGCGCGATTAAAACTGATGGGCAAAACCCAAACAAGATGAGCAAAGATCAGCTGGAGCGGCTTAAAGCTTCTATTAAGAAGTGGGGTTTTATCGTTCCCATCATAACTAACAAGGATCTCTTAATTGCTGACGGTGAACAGCGCTATACAGCTGCAAAAGCCCTGGGCATGACTGAAGTTTCCATTATACGTTTACCAGTTGAAGATGTGGATCGTCGACTACTAAGGCAAGTTCTAAACAAGCTCAAAGGCGAGCACCAAAAAGAGCTTGACCTTGCAGAGTACGAACGCATTATTGAAGCTGGAAAAGAAGATGATCTCAAATATCTGCTAATGCTCTCGGACGACAAGTTAACTAATGCTTTGGGTCAAGAAGAAAAAGGCGTTAACTTCGACGAGTCCTTTGAAGTGGTAATTGAATGCGAAGATGAGGTCCATCAAGAGGCAGTCTATAACAAACTAATTGGTGAAGGTTACAAATGCCGCGTTTTGAGTTTGTAAAAACCTGGTCCAAACCTGATAGCTTCCGTGCTCAGTCTGTTATCGGGAGCTTCACATTAACAGATTGCAAGATGGAGAAGCATTTTACTGGGGAGCTTCCTATCGAGAGCGAGCTCTGGCAAATCGGCATCATTGTCGGTCGCAGTGGGACAGGCAAAACCAGCATTGCTAAAACGCTTTTTCCTCAAAGCTACATCAAAGGCTTTGACTATTCACATGAGTCGATTTTAGATGATTTCCCAACAAGTCTTCAAGTAAATGAGATCACCAAAAACCTTTGCAGTGTCGGCTTTGCCTCGCCTCCCGATTGGCTCAAAAACTATGAGGCGCTGAGTCAGGGAGAAAAGATGCGGGTAGATATTGCAAGGGCGCTCAGTTTAGATCAGGATCTAATTGTTTTTGATGAGTTTACAAGCGTTGTAGATAGGGAGATAGCAAAAGTCAGTGCTTACGCTATTAGCAAAGCAGTTCGAAGATCAGGCAAGAAGTTCATAGCAGTCACATGTCATTATGACGTTATTGATTGGTTGGAGCCTGATTGGGTGTTTTGCACCGACGCTATGGAGTTTATAAAAAAAAAGTTAGCCACCCAACAATTGACATCTCAGTTCATAAATGCAGCAATTCCATGTGGCAGGTCTTTAGGCAATATCACTATCTAAACGGGAAGCTTGGCGCCGGCGTCAAATGCTACGTTGCTCTTTATCAGCAAAAACCTGTCGCCTTTATTGCAGTTGCACATGTGCATATGTTGGCAAATTATTATCGTGTAAGCCGTCTTGTGGTCTTGCCTGATTATCAGGGCATCGGGATTGGAAAACGCCTGCTGAATTTCATGGCTGAGCTTTACACGTCTCAGAGTAATTTGCCATTTTATTTGGTTACAAGCAATCCTCAGTTAGTAAGGGGAAACTTGGGTAACTGGATAATCAAGCGTGTTGGTCACGGAAGCCACGGAAAAGGGGATACTCGAATAAATCGGGAACTGGTGCATTCGAATAGCAGATGTCGCTTAACCGTCTCTCTAAAATATAGGCGCAAAATTCCAGAAACTTTGGAAAAGTGAATATTTTATGCAGCTACATACGCTTGAAAGACGCTTAGAATTGCTAAAGGGCGAAGGAAATGGGTTGAACACCCATGAAATTGTCCAAGATCTTATGGCGAAGTTTGGTTGTTCTAGGAGTACAGCTTACAATGATTTTGCCACTAAGCCAGAGTGGCAGCCTATTTTGCAGGAACTCGCCAAGCAGCTGCTTAAGGTGCAGAATCGTCATGAACAGCTCTACCGCAAAGCCAGCTTCATGTACACCCAAGCCAAAAGCGACCGCGCAAGAATTGCTGCTTTGAATCTTATGCGCCAAATAAACGTCGAATCAGCCCAACTCAGCGGCGCCAAACCTGCTGAACAAAATCAAACTGAAGAAACCCGCATCAAATGGGAAGATCCCGAAGTATGCAAAAAACAATACTCATCCGATACAAACCTCATCCAGGACAATGCCAATTCCACTACTGTACCGCTAGGTTCCGAGTGCTCAACTGTGGACGTCGCTGGGGCAAAACCGTCGCGGGCGCCAACGAATTCATAAGGCAGATGTGGCAGCAAGGCGAAGGCAAAGAAAAAGTAGGAATTGTCGGTTTTGCTGTTGCTCCCACTTATTGGCATACTCAGCGGCAATGGAGTGAATTCTTTAATTATTGTCCTGGTGAGCTTATTGAGGAAATTCATCGTGCAGACCGTCACGTCATTCTCTCGGGGAATCGGCATGTTTGGTTTAAGAGTGCAGACAATCCCGATTCGCTTCGTAGCCAAGGTTTGAAGGTTCTTTGGGTTGATGAGGGCGCACAAATTGCTGAAGAAGCGTGGACTTTGGCTCTTAGGCCTGCGTTGATGGATGAGAAAGGCATCGCATTCTTTACTGGCACGCCCAGAGGGCACAACTGGTATTTCCAGCTATGGACTCGCGGACAAGACCCAAAACAGACAGATTACAAAAGCTGGAGCTTCCCAAGTGCAACCAACCCATACTTGGACCCAACAGAAATTGCCTCCTTTGCTCGGGATATGCCTGAATTGGCTTATCGACAAGAGGTTCTGGCACAGTTCTTAGAAGACGTCGGCAGTGTCTTCCGAGGCGTTGACCGCATTGTTGAAGGCGGCTTTGAACTTCATCAGCCAAATAAAAAGTACGTTATGGGCGCCGATCTTGCAAAGCTAGAGGACTTCACTGTCCTAATAATTCTAGACATAGATGGTCACTTGTGCGCTTTTGACAGATTCAACGAGTTGGATTGGGTATTTCAGAGAAAACGCATCGTCCAACTATCCCAGAACTATGATGCCCGTTTGCTGATCGATAGCACCGGAGTCGGCGACCCAATTGAAGACGAACTTTGCAGAGAGAAAATACATGTGGACGGCTACAAATTCACCAATGCCACAAAAAAAGACTTAATCGAAAACCTCAGCATAATGATTGAAAACCGCCAGCTCACAATCCCGCCGATTCCAGTGTTGATTAACGAGCTCAAGCTGTACGGGTACAAGACTACCCGAAGCGGCAACGTGCAGTATGGAGCACCCGAAGGCTACCATGACGACGCAGTTATCGCTCTTGCATTAGCCGCTTGGCAACTAAAACGTTCACCTTCGCCATCCTCAGGCGTTGGAATTGCTTTCCCGAACCGACATTAATGGATGTACTCAGTAATGGTAAACTTCAGAGCCGCATTTGGTCAGGTTGCAAGCAAAATACTTCCTGCCCCACAAAGTGATTCTTTGCCAAATCCGATGAGGAATGTGGCAGAGGATACTGCTAAGCAGCAAATTGAGCAGGAGATCCCTTTCAGGTCCACTCGGGATGCGGTTCTGCAAGAATACCTCAGCAGGTACACTCTGAAAAGTGCTGGGATAGGCTTTGTCACTCCGCCCTACAGCAGCCTATATGATCGAATTTGGGGAATCACGCCAGTTGACGATCTGCCGAAACTGCAAGCCCTCTACGAGTACAACCCATACATCGCTGCATCAGTAGATGTTCGCGTTAACTTGACGGTTAGTAATTGGCTTGAGCTAGAAGGCGGCAACTCCACATTCAACGATTATCTGAGCGAGTGGCTGGATTCCCATAACGTTCCATCGGTGGCTCGTATTCAAGAAAACAATGCTTTGGTGAACGGTTTTAGCGTCACTGAGCTTTGCCGAGATGAAGATAATCAGCGGGTTGAATGGCTAAAGCCTCTGGATCCTCTTTATGTTAGGATTCGTCGAGATGCTTACATGAACGTTTTCGGCTATATCCAGCTGCTATCTGTGCCTCCTGCAATTTTTGAGCCCCAAGACATACTGCGCACATTGCACAATCAAGGCTCAGGTAGGTACAATAGCGCTTATGGCGTGAGCTTGCTAAGAAGCACCCAGCTGATTCAAGCGCTAACAGATGATTTCCAGCATGATATGGCAACTATCATGAAGATTTACACTAAACCTATACTTGCCTATCAATGCGGTACAGAAAAAGCGGAGTGGTCTGATGCCAAATTGCAAGCTTTTATTGATGGCATGGCTGAGCGGCAACAGGGCACCGATCTCGCATTCAAACACGATGTGACGCCTATACCTATTGACAGCATGACTCGCGGCTTACGAGTCGAATGGTGGCTTAACTACCTGCTTAGCCAGCGTGAAGCGCAATTGGGTGTTCCGAAGATTTTTCTCGGAGACGCGAGCGGAACAAACCGAGCCACGGCCGATATTGTGATGCAAGAATTTGTCACCCGTCTAAGAATGCGCCAAGAACACATAAAATACACCTATGAAACCGAACTATTCCCCGCAATACTGCGAGGCGACTTCCCAGGCTCATTAATTACTGCAGACAAAATTCCTAAAATTAAGTGGCGCCCAATTTGGGAGCCCTCCGCTGACGTGATGGTTGACCAGCAAATCGCTCTTTTCCAAGCTGGTCTCTTAGGCGATTTAGAGGCGAGAGCTAAACTTGGGTTGCCTGAGGAAGTTTGGGGTAACTTGGCAACGATGGGTCAAGGCTATAACCAGGGAATGCCTGCCGACGCCGTTAGCAAGAGTGTTGCTTCACAGCTTTCTCCTCAACTTAGTGCTTTTCAAAGAAAGCTAAGCATGAACGGGAAAAGCTATGTTATCTCCGAAATTCCAAGACAATAACCAGCAAGACGCCCTCAACGCGTTTCTTGCGTTCAAGGCTTTCAAGGCTGCCATCGTTAACCCAGCCATCAGATATACTGTTTGGCGCTACGTAACTGAAGGCCTAAAGCCAAGTCCCAATCTATGCCAAAACTGCCAAGACCACAACAATGACGTGTATGAGCTGCAGGATCCGGATGAACTTACGGATATGTTTCCTTACGGAGAATGGCTTGACGAGGACACTTTTGCGGTGAATTTGCATCCGAATTGTGTTTGCCTCGTTGCTCGTGATAATGATGTTTACTGGTAACTAAAGAGAGCCCAAAATGAGCGTTTCTAAACCCAACATTCATCTAGACTACAATGTGCCCGTTACTTTCAAGCGAAGCATCGACGGCAAAGTCCTGCTCATTCAGGGAACAGCCATTGATGACACGGTTAACGAGAATGGTTGGCAGGTTCCCGCTGAAGAACTGCCCTATTTCGTCGCCGTTAGTCAAAATGCTCAGATTCGTGTTGACCATGGCGACCGCGTGGAAGACATCAAAGGCGTCATCAATATTTTACACTCGCCCCAGACATCAGCTGATGGCAGAATCGTTGTTCCCTTCGAGGGGGAAGTTAGCGGCGATGAAGAACTGCTCGCAAAAATCGAGCGTGAATACGTTAACAGCGTTAGCCCACGCATTCTTGGGGAAGCTTACTGCAGCTTATGTGGATCTCGCTCCAGAGACGATCTGATGAATTTGGTGCACATTTGCCGTGGCGCTTGGGAAATAATGCGCAGACCGCGCCTTGTCGAGTTGAGCATTGTTTCCATAGGCGCTTATGAACATGCCAAGTTTAAGCCTGTTGGCTTTGCGGCTGCCATGAAAGCAGACCAACAGCAAGCCATCCGAAAAGCGCTAACAGTACAGGAAAAAATTCCATGTGGGCTATGTGCAAGCGCTTTGACTCTTAGTTGTTTAAGTTGTAATTCACAGGTACACTCCCAAAAGGGAGCTAACCAAAAAAATGAAAATTCGGAGGAGAGAAAATTGTCAACAAATCAACCCTTAGATGCAGAAGCCGTAAAGGCAATTATCGAAAAGCACGCAAACAACTTAACCGAAGTATGCAACAAAGCATCAGCCGAAGCCGTGACCAAAGCTGTCGAAGCCGCAAGAGAAGCAGTCAAATTGGAAACCGCTGCTATCGCAGCTAAAGTCGACGAATCCATAAAACAAGCACTAAAGCAACGCACTCCTGGAAAAGGAGTCGCAGGAGTCCTAAACGAGCATCTGGAACCACAGAAGGGTCAGCCAGGAATGGTGGCAGTGCCGCCTTACTTCAAAGAGCTTGCAGCAGCCGCCCAGAAGAAACGCACTTTTGACGCCCAAGTAACACAAGGAGGAATGCAGTAAAATGTCCTATGAAAATTCAGGTCCTCTTGTACAGCAACCATCCTCAACAGACCTCTCATTTATCGCGGGCACAGGCGGCGTCACAGCAGGACAATTTGTTTACATCAGTGGACCTGGGACGGTTTCCCCAACCACCGGAGCACAAGAATGGGTAGGCATCGTTAAAGTCGGCGCAGCGGCAGGCAAAATCTGCACAGTAATGACGGGCAAAGTAAAAGCCAGAATCACAACCAGCGGCACAATCAACCCAGGCGACCTAGTAGTTTCCGGAGCAAACGGAGTCGGAGTAACCAATAACACCCCAACCACAAAACACTGCCTCTGTGATACTGGCGCTTCTAACGGCGGCCAAGCAATAGTAATCCCCTAACTCCAATCTTT
Organism: Candidatus Bathyarchaeota archaeon; assembly: GCA_963768425.1. Lineage (GTDB taxonomy): Archaea > Thermoproteota > Bathyarchaeia > Bathyarchaeales > Bathycorpusculaceae > Bathycorpusculum. The sequence goes on along the minus strand of CAVYHV010000014.1, from coordinate 2,177 downwards.
CAAGTTTGGACTCGTCAAGTCGAGAAATTCTAAATAAAAAATAAAGGAGAAACGAAAAATGAGTTTTGCACCAGATCAAGTAACAATGGATGATAGCCCAGCCATTCAATATCCAGAGCTACACCAAAAAATCCTGCAGATGGCAACCAACGCCATGATTTTCGCCAAGCTCTTTGTCCCTGACCCAATCATAAAAGGACGCACCCGAACTTACGTCAAAGAAGCAGGCAACGTCGCAATCGGCATTCAAAGAAAAGGCATCGCAGCACCAGCAATACTAGACTTTACACCATTAACCAGCGTTAGCATCACACCTGACACTTACGGCGAAGAAGTCGAAATCCCCATAGAAATGATCACCGACTTCGAACTCGGCGTAGTCGACACTCAAATGATGCGTCTGGCCTTCCGCACGATGTACCAAATAGAGCTAGACAGCTGGACCGCCATAGATGGAGCGGGAGCAGCGAACGGCAACTCTTTCGGAGGCTCAGGAAACACAATCAGCGTTACAGGCTCAACAATTACAGTCAGCGGCGGCGTAGGCCTTGAAGACCTCAACAAAATGAACCGACTCATAAAACAACACAACTTCATAATGAAATACATCGCAGTCAACCCGATCCAGGAAGAATCTTTGCGTAACTTGCCTTACCCCAACTTATTCCGCGAAGTCACCAACCCCTTAACCAATGAAGTTGAACAAAAACTCGGCATATGGACACTGCTAGTCAGCAACCTTGTTCCAGCAGGCACAGTTTACGGTATCAGCGATGGCCAAAACCCAAACAACAACTACGCACCCATGGGATTCATGGTAACCAAACAAGAAATCACAACCGACATCGACATCCAGAAAAGACTACGCAAAATTATCCCCTTCACAAGCTACCGCAAAACACCTTACGTCGCAAACGGCTTTTGCATATGCAAAACAACGGGCTACTCTACCAGTTAAGTAATCATTTGCTCCAGTCTTTTGAGTCTGGAACCGTAAAGCCGGCTTCAAATTAACCAATTTTACGGAGACTTTTCATGTCAACCTATCTAGCCTTTACCTCGCTAGAGGAGGTTATTGGCTTTCTAAATGCTACCGGACCTGATGGCAACGGCAATTATCTTGTTTACGGACTTTCTGTTTCAGGTAATAGCGTTCAAGCATACGCTGACCACGCGAACACTTACATAGGCAGCTTCGCGCCCAGTGTAACACCGATGGATCCGCGTTACCCCTTTGCGCAGCTTGCCGCACTTGACCTTGCATGCATGAGCGTTTTAGTTGCTGCGAGCGGCGGGATGCTTTTGGGCGCGGCAGATTACAAGCTTGGCGACTTATTCGTAACTAAAGGCACCGTTGGAAAATTCTCATTTCAAAACGCAGTGCAAAGCTTCCAAGACAGCTTTAACCGAAATATAGCGAATCTTTCAACTGGAGCAGTAAGCGCTCAAGTACGCCTGGGAAATGAAGTTCCCCATTACAGAGGGCAGTGGGGTTAGGAATGGCAAAACGAAAACTTCGGCTTCTGCTTCTTCCCGTTGCTATAGCGCTTTTCCTGATAGGTTGGCTTCTTTATTGTTTTGGCAGAAAGCGGAGGAATGCTTATATTTCAACTAATCAAGCCTCAGCAATTTCGGAGCTGCTGCAGGAGAATTGGGGGCTTTCAAATCCTATGGCCGCCGCAAATATTTTGTGGCCTACAACTCGCATGGATGCAATTGGGATTACTCAGGGAAAAGGACCCTTACAAATAGCCATCTACTACGCGAGCCCAAGCAAACAGGTCGATGCGCTTAGTCGCGAATGTTATCTGGTTACTGAAAAACTCGTTGTCGACATAATTGTCGTTAACGTTAGCCAAAACTCGGCTGATTTAGCGACTGCAGAATCTACTTTGGAGACCTTGCAGGCTGAAGTTACCCGCATCGTACACTTGCAAGACCCAAACTATGTGGTAACCGGAGAGCCGATTCACAGTAACGCAACTGAAGTAACCCGCGTCATATCAACATTGATGCCGTTTACTTCAGCATTTCAAATTTATAGGCAGGTGAAGTAAATGGCAGAACAAAAAAGGGCGGCAAACGAGAAATTTAAAACCCGATTTAGCTCTTGGATTGTGACTTACAAAAACGGTTCTCAGGTTCTTGTAGAGCACAGAGTAACGAAAATAGCTTAG